>CAVXUH010000009.1:0-460749 GCA_963764885.1 Candidatus Aminicenantota bacterium
AGTTCGTGCGCGATATAGTCACCGAGCTCGATGACTTTCTTCTTGAACGCCGCAAAATCCGATTTTTCTTCCCGGGAGGCGATTTCGAGCAGCGCTTTCTTGCGCTTCCGGAGCTCCCCATGATCGAGCTTCATGATCCGGGGGCGGCTCGACGATCCCGTGGGCTTCGAGGACAGGGAAAGAGAGCGGCTTCCTCCCGCTGATGATGGCTTTCGGCTTCCACGAGATGTTGGGCGATATCCTGGAGCTCTTCGAGGTGTGACGCGAAACCCTCGAAGCTGTCGATACCCCTCAGCTTCTCCACGATCCCGGCCAGCCGGCGCAGGTAGTCCTGGATGAACACCGATGCTCTTCCATCAGGGTGTGAATGGGGTGGGGGGCGGCGACACTTTTCCGTTGCTCCAGCAGGGAGTCCTTCATGACATCGAGATGGATATCGCATAGGCTGGCCCGGACCTCGTCGTGGGAAATGCCCTCCTGAATGAGCTCCTGCTCGAGAAGCCCGATCGTCTGGGCGTCCACGGACGCGAAGAACGCCTTGGCCTTGGCTTTGGTTTCCGGCGAGACATGGCCGGCTTTGAGCTTCTGGAGCAGGGACTTCAGCTCGGCCTTCTTCTCACCGCCCGGACCTGTCGCGGCGTTTGTTTTCGGGGAATTCATCGGGTTTTTCTCCTTTCGTTGAGAAGTGTCTGTAATGTTACGGACTTGATATCGCGGATAAGGGCTTTTTCGAGAGCCAGGATCCGGCCGCGAAGCGGGCAGGTCCTGATGTCGGTGCACAACTCCTCGCCGTACAGGCAGTGGCTGAGCTCGAGGGGGCCCTGGAAGATCTCCATCAGCCGGGTCAGATGGATTTTGCCGGGGGTGGCCAAGACGAACCCTCCGCCTTTCCCCCTGCTAGAAAGGACGACGCCCTCCTTCTGGAGGGTTTGGAAGATCTTGCGTAGGAAGGGGTAGGGGACGTGCATCTCTCGGGAGAGCTTGGAAACCGGGGTTTTTCCGTTGGCGTCACCGTTGCCGGCCACCCGGAGAAGCGCCCGGACCGCGTAATCGGTGTCCCGGTTCAGGAGTCTCATCACTTTCTCTGACCTTAATGATACAACTATAGTATCATTATGTCAAGAAGTGGGGTGATGAACCAGGTTTGTTCGGAGCGGATGACAAGTTCAGGAGACGCCAAGACCGGCGATCGGAGTTGACATCGCTATTTGGATCGTAATAGCCTTGAACTTATCCAGAGACCCAAGGGGTATTACAAATGAAACAACTTCTAAGGACTGTAGTTGGAGTCTCTCTGACCGTTTTTTTTATTGCTGCCACAGGGGGAAAGGCAGAGGGGCAGAAGAACCTCACCAAAGACTTGGCTCGTTTAATCAACCCAGCCTCAACCGTGATCCCGACTATGGAAAAATGCCGGTCTATTTCGTCCCCAACCGAGGCCAGACGGATAAGCAAGTTGCGTTTTATGTCCAGGGGAAAGATAAGAGCCTTTATTTCACCCCTGATGGCATCACCATCGCGCTGAGCAGGCCGGCCCCGGGCGAAGGAGCGAAGCTCGAGCTCTCGAAGGGATCTGAACCTGATCGATCTCAGGAAACGGCGCCTGAACGCTGGGCGGTGAAGCTCGATTTCGTGGGCGCGTCGAAGGGCGTCAAGCCCGTCGGGGAGGACGAGACCGGCGCGGTGGTTTCGTATTTTAGGGGCAAACAAAAAGACTGGAAGGCCGGGCTGCCGACTTATTCGAGACTCGTCTATCGCGATCTTTGGCCCGGGATTGATCTTGTCTACCAGGGAACGGTCAACCGGCTGAAGTATGAGTTCGTGGTTCACCCAGGCGCCGACCCGTCCAAGGTCCGCTTGGCCTATCGCGGCGCGGACACCCTGTCGGTCGATGATGCGGGCCGTCTGACCGTCTCAACCCCGGTGGGCAGCTTTCAGGATGATGTGCCGGCGGCCTATCAGGACATCGAAGGCAAGCGAAACGCCGTGGCTTTAGCCTATCGGCTTGAAGCCCCGGGCCCGCCCCATCGAGGCGAAAAAAACCCGAGGGAAGATTCAAGGACAAGCGTCATGGCCTATGGTTTCCAGGTCGGCGACTACGATCACTCTCAGACGCTCGTCCTCGACCCCGCCGTTCTCGTCTATTGCGGCTTTATCGGCGGCTCCACGTATGACGCAGGCTATGGGATCGCTGTGGACACGAACGGCAACGCCTATGTTACTGGAAATACTCCTCCTCTGAAGCGACGTTTCCGGTGACTGCGGGACCGGACCTTACCTACAATGGTGACTACAGCGACACCTTTGTTGCCAAAGTCAATGCGGCGGGGACGGCCCTGCTTTATTGCGGTTTTATCGGCGGCTCTGCGTGGGACGGAGGCTACGGGATCGCTGTGGACGTGCTTGGCAACGCTTATATCACTGGAAAAACCCTTTCTTCCGAAGCGACGTTTCCTGTGATCATGGGACCTGATATGAGCTTCAACGGAAGCGATGATGCCTTTGTTGCCAAGGTCAACGCCGCGGGTACGGCGCTGGTCTATTGCGGGTATGTAGGGGGCTCTAATGAAGACGATGGCGCCGGGATTGCCATAGACGGGTCGGGGAACGCCTATATCATAGGCTCGACGAAATCTCCTGAGGCGACCTTTCCGGTCGTCGGAGGGCCCGACCTGACTTTCAACGGACTGGGCTACTACGGTGACGCTTTTGTGGCCAAGGTCAACGCGGCGGGATCGGGGCTGGTCTACTGCGGCTATATCGGCGGTTTTGGCGTGGACGCTGGCCGCGGGATTGCCGTAGACGGAGCAGGCAATGCTTATGTGACGGGATATACCTTCCCTTCTGTTGTTGACGCCTTCCCTGTGACGGTGGGGCCGGACCTGAGCTTAAACGGCGGCTACGATGCTTTTGTGGCCAAGGTTAACGCCTCTGGATCGGCTTTTGTTTACTGCGGTTACATCGGCGGTTCTGGCTCAGACAATGGCAAGGGGATTGCCGTGGACGAGTCGGGATGCGCTTATGTGACGGGTTCGACCTATTCCACCGAGGCGACCTTCCCTGTTATCGCGGGGCCGGGGCTGGTTCATCGCGGATTTAATGACGCCTTCGTAGCCAAGGTTAATGCCGCAGGGACAGAGCTCGTCTACTGTGGCTATGTCGGCGGGTCCTACGACGATTATGGCGGAGGGATCGCCGTGGATAAGTCGGGTAACGCCTATGTGACTGGGTCGACAGATTCTACCGAAGCCACCTTCCCAGTGACGGTGGGGCCGGACCTGAGCTTGAACGGCGGCACCGATGCTTTTGTGGCCAAAGTCAAGGCCGCGGGCACAGCGCTTGTCTACTGCGGGTATATCGGGGGCTCCAGCTCCGACCATGGCCTTGGGATTGCCGTGGACGGGTCGGCCAACGCCTATGTGACAGGGATAACATCTTCTACGGAAGCGACCTTCCCTGCTACCGTCGGACCGGACCTGACCTATAATGACACAAACCGGTTTGAAGACGCCTTCGTGGCCAAGGTCTGCTGGATTCCCTCGCACGCCGTGGGGGATCTTGACCATGACCTCAAAGATGAGGTCGCAGTCGATTTTGGAACGGCCGGGATCTGGCTCTACGATCAAGGCAACTGGACGCAGTTGGCCCCGGAAAACCCGGAGGGTCTCTTGGCCGTCAATCTCTGGAACGGAATAGACCTCCTGGCCGATCTGGGACCCCTCGGCCTATGGGGCTGGGATAGCAATGGCAGAACTTGGTCTTTGTTCAGCACCGCTAATGCCGAAGCCATGATGAGCGCCTTGGCTTTCGGCAGCGGGAGCGCCCCTAGCCCGGCTTTTGTCTGCGATTTTGGCGTAATCGGATTATGGCAATGGACTACCCAACAGGGCTGGGAGATCAAGAGCGGATCGGACGCCGAGGGGATTATCGCGGCGGGAATCGACGGACCTTACAGTGAATGGCACATCGCGGATTTTGGGGACCTGGGTTTATGGCGAACAGGAGGCCTCCCCTATAATAATGCGCCCCCCATGCAGCTCAGTGGAGAGAATCCGGATCAACTGGCGACGGGAAGGCTGTTGTCCGGCGCGGAACGGCTGATCTGCGATTTTGGGGCGCTCGGCCTCTGGGCGTATGATATATCTCCATTATCAACCTATGGCGCCTGGGCGAACTTGACCGGGGTGAACGCTGACTTTGTCATCGCGGCGGATACCAATGCCGATGGCATCGACGAGGTTGTCGGGGACTTTGGCGCTATGGGGTTGTGGCTGCGGGATGATCTTCAATGGACTCAGCTCACGGGGGCGAACCCCGATCACCTGATCAGCGCCGACGTGACCGGGGATGGGGGAGACGAGATCGTCGTAGACCTTGGGTCCGCCGGCATATGGGTTTGGAACAATGGCCCATGGTCGCAGATCTCAGCCATGGATCCCGAATACCTGCTGTCGGCCGATACGAACGGCGACGGGGCGAAAGAGATCCTGGCCGACTTCGGTACCTCGGGTCTCTGGATGTGGAACGGCGCTTGGACGCGGATCAGCGAGGACAACCCGGACTGATTAGAAACTGGGGACACGTACCGAATTCAGGAGAATTCGGAACATGTCCCCGAATCCCCGGAATGTGACCCCGAGTCCCGTTCCCACCTCATTCCCCCATGCCGAGGAGTGCTCGAGCGCCGGTTCTACGCGCGGGAGTTCCGTCCGGAGCGGTTCGCGGCCGCCAGCGATTACATTCCCAGAATCTGCCGGACGGCCGGGATCTGGCCGGCGCTGCCGAGCTTCTCGTTCTTGGCGGCGATGAACTTGGCGTATTCGGCCATGAAGACCTTGCCGATCGGGCGCAGGTCGAAGTTCTCGGGATGGTCGCGGAAGTACTCGCGGTGGACGCGGGTCCAGACCAGGCGGCCGTCGGTGTCGATGTTGATCTTGGTGACGCCCAGCTCGGCGGCGCGCTTGAACTGATTGTCGTCCACGCCCTTGGCGCCCTTCAGCTTGCCGCCGGCCGCGTTGATGCGGGCCACTTCTTCCTGCGGCACCGAGCTGCGAGCCGTGCATCACCAGCGGGAAGCCGGGCAGCCGCTTCTGGATCTCGGCCAGCACGTCGAAGTGCAGGCCCTGCGTGCCGGTGAACTTGAACGCGCCGTGGCTGGTGCCGATGGCGCAGGCCAGCGAGTCGCAGCCCGATCGGCTCGACGAAGTCCTTCGCCTGGTCCGGGTCGGTCAGCTTGGCGTTGGCCTCGTCGACCTTGACGTGCTCTTCGACGCCGCCCAGCTGGCCCAGCTCGGCCTCGACCACGATGCCCCTTGGCGTGCGCCGCGTCGACCACGCGCTTGGTGATCTCGATGTTCTTCTCGAACGGCTCGTGGCTGGCGTCGATCATCACCGAGCTGTAGAAGCCGCTCTCGATGCAGTCCATGCAGGTCTCCTCGTCGCCGTGGTCGAGGTGGACGGCGAAGATGGCCTCCGGGAAGATCTCGTCGGCGGTGCGGATCATGGCCTCGAGCATGCGCTTGTCGGTGTAGGAGCGCGCGCCCTTGCTGATCTGGATGATGAACGGCGCCTGGCTGTCCACGCAGCCGCGGAACAGGCCCATGGTCTGCTCCAGGTTGTTGATGTTGTAGGCGCCGATGGCGTACTTGCCGTAGGCGGGCTCGAACAGTTTCTTGGTGGTGACGATCATCGTTTTCACTCCTTTTCCGGGTAGTCTGACAGCCGAAGAATCTCCCGGGGTGAAAAATTCGCTCTGCGAGGGGCCGGCGTGATGGCTGCTCGGGCGCTCATCAGCCTTGTGCCGTCATCGAAGATGATAGGACATGATGCGCACGGCTGTCAAATTGGGCCGGTCGCCAAGGCACCATCATAATTGAGCGAACCGCTTTTTCGCATCGACCAGTTCAGCAAGGCCGGGGTCCGCGTCTTTCCACAGTTCGAGGAATCGCGCGTACTCTTTTTTCGCTTCTTCCCTCGATCCTTTCTGCTCGTATAATTTGGCCAGACGATAATGATAGACGGGATTATGCAGCCGGCGGTCCTGGCTCGCCGGGTCGAAGGTGAGGAGCTTTTGATACTCCCCGATGGCCTTGTCCAGGTTCCCCATCTTCTGATAGGCCCGCGCCAGGACGTCCTGGTCCAATGGAAAGTTATATAAGGTGAAAACCCGGGGATAAGTCCCTGGGGTGATGATGGGAATATCCAAACTGAACTCTTTTTCCAGGAAGGAGACGGCCTCGACCGCCCTCCCCTCGGAAATCCAAATCTCGGCCTGGAGAATTCTGGCGTTCTTCTGCAGCTGAACGGCCACTTGTCCCATTTCACCCGGCAGTCCGGAAAAGAGCGAGCGGACATGACCGAGCCTTTGGTCGGCCGCTTCCAGCCGGCCTTGTTTCCATTCCAATAGCCCCAGCCAAAGACCGTTCTCGATCGTATCCAGCCTGTCGGATTTGGGCGCGGCCTCCTTGACATCCCTCTGATATTCCGAAAACAGCTTGGAGAGCTTCATCATAGTCTCCCCGGCCGCACGCGAAATGGGCTTGGACGAGCTCGGCCAGGGCGACGCGCTCCTTGACTCCGATCGATTTCCAGGCCTGTCCGGCCCGCTCCACATCCGCCGCGGCCTGCTCTCTTTTGCCAAGGACATAGTTATAAATCCCTTTCCACCAGGTGCCGCTGCTCTGCCAGCTTTTGGCGGGGGTTGCGAGAATGAACCGGTCCAGCCAGGTCATGGCCTCCCCATAATCTCCCTTGACGGCATAAATGTAGGCGATCGTATCTTCGGACCCGAAATCCGGCTTGATCCGCAAGGCTTTTTGGTATTGCGCGACCGCCTCATCCAGCTGGCCGGCGCGGAAGTAATACTCTCCCAACGAATCCAAGGGGTTGGCGTCCTCCGGCGCGGCCGAGACGGCCCTCTTCAGGTATTCTCCCGCCTGGCCGAGGTCGTCCCTCTCCAGGTACAAGTAACCCAGTTGATTGAGGGCGGCCGCCCAGAGGGGATCAAGGGCGAGGGCTTTATTCATTTCGGCGATCGCGTCGGGGTACATCTTCTTCTGCTTATAAGCCGAGAACAGCAAACTGTGGACCTCTTTTTCCCGGGGATACTTGGCGGCGATTTCCTGGAGGACGGCGACTTCCTTCCCGGCGTCTTTCTCCACTCTCCCGGCGTAGGCCGCCTCGATGTACAGCCGCTCTTTTTCGGTAGCTTTGTCGGAGAGACTCCGGGCCTTTTCTAGAGCCGCGGCGGCCAGCTGAGAATTCGCCATATTCCGATAGAGCCTTGAGAGGTAGAGATAGGCGACGGCAAATTGGGGGTCGAGGTCAACAGCTCTCTCCAGGTTCTTAAGAGCATCGTCGAGGTAACGCTTGTCCAGATCTTCGCGCCCCTGGAGGAAATGCCTGTAGGCCTCAAGGGATGAGGTCTGGGTCTCCGCGATCTGGGGCCTCGCCTCTTCGACGGCCTTCTTGGAAAGACCGACTCCGCGGGAGATTTCCCGGGTCAGCTGCCCGATCTGCTTGTTCAGGATGTTCTCGGCGCCTTCCCCTCGGGCGGTGACACTGGCCAGCAATTTCCTCGTTTTGACATCAAAAATCTTAGCGTCCGTGGCGAACGTCTCGCCGGCCTTGACATAGCTTCCCAGCACCAGGGCGTCGACGCTATCTTTCCTGCACAGCTCAAAGCCCAGCTCACTGTCGATGACCTCGACGTTCTCCTTCCCCATCTGCCTGAGGAGGTCGGCCAGCCGCTCGAAGGTGGTGACGTGGAGATACTTCGATTGCTCCAGGCTGGTGATCAGAAGATTGGGAATCGCCTTCTGGAGATAATCGTAGTCCCGGTTCCCGGTCTGGTTTTGAAAAGTGATGACCGCGACGGACCGCTCGATGGGTTTTCTCTTGAATACGGCGCGCCAGAGCGCGAACCCGAGGACGGCGACCGCGACCGCGGCGAGGGCGGGGATCAAGAGTTTCTTCATCCCGAATGTCACCGTGATCTGTCTGGAGGTCAGCGGTGTTCTCTTGGGCTTGGCGCTTTCGGCCGACGGAAGTCCCTTCTTTACGGCGTCGATCTCCAGGCCCAGTTCATCGGCTGTCTGAAATCTCTTCTCCTTGTCTTTTTCCAGACACCGGAGGATCAGCCGGCTGATGGCCGAGGGCAATTGCGGATTCCATTCTCTTGGGTCTTTGGGCCTTTCGCCCTTGTGCTTCATGGCGACGCTGAGCGGCGTCTCACCCTCGAAAGGAACCCTGCCCGTGACCATCTCATAAAGGATGACACCCAGAGAATAGATGTCCGAGCGCCCGTCCACGTGTTTCGCTTCCGCCTGCTCGGGGGACATGTAGTCGGGGGTGCCGATGATGAACCCGGTCCCGGTGGCGGCCTCCGTTTTGAGCGAACGGGCGATCCCGAAGTCCATGATCTTGGCATTTCCCTCGCGGTCGATCATGATGTTGCCGGGCTTGAGGTCGCGGTGGACAACGCCCAGCCGATGTGCCTCGGCCAGTCCCTCCGCGACTTGTCCGGCGATGGCGAGCGCTTTGGCCGGAGGCAGCTGGCCTATTCTCTTAATCAGGCTCTTGAGGTCCTCGCCGGCGACATATTCCATGGTGATGAAGTGGACGCCGCCGGCCTCGCCCAGGTCATGCATGCGGCAAACGCTGCGATGGGTGATCTTCCGGGCGATGATCAGCTCCTGCCTGAATCTTTCGATGATCTTTCGGTTCGAGGAGATCTCAGGATTAACAAGTTTGATGGCGACGTGTTCACCGATCTTCTTGTCTTCGGCTCGATAGACAGTCCCCATGCCGCCCCGGCCCAGCTCCTCGATGATTTCGTAACGGCCGGCAAAGACCGTCCCGCGGGTCAGGCCGAGTTGAGGCAGACTGAACGTTTCCGTCGTGGAGATGGAGAATTCCGGAGAGGAGGGAAGCGGAGACCCGCACGTGTTGCAGAAGACCGCCCCCGCAGGATTATCAGAGCGACACTTAGGGCAATCCACGGGCTTTTATTCCACTTTTCTGCGCCTTGAGAAGAAGATAGCAACGCCGCGAAGATTAGTCAACCAACGCCGGCCGCCCTCGTTTGGGCCGTTAAGGCCGGTCCTGCCGCGTTTCACCCCCGGCGCCAGCCGCCCCTGTCGTCGCCGAAATCCGGCATCGGCTCGGAGATGATTCTTATTTTTGGGGATAGAGGTCGTTCCACCAGTCGGCCTGCCCCTTGAGCCGCCAGTCGAACCAGGACAGGATCGTCTTCATCCAGACGATGCGCCTGCCGTAGCTCAGGATGTGGTGATCCTGGTCCAGGATCTCCACGAACTCCACTTCGCGGCCCAGGAGCTTGAGGGCCGTGTAGAGCTGGAAGCTCTCGCCGGGGGGGACGTTGGTGTCGGCCGAGCCGTGGAGGAGGAGCAGGGGCGTCGTGATCTTGTCGGCGCTGTAGAGCGGGCTCTGGCCGACATAGATGTCCGGCCTGTTCCAGGGGAAGCTCCCGGCCGTGGCCGCTGCGCTGTAGGAATAGCCCCAGTAGCCGTCGCCCCAGTAGCTCGCGATGTCGCTGATCCCGGCATGGGAAACGCCGGCCGCGAAGATGTCCGTTTTCGTGAGTAGAAGCTCCGTCATGAACCCGCCGTAGGAAGCGCCGATGCCGCCCACCCGGCGGGCATCGACGAAGGGGTGCGCGGCCAGGAACTTCTTGACGCCGTCGATGATCTCGTCGGCCACGACCTTTCCCCAGTCATTGACGTGGAAGGCCGAGAAATCCTGCCCGAAACCGGTCGCCCCGCTGGGCTGAAGGACGTAGACGACATAGTCCAGGGCGGCCCACAGCTCCTTGGGATAGCGGCCGCCGAACGAGTTCGTGGTCGGCGTCGTGCCTCCGTAATAGTTGACGATGCACGGGTATTTTCGGGCGGGGTCGAACCGGGGCGGATAATAGACCGAACCCTCGATGACGGTCCCACGCTTGTTCTTGAAGCTCCAGGGCTCGATTTTCCCGGGTTCGAGCGTAACGCCGATTTCCGCCTGCGTATCTTTGAGCAGGCGCAGCGACCCCGAGTCGAGGCTGACGGCGTAAGCTCTCGGAGGTTCGTTGGGCTGGGAGGCGATGGCGGCGGCGGACCGGCCGGTCCGGGCGATGCTCAGCTGCTCGACGACGTCCGTCCCGCAGGGAATAAGAGTGAAGCTCTTGTCGCCAAGTTTGTAGCGATAGAGATGCCGGCTGGCTCCGTCCGTCGTCAGAAAATAGATGACATCGCCAACCGGCCCGAAATCGGCCCGGTCGATGCTCGGGTCGAAGTCGCGGGTCAGGGCGGTCGCCTGGCTCGTCTCGAGGTCGAAGAGGTAGGCCTGGGAGTCGTACTCGTTGGGGATCATTCCCTTCTTGACCTTGACGCCCAGCCCGCCGAAAAGCGAAGGGCCGCCCAGCATGAGGAGCGACTTTCCGTCGGGAGACCAGAGGGCGGAATTGAGCCAGCTCCCTTTCCAGAGGACCCTTGTCTCGAGCGTTTTGAGGTCGAGGACCGAAAGCTCCGTCTGCGCGTAGGGCCTGACCGTCGGGTCCAGGATCGTTCGCGACACGAGGAGCTTCCTGTTATCCGGGCTGATGTCTTCGATGCGCGTCGATAGCTCCCCCGCCGTCAGCCTCTGCCGGGTTTCCCCGGAGAGGGTCAGCCGGTAGAGGGACGAGCGGCTGCGGAACCCCGGCTCGCGGTCGGCCAGGTTACGGAGCCGCTTGACCCCGTCGACGTCCTTGGGGGCGTCCTCCGAGATCTCGTAGACAAGGAACGACCCGTCATGAGCCCAGGTGTGGCCGCCCAGCTTCGGGATCTTCTCCAGAACCGGTTTCAGGCTGCCGTCGGCGAGGTCCCCGAGCCAGACCGTCCCGCCCGACTTATCGGTCGTTCGTGTCGAGAACTTTTGGCCGTCCCCAGTCCACTCGACGGACCCGGTCGAACCCGGCCAGCGCACGGAGCGGACCAGCTTTCCGTCCTCGGCCCGGTAGATCTCGGCCCAGCTTTCGGATTCATCCGAGGGCGGGAGGGTCTGCCGGAGAGAAAGCGCGATATAAGCGCCGTCCGGGGAAATGGCTGCCCGCGAGAGCTTGGGGCCGTCGAGAAGGAGCCCGACCGACATCTTTTCCTCGTCTCTCGCGGCCGGGAGAGTCAGGGACCCGGCCCCGAATTTCTCATCCACTTCGAGGGCGGCGCTCATCGACCACGGCGCGCCGGCCGAACTTTCGTAAATAGACTTGATGACAAGAAGATGCTCCCCGGTCTCGAGCTTGAGGTCGGCGGACACGCTTCGGTCCGCGCCTGAAGCCGCAGCAGCCCCTGCCGCCGCGTCGTCCGCCTTGGTGGCGTTGCTCTTCGTCGCGATCAGCCGGCCGTCGAGGTACGCCTGGAACGGCTGCGCCGCCGTGAATGAGATGCGGGCGGGCAGCCATCTCGAGGCATCGATGAACGCCGCAAGGTAGGCCGTCTCGACAGCCGCGCCCGCGGGCGTGATCTCGATCCCCTGGTCGCCGGCCGCGAGCGTTCGCCACGCGGTTTTCGTCCCGTCCGCCCACAGAAACGCGCCGCCGTCCTTGGGCCGGAGTGCGCCCACCTCCGCGGGCTCGAACTTGAGGAGATCGGAGGCTCCGAACGGCTTGTCCCCGGCGCCCCCGAAAGCGGGCAGGGGGGAGGCCAGCGGGCCGACGGCCAGCCAGCTCCCGACCCGGACCGTCAGCTTCGGAGCTTTGGCATGGGTATCATCGGCCGCGAGGATCCCGGCACAGATCACAAAAGCCAGGAGCCCCCCGACCGAGGCCGCCGACCGCCGTTCTTTCTTCATACCTTGGTCCTGCTCAGTCATTGTGCCCTTGGCCTGCTCAGAGTATCGATCGGCCGGAACACGCGGCCCGGGTCAAATCCCCGCTCAGGTCGCTTTCCTCGCCAGCCACTCCTCCGCTGCGGGCTTGTTCTCGGCCGTCCAGCGGTAGTAATCGATGTTCGAAAGCTCGGAGGCCGCGTTCTCGTCGAGGATGAATTTCACCCGCGGATGGAGCTGGAGCGCCGAGGCGGGCACGGACGCCGTAACCGGGCCCTCGATCGCCTTGGCCGTGATGGCAGCCTTGTCGCGGCCCGAGGCCATCAGGATGACGGTCTTGGCCTCGAGAATAGTCCCGACGCCCATCGTCAGGCAGAATCTCGGCACGTCGGACTCCTTCTCATAATAGGGCGCGTTGGTCTTGACGACCTCGCGGGTCAGGGTCAGGAGCCGAGTCCGGGAGACGAGCGACGAGCTCGGCACGTCGTAGGCGATGTGACCGTCGTGCCCGATCCCCAGGATCTGGAGGTCGATTCCGCCCGAGTTCCGGATCTGGCTTTCGTACTGCCGGCAGTGCTCTTCGACGTCCGCCGGCGTCCCCGAGAGGACGTGGGTATTTTCTTTCTTGACGTTGACGCGCCGGAAGAGGTGCTCGTTCATGTAGCGCGCGAAACTCTGGGGATGGTTCTCGTCGAGCCCGAGGTACTCGTCGAGGTTGAAGGTCACGACCTCCGAGAAGTCGATCTCGCCCCGCCCAAATAGGTCCGTCAGTCGGGCGTACAGGCCGAGGGGCGTGTTTCCGGTCGGCAGGCCCAAGACCAGGTTCCTTTTCTTTCGCCAGGCCTGCTGAACCAGCAGCGCCGTCTCTTCGCAGACGGCGTCGTAATCGGGCTTGATGATGATTTCCATGGCCTATCCTTGGTATCCTTGGAGTCGATTTTTCCGACCTATTATATATGAATTCGCCGCCCCCCAAAAGACGGGGATGACAAGCGGGCCGTTTTCGAATATGTTATTCGGGGTGAGAATGACGGGAACGGGAGGCTCAGATGGCGTGTTCGCGTCGGGCGAGACGGCTCGGCGGCCGGCCGGCGGCGAGATCCGCGGCGGCGGCGCTGGCCTTGTTCTGGCTGGCGCTCGTCCCGCTGTCCCTGTTCTCTGAGACCCCCGCCCTCATCCGGCAGTCCCTCGACGGCGACTGGCAGTTCCGCCAGGCCAGCCTCGACAAGTGGCACCCGGCCCGCGTCCCGGGCTGCGTGCATCTCGACCTGGCGGCCGCGGGCATCATCCCCGATCCCTTCACCGGGGACAACGAGCCCCGCGTCCAGTGGATCGAGACCGCGGACTGGGAGTACCGGCGCGAATTCAAGCTGACCTCCGCCGCCCTGGGAAAGAGCCGCATCGAGCTCGTGGCCGAGGGCCTCGATACGCTCGCGACGATCTTCCTCAACGGGCAAAAAGTCGCCCAGACGGACAACATGTTCCGCCGCTGGCGGTTCGACATCAAGGCGCTCGTTCACGCCGGCAGCAACGAGATCGTCATCCGGTTCGATTCACCGGTCGCGGGGGCCCAGGCCCTCGCGGCGAAGCTCCCCTACAAGCTCCCCGGCGACTGCCCGCAGGTTCGGAAAGCGGCCTATCAGTTCGGGCGGGATTGGGCCCCCCGGCTCGTCACGTCGGGCATCTGGCGCCCGATCGCCATCGAGGCCTGGGACATCGCCCGGATCGGCGAGGTGGAGATCAGCCAGGACTTTATCCAGATGAACAACGTGCTGATCCGGACGAAGATCCAGGTCCTGGCCGACAGGGGCCACACCATCGCCATCAAGACGACCTTCACGGGCAAAGATTCCTTCACCTACAGCGAGATGGCCGACCTCGAGACCGGTGAAAACACGAGCGATAAGACGTTCCGGATTGTCGACCCCCAGCTCTGGTGGCCGGCCGGCCTGGGCCCGCAGAACCTCTATACCGTTACGATCGAGCTCTACCAGAGAGGCCGGGTGCTGGACTCTCTCGAGAAGCGGATCGGGTTCCGGACCATGGTCCTCGAGCAGGTGGACGACGAGTGGGGCCAGAGCTTCCGGTTCGTTGTGAACGGCCTCCCGTTTTTCGCCAAGGGCGGCAACTGGGTCCCGGCCGATGCCTTCCCGTCCCGCGTGACCCGGGCGAAATACGAGACGCTGCTCCGGGATTGCGCCGCGGCCAATATGAACATGCTCCGCGTCTGGGGCGGCGGCATCTACGAGTCCCCGGATTTCTACGACCTTTGTGACGAGCTCGGGCTCGTGGTCTGGCAGGATTTCATGTTCGCCGACGGCCTGGTCCCGGGCGACCCCGCCTTCCTCGACAACGTCCGGGCGGAGGCGACGGGTATCATCAAGGACCTTCGTCACCACCCCTCGATCGGCCTTTGGTGCGGCAACAGTGAGGGCGAAGAGGGCTGGTTCCACCGGGGCTGGAAGGACAAGCTCCCGGCCGAGGCCTGGAGCGATTACGAAAAGGTCTTCAACGAGATGCTTCCCCGGGCGGTGGAGACGCTCGACCCGCGACGGTCCTACTGGGCGAGCTCGCCCCGCTCCGGGCTGACCGGCGACCCACGCTCGGATCAGTCGGGCGACACGCACGAATGGGGGGTCTGGCGCGGCCGGGAGCCGTTCGCCGAATACCGGAAAAAGCTCCACCGGTTCTTCAGCGAGTTCGGGTTCCCGTCATTCCCGCCCCTCGAGACCGTCCGGACGTTCGCCAAGCCCGAGGACTGGAACATCGCCTCGCCCGTCATGGAGAAGCACCAGAAGAACCCCGAGGGGAACCGGCTTATCCTCTCGTATCTTCTCGACCACTACCGCCTGGCCAGGGACTTCCCCTCGCTCCTCTGGCTGAGCGAGGTATTGCAGGCCGAAGCCATGAAAACGGCGGTCGAGCACTTCCGGAGCCAGATGCCCCGGGTCATGGGCGCCCTGTACTGGCAGGTCGACGACTGCTGGCCGGCGACATCGTGCTCGGGCCTGGATTACGGCGGCGGCTGGAAGGCGCTCCAATACTACGCCCGGCGGTTCTTCAGCCCGGTTCTCCTGGCGCCGGTCGATGACGACCAGACGCTCAGGGTTTTCGCCGTTTCCGACTTCGGCCAGTCGATCGACGCCGAGCTCGTGGTGGGAGTCTATTCTTACGATGGGAAGACGCTCCAGGAAGGGAAGACGTCGGTGCGGCTCGACCCGCGGTCGAGCCGGGTGGTGCTGAGCAAGCCCCTGGAGGAGCTGCGGCAGGGGCAAGCGCCCGAAGAGATCTACTTCGCCGCCGAGCTAAGGAAGGGAGACGAAACGCTCAGCCGGAACACTTATCATTTCTCCGAGCTCAAGCGCGTCGAGCTGGCCGATCCGGGGATCCTGACCGAAGTCCTCAGCGAGGGAGGAAAGACCGTCGTGCGGCTGACGGCCGCGCGGCTGGCCAAGAACGTTTATCTCTCCGCGCCGGGGTTGAAGGGGCGGTTCTCAGACAATTTCTTCGACCTGATCCCGGGAAGGAGCCAGGACGTGACTTTCCTCTCCGACGGAGCGGTCAGCGCGGACGCCTTCAGACAGACGCTGAAGGTCATGACCCTGAAGGATACTTACTGAACTCCCGCGCCCCTGCCGGGAAGGCCGCCGGTTATTCCCCGGTCGCGGGTTCGCCGGCCCCGGGCTCGCCGGTTCCCGGCTCGCCTTCGGCCGGTCCGCTTTCACCCGGCTGGCCCTCGCCCGGTTCGCCTTCACCCGGCTGGCCCTTGGCCAGGCGGCGGAGTCTTTTTTCCTCTCGTTTTTTCAGGCGCTGGAGCTCTTTGTTCCTTTTCGTGCTCTTGTACGCCCTGCTGCTTTTTACCAAGTCGCCTGTCCTCCTCTTCTGTTATTCAGTCCGCGACGGATCAGCCCTTTTCCAGGATCTCGAGGTTGACTCGTTTCTTCAGCTTCATCCCGGCGGCGCCCAGGATGGTCCGGATGGCCTGGGCGTTTCTTCCCTGTTTGCCGATGACCTTGCCCATGTCCTCCGGCGCGACGGTCAACTCCAGGATGGCGCTCTGTTCCCCGTCCAGCTGGGTCACCTTCACCTTGTCAGGGTTGTCCACCAGCGCCTTGACGATCATCTCGACAAGTTCTTTCACTGCTGCCTCCTATGACATCGGAATCGAGTGAAACCGCATGAAACCACTTCTCTCCGGCGCTCGTCTTTCCCGGCGGGGCGCCTCGATCCGGCAGCCCAGCGGGACGCGCCGCTTATATTCTGTCAGGAATGGCCGAATAGAGCAACCAAAAAAATCACCGGCCGGCGATTCTCTCGGTTTCCCCGAGCCAAATAGCGGCGGTTTTCAGGGCCAGGCCGGGGGCGTCGAGGTCGGCGCGGTTGGCCAGGATGATGACGGTCAGCCCCTCGGCGGGGAAGCGCTGGATGGCCGTCCTGAACCCGACGGTCTCGCCCGAGTGCCACATCCGGGCGCGTCCTTTCCATGGGTTCAGGAACCAGCCGAACCCGTAGGCCGCGGGCGCGCCACCGGGTTCGGCAGGCGTCCCGGAGGTCGCGCGGACCGGGATGAGGGCGGGCGCCATCTCGGTTTCGCTGAGGAGGCGGTGCCGGCGGAGCTCTTCGTCCCACCTGGCCAGGTCGGAGAGGGAGGAATAGACGCCCCCGTCGCCGAGTGTCGCTGAAGTCGGGCTCTGGTCAGTCTCGCGCCAGGCTCCGGCTTGCCGGGTGTGGCCGTAGGCCCTGCCCGGCACCTCATTCTTGCCGCGCTCGTAAACTAGCGTGCGGTCCATTTTCAGGGGGGAGAAGATACGGTCGCGAAGGAAGGCCCCGAAAGGTTGGCCCGAAGTTTTTTCGATGACCAGCCCGAGGATGACGTAGCCGGAATTGCTGTAGCCCCAGTTCGTCCCCGGAGGGAACCTGCCGGCTGTCTGTCGCATCAAGAGATCCAGGACACCGGCGTCGCTGATCTGGATCTTCTCGACGGGGACCGAGGGATCGCCGGGCGGCATCAGGTCCTCGTAGTCGGGGAGGCCCGAGGTGTGGGTGAGAAGCTGCCGGATGGTGACGGCCCGGCCGTATTCAGGAAAAGCGGGAAAGATGCCCCGAGGGTGTCGTCGTAGCGGGCCGGCCGTCGCGGACGAGCAGCATGACGGCCGCCGCGGTGAACTGCTTCGTGACCGAGGCCAGCCGGAAGTTCGTCCGGCCGTCGATCGGCCGGCGCGTGCGGAGGTCGGTGACGCCGTACCCCCGTTCGAAGACGACCCGGCCGCCCTCGACGACGAGCACCGCCGCTCCCGGTTCCTGCGGCCCTATCAGGGACGAAAATAAGGCGTCGATGGATTTAGCGCACGGACCCGTTTTGTTTCCGGCCCCGACCGCAGGCATCAGAAGCCCCGCGGCGCCGAGGACGGCGCAAGTCACGGCCGCGAGCCTGACGGAAATATTCACCGCACTGAAATCCTAGTTCACGCCGCCTCGAATATCAAGGCCGTTCCGGCCGTTCGAGATCAAGACCGTCAGGCTCCTCTTCCAATAAAGCGGGGATAAAACGGGGACGGTCCTATTTATCCGGATCATCGCGAGGAGCCGTCTGGCTGGCGACCGAATAGGACCGTCCTCTTTTTTTCTTGACAGCGGCAGCGGCCGGAGATAATCTTTCCATCATAACAGGAGAAAGGAGAACCCATGAGAAAGTCTGTTATCACCGCCGCACTTCTTGTTTTGCTCGTCGCCGTCCTCGTTCCGGCGTTCGCCACGGCGGCGCAGGAAAAGCCCCGGGTGGGCGTCCTCAGGTTCACGAATCACACCTCGGCCGGCTGGTGGAGCGCATCGGTGGGCCGGGAGCTTTCGGATATGCTGGCCTCGGAGCTCGTCAGCGCAGGGATCGTTCGAGGTCCTCGAGCGGAGTGAGATCGACGCCGTCCTCGGCGAGCAGGACCTGGGCGAGGGCGGCCGGATCGACGCCGCGACAAAGGCCAAGATCGGCAAGATCAAGGGCGCGCAGTATCTCATCGCGGGCACGGTCTCGGCTCTTCGAGGAAGGAACGCGCGGCGGCGGAGCGGGCATACGGGTAAAGGGGCCTCAGCGTGGGCGGCCGGAAGGATAAGTCCTACATCGCGATCGACATCAAGGTCATCGACACCACGACCGGCGCGATCGCCGATGCCCGGACGATCGAGGCGGAGTCCACCGGCCAAGGTCTGGACGCGGGCGTCAATCTCAGGGGAGTCTCTTTGAACGGCGACACGTTCAAGAGGACGCCGGCGGGCAAGGCCATCCGGGCTTGCGTGATCTATATTTCTGAATACCTCGACTGCTCGCTGGTCCAGGGCCAGGACGCGGGCTGCATGAAAAAGTGGAACGACATGGACCGGAAGCGCCGCGAGAGGACCAAGGGCACGATCGACATCCAGTAGCCCCGGGGCGGTCTCTCTTAAGGTTCGCGGCGGCCCGGGAAATGAGCGTCCCGGGGGCCTCCCCGAGGCGCGGGGGAGCAGGAGACCGGCGCCCGGGCACGCCTTTTTTAGGCAAGGGCTATTTCGGCTGCCGCAGAGCCGGCGGCGGGTCAACGGCGAGGTCAGCTGTCGGATCCCTTGTCAAAAGAAAGCGTCTGCTCGAACATCTTTTCCAGTGCATGACTTTGCGGTGTACTATATGAGGCCGGATACACCATGAGGATCCTCTGGAAGTACTTAAGACCCCAACAATGGCTGATCGCCGTCTCTCTGGCCCTGGCGGGAGTCAGCCAGTTGCTGAGCCTCGTCGACCCGCTGATCTTCGGCAAGATCATCGATGACTACGCCACGCGACCCGGCATCCGCCCCGAACACGAATTGGTGAAGGGGGTTTTGTGGTGGCTGGGGGTGGCGATCGCCGTCGCCCTGTTGGCCCGGATCACCAAGTCCTTCCAGGAATACCTGACGCGGCTGGCCGTCCAGAAGTTCGGCATGCAGATCTTCAACGACGGCCTGAGGCAGACCCTCCGGCTGTCCTTCCAGGAATTCGAGGAGCAGCGGAGCGGCGAAACGCTGTCGGTCCTGCAGAAAGTGCGGACGGACACGCAGCAGTTCGTCAACTCGTTCATTAACATCCTGTTCTCGTCGATCGTCGGGATCGGATTTCTGATCTGGTATTCCGTCACCAAGAACTGGCTGCTGATCCCCGTTTTCATCATCGGCATACTGGTCCTGGGATCGCTCACCGGGCTGCTCAGCAAGAAGATCAAGACCACCCAGCGGTCCATCAACCGGGAAACCAACACGATGGCCGGCGTCATCACGGAATCGCTGCGGAACATCGAGCTGGTCAAGAGCCTGGGGCTGACGTTCCCCGAGATCCGGCGCCTCAAAGAACAGACCCTCAAGATATTCACCCTGGAAATGGAGAAGGTCCGGAAGGTGCGGACGCTGACCTTTCTACAGGGGACCGCGCTGAGCATCCTCAAGCAGTCCATCCTGTTCATCCTGCTCTGGCTGATCTTCCGGAAGATCCTGACGACCGGTGAATTGATCGCTATGCAGTTCATCTCGACTTCCATCTTCGGGCCCTTGCAGGACCTGGGGAACATCATCCTCAGCTACCGGGAGGTCGAGGCGTCCGTCTCCATTTTCGACCAGCTGATGCAAAAGCCCGTCGAGCGCCGGCCCGAAAACCCGGTTGAGATCGGCGAGCTCGAGGCCATCCGCTTCCAGGACGTCGTCTTCCGTCACCGGACGGCGGTCTCCAACGCCATCGACGAGATATCCTTCAAGGTGCGGACGGGCGAGACCATCGCTTTCGTCGGGCCGTCCGGCTCGGGCAAGTCGACGCTCGTCAAATTGCTGGTCGGATTATACCGGCCGGTCGGCGGCGAGATCTATTTCAACGACCAGCCGTCGGCCTGCATCCGGTACAACGCCCTGCGGCGGCAGATCGGGTTCGTCACCCAGGACACGCAGCTTTTCGCCGGCACGATCAAGGACAACCTGCTGTTCGTGAAGCCCGAGGCTGCGGATTCGGAGATCATGGATGCCCTGCAGAAGGCCGCCTGCGGACAGCTGTTGAAAGCATCTCCTCGAGGACTCGACACCGTCCTGGGAGAGGGGGGGATGAAGCTTTCGGGCGGCGAAAAGCAGCGCGTCTCGATCGCCCGGGCCCTGCTGCGGCATCCGCGGCTGTTGATCTTCGATGAAGCGACTTCGGCCCTCGACTCCCTGACGGAACAAGGCATCACCGACACCATCAGGGATATCTCCGAGAGCCGGGAGCAGATCACCATCCTGATCGCCCACAGGCTTTCGACCGTCATGCACGCCGACGTGATCTACGTCCTGGAAAAAGGCAAGATCACGGAAACCGGCTCGCACGAAACGTTGCTGCAGCAAAAAGGGCTGTACTACGCCATGTGGCGGCAGCAGGTGGGCGAAAGAAGAGCGTAGGGCTGCGTGAACCTGATACTCAAACCCGATATCTCGGGCGGCTCGGGTATTTATTCTACCGGACCGTGGCCGTGGGCTTTGGCTCGCATGAGATCCCTGAGTGCCAGCGCCGTGCTGACAATGATGATCGCCAGGAGCAATTGGAGGATGAGGTGCATTCCATCAGGAGCCAGATGACGCCCGAACGAAGGCAGTATCTTGGTGGATTGGCTGAACACCCGCTGATAGACTTTCAGCCATGCGTCTGAAGCCCCAAAAAGATACGCGGTCCACCACGTTTGAATTTCCAGGGCGAGCCAAACGGCATATCCGAGAAGGCCCAGCCACAGCAGCCAGACTGTTCTTTTCAGACGAGCGATCCAGAAAACCAGCACCGGCAGAGCGAACAGGGCGACTCCCGCAGCATCACGAATTTCGAGGTTCCGGTTGAGCGCGCGAATCATCAAGGGCTCAAATCCGGGCTGATAGTTCCATTTGCCAAGAGGGACCCATTGGACAACCTGGAAATAGACCGCCAACGCAACCTGGGTGATGAATGAGACGCGCAGCCAATCGGTCTTCATGCTTTGGCCGGCTCTTATAGAATGAATTCTCCGGGCGAGGGCATCTTATCCCATATAAGATCGATCGAGCAATAGCCGCAAGAATAGGCTATCTTAGAAATACTCAGTACCTCCCTTTTCAGCGGGAGAGGGTGCGGGCGACGGCGGCCCGCCACCCGGCATGGAGCGCGAGAGCTCTGGATCTCGTCATCTCAGGGAGAAATGTCCGGTCGCCTTTCCTCATCTTTTCGATCTCAGCCGTGCCCGTCCAGATCCCGACGCCGAGGCCGGCCAGGTAGGCCGCGCCGAGCGCCGTCGTTTCGACTGCCCGCGGCCGGACGACGGGAAGGCCCAGGAGGCCGGCTTGGAATTCGCAGAGGAAGTCGTTGGCGGCCGCCCCTCCGTCGACCCGGAGCTCCCGGAGGCTCAGTCCAGTGTCCAGGCGCATGGCGTCGAGAACGTCTTTGGTGGAGTAAGCCATGGCCTCGAGGGCGGCCCGGACAACGTGGTTGCGGTTTGACCCGCGCGTCAGGCCGACGATGGCGCCCCTGGCATCGGGATCCCAATAGGGGGCGCCCAGGCCGACGAAGGCCGGAACGAAGTAGAGGCCGCCTGTATCCGGCACGGCCCGGGCCATGGCCTCGGATTGACCGGTCGATTTCAACAGGCCGAGCTGGTCGCGGAGCCACTGGACAGCGGCCCCCGCGATGAAGACCGCACCCTCAAGAGCATAGGCTGGTTTTCCATCAGGGCCGCAGGCCAAGGTCGTGATCAGCCCGTGCCGCGATTCGACCCGGCGGCGGCCGGTGTTGAGGAGGATAAAGCAGCCCGTTCCGTAGGTGTTCTTGATCGCACCTGGGTGGAAGCCGGCTTGGCCGAAGAGTGCGGCCTGCTGGTCGCCGGCGATCCCCGTTATGGGGATCCCGGGCGGGAGGCTCCCGAGGCGGACTGTGTGTCCGAAGGGGCCCGCGGACGGGCGAACCTCGGGCAGGACGGGCCGGGGGACCCCGAAGAGATCCAGGAGTTCCGGGTCCCAGTCCAGTCTGCCGATGTCGAAGAGCATCGTGCGGGAGGCATTGGTGAAGTCGGTGGCGTGACTCCGGCCGCCGGTGAGGCTCCAGAGCACCCAGGAATCGGCCGTACCGAAGCAGAGGCGGCCGGCCGCGGCGCGTCGTCTCTGCCCGCCCCGCGCCAGCAGGAACTCCAGTTTCGTCGCCGAAAAATAGGCGTCGATGGGGAGTCCCGTTCGGGCCCGGATGAGATCGCGCACACCCGGCTTGGCGGCCAGCTCGCGGCAGCGGGGCGCGGTGCGGCGGCACTGCCAGACGATCGCGTTCGCCGCGGGCCGGCCGGTCTTCCGGTCCCACAGAAAAGCGGTCTCGCGTTGGTTGGTGATGCCGACGGCGGCGATCGAGGCGGGCGGGACGCGGGCGAGGACGCGCTGGATAGTATGATATACGCTCTGCCAGATGTCCTCGGGGTCGTGCTCGACCCAGCCCGGCTTGGGGAAACGCTGGGGGAATTCGGCGTAGGCCGAGGCGGCGGCTCGGCCCCGGCGGTCGTAGGCTATTGCACGTGTCCCGGTCGTGCCCTGGTCGATGGCGAGAACATGGTCCATGTCAGGCCCTGGGACCCACCCAGTCCAGGATGTTCCGGAAGACCTTATCGCGGCCCAGGTCGATCGAGAGGGCGTGGAGCATTTCTGGGTACTCAAGAAGGGCCTTGTCGGCGACGGGGAGCTTTGCGAACAGCTTGCGGCCGGCCCGTTCATCGACAAGGAGATCTGTGCCGGAAATGAGGAAGAGGACGGGGAGACCGACTGTCGAGGCCAGCTTTTTGGCCGCACTCTGCTCGCGCATTATGCTCATCAGGCAGGCCAGGCTCCCGATGCGGAGCTCGCCGGGGTCGGCGTCTAAACTCTCCCGGTGGGCAGCGTCGCGGGTGCACATGGCCGAAGTGAAAGGGATCGGGATCGTTTTTTTCGGCCGGAAAAGGATGAGCCCAGCCATAGTCAGGTAGGCCGAAGCGGGGAATTTCAGCCCGTTCTTAAAGTCGGGGGAGATCAGGACCAGCCCGTCGAACGCCGACGGATGACGGCAGACGGCGTTGAAGGCGACGAGCCCGCCCACGCTCTCGCCCAGGAGGAATATCTTTCCGCCCGGATTCTCGGCCGCGATCTTTTCTCGAAGTGTCAGGACGTCGCGCTCCCAGACGCGAAGCGAAGCAACATGACCACGGGGCCGCTCGGGCGTCAGGCCGAAACCACGGAGCTCCAAGGCGTAGGATGCATAGCCAGCGTCGGCCAGAGAGTCGGCGAGAAACCCCCAGCGGGCGGATTGCGCTCCCAGGCCATGGACGAGAAGGAACGCCGCTTTGGCCGGCGCGGTCCGGGGCCGGGCCTCCCACCTGCGATAAAGGACATCCGTTCCGATGAGTTCCGGCATGGCCGGGATTATAGCAAATTCCCTCCGGGCGCCGAAACTTGCCGAACAGACTCCCTCTCAGACCTGCCCTCGTCCCGGACCGTCCGCGGCGGCCTTACAGGCCGAGCACGCCGGGCAGCTTGGCGAACAGGCGCGTCTCGTCGATGCTCTGGAGGCCGCAGATGTACCGGGTCAGCCTCTCGATGCCGATCCTGAAGCCCGCGGAGGGGCACAGGCCCTTCCTGGCGAATTGGAGATAGATCTCGTAGACCTTGGGGTCGATCCCCTTGCGCTCGATCCGCTTTTCTATTTTTTCGAATTGATACTCCCTCTCTCCGCCCGATAAGGCTTCGCCATAGCCCTCGGGATAGATCAGGTCCATGTCCAGAATCGATAAAAAAAGGGTGGAAAAAAGGTGCGGCTACTGACGACTGATTTCCCCCTCTCCGAGGGGGGGATTATTCCCGGTCGAGGAACGCGATGAGAGAGGATAGGCGGAAGCGCCCCCAATGGGCGGCCGGCCCCGAAGCATAAATATTCTCATCTTGTTCCTGCGTCAAGATCCAGATTGCGCCAAACGCCCGGGGATTTCCAGCCCCGGCGAAAAGAAAAGTGGATATTTATTCGTAATTAAGAAAGCATATCCACGCTCGAGCGGAGCCTTTCGGGCTGTTCGCCGCCGCGGAATTCTTTCCGGGCCGGTGTCTCAGCGGACCAGGCCCGCCAGGTACAGAACGGCCAGGATGACCGGCTGGTGGACGATGTAGATGAGCAGAGAGTGGCGGCCGGCGATGTTGACGAAGGTCACGGGCCAAGCCTTCCCGATCAGGCTCCGCTTGGCGGCATAGGCCGATTTGCCCAGGGCCGCGCCGGCGAGGAATACCCCGAGCCACGGCAGAAGCGGGAAGTAATCGAAGGAGCTCAGGTTCGGGCTGTGGATCCCCAATGGCAGGAGCCAGTCGAACCGCACGACGACCCCCTTGAGGGCGGCCGGGACGACGAAGCCGAGCCCGATGACGGCGGCGCCCGCCGCGGCGCAGGCCGCCGCCCCGGCTTTTTCAAACACGAGTCCGTAGACGAGGATCGAAACCGCCAGGCAGTGGAGGATGCCGAAGAGGATGGCCGAGGAGGCGTCGAAGACATACGTCGCCGCGGTGACGAGGAGAGCGACCGCGAGCAGCTTGAGGGCCCGGCGGACATTGCCCCGGCTCAGGGTGCTGCTGATCCCGGACAGGACGACGAACAGCCCGGCGAAGAAGTACTGGGCGATTGTCCAGGCCCGGGTCGAAAGATCCGTCGAGAACCCGAGGAACGACCCGATGCCGACCATCTGCCCCAGGTCATAGAGCAGGTGGTAGCCGACCATGAGGATAATGGACAGGCCCCGGAGAAAGTCGATCTCCCAGATACGGGCCCGGGCGGGTTCGGATCTCAACGGCGCTTCTGATCAGCCGGCGAGGCTCAGCGGCTTGATCTTGATGTTCCGGAAGAAGATGGGCGCGCCGGCGTGCTTCCCCTGGAGGCCGATCCGGCCGCGGGTCGCGAGCTGCGCCTTGGGCTTGCTGAGCCAGGCGGGGATCTCGCTGCCGTCGGGGTTCGTCTTGGCGGATGTCCACTTGCGCATGTCCATCTCGGTGACCTTTTCGCCGTTGAGGACGACCGTGATCATCGGCCCGCGGCAGGTGATGGTGAAGCGGTTCCATTCACCGGGTTTCTTGACGGCGCTCTTCGTCGGGGCCAGGTGGCCGAAGATGGCGCCGCAGTGCCAGGTGGCGGGCGATTTGGCCCACTGCTCGGCGAAATCGTCGGCGATCTGGATCTCGACCGCGTTCGGGATCCAGTCCTTGATATCGGAAGCGTAGACGATGACGCCGCTGTTCGTCCCGGGCGCCGTCTTGAACTCGAGGTCGAGGACGAAGTTGCCGTAATCCCTATTGGTCCAGATGGCCTGGTCTTCCGAGGCGGTCAGGACGCCGTCCGCGAACGTCCAGACGCCGGCCGGAAACTCGGCGTTCGAGAGGTCGGGCTGGAAGAGGTCGGCCCAGCCGGTAACGTCCGGGTGGCCGGGGGTCGCGGCCGGTTTCTGGGCGAACACCGCCGTCAGGCAAACGAGGCTGCAGAGAGCCAGGATCGAAAAAAGGTGTCTGATTTTCATGGGCGCTCCTTTCGGGTTGTCGGAATCTATCCTTATCTTAACCCAATAAAAAGTCCGAAGCCACAAGCAAGAACGTCCACTCGGCCGTGTGATCAGTGACTGGGAATTGGGGTCCTGGCACGGCGATCCTCCGGCGTCGGGCGTTGCGGGGACTAACGCCAGGCCACCCGTCCTCAACGGGATTCTTGCGCTCGCAGCGTCACGGGACCGAGGAGGCCCGACGGAAGAAGCGGCGAGTCCTTCGTATACTGCTTCCAGGTGGAAAATGTCAGGCGGCCCGACGACGGCCGCGGCTCGCCCTTGATCAGCCAGTCGGGCCAGCGGACCAGGTTCCCGTCTTTCCCGTACTCGCAGTCGGGCGCCAGCTGTTCGTCGCCGATCAGGCGGTTGGGCCAGAGATTGACGACCGTGATTTCGAGTTGATTCCCCTTGGCCCGCACCGTCCCGGTAATGTCCACACGCCAGGGAGCGCACCAGACGATGCCCAACTCCCGGCCGTTGAGCCGTACTCGGGCCATGTTCTTGACGGTGCCCAGGTCGAGCCACCAGCGCGCCGGGTTGGGCTCCCCCGGACTTGTCGCCGGAGGGGGCCCCGGCGGAGTCTTCGTTTTCCACGGAGGAGGCATCGGACTGCCCCGGCACTTCAGGCAGGTCGAAGCTCCGGCGATAGAGGGCCATCCCGGAGTAGTATTTGATGCCGGGCTCTGAACGATGCGTCCAGTCCTCGAGCTGCTCAAAGACGGCCTTCGCCGGCCCGCCCCGTTTCGGGTCGAAGGCGACCTCCCAGGGTCCCCCGATCCCTCCGGCGTCGCGAAGCTCCGGAAAATTCCGGCCTGCCGGCTTCATCTCAGGAGCGGCGCTGCGGAAGATGACGAAGAACGATTGGTAAGGCTCGAAGCGCAGGGGCACTGACGTTCGGCCCAAGAGCGCCGAGAACTCGGGGAGCGTACGCCTCTCTCCTGTGACAGCGTCCCAGAGCTCGGGGCGCGTGGCCGCCACGCGGAAGATGCAGTCCGCTTCGACGGCACGGTTTTCGGGATTGGCCACGAAATAGATGTCCGCGGCGCCGTCCTTTCTGTGGATGGAGCGAAGCGCGGGCGTCGATTCGAAATCGGGCGGTATTCCCATCCGCCCCAGAACGGCCTCGGCGATGGCGAAGTCGCCGTACTGCTCGGGTTCCGAGAGAGGGGGCGCGCCGACATCGCAAATGGATTTATCGGGCGGGGCCGCGGGCGGCACGGCGGGCGTCGGCGTGGGCGTCGAGGCTGCGACCGCCTTCCCGGTGCTCGCCGGGACCGATGTGGGCCGTTCCCAAATGACCCGTCCCCGCCCGAACGCATGTTCCGTGATGCGTTCGCCGTCGCAGTCGCCCCAGACATCGTCCGCGATCTTCCTCAGCTCGGCGTCACAGCCGGGATAGCCCGAGAGGCCGGGCGTTTGGCGCGGCCTGGGGCCGATGACGGTCGCGCCGTCTTCGACGAGCTCCCTGACCCTGAGCAGGAGGGGGAGGGTCATCGTCTCGCGTTCCGGAAGGACGAGCACTCTGTAGCTCATGCCGTCCGGGAAGACGAGACGGCCGTCTTCGACCGACACCCTGGTGAGAAAGGTTTCGGGCGCGCAACCGTCGAAACTATAGCCCCGGCGGTCCGGCGGGTCGCCGCGCGTCGCCGAGGCGGGAGCCCGGAAAACCTGGGGCGCGCCCTCGGCCGCAAGATACAGGACGTCAGCGACCGGCAGGCCGCGGCGGAGCATGAGCTGGCAGCGGGAGAGGTAGGTGTGGAAGGCGGGCGACATGTCCCACCATGTCTGCGTCCGCTCCCAGTGGACGCCGTACGGCCCCATGGTCATGCCTGGCTCGCGGTCGAGCCAGGGTTGGTGCTGGTAGCGGTGGAAGACGATCCTGTTGATGCCCGCGGCCAGGGCCCAGTCGCCGAGCGCCTTCATCGACCCGGGATGCGCCAGCCATCTTTCCGTGTCGCCCGAGGTGAACGATTCGGCGCCCACCACCGGGCGGCCGCAGGTGTGGGCGACGCTCACGGCCTCGATCACGCTGTGGAAGGTGTTGAACCCGTAGAGCCAGAATTCTCCCATGGGGACGTCGGCGACGGAGCCCAGGCTCAGGTCGGCGCAGGGCGTCATGTCGTAGGGCTCGATCGACAGTCCGAACCCGTGCCGGCGGCCGAGCTCCTTGAGGTAGCCGGCGTGGTTCTCGAGGACGAGCTCGTTGGCCGTCTGGCGGAGGTCCCAGAGGAAACGCTCCGAGATCTCGATGCTCCCGACGATGCGGCCCGTCACGGCCGGAAGGTAGGGAAGGAGGTCGTAGCCGCGGCGCCGCGCGAACTCGGCGCGAAAGGCCGCGGTCCAGTTCTGCGCCCCCATCTCCCAGCTGTCGATGTGGAGGTAGGTCCAGCCGGCGCCGTCGGCGGCGTGGCGCCCGCCGAGCTCCCGGAGGAGCGTCCCGATGAACGCATCGAACTGGGCGTCGAGCGCGGCTTTGTCGAGCTTGTCGGACTCGAGACCGAGCCCCGGCTCGGGAGCGGGGCGGGTGGTCGCACCGGTCGAGGCGCTACCGAAACGGAGGATGGTCCAGGCGCCAGCGGGAACGTCCCAGCTGAGGGTCCCGTCCGGCGCGAGCCGCGAGGTCAGGTCGAGAACGGCGGCCGGCTCGACCGCCGAGCCGGGCGCCGTCGCGGGATAGTCCGCCGGCGAGGGCAGGAAGGGCCTCACGCCGGGTTGAGAGGAATACGGAGCCCTGACATAGAGCGCCTTTTCATCGATCTCGGGGATGGCGGCGCCGGCCGCCGGCGGGGTCGGGAAAGCGAGCACGACGACGTCCCGGTAGAAATTGTTCTTGATCTTTTCCAGGGCGGGAGGCAGCAGTCCGTCTCCAAAGAATGCGGGCCAGCGAGCCGGCCGGGGAAGGACGCCGGCGAAGCGCTGCGGTCCCGTGACCTGGGTGGCGCTCGCGACGATGTGCTGCATCGATTGTTCCGGCCTGACCCACGGCCCGCCGCTCCCGGTCCAGCCCGGGCCGGCGTTGAGCGTGATCTCGAGGCCCAGCCGCTCGGCCTCGCGGACGACGTGCGCGAACAGCCGCCGCCACTCGGGGCTCATGAACTCGACCGGCCCGCGCGGGACGCCGACGTTCACCTCGCAGATGATGACGCCGCCCGAGCCGGGCGCGCTTCATCGCTTCGAGGTCGGCGGTGATCCCCTCGCGGGTCAGGTTGCCGTCCATCCACATCCAATAGACCCAGGGACGGACGGCGTCGGGCGGGGCGGCAAACCCCTCGGCCAGCTCGTCTCCAAGGGCAGGGGCCCCGAGGGACGGTGCCTTGGAGGGCCGGGTGCAGGCCCAGGCCGTCAGGACGATTATCAAACCCGCGGTAATACCCAGAGCGTGGGTTCTTTTCAAATCGCTGTCTCCGTCCCTCAACTATATTGATTGAGCCGGTGCCTCGTCAAGGATGAGCGGCTGCCGTTGGCCGAAGCGACCATTGAGGGTCTAGCCTTCGCGAAATACCCTTCGCGGGAACTTTGCCTTTGAAGCGGCGAGTATGGTAATGTCCTTCCTTCATGGACAGCCCCCGGGATAATCCGTCGGTCTCCTATAACCTCAAGTACGTCTGGCTTATTTCCGTCGTCGCGGCCATGGGCGGCCTGCTCTTCGGCTACGATTGGGTGGTGATCGGCGGCGCCAAGCCGTTTTTCGAGCCGTTCTTCAACCTCACCAGCGCGTCGGTCCGGGGCTGGGCCAACAGCTGCGCCCTGCTCGGCTGCCTGGCCGGGGCCGTCCTGTCGGGCGGGCTGAGCGACAAGTTCGGCCGCAAACGGCTCCTCATCGCGGCCGCCGTCGTCTTCGCCGTCTCCTCGGTCCTTACGGGCTGGGCGACGAGCTTCGTCGCTTTCGTCGCCTGGCGGATCCTCGGGGGCGTGGCCATCGGCATGGCCTCGAACCTGTCGCCGATGTACATCGCCGAGGTCGCCCCCGCGCACCTTCGCGGCCGGCTGGTGGCTACGAACCAGCTGACGATCGTCATCGGCATCCTGTCGGCCCAGGTCGTGAACTGGCTGATCGCCCGGCCGGTGCCGGACGGCGCGACGGCGGAGTTCATCCGCCAATCCTGGAACGGGCAGGTCGGCTGGCGGTGGATGTTCACGGCCGTGGCCGTCCCCTCGCTCCTTTTCTTCGTGGGCTCCGTCCTGATCCCCGAGAGCCCGCGCTGGCTGGTGAAGAACGGGGCCCCGGAAAGGGCGCGGCGCGTCCTGGCGAAGATCGGCGGGACGGCCTTCGCCGAGGCCGAGGTGGCCGATATCCAGAGCACCCTGTCTCAGCGGGAGATCCAGAGCGTGCACTTCCGGGACCTGCTCGAGCCGAAGATGACCAAGATCCTGCTCGTCGGCGTCATGCTGGCCGTCCTTCAGCAGTGGAGCGGCATCAACGTCATCTTCAACTACGCCGAGGAGATCTTTCGCGAGGCGGGCTACGGCGTGAGCTCGACCATGTTCAATATCGTCATCACCGGCGCGGTCAACCTGGTGTTCTGCCTGATCGCCATCAGGACCGTGGACCGGTTCGGCCGGCGGGCCCTGATGCTCATCGGCTGCGCCGGCATCGCCTTCTTCCACTCGATCATCGGCCTGGCCTATCTGCTTCACCTCAAGGGCCCGGTCGTTGTCGCCCCGGTCATGGCGACCATCGCCTGCTACGGCTTTTCGCTCGCGCCCGTCACCTGGGTGCTCATCTCCGAGATCTTTCCGAACCGGATCCGCGGGGCGGCCGTGTCGGTCGCGACGTCCGCCCTGTGGATCGCCTGCTTCATCCTCACCTACACGTTTCCGCTCCTCAACCGCGGGCTCGGGCCGGCGAAGACGTTTTGGCTGTACGCCCTGATCTGCGCCGCCGGCTTTGTCTTCATCCTGGCGCGCGTCCCCGAAACCAAGGGCAAGACGCTCGAGCAGATCGAGCGGGAGCTGGTGGACTAGCAGGACGGCCGGGGCAGCGTCTCCGGCCGGGCCGGACCGCCAGCCGACATGGCCGTAACGGCGACGGTCTCAAGCCCGTCGAGAAAGCAGAGCTGCCGAAGCCTCAGACGAGCGCGGTGGTGGAGGCGAGGGCGAAATCGACACGCCAAGAAAACAGGAGGCTGATATGCTGTCACAAGTTCGGATACCCCGTGGGTTGATGATCACGAGTGCCTTCTTATGCCTGTTTTTCCGCGTCGTCTTTGCCCTCGGACAGGAGCGTCGGATCGAACTCGCCGGCGTCTGGCAGTTCGAGATGGACCGGGCCGACGTGGGGGTCGCCGGTGAATGGTTCCGCCGGCCGCTCCCGGGTTCCATCGGTCTCCCCGGCTCGATGGCCGAGAATGGGTTGGGCGATGATGTTGGGTTAGATACGAAATGGACCGGCGGCATCGTCGACAAATCCTGGTATACCGCCCCGGAATATGCCCGGTACCGCCGGCCGGGGAATATCAAAGTCCCGTTCTGGCTGAACCCTGTAAGAGTATACCGGGGGCCCGCCTGGTACCGGAGGGACGTGGATATTCCCGCGGACTGGGAGGGAAAACGCATCATCCTGGAGCTCGAGCGCTGCCACTGGGAGACGCGGCTCTGGGTGGACGGGAGGGAGGCCGGACTGAGAAACAGCCTGGGGACGCCGCACGTTTACGACATTTCCGGGCTACTGACCACGGGCCGGCACAGCCTGACGCTCCGCATCGACAACAGAATCAAGGACATCGACGTCGGGGAAAACGCCCACAGCGTCTCCGACCATACGCAGACGAATTGGAACGGAGTTGTCGGGCGGATGATCCTAAAGGCAACCTCTTCCGTTTTCATCGACGATGTCCGGGTCTTCCCGGATGTGAAGACCGGGTCGGTGAGGATCCGCGCCGATGTCCGCAATCAGTCCGGCCGTCCTGTTCGAGGGCGCGGTGGTTTTTCGCGTCAGCAGTCTCACAGGCAAAGAGGCGGGGCCCTCTCCTGTCTTTGTGCCTGTAAGGGTGGGGAAGGGGACCGCGCAGGTCGAGGCGAATGTCGTGCTTGGCGAGGGGGCCCTGCTGTGGGATGAATATGCGCCCAATCTCTACGACCTGTCCGCCGGGCTCTCGAGCGCCGGTGCCCGGCCGGCGGTCGACCAAGTGACCGTCCGGTTCGGGCTCCGGGAATTCCGGCCGCAGGGAACGCGATTCTCCGTCAACGGCCGCCCGGTTTTCCTACGGGGCACGCTCGAATGCTGTGTTTTTCCCAAGACCGGCTACCCGGCCATGACAGAACCGGAATGGCGCCGCATCTTTGAGGTCTGCCAGTCTCACGGCCTGAACCACATGCGCTTCCATTCGTGGTGCCCGCCGGAGGCGGCCTTCGCCGCCGCCGACGAGATGGGGGTCTACCTCTATGTGGAATGCTGCGCCTGGACGACCGTCGGGGATGGCGCGCCCGTCGACAGCTGGCTGTACGAAGAGAGCGAGAGAATCGTCCGGGCCTACGGCAATCACCCCTCGTTCTGTATGATGTCCTACGGCAATGAGCCGTCGGGGAAGAACAAGGACGGGTTTCTCGGCAAGTTCGTCGACCACTGGAAAGCGCGGGACCCGCGCCGCGTCTATACGGGGGCTTCGGGCTGGCCCGGGACCCCGGAGGATGAGTTTCACTCGACGGGTGAGCCGCGGATCCAGCGCTGGGGCGAGGGGCTCAAGAGCGTCATCAACAGCCAGCCGCCCAGGACGGACTTCGACTTCCGGGACATCGTTAAGGGGATGGACAGACCGATGGTCAGTCACGAGATCGGCCAGTGGTGCGTCTATCCGAACCTCGAGGAGATAGCCAAGTACACGGGGGTGCTCAAAGCCAAGAATTTCGAGATCTTCCGTGACACTCTCCAGGAGTCCGGAATGGGCGCGCTGGCGCCCGATTTCCTGACGGCCTCGGGCAAGCTCCAGGCCCTCTGCTATAAGGCCGATATCGAAGCCGCCCTGCGAACGCCGGGGTTCGCCGGGTTCGAGCTCCTTGACCTCCATGATTTCCCCGGACAGGGCACGGCGCTCGTCGGCATCCTCGATCCTTTCTGGGACGAGAAAGGCTACATCAGCCCGGCCGAATTCCGCCGGTTTTGCGGGCCGACGGTCCCACTGGCGCGGCTGGCCCGCCGTGTCTTTTCGACCGGCGAATCGCTGACCGCCGAGGTCGAGGCGGCCCACTTCGGCCCCGCACCCCTCGGCCGGGTGGCCGCGTCGTGGGCGGTCACGGACGCGGCCGGTAGAGCCGTCTGCGGGGGCAGGCTTTCGGAAGCGGACGTGGCCTGGGGCAATGGGCTGCCTCTCGGCCGGATCGTCGCGCCCCTCAAAAGCCTCGCCGCGCCCGCCCGCTACTCGCTGGAGATCGGGATCGGCGATTTCAAGAACAGCTGGAGCTTCTGGGTTTATCCCGAATCCCTTCCCCAGATCGCCGGCGAGGAGGTCAGGGTCGTGCCCGCGCTTGACCGGGAGACGGCGGCCTTCCTCGAAGCGGGGGGCCGCGTTATTTTGACCCTGCCCAAAGGCGCGGTCCGCCCCGAAAAGGGAGGAGATGTGGCGGTTGGGTTCTCGAGCATCTTTTGGAACACCGCCTGGACTGCGAAACAGCCGCCGCACACCCTGGGCATCCTCTGCGACCCCGGGCATCCGGCGCTGGCTGAGTTTCCGACGGAGGCCTGGAGTGATTGGCAGTGGTGGGACGCGATGAGCCACTCCCAGGCCATCCTGCTCTCGGATTTCGGGCCCCGGCTCAGGCCGATCGTCCGGATCATCGATGACTGGTTCACTAACCGGCCCCTGGGGCTTGTGTTTGAGGTCGGCGTCGGGAAGGGAAGACTTATTGTTACGGGGGTCGACCTTCTCACGGGCTCAGAGACGAGGCCCGAAGCCCGCCAGCTTCTCTATTCTCTCAAGCGCTATGCGGCGGGCGCTGCCTTCCTGCCCGAGCAAAAGGCAGACATCAGCCTGATCCTAGGCCTTCTGAAATGAGCGCCCGGGACATGGTCCCAGGATCCGGTTTCGGAAAATCGATGTGCTGTCGCCAAGCCGGCAGCGCCCAGTCGGCCCTCAGCGGTCGAGGCTGATCTTTTCGTGATAATCGAGCGAGATCTTGGCGTCGATCTTCGTCCGGAGAAGCTCGATGGCCCGGAGAAAGGTCCTGTTCCTCTTCGCCCATGTCCGATTCAGCTTGCGGGCATAGTGGGCGATGGCCAGGTCGAGCCACTTCCCCTCGAATACCTTTTTGACCGTCCGCTTCATCGAGTAGAACTTCTTGTGGCGATCATCTGGGCTTTCTGCAGGTCGAAGATCGAGAACCGGGCCGGCCGGAAGACGGCGTGATGGGCGTCGTAAAGGGACCAGTCCCCGAACTGGATCCGGTTTTCGGCGGCCATTTTGTCGTGGAACTCCGTGCCGGGCAGGGGCGTCAGGATCAGGAACTGGGTGGACGTGAGCCGGGTCTTCTCGGCGAACCGGACGGTCTGCTCGACGGTCTTCCAGTCATCCTGGTCGAAGCCGATGACGAACATGCCGTGGATGTGGATCCGGTTCCGGTGGAGCACCTTGATGGCCTCGGTGATCTCCTGGACCGTCTGCTTCTTTTTCATCGCTTCCAGGCTGTCCGGGTTGACGGACTCGAACCCGATATAGACCGTGTGGCAGCCGGCGCGCTTCATCAGCCCGACGAGCTCGGCGTCCTTGGCGACATCCGCCCGCACCTGGGTCGTCCAGGTGAACTTGAAGTCCTCCCGGATCATGCCTTCCAGCAGTTCCTTGGTGTGTCTCCTGTTGGCGGCGAAGTTGTCGTCATAAAAGAAAATCGAGTGCTTCCGGCTGTCGTATCTCCGGAGCTCGGCCAGGACATTCTCTGTCGAGCGGTACCGGTACTTTCTGCCAAACATCCCGGTCACGCAGCAGAACGAACAGTCGAACGGGCAGCCCCGGGAGGTCATCACCGGGATGGTGGTCCGGCGGCCGAGCGTGGGGTGGTCCCGCTTGAGCAGGGAGAAGTCCGGGAAGGGCAGGGAATCGAGGTCATCGGGGGCGGGCCGCTGGGGATTGTGGACGGCGCGGCCGTTTCTTCTGTAGGAAAGATTCTGGATCCCGGAAAAGTCGCCGCCGAGCTCGAGCGCCTCGCTGAGCTCGGCGAGCGCCCATTCCCCCTCGCCCCGGACGACATAATCGGCATGGTCCAACGCTTCGTCGGCCAGGAAGGTGACATGGGGACCGCCCATGACCACCGGGATTCCCATATCCCGGATCCGGTCGGCGATGGCATAGGCTCGGGGCGCCGTGGGCGTGATCGTGGAGATGCCGACCAGGTCGGCGCCTCTCACCAGGTCGTAATCGACCCTGCGAATCTCCTCGACGAACAGCTCCACCTCCCAGCCGCGGCGCTTCATGAGCGTGCCCAGGATCAGCGTCCCCAGCCGGGGCAGGGCGAACTGCGAGAAGATGTGCAGGTTGGGCGCCTTGGATTCGATGAGTACGATCTTTTTCATCCTAGTTTCCTTCGGACATCCCCGGCCTCTTCTGGTTCTTGGCCTTTAGGTTGAGGATTTCCCTTTTTTTCTTTTTCATCAGATCTTCCCAGCGTCCCATGCCTTCCCGGAAGAGCCTCATTTTGTCGTCCAGGGCCTGGACGCCGTCGAGCATGGCCTCAATCCTGGACGCCACGTCGTTCTGGTCAAACGCCTCCAGCCGCTCCTGGAACGCCAGGAAGTCCCGGAAATAATCCGAGATGGCCTTGATCTCTTCGAGCCTGTAGCCGAAGAGCTGCAGGTCCTGGATCAGCTTGCAGAGGTGCACGTAACCCTTCGAATACAGCCGGAACCCGCCCTCGCTTCGCATGTCGGGCTCGATGATGCCCTTGTCTTCCCAGTGTTTGATCGTCCGGGGGCTGACGCCCGCCAGCTCCGCGAGGTTGCCCACGGTCAGGTATTGATCGAGGTCGCTCTTGCCGGCCCGTTTCTGCTGGGTCCCGGGCAGTCCGATCTTCTTCAAGATCTTCTGGATTTCGTCGAGACCGTAGCCTAGCTCCTGAAGCCTGAGGATATTCTGCAGCCGAGCCACCGTCTCCTCCGAGAAGAGCGGCAGGCGGTCGTCGGTGAAGCCGGCCGGTTTAACCAGCTTGTCCTTGATCCAGCGCGCCAGGATTTCCTCGGAGATGCCGGTCCTCGAAACGAGGTCCTTCCCGGTGAAGACAATTTTATTCATGTTATACCTATGCGTACATAGTTGCCGACTAACCTATATGAAGTATACGTATAGAGATAGGTTATGTCAAGTCTTTTTGCGGGCGCCTTGAGGCGCCCGGCGGCTGACGATGCGGCCGGGCCGCGCCGAGGCTACTCGCTGCCGCCGTCTTTCTTGACCGCCGCCCGGATGTGTTTGGAGATCTCCTGGACGGCTGAATGGTTTCATGACAAAGGACCTGATCCCGTCCTGGCCGACCGTCTCCCCGTCGACCTTCTCGCTGAAACCGGTGCAGAGAATGATGGGGATATCCGGGCGGACCTTGACCAAGGCCCTGGCCAGCTCGATCCCCGTCATCCGGGGCATGGTCTGGTCCGTGATCACGAGGTCGAAGGCGTCGGGCTTCTTCTTGAACGCCGTCAGGGCCGTGCGCCCGGTCGGCTTGGCCGTCACCCGGTAGCCGAGCCGTTCGAGGACGCGCGTCATCCCCTTGAGCTGGGCCTCCTCGTCCTCGACGAGAAGGATATGCTCCCGGCCCATCTCGGGCCGGACCCGTTTGCCCTTTTCCACGGTCGATGGCTTCACCCTCGAGCCGCGGGATATAAACGCTGAAGACGCTGCCCTTGCCCGGCTCGCTGTAAACGGTGATGGCTCCTTCATAGCTCTTGACGATGCCGTGGACGACCGCCAGCCCCAGGCCGCTCCCTTCCCCGTGATTTCGGGTGGTGAAGAACGGTTCGAAGATCCGCTCCATGAGCTGGGTCGTCATCCCGCAGCCGTTATCCGCGACCGTCAAGCGCACATAAGGGCCGGGCTTGAGGTCCGGATGACGGGCCGCCTGCGTCGCGTCGACCTGGATCGGCTCGAGCTTGACCTCCATCTGGCCGGCCCGATCCGTCATGGCCAGGGCGGCGTTCTGGCAGAGGTTGATCAGGATCTGATGGACCTGGGAAGGATCGGCCAGGACGTGCCCGCACTCAGGCGCGATCGACTCGTGGATGGCGAGATCCTTGGGCAGCGTCGACCGGAGGAACTTCACCCCCTCTTTGACGATCGGCGTGACCTCCAGGGGTTTCCTTTCCCACTCCCTCTGCCGGCTGAAGGTGATGATCTGCTTGACCAGTTCTCTGCCTCGGTTGGCCGCCTGGAGGACGATCGGCAGGGAGCGGCGGGCCGGGTTGGCGAGGTCGAGGTCGAGCATCGCCAGCTCTGTGTTGATGAAGATCGTCGACAGGATGTTGTTGAAATCGTGGGTGATCCCGCCCGCCAGGGTGCCCAGGGCCTCCATCTTCTGGGACTGCCGGACCTGGCGCTGGAGGGCGTTCTCCTGGGTAACGTCCTTCTCGGTGATCAGGCCGCCGATGACCTTGCCCGAGGGGTCTGCGGCCGGGGAGATCGTGACCTCGAGCTCGATGGGTCGTCCGCCGGCGATCGAGCCGCTGAGATGCCCGTGCCAGGGCCGGCCGAGCGCGATGGCCTCACGGATGGCTGGGAGCAAGGGGGATTTCCCTGCCAGATGATCGAAGTAGGAATGGCCGACCGCCTGATCTCTGGCTGTCTTATAGATGGATTCGAAGGCGACATTGACGTATTGGATCTGGCCGTCGAGGTCGACCATGACGACCGAATCCGAGGCCTGCTCGACGGCCGCCCCCAGCCGGAGCCGTTCCTGATCCGCCAGGGCCTGACGCAGGATCTCCGCCTTCTTGGCTTCCGTGATGTCGTGGACCATGCCTATCGACCGGATGACCCGGCCGGAGGCGTCCCGCTTGTGCTCACATTTTTCGAGGACGACTCGGATTTCGCCGGTGTCCTGGCGCACGATCCGGTGCTCGATTTCGTATTGATCGCGCCCTTCCTTCAGCGACCCGGAGTAGGCGGCGTCGACCGCGGCCCGATCGTCGGGATGGACGGCGTCGAGAAAAGCCTCGTAGGTCGCGCCGAACTCTCCCGGCGTCAGACCGAAAAGCCGGTACACCTCGTCCGACCAGCTCAACCGGTTGCTCGTCAGGTCGAGCTCCCAGCTCCCGAGATGGGCGATTTCCTGGGAGCGCCTGAGACGCTCCTCGCTCGCGCGGAGCGCCCGCTGCGCCTCCCTCTTGGCGGTGACGTCGTGAAAGACGAGGACGGCACCGGCCACGCGGCCCGCGGTGTCGAGGATCGGCGCTGCGCTGTCCTCGATCGGGACCTCCCGGCCATCCTTGGCGATCAGCGAGCTGTTGTTGGCCAGGTTGATCGCCCGGCCTTCCGCGAGGACTCGGAAACAGAGGTCTTCGACGGGCTCGCGGGTCAGTTCATTGACGACCCGAAACACCTCTTCGATCGGCCGGCCGAGCGCCCTCTTCGATTGTCCAGCCAGTGAGCGAAGAGGCCACCGGATTGAGGAAAGTGATGCGGCAGTCGGTGTCTGTGGCCAGGACGGCGTCGCCGATGCTGGTCAGGGTGACCCGCAGCCACTCCCGGCTCCGCTCGAGCTCGTTCTCGGCCTCTTTGCGGGAGGTGACGTCGCGAGCGTAGAGGTTGACGTAGGGCTCGCCTCGGGGACGGACCGCGGCGAACCAGTAGATCTGTCCGCGGCTGTCCGGAAGTTCGGCCTCGACCGACCCGCTCTGATTCGCGGCTTCGTCGGCGAGGGCGCTGATGGCCGCCGGGAGCGGGCCGCCCTCCGTCCTGCCCATCGCCTCGAGCAGGGCGCTGGCCGGCGGATTGGAATAGGTCAGGTCGCCGCCGAGAGTCAGCCGAAGAACGGGATTGGGATTCTGTTCCGGGAATTGAGCTAATCGCTTGAGCTCTTCCTTGGTCCGCCGACTGTCGGCGCTCTCGACCAGATCCCACCGTTCATTTCGCCGGATCAGGGCGAAGCGGTGGTTGGCGATCACGTCGAGGATCTCGTTGGCCCCGCAGCGATCGAGAGAATAGGTGCAGACCGCCAGCATGCGGAATTGGCCGATAACCCCGTCGACCGCCGCCTCATAGTCCGTGAACGCCCCCCAATCCTTCCCTTCGAGCCAAAACGTATTGCCCGTTAAGCGCAGGCCTTCGTAGCCCGCGGCCAGGGCCGCGTCGAGTTTTCTTACCCAGCCGTCGAGCACGCTCTCCGAGTTGAAGCTCCCGCCCTTCAGGTACCATTCGGTGTGCGGGATGATCTCGATCTGTCCCCGGCGGAGATATTCCCCGAGATCGGGCATGGCCGCCGCCAAGGCCGCGCGGGCGGCCTCCGCCTCCAGCGGCTCCGACGTAACCCACATGCAGAACTCGTTATTCCTCAGGCCTTCGCTGAAATAGGGGACTAGGATGTCGAGAAGGTCTTGCGGGGTCCTGTAGAACTGGCAAAAATGTGTCCCCCAGGGGACGTCGCCAATGATCTCGATGCCGGTTTTTCTGAGTTCCCTGCTCATATCTTTTGAATACTCCCTTTATTCTGCTGTGATGGCACGCGCGTTCATGAAGCGATTGGGCCTCCTTCGTCCATCATGAATGATAGAGGTTAGGGGCCAGGCTGTCAAAGTGACAGGCCTTGTGCGAGCCGTGTTGGGTTAGGGGAGACGGGCGCGCTCAGCGCGGGGAGCTTTGCATGAGATCGTTCAGCCGCGCGACGGTGACTTCCCGGAAGTCCTTGATGACCAGCCGGGTGCCCGTCAGCTTCTCGGGCGGGAAGGTCGTGGCCACGCCGACGACCATCATGGCCGCCCGGCGCCCCGCCTCGATGCCCGCCATGGCGTCCTCGAAGACGACGCAGGCGTCCGGCCGGCAGCCGACGCGGGAGGCGGCCGTCAGGTAGATCTCGGGCTCCGGCTTGCCCCGGTTCACGTGGCCGGCATCGACGACCGCATCGAACAGCGGCCGGAGCTTCAGCCCGTCCAGGAGAAAATCGACGTTACTCTGGGGGGCCGAAGTCGCCACCACGGCGCGCATGCTGTTGGCCCGCAGCTCCCGGAGAAAGTCGACGAGCCCCGGCAGCGGGGCCATGGCCGGGGCATAAAGCTCCCTGTAGATCGCTTCCTTTTCCTCGCCGTAGCGGTCGACCTCGGCGGACGTCAGCTTCTTCGACAGCACATGGCTCATCAGGTCCGCATTGGTCATGCCGTACTTCGAGGTCACGTCGCCGATCTCCATGGCGGGGGAGTATTTCTGGAGGAATCTCTCCCAGGCCTTGGTGTGATAGACCATGTTATCGGCGATGACGCCGTCCATATCAAAAATCGCGGCGCAAAGTCTTTGCCTAGGGGCCTTCTTCGACGGAATTCTCATTTGGTTCTTACTCCGGGTGAAGAGTGGGGACTTTACTTATACCACACCCCCGCCGCCCCGTCAATTCGGTTCGAGCCATCCTCAGAGAACCCAGCTTGAGGAACGCCTTGTGTTGAAGGGCGAGGACCGGCGTCATGAAGAGGGCCGTATGAGAGCCGGAGCGGGCATGGTTTCCCGAGCGAAGCGAAGGGGAGAGCGAAGGCTCGAATCGAGCGAGATTTCCACGCTGGGGAAATCGTGGCGTGCCCTCGAGTGACCCGGTCCGAGCCTTACATTTACGCTTTCCCATTCTTGTGCTATATTCGCAATCCACCCATGCCCAGGATTCTTGATTACGGAGAGCTCCAGGAAAAGGACTACGCCGGGCTCGGGTTCAAGTCCGGCCTGGAGATCCACCAGCAGCTCGATACCCGGAAAAAGCTGTTCTGCCGCTGCCCCGCCGGCCAGTACTACGAGGACTATGATGTGGAAGTCCTCCGTCACATGCGCCCCACCCTGTCCGAGCTCGGCGAGTACGACGGGACCGCCCTGATGGAGTTCAAGACCCACAAGGAGATCGTCTACCAGCTCAACAAGAAGAACGTCTGCACCTATGAGATGGACGACACGCCCCCGTTCGAGCTCAACCAGGAGGCGCTGGACATCGCCCTCGAAGTGACCCTGCTCCTCAAGTGCAATATCGTGGGCGAGCTCCACATCGCCCGCAAGCAGTATCTCGACGGCAGCATCCCCGCCGGCTTCCAGCGCACGACCATCCTGGGCACCGACGGCTGGATTCCTTATAAGGACCGCCGGATCGGCATCCGCCAGCTCGGCCTGGAGGAGGACGCCTGCCGGGAGGTGAGCGACCGGGGGCACCGCCGCGTTTACAAGACCGACCGGTTGAGCATCCCGCTCATCGAGACCGTCACCTATCCGGACATGCGCGCCCCGTGGGAAGTGGCCGAGGTGGCCGAGATCCTGAGGGAACTGGCCCGGGGCACGGGCAAGGTCAGAACGGGCATCGGCCGCGCTCGCCAGGACGTGAACGTCAGCGTCGAGGGCGGCACGCGCATCGAGATCAAGGGCGTCCACCGGATCCCCTACATCCCGCGCCTGACCCACTTCGAGGCCCTGCGGCAGGCCAACCTGCTCGAGCTCCGGGATGAGCTCCGGCGCCGGGGGATCGCGAAGGACGCGCTGCCCTCGACCTCCGGCGACGTTACCGCCGTCCTGGACAAGACCGCCTTTTCGCCCATCCGCCGCGCGCTCGAGAGGGGTTGGCGGGTGGCCGCCGTGAGCCTGTCCGGGTTCAAGGGCCTGCTGACTTTTCCCCTCCAGCCCGGCCGGGATTTCGCGAGCGAGCTCGCCGACCGCGTCCGCGTGATCGCTTGCCTTGACGAGCTGCCCAACATCATCCACAGCGAGATGGTGAACAGCCCGCTGACCGCGGAGGAATGGAAGCGCGTCCGCGGTTCCGTGAGAGCCAGGAAGGATGACGTCATCGTTCTCGCCTGGGGAGACGCGCGGGACGCCGCGACCGCCGCCGGCGAGATCCTCATCCGGGCCAAAGAGGCCGCCGATGGGATCCCGAGCGAAACCCGCCAGGCCTTTCCCTCCGGGACGAACGGGTTCGAGCGGATCCTGCCCGGCGCCGACCGGATGTACCCGGATACCGATATGCCCCCTGTTCCCCTGGAAGACGAGCGCATCGAACGGACCTGCGCGCGGCTGCCCCTCACGCCCTGGGCGCGGCGCGAGGCCTTTCGGCGGCTCGGACTGTCGAGCGAGCTCGTCGAGGGCCTGGCCAAGGACGGCCGGGGCGGCCTGGTGCTGAAGATTGCGGAATCCCTGCCGCTCAAGCCCACCGTTCCCGCTGTGGTCATCAGCCAAATGCTGAGGCACCTCGGGAAAAAGGGCTTTCCCGTCTCCCGGCTGGACGACGGCGTTCTGACCGAGCTCTTCCGGCGTTTCCAGGCGGGAGATTTCGGCCGCGAGGCCTTCCCGGATATCATCAAGCTCGCCTCGGTCGAGGGACTGTCTCCCGCGGAGAGCGTCGCCCGGTTGGGCATCTTCAGGCTGTCCGATGCGGCCCTCCGGGAGATCGTCGGCATCGTCGCGGGGTTGGCGAGAAGCCTTGAACCCCGGGACCCGGTCAAAAAGCTCCGTTATCTCATGGGGATCCTGATGGCCGAGTTGAGGGGAAGGGCCGACGGCGGACGGGTCGCGGCCGCGCTCGAGGACGCGCTGGGGAAGGCCCGATGAGCGACCTCTATAAGGGGTACCGGGGCGAAGCCCTCGCCCTCCTCAAGGCGCAGGGCGTCCGCGTCTGGAGCGACGCCGAGGTGACGACCACCCGCGGCACCTTCACCGGCATCATCCTGCCGCGGTCGGAGACCGCCGACGCCAGGCACGTCGTCCTCAAGCTCCGGAACGGCTACAACGTCGGCATCAACGTCGGAACCGTCACCTGCATTAAGGAATTCGGCTACAAGGAAGCGCACTACAAGATCCCCGAGAAGGAGTTCCCCCGCGACCCGAACAAGCCCCGGGTCAAGCTGCTCGGGACGGGCGGGACGATCGCCAGCCGCCTCGACTACCGGACGGGCGCGGTCATCCCGGCGTTCACGCCCGGCGAGCTCTACGGATCGGTGCCCGAGCTGGCTGAGATCTGCAACCTGGAGACTGAGAAGCTTTACGGCGTCTTCAGCGAAAACATGGGGCCGGAGCAGTGGGTGGGCACCGCCCGGGCGATCGGCCGGGAGATCGAGAAGGGCGTCCAGGGGATCGTCATCGGCCACGGGACCGATACCATGCATCACACGGCCGCCGTCCTGTCGTTCATGGTCCAGGATTCGCCCGTGCCGATCGTCATGGTCGGCTCCCAGAGGTCGAGCGACCGGCCGTCGTCGGACGCGGCCCTCAACCTCATCAACGCCACCAAGACGGCGGCCGAGAGCGACATCGCCGAGGTGATGGTCTGCATGTTCGGCCCGACAAGCGACCAGTACGATCTCCTCCATAGGGGAACGCGGGTCCGCAAGATGCACTCGTCCTACCGGTCCACCTTCCGGACGATCGGCGATATCCCGCTGGCCATGGTGAGCCGGGAGAAGATCATCCCCCTCCGTGACGACTACAAGCGGCGCCGGACCGACAAGCGCGTCGCCATCCACCCGGAGTTCGAGGAAAAGGTCTCGATCGTCTATTATTACCCGAACATGAAACCCGACATCATCGAGTCGCTGATCGACAACGGCTACAAGGGGATCATCATCGCCGGCACGGGCCTCGGCCACGTCAACAAGCCTCTCTATCCGGCGCTCCGGCGGGCCTGCGAAAAAGGGATCTCCGTGTACATGACGGTGCAGACCCTATGGGGCTACGTGCAGATGTTCGTCTACGACACCGGCCGGGACATCATGGAGCTCGGCGTGGTGCCCGCGGCCAACATGCTCCCCGAGGTGGCTTACGTAAAGCTCGGCTGGGCGCTGGGCCGGACGAGCGACCCGGCCAAGGTCCGGGAGATCATGCTGACTCCCATCGCCGGCGAGATCACCGAGCGCGAGCCGCATAACGGCTACCTGATCTTCCAGGGCGGCATCCCGGAAGTCGAGCGCTTTGTCTCGAGCTACTGGAAATAGGGGGCCTTCCGCCCCATTCCCAAGACGTCACTTCAGGGCGGGCGGAGCGCTGCCTCCGGCCGGGCTCTTGAGCTGGGTGCCGGTGAGGGCTTTCAGGAACTCTTCGATCGCTTCCTCATCGTGGTCGCCGTCTTCACCCGCGACGAGCTGAAATGCTCCTTTGGCCACCTTCGGGTCGAGCTGGCCGACGACCGGCTTGACCTCGCCCTGGGCCAGCTTCGCGAGATGAGCCGCCACCCCGGATAGTCCCTCGAACACCCCGTTGTGCATATAGGGCTCCGACAGGGCGATGTTCCGCAGCGTCGGCGTCTTGAACTTGCCCAGGTCGGAGCAGGAGGACCTGAGGAACCCGACTTCCCCCCGGCCCGGGTCGACGTCCTTGGGCAGGCCGCCGCAGATCGAGGAGTTGAGGGCGAACTTCTCGGGCTTTTCGAAACCGGCGTTGGGGACGCCCAGGTTATGAAAATCAAAGTCCGTGAAGTTCGGCGGCTGGTGGCAGGAGACGCACTTCGCCCGGCCGAAGAAAAGCTCCAGGCCCCTGAGCTGTTTGGCGGTCAGGGCCCTGTCGTCGCCCTTCACCCATTTGTCGTACGGGGCGTCGAAGCTCACGGCGGTCCTTTCGTAAGCGCCGATGGCCTTGGTGACGGTGGAGGTCGTGATCTCGCCGCCGAAAACCGTCTGGAAAAACTTCTCGTAGAACTTCCGGGCTTCCGGGAACTCCTTTCTGGTGGCGGGATGGATGCCCGTGCTCAGGTAGGCCAGGACATTGTCCCAGGTGTTGGCCATCTCGGCGCCGTCGACGACAGGGCCCAGCGCCTGCTCTTCGAGCGTCTGGACGCGGCCGTCCCAGAACATGTGGCTGGAATAGGCGGTGTTATAGACCGTGTTCGAATTCCGGCGGCCGGTCGCGTCCGCGCAGCCGTCGGAGATCTGCTGTTCATCGCTGAAACCCATCTCGGGAGTGTGGCAGGAAGCGCAGGAGATCGTCCCGCAGGCGGACAGGTTGGGGTCGAAGAAGAGCGCCTCGCCCAAGCGGACCTTGTCCGGCGTCTGGGGATTATCGACCGGCACGGGAAGCGGAGGAAGCTCCACGCTGTATTCGCTCCGGATCTTGGCCCGCAGGGCGTCGGCGGACCCGGCGGATCGCTGCGGCGCCGCCTGGATGACGAGGGCCGCAGACACGAGCAGCAGACAAGCCATGACGATCGCACCGAGTGATTTCATCTTTCCTCCTTTCTTTCCGGCGGCGGAATTATAACCTCAGTCCGACCGGCCGACAAGTGCCGCCGGCGGCGGGTCTTCAACCCCGACGGTTGAGCTCCGGAGATCGAGACAGGTGTTGCGGGCGATGGCAGCAGCCAGCCCCTGGCCAGAGAAGGATCACGCAGGCTCCCTGAGTTCTCGCAGGCCCGCAGGAAGACCTCCTGCGTCAGGTCTTCGGCCTCGACGTAGTTCCTCGAGTGGCCGAGGCAGACGCGGAAGACAAGCTCCTGGTGGACAAGAAGCTTTGGCAGATCGATGGAGAAAGGAATAAGGGCCCTTTTGCCTTGATGTGGCCTGGCCCGCGGCTGCAGTTCAGCGCGGCTTGAGCTTGTCTTCGGCCGTCTTCTGGACCCGCAGGAATTCCCTGAGCGCATACCGCGCGGCGAAACCCGGCTCGTCCCAAAGCCTCCTGATATTGTCGAGCTGGGGTTCTCCATTCGCCTCGACCCGAACGTCATAATAACCGTTGGCCTTCAAGATCACCGACCGCGCCATGGCCGGGTTCTGCGGCGGTGCAAGAAACGTGATCTCCGCAGAATCGCCCTTCTTCGGCATGACATAGCAGCGGCCATCCGGGAGCGCGAGTTCGTCCCTGACGTCACGGCCAGTCTTGTCCACGGCTTTGCTGGGCGAGAGCTCGATGGGGTTCAACGGAAGGTCCGTCGTGTAGTCGACGGCCAGGCTGTCCAGCAGCCAAAAGGTTGACGCGGGCGTGAGTTTGATCTTCAGCGTTTCGCCGGGGACGTCGGCGATATCAAGGACGTAAGCCTTGTCTTTCGAGACGAACGGCCCGCCACCGTAAATCATCCCTTTGGTCTTCCAGCCGGTGTTGGTTTCAACGCGGACCTGGAGGAGATAAAGTCCCTCGGTGGAATACCAGTTCATAACCTTTTGGAAGGCCCGGCCGAAGCTGTTGACGGAGCCATACCAGTCCGGGAGTTCACGGCCGTAGAACTCGAGGTACTTCTTAGCCATGAGAGAGCCCCACTGGGTCGTCCAGGCGTTGGCCACGAACTTGACCTGCTTGGCCCCTGGTGGCTTCTGGAACTCGAACATGAGCTCGTCCCGCAGGTCGGCGTCCCTGTCCGGGTCTTTATTCTCGGTCCGGGTTAGCCAGAAGACTTGGTCTTTTTTTGAAACCAGCGGCAGGATGTCCCGGCCATCCTGGTCGTAGGCCTGAAGAGGCGGGAGCGGCCGCGAAATCGTGTGGATCCGGCCGCCGGCATCAGGAATGACCTCCGTATCATGAGGATGGTCGACGACGACGAGCTTCAGCTCATCGGTGTGCTCGGTTTCCTCGAGCTCGTTGGTCAGGAAGAGCCGGTATTGTCCGTTGACTTCCCGGAGATGATCGAGCCCGGACCATTCCGTCCTTTGGAGCGCCCGACAGATCGACCCGCCGTAGGGCTCGCCGTCCAGGTGGAAGTCTTCCCCATCGTAAGAATAGACGAACGGGCAGGATTCGCCGACGTCAGGGGTGCTCGGGGAAGATGTGACCCCGGCGCCGCCTGTGCTTCCCCACTCGGCCGCCCAAATCGCGCCCAAAACCACCACCGTCACCGCCGCAACGACCAGGATGTTGACAGCGGCTGTCGCTCCGGGATTGATTTTCCGTATCCAAACGAGATCCAGGTCGGAGACGGGGATAGCTGACCTTGTCCAAGCAAAACCCGCTGATCTTATCGCCCGTCACCACGGGCGATTTCAAATCGTAGGATTGGCCGTCATGCGTTGTCACTCCGAGGACTCTCCCGCTTCCGTCGGTTTGCCGGCCTTTAACCTGGTTCTTATCGAATTCCCGGTGGACCCAGATGTTCCCGACGACCGAACCCTGGTTGTACCAGCCCGGCCCCTCCCTGGCAAATTCGACCCGTTCTCCGGACCGCTTTTGAACAGCCATGATGGGTCCGCCGGTGTTGCCCCAGCTCACCTTGCTCGCCGGCACCATTTTCGTCGATTTAATCGGAACGCAGCCCCAGGTCAAAAGCAGAAACGCCCCGAGAGTGAAGATTGCGATGCTTTCTCTGACCATTTAAATCCTCCTTTCGTCTCGCTCTTCCCCCAGATGCCGGTAGATCTCAGAAGCCCACGCTTCGCCGGGCCGGCCGGCCGCCTCCGCACCCGGCAGCGGGCTGACGTGATCCGCGACGCAAACCGGCGCCAGCCGTCCGTTCCGGACCGTGGCGTCCGGGCAGTGATAGCAGAAAACAAGCTGCCCGGTCTGCGGTTGGACCTCGGGCGGCGTCTGGATGACAATGTACTGAAACCGGATATCCCGTCCCGCGCGCGAGCCGCGCCAGACGCGGAAGGCTTCGCAGATTCTCTGCGGCGCCTGGATCGCCTCGAACAGCCCGGTCAGCATCAAACCCGGCCCGGCGACCCACGGGGGCCACTGCGTGGCGAACAGCTCCCGTCCCCGGAAAAGGCGGAAGGCTTTACGAAATGTCCGGTCGAGGCGGGAGGAACACGGAAAAGTTTTTTTCGTCCGGGCATTGACGAAATAAAAATAGAAGAGCCATCTCGCGTCGGCGTCACTCAGGTTGGAGGGAATATAGGCGGTCGGCGGGAGTCCGAGCGTTTTAGCCAGGGATCTGCATTCGGCGGCAAGATCAGCCTTCTCGAACCCGGCCGCCAGCGAGTCGCGGGCGAGAACGGCCAAGATACCGTCGAAGTACCTGTACGCTGAAGCTGCCCGGAGAAGCTCGGGCATCTGTCCCTGATCGTCGTTATAGATCGTCAGGGAGAGAGAGAAGTGAAGTCTCCTCGCCTCGCACTTGGAGAAGAGGACCCGCCGAACCCCCTCCAGGTTCCCATGGATATGCTTCTGTCCAGAATCGACATGGAGGAGGATTCTGTCAAGGCCGCATCGGACAAGCCGGTCCAACGTTTCATCACCCCGGTCCTCAAGCAAGACGAGCCCGTTGGTGAGAAGCTGACAGAAGAGCCCGCGGCTCTTGACATAGGCGATGACATACTCGAGATCGGCATACAAGGGTGGGCTCTCCCCCAGGATGGTGATCGCCTGGAGGTTCCTCTTCCGGCGCGCCAGGTCGATCTCCTCTTTGACTTGGTCGCAGGGTTTGACGGAGGTCTTGTCCAGGGTGTAGCAGGATCGGCAGTTGAGGTTACAGGTCCTGTTGGTCTCGATCGTGGCGTGGGGAACTTCCCGGGGAGGATACTTCAGGGGACTATAGCGCCCAGGCGAACGCCCAGCTGATCGATGTGCCCGATGTTCATGGACGAGGACTCCGTGCGTCGGTCTGAATCCCCTCCATCCGACCCCAGAGTATGCCCCCTTAATAAGAGAGTTGTTAAGAATCTGTCAACATTTTGAAAAGATTCCGCACGCGGCCGGGTTCGCCGATCCGTCGGCGGGCGATTTGGGGGTGGTACTCGACGAACGATCGCTGCGGGGAGATCTGGGCGTCAGGCCCCGGGGATCTATTTCAGCCCGGCGGCCATCCTCTCGCTGTCCCGCCGGATCTCGTAGGGGAGATGCTGGCCGAACCGGTCGAGGAAAGCGCGGATCTCCTGGAGCTCCTCGTCCCACTCGCCGGGCCGGACTTCGAACAGCTTCTGGAGGTTCGCCCGGGGGATGTCCAAACCTTCGGTGGGGAAGCTCGACGGGTCGGGCACAAGACCGAAGGGCGTTTGCCGGGCACCGGCCCGGCCGTTCACCCGGTCGATGATCCACTTGAGGATGCGGATGTTCTCGCCGAACCCGGGCCACAGGAATTGGCCGTTCTCGTCCTGCCGGAAGGCGTTCATGGCATAGATGCGCGGCGCGCGCGAAGCCAGCCGGCCGACGTTTGTCCAGTGGCGGAAGTAGTCGCCCATGTTGTAACCGCAGAAGGGCAGCATGGCCATCGGGTCTCGCCGCAGGACGCCCATCTTGCCGGCCGCCGCCGCCGTCGTCTCCGAGCCCATCCGCGCCCCCATGAAGACGCCGTGCTCCCAGTTGAAGGCTTCGGTGATGAGCGGGATGAGCTTCGACCTCCGCCCGCCCAGGATGATGGCCGAGATGGGGACACCCTGGGGATTGTCGGACTCGGGCGACAGGGTCGGACAATTGCTGAGCGAGACCGTAAAACGGGAATTCGGGTGGGCCGCCTTCGTTCCCTTGGAGGCGTCCCATGGCTGGCCCTGCCAGTCCACCATGTGCTCCGGGACCGGCCCGTCCAGGCCTTCCCACCAGGGCCCGTTGGTGTCCAGATTCAGTCCGACGTTGGTGAAGATGGTCGGGTAATAATTTGTGCCCTTGAGCGTCCGGATCATGTTCGGATTGGTCTTCATCGAGGTCCCGGGCGCCACGCCGAAGAACCCGCTCTCCGGGTTGATGGCATAGAGCCTGCCGTCGGGCCCGATGTTCAGCCAGGCGATGTCGTCGCCGATCGTCCAGACGCGGTATTCGGGCAGGGCCGACTCGAGCATGGCCAGGTTCGTTTTGCCGCAGGCCGAGGGCATGGCCGCGGTGATGTAGGTGACCTGGCCGCGGATGTCCTCGACGCCGATGATGACCATGTGTTCGGCCAGCCAGCCCTGGCGGTAGCCCAGCCAGGAGGCGATCCGCAGCGAGAAGCACTTCTTGCCCAGCAGGGCGTTGCCGCCGTAGCCGGACCCGATGCTCCAGACGAGGCCTTCCTCGGGGAAGTGCATGATGTAGCGCTTGTTCGGGTCGAAATCGCCGACCGAGTGGACGCCCTTGACGAAGTTGTCGTTCTTGCCGATCTTGTCGACGATGCGCTTGCCCATCCGCGTCATGATCCGCATGCTGATGGCCACGTAGGAGACGTCGGTGACCTGGACGCAGGCCTTGGCGTAGGGCGAGTCGGGGTGGCCCATCATGTACGGCAGGACGTACATGGTCTTGCCGCGCATCGCCCCCCTGGAGATCCTGGTGAGAAGCTCCTTGGCTTCCTTCGGGTGCATCCAGTTGTTGTTGGGGCCGGTGGCCTCGCGGTCGTTGTGGCAGACGAAGGTGAGGTGCTCGGTGCGGGCGACGTCGGTCGGGTGGCTCCGGTGGAGGTAGGACTTGGGCCAGATCTTCTGGTTGAGCTCGCGGAAGATATCGTTCCGGCCGATCTTCTCCTCGCGCATGCCCATCTCGATGAGCCGGCGGGCTTCCCCCTCGGACCCGTCGCACCAGTAGATGTGCTTGGGTTCGAACAGGCGGGCCTGCTCGTCGACCCATTTTTCAAGCGGCGTGGACATGAACGTTTACCCCGAACGAGCCATCATTCTAACAGAAATGTGCCCGATTTAGGTTATTCAAAGGCGAGGCGCTCGAGATAGGCGGCGGTCTTGAAGTTTTCGGTGAAGGCCATGGGCATGGCGTACTTGAACTCGAGCCGGACGATATCGCCCCGGCCGTTGAATAGCGGCGGCTCAATTTTGATCAGGACGCGGTTTTTTCCGAAGGCGAGGGTGCGCTCGCCCAGGCTTCGGCCGTTGATGAAGATGGCGACCGTCTGGGCGAAATCGCCGTACCAGAAAGGATCCTGAAAATCGAAGGGCGAGTAAAGATCGAGGGCCAGGGTCGCCCCCTTGTCCAGCGGCGCGTTGACCTCGAGCCGGGCGGCCTTCCGGCAGGCAAACATGGGCCGGCCGTCCACATCCCTTTGAGGACCGATCCCGTCGAGGAATTCGTAGGCCGGGCGCGGTTGGGAGAGCTCGGCCGGGCCGATCGCCAACTCTGTTTCCCGAGCCGGCCCCAGCCGGAAGCCGGCGTAGCTGAACCCGAACCTCAGTTTGACCGTGTCCTTCAAGGGGAACGGCATTCTCGCGGTGAACGAGCCCCGCTCCCACAGGGGGAAAGACCGGAGGCAGTAGCCGGGGACCTCGGCGCTGAACCCGAGCCCCGGCGACGGCCCGACGTCCTCTCTGACGAGCTCCAGGCTGAGCTCCCCGTTGCTCATGCTGACCCTTGACAGACGGACGTCCGGCAGCTTTTCGGGGGGGTCGGCCAGAAAGACGCGGGGAAAAACATCCTGGCTGATGCGATAGACAAGCGTGAATTCACCGGCATCCTGCCTCTCATAGGCGACCCGCGCGCGATCGAGGATGTCGGGAAGGATCGAAGCGTAGATCGCCATGACGTCGCGATGTTTCGAGATGACCCAGTTGTTCCTGCCTCCGCTCCAGTAGCGCAGCTCATAAGGGTAGTACCGCTTGACGTCCTTGGAAGCGACGATGAGCTTCTCGCCGGACAACGAGGTCAGGAGGTAGGCGGTCCAGAAATCGCTGATCCAGAGTTTTTCGCCGGTCTCCGTCATGGCGGCAACGGCCCTCGACAGAGATTCGTGCTTGGCCTGGATGTCCCCGTAGAGCGCACGGCTCGCTCCCGCCTGGCTGAGCGCGAACATCAGCAGGAAGAAGGCGGCCGCCGCCGGAGAGCGGAGCTTCGGCTTCAGCCACAGGAACGGTGCGGCCAGAAGAACCGGCAGGGCTATGAAGAGGATGAACAGATAGCGGATGACCTCGGTGCCGCTCGACCGCGAGAGGAGATAGATGCCCATGAAGGCCGCGAAATAGGCCGGAAAAAAAAGAGACGCTCGCGGCGTTTTCCGCCGGACCGCAAGCACGACTATGGTCAGAATCCCGGCGGCCAGAACTCCGAGATAAACCAGGGACGCCGCCGGCGGGCCGGCGGAAATCAAGGCGACGAGAAGCCGCCGGGCGCGGTCGAGCCTTCCCCCGGCGACCGGGTCGGTTGACTGGCCCAGGAAAATGACCCGGACGATCGGAAAGCCGCGGGCGAATTCGTTGAGGACCAGGGGGAAACAGCCGATCAAGAAATAGATCCCCAGCTCCAGGTATCTCTTGATGTCGGCCTTGAACTTATAGACCAGGAACGGGGCCACGGCCGCGCAAAAAATGACACTGATCTGGTGGCTCCAGAAGACCAGCCCCAGGACGAAGCCGAGAGCCCCCAGCCATTTCAACTTATCCTCGTAGACGATGCCGGCCGCAAGATAAAAGGCCAGGCTCCCGAGCAGGAGCACGACCGGAAAGCCCGAGCCCAGGTCGAGCGAGGCGCTGATGAGATTTGTCCAGGGAAGGACATAGAACACGCCGGCGGCGCAGGCGAACCCGAACGAAAACGCCTTCTTGAGCAGGAAGAACTGCACGCCGAGAAAAAGGAGAAAGGCCAGGAGAGCCGAGAGCTTGGCCAGGAATATGGAATAGCCAAACAGCTTAAAGAAGGCCGCCATGTAGTGCTGGGGAAAGCTGCCCTGGAAAAAGGCGCCGTAGAAATAGAGCGGCGGCCGCCGGCCTTCGGCGATGTGTTTGCCCATAAGAGCGGGGATGGCCTCATCGCTATCCATCAGCCCGAAACTGTGGACGAGGAGGGGGATGTGGACGAGCGTCACGAGGACCAAGATGATCGCGAGCGCCGTCGCATCCCGTCTCCAGTCCGGGGGCGGGGAGAGCCGGCCCGGCCTCGATCCGCGGACCCACCGGAGGATGGTGATCGCCGCCAGGGGGATGAGCGCCCAGAGAGGGGAAAGGGGGATCGATCTCCAGGCCGAGAAATTATCCTTGAACCACAGGAAAACGAAGGCGAGGTAAAAGACCGCCTGGAGGACCCGGAGGACGCGCGCGGAAAGCCACCTAGAAATCATAGAAGCCCTTCCGCAGGTTCCTCCGGATGGCCCGCATCCCCTGGAGCTCTTCCCGGCTGTCCCGGAGAAGGTGGACCGAGGTCTCGTACTCCTCGAAGTTCTCCTGCCAGTCGATGGGCATCTCCAGGATAGGGAGCCCGTTCCGCCGGGCGATAACCAGGATCTCGAGGTCCCACGACCAGCGATCCAGGCGGCTGAGGCGGTTGAGCCGGTCGAACTCCGGCTGGCGGAAACCCTTGAACCCCATGTCGGGGTCGGAGACGTTCAAGCCGGGGAAAAAACGGCGTACGGTCAGCCGGTGGGCTTTCCCGACGAGGCTCCGCCGCCACAGCCTCTCCGTCCGGGACGCGGGATGAAAGCGGGAGCCGATGACGACCGGCGCCTCCGCCAGCCGCTCGGCCATTGCCAGGACCCGGTCGAGCCGCGAGGTCCTGGGGAAATCGAGGTCGGAGTAGATGATGATGCCTTCCGGACAGCTTCCGGACGCGAATTTGACGGCGCCCCCCCGTCCGCGGTTGACAGGGTAGCCGACGGCCCTCACCCGCGTCCGGGCCGCGGCGACGGCTGCCGCCGCGGCGGCCGTGCCGTCCCGGCTGCCGTCGTCGCAGACGACGATCTCGTAAGGTTCGCGGTACTCGGCACCAAGGTAGTTATCCAAGGCCTGGACATTTCCGGCGAGCGCCTGTTCGGCGTTATAGACTGGGACGATGTAGTGGAGCACGGCCGCGGCTATCGAATCCCGGTCAGCACCAGTATTCCTCGTTTTTCTGGTCCTCGCCCAGGGATTTCCACCACTGGGCGCACAGGGCGATGCCGTCGGCCAGCGAAGTCCGGGGCACCCAGCCGAGCTCGTTCTCCGCCAGCCAGTTGTGCACGCGCTTGATCTTCGGCTCGACGCGGGCCTGGGGAATGTAGTCGATCTTGGCGGGGAAGTGCTTGACGACCTCCTTGGCGATCTCCTCGATCGTGACGGGCCGCCGCCCCGTCAGGTTGTAGATCTTGTTCTCCGCCTTGGGCAGGAGCGCGTGGACGTGTCCCTCGACGAGGTCGCCGACATAGAGAAACTCTCGGAACTGCTTGCCGTCTCCCATGATGCTGATGATTCCCGCCCGTTCGGCCATCTCCATGAAGGCCCGGACGACCAGGCCCTTCCACATGCGTTCTCCGTAGGGAATGCCGTAGCGGAGGACCGTGTACTGCGGTCCCCTGTATTCGCTCTGGAAGGCGAAGCAGAGGAGCTCCTGGCTGATCTTGCTCGCCCCGTAAACGGTGTTGATGTCCTCGAGGTGGAACGGGCTTTTCTCGTTGACGATCTCTCCCTCCTGGGCGCCCGAAACCCAGGAGCTCGAGGCGACGAGCACCCGGCCGACGTTGGCCTTGAGGGCGGCGCTCAGGACGTTGAGCGTACCCTTGACATTGGTTTCGTAGCACAGCCCGGGGTCGTCCGAGGACTTGCGCGCGTTGGCCAGGGCCGCCAGGTGGAAGACGACGTCGCATTGGGCGAAGGCCGCCCCCGGGTCTTCGCGGATGTCCTTCTGGAACCACTCGACATCCTGAACGGGCCGCCTCAGGTCGAGGACGGAGATGTTGTGCCCCTCCGACATCAGCTTCCCGACGAGATGGCTGCCGATGAAGCCGGACCCGCCGGTCACGAGAATTCTCACCTTGCGACCTCCATATCGAGGATAGCGGCGATTATACCCAAAACCGGGCCCCGCTGGCTATCGCGTCCTCATAAAAAAATCCGGGCTCGGCAGGAATCTTTTCAGCCTGTAAACAAAGTCGATAACGCCCTCGCGGACGACCCGGAGGGGCGGCGGCAGCCGATGGGTCGCCGCCGGCAGGAGCTGGTACAGGAACCTCAGGCCGTGGACGAGCCAGTGGAGCCGCCGCGGCAGCCGGACGTAATAATCGAAGAACCCCTGGTAGCCGAAAAGCGTCCGGGCGGAGATCGTCGGGTGCCGGATCGAGACATAAGTGTAATAGACTTCGGAGTCGTCGATCGGATGTTCGAGCCAGCCGTCGGCCAGGCACTTCTCGCCCAGGGCCGTTCCTTTGAAGGGCATGTAGACCGTGCACATGATCCGGTCGGGCTGAATGGCCGCGTTCAGGCCGATCGTCTCCCGGATCGTGGCCAGCGTTTCTCCGGGCAGGCCGATCATGTTGAAGCTCCCGGTCCGAATGCCGAACCGGCGCGCCAGCCTGAAAGCCCGGACGATCTGCTCGTTGGACATATTGCGGCGGAGGACCTCGTTCCGGACGCGAGGGTTGCCGGCCTCGATGGCCATGTTGATAAAATCGCAGCCGGCGTCCCGCAGCCGGCGCACCGTCGTCTCGTCGACCAGGTCCGGCCGGGTCTGGCAGAGGAAGGGCAGGCTGTATCGCCTGGGGTATTCGCGGCAGAATTCCTCCAGCCGCTTGGCGTTGAGGGTGAACGATTCGTCGGAAAAGGACAATCGGGAGGGCCGGAACTTTCGGACGACGTCGTCGATCTCGGCGAAGAGATTGTCCAGGCCCCGGTACCTGACGAAGGGCCCCTGGCCGCGGTAGAGGTCCATCAGGAACTCGTTCTGGCAGTATGCGCAAGGAAACGGACAGCCGCGGGACGACAGGATGTTGATCCCGTAGAGCTCGGCCTGGAGCCGCTCGGGGGGGAGGGCGTCCCGGTCGGGAAAGGGCAGAGCATCGACCTCCCGGACGAGCGGCCGGACGGGGTTCCTGAAGACTCGTTCCCCCGACTTGACCCACAGCCCGGGGAGGGCGCTCCAGTCACGGCCGTCGTCGAGGGCGGCCAGGAGCTCGGTCATCGTCTCCTCGCCCTCGCCGATGCAGATCGCGTCGACGGCGTCCTCGCGGATGGTCTCCTCGGGCGCGATGGTCGGGTGGATGCCGCCGAAAAGGACGAGCACCCCCGGCCGTAGGCGCTTGACGCTCTCGGCGAGGATGAGGGCGATCCTCATATTGACCGACATCACGGAGAACCCGACCACGTCGGGCTGGAAGGCGGCCAGCGCCCGCTCGAAGGCCTGCCTCATGACCCGGTAGGGATCGCCCCACAGGGGGCGCTTCCTGAATGGCGTGATCTCGAAGAGGAGCGAGGCGTGGCCGGCGGCCTTGACGGCGGCGGAGATATAGAGGATGTTCAGGGGCTGTTCGCGGACGATATAGCCCGGGTAAACAAGGAGGACTTTCTTCACGTCAACGCAGAATTATAGGGAGAATCCGGCCTCCTGGCAAGGTTTCCGGGCTATTTCAGGATGACTGCGCAGGACCCGACGATTTCGGGGTCGTTCTTGTCGCTGACCGAGATCGTGATCTGGTCGCCCGGCTTGAACCCCGGATTCTTGAAGTAGAGCTTCGTCCTGAACCCGACCTGGCCGGCCATGGAGCCCCGGTCGGTCGGCAGGGGGCCCCGGCCCAGGACTGGGAAGAAATCCTGGTCAGAGGGAAACTGGTAATTGGCGAGATGGGAAAGAACGATCGTTTCCTTACCCAAACGGCCGTAGAGCGTCATGTCCCCGAGCGCGCCCTTATATTGGCCCCGCCATTCCTTGAGCGAGGGCATCTTGTACTCCTGTCCGTTATAGGTCATGGTCACGTCATCCCGTTCCACGGAAATATTCTTCGGGCCGGTGGTGACCATGAAGGCCATGAACATGACATAGGGACTGTCCAGCCTGCGGACGGCCAGGGCCGCGTCGATGGTCAGGACGATCTCGCCCTGGCTGCTCGCGAAAACGTGCTGGCCGAGCTCGGTCGTCTGAGCGGAGACAGTTGCGGCCAAAGCCAAAACACCCAAGAGTAAGAGTGATGATTTCAGGATCTTCATGGAAGCTCTCTCCTATCTACTTTCATGTTAGCCCTTTTCCGGGCCGGCGTCCAGGCGCCATCCGCCGCGCTCGGGTCGAGGATGGCGTCAGGGGTGTCCTCGATTCGGGGCCTTTGCTGCCCGGTGTCCTGGCCTGAGGACAGGCCGGAGGGCGGATTTCGTGGGGATGTTATCAGGGGATGTGAGGCTGGAATCCATCGCCGGCGACGCCTTGGCACGTAGATTGCATACATCATGGGCAAGGAGGCTGAAATGAAAGCTCTGAGAATCATATTCGCACTGGTTGCCCTGTGCGCCGCCGTCTATCCGCAGACCAAGGACCTCGGCTTGGGCGCCTTTGCCAACGAATCGGGACCGATCTTGATCGCCGTCGATGCCCAGGCGGCCATCGAGCAGATAAAAAACCCGTACGTCCTGTTCGTCGTCTACATGGCGGCCAAGAGCCCGAACCAGAACATCGTCGTCTCCCGGAACGATGTGACCATGGTCTATAAGGGCCAGGAGTACAAGATGCCGTCTATCGAGGAGTTCCGGAAGAACTACAACAGCGAGATCCGCGACATCGAGTTCTACCGGCACCTGGCCAAGGCCGGCATCCAGTCGACCTGGATCCGGTTCTATAAGTTCACGACCAGGACGGACTTTTTCCCGCCGCTGACCCTGAGGGCGCCCTTGCCGGTGGAGGAGGGGTCCCTGCTCGGCTACATCGGCTTCAGCACCAAGTGCTATTTTAAGAACCCGGGGTTCGAGAAAGGGGATAAGCTGACGATCAAGGTCAGGGACAAGAATAATCCCCAGATCACGGGCGAAGTCGAGGTGACGCTCAAGTAAGGACGTCCCGAGCCTCGGCGGCTCGATCCCGCTTGACAGGCGCACGGTCCGGCATTTATCCTTCACGTGGAGGGTATGATTCCGGATTCGTGTGTCTGGCTCCGTCTCTCTGCGGCGAGGGGCTTTTCATCCCCCAAACCGGCGCCTGCCGGGCCGTCACCGGAAATCTGGATATCAGAGCTGGAGCGTGGGATGAAGGACAACCGCACCCGTTTTTCGGGCCGGCTGATCCCGGCTCTCCTGGCAGCGGCGTGCGCCCTGCTCATCGGGCCGTCCGCGGGCTTCCCGTCGGGCTCGCCGGCCGGCCAGGCTGAACCCGGGTCCGGCCGTGCGCTCTACCTGGCCGCCTGCGCGAACTGTCACGGCGCCAACGGCCAGGGCGTCTCGCAGAGCATCCTCGGGTTTGACCTCAAGATCCGCGATTTCACGGATTGCCAGGCGACGGCGCGGGAGCCGGACTCCGACTGGGTGGCCGTCGGGCTCCTGGGAGGACCGGCCAGGGGCTTTTCCGAGCTGATGCCGGCCTTCGACGGGCTCCTGACGATCGAGGAGGTCGGCCTGATCGTGGCGCACATGCGGACATTCTGTCCCGACCGGCGCTGGCCCCGCGGCGAGCTCAACCTCCCCCGGGCTCTGGTCACGGAGAAGGCCTTTCCCGAGGACGAAGCCGTCATCACGAGTGCTATCGATACCGGGGGGAACGGCCTGATCAGCAACAAGATCGTCTACGAGCAACGGCTGGGCTGGGGCAGCCAGTTCGAGATCGTGGCCCCTTTCGGATGGCGGCGGATGCCCGCTTTGCCCGGCGCGCCGGAGTGGAGCTCGAGCCTGGGCGACGTGGCCGTCGGAGCCAAGCGTCTCCTCTACCACAGCTTCGAACGGGGCTCGGTTCTGAGCGCCACTGCCGAGCTGGTCACGCCCACGGGCGACGAAGCCCGCGGCTTCGGCAAGGGCACCTTCATCTTTGAGCCCTTCCTCAGCTTCGGCCAGCTGCTGCCGGCGGATTTCTTCCTTCAGGTCCAGGCCGGGGTCGAGCTTCCCTTCCGGAGCCGGAAGGCTGAGAAGGAAGGCTTCCTCAGGCTGGTCGTGGGCCGGAGCTTCGATACCGGCCGGCTGGGCCGCACCCTGTCGCCGATGGTCGAGCTGGTGGGCGCCGGCGAGCTGAGCGGCACGGCCGTGACCTCTTGGGACGTCGTCCCGCAGTTTCAGGTGACGCTCAACAAGCGGAAAAACATCATGGCCAACTTCGGCGTGCGCCTGCCGGTTAACGCCACTTCGGGCCGGCACACCCAAGTCGTTTTCTACCTGTTGTGGGATTGGTTCGATGGAACGCTCTTCGAAGGATGGTGAGACCATGACCCGGGCGAAGATTCGAATCTTTCCGCTGCTGAGCTCAGCGGTGGCCATGCTGGCCGCCGGGGCGCTGGCCCAGGCCCCGCCGCTCGCTCCGCGCTTTTTCCACGCCGCCGACCGGTGCGTCGCCTGCCACAACGGCGTCGTCTCGCCCCGGGGGCAGGATATATCCTTCGGGACCGACTGGCGGCCCTCGATGATGGCCAATTGCGCCCGCGACCCTTATTGGCAGGCCTCGGTCCGGCGCGAATCCCTGGTCCACCCGACGGCCCGGGCCGCCATCGAAAACGAATGCTCGGCCTGCCACATGCCGATGGCCCGGTTCGAAGCCAAGGCAGCCGGGCAATTGGGGGAGGTCTTCGCCAACCTCCAGGGCGCCCGGGCGCTGAGCCCCATGGGTCTCCTGGCAATCGACGGCGTGTCCTGCTCGATGTGTCACCAGATCGAGGACAAGGGACTCGGCCAGAGATCGAGCTTCACCGCGGGCTTCGGCGTGGATACCGCAACCCCCTTCGGCCGGCGCCGGGCCTTCGGCCCCTACAAGATCGACAAGGGCCGGCAATCGCTGATGCGGTCCTCCTCGCAGTTCATCCCCACCGAGGTCTCCTACATCCGCGAATCCGAGCTCTGCGCCACCTGCCACACTCTTTTTACCCAGGCGCTCGATCAGGACGGGAAGGTAGTGGGGGAGTTGCCCGAACAGGTCCCCTATCTCGAGTGGAAACACAGCGCCTATCCCAACGGCCGGAGCTGCCAGTCCTGCCACATGCCGGCCGTCGACGTCGAGACGCCGATCACGGGAGTGATGGGCAAGCCGCGGACCGACGTGGCCCGGCACGTTTTTCGGGCGGGCAATTTCTTCATGCCCAGGCTCCTCAACGTGAACCGCTTCGAGCTCAACGTTGCCGCCCTGCCCAGGGACCTGGACGCGGCCGCCCTCGCCACGGTCGAGCACCTACAGACATCTTCGGCGACCGTGGCCGTCGAGTCGGCGGCGATCAACGACGGGCGCCTGGAGGCCCGGGTGGCCGTCCAGAATCTCGCGGGGCACAAGCTCCCTTCCGCCTATCCCTCCCGGCGCGCCTGGATGCACCTCACGGTGCGCGACGGGTCCGACCGGGTCGTTTTCGAATCCGGGGCGCTGAGACAGGACGGGTCCATCTCGGGGAACGACAATGATGCCGCTCCGGACGTATTTGAAGCCCATTACGACCGGATCGACAAGCCGGGACAGGTCCAGGTCTACGAGGGAATCCTGGAGGGACCCGACAGGAAGGTGACCACGGTCCTGCTGACGGCGATCCGCTATGTCAAGGACAACCGGCTGCTGCCGGACGGGTTCGACAAGACCACGGCGCCCGGCGATATCGCCGTCAGGGGCGGGGCGCTGGACGACGGCAATTTCGGGGGCGGGCACGACCGGATCCTCTATGCCGTGGACCTGAACGGCGCTCAGGGCCCGTTCGAGGTCCAGGCGGAGCTCTGGTACCAGCCCATCGCCTACCGCTGGGCGCACAACCTGGAGGAGCAGGACGCCGCTGAGATCCGGCGCTTCATTTCCTATTACACGGCCCTATCGGCGGAGTCGGCCGTGATCCTGGCCAAGGGCCGCCTTGTTTCGAACCCGTAACCCGGACCGCCGGCTTACTTCCAGCTTTTGAGGACGACGGCGCGCGAGCCCGGCTGGACAACCAGCGCAGGTTCCCTATATCATCGGGGGGATATCCAAACAGGTTTTGTGAAAACCATGAAAAAGCACCCGCCGCTCATCTGGTTTGCCTTTTTTGCCACGCTGGGCAGCGGGATCATCGACATCCGCTCGGTGGCCGAGCCGTCGCTCCCCGCCCGCTTTTCGCTGGTCCGCGAAGTATTCCCGCTCGAATTCCTCCACCTGTCCCGGTTCCTGACCCTGCTCATCGGCTTCGCCCTGGTCGTATCGTCGATCAACATCTACAAGAAGAAGAGGCGCGCCCACCGGCTCGTCCTCGCCCTGTCCATCGCTTCGGTCGTTTTCCACCTGACGAAAGGGCTGGATTACGAAGCCGCTTTTTTTTCGCTCGTTCTGGCCGTCATCCTCCTCGTCAGCCGGAATCACTTCAAGGTCCGGAGCAGCATCCCGGACTGGCGCTGGACATTCCTCCGTCTGGCCGCCGCCGCGGTCGTCGCCGTCGGCTACGGCATCCTGGGCTTCTACCTGCTCGACAAACGCCACTTCGGGATCGACTTCAATCTGATCGACAGCTTTCGCCGGACCTTCGCTTTCCTGTCGCTCAGCGGCGACGGCCGGCTCGTCCCGCTCACCAGGTACGCCCAGTGGTTTCTTGAGTCGCTTTCGCTCATCACGATCACGGCGATCGTTTACTCGCTCTATGCGGTCTTTCGCCCCGCCGTCTATAGGTTCGTCACGCTCCCTCATGAGCGGGAACAGGCGGCCGAGATCCTCAAGCGGCACGGCCGGACCGCGCTCGATTTCTTCAAGCTCGGACCGGACAAGTCGTACTTCTTCTCGGCCAGCCGCCGGAGTTTCCTGGCCTACCGGGTGGGCGCGAATTTCGCGCTCTCACTTGCGGACCCGGTCGGTCCCGGCGAGGAGATGCCGGACATCATTCTGGGCTTCGCCGCGCACTGTGAAGAAAACGACTGGCGGGTCGCGTTTCACCAGACCCCGCCCGATCTTCTGCCACTTTACCGGGAGCTCAAGTTCAGGAAGCTGAAGATCGGCGACGAGGCCATCGTCGACCTCGGGGAATTCGCGCTCGAAGGAAAGAGGATGAAGCACCTCCGCCATCACGTCAACCAGATGGAAAGGGCCGGCATGGAGTTTCGGGCCGAGGAGCCGCCGATCTCCGATGGACTCATGAGCCAGCTCAAGGATGTCTCGGACGATTGGCTGAAGATCCCTGGCCGGCGGGAGCGTGGCTTCACAATGGGCACCTTTAGCGAGGACGGCCTGCGGGCTTGCCCGGTCGCCGCGGCCGTGGATGCCCATGGCCGGGTGCAGGCTTTCATGAATATCATCCCTTCCTATTGTCCGGGCGAGACGACGATCGACCTGATGCGGCACCGCCAGGCCGCACCCGACGGGGTCATGGATTATCTCTTCATCAAGCTCTTCGACAGGCAGCGGGAAAAGGGTTTTACGCGGTTCAACCTGGGCATGGCTCCCATGTCCGGCTTCCAGGAGGGCGAGAACGCTTCGGCCGAGGAGCGCGCCGTCCATTTCTTCCTCCAGCGCCTGAATTTCCTTTTCAGCTACACGGGGCTCTACCAGTATAAAAAGAAGTTCGCCACGAGCTGGGAACCCCGCTACGAAATCTACCAGAACGTGATGGACCTTCCCCGGCTGATCTTGGCCCTGAACAAGGTCGCCTCGGTCGACGGCGGAGAGCTTCCGGATGAATGATCGCCGGGGCCCGGGAGGCGGGGAGCGGCCCCCGGCGGGTCATCGCCAGGCCGGCGCAAGAAACGCCATCCTGGGTTATCTCCTGGCGGTCATCTTCCTGGTTTGGGTGCTGCACGATATCGAGTTGGGCCGGCTGTTCCAAAACGCCGCGCGCCTCAGCTGGCCGCTGGTCGCCCTCGCCCTGCTTTTGGACGTGCTGAGCTACGCCTGCGCCGGACTGAGATGGGATATCCTGCTCCGGCCTGTCGGCCGCCTCGGGTTTCTCCGGACGACGCAGGCTATCTACGCGGGCCTCTTCCTCAACGAGGTCCTGCCGATGCGGGTGGGCGAGCTGGCCCGGGCCTACCTCGTATCGGGTTGGCTGCACGCCGACGTCCTCCGGGCTGCTCCGTCGATGACGATCGAGCGTCTGTCCGAGGGTATCTGGCTCGCCGTCGGCATCGGCCTGACGGCCGTGTCGGTGCCGCTCCCGAAGGACCTCATCAGGTCGGGCGACATCGCCGGTGCCGTTGTCCTTGCCGGAGTCGCGGCGTTCGTCTTCTATGTTGGGCGGCGGAGGAGGCGGCCCGTCCAAGCGCCGGCGGCTCCAGCCTCGCCGCCGAACTTGCTGAATCGGCTGCGCCGGGACCTTCAGGGCCTTGGCCGCGGTTTCAGCGAGATCGGGCTGACCTGGAACACAGCCGCCGCTTTTGGCCTTACCTTTCCGGTGTTCGCCTGCCAGGCCTTTTCCTTCTGGCTGATGATGGAGGCCTACAAGGTTCATCTGCCTTTTTGGGCCGGCGCCGCGGTCTTCCTGATCGTTCATTTCGGCACGGCCCTTCCCAATGCGCCCGCCAATATAGGCGCCTATCAGTTCTTCTGCGTGCTCGGGCTCCGGCTGTTCGGGGTGGACAAGACGCTGGCCGTCGGATTCTCCTTCGTCGTCTTCGTTCTGCTGACCCTTCCCCTTCTCGTCATCGGCTTCCTCGCCATCGGACAGAGCGGTCTGAGTTTGGCTTCTCTCCGGGACAGGTTGAGAAAAGTCCACCGTCAAGTGAGCCGGGGCCGGGCGGTTCCGTCGCTCGTGTTCCTCGGGCGGCGGCAGCGTCCTGAAATTCCGATAGAGCAGTGCGTCATAGACGAGCTTCAGCCCTCCCGACAGGAAAAACGGCAGGCTGAGGAGGGAGGCGGAGGCCAGAAAGATGCCGGTCAGGGAGGGGGAGAGCGCGGCGCCCACCGAACGGGCGATGCTCGTCACGCCGGCGGCGGCCGACCTTTCGTCGGGCGAGACGACGGCCATCGTGTAGGACTGGCGCGTCGGGACGTCCATCTGGGAGATGCTGAAGCGGAGGAGGAGCACGGCGACGGCCAGCGGCAGCGTGGGCATCAAGGGCACGAGCAGGAGCAGGATATTCGACGGGACGTGCGTGAACACCATGGTGTTGATCAGGCCGATCTTGGCCGCCAGCCGCGCCGCCAGGAGGGACGAGAGACCGGCCAGGAGGTTCGCGCCGAAAAAGATCGAGCCGATGATCCCGGCGTCGATGCCGAACCGGATGTGGAACCAGTAGGCGATCATGGATTGGACGATCAAGCCGCCCGCGAACGCGTCGAGCGAGAAGAGCGCGCTGAGCTTGATGACCACCCGGCGCGAGCGGTGAAGGCCGAAGGCGCGGGGCGCCGCGGCGGCGCCGGGTTCCGTCTCGACCTCAACGGCCCGCGAGAGGCTGAGAAAGATCGCGGCCAGGACGAGCCCGCCGAGCGCGTAGCCGGCCAGGATCGCTCGATAGGACTCTAGCGCGGAAGCTCCGCGCGCCTGCAACCACTGCGCCAGCCAGCCTCCCGACAGCGCGCCCGCCGCCGTGGCGAAGGACCCGGCGAGGTTGTACCAGGCGAAAACCCGGGTGCGCCGCTCGCCGGGCAGGAGCTGGCTCAGCGCCGCCTGCTCGATGGACAGGAAAGGGCCGATCTCGTTGCCGCTCGGGCTGATGACGCCGATGACGGCCGCGGCCATCAGGATGACAGCGTCGCGCGTCAGGATGAAGACCGCGCCGGCCCCGAACATCAGCAAGGCCCCGGCGAGGAGCGTCCGTTTGCGTCCGAAGCGGTCGGCCGTCGCCGTGAGCCAGAGGGTGACGACCGCGTCGCCGGCCAGGGTCAAGCTGAGGAGAAGCCCGATTTGCTCTCCGCGGAACCCGACCTGGGCGAGGTAGAGGGCCAAGACAACGGACAGGAACCCGTAGCAGAAAAGGCGGATGATGCGCGTCGTGAAGAGGCGGACGACGTCGGGGAACTGCGTGTCTCCGGTCATGCGGTGCTGGCGGCTTTCGCTTTAAATAATAGGGCGGGCCGCCTGGCAAATCAAGCCCGTCGATTTGACACGGTTTGGAGCCGGAGGCTATATTCACCTTGGGGCGTTCCGGAAGGCGCCCCGCGTCCTCAGCTTATCTGGAGTCGACCATGCCTTTTCTTATTTATCAGGCCGGTTTTCTCGGAAACGGCATGGTCATCGGTGTGAACGCCGTTATCCATGTCATCCTCAGCCACGGCGTCGCCATCGGCGTCATGGGGATCATCGCCATCGTCGAGTACCTGGCGATCCGGCGCGACCGGCCGGACTGGGAGGGGCTGGCCGCCCGGCTCCTCAGGACATCGGTGATCGTCATTACGGGGGTGAGCGCCATCACCGGCGTCGGCATCTGGTTCACGACGAGCGCCCTCAACCCGCGCGGCCTGGGGACGATGCTCCGCGTCTTTTTCTGGCCCTGGTTTCTCGAGTGGATGGCCTTCACGGTCGAGCTCCTGGTTCTCCTCTACTATTTTTTCCGCTGGGACGCCTGGACCGGGGAGCGAAGGAAATACCGCTGGCGCTGCGGGGCGCTCTATGCGCTCATCGGCGCCGGCTCGGCCTTCCTGATCACCGGCATCATGAGCTTCATGCTGACGGCGGACGGCTGGCCGTGGGACAAGGGTTTCGCCTCGGCCTTTTTCAACCCGAGCTTCCTGCCGCAAACGCTTTTCCGGCTGGCCCTTTCCTCCGCGCTCGGCGCCCTGTTCGTCATGGCCTTTCTTCTTTTCCGGAAATTCGATGACGCGCTCCGGGCGCAGGTCCTCCGGCTCCTGGGCGGGATCCTCATTTTCTCCGTGGCCCTGAGCCTCCTCTTCGGCGCCTGGTACCTTGCCGTCGTGCCGTCGCGCTTCAAGACGCTCGCCGTCTACTCGGTGCTGACCACCCACCTTTCGCAGCGGACCGGGGTTTTCCGGCTGGCGAACCTCATCGGACTGACCATCCTCTTGGCGCTCGCTGCCTCGAGCCTGGCCCGGGCCCGCGCTCTCTCCAAAATCCTGGTTATTCCGGCTCTCGTCGCGGCGATGGGCTTCGCAGCCGAGTTCGAGCGCGTCCGGGAGTTCATCCGCGGCCCCTACGTCATGCCGGGATACATGTACTCGAACCAGGTCCTGCTCGCCGAGGAAGACTACTTCAAGGAAAAAGGGCTCTTGGAGAACTCCCCTTGGTTTGCGCTCGCGGGCCGGAGGGGCGATCCCACCGCCGAGGCCCTTTATATTTTCAAGCAGGACTGTTCGGTCTGCCACACGATCGGCGGCATCAACGATATCGGCGCCCGGGTCCGCGGCCGGAGCCGCGACGGGATCGCCGTGATCCTGAGCCACACCCGCGAGATGGTGCCGTTCATGGCCCCCTTCGCCGGGACCGACGAGGAGCGCCTGAAGCTCGCCGATTTCCTGTTCAAGCTGGGCGAGGGCGAACTCGAGCTCCCGCCCTCGTCGCGCTCGTTCACCGGGCCGGAGGGGGCGGGGCGATGAGCCAGCCGGTGGGGACGTTCCCCGGGGGCAGAAGCGTCCCCATTCGGTCGGCCGAGGAAGGCGCATGACCGACCAGCTTCCCGGGCTCCTGTTGGCCCCGCCGTTCGGGGAGGGCTTTTTGCAGGCGCTCCTTTTCGGCGGGTTCCTCTTCCACCTGGTGTTCGTCCTGCTGACCCTGGGCACCGCTCTGCTGGCTGTTTTCTATTATCTCAAGGACCGGCGGCCGGCGGGGCCGACCGACGCGGCCTGGGACAGGCGGGCCCTCCGGACATTCATCGTCCACAAGAGCATCGCCGTCGCCCTGGGCGTGGGCCCGCTCCTCCTGATCCAGGTCGGTCATCCCGTGCCGTTCTTCAACGCCACGAGCCTGTTCGCGCCCCAGTGGATGGCGATCGTCGCTCTCCTCATCGTCGCCTCACTCATCTTCGATGGCCTGGCCCATCTGCCGGCTCTCCGCCGGGGGCTCCACCTGACCCTGGGCGTCATCGCCCTGATACTCCTCCTCGGCGTGCCCGCGGTCTTCGTGGCGGTCCTCGTCACCGCCGAGCAGTCGGCGGGCTGGCCAGATATCATTGCCCATGGTTATAGGCTGACGGGAGCCCTGGGCTGGCACTGGCTCTTCAGGTACGTTCACGTGCTGGCCGCGGGCATCATCTTCGGCGCCGTGTTCCACTACGTCTTCACCTCGCGCGGGAACCGCGAGAAAAAAGCCGCCATGTTGAATTGGATCCTCTTCGGTATCATGGCCCAGGCCGTCATCGGGCCGATGCTGACCCTGACTCTTGTCCTCAGGCCGGATGCGACCTCGATCGTGCTCCTTTTCTTCGGCCTGCTGGCGCTTGCCGCGTTCATCCGGATCGTGGCCGACGCGGGGGGAGGGGCGAAGGAGCTGAACCTGAAGCTCGCCGTGCCGATTCTCCTCGTCATCGCCTTTTTCATGCTGACCGTGCGCCAGCACCAGCAGGACCGGGCCTTCTCGGGCATAGAGGCCAAGGCTGCCGAGGAGGCGAACCGCTACGCCGCCGTCCTCCAGCCCTACGAAGAAGCGGCCCTCGGCCGGTATAAGAAGGACGTGGAGACGGTTTACGATAACGGCCCGACGATCTACGCCATGAGCTGTGCCTTCTGCCACAATGCGAACGGCGACGGCAAGGGGCCCGAGCACGATAACCTGACGGTCCCGCCCGAAGGGATATCGGCCATCCGCACCACGCGCCCCTACGTCTATAAGATGCTGACCGAGGGGATCGAGGGCTCGGCCATGCCCTATTTTACGGTTTTTACGAAGGACAAGCTCGACCGGCTCATCGATTTCATGAACGAGAGATGGCAGATATTGGGTCCCGTGCCCGCCGTCGACGGTGTATCGCCCGAGGACAAGGCCGAGGCCGTCAAGACGTACGCCCAGGTCTGTGCCGGCTGCCACGGCCCGGACGGACGGCCGGCGCCGAACGCCGCCAAGTTCAAGCCCCCGCCGCCGGATTTCACGCAGTACAGCCTGCTGCCCGAGCGCGCCCTCGAGGTCATCCACGAAGGCTATCACGGGACCGTCATGGGGCCCTTCGGCCGGGCGCTGAAGCCGGAGACGAAGACCGCGCTCGTCCAGGTCCTTTACGACTTGCGGAAATGAGCCGCCACCGCGATAAGGTCGTCTTGATCACCGGGGCCTCGACCGGCATCGGCCGGCTGACGGCCGACCGGCTCACGGCGAGTGGGTTCCGGGTCTTCGGGACGAGCCGCCGTCCCGGCGGCTCTGCCGCCCCCCGGGGCTGGGAACTCCTCGAGCTCGACGTCCGCTCGGACGGTTCCGCCGCCCGGTGCGTCAAGGATATCCTCGACAGGGCCGGGCGGATCGATGCCCTGGTCAATAATGCCGGCTACGCTCTTGGAGGCGCGGTCGAGGAAGCGACGCTCGATCAGGCCGAGGCGGCTTTTGCCACGAACTTCTTCGGCGCCGTGCGCATGATCAAGGCGGTCCTCCCGCACCTGCGGCAGCAGGGGAGCGGCACGATCATCGGCATCTCATCCGGCAACGCCGCCCTCAGGCTTCCGTTTTCCGGCTACTATGTCGCCGGCAAGTGCGCCCTGGAAGGCCTGAGCGCCTGCCTTAGAAGGGAGCTGATGCCCCTGGGCGTATACGTCTCGGTGATCGAGCCGACTTTTTTCAGGTCCAATCTCGGGGACGCCGCGCAGACGGGCCTGGACCGGAGGGGCGCCTATGAACCGTGGCGGACGTCGTGGGAACTGATGATGACGCGGAGCGTCCAGCACGGAGCCGACCCGACGCCCGTGGCGAAGTGCATCGCCGGGATTCTCACCAGCCGCCGGCCGCGCTACCTCTATGTCGTCGGTCCCGGGCTGAAGCTGGCCCGCCGGGCGAAGCAGTTTCTTCCGGAAGAGCTCTTCTATTGGGGACTTAAAAGAGCGCTGGGAATAAAAAACCGTGGAAGCCGGCCGGAAGCTGATGATGAACGGCAGCCACGCGAGTGATGGAGCGCAGCCTGAGCGAACGGTATTAGGTCTCGAAGGCAGGGGGGGAGACGACCCCGCTTTTAATCGCGGGTTCCCGTTGCGGATCCTCCGTCCCGGCTCCCGCGGCCTTGGATGAGGTTGATCAGCTGGACGCGGTTATTGACATTCGTCTTCAGGTAGATCCTGTAGATGTGGTCTTTGACCGTTTGAAGGGAGATGAAAAGCGTCTCGGCGATTTCCTTGTTCGTTTTTCCGGCGCACAGCTCCCGGATGACCTCCTCCTCCCGCTTGGAGATCTTGAACTCTTCGATGAACCGGGTCATGTCTCCGGCCGGAGTCCTCAGAAGGGAGGCGGCCGGACCGGCTTTCAGGAGGTGGGCTCTCCAATACAGGAGCGGGATCAGGTTGGCGGAAAAGAAAGCGAGCATATAGGCGACGGCCAGTGATCCCCGCCCAAGGATATAGGGGGAAAGAACAAGCACCGCCGAATAAGCGAGAAGGCAGGCCAACCCGAAGCGCCGGATGGCCTGCCGTCTTTTCTCGTCCTCAATCAAGGACGCCCGTCGGAAAAGCCGGGACACTCCTGAGACGAGCGTCGCGGCCACGAGGACTGCGGAGAGCCAAGTGAAGCCGGACGCAAAATCTCTCAATTGACTCGCGCTCCAGGCCGAAACGTTGGCCCAGACGAGAAACACTCCGTAGGCCAAAAACGCGCCCCCCCAAACCGAGAAGTAGGCCAGGGTGAGCCTGCGGGGGAGGTCCTTATCGACCATCTCCCGCGACAGGCGAAGGAACATGTACCAAGCCAGGATCAGGAAGGGCAGCCCCAGAAAGGCAAAAAAGTGTCCGATGGTCTCGATGGTTTCTGGGCCCGTCCCTCGCCGACCGAGGGCCTCCCGGACGAGGACCCGGCCCACGACACCGTAGACCCCGAAGGCGGTTATGAACACCTGGAAGTACAGGTAAGTGCTGAGATGATCGAGCCGGTACCGCCTCTGTAGACGATGCGTAAGATAGACGGCGGTCGTTCCGATCCCGAGAGAGACGGCCAGAACAACGCCGAAAACCAGGTCACCCATCGGCCGGACGGTCCTCCTGTCTTGTCCAAGGATATACAAAAGTGGTCCCGAATCTCAAGAAATTACCGCGGGTTTTTGCGCCGCCCTCGAACCGGACTAAAGTCGTGTTTTCCCCGAATCCGACTTTCGGTGGTAGAAATCCCGGTGGATTCCGCTTATTTTCTGGGTGTGAATGCCGCTTTCCAGGAGGTTGCCATGAGCAGCACCGACGAAAAAACGATCGTCCTCACTCCCACCGCCGGTTCCGTGTTCGGATTCGGCTGGGGACGGATGAAAAAGTTCTTCCTGGACCTTTTTCTGATCACCATCATCGTCGCCGCGGTCTATGTGCCCCTGGGCATGATCGAGTCGCTCGACGGCAACGACACGCCGGGGGGGGCGCTGGTCAAGATCTTTTCGTTCGGCTACTTGATCCTCCTCCTCTTCCCCATTGATTTCGGCGCCTCCTGGGTCTTTTTGAAGTGCGTCCGGGGCGAGAAAATCGATGTCCAGGACATGTTCTCGGTTTTTGAGAATTATCTCAACGTCGTCCTGGCCGGTCTCCTGGTCGCGGCCATCATCGGCATCGGGATGATGTTCCTGCTTGCCCCGGGCATCATCCTGGCCTGCCGGCTGGCCTTTGTCCGGTATCTCGTCATGGACAAAAAGATGGAGCCGGTCGACGCCGTCAAGGAAAGCTGGCGGATGACCAAGGGACACGCCAACCAGATCTTCTATACGGGTGTCCTGGCCTTTTGTGCGGCCCTTGCCGGACTGCTCTGCTTCGGCGTAGGCGTCATCGTGGCCTGGATGTGGATGCGGTGCGCTTTCGCTTCGATGTACTATGCCGTGAGCGAGCTCGAGCAAGCAAAGGCTCAGGCGATACCACCGTCTGCCGAACCCGCCCCGGAGGCTTGATGGAAGGGAATTCCGGATATCTGTCGTCGCCGGTTCGGTTGAGCTTCCGGCCGGACCGCGCCGCGCCGATCACCATCGCTCGACGCGCCTGATGATGTCCGGCTGGACGGCCTCGTCGGCGGCGATGCACAGGAGCAGCCCCTCGGGCTCCGTGCGTCCGATGAAATCTTCGAGCTCGCTGAGCTGGAGGTCGACCATGACGGATTTGCCCGCGGCCTGGAGCCTCCGGATGAGCGGGACCCACTGCAGGATCGGCAGGTCCAGGCCCATGCCCTGGACCCACTGGATGGCCTGGATCTCCGGCACCGAGAGGATCATGTCGAGGTGTTTCAGGACCCCTCGGCCGTCGACATGGAAGACGTTGTGGGTCATCGGCTTGACCTCCTCCCTGAGGGCCGGCAGTCCGAACTCCTCGAACATGGCGGGCGAGATCATGGCCGCGAAGTCGCAGCTCGGGATGTGCATCTTGCCGAAGGAGGGAATGCCCATCCAGGTCACGGACGGCAGCCCGGCCGCCTTCAACATGGCGTCGAAGTCATCGTAAACTTCCTGGAAATGCGCCATGGCCAGGCCGACCAGCCGCTTCACATCATCCCCGTCGAAGACCAGGTCGAGGCACAGCTGCTGCGGGTCCCGCCAGGCGGCGGCGCTGTCCAGCCCGCCGTGGAGGTCGGTGTAGCCGACGAGGTAGCGCCCGCCGCACTTCTCCAGGCCCAGGCGCGTGATCTCTTCGGTTTTCTTGAAGTAGAGGTTTTCCCGGCTGAGGACCAGCTTCCCGATGTCCTCCCATGAGCGCACGCACGGAACCGCATAGGACGTCGTCTCGCCGTACTCGAGCTCGCACCCGAAATAGGCCGCGTAGACCTCGGGGCCGAGGTTCGGCCAGAAAACCGGGAAGGTCTCGGCATAGTAGCGGCGGCCCTCGATGCCGGCGATGAAATAATCGACCTGGTATTCGGCGTCGAACCAGCGGGACTTGAGGTCCGGCCAGGTCTTGCCGGCGAGGTGGCGGGGGACGGCGAAATCGGCGTTGTGGGCGGAAAACCGGATGGGCGGCCGGTCGATGACCGCCTGCTCGTACCAGGCATAGATGCGCTTCATGGCCATCTCGAAATCGGGCTTGCCCCGGATCTCGACCACCGGCCAGGAATTCTTCTCGATCACGGCCGAAGTCTAGCGACTATCGGGTTTCGCTGTCAAGCGCCGATTCGCCCGCAAAAAATCCTGGCGGCGCCCGGGGACCGGAAAAATTAATCCTTTCCCGTGGGTCGGCAGTTGGATTATATTGAAGAAAAAGATGACCCCGAACCGCGCCAACGGTGACTTCCTCCGGCGCGCCTGGCGCGCCCGCACCGTGGTCCCGGCCTTCAATATTCCCTACCTGCCCATGATGGAACCGGTCGTCCGGGCCCTGCGGGATGCCCGGAGCTTCGGGCTCATCGCGGTCGCCCGCCTGGAGTGGCAGAAGTTCGAGGCCCGGAGCCTGGAGGCCGTCGAGGAGGAATACGAGCGGGTGGGGGACTTGCCGTTCGCCGGGCTTCATCTCGACCACGTTCCGGTGATCGACGAGGACGATCGGGCGGTGGACTTTGAAGAGGTGATCGGCCGGGCGATCCAGGCCGGCTACGGTTCCGTCATGGTCGACGGTTCCCGGCTGCCGCTGAGCGAGAATATCTCGTGCAGCCGGAAGATCGCCGAGCTGGCTCACGGCGCGGGCATCCCGGTCGAGGCCGAGCTGGGCGCGGTGATGGGCCACGAGCCCGGGCCGCTCCCTCCGTACGATGAGCTCTTCGCCTCGGGCCGAGGTTTCACGGACCCGGAGGAGGCCCGCCGGTTCGTCGGGGAAACCGGCGTCGACTGGCTGTCCGTCGCCATCGGCAACATCCACGGGGCGATCTCCGGCGCCGCCCGGCAGGCGAAAAAGATCCGGGCGCGCCTCGACCTGGAACACCTCGAAAAGATCGGCCGGGCCACCGGGATCCCCCTCGTGCTCCACGGGGGGTCTGGGATCGCGAAAAACCTCGTTATCGCGGCGGTCCGGAACGGAGTCGCCAAGATCAATATCGCCACGGCCATCCGACAACCCTACGAGCAGCTGGCGCCTCTCTCCGTTCCCAGGGCGCAGCAGGCGGTCTATGAGGCCGCGACTGAGATCCTGAAGACGGAGCTTGAAGCCGCCGGCCAGGCGGCCGTCATCAACCCGAGCGGAGACTAGCATGAGCAAGACCACGTTCGCCCTCTACTTCGGCACCCGCGGGTTCTTCCCGGAATCGCTGATCGCCGGCGCCCGCCGGGAGATGAGCGGCCGGCTGAAGGCCCTCGGCTACGGGACGCTGATGATGGACGCGGCCGCCACGCCCAACGGCGCCGTGGAAACGCGGGAACAGGGACTGCAATACGCGGAGTTCCTTAAGACGCGCGCCGGCCAATACGACGGGGTCATCCTCTGCCTGCCGAACTTCGGCGACGAGAACGGGGCCGTCAGCGCCCTGCGCGACGCGGGCACCCCGATCCTGGTCCAGGCCTACCCCGACGAGCTCGACAAGATGGGGCCCGCCGAGCGCCGGGACGCTTTCTGCGGCAAGTTCTCCGTCATGGATGTGTTTTGCCAGTGCGGCATTCCGTTCACCACGTTTCCGCCGCACACCGTTCATCCCGCTAGCGAAACGTTCGCCCGGCACGTCGATTGGTTCGCCCGGGTGTGCCGGGCGACCCGGCGCCTGAAGCGCTTCACGGTCGGCGCCATCGGCGCCCGGACGACGGCCTTCAAGACCGTCCGTTTTGACGAGCTGACGCTCGAGCGTTACGGGATCACGACCGAAGCCCTGGACCTGTCCGAGGTCATTCGAAGGGTCCGGGATAAGGGCACGACCGACGATGTCTTCCGCCGCAAGGCGGAACACCTGAAGTCCTACACCGGCTGGGGTGGAGTCCCCCGGTCGGCCTTCAAGAGCATCGTCAAGCTCTCTGTGGTGCTGGATGAGATCATCGAAGAATACGCGATGGACGCCCTGTCCCTTCGCTGCTGGATCGAGCTCGAGAAGGAGCTGAAGCTTTCCCCCTGCGTCATCCTCGGCGACCTGAATGACCGCGGGCTACCGGCGGCCTGCGAGCTTGATGTGGGCAACGCGGTCGCCATGTACGCCCTGGCTTCGGCCTCCGGCGGGGCCGCGGCCTGCCTGGACTGGAACAACAACTATGGCGACGATGACGACAAGTGCATCCTGTTCCATTGCGGACCGGTCCCGCAGAGCCTGATGACCGCCAAAGGCCGGATCGTCGACCATCCCATGTTCGCCAAGACGATGGGCGGCGGCTGCGGCTATGGCTGCAACACCGGCCGGATCGCGCCGGCGCCGGTGACCTTCTCGAGCGCCAAGACCCAGGACGGCCGTCTCAGCTTCTATCTGGGGGAGGGCGAGATCACGGGCGATCCGATCGCCGACGATTTCTTCGGCTGCGCCGGAGTGGCCCGGATCCCGGACCTCCAGTCGAAGCTCCAGGTCATCGGTCACGAGGGCTACCGCCATCACGTCGGGTTGACGACCGGCCGGCTGGCGGGCCCGCTCCAGGAAGCGTTCGAGCGGTATCTTCATTACGGCATCACCAGGATATGAGCGTTCTCGGGATCGACCTGGGCACGACCGGCTGCAAAGCGGCCGCTTTTTCTGCCGACGGGCGCTGCCTGGCCCAGGGATATCGCGAGTATGACGCGCTTCATCCCCGGGCCGGATGGGCGGAGCTTGACAGCCGCGATGTCTGGGAAAAAGTGCGCCAGGTGATCCGTGCGGCGGCCTCCGGGACGCGCCGCGATCCGGTCACGGCGTTGTGCACCAGCTCTTTCGGCGAAGCGTTCGTGCCCGTCTCGAATGATCGCCGGATATTGGGCAGCAGCATCCTGTGCACGGACCTCAGGGGCCAGGAATATTCCGATGCCCTGGCCAGGGAAATCGGCCAGGAAGCCTTCTACAGGATCAATCCGAACATTCTCGGGCCGCAGTATTCCCTGCCCAAGCTGCTCTGGGTTCGCGATCACGAGACCGGCCTGTTCGAGACAGCCGACTATTTTTTGTTCTGGGCGGACCTCGTGCCGTTTCTCCTCGGCTGCGAGCCCGTCGCCGTCAATTCCCTGGCCAACCGGTCCCTGCTCTTCGACATCGCCAAAAACGACTGGTCGGATGTCCTGCTCTCGTGGAGCGGACTGGAGCGGAAAAAACTGGGCCGTGTCGTCCCGGGGGGAGCGCTCATCGGAACGGTCTCCGATCGGGCGGCGGCGGAGCTCGGCCTGCCATCCGGAGTGCGGGTTGTCTCGGGCGGGCATGACCAGTGCTGCAACGCGCTCGGAGCGGGCTGCACCAGGCCCGGCACGGCGGTCTGCGGCATCGGCACGTTCGAGTGCATCACGCCGACCTACGGCGAGATCCGGGAGCCCCTTCGCCTGCTGTCTTTGCGGCTGAACATCGAGCACCATGTGCTGCCGGGACTCTACGTGTCGTTCCTGTACAATCAGGCGGGCGTCCTCGTCAGGTGGTTCCGCGACACCTTTGCCGCGGCCGACACGGCGCCGTCCGGCTCGAACGTCTACTCCGCGCTCGACCGCGAGATGCCCGAAGCGCCAACAAAACTTCTCGTGCTGCCGCATTTCGACCCGCCGATGTGGCCCGTCCACATGACCGATTCAGCCGGTGTCATCCTGGGTCTGAAGACCGATACCGCGCGGGGCGAGATCCTCAAGTCCATCCTGGAGTGCGAGACATTCTACTTTGTCGACAGCCTCCTGGCGCTCGAAAAGCTGGGGGTCGCGACCCGGGAATTCACGGCCACGGGCGGCGGAGCCAGGTCCGATGCCTGGCTCCAGATCAAGGCGGATATCTTCGGCGTGCCCTTCGTCCGGCCGCGGATCTCGGAGGGAAGCCTGGTCGGCGCCGCCATGCTGGCCGGGATCGCCACGGGCGTCTACGCATCGGCCGCTGAGGCGGTCAATGTCTTCGTCAAGCGCGAGCGGCGCTTCGAACCGGACGCCCTGCGCCACGCGATCTACAGGGAAAAGCTCGGGCTGTACAGGGAGCTTTTCCCCGCCACGCGGGTTCTCCTCAGCCGGCTGAGCCGGGCCGACAGGACTCCTCCCTGAAAGACATGCGATAGCCTGGGATAACGATACTATAAGATGCGCTTTGATCTTCCCGATAGATTTTGGGCAGAATAGGTTGAATCCCTTTTTGCGACGAGGAGTAAGACAATGTCCAAAAAACAACTGCTGAGAGGTTGGCTGACGGTACTGGGCGCCGTTTGGCTGCTGGCGGCGGCCGTGCCTTCGTCCGGGCAGGGGAAAGGCCCCCTCCGTATCGGCATGCTGAACGTGGACGGTCACGCCTGGTGGTTCGGCGCTTTTTTCAATCCCTACGACGAGGCGCGGCTGGAGAAGAATTTCCCCAGGGCCGCCGAGCGCAACCGCTTGATCCGCGGCGTCAGCCTGCCGATGTCGGACGCCCGGATAGTCAAGGTCTGGGGTCAAGACCCGCAAGCCGTCCGGGAGTTCGCGGCCACCTATGACAATCCTGGAGTGGTTGAAAAACCCGAGGACATGCTGGGAAGCATCGACGCGGTCATGCTGGTCAATGCCGGGGGTGATGGCCACAACCATCTCGATCTGATCCGTCCCTTTCTGGAGCGGGGAATTCCCGCCTATATCGACAAGCCCTTGGCTTTCACGGGCAAACAGGCCAGGGAGATCGTCGCCTTGGCGCAGCGCCACAACGCGCCGGTTTATTCGGCTTCGGTTTTGCCCCATGTCGCCGATCTGAACTGGCTTTACAAGAAGGAAAAGCTGGGCAAGATCCATTACGTTCTCTCCCAGGGCGGGATGCTGATCCACGGCCTCCTCACCAATTACGCCGGCCTGGGGCCGGGGATCGTCTCTGTCCGAAATATCGGAGACAAGGAACGCGATGTCGTTCAGGTCCTCAAAGCGGACGGCACCATGGGACTGATCCTGATCGCCCCGGACATTCGCGATTCCCTGGGAGCCTATTTCTCGGTCGGACTGATCGGCGAGAACGACAAGATCGATCCCGAGCCGATCCGGCCGAATCACTTCCAGTACGGGGCCGCTGTCTCGATGCGGAACTTCCTGGAGATGGTCCGCTCCGGCCAACCCCCCGTCCCCTACGATCAGCTGATCGAACAGGTCGAGATCTACGAGGCGGCCCGCCTCTCCAAAGCGCGGGGCGGAGCAACCGTGCTGTTGACCGAGCTGCGCTGATACGGACATTCTTGGAGACATCTGATGAAAGCCGTCGTCTATACCAAATATGGCCCGCCGGAAGTTCTTCAACTCCAAGAGGTCGATAAACCAACTCCCAAAGATGGCGAGGTCCTTATCAAGATCCATGCGACCACCGTCAATCGGACGGACATCGGATTTCGAAAACCGGAATATGGGTTGATCATTCGCCCGATCAACGGGCTGATACGGCCCCGCAGGAATATCTTGGGCAGTGAGTTGGCCGGAGAGATCGAAGCCGTCGGCAGAAACGTCAAAACGTTCAAGCCGGGCGACCCGGTTTTCGGGCTGAGTACGGGCCGGTTTGGAGCTCATGCGGAATACATCTGCATCCCCGAAAAAGGCTCGATCACGATCAAGCCGGTGAACATGTCCTACGAAGAGGCGGCCGCCGTCTGTGACGGGCTCGTGCTGGCCATGACCTTCATCAGGAAAATCGATTTTCAGAGATCGAATAAAATCCTGATCAATGGCGCTTCCGGGTCGATCGGTTCCGCCTGTGTGCAACTGGCCAAGTATTATGGCGCGCAAATTACAGCCGTCTGCAATACGAAAAATATGGAATTGGTGGAATCCCTTGGCGCCGAAAGGGTCATCGATTATACAAAAGACGATTTTACAAAAGATGACCAAGTGTATGATGTCGTCATCGATGCTGTCGGCAAAAGCTCATTCCCTCGCTGTCGAAAACTGCTAAAACCGGGCGGGGTATATTTTTCTACGGACCTTGGGCCCTGGGCGCAGAATATTTTTTGGGTACTATGGACGCCTGTTTTCAGCCGCAAAAAAGTGAAGTTCCCGATCCCCAAAGACAGCCAAAAGGATATCGTCCTCTTTAAGGAACTCATCGAGGCGGGGAAGTATAAAGCCGTCATTGACAGACGTTACCCCATGGAACAGATCATCGAGGCCACCAAGTACGTCGAGAGCGGGCAAAAGACGGGAAATGTCGTCATAACATTTTTCTGAAATTGTGAACGGCCGACTTATCCGGGCGGGGGAGCGTCAGCCGCTCGGCCGAGCACTTTTTTCGGAAGCGGGGCGATCTATCCGGATAACTTGAAAATCTCCCGGACGAGTGCCCGGTCGGATGCTCCATCCCGGCGCCAGCGTGAGCTTCCAGCCCTGACCAGTCAAAGTCGAGCCTTCTGTCTTTACCGGCGCGGGCACTTTTAACGTGCCGCCAGCCGCCGCCACGAGGACGTTTTCGGCTTCTAAACTCCCCCACTCAACCTGGGCGCGAAATGCTGAGTAGACAGACCCGGCTTCCGTGAGGGGAACGATGTCGCCGGCGAAGGAGAAGCTGCTGGCCCGAGGGATGACAAGCACGGGGCCTTCGACAAAGCGTTGCCGGAGCTCCGCCAGCCGCGCCTCCCGCTCCACTTTGCGCCGCTCTTCAGCGATCCTCAACTCAGCGCCGCCGTACCGCTCCGACGCCGCGTTGACGTTCTCTGTCGGTCGGAGACGTGCGGCCTCCATCAATGAACTCGTGAGATCGTCTGTTGCCCTGAACTGACGCGTCCACCCGGGATGCCACGTCTCAAGAAGCGCTCCGTAGGCCGCTCCAAAGCCGTATCCGAAGGGCCGAACGAACGTGGGCTGCTCAAGAACCCACTTCAGATGCCGGATCGCGCGGGTTGCAACGGCTGCATCTCCCGAGGAATCTCCGGCGACAAGTCCCGTGTACTCTGCAAGTCCCTCATTGATCTCCGCAACCCGCTCGCTTTCTGCGGCTTGGGGGAACGCCTTTCGGCGAGCGGTTCGGAAGGCCAAGGCATCTCGCAGCGCGCTGACACGCGCCTGGCCGGAGTCCCGGAGGGCCGTCTCGAGCGCGCGCCCCTCGAGTTGCACCCAGTACCTTCCCTCTAAAGTATCCAAGTGATCATTGTTGGAATCGGGCAGGAGAAGCCCTAATTGCGGCTGGATGCGATGGAAGAGCTCATGCAGCATGAGATATCCGACGCCAAAGCCCTGTTCATCCGCGATAAGCATTTGCTGCCAGACGAGTGTGGTCCAGCGCTGCCCACCCCACTCCAGGGCGGCATTCGCAAATCCGAAGGCCGCCGGTCGTTTGGACTCGGGAGGAGGTTCGTTGGTCGCGATCGCGCGCGTGGCGGGGTTCACGATGGCTATCGGACCGCACAGCGAAACCCCCCAAAGCCGTCCTCCTTCACTCGCACAGAGGCTCTCGGCTTGCTCAAAAAACTCTGCGGCGCGTTTCTGATCGGCGGGACTGAACCCTGAACCATACACCTTGACGCTGACCTGGGCCTTGGCCACACTCCCTGCCTGGCGTGAACGTTGAGCTTCTGACAGTGAAGTCATGGACAGGAACAATAAGAGCGCCACTGCTGGCATGGCTGCGGGTTGCCGAGAACGTTCGCTCATCTGATTTTTGCCGCCCCTAGATAAGCATTCCCGGTGCCGATTTTGCTTCTCCCATCCTTGGAAATAGTAAATCGGAGCTCGTCGGGAGTCAAATTGAGGGGCGCGGTCTGTTTTTGATTACCTCATAATTAAGGGGGGCGGGAGTGAATGATCTTTCGAGCGGAGCAGCAGGCTTTTTCGCCCATATAACGTCTCCTTGGCCGCCCCGAGGATATGTTGACAGCGCCGCTCGGCCGGCGGTAGTATCCTTTCCTAACCCGAAATTGAACAGTTGCTAGCCATGAGCACCAACAAGACTCTTCAAGTGTCCTGTGTGCAGTTGCACTGGGCGAAATCCCTTGAACGAAACCTGGCCCGTGCCATGCACTATATCCGGCTGGCGGCTGAGGAAGGCAGCCGAGTGGTTCTCTTCCCGGAAGCGAGCCTGACCGGGTATTGTTTTACGGACGTCGTTAAGCTGGCACCTGAAGCCGCCGAGCAGGCGCTCCAGCAAACATGTCGGGCGGCGGCCGAGTCGGGCATCTGGGTGATCGTCGGCACGCTCCGCAAGACGGCGGACCGTTACCTCAACCTCGCCCACGTTATTTCTCCCGTCGGCGCCATCGTGCACGAGTACGCGAAAATCCACCTGGCGGGTCGGGACGAACAGAAGTACTGCCGGGGCGGCAACAAGCTTTCGCTGTTTGAGATCGACGGCATCCCGTGCACACTGGTCATCTGCCGCGACGGCCGGCACCCTGAGCTGTATCGGATTCCGGCTATGGCGGGGGCACAGGTCCTTTTTCATCCCTCCTGCAGTTCGGACGAAATCGAAGCGGTGATCTGGAAGCGCCTTGCAGGCCGCGCCCAGCAGCCGGTCGGGCCGAATAGCAGGATATTCCACTGCGTCGCCAACACCGTCGGGCAATCCCCGGACGGAAGACAAACCTCGAGCGGGCAGTCCTTTATCCGCGAACCATCCGGCATCCCCCTGGCCGAAGCTGGATATTACCAAGAAGAGATGATCACGGCCGTGCTCGACATCGACCGCGCCGACCGCAGCTATGTTCTGGACAGCCTGAGAAACCCGCCTTGCCTGCGCTCTCACTGGGAAGCGATGGTCAACGAAATGAAAGCGCGGGCCCATCTCAAGCCCGAGTAATATAACGCGGGTGGGCGAGGCTTAACACGCGGCAGGGAAACGGCTATGGCGGTTGCCATTCGGCCCAGTTATGACTGCAACAAACATGCCAATAAGCCCGCTTCCTTGACGCCTCCCGCGCTCAAGAGTCCATTCCGACATCAAGTTGAAGCTGCTCAAAGAGGCGAAGGGCAACCTGCCAGGCTCAGGCAGAAGCGGGGGCGCCGGGGTCGGCAGCAGGCGGGACGGAGGGCTTCCGGTCTCCCAGCACCAGGCGGACTCGGTGCGTGCCGCCGTCATCGGCGAGAGGGATGGAGCCGGGGTCGACCGGCGCGCCATCCAGTTCCGCCTCGGCGATCCCCCGGCAGCGGCGTTCCGGATTCGAGACCGCGATCTCGTAGCGCGTCCGGCCGAAGCGCCAGACGATCGCGTAGTCAGGCCAGGATGACGGGATGCAGGGGTCCATCTCGAAGGTCGAGCCCCGCCGCCGGAGCCCGAGGATGCTCTCGAGGCCCGCGCGGTACATCAAGCCCGCGGAGCCGGTGTACCAGGTCCAGCCGCCGCGCCCGGCGTGTTGCCGGGTCGGCGTGGACGTCTCCGGCGATGACATAGGGCTCGGCCATGTAGCGGCCGACACCGGCCGCGGTCCTGGTATGGTTGACGGGATTGAGCATGTGGAAGAGCTCCACCGCCTCGTCGCCGCTGCCCAGCCGGGCCATGGCCATGACGACCCAGAGGGCCGCGTGGGTGTATTGGCCGCCGTTCTCACGCACGCCGGGCGGATAGCCCTTGATGTACCCCGGATCCTGGCTGGATCCGTCGAAGGGCGGGGTGAGCAAGCAGTATGACTTGAGGTCCGCGCCGCACCAGGTGGGTGCGGACGGCGTCCATGGCGCGTTCCGCGTAGCGAACGGGAACGGCGCCCGAGAGCACCGCCCAGGACTGGACGATCGCGTCGATCCGGCACTCGTCGTTCTGGGCCGAGCCGAGAGGCTTGCCGTCGTCGTAGTAGCCGCGCCGGTACCACTCGCCGTCCCAGGTCTGCTCCAGCATGTTGCCGAGCCGGCGGGCCTCGCTGCGGTAGCGCTCGGCCCGGGCCGGGTCCCCCCGGGCTTCGCAGAGCGGCGCGAACTCGCTCAGGACCGTGTGGAGGAAGAAGCCCACCCAGACGCTCTCTCCGCGCCCTTCCCGTCCCACGCGGTTCATGCCGTCGTTCCAGTCCCCGCTCCCCATGAGGGGAAGGCCGTGAGCGCCCGCGGTCAGTCCCCGGTCGATGGCGCGCAGGCAATGCTCGAAGATCGGGCTCTTTTCGTTTGAGACGCGGGGCTGAACGTAGGCGTCCTGCATTTCCGGGGCGAGCGGCGGGGCCTCCAGGAAGGGCACCGGCTCATCGAGGACGCCCGCGTCTCCCGTCGTCCGGACGTAGTGCGCCACCGCGTGGGGAAGCCATAACAGGTCGTCGGAGCAGCGCGTGCGGGTGCCCCGGCCGCTCCGCTCGTGCCACCAGTGCTGGACGTCGCCTTCGAGGAATTGCCGGCCGGCGGCTCGCAACAGGTGCTCTCTGAATGAGACTCCGGCCGGGCCAGCGTCAGGGCCATGACGTCCTGAAGCTGGTCGCGGAACCCGAAGGCGCCGCCCGGCTGGTAGTAAGCGGAACGGGCCCACAGCCGGCAGCTCACGTCCTGATAGAGCAGCCAGCGGTTCATCATCAGGTCGAAGGAGTCGTCCGGCGTGCGGACCTGGACCGTGTCGAGGATATCGTCCCAGCTCCGGCGCACGGCCTCCCGGGCGATCTCCGCGGCGTCCACGCGGCCATGCCGGCCGACAAGCTCGCGGGCCTCATCCCCGTCCTTCCCCTGCCCGACCAGGAACACAAGGTGGCGGGTCTCCCCCGGGGCCAGAGTGACGGAGACCTGCAGCGCGGCGCAGGGATCGAGCCCCGCTCCGAAGCGGCCCGAGAGGGCTTTGCCGCGCAGGCGCCGCCGGTTGGGCCAGGGAACCGTTGCGGCCGAGGAACGACAATCGATCTCCGGTCGCCGAGCGCAGCTCTTCGCTCGCGTGGGCGAAAGCCACGCGCCCCGCGAATTCCTGGTTGTAGGGATTCCTGGCCAGGACCGCTCCGGTCGCGGAGTCGAGCTCGGTCACCACGTGCCTGCTCTGGCCCGCCCGCGGCGGCCCGAGCACCCACTCGTTGTAGGCGAACACGCTCAGGCGACGCGCCCTGCCGCTGTCGTTCGTGAGCGTGAGCAGCGAGAATTTCACCGGGTCTTTCGCGTCGACGAACACCTCGAGGTCGTGGCGCAGGCCGTGCGCGACGCGGGCGAACCGGGTCAGCCCGGCGGAATGCCGGATCACGAAGCGACCGTCCCCTCCCGTGCGGGGCATCGGGCCCGGCGTGGGGGACCAGGTCTCTCCGGTCTCGTCGTCGCGGATGAAGAGCGCCTCGGCCGTGGGGTCGGTTACGGGGTCGTTGGCGAAACGGCGTCAGGCGGTTCTCGCGGCTGTTCTCCGACCAGGTGTAGGCCGACCCCGAAGCCGTGACCACCGTCCCGAACGCGGGGTTGGCGATGACGTTGGCCCAAGGCAGGGGCGTCTCCTGGTCCGCTTCAAGGACGATCACGTAGTCGCGCCCGTCGTCGGCGAAGCCGCCCAGGCCGTTCGCCAGGGCGAGGGGGGGCACGGCCGCCGGCGCCGGCGGAGCGCGCGACCGGGCTCGGCTCCGCGGAGGGCATGGATTCCTCCGGCTCCGGCCACTCGCGATTCGGGCCGGTCGAGTTGGTTGGCCAGTTCTCCCCGCTCGCCGCTCAGGACGGCGCGCGCCACGCCCGCGAGGAGGATGCGCTCGGCCTCGGTCATGCGGTCCCCGCGAAGCAGGTAGGCCCCGCCGGGCCGATGCTTCCAGGTCCTCCAGGGCCCGTTGTCGAGGAGGGCCGCGAGCAGCGCGTGCATCTCGTCGAGATAGCTCACGGGGTGCTCGTTGAGGATCACGACGTCGGCGCTCAACCCCTTGAGCCGCCAGTACTCCTGCGCCTGCAGGACCTGGCGCACCAGCGGCAGGTCGTCCTCCTCGACGACCCGCACCAGGAGGATGGGGAGATCGCCCGAGATGCCGTGCGGCCAGAGGCCTTCCTGGCCGAAGGTGCTGCGGGCCAGGATCTCCGGGCTCGCGCGGAGCGATCCGTCGGCATACAGCACCCGCGAGGCCAGGCGTTCGAAGAGCAAGGCCTGTTCGCTCGAGATGCCGAGGTGGCGGAGGCTGCTCTGCGCGTGCGCGAAGGCGAGGGCGAAGGTTCGCGCCGCGGCGCTCGGCTCGTGGTAGCGCTGGGCGAGGGCCAGGGCCGTCTCCCGGGAGGAGGCCATCCCCGTGGCGAAGGACAGCCTCATGAAGCCGCCCGGCGCGAGGCGAATGCGCTGCCGGAGGCTGACGACGGGGTCGAGCACGAACCCGGTCGTGCCGGACAGGGAGCGTCCGTCGAGGGCCTGGGGGTTCTCGGGACCGCGGCCGCGACCCAGGAAGCGCGCCCGGTCGGTCTCCCATTCCACCGGCCCCTGCTTCCGTCCTTCGAGGCTCAGGACGTGGATCGCCCAGGCCCCGGGCTCGTCGGGGGCGCGCGCCCGGCGATGGCAGAGGAGGGCGGCGCTCTCGGGAAGGTATTCCGTCTCGACGAACAGCTTGCCGAAGGCCGGGTGGGCCAGGTCGTCGGCCGGCGGGGCGAGGACGATCTCGGCATAGCTCGTGATCTCGATCTCGCGGGGACGATCGCTGTGGTTGGTCACCGCCAGGCGCCGCACCTCGACGTCGTCCTCGTTCGAGACCGCGATGTCGAGCTGGGTGGCGATGTCGTCGTCGCGGCGGCGAAAGGTCGCCTTCTCCGCGAGGAACGAGACCAGGTAGTCCTCCGGCTCCTTGGCGGTGGGGTGGAAAGTCGCCGACCACACCGAGCCGCTCCGCACGTCGCGCAGATAGAGGAACTGGCTCCCCGGGTCGCGGGTCGGATCCTCCCGGTGCCTGGTGACCGCGCGGCCTCGACAGAAGCTGGCGCCCCCTCCCGCATTCGTCACGACGGCCGTGTAGTTGCCGTTGGACAGGAACTGCGCGTGAGGGAACGGCGTGTGCGGCGACCGGAAGCGGCGAATGGCCAGCGCGGGCAGCGGGCCGGCCACGCGGGTCTCTTCGACCGGTCGCGGCTGGGTGATGGGCGCCAGGCGCGGGACCCGCTCCTGTAACAGCAGCTCCGTGGCCTGCACGCGCGGGTCGGCGTGAAAGCGTTTCACCATCGGATCGCCGAGGAGAACGTTGGCGAGGGACACGAGAGTCATCCCCTGGTGATGGGCCATGAAGGTTCGCACCACCGTTCCCCCGGGGGGGCCCGCTCTTCTCCCGGCGCTTTCGGGCTCGTCGGTCTTCCCATGCGTGTAATCGATGGCCTCGTAGTAGCCGTAGGCGCCTTCGAGACCTTCCCTGGCCAGGCGCCGCAGGTTGCGGGCGGCCTCCGTCGGATCGAGCACGGCGGCGAGCGCGGTGGCGTAGGGAGCGACCACCAGCTCGTCGCCCAGGCCGCGCTTCAGGCCGAGGCCGGGGACGCCGAAGGCCTTGTACTGGTAGTTGTCGTGCCGGTCCACGAGGTTGTAGGCGGACTCCGAGATCCCCCAGGGCACGGCGCGATCCGCCGCGTACTCGATCTGCCGCCGCACGGCCATCCGGCACGTCTGGTCGAGGAGCGTTTCCGGAAAGCTCCTCATGACGAGGAGCGGCATCAGGTACTCGAACAGGGTGGCGCTCCACGACAGGAGGGTGGGCATCCCGTCCACGCTGGTGATGAGCCGTCCCAGGTGGAACCAGTGCGTTTCGGGGAGGTCGCCCTTGGCGATGCCGATGAAGCTCGTCAGCCGCGATTCCGAGGCCAGGAGGTCGTAGTAGGAAGCATCCAGCCGGCCCGGCCCCTCGGCGTCGGCGAGGCGATAGCCGATGGAGAGGATCCGGCGCTGCGGGTCGTAGAGGAACCGGAAGTTCATCCCGTCCGCGAACCGGGCGGCGCGGCCCGCCAGGTCAAGGAGGCGTTGGGGAGAGATCGACCGCCGGCTCGGCCGTGGGCGGCGGTTGCCGGCTCGCCTGGCGCAGCCCTTCCGCCAGGGTCATGAGCGCGCCCGCGAGGTTGCCGCTGTCGACGGTGGACACGTAGGCCGGCGGGAGCGGCGCCAGGCTCTGCGTGTCGTACCAGTTGAGCAGGTGGCCTTCGAAGCGTTCGAGGCCTTCCATCGTGGTCAGCGTGGCGTCGATCCTGGAGGCGAGCTCGTCCGTCCGGATGAAGCCGAGATCGTGAGCCGCCAGGGTGGCGAGCAGCCCCATGCCGATGTTCGTGGGCGACGTCCGGTGGGAGATCCGGGGTTCCGGCGTCTCCTGGAAGTTGTCCGCGGGCAAGCCGTGGTCTTCGGGGCCCATGAACGCCTCGAAGTATCGCCAGGTCTTGCGGGCCATGAGACGGAGGAACCGGCGGTCCTCTTCCCCCAGCTCGACGCGTCGCGGTACGCACGGGCCGGCTCAGCGCATAGGCGATGAGCGGCGCGGCCGCCCACAAAGCCAGGACCGGGACGGCCGCGGGGAGCGCGCCCGGGCGCACCAGCGAGACCAGGAGGAGGCCGCTCAACGCGACCAGCGGGCTCGCGATCATCTCCACCAGGAACAGCCGCGCGCTCGCCCGCCTCGCCTTGCCGGCCCCGCGGGCTTCGCTGGCCGCGGCCGTCTCCCACTCCAGCAGGCGGCGCCGGGTCGCCGCGAGACGGACGAGGGTCAGCACGATCGCGTGGGTCCTCTCGTAAGCCTGGCTGGCCAGGAACGTGAGCTGCAGCGAGATCTGAGCGAGCACGGTCTTCCCGTCCTTCCACGCGGCGCGGAGGAACACCCGCCACGGCTGTTGCGGCCTGGGACCCGAGGCGGCCTCCAGGAGCAGCGGATAAAGGGGAAAGGCCAGGGCGGCCAGGATGGCGGCCGTCCAGACCGCCGGGCTTCCCGGCAGGATCGCCCAGGCCAGAAGGAGCGAGGCGACGGTCGCGGGGGGCACGAGGCTGCGCCTCAGGTTGTCGAAGATCTTCCAGCGCGAGATGAGGGGCAGCCGGTTGCGCTCAGGCCGGAGCGGGTCGGAACCCAGGGGAACAGCCAGCGGAGGATCTGCCAATCGCCCCGCACCCAGCGGTGCTGGCGCCGCGCATGGGCGAGGACGCTCGCGGGATAGTCGTCCACCACCTCCACGTCCGTGACGAGCGCCGTGCGGGCGTAGATCCCTTCGAAGAGATCATGCGAGAGGAGGGCGTTCTCGGGCACGCGCCCCTCGAGGGCGGCCATGAACGCGTCCACGTCGTAGAGCCCCTTGCCCGTGAAGATCCCCTCGCCGAACAGGTCCTGATAGGTGTCCGAAACGGCGGTGGTGTAGGGATCGACTCCGGTGTGGCCGGCGTAGAGGCGGGCGAAGAGCGAGCCGGCGGCGCTGGCCATGGTCACGCTGACCCGGGGCTGCAGGATCCCATAGCCCTCGGTGACGCGGCCGAGGCGGGCGTCGAAGCGGGGGCGGTTCAAGGGGTGGGCGATGATGCCGATCAGCTTCTTCGCGGCGTCCCGCGGCAGGCGGGTGTCGGAGTCGAGCGTGAGGCAGTAGCGCACGCCGGGGAGGATCGCCACGTCGCCGACCTGCACGGAGAAGCTCGTGTCCGTGGCCCCGCGCAGAAGGCGGTTCAATTCCTCGAGTTTTCCGCGCTTGCGCTCCCAGCCCATCCAGACGTTCTCTCCCGGGTTCCACTGGCGCACGCGATGGAACAGGAAGAACCGGTCCGCATGCCCTTCGCCGTAGCGCGCATTCAGGGCCTCGATCCCCGCCCGGGCGGCGGAGAGGATCGCCTCGTCCTCGGGCATCTCGCGCGCGGGGGCGTCGACGAAGTCGCTGAGGATCGCGAAGTGGATGCGCGGATCGAGGTTTCCGAGAGCCAGGACCTCGATGTGCTCGATCAGCCGGGCCACGGCGGGCACGCTCGTCAGCAGCGTCGGCACGACCACCATGGTTCGCGCGTTGTCGGGGATTCCCGCCGGGAATTCGAGGCGGGGGAGGCGTCGCGGCGGCGCCCAACGGGCGGCCAGGCGCTGGACGAAGGCGATCGCCACCTCGCTGGCCGGAAGCGACAGGAGCAGCGCCGCTGCGGCCTGAACCCAGAGCGATGAGCCCTGCTCATGGAGGTAGGCGAGCCCGAGGCCGAGCGGGAGGGCCGTCAGGAGCCCGATCGATCCGAGGTAGACGGCGGTCGCGTGGGCGAAGACGAAACGCCGCACCCGCCGGGCGAAGCGGGGTCGATAGGCGACGTCGGTCTCGAGGTCGGGGCGGCCCTTGCCGATGAGGTGGTGGCCGACGTGGGCGGCGCGATCCGCCGCCTGTCCGCTCTCCACGGCCTGGCGGGCGCTCTCGACCGCCCGCAGAGCCACGTCCAACTGCGCCTCGCCGGTGGGCTCGGCCAGCTCCTCCACGGCCTGGCGGTAGCGGTCGCGGCTCAGGAAGTCCATGCTCCCGTAAGCCCCGGCCGGGTCGCGCTGCAACACGCGCTCGACCAGGCTGACGGCCTCGAAGTACTGGCTCCAGTCGAGCGCGGAGCAGAGACGGAGGCTGGTGATGACGTTCGCCACCGAGACCTGGGCCGCGGCCTGGCGCTGATGCTCGCTCCGGATCGCGTCCTCGGAGGTCATCTGCTGGGCGGAGAGGTGCGTTTCGACGGCGGCGCGGACGGCGGACAGGCGAGGGCCGTACTCGCGCAGGCGTTCGAGGAGCTGATGGACGTAGCCGGTGTGGAGGTGCGTTCGGCAGCGGCGGCGGCTTCCCGTGCCCGGCGGCGTCGATCCGCGCCACGTAGGCGTCGGCCGCCCGGACGGCCGCGCGGGCCTCGAGCATCTCCTCCGCGAGCCGCCGCAGGTTCTCGATGAGGGCCAGCTTCAGCATGCTCGGCCAGGCCCACAGCTCGCCGATCGTGAGCGGAGCCACGGTCTGGAAGCTGTTCATGAAGCGCACCAGCTGCTGCCGGTCCAGGCGGCTGTCGCTGTGGCGGATGATCTCTTCGGCCAGGGCATAGACGCGCGCGTGGCCCGCGAGCTCCCGCAAAGCGAGCTTGGGCAGCTCGCGATAGTAGCCCGGCGGGAGGTTCCGGCGCACGTCGAGGATCTCGGACGCCACGAGATGGAAGTTGTCGAGGAGCCATTCCGCCGCGGGGGTGACGAACTCCCCCCGGTGCACGTCGTCGGCCAGGGTGAGGTAGGCCTCGCGAAGGACGCGGGCGTTGTCCTCGAAGCGCGGCAGGACGTTCCGCGCCTGCGCGGCGGGGGTTCGGGTCGAGCGTGAACCTGGCCGCGAGCGCTCTCGCCCTCTCTTCCAGTCTTTCGATGCTCAGCAGTTCGTCGCGCAGGGGCTTCTCAGCCGGACGGGGAGCGCGGCCGCCGAGCCGGCGGAAAAGCGCTTTCAAAGCTTGCGCCACCGCGACGCGGAACGGTCCTCGAGATTCCCAACCCATGTGTGGTCCTCTATCGGCGGGCAAAAAGTAAGAGCGAATTAACTATATTATATGCATGAGAATATGACAACCGACTCCGCCGCCGGCGCGTTCCGGTCATTTCCTCTTTGGCCCTCCGCGTCCGGGCTGACTGTTTTTTCAGGCAGACCTGGCCTCAAGGGTCGGTGACTCTTAACGTGTGGAGATATCAGCGGAAAGAGCCAAAGCGCCGAAAACCAGGGATCTTCCCCGGAGAGCCACCGCCGGCCCGACCCCGGGCGCTGAGCCATTGACTCCTGTCAGGGACCTGGGTATCCTCGTTTCCTATGATTTACCAGAGAAGGAAGATCCCGGCATCAGACTCAGCCGTACCCAACGCCATGAGGCTTCTGTTGGTCTGCGCCATCGGACTGATAATGGCCGGCTGCGGGAGACAGGACAAAGATGCCTCGCTAGGCGCCGGGCGGTTGTTCGCGGTGTCGTTTCAGACGATGAACAATCCGTTCTTTGTCGAGCTCGACGAGGGCATCCGGCGCGTCGTCGAATCGCACGGCGATCATCTCGTGACGCTCGATGCCCAATTCAACAGCCTGAAACAGAAAGGCGACGTGGCGGACGTGCTCCAGCAGAGACCGGCCGCGCTGTTCCTCAATCCCGTGAATTGGGAAGGCGTCAAGGGGTCGCTCCTCGAGGCGAGACGGCAGTATGTCCCGGTCATCGTCATTGACGCTCCGGTGAGTGATCCCGATCTGGTGCTCTGCCAGGTCGCCAGCGACAACGTGGAGGCCGGACGGCTGGCCTGCGAGGCGCTCGCGAAGGTGAAGCCGGAAGCGCAAGTGGTCATTATCCACTATTCGGTGAATAAGGCCTGTATTGACCGCGTGGCCGGATTCAAGGCCGAGATGGCGAAGCATCCGGGCATGATGTTGCTGGACACCCAGGATGCCAAGGGGACCACCGAAGCCGTGCGCCCGGTGATGCGGGATTTCTTGGGCCGGTTCCCGGCGCTCGACGCCGCCTTCCCGATCAACGATCCCGGCGCGCTCGGCTGCCTTTCCGCAATTGAATCCGCCGGCCGGCTCGGACAGGTCATGGTCGTGACCGTGGACGGCTCGCAGGAAGGGGTGCGCGCCATCCTGGCCGGCAAGCTCCACAGCACATCGGCGCAATTCCCCAAGGTCATCGGCCGAATGGCCGCCGAAGCGGCCTACGACCACTTGGCCGGCAAGCCGGTGCCCAAGGACATCAAGGTCCCTGTGCAACTCATCACGCGCGAGAACGCGGCGGAGTTCTTCAAAGGGCACTGAGCCGTGTCCCCCGACGCTCCACCTCTTTTGCGACTGGGCGGCGTGACGAAACGCTTCGGCGGCATCGTGGCGCTGGACCGCGTGGACTTCGAGTTGCGGGCCGGCGAGGTTCACGCGCTGCTCGGCGAGAACGGCGCGGGCAAATCCACGCTCATCAAGATCCTCGGCGGCATCTATCGTCCCGACGCCGGCGAGGTCTTCCACGACGGACAACGTGTGGACATCCCCGATGTCGCCGCCGCGAACCGGCTCGGAATCCGGCTCATCCACCAGGAATTGTCGCTGGCGCCCAACCTGTCTGTCGCCGAGAATATCCTTCTCGGACGCGAACCGCGATCCTGGGGACTGCTCGACCGCCGGCGGATGATCGGCGAGGCGGGACGCCTTCGCGATGACCTCGGACTGCCGGAAATCGGCGACGTGCGGACGCGCGTCGGCAGCCTGAGCGTCGCGCGCCAGCAGTTGGTGGAGATGGCGCGGGCGCTCTCGGTCAAGGCGCGCCTGCTGGTGCTCGACGAACCCACGGCGTCGCTTTCGGGAGCGGAGACCGAACGGCTGTTCGCCATTCTCCGCCAACTCCGCGCGCAGGGCGTCGGCATCATCTACATTTCGCACCGGCTGGAAGAGATCCAGCGGCTGGCCGACCGGATCACGGTGCTGCGCGACGGCCGCTCGGTCGGCACCCAGGCGTCCGCCGAACTCAGCCAGGCCGAACTCATCCGTTGGCTGGTCGGTCGCGAGCTGCGCGGGCGTGATCCACGGCCGCCAAGGCGGCCCGGCGCGGTTGCGCTCAGCGTGCGGCACTTGCGCAACGCGCAGGTCAACGACGTGAGCTTCGAGCTGCGCTACGGCGAAGTGCTCGGGTTCGCCGGGCTGGTGGGGGCCGGACGCACGGACCTGGCCCGGACGCTGTTCGGCATCGCCCCGGCCGAAAGCGGGGAGATCCTGGTGGATGGCCGCGCGGTGACGCTTCGCCGGCCGGGCGACGCGCTGGCGGCCGGCATCGTGCTCGTGCCGGAAGATCGGAAACGCCAGGGACTCGTCATGACCGATTCCCTGGGATTCAATCTCGCCCTGCCGTGGGTGCGCGAATGGAACCGCGGTTGCCGGGTGAACCCCGCGCGTCGCGCGGAGATCATCCGCCGCGCCATCCGCAATTTCGCCATCAAGGCGGCCGGCTCCGAACAGCCGATCGTCAATCTCTCCGGAGGCAACCAACAGAAGGCCGCCGTCGCGAAATGGATGGAGCGCCCCCCCAAGATCCTGGTCCTGGACGAGCCGACGCGAGGCGTGGATGTGGGCGCCCGCGAAGAGATGTACGGCATTATTGGCGGCGCCGTCGAGCAAGGCCTGGCGGTCGTGCTGATCTCCTCGGACCTGCCGGAAGTGATGAACCTGTCCCACCGGCTCGCGCTTTATCGCGACGGGCGGATCGTTCGCGAAACCCCCTCGCCGTCCATAACGGCCGAGGAGGTCATGGCCGAACTGACAAGGAACTGACAATGAGAACACTGCACCGACTGTTGCCGTTGCTGTCTGGCCAGCGGGCTGCTGGTGGCGTTCTTCGCCCTCTTCGTGCCCGGCGGGCGGTTCGTCACTGTGGGCAATCTGCTCGACCTGACGCAGCAGATTTCCATCAACGCCATCCTCGCCTTCGGCATGACGCTGGCCATTCTGATCGGCGGCATTGACCTGAGCGTGGGCGCCGTCGTGGCCCTGGCCGGCACCGTGGCGGTGGCCGTGCTGCCGCGCGCGGGCTGGCCCGGGGCGGCGCTCGCCGGGGTCGCCACGGCCGCGGCGTTTGGCCTGGTGAACGGAACGTGCGCGGCGCGCACCCGGATGCCGCCGTTCATCATCACCCTGGCGACGATGCTGGTGGCGCGCGGCGCGGCCCTGCGTTTCAATGAAGGGCGCCCCCTGCCTGTTCCGGATTCGGAGACGGTGTTCCTGGCGCTCGGCAACGCGCGGCTCTTCGGCGTCGTCCCGGTGCCGGCGTTGATCATGTTGGGCGCCTTCGCCTTCACGGCGCTGCTGCTGCATCGGACGGCGTTCGGCCAGCATCTCTACGCCATCGGCGGCAACCGCGAAGCGGCGCACTACGTCGGCATCCCGCTCGCGCGCCGGGAAACCGCCGTCTATGTGCTCTGCTCGCTGCTGGCGGGACTCGCCGGGCTGGTTCATGCCTCGCAACTGTACTCCGCCGAGCCGGCCGCCGGTCAGGGATTCGAGTTGAACGCTATCGCCGCCGTGGTGGTCGGCGGCACGAGCTTCACCGGCGGCATCGGCACGATGCCCGGCACCTTGATCGGCGCGGTGATCATCGGCATCCTCGACAAAGGCCTCAACCAGGCCGGCGTCCATTTCTCGCTGCAATACATCATCAAGGGCCTGGTCGTCCTGGGCGCCGTCTATCTCGATGTGCGTCGGCGGAAGTAGATCGGCCCCCTGTTAATCAAGAGGGGACTACAAGGTAGGCGTTGAGATAGCCCCCGGAACATCCTTCAGACTCTAGGCGTCGATATTGACCACCCCTACCCCTCCTAAATGAATTAGGAGGGGATATGATCAGGTTGGCGTAAAGATAGCTCCCAAAACGCCTTCCCAGACTTCGACTTTGGATATTAACCACCCCTTCCCCTCCTATGTAATTAGGAGGGGCTTCGAAATGGTTGGCGTTTAGATAGCGCCCGGAACAACCTTCAGACTCTAAGCGTCGATATTGACCACCCCTACCCCTCCTAAATGAATTAGGAGGGGATATTCAGGACGATGTTCCGGGATAAGGTATGGTGGGCGATACAGGATTTGAACCTGTGACTTCTACCGTGTGAAGGTAGCACTCTACCACTGAGTTAATCGCCCACGGGCATATTTTTAGACGATTTCGGATGCTGTGTCAATTTCCAGCGCCTGGCCGGGTGCCATTCAGGGCCGACATCACTCAAAGGCACTGGTGCTATGCGATTGACATTATCCCTTTTTCTATCTATAAATTAGCTAATGGCCATTCGACGCTGCCCCTACTGCAAAGCCATCATCGACGAGCAGGACAAGTACTGCAACAACTGCGGAACCCAGCTCCTTTTCCCCGAGGATGAGTTCGTCGAAGAGGAGATCCCCGGAGACAAGATCATCGACGACGAAGAAGCCGAAGGGGAAGAAACGGAGAAGAAGGAACCCGGCGAAGAGCCGGAGCTTGAGGCGGAGCTCGAGGAAGAGGAGGAGGACGGGGAGGAGGAAGATGGTGACGACGAGGCCGGCGACAAAAAGCACACCCATGAGCTGGAAGAGCCGGCCGCCGAGCTCGAGGAAGAGGCGGAGGCCGGAACGACTGGAGAGGTGACCGGCGCGCTCGCGGCCGACATGGGGAGCGGGGCCGGGACCGTCGGGAAAGTCGAAGATTTGCCCGAAGAAGAGGCGGGGGAGCTTGCGGTCGAAGAAAAAGAAGAAGAGGAAGAAAGGCTGAAGAAGAAGAAGAAGAAGAAGAAGAAGTCGAGGAAGAGGTCCTGGAGGAAGAGCCCGGGACGGCCGAGCTGGAAGAGCCGGACCAAGATGGCGGTAAGAAATATGAAGTGTCGCTCGAGGAGGACGAGCTCGTCTTCAGGACCAAGGAAATGACGGGCCCCGCCCCGACGACCGATGAGGTCCCGGCTAAAACGGGGCGCCTCCCGGATACCGGGTCCCTGCCTCCCTGGGCCAGCCGGATCCGGGAAACCCCCGCGGCCGTCGAGCCGGAAGACGAGACCCGGGCGGAGCCGAAGTCGATCAGCCGCGAGTGGACGACCGACTCGGGCATCGGCATCCCCGAGAAGATCACCCAGGCGGCGCTGCCGTTCGGCGACACCGGCGAACAGAACCGGCAAACCCCGGGCCAGGAGAAAGACCACGTGGAAGAAGAGACGGAAGAGGCGGTAGCGGAGGAGGGACCCGGGGGGCCGGTGTCCCTGTCCATGAAGCTCAGGGCCAAGCTGGTCGACTGGGTCTTCGTAACGGCCCTTTGGGTGATCTCTCTCTGGTTCACCGCCCAGGTCGTCGGCGTGTCCTTCTTCCGCCTGATCTTCGGCTCACCCCTGCCCGTGCTCGCCTTCTATGCCATCCTGCTTATTCTCTATTTTTTCCTGTTCCTCTATTTCCTCGGGGAGACACTGGGCGACCATTATTTTTCCGAGTGACGCCGGCGTTCGCCGCGGCCAGCTCAAAATCATTCCCCAGGAACCGCTTCCTGGCGACGGGGCTCGCCGCGATCTCCTCGGGGCGTCCCTCGATCAGGACCTCGCCCTCGTCCAGGATGTAGGCCCGGTCCGTGATCCGCATCGTATCCCGCACGTTGTGGTCGGAGATGACGATGCCCATGCCCCTCTCCTTGAGCCGGAGCATGATCTTCTGGAGCTCGATGATCGTCAGGGGGTCGATGCCGGTGAACGGCTCGTCGAGGAGCAGGAACTTGGGTCTGAGGGCGAGCGATCGGCAGATCTCGAGCTTCCGCCGCTCGCCACCGCTCAAGCTGTGGGCGGGCTGGCAGGCGAGCGGCAGCAGGCCGAGCTCGTCCAGGAGCTCCCGCGAGATCCGCTCCCGCTCGGCGCGGCTGTAGGGGAGGAGCTCGAGGATGAGCCTCAGGTTCTGCTCGACCGTGGCCTTGAGGAAAACCGAGTTCTCCTGGGGAAGGTAGGTGATGCCCAGCCGGGCCCTGGCGGGTGCCGTGCAGCCGGAGATTTCCCGGCCGTCGAGGTCGATCCGGCCGTGCTCGGGCCTGACCAGGCCGACGATCATCTGGAAGGTGGTCGTCTTGCCCGCGCCGTTGCGCCCGAAGAGCCCGATGATCTCGCCCGACCCGACGCGGATGTCGACGCCCGCGACGACCATGCGCCGGCCGTAGCTCTTGGCGAGTTTTTCAGCGCTCAGCATAGACATTGAGGGGTATCACCACGTCCGCTACAATATAAAAGTCATGGCTCACATGTGTCAAGGAAATGCCGGTTCCGGAGAACGGAAATGAAGCGGGTCATCAGCGCCTCGCGGCGGACCGACCTCGTCGCCTTCTTTCCCGAATGGCTGGCCGCGGCACTGCGGAGCGGCCGGGCGCTGGTCCACGGGCCGTCCGGCCGGACCCGCCCGGTCGACCTCAACCCCGACACCGCCCACACGGTCGTGCTCTGGTCGAAGAACTTCGCCAACCTGACCGAGAATCGTCATGGGCTGCGCGACCTTCTCCGCAGCTATGATCAGCTCTATCTTCACTTCACGGTCACGGGGTTGGGCGGGACGCCCCTGGAAAGGGGGGTGCCGCCCGCGCTGGAGGCGCTCCGCGCGCTCGAGCCGCTGGTCGAGCTGGCCGGCCACGCCGGCCGCGTCTCGCTCCGGTTCGACCCCGTGCTCAACTGGCGGGAGGCGGGGCGGGAGGCGACGAACCTGCGATTTTTCCCCGAGCTCGCCCGGGAGGCCGGCCGGCTGGGCATCCGGGACATCCGGTTCAGCTTCGCCCAGTGGTACGGGAAGGCCCGGCGCCGCGCGGTCCGCCAGGGGTTCGACTATATCGACCCGCCCGACGAGGAGAAGATCCGGCTGGCGCGTGGCCTCGCCGAAGAAGCCGGCCGCCGCGGCCTGCGGCTCTACTCGTGCAGCCAGGATTTCCTCACCGCAGTGCCCGGTGTCGAGGCCTCGGCCTGCATCGACGGCCGCCTTCTCCAGTCCCTCCATCCCGGGCGCGAAAGTGTCTCGTTGGCCAAAGACCGCTCGCAGCGGCCGGAGTGCCGGTGCACCGAATCCGTGGAGATCGGGAGCTATACGCAGGCCTGTCCCCACGGCTGTGTCTATTGCTATGCAAACCCGAAGGGTTAGATACCTAGCGACAGGCGTTCGGCCAGGGCCGGCGGCAGGCGCTCGGCCAGGATCTTCCGCTGGGCTTCCTCGATATTGTATTCGAGGCGGAAGAACTTGAGCAGCCGGGCGTCCGAGTCGTAGATGGCGCAGGCGGACCGGGGGTTCCGGTCGCGCGGCTGGCCCACCGACCCGGGATTGATCAGGTACCGCACGTCCTTCTCCAGCCGGACTTCGACGGCGTTCCCCTCGATGAAGGTGCCCTCGACGACGCCCTCTTTTTCCGAGTAGACGAATGGGAAGTGGGTGTGCCCGAACAGGCAGATCGGCGTCTGGATGTGGCGGAAGGCCTCGGCCGCGTCGAATTCGCCGAAAATATAATAGTCCTCGTCGAACGGCGACCCGTGGCAGATGGTGATGGTCTCGTCGACGAACAGGGGGCCCTTCTTCTGGCGCAGGACGAAGGCCAGGCTCTTTTTCGAGATCTGTTCCTTGGTCCAGTGGATGGCCGAGGCGGCGATCGGATTGAAGGTCTCGATCGAATCCAGCCCGCTGACGGCCTTGTCGTGGTTCCCGCGAACGACCGACAGGGGTTTGAGCGCCAGGAGTTTCTGGATGACCTCGTTGGGCGAGGCGCCGTAGCCGACGACGTCGCCCAGGAAAATGTAATGGTCGATCTTCCTTTTCTGGACGAACTTGAGGACGGACAGGAGAGCTTCCAGGTTCCCGTGGATGTCGGCAAAGATGAGATAGCGCATGGCTCAGGCGGCTCCCTTGGGGAGGCCGCCCCACATCTCGTGCGCCCGGAAGGAACTCCTCACCAGGGGTCCCGCTTCGACCGCCTTGAAACCGAAGGCCAGGGCGCGCGTCTTCAGGACGTCGAACTCATCGGGCGTGACATAGCGGCTGACGGGGGCATTCTCCCGGGCGGGCCGGAGATACTGCCCCACCGTCAGGAGGTCGCAGTCGGCCTCGCGCAGGTCGGCCAGCGTCCGGATGATCTCGTTCTCGGCCTCGCCCAGCCCGACCATCAGGCCGGACTTGGTGATCACGCCCGTCCTCTTGGCCGCCTTGAGGAGCTTGAGGGACCGCCGGTAGTTCTCCGGCGGGCGGTTGAGCAGGGGATAGCGGGTCTCGGTCGTTTCCAGGTTGTGGTTCAAAACGTCGGGCCGGGCGGCGATGACTTCGCCCAGGGCCTTGGCGTCCCCCTGGAAATCCGGGACCAGGATCTCGACCCGGACCGCCGGGCTGAGGCGCCTGACGGCCTCGATCGTCCGGGCGAAGGCCGAAGCGCCTCCGTCCGTCAGGTCGTCCCTGGTGACGGATGTGATCACGACATATTTGAGCCCGAGCGACGCCACGGTCTCCGCCACTTGGCCGGGTTCGGCTTCACTCAGCGGCCGGGGTACCCCTTTCTCGACGGCGCAGAACGCGCATCGGCGCGTGCAGACATCACCCAGGATCAGGAAGGTGGCCGTCCGGGCCGCCCAGCACGAGCCGACGTTCGGACAACGCGCGCTCTGGCAGATGGTGTGCAGGCCGCCGCGCCGGATGATCTCGCTGACCTGAAAGTAGGCAGGATGGGACGGCAGCCGGACTTTCAGCCACGAGGGTTTGGGGGCAGACCTCAAATCCTCCGCGTCGCCGCGCGCGTGGTTATCGCTGAGAGATCCGGGAACGATGGGCAAGGTCGTTTAGTGCGAAAGCCGAAATCAAGAATGACCTAGTATTCGATGTCTCTTTCTCTCTTCATCCGGCGGCGCATGCGTTTCCGAGCCTGGGCCTCTTTCATCCTCTTCTTCTCGCCGGGCTTGAAGTACACCGCGTGCTTCTTGATTTCCTTGATGATGGCTTCCTGTTGGACCCGTCTTTTAAAACGCCGCAGGGCGCTCTCGATAGACTCTCCCTCATCAACGACGACAAAAGCCAATAAATTCACCTCCTTTATTGGCGAATATGCAGCGCTTTTATACCCGAACGGGGGGGCAAAGTCAAGAAAAGGCTCGGCTCAGGTCACTCGAGGGCACGCCACGATTTCCCGCACCGCCCTTTTGGAGGGAGGAAGCTTCGCTTCCCCCTTCCAACGTTCGCTTCGCTCACTGCCTCCCCTTCGCGGACTTCGTCCTGCGACCAAAGGGGCCTTCCCCCTTGGAACCCTCGCGCCTTTGCTACGCAAATGCGCAAACCTCGCTCGATTCGAGCCTTCGCTCTTCCCTTCGCTTCGCTCGGGAATCCGTGGCCGCTCCGGCTCTCATACGGCCCTCTTCATGACCTAAGCCTCGCCTGGCAAGGAAAATAAAACGCCGGCGATGACGGCGATTGCGTTGTGAGCGTAGGTGATGCTTACTTAAGGCGGTAGCCGGCGCGGCGGATGCAGGCCTCGGCGGCGATCCGCATGGGCTCGATCAGGGGAACCGGAAGATCTTCGTCCGCGATCGCCAGCGGGATCTCGGTGCAGCCCGCGATGATAGCCTGCGCGCCCCGGCGGACGAGCGCCTGGCAGGCCGCCAGTATCCGCTCCCGTGGAGGACCCGATTTCCGGCCGGCCTTTATCCCACTGTCTCCGTAGACGGCATCCATCAGCCGGCGCTGGCCGGCGGCCGTCGGCACGAGGACTTCAATTCCCGCCGCTGCGAACGCCCTGGAAAAGAGCCCGGACCGGACGGTGCCGGTCGTGGCCAGGAGCCCCGCCTGCCTGAGCCCGGGAATGTTCCGTTGGGCATAGAGACGCGTCTCATCCAGCAGGCTGACGAAGGGGACCGGTGACCGCGCCTCCACCCAGGGAAGGAAAGCATGCGCGCTGACGCAGGGGACCACGATGAAATCGGCGCCCGCCCGGGCCAGCCGCCGGGCGCCGGCGAGCAGAGGCCGGGCCGGGCTCGGTCCTTCGCCCGTAATGGCGGCTGTCCGGTCGGGGATCTTCGGGTTGCTGTCGATGATGACGTGGATGTGGTCCTGGTCGCGGCCGGCCCGCGTCAGCCGGATGACCAGGCTGAAAAAGTAGGCCGTCGCCTCAGGGCCCATGCCTCCCAGGATTCCGATCGTCTTCTTCAAGGCGATCTCTCCTCGACCGTTTTCCGGGCCAGGTCGAGCGGGAGGGCCTCGACGGCGCGCCCGTCGCGGCGGGCCAGCCGCCCCAGGCTGCGGCTGTCGAGTGGCGCATCGGTCGCAGCGACTATCGGGCTGGCCACGGTTTTTAGAACCGGATCGGGCGGCGGCTGTCCCGCTTGTCCAGGCGCGTCAGCCCTTCTTCCCTGGCGATCTCGAGGGCCGCCGCGAATTCCTCCCGGCTGACCCGCCGACACAGGGGAGTGCGGGGCTCGATTTTGGCACAAGGGTAGTATTGGTCCATGAGGTTGACGTAGGTGTTTTTGGAGATCTCGGCGGCGATGAAATGCAGCACCTCGCGGGTGCCCGCCAAGCCGCCGGGGAGCACGAGGTGACGGACGAGCAGGCCCCGGACGGCGATGCCGTCCTTATCGATGATGAGGTCGCCCACTTGGCGATGCATCTCCCGGATGGCGAGCTTGGCCGTCTCGGGGTAATCCGGCGCGCCGCAGTATTGGGCGGCCGGCCCGGACCGGCCGAACTTGAAGTCGGGCATGTAGATGTCGAAGACCCCGTCGAGCAGCCTCAGGGTCGCGGCGGAATCGTAGCCGCTCGAGTTATAGACAAGCGGGACCCGGAGCCCCATCCCGGCCGCCCGGGAAATCGCCTCGAGAAGCTGCGCCGCGAAGTGCGACGGGGTGACGAAATTGATGTTGTGGCAGCCCAGGCCCTGAAGCTCGATCATCATCCGGGCCAGCCGGTCGAAGGAAACCTCCCGGCCTTCCCCCAAATGGCTGATGGAATAGTTCTGGCAGAAGCAGCACCGGAGATTGCAGTGGGAGAGGAAGATGGTGCCCGAGCCGTAGCGGCCCACCAGCGGTTGCTCCTCGCCGAAGTGGGGCGCATAGGACGCGACCTCGGGCAGATAGCCGCCCCGGCACGTGCCCCGGGCGCCCAGGAGCCGGTTGACCCGGCAATTGCGGGGACAGAGGGTGCAGTCTTCGAGAATTTTAAAGGCTGCGGCGGTCTTTTCCGGGAACGCCCCCGAATCCCGGCTTTGATGATAAAGCGGCTGGAATCCCGTTGGCTTCATCGTTCTGCGCGGCTATTATAACACCGGACGCGGGGAGAGGGAACCGGGAAAAGTCGGGTCAAGGTTTCGCCGCTTTCGGCGCACCGGCGATTGGGCTAGAATAGAGACCGGCGGCTCATGATCACCATCGCGCGCCTCGAAAGGGTCCCGTTCCTGGCCCACGGCTTCGGCGACCGTGATCTGTCCGCGGCCGGGCTCAGGCGGGCTTTCGCCGGCCTTTCCCTCCGTCCCATCGGCTTGCGCCAGGTCCATTCCGACGCCGTGCACTTCGTGGACCGGGTCCCGAGGGAGGCCCTCCGGGGTGATGCTCTGGTGACGCGGACGCCCGGGTTGCTCCTGGTGATCAGGACCGCGGACTGCCTGCCCGTCCTCCTCGTCGACCCGGACCGCCGGGTCGTCGCGGCCGTCCACTGCGGCTGGCGGGGGACCCTTCAAGGTGTCTTGGCGAAGACGGTCAAGGGCATGACCGCCCGTTACGGCTGCGACGCGGGGCGGCTCCTGGCCGGGTTCGGGCCGTGCATCGGGGCCGGTTGCTACGAGGTGGGGGAGGATGTTCGCGGACGCTTCATCGAGGCCGGCTTTGCGGCGCGCCTGTTTCGGGCCGTGCCCGGCCGCCCCGGCAAGCACCTCTTCGACCTCGCGGGGGCGAACCGGCGGCAGCTCCGGGCGGCGGGCGTCGACGAGCGGAACATCTTCGCCGCGGGCGTCTGCACCCACTGCGACCCGCGCTACCCGTCCTACCGCCGCGACCCCCGCCGTGCCGGCCGCCTGCTTTCCTTCGTTGGCATCATTCCCCCGGATCAGAATCAACTCGGTTAACGGTTCTTTGGCGGAGGGCGAGGATCGGCGTCACGAAGAGGGCCGTATTAGAGCAGGGTCGGCCTTGAAACTGTCTGCTCTTATCTGTTGGTGAAGGCGAGGGGTGTGTGCGAAGAGGGTCATCCGGAGGCGAGCGGGCCGAGCGAGTTTCGCGCCTTTGCGAAGCAAAGGCGCGGGGGGTTCCAAGGGGGAACGCCCCTTTGGTCGCAGGACGAAGTCCGAGAAGGGGAGGCAGTAAGCGCAGCGAACGTTGGAAGGGGGAAAGCGGAGCTCTCTCCCTCCAAAAAGGCGCCGGGGAAATTCGCGGGCCCTCGAGCACACCCCCGAGCCGCTTGCGAGTTGCATTTTGACTCCGTTTTCTCTATCCTTGATGCGCCATGTCCGACCTCATTTCCGACATCGTCATTCCTGAGTTGCCGCTCTACAAGAGGGGCAAGGTTCGCGACGTCTATGATCTTGGAGACCGGCTCCTGTTCGTAGCCACCGACCGCATCTCCGCTTTCGATTTCATCTTGCCATCACTCGTTCCCGACAAGGGCAAGGTCCTGACGCAGCTGTCGCTGTTCTGGTTCGACTTCACCTCCTATATCTGCCCCAACCATGTCCTGTCGGCGAACGTCGACGAGTTCCCCGCGCCGCTCCCCAAGTACAAGAACATCCTCGAGAAGCGCTCGATGGTGGTCAAGAAGACCCGCGTCGCGCCCATCGAGTGCGTCGTCCGGGGCTACCTGGCCGGGTCCGGCTGGAATGATTACCAGGAGACCGGCAAGGTGGGCGGCGTCAAGCTCCCGGCCGGCCTCAAGGAGGCCGAAGCGCTGCCGCACCCGATCTTCTCGCCGGCCACCAAGGCGGAAGAAGGGCATGACCTCAACATCTCCTTCAAGGAGATGAAGAAGATCCTCGGCGACGACGAGCTGGCGATGAAAATCAAGAAGACAAGCCTTAAACTCTACCAGAAGGCGTCACTCTACGCGCTCTCTAAGGGCATCATCATCGCCGACACCAAGTTCGAATTCGGCCTGGACAAGGACGACCTCACCCTGATCGACGAAGTCTTCACCCCCGACTCCTCGCGCTTCTGGCAGGTCCAGACCTACGGTCCGGGCCGGCCCCAGGCGAGCCTGGACAAGCAGTTCGTCCGGGACTATCTCCTGGGCAGCCCGTGGGACCGCAAGTCCACCCCGCCTCCCTTGCCGCCGGAGATCATCGAGCAGACGTCCCGAAGGTACCACGAGATCTATGCCCTTCTCACCGGGAAAAAAGATCTGTGAGCGACGGCCGGGTCGACCTCCACATCCACTCCTCGAAATCGAGCGATGGCGACTTCGCCCCCCTCGATCTGCTGCTCAAGGCCAAGGAAAACGGCTTCCGGGCCATCGCCATCTCCGACCACGACACCGTCGACGCCTACCCGGAGGCGATCGAGCACAGCCTCAAGGTCGGCGTGGAGCTCATCCCGAGCGTCGAGTTGACGACCGTGTTCAAGGATCGGGAGTTCCACCTGCTGGTGCCGTTCGTGCGCTTCGACAGCCCGACGGTGAAGGCCATCCTGGAGCGCATCGGCCTGGCTCGGCTGGAAGAGGCGAAAGCCCGCGTGGCCCGACTCCGGGAACTCGGGTTCGACCTCAGCTGGGACGAGGTCACCCGCAAAACCAAGGGGTCCCTGCCGCTGGGCGTGACGATCGCCCGGATCCTGATCGAGAAGGGGCGCCGCGAGAAGACGTCCTCCCTGGAAAAATACACGAGGGGCGAGAACCGGCTCTTCGGGCCCTATGCCTTCTACAAGGATTTTTTTCTGGAGGGGCGGCCGGCGCACGTCCCGCGGCGGTCGGAGCCGCTCCTGGGTATCCTGCCCCTTGTTTTGGGTGACGGCGCCGCGCCGGTGCTCGCCCATCCCGGCGCCTATTTCGAGAGCGCGGACAAGGATGACCTGACCGAGCTCAAGGCGGCCGGGCTCGTCGGCCTGGAGGTTTATTCGTCCTACCATGATCGCGAGCAGTCCGGCGCCTTCCTCGGCCTGGCGGGGGAGCTCGACCTCGTGGCCACAGCCGGCTCGGATTTTCACGGCAGCATCAAGCCTCATGTTACTTTCGGCTCCGTGAAGCAGGGGGATTATGGCATGGTCGAGGCCCTGCGGAGCAGAAGGAGACTGTCATGATCGGGAACGGGCTGGATATCGTTGTCATCATCATTCTCCTGGTGACCCTGGTCCTCGGCCTGGTCAAGGGCCTGGTCCGGCAGGTCATCGGCGTGGCCGCCGTCATCGCGGGGTTGATCCTGGCGGCCAGGTATTATCCGCAGGTCGCCGGCGTCTTCGGCCGGGCCTTCGCCTCGGGAAAGTGGGCCTCGATCATCGCCTTCGCCGTCATCTTTGTGGTCGTTCTCCTGGTGGGCGGCCTGGTTGCCTTTCTGGTCTGCAAGCTCCTCTGCGGCCCGCTGAAGTTTGCCGACCATCTCTTCGGCGGGGTCCTGGGGCTCGTCCAGGGCGTCCTGATCAGCGGCGTCATCGTTTTCGCGCTGCTGGCTTTTCCCGTGAACAAGCCGCTGCTCACGGAATCGCGGTTGGCTCCCTATTGCTATTGGCTGACGAAGGCCATGGTCCAGATCATCCCGCAGGACCTGAAAAACAAGTTCAACGATACCTACAAAGAAATCGTCGAAGGCAAAAAGCCCCATGGACAAGAAATCTAACCCGCCGAACCTCCATCAACGGCTCGAGGCGATCATCAGGGAAATGGTGGACAGGGAGATCCAATTCAAGGACGCCCGCGACGAGTTCGAGAAGATCTTCATCGAGACGGCCTCGGGCAGGTTCAAGGGGAACAAGTCCAAGGTGGCCAAGGCCATCGGCATCCACCGGAACACCCTCCACAGCCGGGCCAAGTCCCTCAAGATAAAGAGCCTGATTTAGCAGCCTCCATGTCTGACTGCTAATTCTTTAAACTTTCCTGTTGACAATCCCTTTGGCCTCCGCTATTATTAGCACTGGGTCGTTCAGACTGCTAAATTTTAAAAAACAGGAGGCTTTCATGAAGGTTACACCCCTCTACGACAGAGTTCTTCTCAAGAGATTGGAAGAACGGGAAGTCAAAAAGGGAGGCATCATCATCCCCGACACCGCCAAGGAAAAACCCCAGCAGGCCGAAGTCATCGCCGCGGGGAAGGGCCGGGTCAATGATGAAGGGAAAGTCGTTCCCCTTGAGGTCAAGAAAGGGGACAGGGTCCTCATCGGCAAGTACAGCGGCACCGAAGTCACCATCGATGACGTCGAGCACGTGATCCTGCGCGAGGAAGAGATCCTGGCCAAGGTCGAGTAACGGAAGAGGAAAGGAGAGAAAACATGGCCAAGCAAATCACCACCGGTGAAGCCGCAAGACAATCCCTGCTCAAGGGCGTCAACGTTCTCAGCAACGTGGTCAAGGCGACGCTCGGACCGCGGGGGAAGAATATCATCCTGGAAAAGAAATTCGGCTCGCCCAACAGCACCAAGGACGGCGTGACTGTTGCCAAGGAAATCGAGCTCAAGGATCCCTGGGAGAACATGGGCGCCCAGCTGGTCAAAGAGGTCGCTTCGAAGACGTCGGACGTGGCCGGCGACGGCACGACGACCGCGACCGTCCTCGCCCAGGCCATCTACGGCGAAGGGCTGAAGTATGTCACCGCCGGCGCCAACCCCACCCTGCTCAAGAAGGGCATCGACAAGGCCGTCGAGACCGTGGTCGGCGAGCTCAAGAAGTTCAGCCGCGAGGTCAGCGGCGAGATGATCGCCCAGGTCGGCGCCATCTCCGCCAACAACGACGAGTCCATCGGCAAGATCATCGCTGAGGCCATGGACAAGGTCGGCAAGGACGGAGTCATCACGGTCGAAGAAGCCAAGGGGCTCGAGACCACCATGGAGATCGTCGAGGGCATGCAGTTCGACCGCGGCTATCTTTCGCCCTATTTCATCACCGACCCCGAGCGGATGGAAGTCGTCCTGGAGAACCCCGTCATCCTTCTTCACGAGAAGAAGATCTCGAACCTCAAGGACTTCCTGCCCTTGCTCGAGAACGTGGCTCGGGGGGGACGTCCGTTCCTGGTCATCGCCGAGGAAGTTGAAGGCGAGGCCCTGGCGACGCTGGTCGTCAACAAGCTCAAGGGCACCCTGGTCAGCGCGGCTGTCAAGGCGCCCGGTTTCGGCGACCGCCGCAAGGCCATGCTGGAGGACATCGGCGTCCTGACCGGCGGCCGGGTCATCACCGAGGACATCGGCGTCAAGCTCGAAACCGTCGGGCTCGACTGGCTGGGCGAGGCCCAGAAAGTGGTCATCGACAAGGACAACACGACGATCGTCGAGGGCAAGGGCAAAGCCTCGGACATCCAGGCCCGGATCAAGCAGATCCGCACCCAGATCGACGAGACGACCTCGGATTACGATCGCGAGAAGCTCCAGGAACGGCTGGCCAAGATGGTCGGCGGCGTGGCCCTGATCAAAGTCGGCGCGGCCACCGAGACCGAGCTCAAGGAAAAGAAGGCCCGGGTCGAGGACGCCATGCACGCCACCAAGGCGGCCGTCGAGGAGGGCATCCTGCCCGGCGGCGGCGTGGCCCTGCTCCGGTGCCAGAAGAGCCTGGAGGCGCTTAAGGTCGAGGGCGACATGCAGATCGGCGTCAACATCGTCAAGAGGGCGCTCGAAGAGCCGATGCGGCAGATCGCCTCGAACGCCGGCTGGGAAGGATCGATCGTCGTCGAGAAAGTGAAAGAGATGAAGCAGGACACGGGCTTCAACGCCCTGTCCGAGAAGTACGACGATATGATCAAGACCGGCATCCTGGACCCGACCAAAGTCGTGCGCATTGCCCTGCAGAATGCCGCGAGCATCGCCAGCCTGTTGCTGACGACCGAGGGTCTGGTGGCCGAGCTCCCCGAAGAGGAGAAGGGCCCTAAGTATCCCGCCCCTCCCGGCGGCGATATGTACTGAGCGCCCGCGCGCTAAGGAAGAACGTCAAGGGAGCGGCCTTCGGGCCGCTCCCTTTTTTTTCGCCACATCTTCCGGCGGCGCCAACGGTCTTGGCCGGCCACGCGCTCCGGGCTTCGAAGCGCGTCTTCGGCATCCCGGACTTCCGGCTCTACGCCCTGGCCGACGGGATCAGACAGTTCCTCTACAGTCAAACCCACGGACTGAAGAAGTTCCTCGACCTTCAGGCCCAGCCGCCCATCCAGCCTAGCCTATTCATTCCGTAAGAAATGGGGAAGTCCTGTCAAATGAGAGGATTGACGAGGCTGGTCAATCCCGACATAATCCATCTGTATATCTCTCCCTTTTTTGAGGAGGCCCGCGCGATGACGACAGCCCGTTTTGTCCCTGTTGTGATGATGCTCGCTTTTCTTGTGCCGGCGGCGCCGTCGGGCCGCACCCAGCAAACGCCGGGGATGGGCGGAGCGCAGCTTGCGTCCGACCTCAATTTCGGAAAGGCGTCCCTGTATTTCATTCCTAACCGGGGGCAGATGGACGACGCTGTCTGCTTCTATGTTCAGGGAAGGGACAAGATCCTGTACTTCAGCCCTGGGGGGATCACGTTCTCCCTGGACTCTGGGCGCGAGACCCCGGCCGGGCCCGACAGGATGCACCTCGCGGAAGCCGAGGTCGGGCATAACCTGCCGGAGGTATCCGGTCGTTGGAACGTCAAGCTTGAGTTTGTAGACGCGAATCCCGACGCCCGCCCAGTCGGCGAACAAGAGGCCGGAGCCGTGGTCTCGTACTTCAAGGGGCAGTGCGCTGCGTGGCGCACAGGCCTCCCCACTTATTCCCGCATCGTCTATCCTGGACTTTGGCCGGGAATTGACCTGGCTTATTACGGCAGCGTGAACGAGCTCAAATACGAGTTTTTCGTGCATCCCGGCGCCGACCCTTCGAGAATCCGCCTGGCCTATCGAGGTGTCGAGAGCCTCTCCGTCGATGAAGAGGGATGCCTCACTGTTACGACGCCCGTCGGCGGGTTCCGGGATGGCACTCCACTGGCATATCAAGAGAACGACGGTAGGAGAATGCCCGTGAGGATGGCCTATGAAGTCGTGGCGACGGATGGCGAGAGGGGTGAAAATACCGAGGCCAGCTCCGGGGGATCAGAGCCCCGTGCCTACGGGTTCAGGGTTGGGGACTTTGACCCCCGCCTCCCGCTCGTGCTCGACCCTGCCATCCTGGTTTATTGCGGGTTTGTCGGAGGCTCCGGTGAAGACCGGGGCAACGGCGTCGCCGTGGATGGGTCGGGGAACGCCTATATAGCCGGTAGGACGTACTCCACCGAAGCCACTTTTCCCGTTGCCGCCGGACCCGATCCCACCTATAACGGCGGCAGCTATGACGCTTTTGTGGCGAAACTTAATGCCTCGGGCACGCTGGTCTACTGCGGCTACATCGGCGGCTCTGCGTACGATGTCGGCAATGCGGTGGCCGTCGACGCCTCCGGCAGCGCCTACATCACCGGCACAACCGAGTCGACTGCGCCCAGCTTCCCCGCTACCGTGGGCCCCGACCTGATCTATAACGGCGGCTATGATGATGCCTTTATCGCCAAGGTCAATGCCTCGGGAACGGCGCTTGTCTACTGTGGCTATGTTGGCGGCTCTTTGGGCGATTTCGGTCTCGGGATCGCCGTCGACGGATCGGGGAGCGCCTATATCGCCGGCTCTACGGCCTCGACCGCGACCACCTTCCCGGAGATTATCGGCCCTGACTTGACTCATAATGCGGGGATCTACGACGCCTTCGTCGCCAAGGTCAACGCCGCCGGGACGGGCTTAGTCTACTGTGGTTACATCGGGGGCTCGGGGGATGACTACGGCCTCGGGATTGCCCTGGACGGGGCGGGGAACGCTTATGTCACGGGGGACACCGACTCCACCGAAAGCACGTTTCCGGTGGCCGTGGGTCCGGACCTATCCCAAAACGATGATGTCGATGCCTTCGTCGCCAAGGTCAATCCGGCGGGAAGCTCCATCGTCTATTGCGGTTTTATCGGCGGCGCCTGGGCCGACCGTGGGCTCGGGATCGCCGTGGACGCTGCGGGCAACGCCTACGTCACCGGCTACACGGATTCATCCGAGATCACCTTTCCAGTCAAGGTCGGGCCGGATAAGGTCCAGAACGGCGGTTTCGACGCCTTTGTCGCCAAGGTCAATCCGGCGGGTTCCGCCCTTGTCTACTGCGGCTACATCGGCGGTAGCTCCTATGACCTCGGCTCCGGCATCGCCGTGGACGCGTCGGGCAGCGCCTACGTGACAGGCTGGACCCGTTCCACCCAAGCCACCTTCCCCGTGACCGTCGGGCCGGACCCGACCTATAACGATACGCTGAATTACTTCGACGCTTTTGTGGCGAGAATCAACCCATCGGGAACTTCGTTTATCTTCTGTGGCTACATCGGTGGCGACTCCTACGATTATGGTAACGGCATCGCCGCCGACGCGTCCGGGAACGCCTACGTGACGGGATACACATGGTCCAAAGAATCCACCTTTCCCGTCGTGGCGGGGCCGGACCTGACTCAAAACGGCAACTATGACGCCATCGTGGCCAGGGTGCTCTATTATGATGACCACTTTCTAAAGCACGCCGTGGGCGATTTCGACGGCGATGATCGGGTCGAGGCGGCGCTGGATTTCGGCTCCCAGGGAATCTGGTTGTATGACGGCAGCGCCTGGACGCAACTCTCGCCCGTCAACCCGGAAAGCCTGCTGGCCGCCGACATTGACGGTGATAAGGCCAGCGACATGGTCGCCGACTTGGGGATTTCTGGTTTGTGGCTCTGGAAGGATGGAGCCTGGACCGCGCTCAGCGCCGCCAACGTCGAGGCCATGTCCGCCGGCGACACAGACGCTGACGGAGCCGACGAGCTGGTCTGCGATTTCGGCGCGCTCGGCCTTTGGCTGGGCGACGGCGGTTCTTGGAGTCAGCTCAGCGCCGCGAACGCCGAATTCGCGATCGTGACCGACATCATGGGGAATGCCGCGGCCGAAGTCATCTGCGATTTTGGCCCGACTGGGCTCTGGCTGCACAGCGCCGGCGCCTGGACCCAGCTCAGCGGCGTGAATGCCGATTATGTGATCTCGGGAAAGACCGAGGCGGGAAGTTATGTCGCGGCGGATTTTGGGTCGACGGGGCTGTGGGCCTGGACGGCAGGTGGCGGGTGGGTGGGGCTCAGCGGCGCCAATGCCGATGATCTGGTCGCGGCGGACACCGACGGCGACGCTGATGACGAAATCATCGGCGATTTCGGCGCGCTCGGCCTCTGGCTCAATGATGGCGGGTCGTGGACCGTGCTCAGCGGCGCGCGTACAGACGCCATCGTTCCGGCCGATACCGACGCCGACGGCGCGGCGGAATTGGCGTCCGGTTTCGGCGCGCTCGGCCTCTGGCTGTGGGACGGCGGGGCCTGGACGCAGCTCAGCGGCGCGGGCCCAGACTCCATGCTGGCCGGCGACTTTTATGGAACCATCAGAGACGAGCTCATGGCCGATTTCGGTATCCTTGGAGTATGGCTCTGGCATGACGGAGCGTGGGCTCAGATCAGTCCGGCCAATCCGGATTAGAGAGCGGCCCGAAAAACAAGGACATGAAGGCCGCGACCTGAGGGTCAACGAAGCCCGGCCCCGCACCGATCGTCGAGCCGCTCTTCTGCCCACGACGCGGCGGCGGGCGCCGTAGAAGTTGCCGACAACCATGGACACCGGGTCGGCGCCGCTCGCCAGAGTCCAGGAGCCCGCATTCCATATCCAGAGGCCGAGGGAGCCGAAGTCCGCGGCGATGCCCGTCCCCATCTCGATCATGGGTCGTTGACAGCCGTCCGGGGTCGCGGCCGTTCCCGAATACGCCGCCATGAAGGCGGGATGCCGGATGGTGATGGACGGTTTTCTCGACGAGCCCGCCTGGAAGCAGGCGCGCTCCGAGGGTCTGTTCCATTTCCAATGATACTAACCCGGAGAAAAAGAGCCAACCGAGGCCAAGATAGTCAGGGACGACGAGCGCAGCTAGTTTGCTTTCCAATGCGCCGACAAGCACATCTCGGCGACGACGTCTTTTCCCGGCTTTTCGATATAGGCGACCTTGTAGGCGGCTTCGGGCTTGAGGCAGGGACTCGGTGGCTCAGAGCCACAAAGAATTCCGTCGACGATGAGGCTTGACTGAGGCCATCATTCTTCAATACAATCCCGGCAGTTCTTCCGGCGCCATTCGGGGAGATCCGTAGGGGAACAATTAGCGCCGGACAGGCGAGGAGGGTCCGTCATGAAAAAACTCTATCTCTGCGCACCGGTCATCTTTTTCGTCGGCCTGTCGGCATCGGGAACGGTGCGGCAGGGTCGGGCAACATCACCCGTCCCCGCATCACTCGCGCATCAGCATCTCCAATCGCCGGCCCCCAGCGCGCTTCCTTCAACCGCGCCGGATTTCAGCCAATTGCCGTTGTCCTTCATCGCCAACCGCGGCCAGGCGGACTCCCGAGTGGCCTTCATGGTTCAAGGCCGGGACAAGAGCTTGTTCTTTACGCCCGGGGGGATCACGATCCGGCTATTTGCCCGGGAAGGCGATGAGATTTCGCCCTCCGGCCCTGACCATCCGGCCGCGGGCCTTCGCGAAAAGAGGGAGAAGCCCGAAAACTGGACCGTCAAGCTCGATTTCCTCGGCGCCGACCCGGACGTCCGGCCGGTGGGTCTCGAGGAGGACGAGGGCGTGTTCTCCTATTTTAGGGGAAGCGAAGAGAGCTGGAAAACCGGCGTGCCCTCCTATTCAAAGATCATTTACCCGAACCTCTGGCCGGGGATCGACCTCGTCTACAGCGGCAGCGTCAACCGCCTGAAATACGAGTTCGTCGTCCGCCCGGGCGCCGATCCTTCCCAGGTCCGTATGGCCTACCGCGGCGCCACAAAGCTCGAAGTCGATGAGCTGGGCCGGCTTTCGGTCGAGACCCCGCTCGGCGGCTTCCATGACGACACTCCCGTAGCCTACCAGGAGAAAGATGGCCGGCGAGTCGAGGTGGCCATGACCTATCGGCTGGAGACGCCGGATCAAGGCCCGGCCCGTACTTATGGCTTTCAAGTCGGAGACTACGATCCGTCGCATTCTCTGGTTCTTGACCCCGCGGTCATCACCTATTGCGGGTTCGTCGGGGGATCGGGCAACGAGCTCGCCAACGCAATCGCCGTGGATGCCGCGGGGAATGTTTACGTCGCGGGCTATACCTACTCCACCGAGGCGGACTTTCCCGTTACGGTCGGGCCCGACCTGACGTTCAGCAGTTGGAGCGATACCTTCGTCCTGAAATTGAGCCCGGACGGGACGCAGCTCGTCTACTGCGGTTACATCGGCGGCGACTATACTGACGATGGTTATGGAGTGGCGGTGGACGGCTCCGGCTGCGCCTATGTCGTCGGCCGGACAGAGTCGAGCCAGGCCAGCTTTCCCCGGAAAGTGGGGCCGGACCTCATCCTCAATCCGTTCGGGGACGGGTTCATCGCCAAGGTGAATGCCGCCGGCACGGACCTTGTTTACTGCGGCTACATCGGGGGGAACAGCGGCGACGGCGCCTACGGCGTGGCGGTGGACGACGGCGGCAACGCTTATGTCGTCGGCACCACATCCTCCGACTCGACGACTTTCCCCGTCACGGTGGGGCCCGATCTCAGTTTTAACGGCGACCAGGACGCCTTCGTCGCCAAGGTGAATTCGGCGGGGACCGGCTTCGCCTATTGCGGTTATCTGGGCGGCAGCTCGATTGACAGCGGGTGGGCCGTGGCCATCGACAGCGGCGGGAGCGCCTACCTGACGGGGAATACCACTTCCACCACACCGACGTTCCCGGCGATCGTCGGCCCGGACCTGACATTCAACGGCGGAGCCGACTGTTTTGTGGCGAAGGTGAACGCTTCCGGCAGCGCCCTCGTCTATTGCGGCTATATCGGCGCGAGCAATACCGAATGGGGAAAAGGCATAGCCGTCGACGGCGCGGGCAGCGCCTATGTCGTCGGCGAAATTTACTTATCCTCCTCGACGGGTTTTCCGGTGACCGTGGGACCCGATCTGACGCCAAACGGAGGCAGTGAGGACGCCTTCATCGCCAAGGTGAATCCGGCAGGCAGCGGTTTTGTCTATTGCGGCTACATCGGCGGTTCGGGAACGGACGCGGCCTTCGGGGTCGACGTGGACGGTTCTAACCGGGCCCACGTCGTCGGCCGGACAAACTCGAGCGAGGCGACCTTCCCGGTGGCCGGGGGCCCCGACCTGACTTACAACGGAAGCGCCGACGCCTTCCTGGCCACGGTGAGCTCGAGCGGCGACAACCTGGTGGAGAGCGGCTACATCGGGGGTTCAGGTGATGATACCGGGATCGGCATCGCCGTCGACGCCTCGGGCAATGCTTATGTCTGCGGATATACGAGTTCCACCGAGACGACTTTTCCAGTGATGGCGGGACCTGATCTGACTCATAACGGCCAGGTGGATGCCTTCGTGGCCAGGATCGGCGGCCCACCGGTGACCCGGGGGCTGCTCGCGGCGGACACGGACGGCGATGGGACGGAGGAGATCGTGGCCGACCTCGGCGCCGACGGATTGTGGGTTTGGGACAGCTATTCCTGGACCCCTCTCTCGGGAACCGACCCGGATACGGTTATGGCCGCGAACATCGACGCCGACCCCGCGCTGGAGATCGTCGCCGACTTCGGCGCGAGCGGCGTCTGGCTGCTCGACGGCTCCTGGAGCCAGATCACCGGGGCCAATCCTGATGGCATGACCTCCGGCGACGTCGACTTAGACGCCGTTGACGAAGTCGCTATCGACTTCGGGGCGCTCGGAGCCTGGATTTGGGATGGCGAAGCGTGGACCCAGCTGACCGGGAGTGACCTGGATACGCTTCTGGCCGCTGACGTCGACGGAGACGGGAGCGCCGAGCTGGCTGCGGACGGCGGCGCGCTCGGCCTCTGGCTCTGGGACGGCGGCGCCTGGACCATGCTCTCCGGGATCAACGCGGAGGGGATAATCGCCGTGCCCGGTCCGGCGCGCGATGACCTGGCTGCCGACTTCGGCGCGACCGGCGTCTGGGTCTATCACATCAGTTCATGGACGCAGCTTGCGGGAGCCAATGCCGAAGGCCTGTTCGCGCTGAACAGCGATACGGACGCCGCTTACGAGGTGGGTGCGGATTTCGGCGCGATCGGTGTGTGGTTGTATGACGTCGGCTGGACGCAGCTCTCGGGCCTCAATGCGGAGGCGATGGCGGCCGCCGACCTTGACGGGGACTCCGTCGAGGAGTTGGTGATGGATGCCGGCACGACCGGTCTCTGGATTTGGAGCGGCAGCTGGGCGCAGGCGTCAGCCCTCAACCCTTCCGCCACGGCCCGGGCCGCCGTCGATGCCGACCCCGCGGACGAACTCGCCGTTGATTTCGGCGCCGCCGGCATCTGGCTGTATAACGGAGGAAACTGGACCCTGATCCGCTGATCCTTATCCCCGCCGCTGTCGGGTTGGCCACCCGCAGGCGAGTTCACAGGCCGCGCAAGGCCTGGGCCACGGGACGGCGGGCGGCGCGGATCGCCGGCGGGACGCCGCCGACCAGTCCCATCAGCAGCGCCCCCGCGGCGCCTGTGAGGCTAAGCAATCTACAGCAAAGGACCTTTTCAACGTCCTCGACCGCGACGGCGTAGGCGCTGGCCAAAATCCGTTCCACGATCAGAAATGGCGTGCCTGAGAGGATTCGAACCTCCGACCTTTGGAGCCGGAGTCACGTATCCAATAGGACCCGGACCCCTTTATCCGCGAGGCGTCGGGATCGCACCCAATTGCTGCATCATGCCGAATAAGTCGGGAAGTTCAAAACTCTCGGCGACTCGCCGGCCGACAAAATGGTCCGCGCAAATCACCCTGATGGCGATCTGTCTTCCCGTCGGCGGCATTCCCATGAGCTCCCCTTTGTGAGTCCCCCGGCACATGGCGCTGCTGCATACCTTGTCGCCTTCGCCGAAGAGGTCCTCGACTTCGGCGTGGAGATCAGGGAACGCACCGAAGTACATGGTGAGGAACCCCTTCAAATTCTCCCGGCCGCGTACATCCTGCCCCCCGGCTCCGTGATAGACGTAGTCTTCGGCGAACATGTCGTCTATCATTCCGAATTTCCTCTCATTGAAGACCTCCTGCCAAAAACGTTGGATGGTCTCCTTGTTCCGTTTGACGGCCATGGTTTGCCTCCCTTCTTCAAAAAGCAGGTCGCTAACTTTCCCCCGCATCACTATACGCCTCGGCGAAGGTGATTATCAAGCCGTAACCTTCCGGCCGGAACCTCCGTCGATCGTCAACCGTTCAGGTGAACGCGACGCGATGCGACTGCGACCGACCGCGCGAGCCTTTGGCGGGAGCGGATCCTCTCCCGCCACTCCGCGCTCACGAGGCCCCTGTCGACAAGAAGCCCGAGGCCAAAATGGCCTTGAAGCTCATCAAGCCCGAGGCCTCAGCAGACAAGAACACGATCGACCGCTTCCGGAACGAACTCAAAATTGCCCGTGATATCTCTCATAAGAATATCTGCCGGATGTATGACCTGGGCAGGGAAGCCGGCAACTATTGCATCACCATGGAGTACTGACTCCGGACCGAGGTCCAAGAGGCTTCCCTTTTTTCTGGGAACTCGAGTATACTTATAGCGCTTTTTTCTTTCTCAGCCGGAGCAAGGGGCTGAACCTGATGAATCGGAGGAGACGCCATGAGCGATGAAAAGCGACAAGACTCCCGTTCTTTCGGCGTCGCGGAGGTGACCTTTGACCATAACGGGATGGTTTTCCATGGCCGGATCAGCGATATATCCCTGGGCGGATTGTACATAGATACCATCAATCCTCTGCCCGAGGGTTCGACCATAGGCCTCCAATTCAGGCTCCCAAATGATGAATCGGGGAGCCTCGTCTCGGGGGAGGGACGGGTCGCCTGGAATACTCAAATGCATGGCATGGGGATCAGTTTCACCCGCCTGTCGGATGAGGACAAGGACCGAATTAAGGCCTATCTTTCGCGCAAGTGATCCGCCCAACAAGGCATATTAAAGGGCCTGATTTTGTGAGTGAATTCAAGTCCGTTCTGGTATACCATGAGATTTCTTGCCCTCTCCCCCGGGAAACCGCGACCATCGGCGGGGTGGCTTTCGATTTCGATCGGGGCCCGACGAGGCATGATCCATCGAAAATCTCAGGCAGGCCGTCGATTCAAATTCCGTATCCTGCCCCGACCTACTTGAGATTGGCGGCGCCGACATTCACGGCGTTGAATCCTGTCAGGGGATACCAATTATCCGCGTCCTTGAACCACAGTCCCAACGCTCCGAAGTCGCCCAGGACTTCCTCGATTCCATCGGCATCGAAGTCGCCGGCGGCAAACGTCTCGGGGGCCAGGGGATTGAGCTGCGTCCAGTCTATGCCGTCACATGTCCAAAACCCCAGGGAGCCCCCGAAGATATCAAGATATGTGCCCACGATCTCCATGTCCGGCCGCGCGTCGGTGTCGGCAGCGATGATTTTCACGGCATTGTTCCAGTTCAGGTTCGTCAGCGTCCCTCCGTCCCAGAGCCAAAGCCCGCTGAACTCGGGTTTCGAGAACTGCCATCCCATATCGACGGCCAGCTCGTCGATCCCGTCACCGTCGTGGTCCAATATCAGGAGCGCCTCCGGGTTGAGGTCCGTGAGGCAGGACCAGGTCGGATGGTCGTAGAGCCAAACGCCCGCCGACCCGAAATCACCCACGATCTCTTCCCTGTTGTCCCCGTCCAGGTCGCCGCTTGTCAACGAGTCTGCGGCTAGGGGCGAAATGGGCGTCCAAGCATGATTGAGGTATACCCAGATACCGATGCTCCCGAAATTGCCCACGACGTCCTGGTCGCCGTCGCCGTCAACGTCGGCCGCCGCCAGGGACACGGGATTGACCCCCGAAAGCTGCGCCCAGTCCCCTCCGTTCCACACCCACAGGCCCAGGGCGCCCGCATCGCCGATGAGCTCCGCCCTGCCGTCACCGTCGATGTCCCCCGTGATCATCCCCTCCGCATTGGCCAGCGTCAGACAAGTCCAGATATCGTTGTTCCAGAGCCAGAGTCCGAAGACGCCGAAGTCCCCGAACATCTCGCTCAGACCATCGCCCTCAATATCGGCAAAGAGTAATGACTCCGCCCCGATCGGTGTCAGCTGTGTCCAGGCCGCGTTGTGGAGCATCCACACCCCGTAGCCTCCGAAATCGCCGATGATCTCGGAAGCCTGGGGAACCGGGGTCGACCGGTAGCCCGTGTCCGGACCGGCGAACTGACTATATCCGAACCCGTTCTCGGCTCTCACCCAGTAATAATATGTTTGAAGGGATACCGCCGTCGTGTCGTCACAGGTCGTACCGGAGACGGAGGCCGCGACCGTCGTCGAGGTCGAGAAATCGTTGGTTGTGTTGCGGCGCACATGGTAGGTGGCCGCGTAGGCGACCAGGTTCCACGTCACCCGCACCTTGTCCGAGAAGGTGCCGTCGCTCGCCTGGACGTTCGTCGGCGCCGCCAGCGCCCGCCAGCCGGCGTCGTAGCCGCTGAACCCGCTCGTGGCGATGCCGTTGGTGGCTTTGACCCAATAATAGTACATGAGCTCGGGGACGGCCGTCGCGTCGCTGTACGAGGCCGAAGCGCTCGTCCCGATCTGGGAAGCGCCGGCGGAATCGTTCACCGAGTGACGCCAGATCTCGTAACCCGAGGCCCCGGTCACAGCCGACCAGGAGAGAGCGACATGCGTCGTGTAGGTTCCGTCGCTCGCCGCGAGCCCGGCGGGAGCCGTCACCCCGACGTATCCCGAATCGTATGAGCTGTCGAGGCTCGTGCCAATGGCCGCCACCGATTGCACCCAATAGTAGTTCCAGCCGCCAACGGGGCTCAGGTCATCGTAATAGTTGTTGGACGTCTGGCCGAGATAGGTCTTCGTCCCGGTGTCGCTCGTCGAGCGCCAGATTCCATATGCCGTCACGGCCGGATCGGAGCCCCCGTTCCAGGTCACCCGGATCCTGTCGGTGTACGTGCCGTCCGTCGCCTGGACGTTCGACGGAGGCATGGGATAGATGTTGACGGTGTCGGGCAGATAGGTGGCGTTGTTTTCCCCCGCGTCATCGGCCGCAAACCCATTCAGCGTGGCGATCGCGCCGACATAATACGGCCCCGAGGAAATATAGGGGACCGTGGTCGTGTAATTGGCGACGGAGTAGGTTTCGGCGGCAAACGTCGGCCAATAAAAATAGGCGCCCATCAGGCTATCGGACGTCGTGACGGAACGGTCGGCCGAAAGGAAGAAGCGCAGCCGGACGTCGGTCTGGGCGGTCGGGCTCAGGTTTTCCACGGTGATATGGTCGATGGTTATGCTGTCCCCCGGATAATATGAGTTCGAGAGGGTGGTGGATTTGTGAAGCCCGAGCGAGGCGTAGTAGGCCTCGACCCCGACATCCCTGACTTGCGGAACGCCCGTCAGACTGTCATAGATGCGTCTCATCAAGTTGACGTCGGGCACGTGGACGGCCAGCGCATCCTCGATGATGTTCGTGCCGGCGTTGTTCATGACCGAAGGATGGTTATAGGCGTATGTTTCAGCCTTGAGCTTCCCGGACATATAGCCCCAGACGTGGCCGGTCTCGTGGATGACGGCCGCCGGATAGTATTCAACGGAACCGGCGAGGTAGATGAGGAAATCATCGGTCCAGCTAAAGGCCGAATTGAACATGACATCGGATTCCTGAATCTCGTCGCAGGGGTCGCCCGGGTCGATATAGCTTATGGTCATGGCGCTCGCCCCGCCCCAATGAAAGCCATACGCCGAATAATAGGCGGCGTCGTCGATAAACCCGACGAATTCGCTTTCTCCATTGCCGCCGCCGAAGAGCCCGTCATCGGGGACATATCGGTAAAAATCGATCGTGAAGTTCCAGATGGCCATGGCTGTTTCGTTGTCATCGTAATCCCATCGCCCCGTGGAAACCTGCTCCATGGTGAAGATCGGGTCGTGATAGCCGCAAGCGAACAGGTCCGAATCGTACCACTCCTGGATACTCGTGCCCTGAATCCGGGCGTCGCCCCTCGAATCGATGCCGGTCGCCGGAGATGCGGGAATCTTGCCGGTCAGCGAGGAAAGATCCTGCTCTAAAATTCCCTCTCCGGCCCGAGTGAGGAGCCGGCCGGTTCCAGGGCCAGACCTCAGGCGCCGGTCCTCGAGCGGCCGAGCCAGCGCCGTATTGAGCGTAAATTCAAGGAAAGTCGACAGCGAAACGGCGACCGGCTGGTCCAGCCCCCGGCCGGAGCCTTCTTCTGGCGTCGAAACGGAGTCATTTCCCCCCGCGATCGGCAGCTGACCGAGGAATTGCGATATTTGCGCCGTCTCCCCGGCCGCATAAAAAGGGGCTCCATCCAGGATATGATCGATTTTCCGCGGACCGACCTTGAGGCCCTCAAGCCCGACCTCAAGCACGGCCCGGCCGTCAGCGGTCAGGACGTAATCCTGGAGCGTCACCCGGTCCTGGATGATCTCAAACTGTCCCTGCGGCCCACCGACGACCGGATTGGCGTAAACCAGACCGTCATCCTGCATGAACACCAGGTAGCGGTGACCGTTCTGAAATGACGGCGCGACGCTCACCCACACCCCCCTCCCTCCCACCTTGCCCCCTGCATGCGTCAGCCGGATCGCGCCGAGCGCCGCCTGCACCGACCGGACAGTGGCATGGATGACCTGGATATCGCCGAAATGGACCTGGGTGAAGATCATCTTGGAGGTCTGTTCGGCGGTGCAGTCCAGGCCTGTCACTGTCCCGACGAAGATCAAGTCGGCGGTCTGGGCGACCTCCTGGAATGAGATCCGGATAAAGCTCCCGCGAGCGGAGGGCTGTGTCGCCGCCATCAGCCCAAGTAATACCACCGCCGTTCCCCAGCCGGACGGGAGTCCACGATAGCCAGACGATGATTGGGCCATTTTTCCCTCCCACCGAGCCGCGCCAATCTCGGGCGCTCACCGGCAGGTTTGGGTATAGGTCAGGAGGCCTTGAAAGTCAAGCCGATGCGGTTCACCACTTCTGGCCGTGGTCTTTATAGCAGGACACGCCGGCCGTCCCGCCGCGGAGATCCGCCCCGTGACCCATTAGGGCCTGATCAGGGGCAGGTCAAACCCTCTCCATTCGGTTCTTCAGAATGCTGGACTATAGCTTGAAGGAGACCCCAATGGCCCCGAGGCCAGTTGTGCCTTCCTCGTTAGAGGCGAATCCGAGTTTTAGAAAGACTCCGGTGCTGGGTGTGAAAAAGTAGCGCGCGGCGCCGAAGGCCTTACCGCCGAATAAGGTTTTTCCATCCGTGCCGGATCCGAAGAAAAGGGACGGGCCGGCTCCGGCAAAAACATCGAGGCCCTTGACGTTGACATTGAAGTGATATTCGATGTCGGGGAACAAGGACAAGCCGCCGGGGGAATGAAGATAGAAAGAAACGTCCCCCCCGACCGCGACTTCCTTCGATAAGAAGTACTCGGCATACGCACCCAGCGCGGTTTTTCCAGAGCTCCCTGCGCTAACACGGAGCAATTGGGGAGAGAGATAAAAATCGCCCGCCTTGAACGCGACAGTGGGCGCCTCAGCCGAAAAGACCAAGGGAGCAACAAGCGCGAGGAACAGAACTAGACACTGCATCTTCTTTGTGGTCATCTTGGACCTCCTTACGAAAGCTTTTAGCACGCCGAGAAGGATAAAGCAAAGAAAATCGAAAAGATGACCTTCAGGCGTGGCCATTGACAAGCGGCAGGTCCTTGATTCACCATCCCCAACGATGGGAAAAGGCAAAACCGGTGTCATGAATGCTCATCAAGCCAACGCAGCAGAAAACGGACCTCTTATCTTTATCTGGATGAACGGCGGCAGGTTTATTTCTCGCTGACTCCCTGTCATTATAGCTGAAGTTCATCGGCAGTCCCGAAATTGACTTCGCATTTCGTCCATAATATAAGCACGTTATATAACTGGGGAGAGTGGAATGAAAAGAACATGCTTAAATCTTTTGGGCGCCTCGCTGGCCATCTTTCTATTCTCTGCTAATAGAAACGAGTCCAGTTGGCAAAGATCCCCCCAAGTGGCTCCCACGATCCCAGGTAATCAGAACATAAAAACCGAAACTTATTTCGGTAAGATGCCACTCGTCTTCATTCCTAACCAAGGCCAGGTGGACGAACAAGTGGCCTACTATGTCCAAGGGAAAGACACCGCAATCTATTTCACCCCTGGGGGAATCACTTTCGCGCTGACCGAGCAGGCTGAGTCAAACACTCCTATCCACAGGCTCGCTCCTAAACGATCAACCCCCGAGATAAGCTCGGCCGCTCCGAAGGAAGAGAAGCCCACGACTACGCGCTGGGTTGTGAAGCTTGAGTTTATTGGGGCGGATAAGAATGTCAAGCCCCTCGGCGAGGCGGAGACAGGTGGAGTTGTGTCTTATTTTAGGGGGAGGCCGAATGCTTGGCAGACTGGAATTCCTACTTATTCGAGAATTATCTATCGCAACCTTTGGCCAGATATCGACCTCGTCTATTACGGGACGGTCAATCGTCTGAAATATGAGTTCATCGCTCATCCGGGCGCGGATCCCTCTAAGATCCGCCTCGCCTATCGCGGCGCGGAAAGCGTCTTGGTTGACGAAAACGGTCGTCTTCAAGTGAGGACACCGGCAGGCGGCATCAGCGATGACGCGCCCCTGGCATACCAGGACCTGGGTGGGGAGAGGGTTATTGTCTCCCTCGCATATCAGCTGGGAGCCTCCGCCGGCCTCTATGGTTTTGAGGTCGGCGCCTACGACCGCTCTCAGACGCTTGTCCTCGACCCCGCCTTTCTCATCTATTGCGGCTACATCGGCGGCTCCTCCGATGACAGTGGATCGGGAATTGCGGTGGATGGGTCGGGGAACGCCTATGTGACGGGTTACACCGGATCTCTAGAAGCCACCTTTCCGGTAGCCGTGGGACCGGACCTGACCTTCAATGATAATTTTGACGCATTTGTGGCCAAGATCAATGCGGCGGGCACAGCCCTCGTCTACTGCGGCTACCTTGGCGGCTCCGGAGATGACTATGGCTCTGGAATTGCCGTGGACGGGTCGGGCAATGCCTATGTGACGGGTACACCAACTCCACGCAAGCCACCTTCCCGGTTACCGTCGGGCCGGACCTGACTAGTAATGGCAATACTGATGCCTTTGTGGCCAAGGTCAATGCGGCGGGCACAGCCCTCGTCTACTGCGGCTACATCGGCGGGGCATCTGAGGATGGTAGCTACGGAATTGCCGTGGATGGGTCGGGGAATGCCTATGTAACTGGGGACACCACCTCCACCCAATCTACTTTCCCAATTAGGATAGGGCCGGACCTGACTCAGAATGGTTCTTATGATGCCTTTATGGCCAAGGTCAATGCGCGCGGGCACAGCCCTCGTCTACTGCGGCTACATCGGCGGCTCCTCCGATGACAGCAGCTGGGGAATTGCCGTGGATGGGTCGGGGAATGCCTATGTGACGGGCTACACTGGATCTACAGAAGCCACCTTTCCTGAAGCCGCTGGACCGGACCTGACCTACAACGGCAACTATGACGCTTTTGTGGCCAAGGTCAATGCGGCCGGCACAGCCATCGTCTACTGCGGCTACATCGGCGGCTCGGGGGTTGAATCTGGCAACGGAATTGCCGTGGACGGGTCGGGGAATGCCTATGTGAGCGGGTCCACCAACTCCACGGAAGCCACCTTCCCGGTTACAGTCGGCCCGGACCTGACCTACAACGGTGTGTCGAATGATTTGGACGCTTTCGTAGCCGAGGTCAACGCGTCGGGCACAGCCCTCGTCTACTGCGGCTACATCGGCGGCTCCGGAGACGACTATGGCTCTGGAATTGCCGTGGACGGGTCGGGGAATGCTTATGTGACGGGAAGCACGACCTCCACGGAAGCCACCTTCCCGGTTACAGTCGGGCCGGACCTTTCCCAAAATGACTATGATGACGCCTTTGTGGCCAAGGTCAAGGCAGCGGGCACAGCCCTCGTCTACTGCGGCTATATCGGCGGCTCAGAGGTCGAATTTGGCAACGGAATTGCCGTGGATCGGTCTGGAAACGCCTTTGTAACAGGGAACACCGCCTCCACCGAAGCGACGTTCCCTGCTTCGGTCGGCCCGGACTTGACTCAGAATGCCGGGTCCGACGCTTTTGTGACCAAGATTTCCTACTGGGATGTTTGGGCTGCCAAGCACGCTGTGGGTGAATTTGATGGCGACGGGACGGATGAGGTGGCCGTTGATTTTGGTGCATCCGGTGCCTGGATTTATGACAGCGGCACCTGGACGCAATTATCCGCCGTCAACCCGGAGAGCCTGATCACGGCGAATGTGGACGGGAACAACCGCGATGAGATTGTTGCCGATTTCGGTTCTCTTGGCCTGTGGCTATGGAACGGGGGAGTGTGGACCCAACCGAGCGGGGTGAATGCAGAAAATGTGGCAGCCGGGGATGTGGATGATGATGGCCGTGAGGAGATGGTGGGCGATTTTGGCGCGTTGGGCTTGTGGCTGTGGAATGCCGGCATCTGGACGCGGCTCAGCGGGGTCAATGCGGATTATGTGATGACGGCCAATCTGGACGGAACGGGCGGCGATGAGATTATCGGCGACTTCGGCTCCACCGGCCTGTGGCTGTGGAACGCTGGTGTCTGGACGCAGCTCAGCGGCGTGAATGCGGACTATGTGACGGCGGGTAAGATAGCACTCATGAAGTACCTAGTCGGGGATTTTGGACCGACCAGCGTATGGTCGTGGCAGGCCGGCGGCTGGACCCAGTTGAGCGCGGTGAATGCGGACTACATGATCACGGCGAATACTGACGCAGATCCATATGAGGATGAAATCGTCGGGGATTTCGGTGCCACCGGGTTCTGGTCGTGGGATATGTATTCCTATCCTACTAACTGGACGCAGCTCAGCGACGCGAATGCCGACTTCATGATCCGTGCCGATGTGGATGGGGATGGAAGAGATGAGATCGCGACCGGTTTTGGCTCCAGCGGGCTATGGCTATGGGGCAACGCCGCATGGTCGCAACTCAGCGGGGCAATCGCAGAATACCTAGTATCCGCCGACGTGGATGGCGACAACAAGGACGAAATCCTGGCCGACTTCGGCCCATCAGGATTGTGGCTATGGAATGCGGGGAGCTGGACCCAGTTATCTGGAGCTAATCCAGACTAGAACAGGTAAGCGGAGGCACGCAGGCTGGCGCGGGAATTCCAGGGGGGAGAGAGTGCTCAAACGGCTTGACGATCAGGTCGAAACGTGATAAAGAAAAGCCCATGCTGCGGAGAGATGGCTTCCAAAGGGTATGGGGATGGCTAGACCACTACTGGTGATCGATGACGATAGGGTGACCCTAGCGCTGCTGGAGAGGACGCTCTCCGCCGCCGGGTTCGAGGTCCTGACCGCCCAGGATGGGATGAAGGGGATCGACCTTGTCCAGACGAGAATGCCCGCGGTCGTCATCACCGACATGCTGATCCCCAAGGTCCACGGGCTCGAGCTCTGCAAGCGAATCCGGGACAACGACATCCTCCAGGATGTGAAAATCATCTTGATGTCCGCCGTCTACCGGAGCTCGGCGTTCACCGGGGTGATCGAGAAGAGCGGGGCGGATTACTTTATCGACAAGCCCATCGACACGGCCAAACTCATCGCCGTCGTCCAATCGCTGATCAAGAAACCAGGGGACTAGAACCCGGAGGGGAACTCACTCCAGGACCACGGTCAGGTAAGATATTTTCTTGCTGAACTGGGTTTGGGCGAAGAGGTTCTTGGAGAGGTTGTAGACGACATCGGCGAACGGCCGACGATCCAGCTTGATACGCAAGGCGACTCGATATCCGTTCTTGGCGACCCACGCGTCCGTCTGCGTGGGATAGTTCGTCAGGGCGTAGCTGACGGCCCAATTGGGGAGGTTGAAAACCGTGCCCGGCGGCAGATAAGTGATCAGCTGTTTCGGGACGGTGCCGAAAGCCGTGTTGTTGGGCCAGGTTCCCTTGTCATTGTAGTAGTCCTGGGCTCCCATCCTGATCCTGGTTATATCGGTGATGACCTTGGCGGCGCGCGCCTTATAGAGGGCCCGATAGACGTTGGGGAGCGCGATGGAGGTCAGAATGCCGACGATGGCCACGACAATCAGGAGTTCGACGAGCGTGAATCCGCTCGCCGCCGGGCCGGGCGGCAGGGGCCGTGCGTTCTTAGGGCCGTTCACCTGACCTTGTCCGAATCCTCGACCGAATTGTACGACAAGAGAGTCTCTCCGTCCTTGAAAGTGAGAATGAAAGAGCCGTCCTGTTCCCGGGAATAGGTCAGGTGAGGGGAGAACTTGTAGCCTTCGATGGAGTCGGGATAGGTTCCGGTTTCATGCTTGAAGGACTCGACGTCGAAGCACAAGCGGTAAAAGGCGGTTTCGATTTCCGCCCCCGTCAGCTCCGTCGCCGGATAAGAGAAAGAAAATAACGACCGGTTGAGGTAGAGATTGACGGCGCTGCCGGCGACGAGCGCCGCCAGGACGACGAGATAGATCCTTATCTTCGACTTAGGGGAATCCTCGGCGATGACCCAGGGCACCCGCTTAGACCTGCGAATGGCCCTCTCGTCTTCTTCCTTCTCTTCCTTTTCTTCGAAGTACTTTTCTTTGTCGAGCTTCCTGATTTCCATCGCCCGTCCATCCCCGAGAGTTTCCCCGCGGCGCCGACCGCCCACCGTTAACCTTTTCTATATCAAACTTGATAGCACGATGTCAACAGCTTGCCGGCCAAGCGCCTGCGCACAGTTCAGATCTCGATCGCCGGTCAATAAGGTCTACATCGAGCTCCAGGGAGGACCTCTTCGGTGGAACATACCGGTCGACCGTGAATGAGTACACCCGGGAAAAGAGCTCCCGCGCGCGAGGTTCGCGGCAGTGCTCGATAATCGCCGGGAGGCCGATCAGCGCTTCGGCCTGTGCGATGAGGAACGCAGGCGAAAACCTTCCCTCCGCCCCAGCGGGCATTCAAGGTCGTGGCGGAGTTGAGCTGGGGCTGCCACAGATAGCCCGACACCCTCTTGATTTCTTCTTCCTGTCGTGCTTAATAATAAAGTAGAGTTCAAAAATCTTTAGAGCGTTCTGAGGGAGGGTACAATGAAAAAAAGGATTGCGCTATTCCTGATTCTGGCCGCAGGCAGCCTCTTTCTTCTGAGCGCCCAGACCGCCCAGAAGACTGTGAGTTTCAAGAAGCTCCAGGAGTTCCTTCCCAACATCGAACTCAGCGGATTCAGCCGGCTTAAGCCCGGGGGGGGATCCAGCTCGGCCATGGGGATGTCCTCGTCGGAAGCCCATATCAGCTACGAGAAAGGTGGCGATATCTCGATCGAGGTTAAGATCAGCGACATCGCCGGCGTGCCGTTTGCCCAGATGGGCATGTCCGTGATCGGAATGACCGAGTTCGAGAATGAAACCGAAAACGGCTACGAGAAGTCGATCAAGGTCCAGGGCTTCGCGGGTACAGAGAAGGTCGATAAATCCGAGGATAATCAGTCCTGCGAAATGATGCTTCTGGTGGGCAACCGGTTCACGGTCGAGCTCCATGGACGGGGCACCGCTGACGTCTTGCTCCTCCATAAGCTTCTCGAAGATATAAAGCTGGCCGAGTTGTCCAAGGTCACCCCGTAGTTTGGCGCCATGGCGGATGAAGGCGCCGAGGTCGGCCGCGGCCCCGGATGATGCGTGCGGACCGTAGCCTACGAGCGTCATGTTTTCGCGCTGAGAGTCATCCACCCCTTGGAACCCCCGACGATCTGGAACGCAGATCGTCTTTGACGGGTGAGGCGCGAGGACGGACAGGGACGCCCCATGACAGGTTCCGTCGGGCTTCTCTGGTGCCACCCCGGCTTTTTTGCTATAAATGAGCGAGATGCTCAAGTTCTTCGACCGCTATCTCCTCAAAGAGATCAGCCCTCCGTTCTTCATCGGCCTGCTCGTCTATTCGTTTGTCCTGCTGATGAACCAGGTTTTCCTCCTGTCCGAGCTGTTCATTGCCAGGGGGGTCTCGTTCGAGACCGTCGTCCGGATCTTCCTCTACCTTGTCCCGTCGGCGCTGGCCTTCGCCGTCCCCATGTCGGTGCTGATGGGTATCCTGGCCGGCCTCAGCCGGCTGTCGTCCGACTCCGAGATCGTCGCCTTCCGGACCCTGGGCATCCGCAACACGCGGCTGCTCAAGCCGGTGCTCTTGTTCGCCTTCGGCGGCTGGCTGGTGACCTCGGTCCTGACCCTCTACCTCGCCCCCTGGGCCAATTTCAAGTGGGTGCAGACGCTCGCCAAGTCGGTGCTGTCCAAGGTGCAGCTCAACATCAACCCCCGGGAGTTCAACGAATCGATCCCGGGGACCGTGATCTTCGTCCAGGACATCTCGCTCCAGAACCAGTGGCAGAACCTGTTCGTCCACCTGACCAAGCCGGACGAGGACCCGCGGACGATCCTGGCCCGGACGGGCCGGCTCAATTTCTTCCCCGAGGCCAAGCGGGCCACCCTCGAGCTGTTCGACGGGGCCATCCACGTGGCGCCGCCCGCCACGCCCGAGCGCTACAGCGTTACCTATTTCAAGCGGGTCGAGGAGGAGATCGACGTCCAGAGCCTGTTCTCCGAGTACTCGAACGAGAAGCGGGTCCGGGAAAAGGATATCCGGGAGCTCTGGCAGGGCGTCGCCCGGGTCCGCCGGGACCGCCAGAAGCTCACCTCCGAACGGGACCAGCTGGCGGCTTCGGGCGCGAAGGGGGTCGAGGCCGTGAACCGTCGCCGCTGGCTGGAAACCGCGCTCCAGCAGAGCCGCCGGGAGTGGCGGTCGCACTGGGTCGAGGTCCACAAGAAGTTCGCCCTGCCTTTCGTCTGTTTCGTGTTTGTGCTGCTGGGCATCCCCCTCGGTACGACCACCAAGAAGGGCGGTAGGACGAGCGGCTTCACCATCAGCCTGGGCATCATCCTCGTCTATTACGTCCTCATCACGGCGGGCGAGAAAATGGCCCTGGACGGGAGGATCACGCCCTTTATGGGGATGTGGGGACCCAACTTCCTTTTTCTGCTGGCGGGCGCTTACCTCTTCATCCGGACGACCACGGAATCGCCTCTCCTCCGTCGGCGGTCAGCGTCCGGCAGGAAGGGCCCGAAAATGGTCGTCATCCGCCTGCGTCTCTCCCCCGGGGCCCGGAAGCTCGCCGCTTGGAAGCGGCCCCGGCTGGCGCTCCGCTTTCCGGACATCCTCGACCGCTACATCTCCAGGAAGTTCCTGGCCATCTTCGGACTGGTGTTCATGGCCTTGCTCTCGATCTCGATCATCGTGACCTTCTTCGAGCGGATCGACAACGTCTACGAGCATAACAAGCCCATGCTCATGCTGTTCCGGTACATCGAGTACTCCCTGCCGCAGTTCGGCCACTTCATTCTGCCGGTGAGCGTCCTGACGACGGCACTCCTCGCGCTCGGCCTGATGACCAAATCCAACGAGGTCACGGCCATGAAGGCCTGCGGCGTCAGCATCTACCGCGTCATCCTTCCCGTCGTGGTCCTGGCCGCGGCCGCCAGCCTGTTTTCCTACGCCCTCCAGGAGCGGGTGGTGCCGTCCGCCAACAGGAAGGCGGAGGAGGTCTGGAACCGGATCAACGACCGTCCCCCCCGAAGCTACGGCTTCCTCGACCGGCGCTGGGTGCTAAGCCGCAACAAAGACCGGATCTATCACTATTCCTACTACGATCTCCAGACGAGCGTCTTCAGCCAGCTCTCCATTTTCGACATGAATTCGGCCGACTGGACCCTGGGCCGGCGACTCTTTGCCGATAAGGCCGTGCTCCAGGGGAACTCCTTGGGCCTGGGCAAAGGCTGGGAGCGGAGCTTCGCCGGCGGCCTCGACTCGCGGTTTGAGGAATTCCAGGGGATGGATATCCGGCTGGCCGAGGAGCCCGGCTATTTCGCCAAGGAAACCAAGGAACCATCCCTGATGAGCTATCAGGAGCTCAGGAGGTACAGCGCCGAGGTCGGGCAGATGGGGTTCGAAACGACGCGGTTCCGCGTGGACCTGATGGCCAAGCTCTCATTCCCCCTGGTGTCTTTGATCATGACGCTCCTGGCGATCCCGTTCGCCTTCTCGATGGGGAAGCGGGGAGCCCTGGTCGGCCTGGGCCTGAGCATCGCCATCGCCATGATCTACTGGGGCGCCTTGGGCGTATTCAAGAGCCTGGGCTACGTGAAGTTCCTGAGTCCCTTCCTGGCGGCGTGGGGGCCGAACCTGCTGTTCGCGCCGATCGGACTCTACCTGCTCTTCCGCCTCCGCACCTAAAGCCTGCGGCATTCCTTTTGTCAGTTGATTGATTTCGACGGAAGCGAGGAGTGTGTGGCGAGAAGTCCGTATGAGCGACGAACGGGCACGGGCCACCTACATCTTATACTTTCCGAAATCCTCGGCCTTGAGGTTTTCGAGCCAGGACATCAGCTTCTCGGGGTCCTCTGAGTTCTCGTCGAACTTGACGCTCTGGGCCTTCTGGACGACGTTGTCCTCGACGAAGATCGGCGAGTTGACCCGGAGGGCGAGGGCGATGGCGTCGGAGGGACGGGAGTCGATCACCACCGGCTGGTCCCGGTAGCGGAGATGGATCATGGCGTAGAAGGTATTGTTCCGGACGTCGTTGACGACGATCTTCTCGACGGCGACCTCGAGCTTTTCGAGAAAGCTCTTGAGCAGGTCGTGCGTCATCGGGCGGGGAGTGGGGATGTTCTCGATGGTGAGGGCGATGGCGTTGGCCTCGAAGACGCCGATCCAGATCGGCAGGATCCGGTCGGTCTGAGGGTCTTCCAGGACGACGATCGGCATCTTGGAGACCGGGTCGACCACCAGCCCCTTGATCTTCATGGCAATTTCCATCGCCTCTTCTCCTCGGTAATCTACTATAGGTTTAGAAAAGGGCGAAGTCAAGGAAGGCTCGAACCGCCTAAAAGAGGGCGAGCTGGCCGCCGGCGGAATCTTCGGAGAGGTCCGGCTCGAAGATGCTGACCTGGCCGTAGAACCCGTCGTGCCCGGGCGAGATCTTGACCAGCCCGCGGCGCATCCGGTCGATGCCCTGGCTCAGCCGCTCCGGCTGGATCCGGGCGAGATCGGCGATGGGCACTTCGGTCAGGACCGCCTGCTCGCTCCCGAACTCACGGATGAGCCGGAAATACAGGTCCCAGGCGCTCTGGCACTCCGGCGTCTTGTCGATGGCCGCGGCGACCACCTCGTTGAGCGGGATGAGGTTCTTGTAGGGGATCTTGAGCGGCGGCCGGGCGCCCTCCTCGCGGTCGGCCAGGTCCTCGACCCGGTGCATCACGCCGATCGTCAGGCGCTTGCCGCACTTCGGGCAGGTGTCCTGGTGGAGGATGGATTCCTTGGGCGAATAGACCACGCCGCACTTGCGGTGGCCGTCGTAATGGTATTTCCCCTCTTCGGGGAAGAACTCGATCGTATGGAGGAATTTGGCCGGGTCCTTCGACCGCAGGGCGTCGGCCAGCCCCTTGTAGCTGAAGTCGGTGTCGAAGACATTGGCTTCCCGCCCCAGCCGGGACGGCGAGTGGGCGTCGGAGTTGGAGACGAGGGCGTATTTGTCCAGGGCCGACAGCCGCCAGTTCATGGGCGGGTCCGAGGACAGGCCGGTTTCGACGGCGAAGATCGCGGGCGTCATCTCCTCGAAGCACTCCTCGATGGCGTCGAACCCGGAGTTGGCGCCGAACAGGGAAAACCAGGGCGTCCAGATGTGGGAGGGGATGATGACGCAGCGCGGGCAGGTTTCGACGACGATCTTGACGAACTGCCGGGCGTCCATCCCCAGGATGGGGCGGCCGTCCGAGCGCAGGTTGCCCAGCCCGCCGAGTCGGGCATTGATCTTCTCGACGGACTTGAGATCGGGCGCCAGGAGCAGGATGTGGACCTTCCGGACCTTGCCCTTCTTGGAATAGATGAAGCTGATCTCGGTCGACAGAATGAAGTGGACATCGTCCGGTTTGATCGGGAATCCCTTCAGATGGTCGCTGGCCGGCGGCAGGATGCTCTTCAGGCGGAAAAAACCGTTGCCCGCCGGCTCCAGCTTTTCCTTGGTCAGGAAGAACCACTCCGGATGGGTGAAGTCGCTCGAAGCGACCAGAGAAATGCCCTTGGCCTTCGCCCAGTAGGCGATATTGTCGAAGGTCATGTCGCGCGAAGTGGCGCGGCTGAACTTCGAATGTATATGAAGATCCGCAATGAATTTCATCGGGAACCGGACTCAGTCTAATGAATCGGGTGGGGGATTACAAGGGTGAATTTTGTGGTAATAATGACGTCTTCATTTTCGTGACCGCTCAGGCACAAAGTTAAGGCCTTGTCGGAATCTTCGCTCAGACGGTTTGGGGCATGGGCTCGAAGGCCCGCGAATTTCCCCGGCGCGGAAATTCGCTCGTCCTCGGCTCGCTCTCCTCTTCGAGGAACCGTGCCCGCTCGCCTCCGGATGACCCTTCTTCGCCCATCCCCCTTCGCCTCTTCGCTATGCAGCCGGAGCGACGCAGCCACCCTCTTATCGATCCCGTGAATCGACGAAGATGGAGACGAATTTATCTTGGGTGGGACGCGCGACTCAAGGTTTGTGGGCGAGGGCTTGGCCGCGGCGGGCGTAGTCGGCGGCGCGGGCGTTGTCGCCCAGGCGGTTGTAGAGGTCGGCCAGCAGGAAATAGCCGAGCGGCAGGTCCTTCGCCTCGGGCTTGAGCTCGAGCCCCTGCTGAACCAGGCGGATGGCTTCGGTGTAGTCCCGTCCGCGGTTGAGATATATGCGGCCCAGGTAAAAATAGGTCAAGGGGAAGGCCGGATTGAGCTCTATGGTGAGCCTCAGGTACTTCTCTTCCTCGTCCTCCCGGCCCAGGGCGCGGCAGACGCGGGACAGGTTGTAGCTCGCGCGGAAGTGACGCGGGTTGACGTCGAGCTCCAGCTTGTAGGCGGCGGCGGCGGCGTCCAGCTGGCCCTGCCTTTCCAGCAGGTCGGCGCGGTTGTAGTTCAGGTTGGTCAGCCGCGGGTTGATGCCCAGGGCGGCCTCGAGATGCTGCTCCGCTGCGGGGAGGTCATCTTTGATGAGGTAGATCGCGGCCATGGCGTTGTGCGACGCCGCCGATTCGGGGTTCCGGGAGACGCACTCGTCGTAATAGCGGAGCGCCTCGTCGTATTTTTTCTGTAGGGAGCTTAGCTGGCCGAGAAGATAGAAGAGCTGGGAGTCCAGGAAGCCCTTCTTCATGTAGTCGATGACGAAATTCACTCCGTCGCCCGGCCGGCCCAGGTTGACGTAGGAATTGGCGATGTTGATGACGCAGAACGTGTCGTCGGGCTTCCGCTCGAGGGCCTTTTCGAAATTGGCGATCGCCTCGTCGAACCGGCGCTGCTTGAAGTAGATGTTGCCAAGGGTGAAGTAGGCGTCGCCGATCTCGGGGTCGGCGGCGATGATGTCCCGAATGACGGAGATCGCTTCCTCGGGGCGCCCGCCCATGCCGAGCTCGCGCGCCCGCGACAGCTCGTTGAAGACGCCGATCTTGTCCCTGGGGTTGGCCAGGCGCTGTCCCTCGAGTTTGGCCGAATCGGTGAACGACCCGATATAGCCGAGCGCGGCCAGCCTCTCCCGGGTCTCCTCATCGATCTTCCGGATGTCGAGCTGGTGGGCGTTCCGGCCGAAGGCCTCGATGAAGCGGGCCGCCTCCATCTGTAGGCCCGCGAGCGTATGGCCGTCCGTGGCGGCCAGGTTGTTCGCCTCGGCGGCATCGGCGGCGAGGTCGTAGAGCTCGGGGTCGGGGGCGATGATCAGCTTGTAGCGTTGGTCCTGGAAGCTCCGCAGCTCCGACCAGCCGAAGTGGTAGCGCGGATAGTACGTTTCCGAGTAGGCGAAGCGCGCGGCCCGGCGCCCGGGATGGAAGAACAGGGGGACGAGGCTCTGCCCCTGGACCTCGCTCGGACGGGGCAGACCGGTCATCTCCAGCACGGTCGGCATGACGTCGATGAGAGAGACGACGGCGTCCGGTGCGACGCCCCGGAGCTCCGGGAACGGCGTCACGAAGATGAGGGGCACATGGAGCGCTTCCTGGTAGACAAAGAAGCCGTGGGACGATTCGCGGTGCTCGCCCAGGCTCTCGCCGTGGTCGCCGGCGAAGACCACGATCGACTTATCGGCCAGGCCGGCGCCCTCGAGCCAGCTCCACAGCCGGGCCAGCTGGGAATCGGCGAAGGCGATTTCGCCCGCGTAGGGATTCTTCGCATAGCTGGACTTGAACGGCTCGGGCGGCTGGTAGGGGGTGTGCGGGTCGTAGAGATGGACCCAGCTGAAGAACTTTTTCCCTTTATTCGACTCGAGCCATTTCAAGGCTTCGTCGACCACCTCGTTGGCGGGCCGCTGGACGGAGTCGAGCGATATCTTCTCGAACTTGCCCAGGTCGAACTTGTCGTAATAATAGTCGAAACCCTGGGCCAGGCCCCACTTCGAATCCAGGACATAGGCCCCGATGAAGGCGGACGTCGCATAGCCGCTGCCTTGGAAGACCTCGGCCATGGTCTCGAGCTCCGGCGGGGACGATGAACCCGCCGTTGTCACGGACGCCGTGGAAAAACGGCAGGGTGCCGGAGAAGAGCGATGTATGCGAGGGCAGGGTGAGCGGCGTCTGGGCGATGCCGTTCTTGAACCTGATGCCCCGGGCGGCGAATCCGTCGATGGTCGGCGTCTGGACCTGGGGAAACCCGTAGCAGCCGAGCCGGTCCGCCCGGCAGGTATCCAGGGTGATCAGGATAACGTTCAGGTCTTTTCCCGCCCGCAAGCGGGAGAAGTCATCCCTTTTCACGAAGATCCGGACGGCCAGCACGCCGGCGAAAAGGAGAATGGCGCCGGCGGCGGCCAGGACCGTTTTCTTTTTCATGGACGGATTTTTATTCTAGCACAGCGGCCCAAAAAAAAGGGGACGGTCCGGGAGGCGGACCGTCCCCGTGGCTGCTGTGATCTGAGACTGAGTCTGGTTCTGCGGTTAAGCCTCCTAGAAGATCACCCGGATGCCGAGCCGGGCCTGGCGGGGGTTGACGATGGACAGGCTCTCGTGGCCGTTGCTCGACGGGAAGTCGCCCGGGGTCCAGTCGTACCCGATCCTCGTGCCCCAGCTCGTGATCGTGTTGTCGTTGAAGACGTTGAAGATGTCGAAGATGACGCCGAGCTTGTAGCGATTCTGGAGCGTGAAGATCTTCTCCAGCCTGAGGTCGAGGAGGTTCGCCATCTTGTAGTGATTCGAGCCCCGCTGTTCGGCGAGAAACGTCACCCGTCCCTGGTTGAGCCGCGACGTCCGGAACCGGGTGGCCCAGGCGTTGCCCGTGACACCATGATAGTAGGCGTTGAAGCTGATCCCGAGCGGCAGGATGTAGGTGCCCTGGAGCTTGATCTGGTGCGTCGGGTCGGAGCTCAGGCGGCCCTCGTCGTTGATCCAGAAATTGGGGTCGTCGGTGTTCATGCTGTCCCGGGAGCCGTAGCCGATGTCGTCCGCCGTGCCGTTGTCGATCGTCCCCGTTGCCTTGGAATAGACGTAGGAGGCGAGGAGCTGCCAGCGGTTGGAGAACCGCTTGTTGAAGACGAACTCGAGGCCCCAGTACTTGCGGAATGGATCGAGCGCGATAAAGGGATCGCCTTTCTTGATATTGGAGATGATGTACTCGTGGGTGTCGACCGTATCCTCGGTGCGCTCAAAGATCGTGAACTGCTTATCGTTCAGGTCGGGGACGGTCACCGTCACCGGATCGTATTGGGCTTGCCGGTCGACGATGCCGATGAGGTCGTTCCAGCGGCGGTTGATGTAGTTGATGCTGAACGAGGTGTCCTTGAACATTTCCCGCTCGACGCCGACCACGAACTGGCTCATGTAGGGATGTTTGATGCCGTCGGCCATCTTATAGAGTTCCTGGTGCACGGTCCTCGTGAACTCGACCCACTCGCTGAAATCGGTGTCCCAGTAGTAGCCGACCGCGTCCTTGAAGGCCGAAGCCGGGTTGAGCCGGTCGTGGTAGCTGGCGAACATGGCTTCCGTGTACTGGCCGTAATGGGCCTTGAACACGGTCGTCTTGTCGCCCAGGATATCGTAGGTGAACCCGAGGCGGGGGGCGGCCCGGAAAGTCTTGTAGACCGCGCCGCTCACGCCCTTGACGAAACCCCAGTTCTGGCTGAGGCGGAAGCCCAGGTTGAGGTTCAGCCGCGGCGTGATCTGCCAGGCATCCTGGGCGAACCCCTCAAGACGGGTGTAGGGCGAGTTCTTGTCGTATCCCTCGTATTGGTAGGCGAGGTAGGGTTCCCCGTAATAGTCCTGGAACTGGGTGAACGGCAGCCCGGTGTTGCCGAACAGAGCGTCGTTGCCGGTGCCTGTATAGCCGTACCGGCTCCGCGTTCCCGACCTCTCGACCTCGACCCCGAACTTGAAGTCGTGGTTGCCCTGGATGAAATCCTCGGCGTAGTGCGTGTAGCTGGCGTTGACCTGGAGCCGGTTGCGGTCGGCGTAATAGAAGTAGCCGGAGTTGTAGAGCCACCGGTTATCGCTCAGCTCGAGGTGGGTGTGGAGGTCCTTGCCGGTCATCGGGTCGAGGTAGTAGTAGCCCCAGAAGAAAGCGCCCTTGACGTCGAAAAACGACGCGGAGCTGATGATGTGGGTGAGGCTGAAGTTGCCCACCGCTTCCGGCGATTTCTGCTTGACGGTGGCGTCCGGGGTGACGGTAACGCTTCCGTCTCGGTTGACCCCGTTGTAGGTGTCCACTTCGAGGGAGAGGGTCAGGTTCGTGTCCGGGGTCAGCTGCGAGGTCAGCTTGAAGAAGCTCCGGGGCTGCTTGTAATCGATGGCCTGCGGAAAGCCCGTCGGATAGTCGCGGGTGCGGTAGTACTGCAGCCCGACATAAAACCAGAGCTTGTCCTTCTTGATCGGGCCGCCGAGGTGGGCATTGATATCCATAAGGCCCGCCCGCGGCGCCGTCAGGTCGGGAAAATCGTTGATATAGTCGCCGGTGTTCGTGGCCTGCCAGAATTTGCCGTCATAGAATTGATTCAGGCTGGTCTCGGCGACCTTCGCTTTTCCCTGGAGGTCAAACTCGACGTGGCCGGAGATCTCGTTGCCCCCGGACTTCGTGACGAGGTTGAAGATGACCCCCGTGAAATTCCCGTACTCGGCCGGCAGGCCGACGCCCATGACCTTGGCTTCCTCGATAATGTTGTGGTCAAGAAAGACCCAGGCCGAGCCCGCGTCGGGGTCGGCGACGTTGACGCCGTCCATGGTGTAGGCGATGCCCGTCGAATCCGAGGCGCCGAAGGCGACGTCGCCGTTGACGCCGGGGGCCATGTTGACGATGTCCGCTGTGAACTGGCTGTAGGGGATATTCCTCAGGATGTCGTTCGACAGCGTGACCGAGGCCGTTTCGGTCGACTTGATGTCCACGGTGGGCGAATGGGCCTGGACGGTCACCTCCTCCTCGACGACCGACTGGACCAGGTCCAGGTCCACGGTCAGCCGGGTGGTCGTCGTCAGCCGGATGTCCTCCCGGATGGCGGTCTTGAAGCCCGGGAGCTCGGCCTTGACGGAATACACGCCGGGCGGCAGGGCCGGGAACCGGTAACCGCCGTCACGGTCCGTGACGAAGGTCCGCGTGCCCATCAGGTTCGGGCCGCTCACCGTGACGGTGACGCCGGGGAGGACTTCTCCCTGTTGGTCATGAACCGTGCCCGCGATGGCGCCGGTCTCCCTCGATTGGGAGAAGGCTCCGGGAACCAGCGCCAGGAGCACGGCGGCTAATGCCGCAAGTGATCTAGCTTTCATTCATCCTCCTTTCTCTTGCCCAAGAAGTGAGAGCGCTTGATCAGTGAGCTCGGAAGTCGTCGATAGAATCCTTCGATCGTCACCTCCCGTAACTCTTTTCGGCAGAATTAAACCCTTACCACTTTAGTTAGCAAAGTCTGTGCCAGTTGGCAAGAGAAAAGTATTTGCTTTATTTTCAAGGAATTTTGGACCCGGCCGACTGACCCGGGTACCCCCAATATTCAAATTATTGAAGTATTGTCCAAAAAATTGGAGCCGGGGCCGGAAGAGTGTGAGATGATATGCGTCGCTCAGACCGCCAATTTGAAACGGCAGGGCGGTTATGCTAACTTGGAAAACCGATGACCGCCCCAAGAAAAATTCCGGGCTTCGCCGCGCTCCTTTGCCTTTTAGGTGCCGGCGCCCTCCGCGGCCAGTCGCCCTCGCCGCCATACCGCGAGTGGCTCGAGGACGTCTCGCCGATCATCACCAAGGCCGAGAAAGACATCTTCTCAAAGCTCAAAACCGACGCCGACCGGGAAAAGTTCGTCAAGTTCTTCTGGCGGCAGCGGGACACTCTGCCGGACACCGAGGAGAACGAATTCGCCAAAGAGTACATGCAGAGGGTCCGGTTCGCCGATCAGAACTTCGGCCGGGGCACCTCGAAGCGCGGCAGCCAGACCGAGCGCGGTTACTACTACCTTCTCCTCGGCCCGCCCCTGGAGAGGCAGAATTTCCTCACCCAGTCCCAGTTCTGGCCGCTCGAGCTCTGGTTCTACAAGGGCGAGGTCGAGTACGGCTTGCCGCCCTATTTCTATCTGATCTTTTTTCAGCCGCAGGGCCTGGGTGAGTTCAGGCTGTATTCTCCCGGCACCGACGGTCCGGAGCGTCTCGTCATACCCTCGCTCGCCGCCCGCGCCCAGACACGGGCCGGCGCCTACCAGATCATCAAGAAGGTCAACTCCGAGCTCGCCGGGGCCGCCCTGAGCTATCTTCCGGGGGACCAGAACCTCATGGCGCCGATCACGTCCTCGACCTCGGTCATGGCCAGCATCGGGGAGTACCCCGAAAAAAAGTTCTCCGACTCTTACACCCGGGACTATTTGACCTACAAGGACTATGTCACCACCGAGTACTCGGACCGGTTCATCGATTGCAGCTTCACCGCCCGCGTGTTCCGGAACGACGGCCAGGCCTTCGTGCACTGGACACTCGAGCCCAAGAAAATGAATTTCGCCGCCCGGGGCGACGGCTTCCAGGCGGTCTACGAGCTCGTCCTCAGGCTCGAAGATGCGGCGGGGAACCCCGTCCTCGAAAAGACAGAAGAGATCCCCCTGAGCGTGACCGCCGAACAGTACAAGGCCCACGAACGGCAGCGGTTCGCCTTCCAGGACGTGCTGCCGGTCATCCCGGGCCGATTCAGGCTGTTCGGGCTTCTCAAGAACAAGACGGCCCAGGACTTTACGTCGTTCAGCGCTCCGCTCACGGTTCCCCAGCCGCAGGAGAACGGTCCGGCCGGAGTGCTGCTCTATCTCAGCCGTGAGAAGATGGGCGCGGGGCGAGGCGCCGGCCTGCGGGCCTTTGCCTTCGGGAGACACGCACTATCTCGTCAACGCCCAGAACGAGTTTCTGCCGTCGGGCGAAATGGGCGTCTTTGTCCAGTTCCCCGGCGGTCAGATCAAGGCCGCTCCGGAAACCGCGGCGCTCCTCGTCGAGGTGAGCCTCGTTGACGCCGAGGCCGTGGCCTTGAGCCACAGAACGCCGCTCGCCGAGGCCGAGGCGGCGGGCGGTGAGGGGCTGGACAGCGGGGTCTTTTCCCTGGCCCCGCTCAAGCCCGGGTACTATTCTGTGGAGGTGTCTCTCGTCGACGGCGCCGGCCAAAAGGGCGCCGTGGCGAGGGGCAATTTCGTGCTGCTCTCCCGGGTCTATCCGGTTCTCCCCTGGGTCTATTCCCGGACGCATCCCGCCTTCCCGAATCCCGACAGCCTCTTTTGGCTGGGCACGGAATATTACCTGAACAAGCAATATCCTCAGGCCCTGGAATCGGCCGAGCGCGCCGCCAAGATCAAGCCCGAGCCCCGCAGCCGTCTGCTCGCCGCCCGGGCGCTCCTCGCCCTCGGGCGTTTCCGCGAGTCGCTGGAGGCGGCCGGTCCGCTGGCTGAAGCGCCCGGCGGCCGCGAAGCGGCGAAGATCATGGCGGCCGCCCACGCGGGCCTCAAGGACTGGACTTCGGCGATCGTCCTCCTCGAGAAGCTGATGACCGAAGCCACCGAGACAGCCGTCCTCAACCTGGCGGGGGAGTGCTACATTCACCTGGGTCAGCCCGAAAAGGCCTTGCCGCTCCTTCAGAAGTCCCTCGACATCGACCCCGGCCAGTCCGCCGTCAGAGAGCTGATCCGCCGCGCCCGAGCGGGGTCCAAGTAGTTTCCCTTCGGTCCGCTTTACGGCGTCGCCTGGAATCTGTTATACAAAAGATGCCGGATAAGGAGACGATCATCATGAGCGAAACGCCGAGATGCTTCGGCCGATGGCTGAAGATCGTAGCGATATGTCTTATGAGCGCGGGCCTGGCGATAGCCGGGAGCGCCCAGGTTCGAGGAAAGATCGAAGGGTTCGTCAGCGACGCAGCGGGCAACGCCCTGGACAAGGTCGCCGTCGTGATCCTGTCCCAGCGCACCAGCGCCAGGATCGAGCTCTCGACCGGCCCGGAGGGACACTTCATCCAGGTCGGCCTCGAGCCCGGCTTTTATCAGGTCACCCTCAACAAGCCGGGATATGCCGGCCGCACGCTGGAGATCAAGGTCAGCATCGACGCCACGTCGAAGTTCGAGACCAAGCTGGAGGCGGTCGAGGCGGCGGCGGAGCGATCGCTGTCCGCCGCCGACCGGCTTTTCGTCAAGGGGAACAAGCTCTACGCCGACGGCAAGTATGCCGAGGCGGCGGAGTCGTACCAGGAGGCCGCCAAGCTCAACGAGCTCCAATGGGCCTACCATCTCAATCTGGGGTTGGCGTACAAAAAGCTCGGCCGGAGCGATGAGGCGCTGGCCGCCTTCATCAAGGCGCAGGAGCTGAACCCGTCAAGCTACGCGGCCAATAAGGAGCTGGCGGAGAGCCTGGGCAAGGCGGGGAAGCTGGAAGAAGCCAAGAAATATTACCTCAAGGCCGCCGAGCTCAGCCCGGACGAGCCGGATGCGCTCTATAATCTCGGCCTGCTCCAGGCCGCCACGGGCGAGGGCGCCGCCGCGCAGGTCTCCTTGGAGAAGTGCATCGCCCTGAAACCGGACTACGCCGACGCCTATTACCAGTTGGGAACGGTCGAAATCGGCCTGAACAAAGTGCCGCAGGCCGTCGAACACCTGGAGAAGTTTTTAGCGCTCGCCCCCGGCCACGAAAAGGCGTCGATCGCCAAGCAGCTGCTGGGCGCGCTTAAAAAATAGCCGGCCGACGGGCCTTACTTCATCGTGAAATCGACCGTCTTGGTGACCGTTTTTCCCGAGATCTTGTCGGTGATCTTGGCCAGGAGCGAATAGCTGCCCGGAGCCAGGTCCCGAGTCTCGGTCCTTTCCTTATCGCCCGTCTTGATGTTGAGCGTCTGCTTCAACGGCAGCGGCTGGCTGACCAACGGGTTCGTGTAGGCCTGGGCGGCCCACCGGATGGCGGACTCTTCGCCCTTCTTGACTTCGAAATTCACTTCGATATCGTACTGGTTCTGGGCGTTGGCCTGTGTTCCGAAGATGAAAAAGAAGATATCAAGGTTCTGGCCCGCCGCGAACGTCTTGTCCAGGTTCGGGACGACCTTGAGGACGGAATACGTGAAGAAACCCCGGTGGAGGACCGTGCGCGTCTCGACCGCCTCCATCTGCTCCATCTCCTTGACGAAGAAGATGGGGGTTGTTTCCAGCGACTTGGCATACTCGCTCGGGTCGGGAACGCTGAAATCATAATAGGCGGTGCCGACCGTCTTGATGTCGGCCGAGGTCACCGCGATGGCCAGGAGATAATGGCCGGCGGGCATCGGATAGCCGATGGAGTAGATGTCCTCGGCTTCCGGGTCGAACCCGGCCGCGGGCAGCTGGATCGTGCAGGGAACGTAAATTTCCTTGACACTCTCCGGCTGGGCGCCCTCTTTCAGCAGGTTGAATTGAAGGAAGAGGTTGAAGTTCGCCTGAAGGACCTGGGGCGCTTCCTGGGCCGCGGTCTGCTGAGGGCCCTTCTTGGGGGGAGCGGGGGGAGCCGCCGGCGTTATCGGGACGGGGGCAAACCCGAGGGAGCTGTTCTTGAGCTTAAGGAAGAAGATGTCGTGGAAATTCTGCTGGGCGGGAAGAAAGAGGTTGTAGAAGATGCTGACCGGAATGTCCTGGCGTCCCTGCTTTGTCGCCAGGCCTTCCTCAAGGATGGTCTTGATTTCCTTGGGGATGAAGACTTTTTCCTGCGCGGCCTTATCTTTGGGCTGCGGTTTGTCCTTCTGTTTCTGGCCGGCGCCCAGGCCTGCTGCCAAGCTCAGCGAGACAGCGGCGACGAGCACGGGGATGATGATTTTTCTTGCGCTCATGAATCCTCCTCGAAAAAAGCCGTTCGCGGCCGGGATCTCGCTTCTGCAAGAACGATGCCAACTCTTTTCAGGCCCGGGCGACCCGGCAAAAAATGGAATTTTACTATATCAGAATCCGCTTATTTTGCAATAGCAGGCTCAGACCGGGAACGGCCCTCTTCATGACCCCGCCCTCGCCCGGCATGTCACCGCGGATTTCGGTATTCGCGGACGGCGGCGGCGTGCTCTGAAAAGGTACGGCTGAAGCGGTGACCGCCGCCTTCCCGGGCGACAAAATAGAGATAGGGCGCGGCCGCCGGGAAGAGGGCCGCCTCGAGGGCCTCCCGCCCCGGGTTGCAGATCGGTCCGGGGGGAAGTCCCGCGTGCCGATAGGTGTTGTACGGAGAATCCAGGGTCAGGTGCTGACGGGTCAGCAGACCGGCGTACTTGCCCTCGAGCTTCAGGGCATAGATGACGGTCGGGTCGCAGTCGAGCTTCATGCCGATCTTCAGGCGGTTGTGGAATACGGCCGATACCAGCTTCATCTCCCCGGGGATCGATGTTTCCTTCTCGATGAGGGAAGCCAGGATGACAACCTGGCGGACGGGCATCCGGAGCTCCCCCGCCCGCGACTTCCAGGCTTCTCCAAAAACGCTCTGGAATTGACTCACCATCGTCCCGGCGACCTCGGCGGCGGCGACACCCCTCGGAAAAAGGTAAGTTTCTGGGAAGAGATAGCCCTCGAGGTCGATGGCCCGGTCATCGAAGGATGCGACTGGACGCGTATCGCGGATGACCGCCTCAAAATCGCCGTTGCCTTCGGCGAGGATGGGAGAGAAAAGCGGCAGTACCTCCCGGGCTGTCAGTCCCTCGGGAACGGTCACGGAATGGAGCATCACCCGGCCCTTGACCAGGACGTCGAGCAGGCCCTTCTCGCGCAGGGGCGCGGCCAGCTCATACTCCCCGGCCTTGATTTTCGCGGGCTGGAAGAAGAGCCGGTAGGCGGCCAGGAAGGGAAGCCGCGCCCGGATGAACCCCTTGTCCTTCAGCGCCCGGGCGACGGCGCCGGCGCCGGCGCCTTTCTCGACCATGAATGGAGCCTTGCCCCCGGGGATGTTCACGGGCCGGTAGAGCTCGACCGCAATGAAGATGAGGAACCCGAAGAGGACGAGCAGCGCCAACGAGAACGCGGTCTTAAGTATCCTGAGGAGCATGACCCTGGAGGCGCCTGCGGTCGAGATAGCTCTGAAGAATAATGGCGGCCGAGATCTGGTGTTCGACGAGCCTTTTGACCTTCGGCCGGACCCGTTGTTCCTGCATGATGCCCACGGCCTGTTGGGTGGTCAGGCGTTCGTCCCAGAGGACGACGGGCACCCCGCAGGCCTTCTCTATCCAGGCGGCGAATTCCTGGGTCTTTTGGGCCCGGGTCCCCGAGCTTCCGTCCATCCGCAGCGGGAGGCCGATGATGAACTGCCCGACGCCGTGCCGCTTGACGAGCTCGCGGAAGTAAGCCCTATTCTCCGGCTCGCCGCGCAGAACGTACTGGCCCAGGGGCTGGGCGGTCAGCTCCAGGGGGTCGCTGAGCGCCAGGCCGATGTTCCTGTCGCCGTAGTCGATGCCCAGGAACCTCATCGCGCCGGCCTCGCGACGCTCCGCTTCTTGAGCCGGTGACGCTCGAAACCCAGGCGGATCAGCTCTTCGACCAGCCGGCCGAAGGCCAGCCCCGTGGCCGCCCAGAGCTTCGGGTACATGCTGATCTCGGTGAAACCGGGGATGGTGTTGATCTCGTTGACGAGGAGGGCGCCGGTCATTTTCTCCTGGAAGAAATCGAGCCGGGCCATCCCGGAGCCGTCCACCGCCAGGTACGCTTCGACGGCCAGCCGGCGGATCGTGGCGATGGTCTCCGCCGGCAGGTCGGCCGGAATACGGAATGTCGTTTTGCCGTCCTGGTACTTGTCGCGATAATCGTAGAAATCCCGGTGGGGGATGACTTCGCCGGGGAGAGAAGCCCGCGGTTGATCGTTCCCCAGGACGCTGCACTCGATCTCCCTGGCGTCGATACCCTGCTCGATGACGACCTTCCGGTCATAGCGGAAAGCCCGGCGGATGGCAGGCGCCATCTCCCCCGTGCGGCTCACCTTGGTGATCCCGACGCTCGAACCCATGTTGGCCGGCTTGATGAAGATGGGGAAGGAGAATTCCCCTTCGATCCGGGCCAGGGCCGCCGCGCTGCCGGCGCGCCAGTCCGCATCGAGGAGCGTCAGGTGCTTGACGATCGGCAGGCCGCGGGCCGCGAAGAGCGACTTCATCACGTCCTTGTCCATGCCTGCGGCCGAGCCCAGGACGCCGGCGCCGACATAGGGGACGTCGGCCATCTCGAGCAGCCCCTGGATCGTTCCGTCCTCCCCGTAGGGCCCGTGGAGGACGGGAAAATAGATGTCGGCGGCCAGGCGGTCGGAACCCCGGCCCGCCCAGGGCAGGAACGAGTGCGCCGGCCCGGCGCTCAGCTTCTCGGGCGGGAGGAGGGGAGAAGCCACCTTCTTCCAGGCACCCTCCTTATCGATGAAGACCGAGACGACGCGGAACTTCTTCTTGTCGATGTTCTTATAGACGGCCGCGGCCGAGGCCAAGGAGACATCGTGCTCGGCGGACCGGCCGCCGAAAAGCAGGGCGATCGTCGTTTTTTTGCGTTTCAAGGGCTCTAAAAGAGCCTATTCTAGCGGAATCGTCTCCGCCTGTCCAACCGCGGCGTCGGAGCGGGGATCAGAGCGAGATCTTCAGGCTCTTGCTGGGCGTGAACTTGACCCGCTTCTTGGGAGGAATGGCGACTTGCTCGCCGGTCTTCGGGTTGCGGCCCTTGCGCGCCTTCCGCTCCTTGACATCGAAGCTGCCGAACCCGGAAAAGGTGACCTTTTCGCCGGCCCGGAGAGCGGTCTTGATGCCTTCGATAAGAGAGGAAAACGCCTTGGCCGACTGGAGATAGGTGATCCCCGAGTCCTTGGCCATTCGCGATATCGTCTCTTTTTTGTTCATTATCAACCTCCCTAACCCTTTCGCGACTTAAATTACAGGTCCCATATTCATGTTAAAAGGAAGCTGAAAACCTGTCAAGCCGAAGAAAATAAGGTGTTGACTCGGGCGGGACCCGTTTTTATAATGAGGACAAACAATAACGACCCCGTGGTAAAGGAGCCCGAATGAAAGCCATCGCCCGGAACTCGGTCCTGTGTCTGCTCCTGGCCTTGCTGCTGTCGCCGGCCCTGACTGTCCCCGCCGCCGGTCAGACGGCGCCCGACGAACAGACGGTCCAGGAAGAAATCCGGCGGGCGAAGATCTTCCGGGAGACCTATCCGCTCATCTCGGAGACCGACCTTTACTGCGCCATCTATGTTCAGGAGAGCAAGCTCTCCGACATGAGGATCGTCGAGGCCGAGGCGGGCGACGAGAAGATCCTGCTTTCGGATGCCGACGTCGTCTATATCAACAAGGGCCGGCAAGACGGCCTTGAGGTCGGCCAGGTCTTTCTGATTGTCGACCTCGGCGACCGGTTGGGCGGCCACGGCTATCTCGCCGCCAAGCGGGGCCGGGCGAGCGTCACGTTCCTCGAGGACTCCCGGGCCGTGGCGCGCGTCGAGAAAACCTGCGGCCGGATCGCGACCGGGAATTATCTTGTGCCCTTCGATGAGAGAGAATCGCTGCTCGGGGAAGGACCTGGGGTTCGAGCCCCTCTCCGAGGAAAAGCCCGGGACGGCCGGTTCCGTCATCTACCTGGAAAGAGAATACAACGAGGTCGGATCGGGCTACTGGGCGATCATCGACGTCGGAGCCGATGACGGCGTGAACGTCGGACAACAGATGACCATCTACCGCTATATCCGGAAGGACCTGCCCCGGATGGGCGTGGGCAACGCCGTCGTCATCGACGCGGGCAAGAAAACCGCCACGATCAAGGTCCTGTCCTGCAACGATGCCATCCGCTCGGGATATGCGGTCCAGGCGAAGTAGCGGATTGGCCGCCGTCCCCGGCTCGTGTTGACAGGCTGCCCCCATTTCTGTTAGTTTTATCCGAGTGACAGGGCCGAAGACGGCTCAGATGCGGGCGTAGTTCAGTGGTAGAACGTCTGCTTGCCATGCAGAAGGTCGTGGGTTCAAGTCCCATCGCCCGCTCCAGTCGAATCCGGTTCACAGCATGACTAAAAAGGCGCGGTACCCAAGCGGTTAAGGGAGAGGTCTGCAAAACCTCGATTCGGCGGTTCGAGTCCGCCCCGCGCCTCCACCTCACTCCCCCCGATCGGGCGGAAATGAGAATCACTGAGAATCTCATTGACTATTGAACCCCAAGATAATATATTCGGGCAGAATCTTGAATTCGCTTAGGAGGCGCACATGGATCTGATCAAGAGAGCTCAAGGCATCATCCTGAAGCCCAAGGAAGAGTGGGCCGTGATCAAGGATGAGCCGGCCACCGTTCCCGGGCTGTTCACGAAGTACGCCATCATTCTGGCCGCCATCCCGGCGATCGCAATGTTCCTCGGCTGGGCGCTCATCGGGTTCAGGGTCCCGTTCAGCGGCGCGTCCTGGACAGGCAGGGGCCTGATGTACGCCGTCTTCTCTTACATCCTCGGCCTCGTTTCCGTCTACGTTTTCGGGTTTGTCATCAACGCCTTGGCCCCGAATTTCGGGTCGACCCAGAACCCGACCACGGCCATGAAGCTGGCGGTCTACAGCATGACCCCTGGCTGGGTGGCCGGCATCTTCCATCTCATCCCGGCGCTGGGCGTCCTCGCCGTGGTCGGCTCGATTTACGGGATCTACGTCCTGTATCTGGGATTCAGCCACCCGCTCATGGGCACGCCCAAGGAAAAAGTCATCACCTACCTCGTCGTGAGCGCGGTCGTCATGCTCGTGCTCATGTTCGTGGTCAGCGCCCTCCTGGGCGCCGTTTTCGCCATGCGCGGCGTGATGTCGGTGTTCTGAGGTCCGGCGTAAGAAAAGATAGCAGCGGTTTTTTCCCCTTTGCCGAAGGGGGACGGTTCCCGTGACGGGTCCTGTCCCCATCAAGAAACGGGAGGTTTCTGCCCCAGTTCTTTGACGATCAGGGCAAAGGCATCCCGGGGCGACGCAGCGGCCGTGACCGGGCGGCCGATCACGAGGTAGTCTGCGCCCTTCCCGATCGCCTCGGCCGGGGTCGTGATGCGCTTCTGGTCCTGAGCCGCCGCCCAGGCGGGACGGATCCCCGGGGTCACGACCAGGAAGTCCTTGCCCAGCTCGCGCCTGATGGCCTCGATCTCGTGAGGCGAGCAGACGACGCCGTCGACCCCCGATTCCCTGGCCAGCGTCGCAAGCCGCAGAACCTGCTCGGCGACGGACGTGCCATACCCGATCTCCCGGAGCTGTTCGTCTTTGAGGCTCGTCAGGACTGTTACCCCGAGAAGGACCGGTTTCGGCCGGCCCGAGGCGGCCGCCTCGGCGCGGCCCGCTTCGACCGCCCGGCTCAACATTTCTTTTCCGCCGGAAGTGTGGAGGGTGAGCATCTGAACGCCGTGCCGGACCGCCGACCGGACCGCCCCCGCGGCCGTGTTGGGGATATCATGGAATTTAAGGTCGAGGAAGATCTTCTTGCCCAGACCGGCGATCTCCTCGAGGAGCGCCGGTCCTTCCGCCGTGAAAAGCTCCAGCCCGACCTTGAAGACGCGCGCCGCGGGGAGAGCGACGGCCAGCGCCAGCGCCTCCGTCCGGGTCCCCACGTCGAGCGCGATGATGATCTTTTCTTCAAGGGGTGCGGTGTTCTTCATTCCGTCCTCAGCGTGCCGACGACGTCCGCGACCCTGTCGATCTTCCTCTCCCGGCAGAACGCCTCTATTTCCCCGACGATCCGGACCGTGGCCCCGGGGTCGACGAAATTGGCGGTCCCCACCTCGACGGCCCGGGCGCCGACGATCATGAACTCGAGGGCGTCGCGGCCCGTCATGATCCCGCCCATGCCGATGACGGGGATCTTGACCCGGCTCGCAACCTGATAGACCAGCCGGAGCGCAATGGGCTTGATCGCCGGACCGCTGAGCCCGCCCGTCACGTTGGCGAGCCTCGGCCGCCGCGTCTCGACATCGACGGCCATGGCCAGGAGCGTGTTGATGAGCGAGATGGCGTCCGACCCGGCTTCCTCGGCGGCCCGGGCGACCGGGACGATATCGGTGACGTTCGGCGAGAGCTTGGTGATGAGCGGCCGCTTGGACGCCGCCTTGGCCAGCTTGACGAGTGAGAACGTGCTGTCCGGGCTGAGGGCCGGGCAGCAACCCCCCTCCCGGATGTTCGGGCAGGAGATGTTGAGCTCGTAGGCCGCGATGCGGTCGTCACGATTCAGATAGTCGATGACGGCGATATATTCCTCATCCGTTTCGCCGCAGACATTGACGATGATCGGGGCTTTGACCCGGGCCAGCTTGGGGAGGACCTTAGCGCAAAAAGCTCGCGCCCCGATCCCCTGGAGCCCGACGGCGTTGATCAGGCCGCTCGCGGTTTCGGCGAGGCGCGGCGGCGGGTTGCCCTCGCGGGGCTCGAAATAGAGCCCCTTGACGACGATGGCCCCGAGCTTGCTGAGGTTGACGAACGGCTTGAACTCGAGGCCGTAGCCGAACGTGCCGCTCGCCGCGAGGACAGGGTTCCGGAGCTTGAGGAACCCGAGGTCGACGGAGAGGTCGGTCACGCCTCCTCCCAGACGATCTCCGAGTTCTCGAAGACCGGGCCCTCTTCGCAGATCTTGACCCAGCCGGTCTGGCCGGCTTTCTTGATCCTCTTGACGCAGCCCCAACAGGCGCCGATCCCGCAGCCCATGATGGATTCGAGCGAGAACTGGGCCGGCACGCGGTATTTGTCGGCGATCCCGGCCACACCCTTCATCATGGCGTCCGGGCCGCAGGCATAGATCTCCGGCCGGTTGATCGCCCTTCCGACCGGCCGCGGCGCATTGAGCCAGCGCGCCAGCTCCCTTTCGAGCATCGGGCAGATGAACCCGCGATAGCCGAGCGAGCCGTCGTCGGTCGAGATGAACATGTCGAACCCCTGCTCCGCCAGCTTGGAAAGAAGGGGAAGATGGGCTTCCGTCCTCCCGCCGTAGAAGATCAGGGGCCTTATGCCGCGCGAGCGCAGCTCCCGTGCCAGAAAATAGAGCGGGGCGATGCCCCGGCCGCCGCCCGCCAGGAAAGCGGTTCCGCCGGCCCTCCTTTTCCGGGGGATGCGGAATCCCTTCCCGAGAGGGCCCACGATGTCCAGCGTCTCGCCGGGATTCCTTTCGGCGAGGATCTCAGTTCCTTTTCCGACCTTGGAGAAAAAGATCTCCAGGCGGCTTCTGTCTTTGGCGTGAATGCTGAACGGCCGCCGAAGAAGGGGGTTAGGCTCGTCGCTCGCCCGGACCATGAGAAATTGCCCCGGCCTGGCAGCCAGCGCCAGACGGGGGGAATGGAGCGCCAGCAGGCAATATCCCCCCCCTGTCTCTTTTCGGACGATGAGCGCTGCCGGGTCGTTGAACATCTGCCGAGCCGAAGGGGAAATTACCAGAAACCCCGCGTTTTGACAAGCCGGCGCGGTTTGGAGAATAATGATTTCTTTATCCGGACGGCGAGGAGCACTCATCCATGGACGTCTCGTACCGGGGACAGACCATCCAGGCTTCCCCCATCCGCAAGTTCAAGCCGTTCGCCGATGACGCCATCAAAAGAGGCATCAAGATCTATTTCCTGAACATCGGCGACCCCGATGTGCCGACGCCGCGGCCCGTCATCGAAGCCTTCCACGCCTTTAACGACGAGGTCCTGGCCTACGGCCCCGCCCAGGGCTTTCTCGAGCTCCGGCAGGCTATCGCTCAATATTTCGGCACTTACGGCATCGCCCTGACCGAAAACCAGGTCGTCGTCACGAACGGCGGGTCGGAGGCGATCCTCTTCGCCTTCGCCTCGGTGGGCGACCCGGGGGACGAGATCATCATTCCCGAGCCCTTCTATACGAACTACAACGGCTACGCGTCGCTGGCCTCGCTCAAGATCGTTCCGCTGACGCTCAACGTCGCGGACGGCTACCGGCTGCCGCCCCGGGACGAGATCGAGGCGAAGATCACCCGCCGGACCAAGGCCATTCTGCTGTGCTCCCCGAACAACCCGACGGGGACGGTCTATTCGGCCGAAGAGCTGGCCAGGGTGGCCGCGATCGTCCGGGACCGGGATCTTTTCCTCATCGGGGATGAGGTCTACAAGGAGTTCATCTACGACGGCCGCACGCACAAGAGCATCCTGGAATTCCCGGAGGTCGAGGAGCGGGCGATCGTCGTCGACAGCATCTCCAAGCGGTTCAGCTGCTGCGGGGCGCGGATCGGCGCCGCCATCAGCCGGAACTGCGACGTCAACCAGGCCGTCCTTCGCTTCGCCCAGGCGCGGCTCTGCCCGCCGAGCGTCGAGCAGCGGGCCGCCCTCGCCGCCTACCGCATGGGCATGGGCTATTTCGGCGCCGTCCGCGAGGAATACGAGAACCGCCGGGACGTCCTCTACGAAGGGTTCAGCAGCATCCCGGGAGTCGTCGCCTACAAGCCGGAAGGGGCCTTCTATATCACCGTCAAGCTTCCCATCCGGGACGGCGAGCACTTCGTCGTCTGGATGCTGAACGAGTTCAACGTGGACGGCGAGACGGTCATGGTGGCCCCGGGCTCGGGCTTCTACTCGACCCCCGGAAAGGGCCGGGACGAGGTGCGGATCGCCTACGTCCTGGGGGCCGCCAAGATCCGGCGGGCGATCGAGATCCTCCGCGCCGGCCTGGAGAAATACCGGACGCTTTTCGGCGGAAATGCATGCGGCTGGTGGCGAGAAGGCTTGAACTCGTCGGGGTCCTCACGATCATCGTCCTCAGCGCGGTTTTGGGGGCCGCGCTTCATTTTTCCCTCGTGCGGCGGTTTATCGCCGGTGAATTCCGGGAGAGCTTCGTCGACGCCGAACGATACCCCGGGATCGTGTTCATCACGCGCGGCGAGGTCGAAGACCTCGTGCTCGGGAGACAGGCCATCGCTGTCGACAGCCGGACCGCAGCTGAATATGCGGCCGGGCACATTCCCGGGGCGATCAGCCTGCCCCTCGACTCGAGCGAGCGGGGGCTGGCCGACCTCGCGGCCAGGTACCCGCTCGGGCAGCGCATCGTGGTCTACTGCGAGGGCGGCGACTGCCAGACGAGCACGGCGCTGGCCCGGCTCATCCATGACCGGGGATTTCGCGACATCCGCGTTTATCAGGGCGGCTGGACGGACTGGACAGCGTCGGGCCTCCCCGTTGAAGCAGCGCAATGATCCGCAACAAGTGGGTGCTTTTTCTTTTCCGGCTTGTCGTCGGCGGTGTTTTCATCTGGGCGGGAGCCCTGAAAGCCGCCGACCCGCTCGGGTTCGCCCAAACCATAAAAAACTACCAGGCCTTTCCCCACGGTCTTGTCTTTGCCGTCGCCATCGTGCTTCCCTGGGTTGAGGTCCTGAGCGGCATCGGTCTCATCGCCGGTGTTCTGAAGAGGTCGAGCGCCTTCATTGCGGCGGTCCTCCTGGCCGGTTTTATCGCCCTCGTCGGCTCCGCCGTGGTCCGCGGGATCGACACCGCCTGCGGCTGTTTCGGGAGCCTCAGCCGGAAGGCCGATGTCGGGCTCATGCTGATGGACGCCGCTCTCCTGGTGATGGCGGTCAGCGTCTTCGCGGCGGCCGGGCCCAAGAAAGCGCCCGCGGCGGTCCGCCCGGCGGTCGGCTGAAGCCGCCCGCTTGTCTTGCCGCGCGGCATTTGACCCGTGCCCGCCAACGCGATATCTTAAGGCCATGACCGCGCCCGACGAATCGGCCCTTCGCAAGGTCGGCCGCATCGCCTTCATGGTCCTGGTTTGGGGCGTCACGGTCTGGCTGATCTTCCCGCTCATTTTCCTTAAGGACCCCAACCTCAAGGACGCCGCGATGTATTTCTATCGGTCGGCCTTGGGCATCACGATGCTGATCATTCTTTACGGGAAGACGCTCTTCGACCTCTTCTTCCCGCTCGACACCTCACGGGGCAGGACCGTGGCGCAGGTGATCTTCCTGGCTCTCTATGCCCTGGGGATGACGGGCGGCATCATTTTCGTGCTCTTCCGGATTTTCGCACTATTCATCAAGGGCGGAAGCGCGGGCTCGTACTTCTAGCGCTGGCGGCCGCGCGCTCCCGCGCCGGCCGCAGGGCATGGCAGGCTGGCCGGAATGGAGGGGATAGGACATGAGGATAACCAGAGCAACAGCTTGGGGCGCGTTGGGCGCGATGATCTTCGTCATGGCCGGCTGCGGCGGGGTCGAGATCCGGCAGATAACGCCCCGGCATCCCTACGAAGAAGGCCTGCGGTTCTATCGCCCTCATCCCTATCTCTGGATCACCAAGGACAAGAGCGGCGGCCTGCAGGGCTCGATCGTCTGGCTTCCCGACAAAAGCCAGGAATACGTCGCGACGGCAAAATCGGGGCTGGGCAGGGGCGAGGCGCGCCTGACGCTCGAGAACGGCTGGAACCTGACCGGCTTCAGCGAATCGCGGGAGTCCCCGACCGCGGATCTGATCACCGCCCTCACCGGCTCCCTCCAGGAAGTCACCGGGCTCCTCCAATCAACGAGCCGGGAAAAGCTCTGCCCGGGCCTCTACGTTTTCATATTCGATGAGAAGACGGGCCTGGTCAACGGCCTGAAACCCGTCGTCCAGTTCGAATAGGCCGGTCCATCCGATTTCCCGATTTCCGGCGTGATTCTTAACGACTGGCGATAGCTCACCCGTCGGCTGCCCCGCTATTTGACCCGCGCCAGGAGCTGAACCGCCTTTTCCGCCAACGGCTCCGCGCCCTGGTCGACGTTGGACATCACGGCGACGATGTAGCCCTTGTCCAAATAGATGTCGAGGCGGGAGTTGATCCCGGGAAACCCGCCGCTGTGGCCGACGATCCTGCCCGCGGGCCCCTCGGCCACCGTGAACCCGTAACCGTATTCCGCCTTGAACGGGTCCGTCCACATCGTTTTGAGGGACTCCCGAGACACGATCTTCCCGGCCAGAAGCGCGAGGGCGAACGCGTGGAGGTCCTCGACCGTCGAGAACCCGCCGCCCGCCGGCCCGCCCTTGATGATGTGCTTGTGCCATGCTCCTTACGGGCGAGCTCCCGTCTTCCGGACGCCTTTGGCCCATGATCATACAGGTAATCATACCGAAGTTCGCCGGATTTTGTTCCAAAGGACTGAAGATCCCCGGCGGGCGCCGGGCGGCGGTCTGCGCCCGGCCGGCCGTTTGACCGGCTGCGGCACCTGTGGTATGAAATACACACATCTGAGGAGTCCCGATGGTCGGCCGGACGCTGAAACACTACAAGATCGACGCCCTCCTGGGCCGCGGCGGCATGGGGGAAGTCTACCGCGCCCTCGACACCCGGCTCAACCGCCCGGTCGCGCTCAAGGTCATCAAGTCCGACCTCGTCGCCGACCCCGAGCGGAAGAAGCGCTTCATGATCGAGGCGCGGGCGGCCGCCGCCGTCAACCACCCGGCGATCGCCCCGATCTACGATATCGACGAGGCCGACGGCATCACCTTCATCGCCATGGAATACGTGGACGGGCGGACGGTCGGCCAGCTTGTCGTCCAGGGCGAGCTCGACCTCATGGGCTCGGTCGAGATCGGGCTCCAGGTCGCCGAGGCCCTGGCCCGGGCCCACGACGCCGGCATCATCCACCGGGACATAAAATCCGACAACATCATGGTCACGCGCGACGGCCACGCCAAGCTCCTCGACTTCGGGCTGGCCAAGCTCATGGACTCGGGCGCCGACGGCATCGACGCGCCGGCGGGCGCCGGCCCCGCCTCGCACCGGACCCTGACCATGGAGCAGGCCCATACGATCGCCGGCGCGGTCCTCGGGACGCTGAGCTACATGAGCCCGGAGCAGGCGAGGGGACGGGGGCTCGACGCCAGGAGCGACATCTTTTCGCTCGGGGTCGTGCTCTACGAGATGGTGACGGGGGAGCTCCCGTTCAAGGGCGAGACGCCCCTCGACACCATGCACGCGATCGCCTATGAAGAGGCCCGGCCCGTGACCGTGATCCGCCGGAGCCTGCCGCCGCGGATGCACCAGATCATCTCCCGCTGCCTGCGCAAGAACCGCGAGGACCGCTACCCGGACGCCCAGGCCCTGGCCGGGGAACTCAAGCACCTGAAGCAGGACCTCGAGACCGGCTCGCGCCTGTCGGCGCCCGCGGGCGCCAGGCTCCAGGCCTGGCTTGATTCGGTGAGATCCTGGTCGTTGCTGAGCCCGAAGTGGATGATCGTCCTGGGGATCGCCCTCATCGCGGCCGCCGTGCTGATGGTCACCCGGGTCAGGTGGGGCGAGCTCATCGGCCCGGCGATCATCGTCTTTTTCCTTTACCGCTTCGTGCGCGATCGAAGGCGCCGGCTGCTGGCCAAACTCGCGAGGAGGGTTTCGGCGCTCCCCGAAGTGAAGGCCGTCGCCATCCGGAACGACCAGGTCATCATTGTCCTGGACAAGGGCCCGGCGAAAACCTATATCCGCGTCTCGAGCCTCATCGACTCCGCCAACCGCAAGCTCTTCTACGGCAAACCGATCACGGGGACGATCCGGGACGAGATGACCGACGCGGAGCTCAACAGCCTCATCAAACAGCCCGGGGCCGTCTATGTCCGGGACGATGTCGTGATCAGTCCAACGGCGAGCGAATAGCGCCCGGGGACCCGCGAACGCCGCTCAGCGGTCTATTTCGCCCTCTCTTGATTCACTCGCCTGACCCAGACCGGCGAGGACCAGGCGCGCTCGCCGTCGTGCTGGCGGATGCGGGCATAGTAATAATCCACATCACTCCCGGTTTCCCCGGCGTCCTCCAGGTCGTAGACGACGTCGAGGACCGGCCGGAGCGGGTCCCAGCGCGAGATCACGCTGCCGTTCCTGATGATCTCGATGAGGATGATCGGCTCCTCGCCGTGGGCCTCGACGCGGAGGCGGCGGGGACCCTCGATCTCGCCCTCCTCACCCATCTTCAGGCTTCCGACCGAAAACCGCAGAAGGATCTTGGGTCCCGTTGTCGCGTAGGTGTGCCGCGCGAAGATGGCCTTCCAGAGCGATTCGCGGCTGAGGTCGTCCGCCCAGACGGCGGCCAGCCCCGCGCGGAAGCGGAGGGTCGAGTAGGGGCCTTCGCGGAGCGTCGAGCCGGGGTTGCCGTTGTGGGTGTCCGACCCGCCGATGAACCCGAACCGATGCCCCTGGGCGAGGAAATCCGAGACGAAGTGGCCGGGGACCTGGCCGCGGAGAGGCCTCTCGTTGTCCAGATACTCGCTTGTTCCGTGCTTGGAATAGATCTCGACGACCGGCTGCGCCGCGTCCGGGAGGTCGCCGTAAATGATCGCGTCACCCCGCTCGTCTATCCCGGCCTGCCAGGCGATGGCCGGGTGATGCGGGATGATCAGGACGCGCCCGTCGCGGGACAGGCGCTCGATGGCACGGAAGGCGAGAAGCGGTTCTCGCCGGGAAATTCCGCGTCGATCATCGGCGGGGAATCCTCGAGCCAGTAGATGTTGCGGTGGCCGCCGAAACCGTTCGGCGCGAATTCGAATCCGGCGAGGGTGACGAACCGGCCGGGCGCGAGGAAGCGCTTGGCGGCGTCGCAGGCAGCGGCCCAGCGCGCGGCCATGCTCTCGAGACGGTAGCACGGATTGCCGCCGTGGTGAGTGGTTCCGCCCCCCAGGCCGCGGATGGCCGCCTGGTGGTCCGAGGCGGCGGCGAAATCGAGCCCGGCGACGTCGCGGGCGTAGGAGTACATCTCGTCAAGAGCTCCCCCCGCATCCATGGAAAGCTCCGTATGAATATGGAGATCCCCGAAAAAGACGCGCTCGCCCTCAGCGGCGATCTCCATCGGATTGGAGATGCCTTCGATCCCCGAGGCCCCTTCTCGGACAACAAGGCGGATAATCCCCACGGGGGGGGCCTGGAATTCGAGTGTCCCCAGACCATCCCGGAGGTCGATCGATGCCGGCAGTCCTTTGAGCATACCGCCGTTGATGATGACGGCCCGGCCCGCCGCGGCAGGACAGTTGCCCCAGGCGTCCTGCGCGGCGACGCGCAATGTGACCCGCTCACCCGGACGGGCGATGGCCGGGAGACGGACGCGGAGACCCGCCAGCGGGCCGGGCTTGACGGGCGTCAGAGCGGAGTGACGCGAGACGGCCGGCATCTCCGATTCGCGGAAGACCGGCCAGAACGCGGCGGCCTGGGCCTGGGGGAACGGCCGTATTCCCGGGGAGCCGCCGCCCCTGTCCCCGTAGCGCACGAGGATTTTGTCTCCCGGGTTGAGTCCCCCGCGCTCGACGCGGATCCGGACAAAATGCTCCCAGGTGTTTTTCTTTTCCGGGACGAGCGTGACCCCGGCGGGGGGCGAGACACTGAAGTAACCCTCGGCCGCGGGGTCGTCGAGGACGGGCGGCGGGAACCCGAACGGAACGCCCAGCACGATCGCGTCGCCGGCGCCGAGGGGCTCGGCGGCGATCGTGACCGCGAGGTCGGCCTGCTCCCAGCGGCCGGCGGTGAATTCCCGCGGCCGGCTGACCTCGACCCGGTCGCCGTCCTCATTCCAGGTGTAACCAAGAGGCAGGGGGACGGTTTCGCGAGGCGCCGGCGCGTGCTTCTCCGGGGCGCAGGCGAAGACAAGCGCCAGGGCGGCGAGACCGGCCCCGAAGATCGCAGCGCGGTAGCGCGGCCCGCCCACGATTATTTCTCCCTGTTCTTGACGTACCTGTCGAACCAGGCGATCGACTCGGCCAGGACGTCGAGCACGGACTCGCGGGCCGAATAGCCGTGACTCTCGCAGGGCAGCATGACGAGCCGGGCCGTCGCACCGAAGCCGTTGAGGGCGGCGAACAGCCGCTCGGACTGGATCGGGAACGTGCCCGAGTTGTTGTCGGCCTCGCCGTGGATGAGGAGGACCGGCTCGTTGATCTTGTCGGCCTGCATGAACGGCGAGACCTTGATGTAGGTTTCGGGCGCCTGCCACAGCGTGCGCCGCTCGCTCTGGAACCCGAAGGGCGTCAGCGTGCGGTTGTAGGCGCCGCTCCGGGCGATGCCGGCCGCGAACAGGTCGCAGTGGGCAAGGAGGTTGGCCGTCATGAAGGCGCCGTAGCTGTGGCCGCCGACGCCCACCCGGCGCGGGTCGGCCACGCCCAGCTCGTCGAGCTTGCGGATGGCCGCGGCGGCATTGGCCACGATCTGTTGGACATAGGTGTCGTTCATGGTCTTGGGGTCGCCGACGACCGGCATCTCGGCGTTGTCGAGGACGGCGTAGCCTTGGGTGACGAAGAAAAGCTCGGACGCGCCCCGGTAGAAAGTGAACCGGTTGACCGAGCCCCGGACCTGGCCGGCGGTCCCGGCGTCGCTGTACTCGATCGGGTAGGCCCAAACGACGACAGGGAGGCGCGTGCCGGGCTGATGGTCGGCCGGCACGTAGAGCGTGCCCGAGAGCTTGACGCCGTCGTCGCGCGTGTAGGTAAGGCGCTCCTTTTTAACGCCCAGGAGCTGCGGCGCCGGGTCCTTGAAGTCCGTCAGGGGTCGGACCTTCTTCGATCTCAGGTCGCGGACGAAATAGTTGGGAGGCTCGAGGCGGCTCTCGCGGCTCGTGATGATCCTCGACCGCGAACCGCCCTCGAAGTCGACGAAGGTCTCGTAGAACGGGTCCCGGCACTCGAACAGACGCTCCTTTTTCATCGAAGCGAGGTTAAGGCGGTCGAGGAAGGGATGGTCGCCGAGGGGCGACGCGCCGTATCCTTCGAGGTAGATCCAGTCCTTGTCCTTGAGGACGACCTGCTGGCCGGTCGGGAGGCTCGTTAGGACGGGCGAGCCGGGGTTGCCGTATCGGTCCTGGGCGCTCAGGTCGAAGATCTTTTGCGGGGCGGCGGCGGGCCGGTCGAGGTGGGCGAGCCAGGTCGTTCGCCAGCGCTTCCGCCAGTCGTATTCCGCGGCGAGGACCAGGCCGGGCGCGGCGAACAGGACGTTGCCGGATGATCGGTCCTTGAGCTTGAGGGCTTCGCGTGGCGCGTCGGCGAGCGGCGAGTCGAGGACCATCAGCCGGTCGCGGAAGGGGGCGTCCTTTTCGGGGTCGCCGCCGTCGAGCGCTTCGACCCAGAGGAGCGCGGCGGGTTTCGCGGCCTGCCACTCGATGTCGCGGGGGCCGGTCGGCACGCCGTTCATCGGCACGCCCTCGTCGGAGGGCAGGTCGGCGAGAAGCTTAACGGGCCGGCCGTCCGAGTCCCAGATCTCGAGCCTGCGGGCAAAACCGTAATAAGGAACGGAGTGGGAATAGGGCCGCTGGATGCGCTCGACGAGAATGGAGCTCATGTCGGGCGAGGGGGAGGTCTCGGCGAAAATACCCGGGTTTCCGACCTTCCGGATTTCCCCGGAGACGGTGTCGACCAGGGCAAGCTGAGACGTCGCGTAATGAGCGAACACGGTCTCGTCGAAGGCGGTCTGGAGAAGGTCCTGGTAGGTCGCGGTCTGGGCGATCCGGCCGGGGGTGCTCTCCTGGATATCGGGGCCGGCCGGAACCCGGGGCGGCTCGGGCGCGGGGCCTCGGCCCTGGGGGATGAAGGCGACGAGGAGGCGTCGGCTGTCGGCTAGCCACCTCGGCCATAAGGTGACGGCGTTGACGGCGACCCCGCCGAGCGCGCGGGCGGCCCCGGTCGCGGGGTCGGCCACCCAGAGCTCGACGCCGCTGTCGGTGTAGCGGAGGAGCGCCATGGACCGGCCGTCGGGGGACCAGGACGGGGAGGAGAACCTGACGCCCTCGGGCAGGCCGGCGGGGCGGGTCGCCCCCGTCTTGAGGCTCATGAAGTCCAGGCCCGTGAAAAAGCGCAGGACCTGGCGGCTGCTGTTGAACGGCGTGATGCGGATGCCCGCGACCCGGAGGATCGGCCTCGAGACATAGGCGATCGAAGGCATCGCTTCGTAGGCGGCGAGCGCCATCGTGTCGCGCGCCGGGCTCATGAGGACCATGGGCGTCGGCGGGGCGTCGAGGATATCGACGACCTCCTTCGGCGGAAGCTTATAGGGCTCCTGGGCCGACAGCCCGGGCGCAAAGGCCGCGATCAGGGCGGCCAAGAAGACAACACCGATTGAACCGGCGACGTGCTTTTTCAATGGTGACCTCCTGTAAAGGGCATCCGGGCGCCCCCGCGTCAGGAATCTTACCCCAATCCGTATCCCTACTCCCGGCAGCTGTTCCCGAGCCTCGCCTTTACGGACGTTGTCGTCTCGGGCATCTAGCTGAATTTTGCGAGCAGGCCGGCGACCGCGTCCTTGTGGACGAGGAACGTCAGCATCTTGAGCTTGACGTAATCGTCCCGGTAGAAAAAATAGCCTTTGAACTGACCCTGCCAGGCTGTCCGCCAGGAGTCCTTGAGCAGGAGCCATTCGCCGTCGCCCCTCCTTTCCCAGCCGACGACGTGCATCACGTGGTCGTCGGTCGAGGTCCGGTTGGCGAACCGGAATTCCCGGCTGTCCTGGCCGATGACGGAGCGGGGTATGTCAAAGCTCGGGATGACGGCCGCGTCGTTCGGGCCGCTGTTTCCGGGTTCGCTGATGTCGCCCGCCAGGGCGAGTGTGTAGCCTTTCGAGATCGCGTTGACGATCGCGGCGTAAAAGTCGTCAAGCGGCACGTTGTGATAATCCGGGCTGTGCCACCAGTTATCGGGAACCCTGTATTCCGCCTTGGTGAAAAAGGGAGCGTACTCAAAGCTGATGAAGGCGACGTAATCGTCGAGGGGGAGCTTGAGGACCTGGTCGAGGTATTGTCGGGGAGTGAACGTCTTCCCGTCGACCGTGATCGTCTCGGGGGGCCGGCCGAGGCGGCGGTCGAGGATGGCCCGCACGTCGGCGATGGCTTTGGCCTCGTCCCATTCTCCCCGTTCCCGGTAGCCTTGGAGGCAGGCGCGGAATTCGGCGAACAGGCCGGCGTGGTCATGCTCCCTTTCCGCCGGGGCGGCGGCCCCGCCTTCAGCCGGAAAACCCGGGTAGTCGGACTCACGGACCGCGCCGTACTCTTTCATTCTTAGGATCACGGCGTTCGGCTCGGACCCTTCGCCCAGGAACGATTCTCCCTGCTCCCGGATGAAGCGCCGTGCTTTTTCCACGTATTCCCAGTAGGCCGTATGCATCTCCGAGAGCTTGACCTTCAGGCCTTGGAGGCGCCTCAGCTCGGACTCGAAGAGCGAAGTCGTCGCGAAGCTCCAGCAGGTCCCGGTGTTGCCCTGCTGGACAGGCCGCAGGTGGAAAAGCGGGTTGAATTCATTTACGCTCGAAGGCTTGGGAACATGGGTAAGATCCATTCTGAAGACGGGTCCGGAGCCGCCTGTCTCGGGTGATTCGTAAGCGGCCTTATCGCCAGCGGCTACGATTTCTCCCGGCGCCGGGCCACGCCCGGAGCAGGCGGCACCGGCCAAAAGAAGCCCGCCGATGCCAAAGAGGAGGGTGATTCGGCTGGATCTCATCGTTTCACCGCCTTGTGTTCGTCGAGGTTGGAGCAATCGGCCATGGTCATTATAAGAGATATCCCGGCGGACTGCCACCTCCCGGGTAGCTCTTTTGATACGACATTATGCGACATTGAGGGGCATAAAGGGACATTTCGGCCGGCCTCCCTTGACAACGCTTCGGCTTGCCTTAGATTGATAGGCGGGGAAACAAAAATTCACGCAAAAAGCCAAGGGGGTTGGCCCCTTTCTTTTCAAGAGAAATATGATATATCTTTGGCTGTCTTGATTTCTCTACCTTGTTCTTATATAAGCAGGCCATGAGAGACCGCCACCCGGGCGGCCTGTCCGGGGCGCGTGGCTGAAAGCGATGGTCCGGATCAAGACCTTTTGGCTGAAATCGGCGGCGATCATCCTCGCGTCGGCTTCGGTAGCGTCGGCCGGCGGGTGGCGCTTCCAGGAAGATGCGCCGGGGCCTGTCCTCGATCACGGAGCCATCATCCGCGCTGACCGCAGTCGGAAAGAGCTCGCCCTCGTCTTTACAGGTCACGAATTCGCCGAGGGCGGGAATCATATCGCGACCGTCCTGAAGAATGACGGCATCCCGGCGGGTTTCTTTTTCACGGGAGATTTTTATCGGTCTACGGATAAGGCTCCGCTTATCGAACGCCTCCGTCTGGACGGTCATTATCTCGGGCCCCACTCGGATAAGCACCTCCTCTATTGTTCGTGGGAGAGCCGGGACACTCTCCTCGTGACGAAGGAAGAATTCGTCTCCGACATCCTGGGCAACTATGTGGCGATGACCGCTTTCGGCGTCGACCGGTCCCGGGGCCCTTGGTTCATCCCCCCGTACGAATGGTATAACGATACCGTCGCCGCCTGGGCCAGGGAGCTCGGTGTTGCCCTTTTCAGCTTCTCCCCGGGCACGGCCTCGAATGCTGACTACACCACCCCCGATATGCCGAATTACCGGAGCTCGGCGGAGATTTTCCAGAGCATTTTCGATCACGAGAGAGCCGACCCGCAGGGCCTCAACGGCTTCATCCTGCTCCTTCACATCGGCACCCATCCCGACAGGAAAGACAAGTTCTATTTCCGGCTCGACGACCTCATCACCGGTTTGAAAGATAAAGGATATGCCTTTGTCCGGATCGACCGCCTGCTCGGGAGGAGACAAGGACCATGAAGCGTCGGACTTTTCTCGCGCGGACAATGGCCATCGGCGGCGCGGCGGCCTCATCCGGGGCGAGGCCCAAAAACGCCTGACGGGTTATGTGACCGCCGTCCTCGATGGCTGCCTGGCCAGGCAGCGGCCCGACGGCCTCTTCCACAACGTCGTGGATGATCCGTCGAGCTTCGTCGAGACCAACCTCGCCCAGATGCTCGCGACCACGATCTATTCCGGCGTCCGGGACGGCTGGCTCGAAGAGTCCCGCCTCGCTCCGGCCCGCCGGCTGCGCGTTGCCGCCCGTCGCAAAGTGGACGAGCGCGGCCTGGTGCAAGGAGTCTGCGGGTCGCCGAACTTCGACTCACCGGGCACGGCTACCGAGGGTCAGGGCTTCTTCCTCCTCATGGAGGCGGCCGCCCGGAAGCTCGAGAAGCCGGCCTGATCTCCCGCGGGCAATCGATCCGGTCAGGAGCGGACCGGTTTCCGTCCCTCTGATGACATCCGCCGCGTTTTTTTATATCTTAGAGGACCGGAAGGCGGGCGGCCGACGGGTCGACCCCGCGGCCCGAGAGGAGATACGGCATGACCAAAACAGCGAGACTCGCTTTGCCGGCCGCCGTCCTGGCCGCCGGTGTTGGCCTGGTGCTGGCCTTTGGCGGAGCGTCCCGGGAGAAGGCAACCAAAGGTTTTTTCCCGGTCTCGGTCTGGTACGCGGGCGGCAAGGCCCGGGCGCCGATGCTGGAGAGGGTGACAGCCGACTCCGCCCGGCTCTGGCGGAAGGACCTCGACCAGATCCAGGCGCTCGGGTTCAACACCGTCCGCACCTGGATCGAGTGGACGAACTGCGAGCCCGAGGAGGGAAAGTACGATTTCAGCGCGCTCAAAACGGTCATCGACCTCGCGGAGCAGGTTGGTCTCAAGGTCCTCGTCCAAGTCTATATCGATTCCGCGCCCGACTGGGTGGGCCGCGAGTTCCCGGACTCTAAGTTCGTGGCTTCGAACGGCCTGGCCGTCGAGTCGCAGGCCTCGCCCGGTTTCTGCTTCGACCATCCCGGCGTCCGGGAGAAGATCCTCCGGTTTTTCGCCCAGGCTGCCCGGGTGGTCAAGGACAGTCCGTCCTTTCTCGGCTGGGACCTGTGGAGCGAGCCTCATATCATCAACTGGGCCGAGATCTATCACCTCGGGAACCCTGAGTATATCCAGTTCTGCTACTGTCCCTCGAGCAAGGCCAGGTTCCGGGAGTGGCTGAAGGCGAAGTACGGCACGCTCGGGAACCTCAACGCGGCCTGGTACCGCACGTTCGAGAGCTGGGACGAGGTCGATCCGCCCCGGTTCGGAACGATCCTGACCTATACCGATTACATCGACTGGAAAAGCTTCATCTCCGACAAGCTGGCCGCCGACCTCGAGATGAAGTCCGGCGCGGTCAAGGCGGTCGTTCCCGGGGGTGTCACGACCAGCCACTCCGCGGGGCCCGGGCTGTTCACGAAGCCCGTCTGGAGCGGGACGCCGGACGACCGCAAGATGGCGGGCGTCGTCGATTACTACGGCGTTTCGCTCTATCCCAAGCACGCCTGGACGACCCGTCCCTGGGCGCCGTTCTACCGCGCGTCGGGCAATGATTTCGTCCGGTCGATGAACATCCGGAATGGTGGTTTCTATGTCGGCGAGCTCCAGGCCGGCTACGGGGTCTTCGGGATGAAGCTGAGCCAGCCGGTCGTCGGGACCGACCTTCGCGACTGGATCTGGTCGACCGTCGCCTACGGGGCCCGGGCCGTCAATATCTATGCCTACTATCCTATGAGTTCGGGCTACGAGGCGGGCGGCTACGGGCTGGTCGAGCTTGACGGCAAAGTCACCGAGCGGGCCGTCGCCGCCGGCAAGGTCGCCCGTATCATTACGGACAACATGGGGCTCTTCCTCGGGGCGAAGCCGGTCCAGGCGGACGTGGCGATCCTCTACAACCCTCTCGAGCACATGGTCGGCGGCCAGCAGACCTTTACCGGCGAGGGGCAGGCGGTCGGCGTCAACAACCTCAGCGAGTCCCTCCAGGGCGTCCACCGAGCCTTCGCCGAGCGGCAGATCCCCGTCGATTTTCTGCACGTGCTGGACCTCGGCCCCGAACGGCTCGTGCAGTACCGTCTGCTCATCGTTCCCTACCCGGTCATGATGGCCGGGGCGGATATCGCGAAGCTCATCGCCTATGTCGAAAACGGCGGCACCCTGGTGGTCGAGGCGCGCTGCGGCTGGATCGACGAGCGCGGATTCTCGGCCGACGTCATACCCGGCGGCGGGCTCGACGAAGTCCTGGGCTGCCGCGAATCTTCCGTCCTGCCGATCACCAAGAAAGGCACGATGGTCATCAAGGGCGAGAGCGAAGCGCTGCCGCTCCTCCAGCCCGGGGACAAGCTGGACACCCTGTTCTTCGAGGAGGCGTTTGACCTCCGAGGGAGCGGGGCGCGCGTGCTGGCCGAGTTCGAGGACGGCCGGCCGGCGATCGTTCAGGCCGCCCGCGGCCAAGGCCGGGCCATCATCGTCGGTTCCTTTATCGGCTCGGCCTACCATCACTTCCAGAACCCGAACAACGGCAAGTTTTTCGCCGGGCTCCATGACTGGCTGAAGCTCAGGCGGCCGGTCGAGGTGACCTCGGCCGAAAAAGACGTCTTCGTGGAGACGAAGCTCCTGGCCGGCGAGAGGTATCGCATACTCCTGGCGTTCAACCGGAGCGGGCAGAAGACCGCGGCCGAGTTTGCCGTCGCCCTTCCCCCGGGCGATTTCCAGGTCAGGGACCTCGAGACGGGGGAAAAGGTCGCGGCCGCCCACAGGGCGGGGCGGCTCATCCTGACAAAGATCATGGACGCGGGTGCGGTCTGGGTCGCCGCCCTGGAAATGCCTTGAGGAGAAGGGGGGCACGATGAAACCCCGCGCCGCGGCCGGAATGAAGAACGCGGGCCAAAGAATTTTCCGCGGCGGGGTCGACGTCGGCGGGACCAAGATCAGCGCAGCGCTCTTCACGGAACGGGGCCGGATGACAGGCCGGCTCCGGGTCCCGATCGAAAAGGGGACAGCCGAGAAGCCCGTCCGCCAGATCGCCGCCATCATCCGGGGGCTCGAGGAGCAGGCGGCGCGGGCGGGCGGCCAGCTGAGGGCCGTCGGGATTTGCGTCCCGGGCATCGTCTTCGGCAAGACGGGAGCGGTCTGGGCGCCCAATATCCCCGGCTGGGGACGCTATCCGCTCAAGGAGAAGCTGGCGGCCGGGACGAAAACCCCGGTCGTCCTCGGCAGCGACCGTGACGCCTACGTCCTCGGCGAGCAATGGCGCGGCGCGGCGCGCGGGCTGCAGGACGTCGTCTTCCTGGCGGTCGGCACGGGCATCGGGGCCGGCATCCTGAGCGGCGGGCGGCTCTGCCGGGGAAGCCGGGACATCGCCGGCGCGGTGGGCTGGTTCGCCCTCGACCCGCGTTTCAAGACCGAGTATGCCGCCATGGGCTGTTTCGAGGCGGAAGCCTCGGGCGCTTCGATCGGCCGCAACGCCCGCGAGTTCCTGCGGACCGGGGCGCCGTCGTCCATGAAAGGTTTGATCCGCGGACGGCTCGAGAACATCACGGCCGAGGCGGTCATCGCGGCCGCGCGTTCGGGGGACCGGCTGGCCCGGTTCATCCTCGATACGGCCATCGGCTACCTGGCCATGGGCGTCGCCAACATCGTCAGCCTGCTGAACCCGGAGATGATCATCCTCGGCGGCGGCCTTTTCCAGGCGGGGGACATCCTTCTCGAGCCGGTCCGCAGGGAATTCATGAAGTGGGCCCAGCCGATCGCCGCCCGCCAGGTCAAGCTGAGGCTCTCGGCGCTGGGCGAGGACGCCGGGCTCTACGGGGCCGCCCGGCTGACTTGGAGGGCCGCAGGCCCTTGATGGGCCGCGGGACGCTATGATATTTTGAAGCCTCCACCCCGACTTGAGGAGGAACCTATGTCATCGCTCGAATATCTCAACCGGATCCAGGAGATCCTCGAGAAGATCAAGACCGGGCAGGCGAAGAACATCCGGGCGGCCGCCGGGATCATGGCCCGCTCGGTCGAGCGCGGCGGCCGGATCTATACCTACGGCACCGGCCATTCCGTCATCCCGGTCCTCGACCTTTACCCGCGGTACGGAAGCTTTGTCGGTTTCTATCCGCTCTATGACCCTCGGCTGATGTGGTTCAACGTCATCGGCCCGGGCGGCGCCCGGGAGCTTCTCTGGCTCGAAAGGAAAGAGGGCTACGCCGAGGTCTTCCTCCAGAGCTACAGCCTCGAGCCCCGCGACTGCCTGATCGCCTTTTCCCACGGGGGGACCAACTCCGCTGCGATCGAAGTGGCGGCGGCGGCCCGCAAGAAGGGGCTCAAAGTCATCACGGTGTCTTCCCACGCCAACCTGAGCGTCTCTAAGCCCGGGCACTCTTCCGGAAAATTCCTCTCCCAGCTCGCCGACGTGGCCATCGACAACTGCACGCCGCCCGAGGACGCGCTCGTGGACGTGGGCCGGATGGAGAAGGTCGCGGCGGGCTCGACCGTGGCCGCCGTGGCCGTCGCCATGTCGCTCGTCGCCGAAACGGCCGGCCTGCTCGCCAAAAAAGGGAAAGTGCCCCCCACGTTCGTCTCGCCCAACGTCCAGGGCGTTTCCAAGGAGCACATGGACAGGGTTTATCAGGCGTTTTCCGAGTTCTACTACGCGCGGCCGTGGAAGGCGGGACGCCGGCCGAAAAAATCCTGAAGGTGCATGGACGCCGTCCAGGTCCGCAACGAAAGGCCGCCGTCACCGGTGGCGGCTTTGATGTCCTCGGCCTGCGCCGGGATCTTCGCCTTCGGGATCGTCATGGCCATGCTCGGGGCCGTGCTTCCCTCGCTGTTCGCGAAGATCCCATTTACCAAGGGCGAGGCGGGCAACCTCTTTTTCATCATGAACCTGGCCATGCTGGCGATGTCGGTCATCTTCGGGCCCGTCGTCGACCGGTTCGGCTACCGCGCCCTCCTGACGATCAGCGCGCTGCTCGTGGCCGTCTCCTTTTTCGGCTTCAGCCGGGCCTCGACCTACTCCTGGCTCGTCGCCGCCGCCCTCGTCCTCGGGCTGGGGGGCGGGGGCCTCAACGGCGGAGCGAACGCCCTGGCGAGCGACCTCTATCCGGAGCGGCGGAGCGCCGCCCTCAACCTGATCGGGATCTTTTTCGGGTTCGGCGCCCTGTCGATCCCTTTTTTGATCGGGATCCTGCTCGACCGGCTGGGTCTCGGGACGATCCTGACGATCGCGGCCGTTCTGAGCCTTGTGCCGTTCGCCCTGTTCCTGGCGCTCCGGTTTCCCCGGGCCAAGCACGCCCAGGGGTTTCCGCTGGGCCAGGCCGCCAAGGTCATCCGGGACCCGCTGCTCTGGCTCTGCGGCTTTCTTCTTTTCTTCGAATCCGGAAACGAGTTCACGGCCGGCGGCTGGCTGGCGACCTACCTCAACGAGACCTTCCATTTCTCGGCCATGGCGGCGGCGCTCGTCCTGGCCGGATATTGGGCGGGGATGATGGTCGGGCGGCTGGTCGTCTCCCTCAAGCTTGTCAAGTCCATCAAGAACGAAACCCTGATCCTGGCGAGCGCGGCGCTATCGCTGGGGGCGGCGCTGCTCATCTATCTGGCGCCCTCGGGACCGGCGGCGGCGGCCGGGATCATCCTGATCGGCCTGGGGTTTGCGGCCATCTACCCGACAACCTTGGCCGTTGCGGGCGGGGCCTTCCCGGCGTTTTCCGGGACGGCTTTCAGCGTGATCTTCATGGTCGCCCTGGCCGGCGGGATGACGGCGCCCTGGCTCGTCGGGAGGATCGCGGCGGCCGCCAGCCTCCGGAGCGGTCTCATCGTCCCGGTCGTCAGCTGCGCCATGATCATCGTCCTTCAACTCGCGATCATGAGGCTCGAAAGGGGGCGCCGGCCGGGCCCGCAGCCGGGAGCTTGAGCTCGGCGGCGTGAGGCTGGTTTGATTTCCAGGAGAGGCAGGCCATGAAAAAGTTCGCACTCCGGGGGACCCTGGTGTTGCCCGGCCGGCTGGTGGAGCGCGGCCTGGTCGTCATCGACGGCGAGCGGATCGGCGGGATGTTCGAACCCGGCGCGGAGCCGGCGCCGGGGCCGGAACGCGTCCTGGATTACGGCGGGGACTACATAACACCCGGGCTCATCGACCTTCACCTCCATGGCGCGCTGGGGAAGGACGTGATCGACGGCGACGTCGACGGACTCCGGGCCATCGCCGCGCATCAAGCGCGCTGCGGCGTGACCGGGTTCGTTCCCACGACCCTCTCGGCCTCGATCCCCGCCATTGAGCGGGCCGTCCGAAGCGTGAAGGTCGCGGCCGGCTTGGCCTTGCCCTCGGAGATCCTCGGCATCTACCTCGAGGGCCCGTTCCTGAACCCGAAGAAGCGGGGCGCCCATGACGCCGAGTTCATCAAGCCCATCGCTGTGGAGGACTTGGAGGCCCTGCTCGGCGCCTGCCTGGGCCTGAGAACGATCATCACCGTGGCCCCGGAGGTGGGCGACAATCTCGGCTGGATCCACGAGCTCAGGGAGAGGGGCCTGACGGTCGCGATCGGCCACACCGAAGCCTCCTATGAGCTCGGCAGCCGGAGCTTCGAGCTCGGAGTCACCCAGGCCACCCACCTCTACAACGCGATGAGCGGGTTCGCGCCGCGGGAGCCGGGGGCGATCGGCGCGGTCCTGGATGCCGGCGGAGTGACGGCGGAGATCATCGCCGACGGGATCCATGTCCATCCGGCATCGCTCCGGATCGCCATCCGTCAAAAGGGCGTGTCCCGGACCTGCCTCATCACCGACAGCATGAACGCGTCCGGGCTCGAAGACGGCCAGTACCGGGTCGGGGGCCTGGACGTCATCCTCCGCGGCGGCGAGGCCCGGCTGAAGGACGGAGGCGCCCTGGCCGGAAGCGCGCTGACGCTCAACCTGGCGGTGGCCAATATCGTCCGCTGGACCGGCGTTTCCGTGAGCGACGCCGTGAACATGGCCTCGCTGACGCCGGCGGCGGTCCTGGGGTTGGACCGTGAGCTCGGGAGCATCGAAGCGGGGAAGATCGCGAATCTCGCTGTGTTCGACCGGGAGTTCCGGCTCGCCGGGCTGGTCCTCCGCGGCCGCCTGGCGAATCTCCTGCCCGTTTGAAGAAATCCGAAAAATCGGCTAGATTGGAGTCCGATGATGCGCAGCCGAATCCTTCCCTGGCTCCTGATCCTCGGCGGGTTGTTCGCCGCGCCGCTGCCCGCCCAGAAGAGAATCGAACCGAAAATCCCCGAAGCCTACCGGAAATGGCTCGACGAAGAGGTCGTCTACATCATGACTGCCAAGGAGCGGGATGTTTTTCTTCAGCTGACCACGGACCGCGAGCGCGATATCTTCATGGTCGCCTTCTGGAAGCACCGGGACCCCACGCCGGAAACCCCCCGGAACGAGTTCCAGGAAGAGCACTACCGACGCCTCGCCTACGCCAACGAGTTTTACGGCCGGGGCACGCCCCGGCCGGGCTGGAAGACGGACCGGGGCCGGATCCACATCATCCTGGGGCCGCCCAAGAATATCGAAACCTACGACGCCACGATGGGCGTCCACCCGGCCGAGATCTGGTTCTACCTGGGCGATCCGGACCTGGGCCTGCCCACCGGGTTCAATGTCATCTTTTTCAAACGGAACGGGACGGGCGAATATATCCTCTACTCGCCCGTCGACGACGGACCCCGCGCCCTGCTGGCCGAAGACCTGGGAGAATCGGCCCAGGATGACCGGGTCTTTTATCAGAAGCTGCTGAAGCTCGAGCCCGCCCTCGCTCCCCAGGTCCTTTCGCTCATCCCGGGCGAACGGATCATCCCAGGTTCGGTCTCCCTGATGTCGACGCGGTTGATGGCCCAGGTCTTCAGCTCTCCGCAAAAAAAGGTCGAGGACCAGTATGCCGAGGCGCTCCTCAAGTATAAGGACGTCATCGAGGTGGAGTATTCGGCGAACTATATGGCCAGCGATTCCTGCGTAAGCGTCATCCGCCGGCCGGGCGGCCCCGGCTTCGTCCATTATTCCGTGGAGCCGCAGCGTATCTCCGTGGAGACCAGCGGGCAGGAGTACAGCCTCAATTTCGAACTGGCCGGCCGCGTTTCCGACAGCAAGGGAAAGACGGTCTACCAGTTCGTCAAGTCGGTCCCGCTGACCCTGAGCGGGGACCAGCTCAAGGACCTGGGGTCGACCTCGCTGGCCATCCAGGACCTCTTTCCCCTCGTGCCCGGGACCTACCGGTTCGACCTCCTGCTCAAGAACACGCTGTCCCGGGCCTTTACCTCGGTGGAGGGCAATGTGACCGTCCCCGATGAAGGCGGCCCGCCGCGGCTCGGACCGCTGATCTTGGGTTACGGTCTGGACCGGCAAGCCTCGGGCTCGGGGGATTTCGTCCCGTTCCAGGCGGGCCCCGGGCAACTCCTGGTCCAGGCCCGGAAGACATTCAGCCGGAAGGACGACCTGAACGTTTTCTTCCAGGCCTCCGGACTGTCCGCGGAGCTCCGGAAGCAAGGCCGGTTGAAGTTTGACCTCTACCGGAAAGACGCGCTGTTCCTTACTAAAACGATGGGAATAATAGAATTTGAGCACGCCCCCGACTTCCTCCAGGCCTTCCCGCTCAAGGATTTCCCGCCCGACTACTACAAGGTCCGGGTCACCCTCCTCGGAAGTGACGGCCGCGAGGTCGCGGCTGAAGACGAGGATTTCGAGGTGTCCCCGCTGGCGAATGTCCGTCGCCCGTTCATCGTCGCCAAAGTCATGCCCGGCTCGAGGTCCGAGGAGTATGACTATGAGCTCGGGGTTCAGTGGCTCAGCCTGGGGCGATACGCGGAGGCCTATGAATCCCTGTCGCAGGCCTTCGGAAAAAAACCGAACGAGCTGAAGTATGCCGTGGGCCTGGCGCACGCGCTCTTTGCTAAAGGCGATTACCAGAAGGTCCTGGACGTCCTCGGGCCCTTCGCCGGCGACACGACGGTCGACCAGGTCCCCTATTTATTGGGCAGGACTTCTCATGCCCTGGAGAAATACGGCGCGGCCATCGCCTACTACCAGGACTATCTTTCCCGGTTCGGGATGAACCTCGAGGTCTTGAACCTCCTGGGGACGGCGTATTTCCGCTCCGGGAACAACGCCGCGGCGCTGGCCGCCTGGAAGAAGTCGCTCGGGATCAACGGGTCCCAGGAAGATATCCAGAAGCTGGTCCGGGAGATCGAAGCCGCGGGCCGGCGCTGAGCGCCTCGGGCGGGATTTTCTTACCGTCTCACCGGCCGGCGTGCCTTTTTCAGGCGGGGCTTGGGAACGGCGGGCGGCCGGCCTTCCCCCCAATCCACGATGGCCTTGACGGCGTTATCGATGGCCGTCCGCGCTCCGCCGCCGGCCCTGTTGGCGAGGAACGAAAAAACGTAATCACCGCTTGACGTCCGGACGATGCCCGACAGCGCTCGAACAGACGTGATGTAGCCGGATTTGGCATGGACCCGGCCGCGGTAGACGGGCTCCCAGAAATGCCTCTCGATCGTTCCGTCCTGGCCGCCCACGGCCAGCGTGTCGCTGTAGAACTCCCAATCGGGCAGACCGGAGAGGTGCGTCAGGACGCGTGTCAGGGTGCGGGCGGTCAGCCTGTTTTCCCGGCTGAGGCCGCTTCCGTCGACGATGGCAAAGTCGGCGCCGTCGATCTCCAGTCCGGCGAGGTAGCGGGACAGGGCCAGCCGGCCGTCTTCCCAGCTCGCGAGCTTCCCCCGCCCGTTGGCCAGCGCGCCCAGCCGCTTGAAAAAGGCCTCGGCGGCCAGGCCCAAACTGTTCTTGTTCATCTGGCGGAGGCAGTCCGCCATCGATGTCCGGTGCTCGGCCACGAGCTGGAACGCGCACTCTTGCGGCGTTTCCTCCTCGACGACCCGGCCCGTGACCGTGATGCCCGCCTTCTCCGCCGCCGCCCTGATGAGGCTTCCCAGGAAGAGGGCGGGGTTTTCGACGGCCACGGAGTAGGGCCCGGCCTGGGTCCGGCAGTTTCCCTGGACAAGGAGCTCACCGGCTGAGCCCGACGGGACCACGCTGAACCAGCTCTTCCGGCCGGGCCCGGCGGTCACCGAGTTGATCAGCCGGATATAATCGGTCGGCGGGTCGACGAAAAGCACGACTTTTCCCCCGCGGTTGACGGCCGATATGTCGACGCAATTGCCGTTGAAGTTGAGCCCGCCGATCTCGCAGGCGTACTTCTGGCGAAGCTGGTCCCTGGGCCACGTCGGACAGACCCGCCGGCCGTCAAAGATCGTCGTATCGAGGATGATATCGGAGATCGTTTCGATCCCCGTACCCTTCAACCGGTAGATGATGTTCTGGACAACGTCGGGCGACCGGAAACCGCCCCGACCCGGGTCCCTGTCCCAGTAGCCGAGCAGCGGGTCGCCGCTCCCGATGATCACCAGCTGGTCGCCGCACAGCCCGGCCCGTGTCGAAAAGTAGAAATCGCGCCCCAGCGTCTCGAAGGCGGCGGCGGAGGTGATGACCTTCATGTTGGAGGCCGGCATCAGGGGCAGGCCCGGGTTCTTTTCATAAAGGACTTCGCCCGTGACGCTCCGGACGATGCTGACGGAATACTGGACTTTCTTGAACCCCGGCGCGCCCAGGATCCCGTCGACCCGCTTGGCCAGGTCGGCGGGCGATCGCGGACCGGACGGCGCTTGCGCGGCGGCCGCCAGGAAGGGCGTCAGCCCCGCCAGGGCAAGCGCTATGACCAGGGATTTGCGTCCCGAGATCGTGATCTTCATGATTCTAACTTGAGACCCGGGGCCCCGGCCCCGCGGCCCTCTACCTTAGCGAAAACCCGGTTTGGGCGCAAGGGCCGATCTATTTCCAGACGATATCGCCCGTTTCGGCGCGCCAGTCCGGGCCGAAGAAACCGGCGGCTTCGACACCGGCCAGCCCCTCGGTCAGAAGGGAGGGCCCGGCGATGAGCACGTCGGGGAAACCGTAGCCGGGATAAAGATACGGAAGGTTATTCGTCAGGCGCAGGCCGGCGATCCCCGTGCCGGCGACCACGCCGACGCTCGCGATGTCGCTGTCGGGCCGGGGTTGGATGAACAGGCAGCCGAGGTCCTGGCCCCCGAGCGTCCGGCCTCCCATGGTCAGCCGCCCGCCCTGGACCTGGACCGGGCTCTTGCCGAGAAGGGAACGCCAGGCGCTGTTCATTCCCGCGTGACCGTAGATAATGACGTTCCGGTCCGAAAACCCGGCCGGGGCGAAATCCGTGTCGGCGATGACCTCGAAGGAGCCGTTCCCTTGATACCAGAAGATCTCGGCGTCGTAGCGGGCCTTGGCCCTCGCCCAGGCGTTCTCCCGGGCCGACCCGTGCGTCCCGTAGACAAGGACCGCCCGGTTCTTGAAAGCGTCCTTGAACAGCCCGGAACGATGCGGTCCCTTGACCCCGGCCGAGGGCCGCGTCGAGGCCGCCCACTTTTCGCCGCGCCTGTCGAGCCAGAGCCTGGGCTCCGGCTTGGGCCAGGCGATGCCCGCGAGCTTCTGGCCGTCGAGCTCGACCCGGAGCGTCTCACGCGGCTCGAACGAGCTCAGGTCGATGGACAGCCGCGCGATGTTCTGGGTCGTCCCGGAGAACAGGCCGTCCGCCGGGCTCGAATGGAGGCGCGCCGAGCTCAGCTCGAGCGGTCGGACCTGGGCCTCGATCGTCAGCCAGCCCGACGAGGCGCTGACGCCGGGGCAGGGAGTGGCGAACTCGACATCGCGGACGCGGTCCGCCTCCGGCCGGGCATGCCTCGCGAAAAAGTCGAAAAGCGGCGGCCAGTCCACGCAGTCGACCCCCGCCTCGGGCGAGGCGTCCCACCAGTGCCCCGCGCCCGGCTGCTCATGGTAGACGAAATCCTTGCTGACTTTCCCCAGCGCCGCGGCCATGTCGCGGGCCTCGGTGACGGGCACGTCATCGTCTTTTTCGCCGTGGAGGATATAGACCCCCGCCTGAAGATAGTTGCGGACGAGGGCGAAGGGATCGCTTGGCAGGAACGAGCGCATGATCATTTGGCCCATGGGAGTGTTGACGTCGACCGGCGTCCTCACCTTGTAGGACACAAAGCTGATCCAGCCGGCGCTCGGCCCGACGGCGCCGAACCTGTCGGGGAAGAGGCCGCCGACCATCCAGGCGCCGTGCCCGCCCATGGAGTGTCCGGTGAGATAGACGCGGCCGGGGTCCGTCGGGTAGCGCTTCTGGGCCTCGGCGAGAACGGCGAGGGCGTCCAGGCGCCCCCAGTCCTCCCAGTTGAACCCGAAGGGGCGCCGGTTCGTCGGCGCCACGATGTGGGCCCAGCCCTTGGGGGAATACGAGCGGACCTGGTTCAGGGCCTCGACGTTCGCGCCGTGAAGAGTAAGGATGAGGGCGGCGGGCCGGTCCGGGCGCTGCGCCGGGAGGACGGCGTAGTGCTGAACGCTGCCGTCGACGTCGCTGACGTAGGTCCTGCGGTGGGGCTCCTGGCCGCTGACGGCGCGAAGCCGAATTGTCGTCTTATCGAGGACCGTGCGCCGGCCCCTGTCGTTCGCGGAGAGCGTGAGATCGGCCGCGGACTCGCCCGGAGCTTGCGGCGCCGGTCCCGCGAGCGGAAAGGCGACCTTGCGGACGGTGAGCGGCAGGATGTCGGGGACCGGCAGCTCCTGGGCGTCGAGACCGCCGCCGGCGACCGAGATCCTCGCGTTCCGCAGGGTCTTGGCGGAGGCGTTGACAACGACGATGGCGCCCCGGGTGTCCGCCGCCTCGCCGGTGATGAGGTCGGGTACGGTGATGTCCCTGCCGTTGAAAAAGACCTCGCGGGGAGGCTGCCGCAGCCGCACCTTGAGGCGCCCCCGCAGGCACCGGAAAAGCAAGTCGTTACGGCCGGCCTCGAGGCGCACCGGGATCGAGGAAAAATCGAAGCGGGGCTGCCAGGACTCGTAAGTTTCGGACTGGCCGTAGCGGTTGCCGATCCGCGGCTCGCCGTTGACGTAAACGAAATCGTGGGCGAAGCCCTCGAGGAGCAGGACTTGATCGCGCGGAGACTCGTAGGCGATGTAGGCGTAGCCGGCGCGCAAGGCTTGGTGCTCGAACCAGCCCTTGTCATCCGCTGTGACCGCCAACCAGGGCGAGGTCCCGGTTTCGGCCGCCGGCCCGGACGATGGCGCCGTCGTCGGTTTCATCCGGGATGACACGTTGGCGGCGTAACCGGACGAGGCCGCCAGGATGGGAGCGCTGCGGGAGGTCGCGGCCAGGGGCAGGCCGTCCCCGGCGCGCGGCGGCGACCAGCGTCCGGTGACAAGCCTGTACTCGACGGGGTCGTAGGGAAGCGCGAGTTGGCCGCTGCCTTCGGGAAAAGCGACGACCAGGGCCTTGGTGAGAACGAGGCCGTCGGTTTCCGGGACGGTCGATGCGGTCGGGCCGGGACGGACAATGAGAGCGGCGAGGATGAGCGCCGGAAAGAAGCTTCTCCTGATGATCGTTCTCATGCGGCGGCCTCCTTCTCTTACGGCTTCGTCCCGTGCTGGGCGGTCCTTCCGCGCCAGTATATCACTCTGCGGGTCGTTTTTTTGCCCGGATCCCGACGGGCCGGCCGTGCTCTTGACCTTCCCATCGAGCCCAGGGAATCGAACCGTTTGCGTTGGCCGCAGCCTCGCGCCCTGTCGGGACGGCTCGCCGCTCTTGTCCGGGCCCGATTGAAACTCGGCCGGCTTTGTGCCTAAAATGGCGGCATGAGAGATATTCGCGAAAGACGGCGTCCCGGGAAGCGCATCGCTCTTGGCCTGATCGATCTGCTGTTGGCGATCCTGCTGGCCGGCGTCCACATCTCATCCGGCCAGGAGCCCGCCAAGACGGGGGCTCCGGCCGCCCCGCCGCCCTATCCGCTCGAACAGAAGATCGCTTCTCTTCTCAAGCAAAAGCCGTGGGTCGCGGATTGGCGGCCCACCGGTGTCACGGATGATCTTTATGCCGAGTTGAGCGAGCCGATCGTCCGTCAGGCGGTCGCCTGGCAGGAACCCGGCGGCCGGATCATCGACCCGTTCGTCGGCTACGAAACGCCCACCGCCACGGCCAGGTTCGTCGGCGCCCTGGGAGGGCTGATGCTCCAGGGGCGGTGCCTCGACCTGGCCGATAACGGCAGCCGGGCGCTGACCGCGGCCGCGGGCGACCTCTATGCCGCGGCTGAGACGCCGGTCAAAGGGTCGGAGTTTTACGGCAAGGAGTTGATGCTCGGCTATCTCGCGCTCAAGGACCGGGTCGACGGGCGCCACGCTCAAGCTCTGGAAAAAACACCTGGGCGGGTTCGACCCCGAGAAGGCCTATGACGTTGTCCTTTCCAAGCTCCCGGCCTCGGAACTCCACAACTACACCACTTTCGCCCTGGCCGGCGAACAGTTCAAAAAAAAGCACGGCCTGGCCGATAACGGGGACTTCATCGAGCGGCACCTGGCCACGCAGCTTACCCGCTTCAACCGGTTCGGCATGTACCACGACCCGGCGAACCCGATGACCTACGATGCGGTCGCCCGGATGAACCTCAGCCTCTTCATGTTCTTCGGCTATGACGGGCCGCAGCGCGCCGCCCTCGCCGAGATGCTCCGCCGGGGCGCGCTGACCATGCTCCTCACCATGTCCACGACCGGCGAGTGCCCCTACGGCGGCCGCTCCAACCAGCAAAACTTCAACGAGGCCACCGCGGCGCTCCTCTTCGAGTACGAAGCGGCCAGGCTCAAAAGATCCGGCGACGTCGAGCAGGCCGGCGTCTTCAAACGGGCCGCCCGCTTCGCGGCTCTCTCGGTCAGGCGCTGGCTCGACCTCCGGCCGGTGAGCTTCACCAAGAACGAGTTCCCGTCCGCGACCCAGCACGGCCGGCAGAAAGGTTACGGGTTCTATGGCGTCTACTCGCTCCTCATCGCCAGCCAGCTCGGCCTGGCCCGCCTCGTCTCGGACCCCCGGGTCGAGGAGCGGCCGGTCCCCTGGGAGAGAAGCGCCTACGTCATCCGGCTGGACGATGACTTTCACAAGGTCTTCGCCTCGGCGGGCGAGTACCACCTCGAGATCGACACCCGGGCAGACCACCACTACGACGCGACCGGGCTGGGCCGCCTCCACCGGGCCGGGGTGCCGACGGAAACCGCGTTGTCGACGTCCATCGTTCCCCAGCCCGAATTCCTCGTGGCGACGCCGGCGGCCCCGCGGGCCGTGGCCATCGGTCCGGGCTGGGAAAGCGGCGGCGGCCGGGTCCAATGGTTATCGGACCTTTCCGCCGAGATCGCGGGGGTCGGAGTTAAGGTCCTCGATGAAAAGCCCGACAGGGTGAAGTTCAGGATCGACACCGCTCTCGACGGGACGGCACGGGGCGTAGCGGAAACCTATCAGCTCGACGGACAAGGCCTGACGGTGGAGTGGGAGGTCAGGTCGGGGGCTAACGGACCGGGCGGGCTTCGCGTCCAAGTGCCCCTCATCCAGACCGACGGGCGTCACGAGTCCCGAGTGAAGACCGGCAAGAACGCCTTTGACGTGGAGTATCAGAGCCACACATATAAGGTGGCTTGCCTGACGCCCGGGAATATCGATACCGTCCTCGAGACCTTCACGGCCCCCAACCGAAACGGGGTTTACCGGGTCGGGGTCTTTTCGGCTCCCGGCCGCACTCTGAGCTGCCGGTTTTCGCTCGAATAGCCGGGAGAGCTGCGGCCAAGGGAGCCGACAGGCCGATACCGCGGCCGGGGAGCCGCTGACGAAAGGAGAGTCCGATGGAATTCTTCGACCTCATTGAAAAGCGTTATAGCGTCAGGGCGTATCAACCGAGGCCCGTCGAAAAGGAGAAGCTCGCCAGGATATTGGAGGCGGCGGCCATCGCTCCCACGGCCGCCAACCGGCAGCCCTTCCGAATGATCGTCGTCCCCACCCGCGGCCGTGAAGCGGAGCTCAAGCGCGTCTATGCGCGCGACTGGTTCGTGGAGGCGCCGCTCGTGATCTGTGCCTGCGGAGTGGAGGCCGAGGCCTGGCGGCGGAGGGACGGGAAGGGCTACACCGATATCGACGTGACGATCGCCATGGACCACCTGATCCTCGCCGCCCATAACCTGGGGCTCGGAACTTGCTGGATCGGCGCCTTCGACCCGGCGGCGGCGCGCGAAGTCCTGGGCCTGGAACCCGGTCTCGCTCCGCTCGCCTTCACGCCCCTGGGCTATCCGGCCGATGAGCCCCGGCCGAAGAAGCGGCGGCCGGTCTCCGAACTCGTCCGTTTCCTCGACTGATCCCGGCGCCCCGAACTGCCGCCTTCTGGGACGGAGAGGAGACCGCCCTGAAGCCCCCCGCCGTGCCTGAGACTCTTACCCAGACTCTCATTTTAGATATTTCCCACCCTCTACCCTCCCTTTTCAGGGAGGGATAAATGACAGTGTCTCAGGAAATGTCGGAGGGGGACCCGTCGGCGGTGACGACGGGGGAACCGACGGGACTGGTTCCCGGGGGCCGGGGGGAGAAGGGCGGCACCCTCTCCGTCCTTCTAGAAGTCGATAGAATGCTCGCGCTTTTTCCGTGAAACTGGAGTAAGATACCTTCGCCCGCCGGACGGGGCTCCGGCCGGTGGGACGAGGCCCGATCGCGCCGTGAGAAAGGGGGTTACAATGGACGAATCGGTAAAAAGCTCTCTTCAGAGACTTGCGTTCGAGGGACCGCAGACATTTGAAAACATGGCGGTTTTCCCGCTCCTGTCGCCGCTCGACGGCGGCCCCGATTACCTGACGCTCAAGGAAGCGCTGGAGAGGGAGCTCTTGACCGTCACCGAGGTGAGCGCGGGCGGGTCGGTGCCCGAGCTCAACGTCGCGAACGCCGCCGACCTGGCCGTTCTCCTGCTTGACGGCGAGGAGCTGGCCGGCGCCAAGCAGAACCGCGTGCTGAACACGTCCATCCTGCTCAAGGAAAAAGCGGAGCTCGTGATCCCCGTGAGCTGCACCGAGCGGGGCCGCTGGTCCTATGTCTCGAAGGCCTTCCGCGATTCCGATACCGTCATGTCCCCCAAGCTGCGGAGCGAGAAGGCTAAGACGGTGGCGATCTCCCTCAGCGCCACCGGGGAATTCCGGGCCGATCAGGGCCAGGTCTGGGACGGCATAAAAGAGATGGAGCACAAGACCCAGGTCAGCTCACGGACAGGGGCGATGAAAGCCGTGTACGAGGCGAAGGCCCGGGACCTCGACGAATACCTCAAAGCTTTCAGCCGCGTCCCGGAGCAAAAGGGGGTCCTGGTATACATCAACGGCGCGCCGGTCGGGTTCGACTTCCTGTCGAAAGCCGGGGCCTTTGAGAGGCTCTTCCCGAAGCTTATCAAAAGCTACGCGATGGAAGCGATCCTGGAGCAGAAACCGGAAGCGGCGCCGCCCCCCTCCCTGGACCCCCGGGGCTTCTTGACGGAGGCCGCGGACTCCGAGGAGAAAAAGTACCCTTCCGTCGGACTGGGCGCCGATTACCGCTACCAAGGCCGATCGATCGTCGGGTCGGCTCTCGTCGTCGACGGCCACGTCGTGCACCTGGCATTCTTCCGGGCGACCGAGAGCGACCGGTCGGGTGACATGGCCTCGACCCGGCAGCGCCGGCGCTTCCGCGTCTGACCAATTGGTACCAGGATATCAATTCCCCGATTATCAGGTATGGGGACATGATATCCAGGCACGAATTGTGCTAAAATCCGGGGGCACGATATAGCATCACCGAAATGAAGATATCCAGGCTCTGTCTCGGGACGGTCCAGCTGGGCATGGACTACGGCATCAATAACTCGACGGGACAGCCGGGCCTGGAGGAAAGCCGGTCGATCGTCCGCACCGCCGTCGAGAGCGGCATCACGACCTTCGATACCGCCCCCGCCTACGGCGACAGCGAGCAGGTCCTGGGCCGCTGCCTCCGTGAACTCCCCGGCGAATATGTCGTCGTCTCCAAAATCCCCGCCCTGGATTGGCGGTCCGGCCCGCCAGCTGTCACCGCCGGGATCCGGCAGGGCATCCAGGCGACGATCCTCAACCTGGGCACGCCCAGGCTCGGCGTCTGCCTGTTTCACAGGTTCGACGATATGTACATGCAGGGGAGGGCCGCCCTCGGGGCTTTGGTCGAGTTCAAAGACGAGGGCCTGATCGAAAAGATCGGCTGCTCGGTCTATACGCCCGACGAGGCCGCGTCCTGCCTCCGCCTGCCGGCCTGCGAGGTCGTCCAGGTCCCGTTCAACCTGGCCGATAAGCGCCTCCTCGACGGCGATTTTTTTAGAAAAGCGAAAGCCGCCGGGAAACTCGTCTTCGTCCGGAGCGTCTATCTCCAGGGCCTCTTTTTCAAGCGTGAGCTCCCGGCCGGGCTGGCGGATTTCGGCCCGTTCCGCGAGCGTCTGGAAGCCGTCGCCGGCGCCGCCGGCCTCGGCCTGGGGGAGATGGCGCTGCGCTACGCGCTGAGCGTCGACGGCATCGACTCCGTGATCATCGGCGTCGAGACGGCGGCGCAGCTCGAGACGAACCTGGGATTGGCCGCCCGGGGCGCGCTGCCCGAACGGTTGCTCACCGAGATCAACGGCCTGGGGACGGCGGCCGAATCCATCATCGACCCCCGGCGATGGTCGCGCTGAAGGACTCACCCATGGAAACAACCCATTCCCTTCCGATCACCAAGCCGGACATCCGCCTGGCCATGCTGGGCATGGTGGACGGGAACGGCCACCCCTATTCCTGGAGCGCGATCTTCAACGGTTACGACCCGGCGGAGATGGCCAAGTGCCCTTACCCCGTCATCCCGGCCTACCTGTCCAAGCAGCCTCCGGGGGCCTTCGGGATCGGCGGCGCCCGGGTCACGCACATCTGGACCGACGATCCCGAGGACGCCCGGCGCGTCGCCAGGGCCTCGCTCATCCCCGAGATCCTGACGCGTCCCGAGGACGCCATCGGCCGGGTGGACGCCGTCGTCATCCCGACCGACAGGGGCGACGAGCACGTCCGGCGGGCCCGGCCGTTCATCGAGGCGGGCCTGCCGGTGTTCATCGACAAGCCACTGGCCGACAACGTCGAAGACCTGAAGACCTTCATGGTCTGGCAGGCGGAGGGCAAGGCCGTCCTGTCCGGAAGCTGCCTGCGCTACGCTCGGGAGTTCGAGCCGTACCACGGATCGACCCAGGGGCTCGGGCAGCTCCGGCTGCTGACGATCACCACCCCCAAATCCTGGGAGCGGTACGGCATCCACGTCCTGGAGGGCATCTACCCGGTTCTCGGCCCCGGGTTCCTGTCGGCCCGGAACACCGGCACGGTCGACCGGAACATCGTCCATTTCAGGCACGTCGGCGGCGCCGACGCCGTCGCGGCGGCGATCGCCGACATGACGGGCGCCTTCGGCGTCCTCGGCGTCTACGGCACGGCCGGGCACGCCCGGGCCGCGTTTACGGACACTTTTTACGCCTTTAGGAAGCAGCTCGAAGGGTTCATCCGTTACCTGCGGACAGGCGTCCCCCCGTTTCCGTTCACCGAAACCGTCGAGCTCATCAAGATGGTGATCGCCGGCATCCGCAGCCGCGACGAGGGCGGCCGGGAAGTGCCGCTCGCGGAGATCTGACCCGCCCGAAAATATCGGTTGTGAAAGGAACACGCATGAGAAGAAGCAGAGTGCTCGAAAAGCTGAGGCGCGGCCAGCCGGTGAGCTCGATCAAGCTCAACCTGGACAACGCCCGGGTCGCCGAGATCGCCGCCATGGCCGGGATCGACTGCCTGTGGCTGGACATGGAGCACGTCGCCTCCGACTGGTCGGTGCTCGAGGCCCAGATCTACGCCGCCAAAGTTTACGATGTCGACGTCATGGTCCGGGTGGCCCGGGGCAGCTATTCCGATTACATCCGGCCGCTCGAGCTCGACGCCGCGGGCATCATGGTACCCCACGTCATGAGCCTGGCCGATGCGAGTGCGGTCGTCCGCCAGACGCGGTTCCAGCCCCTCGGCCGCCGGCCCCTGGACGGGGGGAACGCCGACGGCGCCTACGCCCAGGTGGGGGCGAAGGAATACACCGCCTTCGCCAACAGGAACAGGTTCCTGATGCTCCAGATCGAGGACCCCGAGCCGGTCGCCGAGCTCGACGCGATCGCCGCGGTTCCGGGCGTGGACATCCTGTTCTTCGGGCCGGGCGATTTTTCCCACGCGCTCGGTGTCCCGGGCGACTTCACCCACCCCGAGCTTCTCGAGGCCAGAAAGAAAGTCGCGGCGGCGGCCAAGGCCCACGGCATATTCGCCGGGACGACCGCTCTCGGCAGCACGCCGGAGCTCCTGGCGATGGGTTATCAATTCCTGGGCATCGGCGCCGACGTGCTCGGCCTCGGGAGCTATTTCCGGAAGTGCGCGGCCGATTTCGGGGCGGCGGTCGCCGCGAGAAGGTGAGGCGATGAGCGTCCTCGACTCCTTTTCGCTCAAGGGCAAGACCGCCCTGGTCACGGGCGGGGCTGGGCTTTACGGGCGACAGATCGTCCGGGCCCTGGCCGAAGCCGGGGCCAAGACCTTCGCCGCCTCGCGCGGCCTGGCAGCCCTGCGCGCCTTCACCAGTACGCTCGCGGCTGACGGCCTGGATGTCACCGCCCTGCGGCTCGACCAGGGCGATGAAGGATCGATCCTCGACCTCAGGGACGAGATCGTGAAGCGGGCCGGCGGCCTCGACGTCCTCGTCAACAACGCGGTTCTCCGGCCGATGAAAAAGGGATTCGCCGACGACGCGGCCGCTTTCGCCGAGAGCATGAAGGTCAACGCCACGGGCCTGTTCGTCATCACCCGGGCGATGGGCGACGTCATGGCCGCCCGGGGCGGCGGTTCGATCATCAACATCGGCTCGATCCACGGGCTGATCGGGCCGGACCCGCCGATCTACGAAGGCACCGAGATGCACGGCTTCTATCCTGACTATTTCTTCCACAAGGGCGGCCTGATCAATTTCACCCGCTTCACGGCGAGCTACTACGGCGCCCGGGGAGTGCGCTGCAACTGCCTGAGCCCCGGGGGACTCCTCACGGACAGGATGCCCGAGGCCTTCGTCCGGAACTACAGCCGCCGGACCTTTCTCGGCCGCCTGGCCGGCGGCGCCGACCTGATGGGCGCCATCGTCTTCCTCGCCTCCGACGCCTCCGCCTACGTCACCGGCGCGAACATCGCCGTCGACGGCGGCTACACGGCGAAATAGGAGGATTTCCTTTTAAAGGAGACACCGATGATCCCTTGTCTTGAGAAAGACGACGAAACCCCCGTCTGCCCGCACTGCAACGCTCCGCTCGAGAGCGTCCACTGCCGACGGCTGACATCGACCTTCGGCAAGCGCTACATCTATTTTTGCCCGGGCTGCAAAAAGACGCTGGGCGTTTCCCAGCGCAAGGGTTTCTGGATGGGCTGAACCGCGCCCGGCGGTTGCGGCGCAGACTAGCAGATGGACCTGGAGCGCGGCGTCGGGATCCTGGACTGGGCCGTCGTCGGTCTCTACTTCACGATCGTCCTGGGGATCGGCTGGTACTGGTCCCGGCGGCAGAAGAGCCGCGAAGACTATCTCCTGGGCGGCCGGCGGATGAACCCGATCGCCTCCGGCATCTCGATCATCGTCACACTGGTCAGCCTGATCTCCTACCTCGCCGTGGTGGGGGAGACGATCAAGTTCGGCCCCATTTATGTCATCGCGACGCTCTTGAGCATTCCGATCGTCTTTCTGGTCGTCGCCTATTTCCTGATCCCCATCTTCATGAAGCTCCCGATAACGAGCGCCTACGAGATCCTGGAGAAGCCGCTCGGCCTGGGCGTACGATTGACCGGCTCGGTCCTGTTCATCCTGATCCGGGTGGTCTGGATGGCCCTGATCGTCTTCCTGTCGGCCAAGACCTTCGCGGTCATGATGAACTGGGGCGAGGGGGCCATCCTGCCGATCGTCCTGGCTCTCGGCGCGGTGACGCTCGTCTACACGGCGCTCGGCGGTTTCCGGGCGGCCGTGGCCGCCGGCGTCGTCAAGTTCTTCCTCTTGTTCTTCGGCGCGATCCTGACGCTCGTCTTCATCAGCGTCCGGATGGGCGGGGCGGGCGCCTGGCTGCCCCGCCGCTGGGCCGGTCACTGGCCGTCGTTTCAGGTCTTCAGCTTCGACCCGGGCGTCCGGCTGACGCTCATCGGCATGATGATCATGACGATCGTCTGGTGGGTCTGCACGGCCGGCTCGGACCAGATCGCCATCCAGAGATATGCCTCGACCCGCGACCTCCGCTCGGCCCGCAAAGCTTTTCTTTCCAACAACATCGCCGACGCCATCCTGACGATCTTCCTGGGCGCGGTCGGCCTGGCGGTCATGGCCTTTTTTCAGAGGTTCCCGGAGCTGGCCACGGCCGGCCGGAGCGTCAGCGGCGAGGCCGACTTTCTCTTCCCCCATCTTATCGCTAACATCCTGCCCAACGGCGCGGCCGGCTTCCTGATGGCGGGGGTCATCTCCACGGTTCTGGTGAGCTTCGGGTCGGGCGTCAACTCGACCGCGGCCGTCATCGTCACCGACTTCGTCGGGCGGCTGCGCCGCCCCCAGGACCGCCCGGCCGGCCCCGCCGGCGGGCAAGACCGCGGCGGGCTCCTGGCTTCTCGCGTCGCCACGGTCGCAGTGGGCGCCCTTGTCCTCCTTCTCAGCCTGGTGATGGACCGGGTGCCGGGGAATATCGTCGAGATGACCAACCGCTCGAACGGCCTGTTCGTGGCGCCGCTTTTCAACCTCTTCTTCATGGCCATCTTCATCCGGGGCGCAAGCCCCCTGGGGACGGTGCTCGGGTCCGTGTACGGATTCGCCGCTGCCTTCCTCATCGCCTTCTGGCAGATGTTCACCGGCGAGCCGAGCCCCGGCTTCCAGTGGATCATCCCGGCTTCGCTCACGGTTTCGATCCTGAGCTCCCTCCTGTTCAGCCGACTGGTGGGGAGGCCGAAAACCCGCCGGGCGGGCTGGCTGTGGTCGGGCGCGCTCCTTTTCCCGCCGATCGCCTTTTTGGCGGTCTTGCTTGCCGGCAAGTGAACCTATAGTATTAAGAAGGGATGGTCTCTTTATTCCGCCGGCCGGGGGTGAAGGGGGCGGCTCGCGCTTGCGCGGCGGAAAACTTTTGGATATAGTCTTCGGGCCGGATGTCGCGCATGAAGATCTGTCCGAGCAGGTTCACCTGCACCGCCGGAAGGGAGCCCGGCATCATCACAAGTCACTCCCGGAGTGGGGAAGGAGTCCTGGGATGATCCGCATAACCCTGTCTGAACCCGAAAAAAGGATCCTGGCCGAGCTCGAAGAATTCCTGCCCGGCCGCATCTTCGATGCCCACGCCCATCTCTGGCGCGTCCAGGAATGCCGTTTCTCCACCGGCTGCGAGATTGCCGAGGCCGCCGACGGCACCCTCGCCAGGTGGCGGGAAAGCCAGGTGCGCCTGTTCGGCCCGGACCGGGTCAAGGGCGGGTTCTTCATGGGCGAACCGCGATCCGACCTGGATTCCGCCAACGAATTCGTGACCGCCCAGATCCGGGACGAGCCGCAGAGCCGGGCGGCGCTCCTCATCGCCCCGGATTACCCCCGGGACAAAGTCGTCGATCTGCTCAGGCAGCCGGCGGTCGTGGGGTTCAAGCCCTACCACACGTGGAGCCGGGAAAAGCCGACATTCTCCTCATCCGTTTCGGGTTTCCTCCCGGAATGGGCCTGGGAGCTGGCCGCCGAGCGCCGGCTGGCGATCGTCCTCCATCTCGTCAAGAACCGGGCCCTCGACGACCCCGACAATCAGCTTTACGTCCGCGAGCGCTGCGAGAGATACCCGGACGCCGTCCTCATCCTGGCCCACGCCGGCCGGGCCTTCAACGCGCCCAATACGATCCGGGGGGTCGCGGCGCTGCGCGGGCTGGACAACGTCTTTTTTGATGCCGCGGCCATTTGCGAGTCTCAGGCCCTGGCCGCCGTGCTGGATGAATTCGGGCCGCGCCGGTTGCTCTGGGGAAGTGATTTTTGGATCTCCGAGATGCGGGGCCGGGCGGTGACTCTGGGCGACGGATTCGTCTGGCTGGACGAGCGCGCCCTGGACCCGAGGACCGTGTCCGTGGACTGCCATCCCATTCTTGTCGGGCTTGAGTCCCTGCGGGCGCTTAGAGAGGCGGCCCGGATCGTCGGCCTGGCCAAAGAGGATATCCAGGACATTTTTTATGATAACGCGGCCGACCTGTTCGGCGTCGAAAAACGGGACCGGGCCGCGGGGGCGGCCCTCTATGAACGGGCCAAGACCGTCATCCCGGGGGGGACCCAGCTCCTGAGCAAGCGGCCGGAGATGCAGGCGCCCGGGACCTGGCCCGCCTATTTCCGGGAGGCCCGGGGGTCGGAGGTCTGGGACCTCGACGGCCGGCACTTTTTTGACATATCCGGGAGCGGCATCGGCTCCTGTCTCCTCGGCTACCGGGACCCGGAGGTGACGGCGGCCGTCAAGCGCCGGCTCAACCTGGGCGCGATGAGCCAGCTGAACCCGCCCGAAGAGGTGGCCCTCGCCGACCTTCTTCTCGAAATCCATCCCTGGGCCGAGAGGGTCCGCTTCGCCCGGACGGGCGGCGAGTCCATGGCCGTCGCGGTGCGGATCGCCAGGGCGACGACCGACCGTTCCGCCGTCGCCATCTGCGGCTACAGCGGCTGGCACGACTGGTATCTATCCGCGAACCTGGGCGAAAGCGACGCGCTCAGCGGCCATCTGCTCCCAGGGCTCGACCCGCTCGGCGTGCCCCGCGAGCTCCGGGGGACGGCCCTGACGTTTCGCTACGGACATCCGGAAGAGCTCAGAGACATCGTCGCCCGTGCGGGCAAGAACCTGGCCGCCGTGGTCATGGAACCCTGCCGGCTCCACGACCCCGAGCCGGGCTTCCTCGAGGAGGTCATCGCCACGGCGCATGAAGCGGGCGCCCTGGTCGTGTTCGACGAGATCACGATCGGCTGGCGGCTCGTCGTCGGCGGTTCGCATCTCAAGTTCGGCGTGGCGCCGGACATCGCCGTGTTCGCCAAGGCGCTGGGGAACGGACACCCGATGGCGGCGGTCATCGGTACGGCCCCGGCCATGGAGGGCGCCCACGCCTCATTCATCAGCAGCACATATTGGACGGAAAGCATCGGGCCCGCGGCGGCGCTCGCCACGCTGCGCAAGATGCGCCGGCTGGACGTTCCGTCGTACGTCGAGAAGGCGGGCCGGACCGTCATGGAGATCTGGCGCGGCGGGGCCGGGAAGCACGGACTGCCGCTCGTCGTCGAGGACGCCTATCCCTGCCTGGCGCATTTTCATTTCGAGCACGAAGCCGCGAACGAGCTCCGGACGCTCTATACGCAGCTCATGCTGGAGAGGGGCTTTCTGGCGGGCGCCCTGTTCTATCCCGCCCTGACCCACACCGCCGAGGTGCTGGCGAAATTCGGGCGCGCCGCGGACGAAGTCTTAGCGGAGATCCGGGAGGCCCTGGATAAGGGCGACTGGAAGAAGCGGCTCAAAGGGCCGGCGGCCCACACCGGCTTCGCCCGGCTGGTCTGAATTGGGGACGCTTCCGGGCCGGGGGAAAGTCCCCGTCGGCAGATGACGTTCAGAGAGAGGATCCTGTCGGTTTATCGGGGCGAGACCCCCGATGTCGTGCCCTACATGCTCGACCTTTCCCATTGGTTTTATCACAAAAATCATCTTCCATGGGACCTGACGACAGCCTACGACAAGCCCGAGGCCGCCCTGATCGATTATCACAAGCGGGCGGGCGTCGGTTTCTATATGCCCAACCTGGCATCGTTTTATACCGCCGGCTACGGAGACGACGTGCGCTCCCTGGTCGCCAAGGGCCTGAGGAACGGAGCGCCCGAGATCACCTGGCGGCTCGAGACACCCCTGGGCGCGATCGAACGGCGGCGCGTCTGGGAGGAAGCCTCGTACTCCTGGGCCATCTCGAGCTGGGGGATCCGGGATGAAAAAGGCCTGCGGATACTCGCCCGGGCGCTCCGGACGAGAACGTACGCTCCCTTATGGGGTAACTACCGCGCCTGGACCGATTATGTGGGGGACACGGGCGTCGTCTATGCCCTGACCGGTTACAGCGCCGTCGGCCATCTCATGCACTACTGGATGGGAGTCGAGGGGACGATCTTCGCCGCGGCCGACTGGCCGGCCGCCATGCGCGAGGTCGTCGACGGGATCAACGCCAACAACCTGGAGCTCGTCGACCTCCTGGCGCGGTCGCCCGCGGAGGTTGTTTGCATGGGCGACAACTTCTCGGGCGACGTGCAGCCGCCAGGGTTTTTCGAGCGCTGGTCGAAAGACTATTATGCCGAGGCCATCCGCCGCCTGCACGCGGCCGGGAAGTACGTCGCCGTCCATATCGACGGCCGGCTGCGCGGGGCGCTGGGCATGATCCGCGATGCCGGGGCCGACGCGGCCGACGCGGTCACCCCGGCGCCGCTCGGGGACCTGACTCCGGCCGGCTGCCGGGACGAGGCCGGCAGCCGGTTCATCCTCTCCGGCGGCGTGCCGCCCAACCTCTGGCTCCCCGGCGTGCCGCTGGAGGTCTTCCGAAAATCCGTCAAGGATTGGCTCGACCTCAGGAAGTCCTCCCCGAGACTTATTGCCAACGCCGGCGACCAGGTGCCGCCGGGAGCCGACGAAGCGCGCATCGCGATCATGGGGGAGATGATCGACCGTTTCGGACGCTATTGAGCCGGGGCGAAAGATATGTCCCGCGGCAGCGGCCCCCGCGGGGCGGAAAATGGAGGATGACATTGACCAATCCGAGAGAAGCGAAGCTTTGTTCCGCCGAGGAAGCCATCGGCCTGATCGAGGATGAAAACACGGTGGCCTGCGGCGGTTTCGTGGGGGCCGGTCATCCCGAGGCCTTGACGAGCGCCCTGGAGGAGCGGTTCCTGCGGACCGGCGGCCCGCGGGACTTGACACTTGTCTACGCGGCGGGACAGGGCGACGGCAGGAGCCGCGGGCTGAATCATGTCGCCCACGAGGGCCTGCTGAGAAGGGTCATCGGCGGCTACTGGGCGCTGGCGCCGTCCCTTGGCAAGCTGGCGGTCGAGGGCGCCATCGAAGCCTACAATTTCCCCCAGGGCGTGATCTGCCATCTCTTCAGGGACATCGCCGCCGGCCGTCCCGGCTGCATCACCCACATCGGGCTGGATACGTTTATCGACCCGAAGCATGACGGAGGCCGGCTCAACTCGAGATCGACCTCGAACCTGATCGAGAGGGTCGAGCTGGGCGGCCGGACCTGGCTCTGGTACAAGGCGTTTCCCGTTCACGTCGGGCTGATCCGGGCCACGGCCGCCGACCCGGCCGGCAATCTCGGCCTGCACCGGGAGGTTTCGATCGGCGAGGTCCTGCCGATCGCCCAGGCCGCGCGCAACTCCGGAGGGCTGGTCATCGCCCAGGTCGAGCAGCTGCTCGACGAGCCGCTCCCGCCGCAGCAGGTCCGCGTGCCGGGAATCTTGGTCGACAGGATCGTGGTGGCGCCGCCGGCCCTCCATCCGCAGACCTTCGCCGAATCCTATAATCCCGGCTATTGCGAGGCTCGCCGGCCGGGGTGCACGGCGCCGGAAACGCCCCAGACCGTGATGCCCGCAGAGCGTCGCATCATCGCGGAGCGGGCCTGCGACGAGATCCCGGCCAAGGCCGTCGTCAACCTCGGCATCGGCATGCCGGAATGCCTCGCCCGGGTCGCGGCCGAGCGGGGCCGGCTGGACCGGATGACGCTGACCGTCGAGAGCGGACCGATCGGGGGCATACCAGCTGGCGGATTGAGCTTCGGCGCCTCGCTTTACCCGGAGGCCATCATCGACCAGCCCGCCCTGTTTGATTTTTATGACGGGGGAGGGCTCGACTTCGCCGCCCTCGGGGCGGCCCAGATCGACCGCGACGGAAACGTCAACGTCTCCAAATTCGGGCGGCGGGTGCCCGGTGTGGGAGGCTTCGTCAACATCACGCAGACCGCCAAGCGCCTGGTTTTCCTGGGCACCCTGACGACCTCGGGATTGGAGGTGGCGGTCCGCGACGGGAAGCTGGAGATCGTCAAGGAGGGAAGCGTCCGCAAGTTCGTCGAAAGGGTCGAACAGGTCTCTTTCAGCGGACCCCGGTCGCGGGCCGCCGGCCAGCCGGTCCTTTTCATAACGGAGCGGGCCGTCTTCCGCCTCGCCGAGAAAGGGCTCGAGCTGGTCGAGATCGCGCCCGGCATCGATCTGAAGTCCCAGGTCCTCGACCTGATGGGATTTGCGCCCATCGTCGGGGACATCCGGCCGATGCCGGCCCACTGTTTCCGATGACACGGGCTGGCCTCCGCCGCCCGGCCATACCGTCCGGGCTCACGGCCGGACGCGGAGCCAGCGGATGTCGGTGAGGTCGGGCTCGGGTCCCGCGTAGAAAATGACGAGGATATCGCCCTCGGGGAGCCGGGCCGCGGCCGGCAGGCCGAGCGAGAATTTTTCCATCTCCGTCCAGGCTTCCTGGAGCGAGCTTTTCCTGGCGGATTGTGACCCGAGGCCGGTCTGATAGAGGACGATTTCAGAAGAGCGCGGCCAGGTTTTCCCGCCGTCCCCGCTCAGCCTCAGCTTGATGGCCGGGGCTCCCGTCCTGTCCACATAGACCATGGCGATTCTGCCGTCGGGGAGGGCGACGGGCGGCCCGGGCTGGCCGGCGACCCCCGTATCCCAGAGGTGCGACCAGCTCGCGCCGTTATCCCGGGACAGCCGCGCGTGGATATCCAGGTATTCGGACGCGGCGCGGTCATAGGTCCAGAAAAGGTCGAGCAGGGAGCCGTCGGCCAGGAGGCCCGGCCGCTGGTCCCAATAGAAAACCCGGTTGGCGGGGTCCTGGGCGGCGATGGAGGTCCGCGGCCACGACTTCCCTCCGTCCGGAGAAAACATCAGCACCGAGGCAGGCCGCCAGGGCGACCGGTCAAAGTAGGTTTTGTTGAGCTCGAACTGGAGCGCCCGCTCGCCGTTCGGGAAGACGAGCACGGGCCCAGTCAGGGGCGTCGGCACCCGAAAAGGCGCGGCGTCGACGAGCCGGGGCTCCGACCAGGAAGCTCCGCCGTCTTCCGAAGCCGCGAGAAAAATGCGGGTGTCGAGCAGCCCTTCTGTCTCTTCGTTAAAAAAAGGAAGCCCCGGGTCCGAGTGGTCGACCCAGCAGAGGGCGGCCAGGACGCTGCCGCCGCCGAGCGACGCGGGATAGGCGGCGCGAAAAAGCCCGGGCCGGCCGTCGATCCCTGGCGGGATGAACGCGCTGGAGGAGGCCGCCCAGGTCTTCCCCTCGTCGTCGGACAGGACGATCAGGACGTGCTGCCCGGCCGATTCTTTTTTCAGCGGAGCGGCTCTGAACCCGCAGACCCAGCGTCCGCCCGGAAGGACGGCGATCCCGGGGAAGGCGCAGCTCGAGCGGCGGGTGCCCTTCTCGCCCCGGAAGACGATCCCTTGACCGGCGATCTTCATGGGGTACATATTAGCACTATCGTTACCACGCGCCATCCCCCTTCTTTACGGAATAAAGGGGACGGTCCCCTTTATCCCCTTTATTGCCTGGTAAGCGGTGGGTTGAATGCCTCCGCGCGGACGCCTATAATAAGGAAACAGTTCAGAGGCGCAATGGGGGACGCGCTTTGCGGGAGGAGAACGACATGAAGAATCCGGCGCGAAAAGACCAACGGCCCCGTTATTCCGGCGTCTGGTCGGCCGCCCCGACCCCGTTCGACAAAAGCCTCGCGGTCGACGTCGATTCGGTGAAGCGGATGGTCGACCATCACCACCGGCTGGGAGTCAAGGGCCTGTTTCTCGCGGGGACGAACGGCGAGGGGCCCTGGCTTCCCGAGAGGGAGCTCAGGACTCTCGTAAGATCCGTCGTCAAGGCCAACCGCGGCCGGCTGACGATCGCCGTCCAGGTGACGGATAACTCCGCCGCCCGGATCATCGACAACATCGGCCGGGCCGCCGCCGACGGCGCCGACCTGGCTGTCATCGCGCCGCCCTATTTTGGCATGTCCTACGCTTCGCCCCGGGAAACCGAAAAGCGCCTGGAAGCGCTCTACCTTGAAGCCGTCGGCCGAAGCCAACTGCCGGTCGGGATTTATGACCGCGGCAATTATTCCGCCGTCGTCATCCCCGAGAAGGTGCTCGAGAGGGTCTACCGCGAGCCGAACGTCAAGATCGTCAAAGACAGCTCCGTCATCGCCTCCCATCTCGTCCTGGCCATCAAAGCCAGGGAAAAGCGGCCCGACCTGTCCCTTTTCTGCGGCTACGAGTTCGACTGCGTCAAGTACCTCAGGGCGGGCTACGACGGCCTTCTCCTGGGGGGCGGCGTGTTCAACGGCCACCTCGCCAACCTGATCATCGCGGCCATGGCCGCCGGCGACGAGGCGGCCGCGGAAGCGCACCAGGCGAGGATGAACCGGCTCATGTATGCGGTTTACGGAGGCAAGAAGATCAAGGCCTGGCTGTCGGGCGAGAAATACCTGCTCGTCAAGCTCGGACTGTTCGAAACCTACAGGAATTTCCCCGACTATCCGCTGACCGAGCGAGAAAAAGCGGCCATCGACAAGATCATGGAGAGGGAGAAGGCGTTCCTTCTGCCCTGACCCGGCGCCGGCGCGAATGGCCAAGAGTGATCGCCGCGGTTCCCCGAAGCCGGCCGCCGGCGCGACCGGCCAGCGGGTCATGAAGCGGCAGGCCTCCGACAACGCCTATCTGCACCAGGACTTCCACGGCGCCCTGAACCAGGCCCTCATCTACCTTGAGCGGAATTTCGGCGCCGACGCCGTCCGGGAGTATCTCCGTCAGTTCGCTCGCGCTTTTTACGCGCCGCTCGCCAGGGATATCAAGGAGCGCGGGCTGGAAGGCCTCAGGCGCCATCTGGAGCGGATCTATTCCCTGGAGGGCGCGGACTTCAGGATCGAGATCTCCCCGGACGAGCTCGTCCTGCGGGTTTCCGCCTGTCCCGCCGTCGGTCACATCCGCAAGATGGGGCTGACGGTCTCCCGGCAGTTCGACGAGACGACCAGGACCGTGAACGCCGCCATCTGCGAGGACACGGGGTTCGAGTTCGAGCTTCTCGAGTACGACCCGGAATCCGGCCGGCGCGTCGAGCGCTACTCGAGGAGGCGCCCCTGATCTCCTGCGTCGAATTCATCCCGGCCTACAGCGAGCTCTTCAAGTTCCTCGAAAACAAAGGCGGGGAAACGGCCGTCCTTGATTTCTGGAATTTCCTCTCGGACACCTACCTGACGACCCTCCGCGACCTCGTCGCCGCCCGCGGGCTCGAAGGCTGCTGGCTCTACTGGTCCCGGGCGCTCAACGAAGAGGCCGCCGATTTCACCATGGAGCTCGACGAGCAGGCCGGCGAGTTCCGGATCGTCATGCATCGCTGCCCGTCCAAGGGCCGGCTGCTCGAGCCGGGCGGCGTCGCTGCCCTACCGCGATTACTGCCGCCACTGCGACGTACTCTACCGCCGCGTCCTCGAGCCGCTCGGCTACGAGTACGTCATCGACTTGAGCGGCGCCGATCAGGCCCGCTGCGCCGTCACTGTCCGACGTTTCCCGAGACGCTGACATTTATCCCTACCTGTATAGGGAGGGGATAGGGTGGGTAGCGCGGGCTTGAAACGCTCCCGCCGACTGTGATAAGAAAGCCTCCCATGCCCGGAGCCCCGCCGAGCCGTCCCTCATGAAGGGATTCACCACGCTCGATTACGTCCTGGTCGTGGGCTACCTCCTGATGATCGCCGCCATCGGCAGCTCTTTCTACAGGCGCAAGAGCACCGCCAAAGACTACTTCCTGGGCGGCCGCTCGATGTCCTGGCTGCCGGTCGGCATCTCGCTCGTCGCCGCCGACTTGAGCGCGATCACCGTCATGGGGGCGCCGGCCTGGGGGTTCAAGCACAACCTCCAGCTCGCGCTCCTGAGCCTGGGCTATCCGCTCATGGCGCCCATCGTCATCAAGGTCTTCGTGCCGTTTTATTCGCGGCTGAACCTCTACACGGCGTACGAATATCTCGAGCGGCGCTTCAGCCTGCCCGTCCGGGTCCTGACCAGCGTCCTCTTTCAGATCCTGCGGGGCGCCCACGTGGCGATCGTGATCTATGCCCCCTCGCTCGTCATCAACCTCGTGACGGGACTTCCGATCTGGCAGTGCATCGTGTTCATGGGCGTGTTCACGACTTTCTACACCACGCTCGGCGGCATGAAGGCGGTGATCTGGACGGATGTGATCCAGTTCGGGGTGGTCTCATCCGGGATCTTCCTCATCTTCATCAAGGCGTTCACCCATGTCCCGGGGGGCGCGGCGGGCGCCTTCAAGGCGGCGGCCGCCGCCGGCAAGCTGGACCTCATCAACCTGGCCGCCGACCCGACCCAGCTGACCACGATCTGGTCGCTCCTCCTGGGCGGGTTCGTCCTGTCGATGGCTCCCGTCACCACCGACCAGGCGATCATCCAGCGGCTCTTCACGACCAAGTCGACCAAGGATTGCCGCCAATCGATCATCGTTCAGTCGCTGATCATCGTTCCCATCTCCTTCACGCTCTACCTTGCCGGCATTGCGATCCACCTTTATTATCAGGGCCGCCCCGGCAGCCTGGCCGGCCTGACCAACCCGGACGCAGTGATGCCGTACTTTGCGGTCCACGAGCTGCCGGCGGGCCTGTCGGGGCTGATCATCGCCGCCATCTTCGGCGCGTCCATGGCCGTGATGTCCGCCGGGATCAATTCGCTGACCACGGCGACCACCGTGGATTTCTATCAGCGGCTCTTCCGGCCCGATGCCTCGGCGCAGCGCCTGGCCGTCGTCGGCCGCCTGGGCACGGCGGCCTGGGGGCTGGCGATGACCGGCCTGGCCCTGTTCGCCGGCCGGCTGGGCGAGCTGGTCAATGCCTATAACCTTGTCAGCAGTCATATCTCGGGCCCGCTGCTGGGCATATTTCTCCTGGCCGTCTTGAACAAGCGGGCGACCCCGGCCGGGGCGCTCATCGGCGCGGGCGCCGGCCTGACAGCCGTGAGCCTTATCAGCAGCTTGACGAAATGGAGCTTTTTTTACCTGGGGCCGATCGGACTCGCGGTGACCTTCGTCACCGGCCACCTGACGAGCCTGCTCATGGCCCCGCCCCCGCCCCAAAAAATAAGCGGGCTGGTCCTCGGCCAGGGGGAGATCACTTCCATCCGGGAACGCTAGTGGTGCGTCTCGTAAATAACTTGGCATTCTCAAAGTGCGATGAAGACGCACCACCGCGGGGGAGTTTGAGGGGGACGGCGTCGTTCCCCTCAGGGGGTCAGTGGAGTGAAACGAAACGCCGAGGGGGGAGCTTGACTCCCCCCTGGAAGTGTCCCGTCTATATACAGAACTTGGGAAAGGAACTTACGGGACGGGACGCAAGGCGTATCCCGACCTGAGAGAAAGGAGACGACGATGAAACGACGCGACTTTATCGGAACGGCCGCGGGCGCGGCCGCCCTGACCGGCCTGCGGGTCAAGGGGCTTCCGGCGGGCAGGCAAGCCGCCACGGGCCGGGCGCCCGGCGCACCGCCTCGATCTCAAAACGCCGGGGACGCGGTCAAGCGCCTGTTCGAATCGCCGGCGCCGGCGGGGCCCCCGGTTGAGCTCAAGCTCGCCGGCGACGTCGGCGACCTCCTGCCCGGGATCGAGCTCCTGTCGCCCGAGCTGAACCTCAACCTGTCTCCCAAAGGCCTGCCGGTCAAAGTCAGCCGGATCAAGCAGAACCTGCTGCGCGTCCAGAAGAAGGGGAAGAAAGCGGAAATCCATTACCACGAAAAAAGCCACTTTTTCCGCGGACTGGGGCTCCTCCTCCAGGAGATGCGGGAGAAAAACGACTTCGAGATCGTCGAGGAGCCGCAGTTCACGATGTGCGGCGCGATGCTCGACGTCTCCCAGGGGAACGCCGTGATCGACGTCCCGGGCGTCAAGATACTGATCAACCTGATGGCCGTCATGGGGCTCAACATGCTGATGCTCTATACCGAGGACAGCTATGTGCTCGAGGGCGAGCCCTGGTTCGGCTACATGCGGGGGAAATATACCCAGGCCGACCTCCGGGAGGTCGACCGGTATGCCGCGGCCTTCGGCATCGAGGCCGTTCCGTGCATCGAGACGCTGGCCCATCTCACCGACGTGCTGCAGTGGGACGCCTACGCCGACCTCCGCGAAGACGGCGACACGCTCCTTCCCGGGAGCGAGAAGTCCTTCGCCTTCGTCGAGAAGATGATCGCGGCCTCGGCCGCTCCCTTCCAGACCAAGCGCATCCACATCGGCATGGACGAGGCCTGGAAGCTCGGCCAGGGCGAGTACCTCAAGCTCCACGGCTACCACAAGAAGATCGACATCATGAGCGAGTACCTGGGCCGCGTCCTCCAGATTACGGACAAGCTGGGGCTTCGCCCCATGATCTGGAGCGACATGTACTTTCGCGGCGCCTCGAAGACCGGCGACTACTACGATGAATCGAGCGCCATCGGCCCGGACGACATCCGGAAGATGCCCAAGAACGTCCAGTTCGTCTACTGGGACTATTACCACAACGAGCCGGCTTTCTACGCGGAGTGGATCCGGCGCCACCAGGAGTTCGGTTCCGACCCCATCTTCGCCGGCGGCATCTGGGGATGGCAGGGCTACGGCATGCAGTACGGGAAGACCTTCGTCACGACCAACGCCGGGCTGGGTGCCTGCAAGGCCGCGGGCGTCAAGGAGGTGTTCGCGACGATCTGGGGGGACGCGACGACGGAGAGCAATATTTTCGGGCATATCCTCGGCCTGCAGCTCTATGCCGAGCACGCCTTTGCCCGCCAGCTCGACGAGGCGAAGCTCAAGAAGAGGTTCGCTTTTTGCACCGGCTGCCGGTACGAGGATTTCTGGGATATCAACAGCGTCAACGTCATCCCGGGCGTGGACCGGGACTCCGACGCCAACACCAGCCGCTGGCTGATGTGGCAGGATATCCTGATGGGCCTGTTCGACAAGAACATCGAGGGCCTGGGCCTCGAGGGCCACTACGCCGCCTTGGCCAAGAAAATGCAAGCCAACGCAGAGAGAAACGGCCGGTTCAATTTTCTCTTCGAATATTACGCCCGGGTCAGCGCGGTCCTGGCCGTCAAGTCCGAGCTCGGGCTCAGGCTCCGACGGGCCTACTTGGCCAAGGACCGGGAAGCGCTCGGGAAGATCTCGGATGAGACCTTGCCGCAACTGGCCGGTCTCGTGACGTCGCTGAGGGACAATCACCGCGCCCTGTGGATGGCCATCGACCAGCCGCCGGGCTGGGAAGTCATGGATGTGCGCTACGGCGGGCTGCTGTCGAGGATCGCCACGTCGAGGGCGAGGATCGAGGATTACCTGGCGGGCCGGACGGCGCGGATCATGGAGCTCGAGCAGGAGCGCCTCCCCTGGCAGGGCCGCACCGGGGTCAACGACCTGATCTGCAATTCCTATGACAGGATCGTGAGCGCCAGCCGCCTGGCGTATTCGTGGAAGATGTAAGCCGGCGGCGCCGGGCGCGGCGGCTCAGCGGGGCCGTTCCATGACCAGGTAACCCTGGCGCACAATGTCGCGGCAAGACAGCGCCTTGACCGTGGCCGTCCGGCTCTGGACGTCGATGACGACGCAGTTGCCCACGATGACCACCGGGAGGTCCGGGCGGATCCTCCGGTAGAGGATGAGCTGTTGCCCGACCTGGATGCCCTTATCCTGCCCGATGTCGATGAGCGCCCACATATAGGTGGCGATCTGCTTGAGCTCGCTCTGCAGATAGAGCACGCTCCCCCTGGCACCCTCGGTTTCCATGGGCGGGACGTCATGCCCCAGGTCCTTGCCCATCATGCCTTCCCTGGGCTCCAGGGGGACCAGGTAATAGCCTTTACGCACGCCGTCGCAGGCGTTCTCGATGACGGCGGCCGACTTGTCATCGTAGACGAACTGAACACGGGCCCGGGCTTTTCCGAAGGCCACGGGACCGTAGCCCGATAGGAAGTCGCGTATCTCGATGACCCAGAGAAGCTGACCGGGCTCGATCCCGGCGTTCTTCCCCTGGCTCAGGAAGATGTTGTCGCCGTCGCTGTACACTTCTTTTTCTTCTTCCCGCTCGGCCCCGATGACGCGCAGCTCCGGGATCGGTTTCTCCCAGACGGAAAACGCGCAGTACAGGTCCGTCTCGTTGATCAGGTCGGCGATCTCCTGGTAGATCTTGGCCCTGGAGATCTCGTAGCGCTCCTCCGGTTTTTGCTGGAAGGGCTTTTTGGGGGCGGGCTGTTCCGCGGCCGGCGCCGCCTCGACCCGCTCGAGCGAGATGTTGCCGCAGGCCTTCGGAATAACGAGTTCGTACCTGTTGTCCCCCTCCTGAACGGAGAAAGCGCAGACCGGCAGAGGCTCCTGGCCGGCCCATTCGAGGTCGTGGACGACCTTGATCTGGCCCTGGGAGCGGAAGATCATCCAGACCATCTTGGTGCCGACGGCGAGCTCCCGCTCCGTGAACTTGGCCTGCCGCAGCCCGTCCATGAACGGCGGGTAAAGCTCGGGGGCGCCCGCTGCCTCGAACCCGCGCCGGATGTCGTCCGCGTATTTCTCCGCGACGGCTTTCATCATCTCCGGAACCGGCTGGCCGGATTCCATGGGGAGAAAGCGGTATCTTCCGATGTTCCTCAGCTTCTTGGTCTCACCGGATACCTGGATCGTGATCAGTATCATGAGGCCGATCAGGACGAGAAATCGTTTGCTGTCTTTCATCCGGGCCTCCCTATCATGTTTTAGCCGCATCCCTTGCGCAAGAAAAGGAATCGACTTTTCCTCATCATTATCATTTAGTCGTCGGGGGACAGTCAAGTCCTAAAAATGACAACCGCCCCGGCGCGGGGCCACCCTCCGCTGATTTCGCTGCCGGCACAAAAACGGGGCTGTCTTCAGGGAGGCGAGACGGCTTGATCGGTGAACCAGTCGAGGTCGAGCCGCCTGAGGCGGAGACGCGTGACAGTGGCGCCGCCCTTCGATTCGATCATCCAGTAGGCCAGGAAGACGTGTTTCCCCCGGAAACCGATCGCCGTGTAGCAATAGCCGGCGGCGGGGTCGGCCTCGATTTGCCTGACGTGTTCCCAGGACCGGCCCTCGTCCCGGCTGATGGCGCTCACCAAGGGCGTCCGCCCGCCGTAAAGACTGCGATCCTTGGGGAACGGAAACCGCCCGGAGTGATCGTTCCAGACGGCGAGGAGGTCTCCCGTCCCGGGGACCCGCTTCATCGAGAGCGGTGAGTTCGGGGATTTGAAGGGGGAGGGTACAGGGACGGTCCAGGTGTCGCCGCCGTCTTTCGACGTCATTTCGTATTGCGCGCCTTGGTCGGTCCGGGCCCAGCCGTAGACCGTCCCGTCGCCGAGCTCGATCGCCCCCGGCTCCTGAAGTCCGGTCTCGGTGGGACGGGGCAGCGCCCACCAGGAGGCGGACTCGCGCCAGGTCCGGCCGCCGTCGTCGGAGAGGAAGAAGATCGCGATCGCCCGGGCGTCGAAATCTTTCATGTCCTTGTTGTCGGGGCCCTTACGCCTGTGGAAACCCGCCGGCGCGAGAAGCCGTCCGCTCCGGAGCTGGATGATGCGGTCGTTGTTAACTACGAAATAGCCGGGGGCGGGGATCGCGAGCACGGCCGGTCCCCAGGTCCTGGCTTCGTCCGCTGACAGGCGCAGCCAGAGCCGGCAGTCATCCAGACCGTTTTTTTTGAGATAGAAGAGCGCGATCCGGCCATCCGCGAGCCGGAGCAGCGAAGCGCTCATCACGTTCATGACGCCGTCGTTCTTCACGATGGTCACGGGCGCCCGGGACCAGGTCAGGCCGCCGTCGGTCGAGTCCACCGCGGCGATCTCGGCTGTCGCGTTGTCGTCGCCCCCTCCGGTGAATCGGGTATAGGCGAACATCAGCCGTCCGTCGCGGAGCTCGAGGAAGGCGCCCTCGGAATTCCGGGGGTTGGCTGCGCTCGTCTCGAGGTCGAGCACGACACGGTTTTCAGGGGCCGGCGCCTGCGCCCGGACCCGGCCGGGCAGGAGAAACGGGACCGCCAGGATAAACGCGGCCGCTGCGACTTGAGAATTCGGTTTCATCTTCATGCGCATGCCTCCGCCATTATTCCGTATGCTGCCGGCCGCTATTTGCCGAGGGGTGGGTGTCCTTTGCGGTCCTTTCTGTGATCGTGGAGCGCGGCGCGCTTGCCCACGGGCACAAGGTCGTCCCACTCCGTCAAGGCCTCGGGCTTGGCGACCGGCGAGGTTGTCCGGAACCGCAGGGTCACGATCTGCTGCGGCCTCAAGGGAAAGCTGTAGGCCGGGCCGCCCTCGAGCGGACGCGGGTTCCCGCCCGTCAGGTCGGTCATGACCGCCTGCCCGTGCGGCAGGTCCAGCGTGATCTCGCCGGTGCCGGCCCGGCCGAGGCATTCCACCAGCCGGACTTCGATGTCCGGGCCGTCCCGCCTGGTGACCTCGGCGATGACATTTCCCGAGGTGCGCAGGAACGACTTGGCCGGCGTGACGGCGCAGCCCCCGGCGACGGTGACGGGACAGTTGTACTCCCAGGCGAGGTGCGGGATGCGGGCGGCGGTCCAGCCCGCTTCATGAGCCACCAGGGCGTATTCGAGCTTGTGCGGTCCTTTCCCGCTCAACCAGGGATTCGGGTAACCGTAGTACTCGTCCGTCGCATTGTAAAGGTAGATGACGGGCGTCGCGCCGTTGATCTCGCGGCCGGTGAGTCCGCGGTCCAGGATGGCCAAGCCGCCGCCGCCGGGCAGCTCGTAATCGATCCACCGCACGACGGGGTTGATCCCCTTGACCCAGCCGTGAAGCTCGGGAATCGGCTTCGCCCAGGCGCCGTGGCTGAACCCGAAGGGGAGGCCGCGCCGGATCTCCGCGGGGGAGGACGCCAGGGGGAATTCGGCGACGACTACGGTCAGGTTCGGGAGGTCATTGAGCTCGGTTTCAAAATCGATCCGCGGGTGGTTTTTATAGAAGCGCATTAACCGCCGGGACTGGGAGCCGCCGATGAACCGGGCGCGGACATCGACCGTGACGGCGACCGGCCCTTCGGACACGGCAACCGCGGGCCTGTCGTCGCTCGAGCTCGCCAGCCGCGGTCGTTTTGGCCGCGGCTCCGTGAAATCGCCGGGGTCGCCCCGGCCCTCGTGCTTTTCGGCCACCAGCACGTTGGCCGGTCCGCCCAGGATCTCACGGCCCGAGGGCTTGGTCTTCAAGCTGATGAGCGCCCCCGTCGCCGGGTCCAGCCGGGCCGAGTAGAACTCGGTCTCGATGACCTGCGGCAGGCCGACCGCCCTTGGCTTTTCGGGGGGCCGCGGTTCGAGCCTGACGCCGGCGACGCCCGTCGACGGGACCTCCACCCGGCAGAGCGCCGTGCCGTCCTCGGCCGATTCGCTCGTCTGGCCGGCGAGCCGGGTCCCCGCGGGGAGCTTCAGCCGCAGCGGGTCGGTGCGCGCCCAATTGGCCGGGTTGAAGAGCGCCACCCCGTCCCCGGCGCCCGCGAGGCTGAGAGCCGCCGCGCCCAGCTCCGAGGCGCTGGCCGCCTCGACCCAGGCAAGTCGGTCCCTGACGTCCCAAGATGTCTCGTGCTCGAAAACCATCCCGCCCGCCGACCCCCAGAGCGTGTTGCGGTCCATGTTGAGGAGCATCTGGAGCCAGGCCTGGTAGAAGCGCTCCGCCGGATACTCATAGCCGGAGTTCAGACTGGCGATTGCGCCCAATGTCTCGGCCGCCTGGAGGGCGTGCTCATCCCGGCGGAACCAGCTCTTGACGCGCGGGTTCTCGATCCAGAAGGAATCATATGTGTAGCCCGTCCCGCCCCGCGCGGTCTCGAGCTTGATGCCGCCCGACCGGATGCCCGGCACGACCGCATCGACGTATTTCGACAGCGTCGTGAAACGGATGTCGCAGTCCGGACGGTAGGCCTTCCATTGGCGTAGAAAATCGGTGGGATTCCCCGGGCGTGCCGGCGCCAGCGCGTAGTCGCTGCCCCCGGCGAAGGCCAGGACCGGTGCGCCCGCGGGCGTGTAAGGCACTTTGGAGGCGATGTACTCTGCGGTTTTGCCGAGCTGGATCTCGGTGAGAAGCTCCTTGGCATGGAAGGCGCCTCCCAGGTCTTCCGCATATTCACCGGGGACAAGCGTCAGGATGCGCGAGCCGTCGGGGGATTCCGACCAGAATATGCTCTTGTTCGTGGGGTTGCAGCGGGTGTAGATGAGCGCTTCGAGCCCCAGCCCGGCCGCGAGCTGCGGCATCTGCTCGTGGGTGCCGCACAGGTCGATGGCCCAGAGAAACCGCGGCCGTACGCCCATGACCTCCTGCTGCCAGCGGAGCCCTTCGACGCCCATCCTGACCAGAGCCTCGCCGCCCGAGAGGCTGGCCGTCGACTCGAGGAAAAAAGCGTTGACGAGCTCGACGCGGCCCTCTTTGACCCGGCTCTTGAGCTCGGCGAAGCGTCCGGGCTCGAAATTCCGGATGGCGATCATGTTGTTGCACTCGGACAGCACGAATTCGTAGTTCCGGTCGTCCCGCACGCGGTCGAGGTGATCGAGGTAGGAATTGGCGCAGTAATCCCGCTCCGCCGACCAATTCGTCAGCCAGCCGCAGCTCGCGGGATGGAAATTCGGGACGACGAAGACGCGGGAGGGGAGGTCGGCCGGCGCCGCCCCCGCGAGCGTGACCGCCGCCGCCGCCAAAGCCAGAAGCCTGGGCCATTTCATGGTCGCCTCCATCCGGAAAACCGAGGTTTCTTCCGGCGTGATGCTAAACCACCGCTCCGCCCGGAGTCAAGCGGGACTGCCGGGTCCATTGACCGGTTCCGATGCCTCTGCTACCCTCAATACTGCGGGGGGTGGCCGCGCCATCGGGTGCGCCGCGGTCTCGCCGGGCAAGGAGGGCTCCTGAGAAATCTTCCCATGCGCGTCGCGGTCCGCCGGGGACTCTCGACTCGGCGATCGGCCGCCCTCCTCGCGGTCCTGGCCGGCGGTCTCGTCCTCGTCGCGGGAGCCCGGGCGGCGGATCTCTTCGTCGCCCCCGGAGGCGATGATTCCTGGCCCGGGACGCGTGACCGGCCGTTCGCCACTTTCGAGCGCGCCCGCGACGCCGTCCGTCAGGCCCGAGTCCGGGGGGAGCTCGGAAATGGCTGGGCAACCGTCTGGATCCGGGGCGGGACCTATTTCCGGACCGGCGTTTTCGCGCTCGGGCCCGAGGACTCCGGAACCGATGCAGGACCGGTCATCTATCGCTCCGCTGAGGGAGAGACCGTCCGGATCATCGGCGGCCGGACCATCGACGGCTTCGGACCGGTGACCGACGTCTCCGTGCTGCGCCGGCTCGAACCGCGGGCGCGGAGCCGAGTGTTGCAGGCCGTCTTGCCGTCTCAGGGGATCTTGGATTTCGGTGAGCTGGCGCCCCGCGGGTACGGCCGGCCGCGCCGGTCGGCCGCGCTCGAGATCTTCTTCCGCGGCACCCCGATGACTCCGGCCCGCTGGCCGGACCGGAGCTTCGCCGAGATCGAGGCGGTGCCGGGGGCCGACGGCCTTCCCGATCCCCGGCTGGAGACGGTCGGCGCGCCTTCGGCCGGGTTCCACTACTCAGGAAGCCGGCCAGCGCGCTGGCGCGATACTCAGGACATCTGGATCCACGGGTACTGGGCTTATGACTGGGCCGACTCCCATGAGGGCGTCGCTTCGATCGACCTTCGGCGAAACCTCGTCACTGTCTCCTCTCCCGATATGCCGTTCGGCTTTCGGCCCGGCCAGAGGTTTTACTTTTCGAATATCCTGGAAGAGCTCGATGCGCCGGGGGAGTGGTATCTCGACCGGCGGACCGGGACCCTCTATTTCTGGCCCCCGGCGCGACTCCGGGAGGGGGACGTCACCGCCTCGCTGATCGCGGAGCCGCTGGTGCTCCTGGAACGCGCCTCCGACATCGAGCTCAGGGGGCTGACCTTTGAAGCCGGACGCAGCGACGCCGTCAGGATCGTGAACGGGCTCCGGGTCGGCCTCGTCGGCTGCGCCGTCCGGGGCATGGGGCAGGGCGGCGTGCTCGTCGAGGGCGGATCGCAGGTCGCCGTGAGGGAGTGCGACATCTCCCAGACCGGCGAGGCCGCCGTCTGGCTCCTGGGCGGCGACCGCGGCTGGCTGACGCCCGCCGGGCTGGAGGCCGTCGGCAACAACATCCACAGTTTCGGCCGCTGGTGCCGCTGCTACCAGCCGGCCGTCATGGTCGACGGCGTCGGGAACCGGGTCGCCCGCAACCGCCTATCCTACGGTCCGCACGTCGCCGTCCAGCTCGCGGGCAACGATCATCTCATCGAATACAACGAAATCGACCATGTCTGCACCGAGACGGGAGACGCCGGCGCGTTCTATATGGGCCGCGATTGGACTTACCGGGGAAATGTCGTCCGCTTCAACCACTTTCACGATATCCAGGGAGTCGACGCCGGCGCGGCTGCGGTCTACCTCGACGACCTGGCCAGCGGCACGACGGTGTTCGGCAATCTCTTCGTCGACACGCGGCGCGGCGTGGTCATCGGGGGAGGACGCGACAACCGGATCGAAAACAATCTCTTCGTCGGCTGCCGCCCCGCCGTGACACTGGACGACCGGGGGACGACGGCGGCCTTCAAGGGGCTCGTCGAGACCGAGATGAGAGAACGCCTGGAAGCCGTGAACCCGCACCAACCCCCTTACGGCGTACGCTACCCCGGGCTCGCCGAACTGGACTACTTCTACGCCTCGGGCCAGGGTGTCCCCCCGGGAGGAAACCTGATCCTCCGCAACATCATTTGGGCCGGCGAGTGGCTGAGGTTCAACACCCGGGCGCGTGAGACAGGGGCCTATGCGAGCATCGGCGCCAACCTCGTGGGCGTCGATCCGCTGTTCGTCAATCCTGGCGCGGCGGACTTCCGCCTGCGGCCGGAGTCGCCGGCCTTCGAGATGGGTTTTTCCCCCATTCCGTACGATGGGATCGGTCTGCCCCGGCGGCCGATCGTTCCGGGTTCCTCAAGCTGATGCCCGGTTTTCCGCCATTGACTGCCGGCGCCCCTGAATGATACGTTTAGCCCCAATGCGTTTAAGCGCCCTAGAACGGGTGATGACCGTCATCTCGGGAGGCATCCCGGACCGGGTGCCCACCGACCTTCACAATTTCCTGCCGGCGGCGCGAGCGGCGGGAATGAGGCTGTCCGATTGCTTCCGGAGCGGCGAGCTGATGGCCGAGTCCCAGATCCTGGCCTGGCGCCGGTTCAGGCACGATATGCTGCTCGTCGAAAACGGGACGGCCGCCCTGGCCGAGGCCATGGGCTGCGGCGTCATCTACCCCGATGATACGGCGCCGCTCGCCATCGAACCGGCGCTCCGGGATCTCGGGGATATCGATAGGCTCCACCTGCCCGACCCAGAGCGGGACTTCCCCCTGACTGAGGTCCTCAAGGCGGTAACGATCCTGAGGCGGGAGTTCGGGGACACCCTTTTCGTCATGGGCCGGGCCGACCAGGGCCCGATGTCCCTGGCGGCGATGCTCCGCGGCCACAGCCGGTTCTTCCTGGACATCGCGGACGAGTCGAACGGGCCGCTCGTCGGACGGCTGATGGATATCTGCGCCGAAGCCGGCCTGCGCTATGCGAGGGCCCTTCGCGCTGCCGGCGCTCACGGTACATCGCTGGGCGAGCTGGGCTCGGACACGATCTCGCCGGCAATGTACCGAAGGTTCACGGTCCCCCGCCTGGGGAGATTTTACGGCGCCATGAGAGAAGCGCGGTTTCCGGCCTCGCTCCACCAGTGCGGCAACACGGTGTCCGTGCTCCACGATATGGTCGACTCCGGCGCCGCCATACTAGAGCTCGATCCGGCGACGAGCCTGCGGGCGGCGAAGGAGGCGACGCGGGGCCGGGCGGCAGTGCTGGGCATGGTCGACCCCGCGAACGTTCTTGAAAGGGGCACACCCGAGACCGTGACAGCCAAGGCCCGCGACGCGATCGAAGTCCTGGCGCCCGGCGGCGGCTTCATCCTGGGCCCCGGCTGCGCCCTGACGCCGGAGACCCCCGAGGAGAATATAAAGGCCCTGCTCGAGGCTGCGGAGAGGTTCGGCCGGTACAACGCCGACGGCAGCCTGGCGGGTCCCTAAGCGGGAGAAATGAGAAGATACGCGAAGCTGTGGATCCTGCCGCTTGTCCTGGTCTTGGTCGCGCTCGCCGCCCGCCGCGTGGCCAGCGCTTCCTGGAATAGCCTGGTTCATTTCCGGCCGCCGCAATTCTCCGTTGAGCCCGGGGGGCGGGCCGAGCCTGTCGGCCGGGTCGCCCTGGTCGTGGTCGACGGGCTGCGGGTCGACGCCGTCGAGAATATGGAATACCTCTCCGCCCTCAAGAACCGGTCGGCCTTCTACATCTTGAAGTCGGGCCAACCCTCACTCTCGTACCCGGGGAGTGCCGTTATCGCCACCGGCGCCTGGCAGGACGTGACCGGAGTGACGACGAACTGGTTCGAGGGACCCGTGCGGCGGGACAGCTTGTTTTCGCTGGCGAGGGGCTGCGGCCGGTCCGCCGTCCTCGTCGGAGAAGAAGGCTGGGGAAAGCTTTTCGGAGACCAGGCGGCGAGGACATATACCCGTGCCTGGAGAGATGCTTATACCACATTTGATGAGGATACCCTGGCCAAGGCCCTGGAATTCCTGTCCGAAAAGCCCGACCTCGCCGTTATCCACTTCGTGGATGTCGATGAGGCCGGGCACGACTTCGGGGCGGCCAGCGCCGAATACCGAAGGAATGCCGCCCATATTGACAGGCTGATCGCTCGGCTCCACGCGGCGCTCGACGGCGATATGGTCCTCATCGTCACTTCGGACCACGGGCAGCTCGACCGGGGCGGTCACGGGGGAGGGGAAGACATGGTCACGCGAGTCCCTTTCCTGATGTCCGGCCGGCCGGTCCGCCCGGGGAGCTACGGCAGCGCGAGGCAAGCGGACGTCGCCCCGACGGTCGCCGCCCTCGCCGGGCTTCCCGTCCCGCCCTATTCGCAGGGACGGATACTCGACGAGGCCTTGGAATTGGGCGCGCAGAAGGTACGGCTCGAGGCGCTCCAGTCGGCCCAAAAGCGAGAATTCACCAGGGCTTACCTCGGGGCTGTCGGCGCGGATTTCGAGGTGGTGCGCCGAAAGGTGCCCCCGGTTCCCGGCGAAACCGGCCCGGCCTATTGGGGTCGGGTGCTATCCGCTGGGAAAGAGGCGCGCCTCGCCGCCGGGATGGTCAGCCGGCTTCCGCTGTTCCTCGCGGTCCTGCTCTTGCCGGCCGCCGCCCTGTGGTATTTCGGGAAAAGGTCCGGGCTCCCGCCCGGGCCGGCCCTCGGCGCGGCCATCCTCTTTTTTGCGGCTGACTATGCCCTCTTCTTCGCTTCGGGCAAGTTCATCTCCCTGAGCGCGATCAACGAGGAGGACATGCTCCCGGCCTTCTTGAACCAGACGATGCTCTATGCCGCCGTCTCGCTCGTCGCCATGGCGGTCCTCCTCGCTTTCCTCAACAGAAAGAAAACGGCCCGGGAAGCGGCCGGCTCGTCGCTCCTCATGACGGCCATCGCCGCCTTCCTGATCGTCGCCCAGGTCGACTTCTTCTTTCTCTACAACGGCCCTCTGATCGCCTGGCACATCCCCGACATGTTTCTAGGGTTCAAGTACTACCTGGACTTGATGTCGCTGATCGCGGTGGGGTTTGTCTCCGTCCTCATACCCGTCGTCACGCTCGGCGCCCACCGCTTCTGGCGATGGACGGGCCTCTAAATCCGGGCCGCCGCTTTCCGCAGGCGCTTGGAGGCCGTCTTGAGCTGCCGCAGCCGGGTCGCCTCGCCGGGCCCGAGTCCGTGCCAGATCGTGCACAGGTGACCGAGCATCCTTTCGGACGGGAAGGCCAGGGACTGGTCGATGAACAGCTTGACGGTCTTGACGTCCCTGTAGCTCGTGGGCAGGACCCGGAAGCCTTTTTCCAGGAACATTCCGACCGAGGGGAACCGGGAGGTCTTCGTTCCCTGGTCCGGGTACTTTCTTTCATAATGCCAGTCGCAGATGATGATGTCCTTCGGGACCAGGTCGACCGCCGGCTGGGTGCCGTTCTTCGAGGCCTCCCACAGGCCGTAACCGGTCGCTTCGCCGTCGATCAGGCGGTCGCCCCACATCATCATCTCCAAGCCGCGCGTCTCGACGATGTGGCCGTGGGCATCGTTGACCGCCTTGGCGAACAGCTCGGCGGTGTTCTTGCCCCGGCAGCGCGGGCAGGCCTCGTTCCCGATGATGAAGACCTCGTCCATGCCGATATGAAAGGCGTCCGCCTCGAAGGCGTCGATCAGCTCATCATAGAGGGCGAAGATGATCGGGTTGAGGTCCGGGTGGAGAGGGCACCAGCTGCGGCAATAGAAATCGATGCCCGAGGGTTCCTTGCCCTTGTTCCCGGGGTACATGCCCGGCGATTCGTCGAACTGCGGATACCTGACGAGGAGGGGGGAGGTTTTTTCGGCCCAGGACTGGTGGCCCAGGCTCTGGAACTGGGGCACGAGGCGGATGTTGGACCGGCGGCAGGCGGCGAGGAGCCGCTTGACGGCCTCCTTCGAGATCGGATCTTCGGCCCTGAGCTCCGGGTGCGAGACGAATTCGTAACTGTAGTCGACTTCGGCGATGAGCAGGTTGACTCCCTGCGCGGCCAGGGCGGGGACGGCGCTGATCAGCGTTTCGGCGCTCGCCTTGCCCTCGACGATGACGTGGAGGCCCAAAGCCAGCGGCCGCCGGGCGGCCGGCCCGGTCTCGGCGCGCCGTGGCGCGCAGGCCGCCAGAAGCCAGGCCGCGGCCAGCAGGGCTGGGGCGGCGACCAGGGTTCGCTTATTCATGTTCCCTCCTCCAAACGAGAATAATACAGAGGGGGGAACAATGACAAGGGGTCGGGACGCGCTATTTCAGGACGACGGTGACCTCACCCTGGCTTCCCGGGTGCTTGCTGTCCACGACGCGGATGGTCAGCTGATCACCCTTCTGGAACCCGGGGTTCTTGAAGTACATCTTCGTTTTGAACCCGTCCAGGGAGACCATGTTCCCTTCGTCCACCCAGACGGTCGGGCCGAACCCCGGGGTGGGGAAGAACTCGCTTTTGTACGGGAACCTGTAATATCGCAGCTTGTCGAAAAGGAGCAGCTCTTTGCCGAACCGCCGATAGAGCCCGGCGTCTTCCTTCTCCTTCTCGTAGGCCTTCTCCAACTCTTTGAGCGTGGCCATTTTGTATTCTTGCCCCTTGTAGATCATCGTCACGTCCTCGCGTTTGACGGTCAGGCTCTTGTCTTCCTTCGCCGCCATGAAGGCCATGAATATGACGTAGGGGCTTTTGATCCGACGCACGGCGACGGTCACGTCGACGCCGATCAGGATGTCGCCCGAGCCGCTGTAGTACATGCCTTCGCCGAGCTGCTCGGTCTGCGGCCAGGCCGCCGCGCAAACGAAGAGAACAAGGAGAGCGATACGCACGATCTTCATCAGAACCTCCCTCGGCGGGGAATTCCCGCGCTGATGCTTTAGCCTAAATATATTATATCCCCGGCGCCACCACCTGTTCAAAGGCGCGGGGCGGGCGTCCTGCCGAAAAGCCCGCCAGGAAACGGCCGCGGAAACGGGGGGCCTGTTGGTGATACAATGGCGTCAGCCTAGAAAGAGCCTGAAAGGAGCGACCATGAGTGTCCGCACCCGAAGATCTTGGGGATCCATTTCCGCAGGCTGCCTTTTCCTGCTGGCCGTCCAGGCCGGCCCCGGCCGGGCCTCGGCCCAGGTGCTCGGCGGAAGCAAGGATTATCTTCCCAGCGCCGTCCATTCCGCCGATGAAGACGCAGAGTTGCTGAAGCTCTACGTTGGCCTGCGCGTCGCCGACGTTTCGGACGGGATGGACAAAGCCGGACTCGCGGGGGTCGGGCTGGTATCGTCCTCGATCCTGCCGCTCTGGACCGACGTCCAAAATTTCAGCCATCGCTTCGCGGGCATAGCGGTCACGGCGCGCTACGTCCCGACCCAGAAGCCGCCGGCAGGGAAGATGGCGCCCGAGGACTACGATCGGTGGGAGGGCGAGTTCTACAGCCAATACTCACCCGAGCCCTACGCCGACTTGATCCGGCCGGGCACGGCCCTGGTCATCGACGATGTCGAGGAAGCGGACATCGGCAGCATCGGCTCCTTCAACATCATGGACTGGAAGCGTCGCGGCTGTGTGGGCGTGGTGACCGATGCTTCGGCCCGGGATACGGACGAGATCGCCCTGGAGAGAGTCCCGCTCTACCTGCGCGGGCGGGGCCGGGGGATACGGCCCGGCCGGAACGAGATCGAGTCCATCAATCGTCCCGTCGCCATCGGCGGCGTCTTGGTCATGCCCGGGGATGTCGTGGTCGCGGACGGTGACGGGGTGATTGTCGTCCCGCGGGCGCACGCCAGGCCGGTGGCCGCTTTTGCCCGGCAGGTCATGGAGAGCGACAAGGCCGGCCGCCGGGAGCTCTACAAGCAGATGCGCCGGCCCGAGGATGCGTCCACCCGGAAATAGTTGACGGAAGGCCCGCGATTTGAGGGATAATTATCCGGGACGTCGAGCCCAAAGGTATCGGCCTGGATTTCACGGAATAGGATCGCATTTCACTGAATAAACAGGAGGCCGGGATGTCCATTCCGAGGAAGGCGCTCTGTCTTTGGGCGGCGATGGCCCTGGCGGGCTTTTTGGCGGGGATGGCCTGCCGGAGCCGGCCGGCGTCGAGCCTGCCGCAGTACGATATTCCGCTCGCCGACGGCTGGGCCATCCGGTCTGCAGCCGAGGTCGCGGCAGGCGGGAGCGTCGTCTCCTCACCCGGGCTCGATCTGGCCGGCTGGTGCCCGGCGTCGGTGCCCGCGACCGTCCTGGCGGCGCTCCGGAAAAACGGCGAATACCCCGACGTGTTCACGGGCAAGAACCTGGAGAGCATCCCCCGGGAAAGGTTTGCGGGTCCTTGGTGGTACCGTAAGGAGTTTGATCTTCCCGCTGGTCAAAGTCCCGTCAACGCGCGGCTGGGCTTCGACGGCATCAACTATCGGGCCGACATCTGGCTCAATGGCCGGCGGATCGCTTCACGGGACGATATTTTCGGCTCCTTCCGGACGTTCGAGGTGGACATTGCCACAGCCGCCGGGGCCGGAGTGAATGTCCTGGCGGTCGAGGTGTTCCCGCCCCAGCCGGGGGATTTCACGTTTGGTTTCGTCGATTGGAACCCCCAGCCCCCCGACCGGAGCATGGGTCTGTGGCGGCCGGTAATACTGCGGCTGAGCGGGCCGGTCTCCCTCGAGCAGCCATTTGTGACCAGCAAAGTGAACCTGGAAACGCTGGCCGAGGCCGACCTGACCATTACCGTGCAGGCCGCGAATCGATCCAACCAGCCGGTATCGGGCGCTTTGCTGGCGGAGGTCGAGGGCCTGGCCTTGAGCCAGGAAGTTGAGCTCGGCCCGGCAGAGAGGAGGACCGTCACGCTGACGTCCCGGGAATACCCCGAGCTCAAGCTCCAGAACCCCCGGTTGTGGTGGCCCCATAATCTGGGCGAGCCCAATCTCTATACGCTGAGACTGCGCTTCCAGGCCGGAGACCTCATTTCCGATGAGGATACGATCACCTTCGGTGTCCGGGAGGTCGCGGATTATGTCAATGAACAAGGCCACCGGGGGTTTACGGTCAATGGCCGGAAGATCCTCGTCCGGGGCGGCGGCTGGGTGGATGACCTGTTCATGGTCGAGGAGCCCCGGGTCCTCGAGGCCAAGGTCCGGTACGCGCGGCACATGAACCTGAACACCATCCGGCTCGAGGGATTTTGGGGCAGCGGCCCGGCCCTCTACGATCTTTGCGACCGGTACGGCCTGCTTCTCATGGCTGGCTGGAGCTGCCAATGGGAATGGGACAACTACCTCGGGAAGCCCGCCGACGATTTCGGGGGGGTGACGACCCCCTCGGACATGGACCTCGTCGCCCGCTCTTTTCAGGACCAGGTGGTGCGGTGTCGTAATCACCCCAGCCTGCTTGTCTGGATGCTGGGCAGCGACAAGCTGCCCCGCCCCGAGCTCGAGCGGCGATACGATCTGATTCTGAAGGCCTATGACCCGACCCGTCCGGCCGTCATGTCCGCCAAGGGGCTCCGGAGCGAGATCAGCGGCGACACGGCCGTCAAGATGAACGGGCCCTACGACTATGTCCCGCCCATCTATTGGTTCGAGGACACGAAGAACGGCGGGGCCTTCGGGTTCAACACCGAGACCGGGCCCGGCCCCCAGCCGCCGCCTCTCGAGAGCCTGAAAAAAATGCTGCCGGCGGGCCATCTCTGGCCGATCGACGATGTCTGGAATTATCATTGCGCCAGGGGCGAGTTCAATACGCTCAACCGGTACCTCGAGGCCATGAACAAGCGCTATGGGAGGCCGAGAGACCTGGAGGATTTCGTCCGTAAAGCCCAGGTCGCAAACTATGAAGCGATGCGGGCGATGTTCGAGGCCTTCGCCGCGAACCGGCCCGCGGCCACAGGCGTTATCCAGTGGATGCTCAACGCCGCCTGGCCCAAGCTCTACTGGCAGCTGTATGATTATTATCTGATGCCCAACGGCGCGTTTTACGGCGCCAGGAAAGCGTCACGGCCTGTCCATATCCTCCACCATCCCGGGAACAATGGGATCTACGTGGTCAACGACCGCCTGGAACCCCTGGCGGGGACCAAGGCTGTCATCCGGGTCTTCGACCTCGAGTCCCGGGAGGTTTTCAAGGATACCCGGGACGTTGAGATCGGGATCAACACGGCGTCCCGGATTGCCGGCCTGCCCGAGATCCCGGGCCGGCCCTCGCTCTATTTTCTCGACCTCAGACTGCTGGGCGGGGCGGGCGAGCCGATCGCCGATAACTTCTATTGGCTTTCCTCGAAAAAGGACGTCATGGACTATCCGGCGACGGAATGGTTCGTCACTCCAATGAAAGAATTCGCCGACCTGACCGCCCTGGACCGGCTTCCTCGGGTAACGCTTAAGGCGGCGTCGGCGTTCGAGCCCGCGGGAGCGGCGGGGCGGCGGGTCCGGGTCACGCTGCAGAATCCTTCGGACGCCATCGCCTTCTTTGTCAACCTCACCGTTGTCGGACGTCAGAGCGGCCGAACCGTCGTGCCGGTCTTTTGGGACGATAACTTCATTTCACTCCTGCCGGGCGAGAGCCGGACCCTGACCGCCTCGTTCTCGCCCGCCGACCTTCAGGGCGAGGAGCCCGGGCTGCGGGTCGACGGCTGGAACGTGAAGGCGCCATGACAGGACCCTGCTTCCTCTGGATCACGAAATTGGTGGTGCGCGCCAGCATAGTGGAGTGCCTGACATGAAACGCAACAACCTGATCGTCGCCCTGATCTTCCTTATCTTTTTTGTCATCTCCTTCCTGACGAATATCCTGGGGCCTCTCATCCCCGACATCATCAACAGCTTCGGGCTGAGCCTGACGCTGGCGGGCTTCCTGCCCTTCTCCTTTTTTATCGCCTACGGCTGGATCTCCATCCCGGCCGGGATGCTCGTCGAGCGCTACAAAGAAAAAAAGGTCATGCTGGGGGCGTTCCTGATGGCCTTGTCGGGTGCCCTGCTTTTCGGGGCGGTGCCCCGGTTTTCCGTGGCCATGGTTTCTCTCTTCCTGATCGGGACCGGAATGGCCATGCTCCAGGTCGCGATCAACCCGTTGCTCCGGGTGGCGGGCGGCGAAGAGCATTTCGCGTTCAATTCCGTCTTCGCCCAGCTCGTCTTCGGGCTGGCTTCCTTCCTGAGCCCGAAGGTCTATTCTTATCTCGTCCTCAACCTGCCCGCCGCCTCGGGCCGGCGGAGCTTCACCCTCGACCTCCTGAGAAAAGCCGTCCCGGACGAGCTCCCCTGGGTCTCGCTTTACTGGGTCTTCTCGCTGGTCGCGCTGGCCATGGCGGCGGTCATCGCCCTGGTCCGGCTGCCCCAAGTCGAGCTCAAAGAGGAGGAGAAAGCCGGGGCCTGGTCCGTTTACCGGGAGCTCCTCCGGAAAAAGATGGTCATCCTCTTTTTCCTGGGATTGTTCGCCTACGTGGGCACGGAGCAGGGAGTGGCCAACTGGACCTCGAAGTTCCTGGCCCTCTATCACGGGATCGACCCCCAAACCCGGGGGGCCTCCGCGGTATCGCTTTTCTGGGGCCTGCTGACGGCCGGCTGCCTGCTGGGCATGCTCACGCTGAAGCTTTTCGACAGCCGCCGCGTCCTCATCGGCTTTGCCGCCGCGGCCATCGTCACCCTGACCTTCGGGTTGTTCGGGCCCGCGGCCACGGCCGTCGTCGCCCTGCCGCTCGTGGGTTTTTTCATCTCGGTGATGTGGTCGATCATCTTTTCGCTGGCCCTCAACTCGCTCGACCGTTACCACGGAGCCTTCTCGGGCATCATGGTGACCGGGGTGATCGGCGGGGCGCTGGTGCCCCTGATCATCGGCTGGCTGGGCGACCGCCTGGGTCTGCGGGCCGGGATGATGTTCCTTTATGTGACGCTGGCCTATATCCTGAGCATCGGCTTCTGGTCCCGGCCGCTGATCGCCAACGCCACCATCGGCTGGAGAAAAAGGAAGCCGAAGGGGGGGGCGCTCGCTGTCCTCAGCCTCCTTTTCTCTTTCGGGCTCGCCGGCGGGAGCTCCGCCGCGGGCGCGGCCGCGCCGGGCGACGACGACGGCCTGCGCGAGGCGCTGGTCCGCCGTCACGCGAACCTCCTGATCGAGAAGGGGCTGTGCGATGAGCAGGGCAGGGAGATCGACGGCCGGCTGGGCCGGGCCATCGCGGCCGCCCGGGCCGGGGGCGCGGAGCGGGACAAGGAAGTCCTGGCCTCGATCCTGGCCGGCCTGAACTATCAGCCGGCGAACCTCGGGAATTTTCCGGACTGGGCCTTCGACCGGCCCATCGGCCACAAGCTGGCCTGGTTCGGGAAGACGGTCGCGCCGGCCGATATCGACGCCCAGGCCGAGGGCAGCGCCTGCCCCGCGGGCGGCATCGGCGCCGGGGCCTTCGAATGGACGATGAGCGGCAACTTCCGCTACTGGTTCTTGAAGTCCGGCTGGATGGTCGACGACACCCTGTGGGCCGACCAGTTCCACGTCTTCATGAGGCAGGGAAAAAAGACCGTCGCCAGGACGCTCTCGACGGACGCGCCGGTGCCGCCCGTCCTTCAAACCTGGAACTGGAAATACCCTCTGGGACAGGGGAGCTATTATGCGCTTTTCCCCAAGGCCGGATTCTCCTATGAACGGAACGCGGACTTCCCCGTTGCCCTGGCCGTGACCCAGTTCTCTCCGGTCCTCCCGCACAATTACAGGGAGACGAGCTATCCCGTGGCCGTCTATAAATGGACCGCCGAGAATCGCTCCGGGCGGCCGGCCGAAGTCAGCGTCATGCTGACCTGGGAGAACATGATCGGCTGGGAACCCGTTTCCCGCAGGCAGCCCTCCGACTTCGGCTGGGACAGGAAAAACGCCGGCAACGTCAACGAATTCGTCCGGGACGGCCTCAAGAAGGGCCTTGTTTTCAAACGGCAGAACCAGGACCTGAGAAGCGCGAATGCCATGTCCGGGTCGATGGCCATCGCCGCCGCCGAGGTCCCCGGCAAGCTGTCGGTGTCATTTGACGCCGATTTCGACCCCAAAGGTGACGGCCGGGAGGTCTGGACGGCCTTCGCCGCCGACGGGACGCTGGCCGACGACACCGTGTCGCGGGTCGTCTCGGGCCGGGATGCCACCGCGGGCGCCATCGCCGTCAAGCTGAGCCTCGGTCCGGGGGAGCGGTGCGAGTTCCCGATGGTCATCGCCTGGGACCTCCCGTACTGCGAGTTCGAGAAGGGCGTCAAATACCTTAAGAAATACACCGAGTTTTTCGGAGCCGAGGGCGGCCGGGCCTTCGCCATCGCCGGCGAAGCGCTCGATAAGTACAAGGATTGGGAAAAGGCGATCGATGACTGGCAACGGGGCATCCTCCAGGACCGGCGCCTTCCGGGCTGGCTCCAACAGGCCCTGTTCAACGAGCTCTACGTCCTCCCCGAAACGAGCATCTGGGATGCCTCGACCGGCCTCCACACGTATCTCGAAAGCGCGGACTACCTGATGTACGGCACGACCGATGTGGATTCGTACTGCTGGCAGGTCCTGACTCTCTGGCCGGAGCTCGAGATGAGCAACGCACGCTTCCTCGCCGGGACCGTGGACCTCGAGGACCCGGCCTTCAAGGTCTATCAATATCCCTCTGTCTATAAGAATGACGTCCCCGCGGACAAAATGCACTATTACTGGAACGTCAACAAGGCGCGCGGGATGATGCCGCACGACCTGGGGTCGCCGCGTCGGCGTCCCTGGGTCGTCCTCAACGCCTTCGACTGGCAGAACGGCAACGTCTGGAAGGACCTGAGCCCGAAGTTCCCGCTCCGGGCCTACCGGGATTTCCTGGCGGCCGGGGCCGGCGACCTCGATTTTCTGGCGACCAGCTTCACGGCATCGGTGACGGCCCTCGATACGCTGGAAAAGAGATTCGGGGACACCCTGACCCATATCCCGCTCAACGAGGGGATCCCGGACCAGACCTACGATACCTGGAAGATGAAAGGCCAGAGCGCCTATATCTCGATGCTCTGGCTCGCGGCGCTCAAGGCGACCTGGACCATGGGCGGCCGGCTGGTCGAGAACGGAATCGCGATGATCGAGGGGCAAGCGGTCGCCGCGACCGTGGACAAGTACAAGGCCTGGTTCGCCGCCGGGCGGGCGTCTCTCCAGAAGCTTTGGGACGAGGCCGGCGGCTATTTCCACATCGACGCCGCGACCGATGACATCATGGCCGACCAGCTCTTCGGTGTCTGGTACTCCAAAATGCTCGGCCTGGAGGACGGCCCGGATGACCTCATCATCCCCCGCGAGCAGGCGGAGCGGGCCCTGCGCGCCATCCATGACAAGAACGTTCTCGGGTTCGGCCGCGGGCTGATGGGGGCCGTCAACGGCCGGACAAAGGACGGGAAGAAGCTGTCCTCCCAGCAGGCCGACGAAGTCTGGGTGGGGACATCCTACGCCCTGGCGGCCAATGAGGTCCTCTACGGGCTCAGCCAGGAAGCCCTGCGCACCGCTTTTGGTGTATATTATGTTACCTATAGCCCCTATGGCCACGGGTATTTTTTCAAGACGCCGGAAGCTTATTGCGATCCCGAGGAAAAGCAGTGGAACGATCCTTCGTCACCCTACTGGCGACAGGGTCTTCCGGGCCATGAAGTACATGCGTCCGGGAGCGGTCTGGGCCCTGGCCGAGGCGCTCAAGAGAAGGTGATCTAGGATGACGCGGAAGCAAACCGTCTTGGCCGCCGGCGCGCTGGCCCTGGCCGTCGGCGCCTGGTTTCTCGTCCGTCCGGAAAAAGATCCCGCCCAAAGAGCCGCCGGACTCTGGGCGAAAAGCGGCGTCACTAAACCCAACGTCATTCTGATCACCATGGATACCACCCGGGCCGACCACCTGGGCGCCTACGGCTACCCCGGTGCGAAAACGCCTAACCTGGACGCCCTGGCCCAACGCGGCGTCCTGTTCGAGCAGGCGGCCACCGTGGCGCCGCTGACGCTCCCGGCCCACTGCTCGATCATGACGGGCATGTACCCGACCTATCACGGCGTCCGGATCAACGGCAACACGGCCCTGAGCGAGGAGCAGACGACGATCGCCGAGGTGCTGTCGGCGCAGGGTTACGGGTGCGGAGCGTTCATCGGCGCCTTCGTTCTCGACGGACGCTGGGGTCTCAACCAGGGATTCCAGTATTACGACGACCAGTTCGACCTGAAGAAATACAAGCATCTCGACCTGGGGGCGATCCAGAGGCCCGGCAACCTGGTGATGGATGCCGCCCTGGGCTGGCTGGAGAGTCAAAAAAGCAGCCCTTTCTTTGCCTGGATCCATCTCTACGATCCCCATACGCCCTACGAGCCGCCGGAGCCCTACCGTTCCGAATACGGCGGGCAGGGCCTCGCCCGGCTCTATGACGGGGAGATCGCTTTTATGGATGAGCAGATCGGACGGTGCATCGCCTGGCTTGAGAAGAACGGCCTCGCCGGAAACACCGTTCTCGTGCTCATCGGCGACCACGGCGAGGGGCTGGGCAGCCATGGCGAGGGAACGCACGGGTACTATATTTATGATTATGCCGTCCATGTCCCGTTGATCGTCGTCGCTCCGTTGGCCGGTCTGCAGGGGGCCCGCGTGTCCTCCCAGGTCAGCTCGGTCGATGTCTTCCCCACGATCCTCGAGCTGGCCGGGGCCCGGCTGCCGGCCGCCTCCCAGGGCCGCTCCCTGCTGGACCTGATGTTCCGTCCGGGGAAAAAGGTCGACAGGACCGCCTATGTGGAATCCATGTCCCCGAATATCCAGTTCGGCTGGAGCCCGCTCCATTCCCTGAGGACGCCGCGGTTCAAGTATATCGACGCTCCGCGGGCCGAGCTCTACGATCTCGCCCAAGACGGCGGAGAGCAGACGAACCTCCTGCCGCAGGCGCCGGACGTCGCCCGGAAGATGAAGGCGGACCTCGAGCGGCTGATGGACGAAACGGCCCGGGGCGCGCCCACTCCGCAGGCGGCCAACCTGGACAAGGAAACGATGGAGAGGCTGACCGCGCTCGGCTATGTCGGGGCCCCGGTATCCGCGAAAAAGCCCGCCGGCCGGGGGGCGCTGGCCGACCCCAAGGACAAGTTCGACGTTTTCCAGGCCGTCACCGCCGCCGGCGAGCTGATCCTTGAAAACAAGTATGCCGAAGCCGCCGCCAGGGTGGAGGCCGCGCTCCGGGACGAGCCGATGATCCCCCAGGCCCTCCTGATCCTCTCGACCTGCTACGTCGAGCTCGGGAGGAAAGAGGAGGCGAAGGCTAAGCTCGAGCTCATCCTGAAAGAAGACCCGGAGAGCATCCAGGCCCTGATCAGCATGGCCAACATCCTGCTCGAGGAGCGGAAAAATGACGACGTCATCGCCCTCTGCAAACAGGCCCTCGCCCTGGACGAGAGAAACACCCAGGCCTACACGCTCATCGGCGAGATCTATCTCGGCGAGCTGAAGTACAGCGAAGCCCTGCCGTTCCTCGAGAAGGCCGTCGAGACGCAGCCCAAGATCACCCGGAACCGGCTGACGCTGGGAGCGTGCCTCGTCGGCCTCAAGCAATACGACAGGGCGGAAGCCGAGCTCACCAGGGTCATCCAGGAAGCCGCGAAATTCCCGCTGGCCCACTATAACCTGGGACTGCTCTATGAAGAACAGGGCAGGCTCGAGGAGGCCCGGGCGGAATACCTCAAGGAAGTGGCCGACTTTCCCGGTGAGTTCAAGGCCCGATTCAACCTCGGGAAGGTCCTGTTCAAGCTGGGCGACCGGCCGGGCTCGCTCGAGCAGCTGCGGGAGGTCGTCAAGATCACCCCCAAGCTGGCCGAGGGCCACCTTCTTTTTGCCCGGGGCCTGCTCTACGAGCCGGTCCCGCTCGATGAGGTGAGGGCGCACGTCGAACAAGGGCTGTCCCTGGCCGAGACATCCGAGCTCAAGGCCCTCGGCTATTTTCTGCTGGCCGACATCTATAACCGGGAACACCAGACCGCCAAGATGAACGAAGCCCTGCAAAAGGCCAACGCCTACAAGTCGAAAAAGGAGTGAACCATGAAACAGAGGACCGCTCAGCTCCTGGCCGCGTTGATCCTGGGAATCGGTTGGCTTCTCGTCCTCCCCGGCCCGGCCCAGTTCCGTGAGTACTATTTTCACGGGACCGTGGTCGATACCCAGAAGAGTCCCCTCGAGGGAGCCGAGATATCGCTCAGGGATGTCGAGACCAGCCGGAGCTATGCCTTCAAGACCAATAAAAAGGGCGAATTCAAGTTCGCCGGACTGCCCCACGGGACTTATAAAGTGGTTATCAAGAAAGAGGGTTACGCGGTGAAGGAGGATGAGTGGCGGTTCACGACGCCCCAGGACTCCATGCAGAAGATCCAGATCCCGGACGTCGTGCTCGTTTCCCTCGCCCAGGTCAAGCAGCAGGAACAGCTGAAGGAGCTCCAGGGCACGGCCAAGGATGCGGCCGACAAGATCAAGCAGAAGGATTACGACGGCGCGATCGCGCTCCTCAAAGGGGCGCTCGAGAAAAGCCCGTCGGATACGAACGCCCTGTTCCTCCTGGGGATCGGTTACTCCAGGAAAAAGATGTATCCGGAAGCGATCGACTCCCTGACCCGGGTTACCGAGGCGAACCCCAAGTTCGCGCCGGCGGTCTTCGAGCTGGCGATCTGTTACCAGCAGCAGGACGACATCGACAAGGCCCTCGAGCTTTACCGGAAAACCGCCGAGATCGACCCCAACAACCCGGACGCCGCCTATAACTCGGGCCTGATCCTGTTCGGGAAAAATCGGGTGGAGGAGGCCCTGGGGTTCTTCGAGAAAGCCCTGGCCTTGCGCCCCGCCGACCCGGCGTATCTCGAGATGGCCGGCCGCTGTTACATCAACCAGGCCGACTTTCCCAAGGCGATCGAAAACCTGGAGAAAGCCCGAGCCGGCTACACGGACCCGGATAAGATCAAGTTCCTGGATGATCTGATCGCCAAGCTCAAAGAGCAAGTCAAAAAATAGCCCTGCCGGCCGTCCGCGGCCGCGTTCTGACCGGCCTGCCCGCCGGGGCCTTGACAAACTTCTCCGGAAATAATAAGAATTCCCTCAGAGTGTTGGTGGGCAGAAAATGGCTCGCATTAGTCTTTCCCAAAAAGCCCATCAGGAGGGAGATGCCAAGAACCCAATGATGCCGGAGTCTGGAGTTGTTTCTGCCGGAGCTTCCGGAAGAAACAGGGATGAGGCCACTCTTTCAGGAGGGAAGATGCAGAGGATCAAAAAGCACGTCATCATCGGCTTCCTCGTTCTCGCCCTTGCCGCCGTCAGCGTGCCCCTCGTTCAAGCCCAATCCGTCCTCGAGGGAAAAGTCCTGGGGACGGTCACGGACGAGAAAGGAGAGCCGCTTCCCGGCGCGACCGCGGAGCTCACGGGTCCGAGCATCATGGGCAAGCGCACCGCGATCACCTCGGCCAGGGGCACCTTTGTTTTCCTCAATGTGCCGCCGGGGACCTTCAAGCTCACGGCGACCCTGCCCGGGTTCAAGACCTACGTCCAGGAGGACATCATGCTGACCGCGGGCAGCGCGGTCGAGCTGAGGGTCGCCATGCAGATCGGCACGATCGAGGAACAGGTTACGGTCATTGCGGCCAGCCCGGTCGTCGACGTCAAGACCTCGACGGTCGATTCCCGGATCGATGAACAGATGCTGGCCAAGCTGCCGACCAGCCGCGACGCCTTCTATGATCTGTCCTTGACCACGCCGGGCATGTTTGACGTCGGGAGCTCGAGCTCCTGGCTGCCCAGCCCGACGGCCTACGGCGGGTCCAGCATGGAGAATGTCTTCCTGGTCAACGGCGTCAACACCACGAACCCTCGGGGCGCCGCCTTCGGCCCATTGGTCAAGGTCAATTACAACGCCGTCGAGGAAGTCCGGATCGTGTCCATCGGCGCCAAGGCCGAATACGGCAGCTACTCCGGCGCCGCGATCGACGTTCTGACCAAGTCCGGGAGCAACACCTTCCACGGCAACGCCGCGTTCTATACCGAGCTCAAAGGCTGGTTTAAGACCAACCAGCCGGGCATCCCCGGCGGCCAGGGCACGCGCCCCCTGGAGGGCACCGATAACTGGCTCTTCTACAAGGTGGGAGACAAGCTTTCGGGCACGACGAAGACCAACTGGGAAGGCAACCTGACCCTGGGCGGACCCGTCCTCCGGGACAAGCTCTGGTTCTATGGCGCCTTCGATTATGTCCGGTCCGATTCGCTGCCCGTGAACTGGGACCTGCTCAACACGTACACTGGTCGGTACTTCGACATCAAGGTCTCCGCCGAGCCCTTCACCAACAACCGGGCTTGGGTCAACTACCACTACGAGTACAACCAGTCCGCCGGTTGGAGCTGGGGCACGCAGCCGCAATGGGACACAACGGCGTCGTACGGCCCGTGGACCTACAATAACACGCTGTCCGCCCAGTGGCAGTACCTGCCCACGAGCACCATGATCTTCACGGCCAAGTACCTGGGATTCTGGACCGACGACCAGCCTCACATTCCGGCGGGAGCCGTCGGCCATCCCGTCTATATCAACTGGTGGAAGTGGGGCAACGTCTACGGCGTCGACGGCGATTTCCCTTATGTCGAGGCCCAGAAGTCCAATCGTCAAACGGTGCAGGCGGACATGTCCTACTACGCCGAGAACTTCCTGGGCGAGCACGACATCAAGTTCGGCGCCCAGTACACCAAGGGCCGGGGCAACTGGATGGGCGGCTATTTCCAGAACTACGCCAATTTCGCCTACCCCCTGGGCGGCTGGTGGGGATATGTCGCCGGCTTGGGTTACAAGATCGATTATCTGAAGACCCAGACCTGGTACTACGGGAACGCGATCCAGGATGGTCTGCTTTTCTACAACAACAAGACCACGATGAACCCGTTCCTGACCGTGCGCACGGCGGATTCCCTGGGGCTGTTCATCGACGACCAGTGGTCGCCGATGAAGCGTTTGACCCTGAACCTGGGCGTCCGCTATGACCGGATGAGCACCAAGTACGGGAAGGGCAAGGTTTACGAGTTCGTCACCAAGCCGGAAGACGTCAACGGCCCGCCCGCCGTGCTTCGCGACCGGGCCGCCAGTGACAACGTCTTCGATTTCAAGACGTTCGCCCCGCGTCTCGGGGTCACCTATCAGCTCACCGATGACGGAAAGACGGTCATCCGGGCGAACTACGGACGGTATTACATGCCTCTCGCCGTCGAGTTCCTGCGCCGGTTCGGGCCGGACATGCAGATGACCACGCTGACCTATCAGATCTACAGCGTTCCCTGGGATGTCGCCGACATCAACCACGACGGCTATATCGATAACTTCGGCATCGGCGGCAAGCCCAACGAGCTCAGGGAGGCCGCCCGGCACCTCCACGGCACAGCGCCGATCTACGAGCGGAATGACGCGTACGATCCCTCCTGGACCCTGAGTGTCGCGCCCGACGTCAAAGACATGTACACCGACCAGTTCTCCCTGAACTTTGAGAGGGAGGTGGTCAAGAACCTCTCGGCGAGCGCGACGTACATCTACAAGCGCGCCTCCAACTTGTTCGTCAATGTTCCCATCAATCGGGAAACCGGGCAGGAGTGGGAGTACCAGAGGGTCCCCTTCGAGACCGAGGAGGGGAAAACGGTCGAGCTCTACGACGTCGTCTTGAAGGACTACAACGGGGACGGCGCCGTCAACGACTCGGACGTCGCCTGGATCGGCACGCATAACACCTTCCGGGTGGAGAACCAGCAGGCCTATGACGGGAACAAGCCGCGGAGGACCTATCAAGGCCTGCAGCTGGTTTTGAATAAGCGCTATGCCGAACGCTGGCAGGCGATGGGTTCGGTCGTCTATTCCTGGTCGGACGGCACGGCCCAGCGGACGATGCGGCAGGACGACAACATGATGGGCCCGATGATCACGGATGATACGTGGATGGGCAACCTCAACTATACGATCAACAACATGACCGGGGTGCTGCCGTTCGTTCCCAAGTGGGAGTTCAAATTCTCGGGATCGTACACCATCCCTTATATCAGTCTGGATCTCGGCGTCCGCTTCAGGTACCACACGGGCCGGGCCCTCTGGAAGCTGGAAACCTACGCCGTCCATACCCAGTACGGCGGCATCGCGGGCTCGGTCGTCACCCCGGGCGGCCTCAACCGGATCGTGGGCTCGACGACACCCACCTATATGCCGGACCTGGCCGTCTTTGACGTCCGACTGGAAAAAGCGGTCCAGCTCAGCCGCTACGGCGCGATCCACGTCGTCCTGGACGTCCTGAATGCTTTCAACAGGGCGAACGTGACGAACGCCGAATATGCCGGGGAGTGGGGCCGGATCACGGGCATCACCGACGCCCGCCGGTTCCGGCTGAGCCTGATGTACCAGTTCTAAGGAGAAGCGAGAGCAGCCAGAGCACCAGCACAAGTTCGCAGTCCAAAGCCCGGAGGGCGCGTGCCCTCCGGGCTTTTTTATGGGGCACCCGGGGACCGGCGGGAAGCGGAGTCTTCGGAGCGACCATCAGAATAGCGGCGGAGCGACTCGGAGTCGCTATTCTGCGAAATATCCTGAAAAGGCCCTTCACTACCGGCGACGCTTCGGGATCTTATCCGCCGGCGCGAGGACGCACTTCGCGGACGCTTTGCCAGATTCTCATCTCATAATAACCCCCCAACCCCACCCCTTTGAAGAACAGCTCATCACACGAAAAGGAATGCTTACGGTGCCCCAATCGCCGGTTGACTTTCCGGCGCGAGATGTGGTATCCGGTTCGGCGTGGAGGTGACCGATGTCCCAAGACGACGAAAAGAAACATGTTACCGGAGGTGAGACCGAGGGCGGGATCACCAGTTCCTACGCCACCGACGACGGCGTCAAGCTCAAGGTCCCCTATTCGTTCATGGGCTCGATCTACGACGAGGCCGAGGAGAAGGCGGTCCTGGCGGCCATGAAGCAGGATACGCTGACCATGGGCCCGAAGACCGCGGAGTTCCAGACGAAGTTCGCCAAGATGTGCGGGGTCAAGCACGCCCTGGCCTGCTCCAACTGCACGACGCGGCATGCACATCGCCACCCAGCTCTTCGACATCCGCAAGGGCGACGAGGTGATCGTCACGCCCACGACTTTCATCGCCACGTCGCTCGTCGTCCTCAAGGAAGGGCGCGGCTGCCGATCTACGCCGATATCGACCCCCGGACGTACAACATCGACCCGCGCCAGGATCGAGAAGAAGATCACGCCCAAGACCAAGGCCATCTACGTCGTCCATTACGGCGGGCTGATGTGCGACATGGACCCGATCATGGAGATCGCCCGCAAGCACAAGCTCTTCGTCCTCGAGGACTGCGCCCACGCGGTCAACGCCGAGTACAAGGGCCGCCAGGCCGGGAGCGTCGGCGACATCGGCGTCTTCTCCTTCCACTCCCTCAAGAACATCACGACCTGCGGCGAGGGCGGCATGATCACGACCAACAACGACGTGTTCGCCAAGGGCGCCGAGAAGCTCCGCTGCATGAACCTCATCGACTGGGACCCCGGGCAGACGCGCTGGAAGTTCGGGCCGGCGACCCTGGAAAAGAAGAGCCGGCTCGACTACTGGATGCCCTCGCACTTCGACGTCGACGACTGGAACGGCCACTGGGGCAACAACTACCGCATGAACGAGATCCAGGCCGCGGTGGGCGTCGCCCAGCTCGACAAGCTCGAGATGCTGACCGAGAAGCGCCGGGACATCGGCCACCGCATCACGGCCGGCCTGACGGGCATCAAGGGCATCACGCCGGTCCACGAGCCCGCCGACTACAAGCACGTCTTTCATCTCTACACGGTCTGCGTCGAGGAGAAGGAGCTCGGCGCGTCGCGCGACGAGTTTCTGCGCGTCCTGTACCGGGAGGAGGGCGATCCAGGGCATCCTCCACTATCAGCCGACCTACCACTTCACCGGGCTCAAGAAGCTCGGCTACGCCCAGGACCTCTGCCCCAACGCCGAGCAGTTCTTCTACAAGCGCGAGCTCAACCTGCCGATGCACCCGCGCCTGACGGACGACGATGTCGAGGCCATGATCCAGGGGATCCGCAGCGCCGCCGAGAAGGTGCGGGATTAAAGAACCGGAATGATATCCGGGCGGCTGTAGTCGCGAGGCTTGACTTGGTTCATTCGAGGGCACGCCACGATTTCCCCTCCGAGGAAATCTTGCTCGATTCGAGCCTGCGCTCTTCCCATCGCTTCGCTCGGGGAACCATGCCGCTCCGGCTCTCATACGGCCCTCTTCGTGACCCAAGTCTCACCTCGCCGGGCTCGATGCCGAAGCACCTTTGCGGGGATCCTGCTTGATCGCGGCATAGATTCCAGATTCATTCCGGAGCTCTGAGGAGAGAATCGAAATGAAAACGAAAACCGCCGTCCTGGCGTGCCATCGCTCTCTTCGTGCTCGGCCTGCGCTCTGGCCGGTCCGCATCCTCATGCCCAGAAGGCCGAGGTCAAGGCCTACGAAGCCTACGAGCAGATCGACGAGCACAACCAGCTCCCGCTCGACCCCTACCCGCCGTTCGGCCTCGAGACGCATTACATTTGCTACCCATACCAGTTCTACGGCAGCACGCAGTTCCAGGTCACGCCGCGCCGGCTGCGCCTCCTCGTCGCCGAAAACGAGTACCTCAAGATCGCCATGTGTCCCGATTACGGCGGGCGGCTTTATTACATGTACGACAAGGTGCGAAGACGCGAGGTCATCCATCGCATTGACACGGCGGCCAAGTTCTATAACGCCGGGATGGGCCTCCAGTACGTCTCGGGGGGCCTGGAGCTCAACATCCCGAACGCCCACTCGCCGACGAACGCGCGGCCAAGGGAGTGCCTGATGCGGCGGAACGCCGACGGCTCGGTGTCGCTCATCATGAACAATACCGAGAAGATCGGACGCATCCACTGGTCGGTGGTCTTCACCCTCAGCCCGGGCGAGGCCCGGGTCCGGCAGGATGTCAGGATCGCCAACGAGTCGGCCGTCGAGTCCCGTTACCTCTACTGGGCGAACTGCGGCATCCCGCTCAAGGAGAACACGGAGTACATCTATCCCGAGACCAAAGGGCGCCATGCACGGGAAGTACGACACCGTTTTCTCCTGGCCGACCTATGAGGGCGCCAACATGGCCCTGATCAAGAACCTGGACGAGATGCTGGGCGTCTACATGCTCGAGGCGCGCGAGGGCTTTTTCGGCTATTTCAGCCACGACGACAAGGCCGGGCTGGCGCACGCCGCCGACGTCTACGACGTCCCCGGCAAGAAATACTGGAGCTGGGGCTGGGGGGAGGACGCCCAGCACACGAAGCTGACCCATACCGACGGCGTGATCTACGGCGAGGTCCAGGCGGGCCGGGTCGTCATCCAGGAAAAGTTCGACCGGCTGCCCGCCCTGACTTCCCAGGTGTGGACCGAGTTTTGGTATCCCGTCGGCGATATCGGCGTGTTTAACGGCGCCTCCGAGAACGCGGCCGTCCGCTTCTCGGTCGAGCCCAAGTCCGAAACCACGGCGTCCGCCGAGATCGCCGTCCAGGCCGCGGCCGCGGTCCGCGACGTTTCGCTCGTCATCAAGCGGGGAGACGAGACGCTCAAGGTCATCAAGGAAGCCGTCCTCGAGCCCGGGAAGCCGCTGACGCTCACGGCCGAGTTCACCTGCCCCTCGGCCGATCTCGACCGCGTCTCGCTCGAGATCCGGCGGGCCGACGGCCGGCAGCTGGCCGAGGTCCGGTCGAAGGTCCATAAGGGAATGCCCTTCGACAGCTACTTCATTCCCGAAAAAGCGAGGCCGGCGGTGCGTGAGGATTTCACCGCCGAGGGTCTGTTCGCCCAGGCAGGCACCCTGGCCGAGGATTGGTTCTATCACCTCCCCGCCCAGAAAAAGCTCCTCGAGGACTGCCTGAGAATCGACGCCGGGTTCAGCCGGGCGCACACCGAGCTCGGGCTTCTGGACTTCCAGGCGGGGAGGTTCGACGAAGCCCTCGCCCATTTCGACAAAGCGCTCGACCGCGTCCCGGATGACGGCCGGACGCTCTATTACAAAGGACTGGCGCTGCGCTGGCTCGACCGGCCGGAAGACGCGCACTATTATCTTCGCCATGCGGGCCGGTTCGGGTATGAGCCGCAGGAACGCGTGGCGGAGGCTGAGATGGCCATCCGCGACGGCGACTGGCGACAGGCCGACCGCCACCTGGCGAGGGCCATCGCCGTAAACGGCACGGTCCTCAAGGGCTATATCCTTCGGGCGTTTGTCCAGAACCGGCTGGGCGACGGGGCGGCGGCTCGGCGGTACCTCGACCAGGCGGCCTCGATCGACCCGGAAAACTCGCTCCTCCTCTCGGCCCGGGCCGCCCTGGCCCGCGGCAGCGGGACCGGCCGCCGACATTGTCCGGGAACGATACAGGAACTTTTCCGAGGAGCCGCTCGAGGCCGTCGCGATGCTCTATTCGGCGGGTCTCTATGCCGAGGCCTATTCCATCCTGGGCCTCATCGAGAACAACAACCCGATCATCCGGCTTTACCAGGCCGAGCTCGAATCGCTCCTCGACGCGAAGGGCCCGCCCCGGAGCGGCCCCATGCTCGGCGTGGATTTTGCCTGGAGGCTCGAGGAGTATCTGATCCTCAAGCGCCAGCTCAAGCTTCACCCTGAAAGCGGCGAGCTCGTCTATCACCTCGGCAATTTCGCCTACGCCCACGACCTCGAAGCCGAGGGGATCGCCCTCTGGGAAAAAGCCCACGGTCTTGGCCATAAGGACAAGGTTTCTCTCTTTACGCTCTACCGGGCCGGGAAGAAGAGCCGTCCCGACGACGCCAGGTTTTATGCCTATCTCGAGGAGGCGCAGAAGCTCGACCCGGATGACGCCTACCTTTTCGACGCGCTGGTCGCCGAGGTCAAGGCTCGGCAGGGCGCCGCGGCCGCGATCGGGCTTCTCGAAGCCAACATCGGCCGGTTCCTGAACTGCTTCACGACCTGCGGCACGCTCCTCGATGAGTACCTCGTGGCCGGCGCGTACGACAAGCTCGAGGCCTTCGCGGGGCGTCTCAACATGCCCTATTTCTGGAGGCCCTCGTTCGGCCGGACCTGGGCCCTCATGAAGATGGCCGTCGGCTACAGGAAGCTCGTCGAGAAGAAGTACCAGGATGCGCTCGCCTATTTCGAGGCCTCGGGGCATGTTCCCGAAACACTCGAGAAAAACTACCTCGAGGAAGAGCCGGTCAAGGCCCGCCGGCTGTTTTATACCGGCTACTGTCTGTCCAAACTCGGGAACAACGCGGGAGCCCAGGCGGCCTGGACGGCGGCGCTCGACATCCAGCGCCACATCCGGTTCGAGGCGTCCTATAGCTTCACCCTGATGCAGGCCCGCTATTACCAGGCTTACTGCCTGCGGGGGCTCGGTCGGCCTCGGGAGGCGAAGACCTATCTCGAGTCGATCAGGGAGTTCGTCTCGAGCTCGGGGATGGCCAACGCGTCGCCTCAGGGCAAGCGGCACCTGCTTGACCTGGCCTATCTCGGGCTGGAGACGGATCTCGACAAGTTCGATAAATATGATAGCGAATTGGGCGTCACGAGCTTCGCGACCATGACCACTTCGGTCGAGAGGTGAGGCCGCGCCCGGCAAAAACGGGTCTTGGGTCTTGTCCCCACGCCGAATTGACAATTCGGGCACTGACCCGAATAATCTTGGCTTTGCGGCCGGTTCTTCCGGATCCCCAGAGGAGGAAGCAAGATGTACGACGGCGTGATGGATGACATCAGAACCTGTGTCCGTCTCGGCGTGCCCAAGAGAATTCCCGTTTTCGCCCTGAGCGAGGAGTTCGACGTCAAGTGGTACGGCCGGTACACCTACGAGGAAATCTGCCGCGACGGCGACAAGATGGCCGAGGTCTGGATCGCGGCCATCGAGGCGTTCGATTACGACTGGGCCTGGCTCCAGGTCGACGACTGCTTCGAGTTCGAGCCCCTGGGCGTCGGCTGCGTACGGCCAGGGCAACATCCTCCGGGCCACGAAGGACTATCTCCCGCCGTCCCGGGAGACGCTCAAGGGCCTCAAGGTGCCCGATCCCCTGAAGGACGGCCGGATGCCGGAGAAGCTCAAGGCCGCTGCGGCTCGTTCGCGCAGCGATTCGGGGACAGGGCCTGCGTCTGCGGCGGGAACGCCGGCGCCGTTCTCCTCGGCCTGCCTGCTCTTCGGGCTGACCGAGGCGCTGATGATGATCCACACCGACCCCGACCTCCTGCAGGCCGCCTGCGATTTCTTCGTCGAGCGTCCAGACCGAGTGGGGGCTGGCCCAGCTCGACGCCGGGGCGCACGCGCTCTGGCTCGGCGACTGCAACGCCATGAGCAACCTGATCTCCGCCGACCAGTACAAGCAGTTCGCCTTTGAGCCCTGCGCCAGGGTCGTCGAGGCCTACCGGAAAGCCGGCGGGCTGACGTTCCTCCACAACAGCGAGGAGTCCGTTCCCCATATCGAGGCCTCCATCCCGCTGGGCGTGAGCGTGATCAACGTCGGGCCGAACATCGATATCGGCAGGGCCAAGGAGATTGTGCGCGGCCGGGTCTGTCTCGGCGGCAATCTCGATCCCATCGGGGTGCTGATGAACGGGAAGCCCGAAGAGGTGGCGGCGGAAGCCGACCGGATCGTCCGGGCCGCCGGCCCCGGTGGGGGATTCATCTTCAACACCGGCGAGATGAACCCGCGCGACGTGCCGGTCGAGAACATGAGGGCGCTCGTCCGGGGCGCCCGGGGCGCGGGCCTGCCTGCGGACTGATCCGCCGGGCGCCTGGCGGTTTGAGACTGGGAAAGGAGCGAACTGATGATCAAAGTCGGACTCGTAGGTTACGGATTCATGGGTCACATGCATGCCCAGTGCTACGGGGCGGCGGGCGCCCGGGTCGCGGCCGTCGCCGACGTCGAGCCGGACAGGCGCGGGGAAGCCGAAGACAAGCTGAAGTGCCGCGCCTTCGCCAGCCTGGCCGGGCTTCTCCAGGCCGCCGAGGTCGACCTCGTGGACATCTGCACTCCCACCTACCTTCACGAAGAGCTCGTCCTGGAAGCGGCCCGGGCCGGCCGGAACATCATGTGCGAGAAGCCGATGTCCCTGACGGTCGCGGCCTGTGACCGGATGATCAAGGCGGCGGACAGAGCCGGCGTCGCCTTCATGATCGGCCAGGTCATCCGGTTCTGGCCCGAGTACCAGGTCATCAAGGAGATCATCGATTCGGGAAAGCACGGCCCGGTGGAATGGCTGAGCGCCCGCCGGCTGAGCCCGCCCCCGACCTGGGCCTGGCAGGGCTGGCTCCTCGACCCGGCGCGGAGCGGCGGCGCGGTGCTCGACCTCCACATCCATGATCTCGACTACATCCAGTGGCTCCTGGGGCTGCCGAAGAAGGTCCAGGCGGCCGCCGCCCCGGGGCCGCAGGGAGGCCTGGACTCCGTCCTGACCCTGGCCTGGGAGCACGAGTCGGGGGCCAAGAGCTCGGCCGAGGGGTCCCTGAACCTGTCGCCCGGATTCCCCTTTAACATGGCGCTTCTCGTCGCCTGCGAGAAGGCAACGATCCGTTTCGACAGCGCAGCATCACCCTCGCTCGTCGTCTATCCCTTCGAGGGCGCGGCCTTCGCGCCCCCGTTGCCCGAGCCGAAGATCGGGGTATCGACCGAGACCCAGGGGAACATCGGGTCGCTCGGCGGCTATTACAACGAGATCAAGTACTACCTTGACTGCCTGGAGGCTGGCCGGAAGCCCGGCGTCGTCACGCCCGAGGGGGCGCGGGAATCGGTCCGCTTCTCGCTGGCGGTGGCCGAATCGGCGACGACCGGCAAGGTCGTCAGCCTCGACTGAGCCGGCCGGGAAATCTCTGCGATCGGAGGGAGATCATGTTCGTGAAGAGCATCAGTTACTGGTCCTTTCCGGGCGGGCTCGAAGGGACGCGGCCGGTGGCCGAGGTTTTCGCCCGGGCGCGCCAAGCCGGGTTCGAGGCGGTCGAAGTGGCCCTGTCCGCGGCCGGCGACCTCGGCCTGGCGACGACCGAGAAGCAGACGCAGGCGATCGTCCGCGCGGCCCGCGACGCCGGGGTGCGGATCTCATCGGTGGCCACCGGCCTCTTCTGGGGAAGATCCCTGACCGCGGACGACCCGGGGGTCCGGGCCGAGGCCCTGGAGATCGCGAAGAAGCTCATCGACGCCGCCGCTTGGCTCGACGCCGGCGCGGTCCTCATCATCCCGGGCGCGGTCGATGTCTTTTTCGACCCCGCGGCCGGGGTCGTGGATTATGACGCGGTCCACAAAAGAGCGGGCGATGCCGTCGCCGCTCTTCTGCCCCTGGCGGCTGCCGCCAGGATCGCCATCGGCCTGGAGAACGTCTGGAACAAGTTCCTGGTCGACCCGGCCGCCATGCGGGCCTTCATCGACCAGTTCAACTCGGAGTGGGTGGGCGCCTATTTCGACGTCGGCAACGCGATGCTCGTCGGCTACCCGGAACAGTGGATCCGGATGCTGGGAAAGAGGATCAAGCGCGTCCACCTGAAGGACTTCCGGCGCGGCGTCGGGACCGCCGACGGGTTCGTCGACCTGCTGGCCGGCGATGTGAACTGGCCCGCGGTGATGAAGGCGCTTCGCGAAACGGGCTACAGCGGTCCGCTGACGGCGGAGATGATCCCGGCCTACAAGCACTGCCCCGAGGTGCTGATCGACAACACCTCGCGGGCCATGGACGCCATCCTTAGCCTTTGAGGAAGGGGCCGAGCTTCGCCGCAAACAGGCGCTCGGCGTTTCCCCGAAGGATCAGCCTTTTGGAGGCGTCATCGCATTCGGCGTTATCGATCCGGGCCCGCTGCATCGGCGAAAAATAGAGCGGCGTGTCCGAGCCGAACAGTATCTTTTCCGGCCCGACCTCGCGGACTCCCCATTCGATCAGGTTGCTGGTGATGGAGTAGGAGCTCGACGTATCGACGTGGACGTTGCCGTGCCGGCTCGCCGCCACGGCCCGCACCTGACGGGTCAGGTTGCCGTCGAGGCTCCAGCCGCAGTGGGCCAGGATTAAAGTGACCTCGGGGAATCGGTCGGCGAAGGGGAGAAAATCAGGCGGTAAGCTGGGGCCTCCGCCGCTGTGGCTGAGGAGAACGGCCCCCGTGCCGGCGGCGAATTCGAAGATCCGGTCGCCATGGTCCGTGATCGAATAGCCGTGGAAGTCAGGATGGACCTTGATGCCGATGCAGCGCGGCGTTTTCAGGATCTCGGCGGCCTGGCCGTATGTTTCCGGACGAGTGGGGTCGACGACGGCCCACTGAAAAAGCCCGGGATATCGGTCGATATCCGCGGCCAGCTCGGCATTGGCCGCGACCGGGTCATCGCCGTATTGGGTGAAGAGGCCCTGGAGCGGTGAAACGAAGGTGTACTCGACCCGGGCCTGCGCGGCCCTGCGGAGGACATCCTCCGGGCCGCCGGAATAGAACCCGTCGATGACCTCGAGCTGGCAGCCCTTGTACCGGCCCACGTGGCCGTGGATGTCGATGGCCCGGACCGACCGGATGTCGCCGGACTCAATCATGGGTTCTATTCACCGTCCTTGAGCTTGGCCAGGTTGCCGAGCATGGTCTTGATGTCTTTCCAGCCCCTGATGCCCACGTAGATCGTGATCGTCGAATACCACAGGATGACCGACGCCGACATCAGGTTCCAGAACCAGTGCTTAAGCATGGGTTGCCTCCAGGACAGGCTGTTTCGGTTTGGGCTTGAGGAGCGAGCCGATGACCATGGCGGCCGCCACGAGAAGATACGTCGCGATCCCCGAATAATACGGTCCGATCCTCTTGGCCAGCCCGGCCGTCGACGGCAGCTGCTCGAGGACCAGGAAGGTCACGGGGATCACCGCGCCGAAGAAGATCGCCGCGGTGGCACCCCAGTTGTTGGCCCTCTTCCAGTAGATGCAGGCGATGAGAAGCGCCGACATGCTCGACAGGTAGATCGTCCCCGTGACGCCGAGATAGGTCCAGAGGTCGCCCTTGAGGGGATACCACAGACCGAAGACGAGCAGGAATATGCCGATCAAGCCGACGATCGACCGGTTCCAAAGCAGACCCTTCTTCTCGGACCACGGCTTTTTCCGGAAAGGCGCCATAATGTCGTTGTAGATGACGCCCGCCCAGGTGATCATGTATGAGGAATCGGTCGACATGTCGGCCGCCAGCATGGCCGCGACGAGGAGCCCCATCATTCCCGCGGGCAGGAGCTGGCTGAGGAGGAGGGGCATGGCGTGGAGCGTGTTCGACCCGACCTGGGTGGCCGTGAGCCAGGCCAGCGCCGCCATCCCCCAGATCCCCGGGATCATGAACCGGCAGACGAAAAAGAAGGCCGTGCCCTTGTAGACCTTCAGCCCGGTCTTGGTGTCCTTGGCGGAGAGGACGCGGACGATCGTCGTCTGCCAGGTCAGGACGGCGGCGGTGTTGAGCATCAGGTTGAAGAGGACGAATTCCCAGCCCAGCGCCGGGTTGACGAACGGGTTGAACCCGCCTGCGCCGTGGTGCGTCTCGACGGCCTGGAGGATCGTCCCCCAGCCGACCTTGCCGACGATCAGGACGGTCACCACGATCAGGCCGACGCTCATGACCACGAACTGGAGGAAATCGGTGACCAGCACGGAGAGCATGCCGCCCAGGATCGTGTAGACCGCGACCATCAGCAGCAGGACGGTCATCGTGACCTCGAGGTACTTGAGGTTCATGCCCGTGACCTGGACCAGGAACTCGCCCCCCGTCCGGAGGAAGACCCCCATGTTCAGAAGGCCGCCGAGGACGATGACGACGCCCGCGGCCCAGCGGATCTTCGGGCCGAATCTTTTTTCGAAAAGCTCCGGGATGGTCATCACGCCCGAATCGCGGAGGGGCTTGATGCAGAACCCCGTGATGCCGATGACCATCATGGCGATGGCTTGGAGTAACCCCGGAACCGCTCCGGCGAACCCGTAGAGGTAGCCGTTCTGGGCGGTATACATGCAGGTGACGACCCCGAACTCGGTCGCCGCCAGCGAGGCGATGCCGAGATAGACGTTCATTTCACGGCCGGCCACGAGAAAGTGCTCCACCTTGCCGACGTATTTGCGGACCATGATGCCCGCCACCATGGTGATCAGGAGGTAGAGCCCGATGATGCTGCCGTCCACAAGCCAGGAGAAATTGGTCATCTTGTTTCGCTCCGATGCTGTCTGATTCGGTCAGGCATGGCGAATTCAGCCTGGAAACCACAAATTATGTTCAGCGGGACGAAATTGTCAATAAAATTCGTCATCGCGCGAGGGCGGTGGCCGATTTTCATGCCGGTCCGGCTCAAAGTGTAGCCGGCGGATGGTTTTTTGCTTATAATGTCCGTTGCGGTGCCGCCGTGAGCCTGCTCCAAGCCCAGTTCAAGAAGATCGACATCACTCCGGATTATCCCGTCCGGCTGGCGGGCTATTTCAACGAACGGATATCGGAAGGGGTGCTCGACCCGCTTCAGATGAGGCTGGCCGCCCTCGCACTCGGCGAGGAGCGCCTTCTTTTCATCCAAGTCGACAGCTGCGCCATCCCGCCCGGCGACGCGGAGGAGATCCGGAACGAGATCGCCCGGCGCACCGCTTTCCGGAAAGACGAGATCATGCTCCTTGTCTCGCACATCCACACCGGCCCCGACCTCGAGGGGTTCTTCGGGCTGGCGCGGGACGAGCGCTATCTCGCCGACCTTAAAAAACGGATCGTAGGCGCGGCCGCGTCCCTGACCACGCGCGAGACGACACTTGTCTCCCTGGCCGGGGCCTCTTACGAAGGCTTGGCCTTCAACCGGCGTTGGTGGATGAAGGACGGGACGGTCGTCACCAACCCGCCGAAGCTCTCGCCCGAGAGGCGCGCGCCCGAGGGCGCGGTCGACCGGGAAGCGAACACGGTCGTCTTCCGTGATGAGCGGGGCGGCCTCCAGGCCCTGTTTGTCAGCATCTCGAACCACACCGATACGGTGGGCGGGACGAAGATCACCGCGGATTGGCCGGGGTTCATGGAGAGGCGGCTGAACGACCGGCTGGGCTCAGGTTTTCCGGTCTTCCCGTTCGTCGCGCCGCAGGGAAATATCAACCATCTCGAATTCGAAAGCCCCCGGCCGCAGACAAATTACGAAGAGGCCGGGCGGCTGGGCGCCGCCTACGCGGAGATCGTCGCGGCCTCGCTCGCGAACGCCCGGCCGGCGGGGGTCGACCGGCTCGAGGCTCGCGAGGTCGCGGCGGCCATCCCGTCCCGCGAGGTCTCCGATGCCGAGGTAGGCAGCGCCCGGGAGCTTCTGGCGCGGGCCGGCGCTTCGGGCCCGGATCAGGGGCGCGACCTGACGGCCGAGGACCTGGCGAAGGGCGACGTTGCCGTCGAGGCCCTGTTCGCGCGCGAGCTCCTTCACTTCGCCAGGACCAAGCCCCCCGAATTCCGGGTGCCGCTCCAGGTCCTCAAGCTGGGGGGCGTGGCGTTCGCGGCCATCCCGGGCGAGCCCTTCGTCGAGCTCGGTCTGGCGCTCAAGGCGGTCAAGGGCTATGAGCTTGTCTTTCCCGTGGCCCTGGCCAACGGCTATTTCGGGTACATTCCGCTCCGGGAAAACTTCGGGCGCGGCGGCTATGAGACGCGGCCCGGCGCGGCCAACCAGCTCAGCGTCGACGCCGCCGACCGGATCCTGGCCGCGCTCCTCTCTCTTCTCTGATCAGCCGGCCGCCTCTAACGGCCGCCTCTAATCCTCCGGCCCGATCGCCGGCGCGGGGAGGAGACCTCCCGCGGCCAGCCGCCTGCGGGCCGCTGTGCACGGCGGGCATCGCTCCCAGCGACAGAGGAGGATGTCCGGCTGCTCGCGGATCATCTCGCCCACCCGGCGGATCACGTCGCGGCCGAGCATCAGCTTACAGACGCCGCCGATCCGGGCATCCCGGATCTCGCCGTGCCTCCTCAGGGGGTACTCGGCCCCTTCGAAGGCCGCGCTGCACGAACAGGACGTATCCAGCCGGTGCGAGATAAACGTGCCGTCGGGCCGCCGGACCCGGACGACGGGCAGCCCCCCGGACCACGGCCCCTTGGGCAGGCCCGCATGTTCCTCGGCGACATGGATCGTGCTGTTCGACGTCTGGCCGACGCCCAGGAGGAGGACTTTCCCGCCGGCCTGGGCGAGGAGGTCGACCGGGCTGCCCACGCCGAAGACCCGCTGGGCGAGGTGGCCCGCGGTCAGCCGTCCGGCGTCGGGGCCGATCACCGCCACCGAGTGGGTCGGATGCAGGCTGCGCCCGGCGTTTGGTCTTTTTCTGCCGACCTCCGGCAGGATGCCCGTCCGGCCGGGCGTCTCCCGCGGGTCGTAGTAAGGCGAGGGAAGGGGATGCACGTAGTTGAAGGTGGGGAGCATCAGGTTCCCGCCGGGCCCGATCACCTCGAGGATGGCGTCGATCACGGCGTCGGCGCCGCCGTCGACGGGGCCGAGGTGTCTCATGGAGCTGTGGACGATCAGGCTGTCGCCCGCGGCCAGACCCAGCTCGCGCAGGCCGCGGGTTATGTCGTGGCGTGTCAATGCCGGTGGCAGGCTCATGGTGTCTCCTGGTTTCCGGGTCCGGTCGCTGTCCCGGCCGGCGGGTAATAGATCAGAAGGTGCGAGACGCGCTCGGATTCGCCGATGTAGATCTCGCCGTTGGGGCCGGCGGCGAGCGCCGAGATGTCGTAGCAAACCCAGTTCTTGGGGAAATGGACCATCGGCAGGCCCAGGTCCTTGACCTCGCCGGTCCGGGGGTCCCACCGGAAAAGATGAGAGTTCTTGCCGGGGCTGCCGGCGGCGCCGTAAACGGTTCCGTTTTTGCCCATCGCGAGCGCCCGGATCCTGTGGTCGGACACGGGACGTCCGTAACCGGTGATGCTGAGCGACGCCGTATCCAGCCGGAAGATCGTGCCCAGGGTCGTTCCCCCGAAGATCGTCCGCCCGCCGTCGAGGACGGCGGAATCGAGATGGTTCAGGAACTCCATGCCCCTGGGCGAGGGGAGCTGGAGGTCGAGGACCTCCGCCGAGCCCGGTGAGATCGTGTACCGGAACAGGTGCCCGTTCTGGCCCGAGCCGAAGAGGTGCCCGCGGCCGTCGAGGACGAGGGCGTTCGATTTCCCCGCCCCTTCGATCTCCGTCAGCCGCCGGACCCCACCGGCCCCGGGATCGATTTCGAAGAGCGCCGACGACCGCCGTCCGAGCGCGTAGATCTTGCCGGTCGCGGGATCGACAGCGCCCGCCGCCGCGTCTTCGCCCAGCTCGGTCCCGGGAAAACCGATGGGATTGACCTCGTACTTCCAGATGACCGAGAACTCGTTCCGCGGGTCGTAGCGGAAGGCGCGCCCGCCGGGGTTGACGAGGCCGTGGAGAACGCCGCCCGCGTCGGCCGCCAGGAACCGGCATTCGGCGTCTTCGCCCAGGATGCCGATGTCGACGGCGTGCTCCGCCGCCGGACTGGGGTCGTAATAAAAGAGATGAGATCTCCTGCCCGATGTCGCGCCGTAGATCTTCCGGCGGCCCGACCCGGGCGCCAGGGCTGTGATAGCCGACTCGCCGTTCGGGATGGGGGGCGCTACCCCGTAATTACCGAGCTCCCTCAAGGCGAGCGATCCCTCCGTGATGAAGGCGAAGGCGCCGTCCCGGAAGTCCGAAGTCCCGGCCATGATCTCGGACTCCTTGAGATGGTAATTTTCGCCCGCCGCGCCGCCGGGTTTGTCCTTTTCCGTCACCTATCTCCTCCAGTCGAGCTCTCTCAGGTCCACCAGGAGCAGCCGGGGCATCGCCTTCATGTTGACCTCGGCAAAGAAGAGCGTCTCTCCGTCCGGGCCGAGGACGCCTTCGGAGAGCCAGGCCGTCGGGTTGCCATCGAAGCTCAGGACCGCCACGGCCTCCCGGCGGCCGGTCGCGATATCGAGCGCGACGAGCTGCGTCGGTTCCCAGATCGTGTTGGCCCCGTAGAAAAGCCAGCGATCTCCGTAGAGGACCGGGGATTGGATGTAGGGCGGCGTCCAGTCCCGGCCGTTCCAGCCGCCGGGCGCGCCGAACCCGTAGTCCTCGATCTCGGGTTCCGGACTGACTTCGGGGTTGATCCGGAAGATGTGACCGTCATAGTAGCCTGTGGCGCAGACGAAGTCCGGCCGGAATTTCCTGGCGAAAAAGAAGAAGTTGTAGAGCCGCTCGCGGCCGGGGATGCCGGGCACGCGGAGCGACAGGTCCTCGAACTCGTCGAGCGCCGGGTCGTACCGGAAGAACCGGCCGTCATCGTAGGAGCCGTAGAGCCTGTCGCGGGAATCGCTGAAGACTTCGAAGCCTCCCCATGTCCCCACCCGGCCGATGAGCCGTGACTCGCGCGTCTCGAGGTCGTACTCGTAGAGGCAGTGGCGGGGGTAGCTCACCAGATAGGCCTTGTTCAGCCGCTCGACGATTTCCATCGACCGGCAGCCCTCGCAGGGGATGGCCAGCCCGGCGTACTCGGCCTCGCCCGTGGCCATCCGGACCCTGAACATCTGCGACCCGCGGTACCCGTAAACCGGGTCCCCGAACGTGCCGTTGACCTCGAACAGTTTTTCCCCGAAGTTCGGCGCCGTGCAATGGCTGACCCCGTAGAGATAACCGTCCGAGGTCTCGCGGAGGCAGGTGTGGATCTTGCTCTGGGGCACGCGTCCCGAATCGTGAGGATCGTCCGCCAGCTCGCCGATATCCAGAAGGTCCCAGAGCCTGTTTTCGGCGGGGTCGTACCTCAGGAGATGGGCGCTCGAGGCCCGGCCCTCGCTGCAGCTTGAAAAATAAACGTGGCCGTCGCTTCCGGCGTGGACGGCCCACAGGCTGTCGTGGTCCGGATCGACGCGCCAGGTCATCACCCTGAACGCGCCGTGTTCCTTGACCTCGAACTCGATCGGTTTCATTGTCATGCGACCCGCCGCCCTCGACATCTTCGGGCGGACCCAAACCAGGCCTTTCCGGACTCCCGGCCCTCCGGGCCCGCGGCCTCAAGCCAGGGCGAGAAGGATGATCCCCGCCAGCCCGAGGACGATCCCCGCATACCCCAGGGGCTTGATCTTTTCCTTGAAGAAAAGGAGCGAGAGGAGCACGGCGGCGATCACGGGAGCTGCCAGCGATACCGGGAAGACGATCGTTTCCGGGAGGCGGCTGAGCGATTTCAGGGTGAAATAGTTGCCCGCCACGCTCCCCAACGCCGCCAGCGCGCCGAAAGAGTAGACGCTCGGTCCCGGGCGGATCTTCTTGAAGAAGAAATAGAGGCCGAAGGCGATCGCCCCGGACAGGAAGCAGACGAAAAGATAGAACCAGAGGTTGATCGCCTGGAGCCTGGCGGCCGCCGCCTGGGAAAGCTGCGGGATGCCCGTCAGGAAGAAGGCCGCCCCAAGGTACAGGATCCACTTGAGCCAGAGGCCGGTCTTTTTCTCCTCCTGGCCCGAGCCGGAGGTCGTGATCATGGCGATCCCGGCGACGATGGCCGCGACCCCGGCGGTCAGGACCGCGTTCACCGGCCGTTTCCAGAAGAGGATCGAAAAGATGACCGGGATGAGGAAGGTCATCGTGTAGATGGAAATGGTCAGGGCGTAGTTCCCGATCTTGAGCGCGCTCAGGAAAAAGAAATAGGCGAGCGCGCCGCCGACTCCTCCGGCGATGGCCAGGAGCACGACCGGCGTCGAGGCCTGGAGCGGCTGCCCCGAGAAGATGAGGAAGAGCAGGCAGAAGAAAGCGGCCACGGCGAACAGCGCCCCGGTCAGCGCGGGCGCCTCGTGCCCCTTCAGGCTGCCGAGCTTCATGATAAAGTTCATGGCCACGTAGCCGACGATCACCAGCGCCAGGAATATCCAACCCATAGGCTTACCTCCGGAATTCAGTTATCGAAATTGACAAGCCTCGCGATATTGCCGCTGAAAATCTTCGCGCGGTCCGCCGCGCCGAGCGGCAGGCGGTTGATCTTCTCGATCTCGAGCAGGACCTCTTCCTTTTGGGAGAACCCGAGGTCGGTGCCGAAGACGAGCTTTTCGACCGGAACGCTCCGCACCATCTCGAGGACCGCCGAAAACGGTGAGGCGGCCGGGCAGAGGTAGACATTCGGGTATTTTTTCCCGACGGCCACGGCGTCGAGCCACAGGTCCTTGAGCCCCGCCTCGGCCAGGATGAGGGTGGCTTCGGGAAACTTTTTGGCCAGGTTCCCGACCTGTGTCGGGCAGGCGTAGGGCGGGCTGCCGTTGTGGGTGATGATCGGGATGCCGAGCCGGATCGTCTCCTCGACGACCTTGAGGAAGTAGGCGTTGGTCAGGGAAAACGCCTGGAGCCAGGGATGGATCTTGAGCCCCCGCATGCCCAGCTTCCGGACCGCCCGCCGGAGGTCCTTGACGGCGACATCCCCCATGTTCGGGTCGACCGTGGCGAAGGGAAAGAGACGGCTTTCGAATCCCTTGACCAGGGCGGCGAGCTTGTCGTTGCACCCGCGGGCGTCGAAGAAACCCTCGAGCGTGTAGACGCAGGCCTTATCGATCCCGGTCTCGTCCATAATCCGGACGAAATCGCGCGGGCGGATCCCGCGCAGGTTGAGCCAGCGGCCGAAGAGGTGAGTATGGGCGTCGATGATCATCGGGGCCTCCCCAGGAAAGCCGCGATGTTGCGCCCGAGGATCGCCGGCTTGTCGATCGTCTCCTTGAGCAGCCCGATCTTCTTGAGCTCGAGCGGCAATGAGGAATACGGATGGTCGCTCCCGAAGATAAACTTTGAGATGCCGCAGCCATCCACCCAGGCCATGATCTGCGAGGGAATGATATAGGATGTCTCGATCCACAGGTTCGGACACCGGTTGAGGGCGTCCGGGACATCGTTCCAGAAGTCGCAGAAACCGCCGTAGCCCATCATGAATCGGACCCGCGGGTGGGTCTCGGCAAGCTCGGCGAGCTGCAGGGGCATGGCACAGATGGGCGTCCCCGTGGCGCACCAGACCGGCCAATCCGCCTTCGCGGCGAATTCCATAAGCGGGTTGATGAGCGGATCGGTCAGGATGAATCCCTGGAGAGCGGGGAAGATCTTGAGGCCGCGGAGGCCCCGGCCGCGCGCCCGCTCCAGCTCGTCGACCGCCCTCTTCCCGTACCAGGGGGAGGCGACGGCGAACCCCGTGAACCGGTCAGGATGGGTCCGGACGGCCGCGGCGATATAGCTGTTGCCGGCCCGGTTCTCGACCGCGGCGAAATTCCTGGCCGGGCCGATGACCGTCCGCTCGACACCGTTCCGGTCCATCTCGTCAAGCAGCGCCTTCACTCCGCCCTTCTCGAGGGTGCCGTTGCTGTCGACGATCTTCATCCGGCCTGGCCTTTTTTCCCGGGGGCGCAGAGCGGGCCCAACAGCTCGCCCAGGGGGTCGATGTCCCGTCCCGAATAGCCGAGATGGCTGTGACGCCGCCAGCCCTCGGCGAACTCGAACCGCCCCGACATACCGCCGACTTCGCGGCTCATCTCGCGCATGGTGATGATGTAGGAATCCAGCCCCTGGCTCCTGTCCAGCCAGTCCTTCTGGCTGACGTGCCGGGACAGGAATTCCCCCTTCGGCCCGATCACCGAACCGATGTCGATATAGAATTCAGGGATGATCGGCCGCCGCATCATGTCGGTGAGCCCGTAGGGGAGGGAGTGATAGACGGCCATGTCTTTCATCGTGGGCGCCGTCGGCGGGAGGGTTTCGTAGTTGCGCATCGTCCGGACGAACCCGGCCGTCACCGCGACCCGGGCCGAGTTCATGTGGTCCTCCATGTAGTCCTCGAGCGAGAGGGTCAGGAGGATATCCGGCTGGACCTCCCGGACCCGGGCCGCCACCTGGCGGATCAGCTCCGGCGCGTAGAAAACGTCCAGGTCATCGACCAGGCTCTCGTGATAGACGGCGCCGAGGTAGCGGGCGGCTTGGATTGCCTCCTCGCGGCGGATGCGGATGATCGCCTCGCGAGAATGGACCTCGGTGCCGCAGCTCCCGTTGGCGATGTTCAGGTAGTGGACCTCACAACCCTGCTTTTTGAGCAGGAGGAGCGTCCCGCCCATCATGAACTCGAGGTCGTCAGGGTGGCTGCCGATGGCGAAAACGATCATGCGCGCCGTCTCCTCAATGCATCTCGACTTCGCAGGAGCCCACGCCGCCCCGGAAATAGTTGAACTGGACGTTGGGGTGGTCGGCGAGGAGCGACATCGGGACCGCCGAATCGGGGATCTTCTTCGAGATCATGAAGGCCGTCAGGCGTATGCCGAAGGGGTTGTCGTGGTTCCCGAAGTGCCAGATCGAGACCTTTTCCGCCTGCCAGGTCTCGACGGGGCCCACAGAGATGGCCTTGGTCGGGATGCTGCTCACCAGCCCGCCGCCGGAGGTCCGGGCGTTCTGGATGAGGGTCATCGGGTGGAGCTCGACAACGCGGGTCTTGAGCTTCCGGAACTCGGCGGGGGAGGGGGGACTGTCTTTGTACTTGCCCTCGCGCTTGACCGGGTCGTTGAACGCCCAGTGCTTGACCTCGCCCTGGCCGCCCTGCATCGTGACGCAGCGGACTTCCCCGTAGCTCTTCGTAGTAAGCGTCCAGGCCCCCGACGCTCGGGAAGTGGAGGTTCTCTTTCGGCATGGCGTATTTCTTGTCGATCCGGTTGAAGCAGAGCTCCATGTCGGCCTTGGCGAACCCAAGGGGATGGTCGATCCCCGCCTCGCGGTCGCCGATCAGCCATTCGTCCATGCCCCAGAAATGCGCATTTTTGAGGCCCAACCCGAGGCCGTTGACGAGGCGGGCGACGAGCGGGAGCTGCTCGGTGGGCCCGATCGGGCCGCAGATCCCGGCGGGCTTACCCGGCTTGGCCTGGCGCCAGGCGTTGATGTACTCGAGCGCCTCGGCCAGGTAGAAGTCCTCGCGGGTATCGTAGATCTTGACCGCGAAACCCGGCCGGGCGAGCTGCTCGATATCGGTAATCGTCAGCCGGGCGGCCTCCTTGGCGATCTTGTCGTCGAGCGTGGTGTAGTCCCACCATCCCGGAGCCACGGCACTGAGTTTTCTCATGATAGCCTCCTTGCAGGAGGGGGCGCTTCTCCCGGGAGAAGCGTCCCCGATCTCTTATTTTGTATAGTGTTTCGCCACCTTGTGGAAGGCGTCGATCATCCATTGCACGTGTTTTTCGGTGTAGACCGGATGCGTGAAAAAGGAGATCGTTCGGTCGGTGAGCCAGTGGGCCGTTGGGCATTTGACGTCGGCGTAGTCGATCCGGCGCGCCTTGGGGTCCTCAAAAGGATAGTTGGCCTCTCCGAAACCGACCCGCTGCACGTAGGCGTCTTCCTTGTACATCTCCGGCCAGAGGACGGTGTAGGCGGGCACGCCCTCGGCGTTGATGGCCGCCACGAAGTCCTTGGTCGTGCACTTGAGCCTGTCCACGTCGATGACGAGCGGGCACCACCAATAGGCGTTCTTCCGCTCTGCGGTATCGGGCGGCGGGTGGAGGACGAGCGGGTGGCCCTTAAGGGCCTCGCTGATCAGCCGGCCGTTCCGCCGCCGGGCCGGCAGGTTCCAGGACTCGAACCGCTCGAGCTCCGCGAGGCCGATGGCCGACTGGATCTCGGTCATCCGGTAGTTGAACCCGACCCGGGAGTGGATGTACATCAGCTTCGATTCCAGCTCCAGGAGGTTCAGGCGCTTCTGGACGTCGTAGCCGTGGTCGCGGAAGGACTTGCACCGCCAGGCCAGGTCCTCGTCGTCGGTGATGACCATGCCGCCCTCGCCGCCCGTCGTGAAGTGCTTGCTCTGGCAGAAGCTGAAGCAGCCGGCGTGGCCGATCGTGCCCGCCTTTTTTCCTTTGTATTCGCCGCCATGCGCCTGGGCGCAGTCCTCGATCACGAACAGCTTGTGCCGCCTGGCGATCTCGAGGATGGGGTCCATGTCGGCGATGACCCCGTAGAGGTGGACGACGATGATCGCCTTGGTCCGGTCCGTGATCTTCTTCTCGATGTCGGCCGGGTCGAGGACGTGGTCCGTGCCGGTGTCGGCGAAGACGGGGAGCGCCCCGGCCTGGAGGACGCAGAAGCTGGAGGCGATGAACGAATAGGAGGGGCAGATGACCTCGTCGCCCGGCCCGATGCCGAGCGAGGCGACCGCCGTGTGGAGGGCGGATGTCCCGTTGGAGGTCGAGATGGCGAACCTGGCGCCGTTCCAGTCCGCCCATTTCTTTTCGAACTCCATGCCGAGCGGGCCCGTCCAGTAGTTGACGCGGCCCGAGCGGAGGACCTCGGCGGCCGCCTGGATGCCTTTCTCGGCGAGGCTCGGCCACATCGGGAAAGGCTCTGTGGCGGTCTTGACGCCTCCGTGGATGGCCAGCTTGCTGTCCATGAACAACTCCTTTGTATTCAGTCGGTTAGTTTACGGCGATGGCTTTCCCGCCCTCGCCTGCCGACCGATAGGCCGCCTCGACGAGCGCCAGGTTGTGGAGCCCGTCCTCACCGGTGAGCCGGCGGCCCGAGCGGATGGCTGAAGCGTGCTCGAGGATGATCTGCTGGTAAATATTCTTAATGGAGCCGACGCGGATGTCCCGCGCGCCGCCGGCCTCCTCGAGCTCGAGGCGAATCTTGACCGGCTCCCCCGGGTGGCCCGAGAGCTGGAAGAGGGTGCCGTACGACCGGAGCGCCGCCTTCGTGCCGTAGACCTCGTAGCCGAGATTGAGGAGCGTCCCGGCCAGGCTGCCCCGCGGGTCATTGAACGAGGCCCTGGCGCTCCCGGTGAGACCCGACTCGGTTTGAAAGCGGATGAAGGCGCCGTTCTCGGCGCGGATCTTGAGGGTCCGCGGCGTGAAGACGGCGGCCACCGAGTTGATCGGCGAGCCCGTCAGGAACTCCGCCACGTAGAGGCAGTGGCTGCCGACGTCGCCGATCGGGCCGCCGAGCTCGGACGGCCGGGCGCACCGCCAGGTGGCGGCCTCCTCGGGCGTCGCGCCGTAACAGAACTCCATATGGAGAGTGATATCGTTGACATCGCCCAGCTCGCCGGCGGCGATCATGTCCCGGGCTTTGATGTTGTAGACGTTATGGAGCATCATGTGGTCGACGGCCAGCGAGAGGTTCTTGGCCGCGGCCAACGCGATGAGCTTTCGGGCGTCCTCGAGCCGCGTCGCCATCGGTTTGTCGAGAATGACGTGCTTGCCTGCCTCGAGCGCTTTTTTGCCCAGCGGAAAGTGAGAGGCGTTGTTGCTGGCGATGAAGACCGCGTCGATCGATGGGTCGGCGATGGCCGTGTCGGGGGAATCATGCCACTTCAGTCCCATCTTTTCGGCGGCGGCCCGGCGAGCCGGCGAGATGTCGGCCGCGGCCACGAGCTCGATTCCCGGGAGGGGTTTGAATCGCGAGGCGTCGCCCGCGAACCCCTCCTTGGCGATCCGGTTCTCGGCGATCCCGCCGAACCCGAGGATTGCATAGCGCAGCGTTGTCTTGGGCATGTTGACTGCCTCCCTGTCAGGCGTAGAGAGTTTATTAAGACCGGCGGGTCATGTCAACCAGGGCCTGCCGGCGTCGCTCACTCCCGGTATCTTTCAATGAAGGTCGGCTGCTCGCCGGCCAGTTTGAGGAAGATATCCAGGGGCACGACCTCGAACTCCGGCCCCAGCCGATCGAGGATCGATTTGACTCGCGCCACGCTGCTGCTCTGGCGCACGTGCATCAGCAGAAAATAGGGCCTGTTCGTGTTGAGCGCGGCCATCTCCTCGAGGTCGGCGGCCACCTGCTCCTCCGGCGCTTCCGGGGCCATATAGTAATCATAGGAGATGAGCGGCCGATTGTCCCTGACCGTGAAGGTATGGGACTGGACGTAGCCGTTGACGAACCCGATGGCCCCGGGCATGCCCCGGTAGAAGGCGTCGACCACCTCCCGGGTGAGGTCGGAGTTCCCCTCGACCATCACGCCTTCGGAATAGTCCATGATCTCGAAGACCTTCAGGTCCAGCCTTTTCATCAGGCCGTAGGCCAAGTCGATCATCTTCGGCAGATGCCGCGGGGGGACGGCTTTGGGATAGACGTAGCCGGGCCCTCCCAGGCAGCCGATGAAGTAATCATTCGGGGTGGCCTGGGTATAGAAATACTCCAGCATGACCGGCGCCAGCCAGGAATTGTTCATGAGCACCTCCCAGGCGTAGGGGATCTCGCCTCGCCCCGGCTGGTTCCAGGCTCCCAGACCCATGCCGTCGGTCTGGATGCCGGCGATGTAGACCTTTTTCTCGGGCCGGGGGGATTTTCCCGGCCTGAGATGGTGGTTGTTCTTGAACACGAACCCGGGAGTCGCCGGCACCTGTGAGCTGAAGCTCAGGTTGGGGAGGGTGTGGAGGCCCTCGACGCGGAGCGCGTAGCTCGAGGTCAGCCGGACCCATTCCTCCTCGAGGTCCTTAGCATAGGAGTGCCAGCCGAAGACCATTCCGAAAGGCCTCATGTCCGAGAGGAGCTCTCTGGTCAGCCGGTATTCCTCGGGGATGGATTCGTTGGCGCAGAGGTCGCTGAAAAAGGCCCGCTGGCGGATCCCCCAGTCGGCGACGCCGGGCTTCATGACGTCGCCGTGCTCGCCGCCCAGCCAGACGATGCATTCCTTGCTGCATTGTTCCCAGTACCGCTCCTTCGCTGTTGGCCAATCCCTGGAGCGAAATGAGAAAAGCCTGCTGGGGCAGTCCGCCGGCGATCGTCCAATCGTCCTTCAGGCGCATGTAGCAGGCCTGCCGGCTGCCGGCGCGCTTGAGGGTGTAGGAGAGGACGTCCCCCTTGGCCCGCGCCGGGCGCGTGACCCTATAGACAACGACTTGGTCCGGGATCGAAAGGGTGTACGTATGCACCGCCTCGATCTCGGCCGCGCCCTGGGAGGTGTCGGCGGTCACGCACTCCCGGACGGTCAGGATCGTGCCGTCGGCGCTTAGGGACGCGGACATCTCGCGCCGACCGCCGGCCAGGTTCCGGATCCCCAAGAACACATTGGTCGGGGCCACTTGATGCTGGAGCGGGACGCGCGTTACCGTGCCGTCCAGCGGCAGGGTGACGGTGTCCGTGAAGGCGTCCCTGGGGCGAGTGCCCCATTTTTGGGCCAAGCTGAGCGAGCGGTCCTGGAAGCGGAAATCGACCGTGAGCGACCGGTAGAGCGGGATGACCGTGCTCTTTTGCGGGACGAGCTCCCAAGTGCCGCTCAGGTCATTCGGCTCGGCGCTCGAGAGCAGGCCGGCAAGCAATACAGCCGGGATGAAGAAGGTCAAGGCTCGTCGCATCGGACATCTCCCTTATCAAACAAATCCCATGGCTGGCGCAGTCGGGCCGGAAGCGGGCCCCAGGATTGTATGCCATCCGGACAAAATACGGAACCGCCCGGTTATCGGCGCCGTCGCCGCCAACGATTTTTTGCCGAATTTTGGCCGCTAAATGGTCTCATGATCGAACGAAACGCCGGACGCCGGGCCCGTTAATCCCCGTTAATCAATTGACAGATGCCGTGATGGCATATAGGATAACGGGTTTACTATTTGAAGGTGACACCCGGATGAAATTGACGCACCGCCGCCTGCGCAAGGAACTGGACTTCCTCCATGGGCTCTGATTTTCTTATCAATGAAGGCCCCGAGGCGAGCGTCTCAGCACGAGATGCCCGTCAGGCGAAGCAGCGCGCCGGGCTTTTTGAGTGGCTGGGCGACAATGCCCTGTCCTTTTTTGCCGCCACCTACGGGATCACCATGCTCCTCGTCCGGACGATCCGGTCGTTCCCCCAGCTGTGGTTCTACCGCCGGCAGTTCGTCGAGCAGCTCTACAACTTCTCGGTGAAGACCCTGCCGATCGCGTCGGTGATCTCCGTTTTCGTCGGCCTGGGGTCGACGGTGCAGCTCAGATACCAGACCTCCGACATCCTCCCCCGGTATCTCTATATCAACACCATCTTCAAGACGACCATCATCGAGCTCTGCCCGATCGTCCTGGCCCTCGTCCTGGCCGGGAAGCTGGGGGCGTCCCTGGCCGCCGAGATCGGCAGCATGAAGATCTCGGAGCAGGTCGAGGCCCTCGAGACCATGTCCCTCGACCCGGTGGGCTTTCTGGTCCTGCCCCGCTTCATGGCGGGCCTGATCATGCTCCCCGTGATCACGATCTACGCGGACTTCGTGTCCATATTCACTTCCTTTTTTGTCTGCTCAGTGGCCAGCCCGTGGATCGCCCCCCAGGAGTTCGTCACCGGCCTGAAGCTGGGCTTCAAATCCTTCGAGTTGGTCTTCGGCGCGATCATCAAGCCGGCCTTCATGGGCGGACTCATCGCGCTGCTCGGGAGCTATTTCGGATTGCGGACCAAGGGCGGGGCCCGGGGCGTGGGGGAGTCCTCGACCGCGGCGGTGGTAACGGCCGCCGTCCTGACCGTCATCTTCGACTACTACCTCGGGGAGCTTCTCCTGTGATCCGGATCGTCGACGTCACCAAGGACTTCGGCGATCAGAAGGTCCTCAAGGGAGTCTCTCTCGACATCCAGGACAACGAAACCCTGGTGATCCTCGGCCCCTCGGGGCAGGGGAAGACTGTCCTCATCAAGACCTTGATCCGCCTGCTGGAGCCCTCGTCCGGGCGGATCGAGTATGACGGGAACGACATCCTCGCCCTGGGCCGGCGGGAGCTCTACGAATTCCGGAAGTCGATCTCCTTCGTCTTCCAGACAAGCGCCCTTTTCGATTTTCTCGACGTCCGGCAGAACCTCGCCCTCTTCCTCAGGATGCACACGAACCTCCCGCCCGCCGAGATCGAGGACCGTATCTCCCGGGCGCTCAGCTTCGTCGGCCTCCAGGAGGATACCCTGGACAAGTTCCCCGAGGAGCTGTCCGAGGGCATGAAGAAGCGCGTGGCCATCGCCCGGGCGATGGTCAAGGAACCGCGCTACATCTTCTACGACGAGCCCACCAACGGGCTGGACAAGCGCAACGCCAAGCTCGTGAGCGAGCTCATCGTCATGTTGAAGGAGAGGCTCCGGGCGACCTCGGTGGTGGTGACGCACGATATCACGCTGATGAGGGAGGTGGCCGACCGGGCGGCGCTTCTCAAGGACGGCGTGGTCTGCTCGGTCGGAGCCGCCGACGCCCTGTCGACCGAGACCCTCAACGAACTCTATGAGACGGGAGACGAATGATGGATTACCGAAAAATGAGCGCCGTATCCGGCGCGATCATTTTCTTCAGCTTGGCCGCGCTCATGATCTCGATCATCTGGCTGGCCGAGAAGCGGATCTTTTTCGCCCCGGACTACATCGTCTATGTGAAATTCGACGACGTGGTCGGCCTGGGCGATCACTCCCAGGTCTACATGAGGGGCTACCGGGTCGGCCGGACGAAGGACGTCGAATTCCTGACCGACGGCGTCCGGGTGAGGGTGGACATCAACAAGAAATTCGGCATCCCCAAGGACTCCCGCTGGGAGATCCACACGCTGAACTTCCTGGGCGAGAAGGCCATCACCATCCAGCCGGGCGCCTCCGCGACCCTGTTGCAGCCCCGGGAGGAGGTTCCGGGGTCCAACAAGGACATGGTGATGGCCGCCCAGGGAATCCTGGAGGAGATCCGGAAGAAGATCGCGGGGGGGGATTGGGACGTCCGCCTGCGCACGCTGGGCGATTCCCTGGACAAGCTCCATGCTCTCCTCGAGAAAGGGGAGCGGAAGATCGGCCAGTTCGACGTCGCCGCGCTCAACCGGCAGATCGCGGCTATGGGTGAGCTCACGGCCGAGCTGAAGAGCGCGGGCGCCGACTTCCGCAAGGAGTTGGCCGAGACCGGCCGAGGCAGCCGCGACAGCCTGGCCGGGGTCGACCGGGCGGCGGAGCAGGCGTCCGCCCTGGCCGCCAAGCTCGATGACATTGCCGGGAAGATCGACCGCGGCGAGGGCAGCCTGGGCGCGCTCGTCAACGACGGGACGGTCGTCTCGGACCTTCAGGAGACGCTGAAAGAGCTCCAGACCCTGGTGGCGAACATCAGCCGCAACCCCAAGAAATACTTCAGGTTTTCGATCTTCTAGGCGCCGCCCGACCGGGCCGTGACGTTAGCCGCCGGCGACGGACGAGAGGCGGGCGGTGTTCCGGCGTAGGTCTCCCGAAAATCGTCCCCGACCGTCCAGCTGAGCTTCTTCGGGTCGAGGTTGAGCGTCTTGAGCTCGATATAATCTTGGCCCACGGTCACCAGGCAGAAGTGCGTTCCGCGAGGCTTTGTGCCGGTCGTATCATATTCATCCTTGAAGCGCGACTTGGCCGCCGGCGGCAGCTTTTCCACGGGCGCTCCGCCTCCGCCGGTGACGATATAATTGATCCCGTTCATCCGGAATCGTTCGTAGCTGTGCACGTGCCCGCCGAACACGAACTTGACCTTGGAGGCGGCCTCGAACAGCGGCACGAAATCGGCCTGAACCCGCGTGTCCGGCTTATGGGAGCTGGAATTCGTGATACGGCGGATGATGAAGAAAGACCACAACGAAGGCGATCGCGGTGTCGGCCTGGTATTTCGCCAGCGTTTCTTCCAGCCATTGACGCTGCCGTGTCGCCTGGTCCTGGGACAGCTTCGAGAAATTCGTATCCAGCATGATGAAGCCGCAATTGCCATAAGTCAGTGTGTACCAGAGCTGGTTGTTCAAGGCCGGGAAACACTCGAAATAGCCCGCCAGCTCCTTTTCTTCCGGCCCGCCATATTCGTGATTGCCCAGGATGGGGCAGTAGAGGATGTTTTTGTCCTTGAAAACCTGGTTCATCTTCTCGAATTCCCGCCACTCCTTCTTTTCGGCGCCCTGTTTCACGAGGTCCCCGGTGTTGACCACGAAGGCCGGCTCGGATTCGGCGATCTTGTTGATGATGAGCTGGGGGGCGTCCTTGACAACGGTCCCCCGGAGCCCCCCGAAGAACCCGCCGCCCCGCGAATCGCCCACCACGGCGAAGGTAAAGGACTCCTCGGTTCCCCTGGCTCGGGGGACGACCAGCTGGCCGGTCTGGGCGGCTCCGGCCGGAGCGGCCAACGGTCCGGCGGCCGCGCTGGCCGGCTGATCCTCCCACCCGCCCAGCCAATCGACGGCGTTCTGATAGTAGATCTTTTTAAGGACGGATGTCTCGAGCGCCAGCCCTCTAAAGGGCCGGTCGACGGCCGGCGATGTCATGGACTCATCCGTCGTAAAGTAGCGCCAGTCGTTTTTCCAGGTCTCGAGGATCGAACCGAAATCATGGGCGCCGTCCTCGGCGCTGAGGTCGGTGGCGTAAAGTCAGCGGTCCTGGTATCGAATGATGAAGCGGCGCACGCGCTCCCGGTCCTGCACCTGCAGATGGCAGATGCGCGCCGCCATATCGACGGCCAGGTTGGGATAGGCATCCAGCCGCTTGGCCAGCTCATCCACGTCCCATTCGAGGCTGCCGAGATGGGCGCCGACAAAGCGCAGGCGGGGATGCTTCGCCAGCAGCCGGTCCCGGGCGGCGATCTGCTGCTCGTAGCTGGGATAATCCGGGTGCCGCTTCATATGATATTCGGGGTGGGCGGCGAAGTAGCTGCGATCGCCGGGCACCGTCATGGAGTCGATGGGCAGCCAGCAGTTGCGCGGCTCGCCGAGGTGGCCGATAACCGTCTTCCCGGCCGCGGCCGCCAGATCGAAAATGGGGTCGAACGCGGGATCGTCGATGAAAACAAACCGGCCATCCGGTCCGCGGAAGGTCATGCCGATGTCCTTCCAGACCTTAAGGGCGACGGCGCCCTCGGAAAAATCCTTTTGCAGCCGGGCCAGGGTCTGCTCCTGCCAGCCAGCGCCGCCCCAATCCTCCATGGAAAAAGTCGTTGCGTAAGCGACGGTTCGGGGAAAAGCGCGTTGCTGACCCGACGCCCACGCCAGCTGCCGGTCGATCTTTTCCCGGGATGAGGAGCCCGTGGCCGGCGTCATCAGCTGGAAATGATATTTTTCGGCCAGCTGCACGATCGCCGGGTCCGAGGTGTTGAGATGGAAGTGGGCGTCGATCTTGGGGAAAGACTCAAACGAGGGCGGGATTGAACTGCCGTAAAAGAACACGGCCGCCAAGAGCAGCAGGGCTTTTTTCATCATCTCCTCCGCAGTGCCTTCCGACCCTATAATTATATCAGATGACCGCTGTTCTTCGAACCCGCCCGTTCTCCAAGATTCACCTCCCCGGCCCATTTTTCCCTTGAGGGCATGTCGCTGCCGGCGAGCCGGAATCATTGAGGTCGCTGCCGGTCCCCTGACCGCCTTTACCCCGAAGCCCCGCCCGATCGCGGCGGCCGTCGAGCGCTCGGCGCGCTTGAATTTTGAGGCGGCTGAGTGTATATTGGCGTGTTTTAAAATCAAGGAGTTATAGCATGCCAAAATACGTTTACTTTTTTGCCCCTTCCCAAGCGGAAGGCAACCGGGACATGAAGGACCTCCTGGGCGGCAAGGGCGCCAACCTGGCCGAGATGGCCGGGGCGGGCCTGCCCGTTCCCCCGGGTTTCACCGTAACGACCGAAGTCTGCACCATCTTCAGCAAGTCGGGCGGCAAGCTCCCGGCCGAGGTCGACACCGAGATCCAGGCCAGCCTCCGGAAGCTCGAGCAGGTCTCGGGGAAGAGCTTCGGCGACCCCGCGAACCCGCTCCTCGTTTCCGTGCGGTCGGGCTCCAAGTTCTCGATGCCCGGGATGATGGACACGATCCTCAACCTGGGGCTCAACGACCAGACGGTCGAGGGCCTGGCCCGGAAGACCGGCGACCGCCGGTTCGCCCTGGACTGCTACCGCCGGCTCATTCACATGTTCTCGGACGTCGTCCTGGGCATTCCCAAGAAGAAGTTCGAGGATATCCTCCACCAGCACAAGGAAAAGTACGGCGTCAAGCTCGATAACGAGCTGACCGGGAAGATGCTGGAAACGATCATCGCCGCCTACCGGGAGCTCGTCAAGGCGGAGGCCGGCCGCGACTTTCCTCAGGACGTCAACGAGCAGCTCCGGCTCGCGGTCAACGCCGTTTTCAAGTCCTGGAACAACCCCCGGGCGATCACCTACCGCCGGCTCAACCACATCTCCGACGACTTGGGCACGGCGGTCAACGTCCAGCTCATGGTCTTCGGCAACAGCGGCGACAAGTCCGGCACGGGTGTCGGGTTCACCCGGAACCCGGCCACCGGCGACAAAGCGCTCTACGGCGAGTACCTGCTCAACGCCCAGGGTGAGGACGTCGTCGCCGGCGTGCGCACGCCCTCGCCGATCAAGAAGCTCGACGAGGAGATGCCCGAGGTCTACGATCAGCTCAACAGCATCACGACGAACCTGGAACGCCATTACGGCGACGTCCAGGACTTCGAGTTCACGATCCAGGACGCCAAGCTCTACATGCTCCAGACCCGGAACGGCAAGCGGACCGGCCAGGCGGCGGTCAGGATCGCGGTCGATCTCGTCGAGGAAGGCCTGACGACGAAGGAAAAGGCGCTCCTCCAGGTCGAGCCCGAGGCCCTGAACCAGCTTCTCCACCCGATCTTCGACCTCGAGGAAAAGAAGAAGCACCCGGTCCTGGCCAAGGGATTGGCCGCTTCCCCCGGGGCCGCCGCCGGCCAGGCCGTGTTCACGGCCGAGGAGGCCGTGCAGCAGAAGAAGGAGGGCCGGAAGGTCGTCCTCGTTCGGGCCGAGACGTCGCCCGACGATATCCATGGCATGAGCGCCGCCCAGGGCATCCTGACCGCGACGGGCGGCATGACCTCGCACGCCGCCGTGGTCGGGCGCCAGATGGGCAAGCCGGCCGTCGTCGGCTGCGGCGCCCTGAAGATCAGCGAGGAGAAGAAGCGCTTCACCGTCGGCGGCCAGACCTTTGGCGAGGGGGAGTGGATCTCGATCGACGGCTCGACCGGCGAGGTTATGGCCGGGGAGATCAAGACCCGGCCGTCCGAGATCCTGCAGGTCGTCCGCGGCGAGAAAAAGCCCGAAGATTCGACCATGTACCAATACTTCAGCAAGCTCCTCTCCTGGGCCGACGAGGTGAGGAAGCTCGGGGTCCGGGCCAACTCCGATACGCCTGTCGACGCCCGAACGGCCTTTGCCTTCGGGGCGGAGGGGATCGGCCTGGCCCGCACCGAGCACATGTTCTTCGGCCCGGAGCGGCTGCCGATCGTCAAGGAGATGATCCTGGCCGACAACGAAGCCGACCGCCGGACGGCCCTGGACAAGCTCCTGCCGTTCCAGAGGAAGGATTTCTACGAGTTCTTCAAGGAGATGCACGGCAACCCGGTTACCATCCGGACGATCGACCCGCCTCTCCACGAGTTCCTGCCCCGGCGCGAGGACCTGATGGTCGAGCTGGCCCAGCTCAGGGTGAACCCCCGGAAGAACAAGGCCAAGATCGGGGAGGTCGAAACGCTGTTGGCCCGCGTCAACCAGCTCAGCGAGTTTAACCCGATGCTCGGGCACCGCGGCTGCCGGCTGGGCATTTCCTATCCCGAGATCACCGAGATGCAGTCCCGGGCCATCTTCGAGGCGGCCTGCCAGCTGACGAAGGAAGGCGAGCCGGTCCGGCCGGAGATCATGGTGCCGCTCGTCGGTCATGTCAACGAGCTGGCCAACCAGAAAGAGATCATCAACCGTGTGGCCGCCGAGGTCATAGCGCAGTACGGGGTCAAGGTGGAGTATCTCGTGGGGACGATGATCGAGGTGCCCCGCGGCGCTATCACGGCCGACGAGGTCGCCGAGCAAGCCGAGTTCTTCAGCTTCGGCACGAACGACCTGACCCAGACGACCTTCGGCGTTTCCCGGGACGACGGGGGCAAGTTCCTGAATTACTATCTCAACAAGGGCATCTGGAAGGACGACCCGTTCGAGACCCTGGATACCAAAGGCGTCGGCCAGCTGATGAAGATGGCCGTCGAGAAGGGGCGGACGACCCGGCCCAACCTCAAGGTGGGCATCTGCGGCGTCCACGGCGGCGACCCGCGATCGATCTTTTTCTGCCACAAGCTCGGCCTCAACTACGTGAGCTGCTCGGCCTACCAGATCCCGATCGCCCGGCTGGCCGCGGCCCAGGTCAACATCGGGAAAAAGGGCTCGGAGGCGGACTGAAATATAGGCCGCGGGCGCCATCTGTCCCCCACCTTTCCGGGTCTGCCAGGGATGGCCGTTCCCGTGGCCTTGATTGAGTTCCCTTCAGTCTATCCAACTTGATAGGGGAGCCGTCCAAGAACGGTTGGGATATCCTCGGTTTTTGGGGAACCCGCTTCATCTTCGAGAGCATGGCGGATGTTGACGGAAGACACAGGTAAGCTTAGACTCAAAGAAACACAACTTCAAAGGGGAGCAAAAAAATGATCAAAAGAGAAGACGGCCAGCCACACAGCCCCGTGAACCGCCAGGAAAAGTATCCGTATACTATTGAGGAAAGAGGACCAGTATTCTTGATCAAGCAGAATAAAAGTGTCGTCACCATCCCCGCCGGAGATCTAAAAAAGCTCATAGAGAAGTTCACCGCCATGCTCGAGCGCCAGGAACAAAAGAGCACAACTTCGCAAGAACGTCATCAGAAACCTTATGAACCACAGAGTGCCCGGCAGCAGAGAGATAAAAAGCAAAAAAGTGGAGAAATGGAATAGTCGGGCTAGAGAAATCCCGAAGGCCTGAATTCAAAAATACAACATCAGATAGAGTTTCTGCTCGCTGTTTCTTTTGTGGACATCCGGAAAATCTCGAAGGTAGCTGTCCTTATGGTAATACAGGTATTCAAATCCCAGGCTGAGATTGCGGAAAAGCCTGACGGCAATTCTAGGTTTCAATATGCCGATGAGCTTGTTTCCAGCCGGTCCGATATGCGTATGAAGCGCATAAACGTAATAGAGCACCGTCACCTGGCCCCTGTTGGCAAGATTCAGAGTGCCCTCGAACTTGGCTTCACCTCCACCGGAATAATCATAATTCCGGAGATGGACCCCGGCTTCCACGATATCCACCTGGGGTGAATTGCTTGCGGCGAGGGGCACGAGCCCGAGATGGAATGCGGATTGAAGATTAGAACTCTTGGACAACCGCCACTTGGCAAGGACCCCTCCACCGAAGCCCAGAGTGCCGACCTCGAAAATCTTACTGTCCCAGTATCATAATGTTGAAAAGCCCCGATCAGCGTTCCCAGATTCCCGGAGTGAACGGTCTGGCCGAACAAAAGACCATAGCCGGTGACATTGTCCAGATATTTATCTCCGACATTCTTTCCGTAGCTGAGATCGAGCCGAAGTTTCAAGAAATCAAAGGGCTTTCGGGTCCGGATTTCAAACGGATCCCCATAATCCAGATGGATATTGAAAAGCGCACTGACGCTGCCCGTCCCGAAGTCTGTTTCCTTATTGAACCAATGTGGCCCGGCGGCCAACGTGACATTCAGCGGCTCTTTTTGATAAACCTCCTGCGGAGTGATCCGCGTCAGCTTGCCCTGGAAAAGCCGGCTGAAAAATCTCCCGGGACTAAGAATCGCAGCCCCAAATTCCCGGAAAAATCTCTCCGCCCCGGTCGTCCGATCATCCAGAAGATTCGAGCTGAGCCGGTAAAGGATCTCTCCGAAGAGGATAGGCAAAAATTCGCCGCATAGATTGGCGGGGGTTGGAGCAATCTCGGTTGCGGAGAATCGTTGCTCTCGGATGCTAGGCGCCTGTTTGCGGGTGATCCGCCCCAGACTAAGGCCGCGGAACAGGCCAAGGCCATCAGCGCGAATTTCCATCTTAACCCGCCTAGCCGTTGGCTTTCTTGTTGCATCGCGCTATCTTCAATAGCCTACGCAAACTGTGTGCCATTTCCTTTTCTTTATTTCCTCTCCTTTTCGTTTTTATGATTGCGGCTCGCTTTCAGGATCCTGATAGCCGCGCCTAAAATGGGGTGAAAGTGATAGCCTGCGGTCGTAACAATCATTTCGGGGTCGCTTGGCGGGCAAGATTCCGGTTTTTATGAGGAAATTTGCTGTTTTATGGGACAATTACCGAGAAGGAAGCCGGCCCTATTCGTATGGCCGGGCTGCCCTTGAGCTAAAGGGCGCTTCTTGACCTGCCAGTACGGAACGAATTTGGCACGAAAACCGCATTAATACAGGTGGGTCACTTCCAAGTCCATCGCGCCAGGCGATTACGGAAGGGCGCAGGCCGGCGACTTGAAGACGAAAGAGTCGGGAAATTCATCAAGCCGTTTGACAAGCCGATTGAGATCTCAGTGAAAATGTCGCCACTACAGGTGAGGAGAGTGCCATGAAAGTGAGCCCGTTTGCGGGAAAGCCGGCCAGACCAGGCATGCTCGTCAACGTGCCCAAACTGGTCACGGCCTATTATACCGAGGTGCCTGACCCTTCGGTGCCGGAACAACGGGTTGCCTTCGGCACCTCAGGACATCGTGGTTCGGCATTCGATAAGGCTTTCAATGAAAGGCATATCCTGGCCGTCAGTCAGGCTATTTGCCTGTACCGGGAGCAGAAGAAGATCGATGGCCCGCTGTTTCTCGGGATGGATACGCATGCCCTCTCTGTGCCGGCTCTGGCCAGCGCGCTTGAGGTGCTGGCGGCGAACGGGGTGGAAGTCATGATCGCGGAGGGGGATGAATATACCCCGACCCCTGCCGTTTCCCACGCGATTCTCACGTACAACCGTGGGCGTGCGACAGGACTCGCCGACGGCATCGTCATCACGCCGTCACACAACCCGCCACCTGACGGCGGGTTCAAATATAATCCCCCCAATGGCGGGCCGGCGGAATCCGACGTCACCGCCTGGATCGAGGCGAAGGCGAACGAATTTCTCGAGAGCGGCCTTCGGGGTTTGAAGAGGATCCCTTTCGAGAAAGCTCTTCGCGCCCCCACGACGCACCGGCACGACTATCTCAGCGCCTACATTACCGATCTCGCCAATGTGATCGACATGGACGCCATTCGCGCCGTGAAGATCAGCCTGGGAGTCGATCCGCTCGGCGGCGCCGGCGTCCACTACTGGGGGCCGATTGCCGAGCGCTACGGATTAAACCTCACGGTCGTCAACGAGGCCGTCGATCCGACTTTTCGATTTATGACGGCGGATTGGGACGGCCAGATCCGCATGGACCCCTCATCGCCTTATGCCATGCAGAGATTGATCGATTTGAAGGATCGCTTCGAGATCGCCTTCGCCTGCGATACCGATCACGACCGGCACGGGATTGTCACCCGGACCTCAGGACTATTGCCGCCGAACCACTACCTTGCGGTCGCCGTCTTCTACCTCTTCCAACACCGGCCGAATTGGCCAACGACAACGGCGGTCGGCAAGACGGTGGTGAGCAGCCAGATGATTGATCGCGTCACCGCGAAGCTGGGGCGGAAGCTCTACGAGGTGCCGGTTGGCTTCAAGTGGTTCGTGGATGGTCTGCTGGACGGCTCCCTTGGCTTCGGCGGGGAAGAGAGCGCGGGCGCGTCGTTTGTCCGCCGGGATGGCCCCGTCTGGACGACGGACAAAGATGGGATTGTCCCGGCTTTGCTGGCGGCGGAGATCACGGCCCGGATGGATCGAGATCCCGGTGAGATCTACCGCGAGCTCACCCGCGAATTCGGCGAGCCGGTTTACGATCGAGTTGAGGCCCCCGCCACGCCGGCGCAAAAGGCCATGCTGGAGGGACTCTCGGCGGCGCAGGTCCGGCTCACCGACCTGGCTGGGGAAAAGATCCGGACCATCCTCACCCACGCGCCGGGCAACGGCGCGTCCATCGGCGGGTTGAAAGTCACAGCGGCCAGCGGCTGGTTCGCGGCGCGTCCGTCAGGGACGGAAGATATCTATAAGATCTATGCGGAGAGTTTCCGGGGACCGGATCATCTGCGCCGCATCCTGGAGGAAGCGCAGACAATCGTCAACGAGGCTCTGGCTGCGGCGCCACAGCGGTCAGGGCTCGCCGGTAAAGCAAATTCAGAGGAGAGATTATGAGCAAACAGGCATCCGTCAGCAAGCCGCTCTACAGTCTTGTGCCTACGGACGTCGAAGGATTCGATTCCCTGGCTGAGCTTGCCCTGGACATGCGTTGGTCGTGGAATCATGCCGCCGACGAAGTGTGGCAACAGCTTGATCCCGCGCTCTGGGAGTTCACTCAAAACCCCTGGGTCGTCCTGCAGACTGTCTCGAGGGATAAACTCGAGCGCGTGTCAGCCGATCCCGCCTTTCGCCGAAAGGTCGAGGCGCTCGTGCAAGCCAGGCCTCAGGCCGCCAAGACCTCCGCCTGGTTTCAGCAAGATCATCCCCAGTCGCCCCTGACCCGCGTCGCCTATTTCAGCATGGAATTCATGTTGAGCGAAGCCCTGCCCATTTACTCGGGCGGTCTTGGTAATGTGGCCGGCGACCAGCTCAAAGCCGCCAGCGATCTGGGAGTGCCGGTGGTCGGAGTGGGGCTTCTTTACCAACAAGGCTATTTTCGGCAGGTGCTCGACAAGGACGGAGCGCAACAGGCCCTATTTCCCTATAACGATCCCGGGCAATTGCCCATCACGCCGCTGCGCCAGGCGAACGGCGAGTGGCTGCGGCTGGAGCTCGACTGGCCCGGTTATCCTGTCTGGCTGCGCGCCTGGCAGGTCCAGGTTGGCCGAGCGCAGCTTTACCTGCTCGACAGCAACGACCTGGCGAACCTCCCGGCTCACCGAGCCATTACCAGCGAGCTCTATGGAGGCGGACCGGAATTACGTCTCCATCAAGAGCTGGTGCTCGGGATCGGCGGGTGGCGCCTGCTCCAGGCGCTCGGGATCAAGCCCGAAGTGTGCCACCTGAACGAAGGGCACGCCGCCTTCGCCGTGTTGGAACGAGCGAGAACCTTTATGGAAGATACAGGGCAACCTTTTGAAGTCGCGCTGACGGCCACCCGGCCGGGTAATCTCTTTACAACCCACACGCCCGTAGCCGCCGGGTTTGATCGTTTCACTCCGGCTCTCATCGAACACTACCTCGGTTGGTACGCCCAGAACAAGCTCGGCCTTTCACTCCGCGATTTGCTGGCGCTCGGCCGCCAGGACCCGAACGACTCTTCTGAGCTTTTCAACATGGCTTACCTGGCTGTCCGAGGGAGCGGAGCGATCAATGGTGTGAGCCGCTTGCACGGACACGTGAGCCGACACATCTTTTCGCCTCTCTTTTCGCGTTGGCCGGAAGACGAGGTGCCCATTGGACATGTTACCAACGGGGTCCATATGCCGACCTGGGATTCGGCAGAGTCGGACGATCTTTGGACCGAGGCTTGCGGCAAGGATCGCTGGCTGGGGACGACGAAAACCCTGGAGCAGGACATGCGCCGCGTATCGGACGCCAAGCTCTGGCAATTTCGCACCGCCGCCAGCCAGGCTCTCGTCGAATACGCCCGGGAACGACTGTCCCGCCAACTGGCCGCCTCGGGCGCGTCACCCGAGGCGGTAGACGGCGCGAAGCAGCTGTTTGATCCCAACGCTTTGACCCTGGGCTTTGCCCGCCGTTTTGCGAGCTACAAGAGGCCCAACCTGCTGCTCCACGACCCGGGGCGACTGCTTCGCCTATTGACCGATACTCAGCGGCCGGTGCAACTCATCCTCGCCGGCAAGGCCCATCCGGCGGACCGGGAGGGGCAGGCCCTGATTCAGCAGTGGACGCATTTCATCCGGCGGCCCGAGGCCCGCCCCCACGTGATTTTCCTCAGTGACTATGACATGCATTTGACCGAGCACCTGGTGCAGGGGGTGGACGTTTGGATCAACACGCCGCGGCGGCCCTGGGAGGCCTGCGGAACGAGCGGCATGAAGGTGCTGGTCAATGGCGGCCTCAATCTCTCGGAACTGGACGGCTGGTGGGCGGAAGCCTACACGCCTGAAGTGGGGTGGGCGTTGGGGGACGGCCGGGAGCACGACGACGATCTCGCCTGGGACGCCGTCGAAGCCGACGCGCTCTACGACCTGCTCGAGCGGGAGGTGATCCCGGAGTTTTTTGCCCGAGACGAGAGCGGCATTCCCATCGCCTGGGTCAAGCGGATGCGGGAAAGCATGGCGCGGCTGACACCGCGCTTCTCCGCCAACCGCACGGTGCGCGAATACACCGAGCAACACTACCTCCCGGCGGCTGCGGCCTACCGTGAGCGCACCGCCGATAAAGGCGCAGTGGGGAGGGAGGTGGTCGATTGGCAGCAGGTCGTGGATCGGAAGTGGAGCTCATTGCGCTTCGGCGACTTGCGGCTCGGAACCAGCGCGGACCACCACGTGTTTGAAGTCGAAATCTTTCTGAACGATCTCGACCCGAAGGCCGTGCGCGTCGAGCTTTACGCCAACGGCCTGAACGGCGGAGAGCCGGTCCGGCAGGAAATGAAGCGCGTTCGCCAACTGGCCGGCGCGCCCGGCGGCTACGTTTACAGCGCGGCGGTGTCTAGCGGCCCGCCCACCGGCGGACTATACGGCGCGACTCGTACCGCACCGAGACGGCGTTGCGATCCCACTGGAATCCGCTCGAATCCTGTGGCAGCGATAATCCGATCGACGGGAGTAAAAACGATGAAGAAAGCGCCGGCTGTCACCTGCATGTTTCTGGATATCGGCGGTGTCCTGCTCACCAACGGGTGGGACCATCATGCCCGCAAACGGGCGGCGACCAACTTCAAGCTGGATTGGGCCGAGATGGAGGATCGGCACCAGCTGACCTTCGGCACCTACGAGGAGGGGAAGCTCACGCTGGAAGAATATTTGGGCCGGGTGGTCTTCTACCAGAAGCGGCCGTTCACGCGGGCTCACTTTCGGCGTTTCATGTTCGCCCAATCGAAACCTTACCCCGAGATGATCGAACTGGCCGCCCGGCTCAAGGTCCGGCACGGGCTGAAGATCGCCGTGGTCAGCAACGAAGGGCGCGAACTGAATGCATACCGGATTCGCCAGTTCAAGCTGGCCGAGTTTGTGGATTCTTTTGTTTCCTCCTGCTTCGTCCACCTCCGTAAGCCCGACGAGGACATCTTTCGGCTGGCGCTCGACATCGCCCAGGCGCCTGCCCGGCAGGTCGTCTATATCGAAAACACCCCGATGTTCGTCCAGATCGCGGAAGGTTTGGGGATCCGAAGCATTCTTCACACGGACACCAGGTCCACCTGCGCGAAACTGGCTTCGTTCGGATTGTAGAATGACGAAGGAGTCCTCCGTGAAACCAGCCAACCCGCGCATCCTGACGATCAATGGCGGCTCGTCGAGCATCAAGTTCGCGCTGTTCGAGGTCGGTGAGTCGCTCCGACGAATTCTGGAAGGCGCGCTGGAGCGGATTGGACTGCCGGACGCCACGTTGCGGGTGAAAGGCGCGAACCCGGCGGACAACTTTTCGCGGTCAGTGACGGCCCCGAATCACACGGTGGCGGTGGGCGCCCTGATGGATTGGATCGAGGAACGGGGCGGGCGTGATGCCTTCGCCGCGGTGGGGCATCGCGTGGTGCACGGCGGGCCGAAGTATAGCGAGCCGCAACGGATCACTGCGGAGATGGTAGGGGAGCTGCACCGGCTCAGTCCGTTCGATCCCGAGCACCTGCCGGAGGAGATCCTGTTGATCGAAGCGTTTCAGCGCCGATTTCCTGACCTGCCCCAAGTCGCGTGTTTCGACACGGCCTTTCACCATGATCTACCCCGCGTGGCCAGGATGTTGCCGATCCCGCGCCGCTACGAAGCGCAGGGGGTGCGGCGGTATGGGTTTCACGGGTTGTCGTATGCGTTTCTCATGGGAGAACTGGCCCGCCTGGCCGGAACGGAAGGGGCCCAAGGCCGGGTCATCCTCGCCCACCTCGGCAACGGCGCGAGCCTGGCCGCGGTGCGTGGCCGGGAAATCCGTGGACACAAGCATGAGTCTCACCCCGGCTGCCGGCGTGCCGATGAGCACCCGCTCCGGCGATCTCGATCCCGGACTGGTCTGGTATCTGGCGCGCGCTGAAAAAATGAGCGCGAAGCAATTCAATGAGATGGTCAACTTCCAGTCAGGACTGCTCGGCGTATCGGAGACCAGTTCCGACATGAGTGATTTGCTCGGCCGTGAAACGCAGGACGTGCGGGCGTCCGAAGCGGTCGCGCTGTTTTGCTACCAGGTTAAGAAATGGATCGGCGCCTTCGCGGCGGCGCTCGGCGGACTGGACACGCTGGTGTTCGCCGGCGGCATCGGTGAGAATGCGCCCACGGTCCGCGCCCGGATTTGCGAGGGGCTGGGATTCCTGGGAATCGAACTCGAAGAAAAGCGAAACGCGACGAATGCGGGCGTGATTTCCGCGGCGGCCGGCCGGGTTACGGTTCGCGTCATGCGCACGGACGAAGAACTCATGATCGCCGGGTCAGTCGCCCGCCTCCTCGGCCTCGGCACACCAAAGGAAAGTTGAGCCATGATAACTCGGTGATCTCGGGAGGTCATGCCCATGACAAAGGACTTTAAAGTCGGAGATCACATGGAGGGAAACTCGGAAGTCGCTCAAGGAACTCAACCGCCAAAAACGAGCGCGCTGATAATAAAGGAACTGCCGGTGGCGTGAAAAACCGCATGCCCAAGGAAGAACCTTCGCCGCTGGTCATGACGATCGGTCATTCCACCCGGACGCTCGAGGAATTCGTCCGCCTGCTTCAGGCACACGAGGCAAATTGCGTCGTTGATGTGCGCACGGTGCCGCGTTCCCGGCACAATCCTCAGTTCGATAAGACTTCCTTGCCCCGATCGCTCAAGAAAACCGGTTTGGGATATGTCCACACCCCCGGCCTCGGCGGCCTGCGTCAGGCGAGGCGCGATTCGCCCAACGCGGGCTGGCGAAATGACTCCTTTCGAGGTTATGCTGATTACATGCAAACGCCCGAGTTCGCGCGGAGCCTCGAGGATCTAATCCGTCTGGCGAGCCGGGACCGGATCGCCTTGATGTGCGCCGAGGCGGTTCCGTGGCGCTGTCACCGCTCGCTCATCGCCGATGCCCTGTTGGTTCGCGGAATTCGCACGGAGCACATTATGAGTGCCACCCGCCGTCAGGTTCATACTCTCACGCCGTTTGCCAGAGTCCGGGGCACCGTGATCACGTATCCGACCGCGGCTTCGGAAAACGCCCCAGAGGAGCCGTCTGCCGAGCGTTCTCGGCCGCGGCACGTCGAGAAAACCCGGCAAACCAAAGAAAGGGCCTCCACACCATGAGTCAGGACGTGGCATTTTTTGGCTCCCCGCTATGGCTGCGCCTCGCTCACTACGTCAATTTCCTGTTTCTCACCTTGCTGGTCCGGAGCGGCATTCAGATCCTTGCCGATCATCCCAAGCTGTACTGGAACAAGCACTGCACTCCGGGCAGCGAATGGATCAAGTTCACCAAAAACATCATCCCCAAGGACAAACTCTGGACTTCGATGGATGAAGCCGTGAATGTTTCGCCCTGGATTGCACTTCCGGGCGGACGCCATAATCTGGGCATCGGCCGCCACTGGCATTTCTTCGCCGTGGCGTTCTGGGGGCTCAACGGGTTGGTATACATGGCCTTCCTCTTTGGCACCGACCGCTGGCGGCGGCTGATCCCGACTTCTTGGGACCTCTTCCCCGCGGCGTGGCATACATTCTTGTCCTATGCGACGTTTCACCTGCCACCGGCCGGCACTCCATATCCTTACAACCCGCTGCAACAATTGGCTCACGCCACCATCGTATTTGTTTTGGCGCCGTTGTCGATCCTCACCGGAGCGGCCATGTCGCCGGCCGTGGCAGCGCGCTTTCCCTGGTATCCGCGGCTCTTCGGAAATCGGCAGAAAGCCCGGAGCCTGCATTTTATGGCGATGGTCGCCAACGTAGTCTTCATCCCGATTCACGTCACCCTGGTGGCGATGGAGAACTTTCCCCAAAAAATGGATCAAATCGTTCTGGGGCGGGAACATCAGCACGTCGGCTGGGCGGTTTTCCTGGGACTTGTCTTCATCGCGGTGGTGGTCGCCATCCACGGACTTCTGACCTTGTGGTCGCGGCGAAGTCCGCGCACGGTGCGGCAGCTCTCGGGTCGCCTCACGGATGGACTGACCCGCCTCCTATTGTATCGGCTGACGAGCCGGCAGAAGTACGCCCAGACGGATATTTCGCCCTACTTTTGGGTAAACGGAAGGCCGCCGGTCAGTGAGGAGTGGACCGGATATGCAAAAGACGGATTTGCCCCCTGGAAACTGCAGGTGAAAGGCCTCGTCGAACGCCCCTTGCTCCTGTCCCTGGCGGAACTTCGAGCTATGCCATTAGAGCGGCAGACGACCCAGCACTGCTGCATCCAGGGCTGGTCCGCTTTTGCCGAATGGACCGGGGTGTCCCTGGCTGAGATTCTGAAGCGATGCGGGGCGCTTCCTCAAGCCCGTTTTCTTATTTTCCATTCGTATCAGGTCGATGAGCAAGGCCGCACGTACTATGGTTCCCTGGACATTGAGGAAGCCAGTCGCCCCCAAACCATCCTAGCTTACGATATGAATGGAACCCCACTCCAGATGAATCACAGAGCCCCGTTGCGGCTGCGCGTGGAAACGAAGCTCGGCTTCAAAATGGTCAAATGGCTCAAAACGATCGAGCTGGTCGAGGACTATCGGACCGTCGGCGAAGGCCACGGCGGCTACCGTGAAGACTTCGAATACTACGGAACCGGAGCTGAAATCTGACACCATGCCATCTGTCCTGACGACCAACGGTGTCGCGGTGAACACAAAGGATCGACCATGACAACAAAGACTCTCACGCCGGAACTTCTCCGCAAGATGGACGCCTACTGGCGCGCCGCCAACTATCTGTCGGTCGGCCAGATTTATCTTTACGACAATCCGCTGCTGAAGCGGCCGCTGACCCTCGCGGATGTGAAGCCCATGCTGCTGGGACACTGGGGAACGACACCCGGGCAGAACTTCATTTACGTGCACTTGAACCGGGTCATCAAGAAATATGACCTCGACATGATCTACGTCTCCGGCCCCGGGCACGGCGGCCCGGCCGTCGTGGCCAACACGTACCTCGAGGGCACCTACAGCGAGATCTATCTCAATATCAGCCAGGATGAGGCCGGGCTGCGGAAGCTCTTCATTCAGTTTTCGTTTCCCGGAGGCATTCCCAGCCACGCCTCGCCGGAGTGCCCGGGTTCGATTCACGAGGGCGGGGAGCTGGGCTATTCGCTCAGTCATTCGTTCGGGGCGGTGTTCGACAATCCCGGTCTCGTCGTCGCCTGCGTCGTCGGCGACGGCGAGGCGGAGACCGGACCGTTGGCCACGGCCTGGCATTCCACCAAGTTTCTGAATCCAATGACCGACGGGGCCGTGCTGCCGATCCTGCACCTCAATGGCTACAAGATCAGCAACCCGACCGTCCTGGCCCGCATCGAGCATGAGGAATTGGAGCAATTCCTACGGGGGTGCGGCTGGACCCCTTACTTCGTCGAGGGTCACGAGCCCGGCCTGATGCATGAGGCCATGGCCGCGACGCTCGACACGGCGGTGGAGCAGATCAAACAAATCCAGCAGGACGCCCGCGTCCACGCCCACTTCGTGCGTCCGCGCTGGCCGATGATCGTCCTCAATTCACCCAAGGGCTGGACGGGGCCGAAGATGGTGGATGGCCTGCAGATTGAAGGCACCTTCCGTTCGCACCAGGTGCCGCTCTCCGATCCCGCCACCCATCCCGGACACCTCAAGCTGCTCGAAGACTGGCTGAAAAGTTATCGGCCGGAGGAGCTCTTCGACGAGCAGGGCCGCCTGAAACCGGAACTGGCCGAACTTGCGCCCGGGGGCGAACGACGCATGGGCGCAAATCCTCACGCCAACGGCGGCCTGCTGCTGCGCGACCTGCGGCTGCCTAACTTCCGCGACTACGCCGTCGACGTGCCCTCGCCGGGGGTGCGCGGCATCGGGGACACGCATGTGCTCGGACGTTTCCTGCGCGATGTCACGCGGCTGAACGGTGAGCAGCAGAATTTCAGGGTCTTCGGCCCTGACGAGACGCTCTCCAACGGCCTGGAAGCCCTCTTTGAAGCGACCCAACGCCAGTGGGATGCCGCGACCGTGCCCAACGACGAATTTCTCGCGCCCGCCGGGCGCGTGCTGGAAGTGCTCAGCGAGCACCAATGCGAGGGCTGGCTCGAGGGCTACCTGCTCACCGGGCGGCACGGACTCTTCAACTGCTACGAGGCGTTCATCCACATCGTCGATTCGATGTTCAACCAGCACGCCAAGTGGCTGAAGGTCACGGGGCACCTGCCGTGGCGGCGGAAGATCGCTTCGTTGAACTACCTGCTGGCCTCGCATGTCTGGCGCCAGGACCACAACGGCTTCACCCACCAGGATCCCGGTTTCATCGATCACGTCGCCAACAAGAAGGCCGAGGTCGTGCGGGTTTACCTCCCGCCGGATGCCAACTGCCTGCTGTCGGTGATGGACCACTGCCTCCGCAGCCGCCATTACGTCAACGTCGTGATCGCGGGCAAACACCCGGCGCCGCAGTGGCTGACGATGGACGCCGCCGTCAAGCACTGCACCGAGGGCATCGGCATCTGGCAGTGGGCTAGCAACGACCAGGGCGCGGCGCCCGACGTGGTCATGGCCTGCTGCGGCGATGTGCCCACGCTGGAGACGCTCGCCGCCGTCTCCATTCTACGCGAGCAGCTGCCCGACCTGAAAATCCGGGTGGTCAACGTCGTCGACCTCATGAAGCTGCAGCCGCCAACCGAACACCCCCACGGGTTGAGCGACACGGATTTCGACGATATCTTCACCAGGGACAAGCCGCTCATCTTCGCCTTCCATGGCTACCCGTGGTTGATCCACCGGCTGACCTACCGCCGCACCAACCACGACAACTTCCACGTCCGCGGCTACAAGGAAGAGGGCACGATCACCACGCCCTTCGACATGACGGTGCTGAACGATCTGGACCGCTTCCACCTCGTGATGGACACCATCGACCGCCTGCCTCAGACCGGCGCCAAGGGCATCACCTTGAAGCAGCAGCTCAAGGACAAGTTGATCGAGCACAAGCAATACATCGACAAGCACGGCCAAGACATGCCGGAAATCCGGAACTGGAAGTGGAGCAACCCCAAATGAAAACGAAGGATCCGTTAAACACCACGATCAAGGTGGCGTAAGAAAGGAGGATCACATGAACACGATGGAGACGAAGAACAAGCAGCACCGGGCGATTTTGCAGGGCATCGCCCGGCGAGCGATGATGGATCGAGGCTTGCTCCCTGACTTCTCTCCCGAGGTGCTCGCCGAACTCGACAGGTTTCAGGCCCCCGCCGCCGCGAGTGGCGAGGCCATTCGTGACCTTACCCATCTTCTCTGGGCGTCCATCGATAACGACGACTCCCGCGACTTGGATCAGCTGACCGTTGCCGAGGTCGTACCCGGAGACAACGTCAAGATTCTGGTCGCCATCGCCGACGTGGATTCGTTAGTCAAGGACGGATCAGCCATCGACGATCACGCCCGCCACAATACGACCTCGGTTTATACCGCCGCCAGGATATTCCCCATGCTGCCTGAAAAGCTGTCCACCGACCTCACCTCGCTGAACTTCAACGCCGACCGCCTCGTCCTTGGTCATCGAAATGGTGATCGGCACCGATGGATCGGTGCGCGATTCTCAGATCTATCGGGCACGTGTCCGCAATCGGGCGAAGCTTGCCTATAACAGCGTCGCCGCTTGGCTTGAAGGGAATGGGCCTGTGCCGGAAGCCATCGCGGCCGTAAATGGGCTTGATGAGAATCTGCGCACGCAGGACCGGACCGCGCAGAATCTGAGGAATCTGCGGCACGTCAACGGAGCGCTGAGTTTGGAGACCATCAAGGCAAAGCCGATCTTTGACGGCGATCAACTCCGCAATTTCGAGGTCGAAAGCAAGAACCGCGCCACGGACATCATCGAGGATTTCATGATCGCGGCCAACGGCGTCACCGCCCGTTATCTCGCGTCCAGAAAATTCCCTTCAATCCGCCGCGTGGTCCGTGAGCCGAAACGCTGGGATCGGATTGTCGCGATCGCCGGGCAACACAAATTCGGACTGCCCGTTCAGCCGGATCCCAAAGCGCTGGACGAGTTTCTCATCAAAGAGAAAGCCGCCGATCCGGTTCGATTTCCCGACCTCTCCCTTGCGGTCATCAAACTCCTGGGAGCGGGTGAATACACGGCCGAGCTCCCCGGGGACACGGCCCCGGGACACTTTGGTCTTGCGGTCCGGGACTACGGCCATTCCACCGCCCCGAATCGTCGCTATCCCGATCTGCTCACCCAGCGCTTGCTGAAGGTCGCCCTGGTGGGCGGTGCCTGGCCCTATAGCAAGGATGAGCTGGATGCCCTGGCGAAACACTGCACCGAGGAAGAGGATGCGGCTGAGAAAGTCGAGCGGCAGGTCGACAAATCCGCGGCGGCGCTTCTTCTTGAGTCGAGAATCAACGAGCCGTTTGACGCCCTTGTCACGGGTGCTTCGGAGAAGGGCACCTGGGTGCGGCTTCTCAACGTGCCTATCGAAGGGAGAGTGGTGAGCGGGTTCGACGGCCTGGATGTCGGCGACCGGGTCCGCGTGCAACTGATTTCGGTCGATGTCGAACGGGGGTTTATCGATTTCAGGAGACTGGGTCCGTCAGGACACTGAGGCTGCCAGGGCGCTGGAGATCGCTGAGGAATGATGGAATTATCGAAAAACACGTTGAAAGAGGCGGAGCGTCCCGCGGGCAGAAACATGGCCAAAGTCTCCGATCAATTGCTGGAAAAATCGCGCACGGATACCGACACCGCTCTGCGAGATCTCGAATCGCGCCTGAGCGGACTCAGTGCGGCGGAAGTCGAGGCGCGCCTCAAGCGCTATGGACTGAACGAAATCGCGCGGGAGAAGCGCCAATCTCCCCTGGTGCGGCTCTGGAATAACGTTAAGAACCCACTGGTCATCCTGCTGATCGCCCTGGGCGTGCTGTCCTATCTGACGGGGGATCTGCGGGCGACGGCCGTCATTTTCGTGATGGTGGTGCTGGGCGTGGTGCTGCGGTTCTTTCAGGAGATGCGGGCCGATAACGCGGCCGAAAAGCTCAAAGCCATGGTCAACACCACGGCCACGGTCGTGCGAGATGGCCAAGATACCGAGGAGCCGCTCAAGCTGTTGGTGCCGGGTGACATCATCCGGCTGAACGCCGGGGATATGGTGCCGGCTGACCTGCGGGTTCTCTCCGCCAAAGATCTGTTTCTGAATCAGGCGGCCCTGACCGGCGAATCCCTGCCGGTCGAGAAAAAAGCCGCGCCCGCCTCCGCCGACGTCCAAAATCCGCTGGATCTGCCGGATATCTGCTTCCTGGGTTCCAACGTGGAGAGCGGCTCCGCGACCGGGGTGGTCGTCCACACCGGGGGGCGCACCTACTTCGGTTCACTGGCCGCCAGTATCGTCGGGCAGCGCCAGTTGACTAGCTTCGACAAGGGCGTCAACAAGTTCACCTGGCTGATGATCCGCTTCATCGCGGTGATGGTGCCGGCCGTCTTCCTGATCAACGGATTGAGCAAGCACAACTGGGTGGAAGCCTTCCTGTTTGCCATGGCGGTGGCCGTGGGCCTAACCCCCGAGATGCTGCCGATGATCGTGACCGTGAACCTGTCCAAGGGCGCCCTGATGATGGCGCGCAAGAAAGTGATCGTCAAACGCCTCAATGCCATCCAGAACTTCGGAGCGACGGACGTCCTCTGCACCGATAAGACCGGCACCCTGACCCAGGGCAAGATCGTCCTGGAGAAACATCTCGACGTCCGGGGGAACGAAAGTCCGCGCGTCCTTCATTATGGGTACATCAACAGCTACTTCCAGACCGGTCTCAATAACCTGATGGATGAGGCCATCCTCGATCACGGCCACCTGGAGGAAGATCTTCAGGTGAAAACGAACTACCGAAAGATCGACGAAATCCCCTTCGACTTCGAGCGGCGGCGCATGTCCGTGATCGTGGAGGACAAGCAGAACCAGCACATCCTGATCTGCAAGGGCGCGGTGGAAGAGATCATGCGCCTTTCAGTTCGCGTGGAAGTCGGAGGCGAAGTGCTGGATGTCCAGCCGGAGCACGACGCCCATCGCCAGCGGCTCGTGCGGGAATTGAACGCGCAGGGCTTCCGGGTGGTCGCCGTGGCCTACAAGGTCATGCCGGGGGATAACGACGAACCGCACTACGAAATGCGGGATGAAGCCGACATGACCTTACTGGGGTACCTGGCCTTCCTCGACCCACCCAAGCCGACCGCGACCGAGGCTTTAAGACGGCTCCACGCCTTGCATGTGGACGTCAAGATTCTGACCGGCGACAATGAGATCATTACGACCTACATCTGCCGGGAGGTCGGTATGCCGGTGGACAAGATCCTGCTCGGTTCTCAAATCGAAGCGATGAGCGAGGGAGAACTGGCGGAAGCCGCTGGCGTGACCAGCATCTTTGCCAAGCTGGCGCCGGCTCAAAAGAAACATATCATCCAAGCCTTGCAGAGCAAGGGCCACGTGGTGGGCTTTATGGGCGATGGCATCAACGACGCCCCGGCCTTAAAGGCCGCCGATGTGGGCATCTCGGTCGACAGCGCCGTGGACATTGCCAAGGAATCGTCCGATATCATCTTGATGGAAAACAGTCTGCTGGTGCTGGAACAGGGAGTGATCGAAGGCCGGCGCGTTTTCGGCAACATCATTAAGTACATCAAGATGGCGGCTTCCTCCAACTTCGGCAATATGTTCAGTGTCGTGGGGGCCAGTGCGTTCCTGCCCTTCCTACCCATGCTGCCGATCCAGGTGTTGACCAATAACCTGCTCTATGACTTCTCGCAGACGGCCATCCCCACGGATGCCGTGGACGCCGACTGGCTGACCAAACCGCGCCAGTGGACGATTGGCGCGATTCAGCGTTTTATCCTGTTTATCGGTCCGATCAGCTCGATCTTCGATTACCTGACATTCGCCATCATGCTCTCGGTCTTCCATGCCCGGAGCAACCCGGCCCTGTTCCACACGGGCTGGTTTGTGGAGTCGCTCTTCACCCAGACGCTGATCATCCATGTCATCCGCACGAACAAGATCCCGTTTATCCAGAGCCGGGCCAGCTGGCCGCTGACCGTGACGTCCATCCTCATCGTTGTCGCCGGCGCCTGGCTGACGGTCTCGCCCTTGGCCGACACGCTCGGTTTTGTCCCGCTTCCGCCGTTATACTGGCTGCTGCTGGCGATCATGCTGCCGGGCTATGTGATCCTCACGCAATTTGTAAAAACCTGGTTTTACCGCAGGTTCGGCGAATGACTGAAGCGTGATGGGACGGCCTTCCCGCACCTACCGCCGTCTTCTCCAATAGTAACCGCCGCCCCGGCCGGGCCAAAGGACCGCCACCATGATGATAAGTCTCGTATGGCTTATCGCTAATCTTCAAGAATAAACGTGATCTTCATCTGAACCCGGTACTCGGTTATGTCGCCCTTTTCATCGATGAGAACTTCCTGATTCTCGATCCACGCTCCTCGAACATGGGTCAGGGTCTTTCGAGCTCGAGCCATGCCCTTTTTCATGGCGTCATCGAAACTCAGTGCCGAAGATGATTTGATTTCTGTCGTTCTGGAAATGGACATGTGAGCCTCCCCTCATCCGAGTTTGAAAATAATGATGAGAATTCTAATGAGCAAAAAAATCCAGGCCACGGCGACGATGACCCAGGCGACCTTTTTGGCCACCCTGACAAGAAACATGAACAGGGTCAAAATGGCTAAATAGCCAAGGGCATCGATGACACTTTCTGGGAACTTAGCGTGGGGAACGATGTACTGAATAAGCTTAACGATCCCCAGGCCGGCCTGATGCGCTAGGAAATAAATAAAGGTGAGGATTTCATGAAGGACCGTGCTCAAAGAATCCGAATGGGTTGTTTCCTGAATGAGCCGAATATTCAGCATGATACTGACTCCATTTATCTCTTTTTTCTCTGTCCTTGGCTCTTTCCTTTTGAGAGAAATCCGGTATCGTCTTTTTTGAGGGAGTGGAATTCTGGTGACCCCGGCTTTATCCCCAGACGCTTGGCAATAACGCCCCACCCTTGACCCCTGTCAGCCTTATAATACTTTTCAACGATAGCGATGGGCCGATTTGTGACACGTGAAGTCCTGGCGATCATGTACACGTCGGCGGGGGGGATGCCCTCTCTCCGGACAAGGTTCTCAATCCACGGCCTGGAGATATCGAATGTGCCGCTCAATTGATCCGTGAAATTATCCAGATCGGCGCGCGCCACGCGGTTGAGGTTGTTGAGTGATCGGTCGAACTCGTCATCGCCGGTACTGGCCCTGTAGCTGGAAAGATTGTCTCTGTCGACTCCCTGCGCATCGGGAGGGAGCGCGCCGCGCAAAATGTTCGGATTGATGTTGCCATTGGTCCAGAAGGCGTTCCCTGATTCTTGATACAGCACAACGCGACCATCATCTTCCATTAATAATCTGGCATCGGCATGACCATCGGTATTGGTCGCCCAAACCACTCTTCCACTCCTATCCTTGAGCAGGAGATTCCCGTCGCCCTGCAGGACACACTCCGTGGCCCCGCTGCCGACCGTATTGCTGCTCCATATCCCTTTTCCTTGATTATCCCGGGCCACCAGATTGCCATCGCCCTGCAGTATCAGAGTATATCTTCGATTCTGAGATCTGATAAACTCGTTGACGGACAGGTTTTCGTCTCGTGATAAACTGTCCCTGATCCTTCCCTTGGCCCAGACGACTAATCCTCTGGCGTTGTAAATGACCAGGTTGCCATCATCCTGGATCATCAATCTGGCGTTTCTGTAACCCTCTGTGGATGTCGCCCAGACGTCCCGTCCGCCTCTATCCTTGAGCACCAGATTGCCATCACCCTGCAGGACACACTCGATGGCCCCGCTGCCGGCCGTATTGCTGCTCCACAATGATCTGCCGCGGCTGTCGGAGGCGACTAAGTTGCCGTCTCCCTGCAGGGCCAGAGAATATTGACCGTTCGTCGATCTTAATTCCTCAGAAACCCGGAGTCTTTGATTCTGTGCCAGCGTATCCTCCATCACTCCATTTCCGGCATAGACTGCCAGCGGAGCCAGAAATAAGACGAAGGCCGTCAGTAATGCCATTTCCGCTTTCTCGATGTCCATGATTGCCTCCCTTGCTTCTCGCCGTCACGATTCTCAGAAATCGCTATCTCCTCCTAATCAACCGGTAAACGATGAGGATCAGGATGGCTCCCAGAATCGCTCCGATGAATCCGGCCGGCTGGCCCTCTCTGTACCAGCCGAAGTGTTGTCCGATGTAAGTCGCGACAAAGGACCCGCCAATACCGAGAAGAATCGTAATGATGAATCCGCCCGGATCTCTTCCCGGCGTGAGCAACTTGGCGATGGCCCCAACCACAAAACCGATCACGATCAGCCATAAAATATTCATACGGCCTCCTTGAAATGACTCAATAATCCCGCTTTTCGCTGGCGATTTCCCCCAATCCCGATAATCTTCGTCCTGCGCCTTTTTTCCTCGGCCTCTCGCGGCCCTCCGCTGATCTTTTTGAAGAGTCCTAAGGGCCTCGCCAAAATATGAGCGCGATGACCATGACTTTGAATGAAGTTCTGGAAACGAATTCTCGATCCATTTCACGACTCCGGTAATGATTTCCCATGATCGGAAGATTGAGAATTCGTATACATTTTGCTAACGACTTTTCTGAGGTCCGTGAAATCACTTCCCCTTTGGCTCAAGAATCTGGGCAGCAAGAGATGGGCGAGTTCGATCGTGCTCTTCTTTCGATCCGGGATAACCAGGACGACATAAATCTCCGTCAGCAGCTCGCGGAGCGGCTGCATCTGCTGAATCTCCTGTCGGTTCGAAGCTGAGAGGACGGCGATCGAGTCCGGTTCTATCGGCCTGTCGGAGTCTCTGCGCTGAGGTCATCCAGTCTTTGGAAGAACTCTATTTTACTTTCAGGGATCACCTTACGAACCTCAGCCTCAAGTCTCTTTTTATTTTGATCATCCCGACTTGAATAAAGAAGCAACCGCATTGGGTTTGAATCTTCCTTTAGAAACGAATCACCGCCATTTCTCTCTGTGCCCACTAATCTTAATCAAGAAACATGCCAAGTGTCTGAAACCAGGGGGATACGAATTTTACAGGGGCGAGAAAAGCCTAATAGCGGCCTTTCCCAGAAATCGGCAGGAATTTGTGCTCTTAAATAGCACTCGCTCCAACAAATCAGTACCTATTCTCTGTTTATCAGAGGCCAAGACCGGCCTTATGCCGGCCGACGCCCATCAGCCGGTCGGTATTTTCTGAGAAGAGTATAGAATCTTGAGCGAGACAAGCCGGAAATCTGCCAAGCTTTGTTGTTATCGCCTCCCGCAAAAGAGATCAGGTCCTTCAGGTACTGTTGCTCGGCTTCAGAGACGGCTGCTTTCCGGATCTCTTTCAATTTGGGCGGCACTTGGGGAGCGCGCGTTTGTATCTCGGGCTGGCCCTGGGTTGGCCGGCTTCCTCTGGAAAGAGTTTCGTGCCACCTGAATACGGATATACGTCGGCAGGTGTTTAGGAAACAGGATCGGTTCATCTTTGGCCGAAAGCAGAGCTTTCTCCAGAGCCTGGATCAGCTCTCGCACATTGCCGGGCCATTTATATTCGGTCATGACATCCCAGAATTCAGGCGAAGCTCCTTTGGGCACTATGCCAAACCGAGAGCACAGGGCGCTCACATAATACTCCGTCAATTCCGGGATATCTTCAAGAGTCTCTCTCAGTGGGGGTGCTTCGATCACCAGCGTCCGGAGGCGAAAGAGGAGATCTTCTCGGAATCGTCCATCCCGGACCATGTCCTCGAGATCTCGGTTCGTCGCCGCCACCAGCCTAAAATCGCTCCTGATTTCTTGACGTCCTCCGACAGGACGGAAGCTGTGCTCTTGAATGACCCGGAGGAATCTCTTTTGGATCAATAACGGCAGCTCACCGATCTCATCCAAAAAAAGAGTCCCTCCGTCGGCCTGCTTGATCAACCCCTGCTCACTTGTTTCGGCCCCGGTGAAAGCCCCCCGGGCGTGCCCGAAAAGAACGCTTTCAACGAGTGTCTCGGGAAGCGCCGTGCAGTCCACAACCACGAAATTCCTTTTGGCCCTCGGGCTGTTATAATGGACAGCCTTGGCAAAAAGCTCTTTGCCGGTGCCGGTTTCGCCGGTGATGAGAACATTGGCATCGCTGTTCGCTGCCTGGGCCAGGAGTTCCAGACAGGCATTGAGCTTTTGCGAGTTTCCGATAATGGTTTCCCTTTTTAAGACCAGGGATGGCTTCCCCGACATCCTTTCTGCGCGATATTCAAGAGCCCGGATAACGGGAAGCTTGATGGCTTTGATGGAAGCCGGCTTTTCCAGATAATCCCAGGCGCCGCTCTTAATGGCGATTTCGGCCTCGTCGGGATCGCCGAGTCCCGTGATAACGATGATTTCAGGAAAGAATCGACTGGCCTTGATTTTCGGGATGATGTCCAGGCCGCTTCCGTCGGGCAGGCGCACGTCGACAAAAACGATATCGAAGGGCTCGGATTGGGCTTTCCTGAGCCCCTCTTCGAGTGTATGGGCACAAAATGAACTGTGCCCCAACTCGGTTACGACATTCGCGATCCAGTCGCAAATGAGCTTATCATCATCGATGATCAGAACATCGGCCATAGGATTTCCATTTGTGTGCCGGCAGTGTGGAAATTATAAATAAAGAAAATGGATAATCAAGACCGGCCGGGTGCGCCGGCGGGAGTGAGGAGGCCTTTTTCTCGGAGCTCGAGGGAGATATCCTCCCCGTGGTCTGCGGAGATCCTGGCGCCGGGCCTCGCCGGTCAGCCGGGAACAAACTCCGCGAACGCTCCGTTATGTCTTTTTGCGGTCCATATAGATCAGCGCGATACCCGCGACGACCGCCAGTCCTCCCACGATCGGAGGCAGCGGGATGTTCTTTTTTTCCGTAGCCGTGACCTTGAGCGGCCCGATATCGATCAGCTTGTCGTGAGTCGTGTAGCGTATACCCTGATAGGCCAGAGCCAAGACCCCGAGAACGATGAGAACAATGCCTGCGAGTTTCATGGAGCTATGCCTCCTCAAACCTGAAATCGGGGGATGTCTTTGATTTTCGCCTCTACCTCGAGATCCGCGGACGATGGAATTTGAAAAACGTCTTACGCAGCGTGAGAAAGGGCGTCCTCTCCTGTGAGAGGACGCCCCCTTGAGATCAGTCGGGAGAACAACTTCTTGTTCTATCTCCCGGAAGAAAGTAACCGCCCGACACGCTCAGGCTAAAGCACCAATACGGCCACCAGGACCAAAATACCGATGGTGGAGATGATGAGCAGATCTCTGGAGGAGATCGCGCCTCCCCCGGCATCGGAAGCCGTGATCACGTCTTGTGCGCCGATCACGAACTGATTCGTCGTCCCCGCCTGCTGAGCCGCCGGTTTCTGAACGGCAGCTGCAAAGGAAGAGAGCAAGACGACCATCAACAGGACACTTGCGATCTTAACCTGTCTTCTCATTCGACTTCTCCTTTTTTTGAATGTTTTCAAGCCGGGCCCCCTCGATGTAGAGAGCCCTGACCTGGAGATAATGCTTTCGGATGAAATCCTCACCGGGAGCAAGCTGGAGAGCCTGACCGAGGGATTGCAAAGCTTCGACCAGGCTCCCCCGACTGGCGTAAGCCAGCCCCAGGACGTCATGGGCGTAGGCGCTTTTTCCGTCCAGGTTGATGGCCTTTAGAGCATAAGCCTCAGCCTCCTCTATCTTGCCTTCTCTAAGGCTGACCATGGCCAGGCTGTACAGGGGATAGGGATCTCCGCTGAGGGCTTCCCCGGCTTTTGCCCACTGCTCCTTCGATTTCATGAAATCCGACCTCCGGTAATAAGCCGTGGCCAGATTAAGAGCGGTCAGAGGGTCGTTTTGCAGGGCGGGAAAAGGGAAAGGACCTTGACCGGGCACCACGGCCATCATCCACCGAGACTGGTTCCGCCCCTTTCCTAGCTCCCATACCTTCATGAAATCCTTGGACGACATGGCCGTCCGGCCTCCGAAATAGGGGTCGTGGAAGATGATCTGGTCCTGGTCATCATCAAACCCGATGACCACCCGGTAGTGTCCTTTGGCGATCTGTCGAATGGTTTTGGTCAGAACGATCACCGGGATGTCTTTCCCAACCACATCCTTCAAAATCTGCAGATTGCCCTGAAATGAGTAGCTCTCAAAGCCTTTGGTTCGCGGATACAAGACCATCTCGGAGTTATAGGTCGCCTGGCTTTGTGAATCATAGATCTCATCCGTGATCTTCCGCTGGCTGAAGGACCGCGTCTCATCCCAGTAATTGAGGACCATCGCCAGGCAGGCCGGGCCGCAATAGTTCCTTTCCAGCCATTTTTCGAAGGGAACCGTCCGGATCAAGTATCCCTTGTCAGGCTTGATTTTCTGGTATTTGAAAACCTGGGCGGAAAAGAGACCGGGGGCCATCAGACCGAGGCCTGCGAGGAGTCCCCATATCCGCCTTGAGGCCCGGGCCTTCGGCCAAATCATCTTGGCGTTTTCCCCGTCAAAGAACCTTCCGGCCCTGCAACAGTCGTATGATCAGAACGATCAAGGCGATGACAATGAGGACGTGGATCAAGCCGCCGGCGTGGAACGCGAAGAATCCGAGAGCCCACAGAATGACCAGGATGATCAAAATTGTTTCAAGCATCCCAACCTCCTTTTTTTAATTTGCCTCCCGCCGTCCCGCGCCCAGCCGTGATTGGATGGCACGATGGACTTGGGAGAAACTACCCTATCTCTATGCAGTTTTCATGCCAAGATTTTCCTGCGTTCTCGGCACGGCGGGAACAATCTGCCGGACGAAAAAAGCCCAAGCCAAAGAATCTCCTATCTGGAAAAGGGAGGAATTTTGGGTGACCGCTGCTTCAAAGCCTCCCATTGGACAAATCGAGCCGTTTTTCCGGCTAAGAAATCGTCCTATAAAACAGTACATTTCCTGTTAAACTGCACATTTTCCGTCTTCTTGGGCTCTCAGTTGATACCTGGAAGCAGCTATCTTCCTGTTTCTTGTTTTCATTATCGCTTTGGGCGTTCCTTTGGCCGCAGCCCTCAAGATCATTTGTCAAAATATCCCTCCCCTGAAACCGCTGGCCGTGATGATGGGGCCGTGAGAAAAACCGGTTTCTCCGTTAGTCTCGAGCTTCGCGGCCGGAGAAGGTCAGGGCAGCTTGGCAGTCGTTACAGGGGGGGCGACGGAGCCCGTGTAAAACAAAACGCATTTCGGGTGAACGAATAACCTCTTCAATTTCTTGAATATGCTCGTCATGGGACCCGTGATCGATCCCAAGAAGTTGACCTTGCCGATCTCAGGACTGCTGAACGGCCCGGAGATCTTCTGGCTGAAAACAGCGCAGCCGCGCTGATCGACGACCGCCACGGTAACGACCTCAAAGCGGTTGCTGATGAAATTGAGCCCGCCCTGCATGGCGATCCGGTATTTTTTCGTGGCCATGGCGACATCGACCGCCTGGGCGACGCCGTTGCCGACCTTCCAAACCGACACGAGCCTGGCGATGATGCCATTTCCGCCATGGGATTGATCGTAGAAGTCGGCGAACCTGTAACCTCTCACGACGGCCGACCCCAAGGGGCCCGCCAGGAAGAACCCCCCGACATCCACCAGGTTAAAGCTCTGGCTTCGTTGGAGCGATGGGATCATCTCATCGATATCGATGGTGTTGAGCGCGATGTTCTCGCCGTTCAAGGAGAGCTGGCCGCTGAGGGACCGTTTCACTTTGACCGCGGTCTTTCCCCTCGCGGTCAAGTCCGCGGTAAAGTCGGCCCAGCCTTCGATGCTCCTCGCCTTCGAAGGCTCTTGAAGCAGCTCCGCGATCTTGAGCCGGGTCAGGGAGCAGGTGATCTTGAATTGGGGTTCTGTCCCCGTGAAGTCCGCGTGGAGGGTACCGCTCCCCAGCCCGCCGAAAACGCTCCCGCGGGCGTGGCTGATGTCGAAGACGCCGTTTTCACCCGCGATTCTCATGACGAGGTCGGTCAGCGTGACGTTTCCCGCCTTGATCGTCCGGCAACGGATATCATCGCTGAGCGAGAGAGTCTTCAACGGGCCCGTGCCGGGCGTCCCGCCGGCCGTGAGGTATCCCGCCGAGATATCGACTCCCTCCAATTCAATTTTCTCCCCGGAAATAAGGTCGGAATAAACGAGGCTTCCCTGAGAGATGGCAAGCTTTTTCACAGTCACGGGATTTGCCGGCGGTTCGCTCTCCTTCGTCTCGATATTGAGCTTTCCATTTTTCTGCCGGATTATGGAAATGACGGGATTGACGAAATCCAGGCGGGTGATCTCGAACCTGTGCCTGATGAGGGGCAGGAGCTTCAGCCCTAATTTCATTTTCGCAACGGTCGCCACGTCAGCCCCGCCGTTCCTGACGGTGATATCCGCGAGCGAGGTGCCGAAGACCGGGATCAGAGAAAGGCTCATTCCGCCCCGGATACGGACCTCCATTCCCAGGGCTTTCGACGCGGTCGCTTCAATCCGGGGTTTAAGAGCTTTGACGCCGAACAGAAGAATGAGGAGGATCAGGACGATGACGGCCAGAAACACCCCTCCTGCAATCCATGATGCTTTTCTCTTACGGTTCGCCAAACCCTATCCCTCCTGGCTGGAAATCGACGCCAGCCGCCCAATTTCCCCCCAAGAATACATACAAGAATCATGCCAATCTAACAGCTGGAAATCGCATTTCTTCGGGCCGCTTTCTCAGTCGTGAACCCGCTTCCATGGCCTCGTCGACCATCGTCTGTGTTTCGTTCAAGAATAGACATAAATCGACGACCCCATTGGGTCTGCTATAATGAAATTAAAGCGATTTCGGCACAGGGGAAAGGCATGGCTCACAGATTGTTGTCGCACGCCCGCGACCTCTACCGGAGTTTCATGGGCAAGAACGTGATCACCCTGGCTGCCTCAGTCTCATACTTTGGCTTCTTATCGCTTTTCCCCTTTCTCGTGCTCGTTGTCTCGCTGGCCTCGATCTTTTTTGACCGGCGGCAGGCGCTGCAGCAGATCGACCGGCTGCTTCAGACTTTCCCCCAAGGCGTTTCTGAGACCGTGACGCGGGTCCTCATCGGAGCCCTGAACCGCGGCCATGTCGCTTCGGCCGTCAGCTTCTTGGTGCTGGTCTATTCGTCGTTCGCCGCCTTCGGTCAGCTGCGTTATGCCCTCAACAGAGTCATGGGGACGCAGAAGAAGACCACCGGCTGGATCGCCACCCTGAAGGCTTTCGGCTTTTTTGCGGCCGTCGCCGTCGTCGTGCTTCTGCTGATGCTCGGCGGCAGTACCCTTTTCGTCTTGGCCCGCAGACTGGAGCGCCTGACAGTCATCCGGGCGCTTTGGGCCGTCGAATCGATCGCCTTCCTTGGCGAGATACTGTTATGTTCTGCGTCCTACCGCTACCTGGCCGATAAAAGGATCCGCTGGAGGAACGTGCTGATCGGCGGCCTGTTCACCGCGGTCCTCTGGGAAATCCTGAAAGTCCTGTTCGGCTGGTATGTCAGCTCAATCCACGGCCAGGCGGCGGTCTACGGCTTCATCGGCTCGATTTTTTTCCTGATGCTCTGGCTGTTCTACGTAGTTTTCATCTATTTTGCCGGCGCGCATATCAGCGTCGAGCTCCCCTGAGCCCTCGCCTAACGAACGGAGCAGGGGCACCGAAAGCCGGCATAGTCATATGATTTTCGCGGTCTAGTAGCTTTCGATTTCGGCAATTCTTTTTGCAGTACGGGCCAGCTACCCCTTTTTGTTGTCGATAAGGTGCCAGAAGAGGTCGCTGCAGGTTCCCGTGCGTAGGATTCGGCCATCCGGGCTCAGCACCAGCCCGACATAGCCCATTCCCGCCGATGGCGCGCGGCCCCCCAGTTTCAAGAGCGCGTCGATGGCCCCGCCGTTTCTATCGACGGCCGCCGGGAAGGTGAACCCGAAGCCCTGGAGGACGGCCCTCCAGGCGTCGACGCCGTCCCGGCCGTCCTGGCACCGGCCGCCCGCGATCAACACGAAGACGCTCCCGCGAGAAGCGATCTTGGCGGCGTTGTTCTGAGCCTGCTGGAGGCACATATACGCCTGCTGGGGGATCCCCTGTGTGCCCGCGCAATCCGGGAACAGGAAGAGCATGACCACCTTTCCGCCGAGGTCGGGCGGGGCGTTGATCCAATCGAGCTCCTCGAAAGCCCCGGATGCACCGAGCAAGCCGAAGAGCTCGCTGCCGGTCAAGCGGGATTCCGACGCCGTGGCCGGTTGCGCCGCGCGCCCCGTCGACTCCGAGCCCTCCCCGGCGGCTGCCGTCCCGCTTGCGGTGGCCATGACTCCCGCCGTCCGACAGTCGGCGATCGATTCGCCCTTGATGCTCCTTTCGATATAGACGCCTAGCTTGCACAGGTTGGTCGAATCGTACCGCCAGCGGTTTTCCCAGAGGTACCGGTAGCGCGTCCAATCGGCGGGGTGTTCCGGGTTCGCCGTGGCCCGCGCCGCCTGGCTCAGCGGCTGCGCCCACTCGTTGTAGCGCATCACGACGCCGGGCGTGTTGCTGGGCGGAACGGCCATGTTCACCCACTGGTCCATGAGCTCCTGAACGGCCGGCTGGTTCCAGGGGTCGGGGACATCGAGGGGACCGGCCGCCGTCGGTCGGGGATCGGGCGACGGCGGACTCTCGCCTCGAGTCGCCGATCCGCCGCCGGCCCAGCTCGGCACCGCCGACCCCGCTCTTCCGGATGGGCGAGCCGGCTCCGTCGGCGGCTGGCCCTGCCCGGCCGTCCGCTGGCTGCCGTTGATCCAGTTGGGGACTGGCGCGACCCCCCGCTCAGCGCCCTGCCAGCCGGTACCGAACCCCGTCATCCGGGCCGCCTCACCGGCCCGGATATCCAACTCCTTCGAGGGAGACCGCTTTCCCGCCTCCACGCCCGGTCCATAGTCTTTGAGGATAGCTTGGCCCGTCGCGTGGACGACGCCTTCAAATACGCTCACGCGCGTCTCCGTCTCATCGACTTCGACTCGGAAGATCGTGCCCTGGGGTGCTGCGGTCCCGTGAGGGGTCACGGCGACGATGTCGTCAAACGATGGAGGACCCTCCCTCCGGCTAAAATCCACGCGGCCGGATTGGATAGCGAAGGTCTTTCTTCCACCGCCCGCCTCGGCCCCCGGCAGCCCGACCCGGCTCTCTTCAGCGATGGTTGCGGTCGTCCGCTTGTTAATGAGGACCGTGATGCGCGAATCCTTGCCGGTCCGGAGAGTCGAACCCGGCGGCGGCGTGGCGCCCGTCTCGAGACGCGTTTCGGCGCCGTTCGGCGGCGCGTACCAAGGCGCCGGTCCTTCGAATTCGAGGAAGGCCAGCAAATCACCCGCGGCCCCCTCGAGGCTGGCGGACCCCGCCGATGTCGCTCTCAGTCCGGGCGTTCCCCTGCCCGTCGCTTCTCCGGCGACCGTGACCGGGAGCCCGAGCTCGAGCTGCGCGTCTCTGATGAGTTGCCGGAAATGCTCGATTTCGACATCCCGGCTCCGCATCGTGTAGTTGCCGTTACAGTCGAGCCAGGCGTCCGGCGACTTTCGCTTGCCCTCGAGCAGGCAGTCGAGCGCCTTCTGCCATTCCTTGATCCTGTCGAGCCGCGCCTGACGCTCTTCGGCGGTCAGGGTTTTAGGCTTATTCCCGGCGGCCGCCGCGACAGAAGCCGGCGGCGCGGCCGGCTCGAGGACGATCGTGACGTCGCGGACGAACCCGTCCTGGACTCTGCCGCTCGCCCGGCCGGACGCCCCGTCGAGGCTGGCCTGGACCGGGATCGTGCCGCCCTCCTTATGCGGGCCGCCGCCCGCGAGCACGGTATAGTCGCCCGAGCCGTCGCTCATGACGACGGGGCCCCCGCCGGCCCCGACCATGGCGCCGGCCGCCGGCGAGCCGTCGGGCTTGAGGACCCGGCCGTCGACGAGAACGTCCGCCCAGGCGCTCTCGACGACGATATCCTCCATCGCACTGACCTCCGTCCCGTCCCCGGCGGCGGCGACCAGCGAGACGGTGAACGACCCGGGTTTCTGCGTCAAGATGCGGCCCGTTTCCGTATCGACCGTCGCGACCTCGGTGTTGTGGCTCGCCCACGAGAACCGGATTCCCGCCTCGATCGGCCTGCCGTCGGTGTCGTAGGCTGCGCCTTTCAATAGGAACGTCCCGCCCCGGGCCGGCAGGCTCCGGGGAGTGTTCGTGATCCGGCAGGACTGAAGCTGGATCATCGAGAGAACCTGAACGACGATGGAGGCCTTAGCTCCTCCGCTCGCGGCCGTGATCAGGGCCTTGCCCGCGGAGACCCCCGTCACTCCGCCGGCGGCGTCGACCCCGGCGACAGCCGGAGCCGATGACGTCCAAACGATAGAGGTCCCCGGGATCTTCGCCCCATCCTTGTCTTCGACCTCGGCCGCGAGCTCCTCCCGGTCGCCCGGATGGAGCTCCAGCGCGCCCGGCGTGATGCGGATGAGGGCGGCGGCCGGCGGCCCCTCGTAGGGCGTCAAAGCCAGCGTAACCTGGGTCCTGCGCCCCGCAACGACTTCCGCCGTCACCTCCCCCTCCCGATAGAGCTTGCCGTTAACCGTCGATCTCGGGACGATCACGCGGTAAGTCCCGGGAGTGATGTTCAGTGACACCGGCGAGGGAGCGGGGCCGTCCGATATCGGGCCCGACACGGCCACTTCCACGCCGGCCAGAGCCTGTCCGGTCTGGCCGTCCGTGACCGCCACGTCGAGGAACCCGTTGACATAGACCAGCACCATGTCCACCCGGGTCGTTCGCCCCGGCTCGACCAGAGCTTCTTTTTCTTTAGCTGTGTGCCAGATGCTGTCGTAAAGGGAGATCGTGTATTTGCCGGCGGGCACCTCGACCTCCCGTCCGCCTAGAAACGTGAAAACATATCGGCCCGTCGCGGACCCGGTCTCGGCTCTAAACGACATGAAATTCGCGGGCACGTCCGGGAAGAGCGGGTCCGTAGCCTCGACCCGGAGTTTCCCCAGGACGGCCGGCGGCGGGGCTGTCGAGAGATTTGGCCGGCCCCCCGGATCGCCATCGCCAGCCCGGGATGCTTCTCCCCGGATCTCCTTCATCGTATGGATAGCGATCAGGTCGACCTCGCATTTCTCCGGGTCGGGGGTGAACACCTTCCACCGGCGGAAGAAATGCTCCCAAGCCGTCATTTCCTCGGCCGCCTCCGCGCTTCCCCAGGCTTCGGCGGCGAAGGAGACAAAAAAGTGATACCAGGGACCCATCTTGTCCGGGACCCGGGAATCGCGAAGGCCGTGGAGTTTGCCGGCGGCGTCCCCGAGCCAAGGGGAGACGCCGTACCATTGCGCCGGCCACTTGCTTTTGTCGTCGGGCTTCACCGCCTTGCCGATGGAATCCATCTCCTCTCTGCCGACATAAGCGATCTCTTTGAGATAGTTGTGGGCCGTGAGCATGGCCAGGGGGTAGTTGCCGTGGGCGGAGTCGAGGGCGTGTTTCATAACGTCGGCCGGCTCGAGCCTGTCCCTGGGATCGTTCATGATGAGATCCCGGAGGCGGTCCTGGTAGGACCTCCCGGCCGGGTCCTTCGGATCGCGCCTCCGCGGCAGGCTCGCGTAGTAGTTGGCGGGCTGCCCCGAAGGCGGACACTCCTGGCCGAAAAGCGCGAGGTAGTCATGATAATCCCGCGCCATGCCCGGCTTGTTCTCCTGCGCCACGGCCGGCAGGGTCATATCCAGTCCCGGGTACCCCTTAACGGTACGGATGACCTCATCGGACAGCTTCACGAGGCGCTCGAGGTGCTCGTCCGGTCCGATGGGCGGCGCCATCCACTCGTCACGCCCCTCGAAGAGCTCGCGCGCCCGGAGACGCTTCTCCTTCTGGATTTCGTTCTCCCGACGGACATCGCTCTGCGGCGACGCGGACGCGGCGGGGGAGACGCCGTTTGGGAGACAAACTGCCGCGAGCAGCGCAACAAGAATCCCGTTACGTTTCTTCATGTCGGTTCTCCCGCCGGGCCGCTCCCGGCCGCCGTTCAGGGTTTTTTCACCAGGAGCTTGTCGATCTCGCCAATCTTGAAAACGGTCTGGAAGAACGGGTCGAGGTCCCACGCGCCCTCGCGTGCCTCGTAACCGGCGAGCCCGGCCTTCCTGATCCACTCCTTGGCCTGGCCCTTTTTCTTGAGCGCGGCGCAGCACCTGGCGATGTCCATCATCAGGTTCGGGTTGCGGGGCTCAAGAGCGAGAGTCTTCTCGGCCTGTTCGAGGGCGGCTTGGGCGCGGCCCTGTTCGAGAAGCGCAATCCCGAGATGCTCGTTGCTGAAGAGCGCGCCCGGCACCAGGGCCAGGCTTTTGAGGTAGCATCGTTCCGCCTCGGCCCAGTTTTCGGCCTTCTCATAGGCATGGCCGAAGTTTGAATGATAGATCTCTTCCTGGGGATTCAACTCGACCGCCCTTCTGAATTCCGCGATCGGCCGGCTGTAGTCGGGCGCGAGCTCGTTGATTTCCTGCATCAGGCAATAGCCGTGGCGGAAGTGGATCTGCGACCTGAGGCCCGTGTCGGCCCCCGCGGCCGCCTCGCTCTCGGCCCAGACGCTCAGGGCTTCGTAATGTCCGAGGGCTTCGCGGTATGCCTTGCGGTCGTAATGATAGTCCGCGAGCTTGACCTTGGCCGAGGTGTGCTTGGGGTCGAGCTCGAGCGTCCGGACGAATTCCTTCATCGCCGGATCGTATTTTTGCTGGGATTGAAGCAGGAGTCCGAGCTGGAAATGTGCGGGGGCGTAGCTGTCCGAAATCGCGACGGCCTGGGCGAACTCCCTGGCGGCGGTCTCGGGTGAGTTCTTATGGTTCTTCTGGATCACCCCCGCCAGCGTGTGCGCCTCGGCCAAAGCCGCGGCCGAGTGTTTCGCGTTCATGGCCTTGAGCAGGGGGCCCAGGGCCTGATCGTATTCCTTCCTCGCGTAAAGGTACCGGGCCTGGGCATTGTAGCCCTCGGCGTCGTCCGGGTCGGCCAGAACGGCCTTCTCGGCTTCCAGGCGCGCCTGCTCGTAGTCCTTCTTGGCGAGGCAGGCCCTCGCGCGGGCAACGAACAGGCTGGCCAGGTACCGCGGGCTCAAGAAGACGATGGCCAGCGCCCGGTCGCCGTCCGGCCCGCTGGAAAACACGATCCCCTGGAAGCGCGGGTAGTAGAATTCTTCCTTGCCGCCGTCGGCCCGCTCCCTGGTGAACGCGGCGCGCCCGAATTCCTGCCGCAGGGGTTCGACCTCGAGAGGGACCCGGAGACAGACATCAAGGCGGCTGACCTCCTTGGTGTCGTCGAAAAACCCGATGACCACCTTGCTGGCGTCGTTGGCCCCCGAAGGCGGCGGGTATTCAAAGAGCCGGGCCTCGCCGTCGGCTAAGGCGACCGGCTCCCCGAGCATCAGCTCGACCTCGGCCCGGGTTGTGGCCCCGGGCTTGATACCGAAGAACGAGGGCGTTTCTCCAGAAACCAGGAGCCCGGACAAAACGGGCAACCCCAAGAGAAGAAAAATGGCGGGTTTCTTCATCTGTCGATACCTCATGGACTTTCCTGCGGGGAGATCATAGATTCCACCGGGTCGCCTGCCCATGCCCCTTTGGGATGATTTGGAGGATGGTTTTTCCCCACCTTCACATTTTCATATTTTGTGCTTGGCCGTCGCCACCCTCACCAACGGTCATGATGCTGATGGCGGGAGAAAGAACGGGGCGGGAGGCTCAAACCGAATCATCGGGACCGGGTGTGGTCTTTTTATGGCCGGCTGCGGGAGCGCGGGCGGAGCCTAACGCTGAAAGAGGCTCTTGATCACGAACCAGACGTTCTCTTTCCGCTCCCTCAGCCGCCTCAAGTTGTAAGGCAGCCAGTGGGTCCCGAACGGGACATAGCAGCGCACGCGGTAGCCTTCCGCCGCCAGCTTCTGGAAGGACTTGTTCCGGATGCCGTAGAGAAACTGGAACTCGAAGTTGTCGCGGGGGATGGCGTGGGCGGCGACGTACTCCTTGATCCGGGCGATCAGCTTGAAGTCGTGGGTGGCGATGGCCGGATAGACTCCCTCGCGGAAGAGGATGTCGGCCAGTCTCAGGTAGTTGACCCGGATGTCTTTCATCCTCTGGATGGCCAGGTCCTTCGGTTCCTTGTAAGCGCCCTTGCAGAGGCGGACCTTGGCCCCGATCGCGTTCATGTCGTGGACGTCCTGCTCTGAGCGATAGAGGTAGGCCTGAATGACGATGCCGACGTTGTCGAACTCCCGCCGCAGCCGCCCGAACAGGTCGAGTGTCCGCTGCGTGTGGGGCGTGCCCTCCATGTCGATCCGGACAAAGACGCGCAGCGACTTGGCCTTATCGACGATCCGGCGCACATTCTGGTAGCAGTAGTCGGTATCGATGTCCAGGCCCTGCTGGGTGAGCTTGAGCGAGATGTGGGCGTCGCTCCCGGCCGACTTGATCACGTCCAGGAGCTCGAGATAGGCGGCCACGGCTTTCTCCGCCGTGTTCCTGTCCTTGACGCTCTCGCCCAGAACGTCGAGAGTCGACATGATCCCCTGGCCGCGGAGTCTGGCAACGGCCTGGATCGCCTCGGCGTTGGTGTCGCCGGCGACAAAGCTGTGGGCCATGCGGGTGATTAATCTCATGATTGCTCCTCAGAGGAACCCATTCCGAATAACAGGAGCTAATATCATATATTTTTCGCCCGGCAATGCAATATCAGCACACCCTTTCGAGCCCACACCCTGAGCCCTATGTTTACGGAGGCGCGGTTTTTTGGTATGTAATAGGTCCTTCAGAAGGATCATGGATGTTCTGAAACTCTTCGACCGCTGGCGGTTCCCGGTCCCGCTCGTCTACAGCGACGATTACTGGATGCCCAACGTCGGCCGGCACGTATTTCCTGTCAAGAAATACCGCGCCCTCTATGAGCGCCTGCTTCTCCTGGGGGCCCGGAAGGAGCAGGTCGCCACCCCCGGGCCGGCGGACGACGAGGATGTCCTCCTGGTCCACACTCCCCGCTACGTCAAAAGGCTCAAAACGGGGACACTGTCCAGCGCGGAGATCGCCATGCTCGAGCTCCCGTTCTCGCCGGACCTCGCCAGGTTCGCCTGGGTGAGCGTGGGCGGGACGATCCTGACGGTCCGGCTGGCCCTGGAGAAGGGGACGGCCGTCCACCTGGGCGGCGGGTTTCACCATGCCTTCCACGACCACGGGGAGGGCTTTTGCATGCTCAACGACGTCGCCGTCGCCGTCGAGAAATTCAAGAAGGAGGGCGCCTTCCGCAGGGCGATCGTGGTCGACTGCGACCTCCACCAGGGCAACGGAACGGCCCACATCCTCCACGGCAAGGATTATGTCCTGACCTTCAGCATCCACCAAATGGACATTTACCCGGCGGAGAAAACGCAGAGCTCGGTCGACATCGGGCTCTGGTCGGGAGCCACCGACCAGGAATACCTGGCCTCGCTCCGCGGCTGCATCCCGCGGCTGTACGATGAATTCGCCCCGGAGCTGGTCATCTATCTGGCCGGCGCCGACCCCTATGAGCACGATCAGCTGGGGGGGCTCTGCCTGACAAAGAAAGGGCTGCGGGAGCGGGACCTGCTGGTCATCGGCGAGGCCCGTCGCCGCCGGATCGCCGTGGCGGTCGTGCTGGCCGGCGGCTATGCCGTCGAATTCGAGGACACCATCGCCATCCACCTCAACACCGTCCGCGTGGCGCAGCGCTTTCAGCGGCGGTTCCCCTAGCGGCGCGTTTCGAGATCGGCCGATTTCGGATTGAGCCCCGAAGCCGCCGCCCGCGCCGCAGTCCGAAAGGGCGCCGGAAAACGTGCTTGTGGGATAGAGCGCTAGTCCAGGGTTTCGGCGTCGAGCCACCCCAGGTAGGCCGGCGACCCCGAGACGACGGGCAGGCTGATGAATTCCGGGACCTCGTAGGGGTGGAGTTCCTTGAGGCGGGCCTCCAGGGGCTCGAGGGCCGAAGCCTTGGTCTTGATGAGCAGGATGAACTCCCGGTCTTCGACGATCTTCCCGCTCCACCTATAAAAAGACGTGACTGCCGGGCTGACATTGACGCAGGCGGCCAGCCTTTCTTCGACGAGCGTCCGGGCCAGGCGGCGGCCGAGCTCCTCGTCCGGAACGGTCGTTAGGACGAGCCTGAATTCCGGCATCGTCTCGCCCGCCTATTCTTGGAGAAAGACATGGGCAAAGACTTTGGCGTCGCCCACCAGGTTCTGGATGTGGCAGTATTCATTGGGCTGATGGGCGGTTTCGTCGATCTTTGACCAGACCGCGGCCTCGTAGCCGGCCCGCCGGAAGACCGCGGCCACCGTGCCGCCGCCGATCCCCTTTGCCTTGGCCTCGGCGCCGTAGACGTCCTTCACCGCCCGGCGGATGGCCGTGACGACCGGCGCCTTCGCCGACGTCGGCGGCGCGGCGGGCGCCCGCTGCTGCTCCTCGCTGGTGATGGTGACCCCGAATTTTTTTTCCGTCTTCCGGATGAGCTTCTGGATCTCGGCCTCCACGGCCTCGATGCTGAACTTCGGGAGGAGACGGCTGTCCAGGTAGAAGACGTCCTCGCCCGGGATGGTGTTGATGTTCGGGACGTTGGCCTCCTTCTTCGTCGGCTCGAAGGTGGAGATCGGCGGCTCGAACAGGGGGTCCCGGTCGTGGAACTTGAGGTGCAGGCTGTCGAGCTCCGTGACCAGGAAGGAGGCCGCCTTGAAACTGTTGATGCCCTTCTCGGGGGTCGAGGCATGGGCCTGCCGGCCGATCGTCTTGATCTTGAGCCAGAGGAGTCCCTTTTCGGCCACTTCGATCAGCGTGCCGTCCTTGTTGCCCGCGTCCGGGACGATGATCAGGTCCTTCTTCTTGAAGGCCTTGGAGTGACGGAGGACATAATCGATTCCCTTCAGGCTGCCGGTTTCCTCGTCCGCTACCAGGGCGATGCCGATGTCGCAGGCGGGGACGATCTTCTCCGCCCGGAGCGCCTTGACGGCGAACAGGGACGCGACCAGGTCCTGCTGGTTGTCTTCGACCCCGCGGCCGTAGATCTTGCCGGCCCGAACCCAGGCCTTGAACGGATCGCCCTCCCACTGGGCCAGCTCGCCCGGGGGAACAATGTCCATGTGGGTCATGATCCAGATCGTCCGCTCGCTTTTCTGCCCCTTGAGGACCGCCAGGATGTTGGGCCGGTAGCCCATCGGCGCCTCCATGTCCGGCGCCTTGATGAGCGCGATGTCATCGTAGGGAGTTTTTTGGAGAAAGCCGGTCAGGAGCTCGGCCTTCCGAACCTCCCCTTCACCCCCGCTGGCCGGGGCGATCGCCGGCACAGCGCAGAGCCGGATCTGCAGGTTGACCATCTCGTCGCGGAAGCTTTCGATCCTTTTGGCGAGGCGCGCGAATTTGTTCATGGACTCCCTCACTCGGCGGTATTATCGCACCGCGAATCCCATTAAGCAAGCCGTTGTCCGGGGCCGCTCTCCGTATTGACTTTTTGGGGTGACGGACTTAGATTAGCCGATAAATGCGGCTGGGATTCGACGTCCGTCCGTTCCTTCGCCGGGAAACCGGCGTCGGCATCTATCTCAGGAACCTCCTGTTCGAACTGGCCCGCCTCGACCGCGACAACGAATACTTCATGTTCTCGGCCTCCTGGAAGGACCGCTTCCCGCGCGGCCAGGTCCCGGCTTTCGCCAAGGCCCGGCTGGTCGACCGGCGCATCCCCGTGAGGCTGCTCAACTATGCGTGGCAGCGCTGGCTCTTCCCCTCTTTCGACCGGCTCGTCGGCGCCCGGATGGACCTCGTCCATTCCCCCACGCCGCTCGCCCTGCCGACCGCCGGAAAGAAGATCATCACCGTGCACGATCTCTTCTTCATGGACTCCCCGGCCAGCTCGGGAAAAGAGGCCGGCGAAGTTTTTTTCAGGCGTGCGGCGGGTTTCTTCCAACGGAGCGATGGCATCATCACCTTCTCGTCGTTCACCCGCGACCAGCTCGCTACGCGCTTCGATGTCCGGCCCGAGAAGGTGCGGGTCATCCCGCACGGCGTTGACCGGAGCTTTTTCGAGGACGTTCCCTCCGCCGAGCTCGAGGCCTTCAGGGCGGCTCATGGGCTGCCGCCGTCCTTCCTCCTCTTCGTGGGCGCGCAGGAGCCCCGGAAGAACCTGCCGCGATTGATCGAGGCTCTGAAGATCGTTCACATCCACGGGGACAGGGTCCCGCTCGTCCTGGCCGGTCCACCGGGCGGCGACACGGAGACGATCCGCGCTGCGGCCGCCCGTCTCGGCCTGGAACCGTCGCTGACGATGACGGGCTACTTGCCGGCGCAGGACCTCCCGAAGATCTATCGCCTGGCGACGGCCCTGGTATTCCCATCGCTGTGCGAAGGGTTTGGCCTGCCCATCGTCGAGGCCATGGCCGCCGGCCTGCCGGTCGTGGCGGCCTTGAACTCCGCCATCCCGGAGGTCGGCGCGGACGCGGCTCTCTATTTCCCGGCCGAAGACCCGGAGGCGCTGGCCGGGAAGATCCGGCTGGTCCTGGAGAACCCTGGCTTCAGGCAAGAGCTGGCGGTCCGGGGGCGGAAGAGGGCCGGGGATTTCAGCTGGGAGAGGTCCGCCGCCGAAACCCTGAAATTTTATGTGGAGACTGCCGGCTCCCGTGTTATAGGTGAGCCGAGATGAAGATCGCCGCGGACGGGTTCGAGCTGGGCCGGGGAGCCCGGGGCGTCGGCCGGGTCATCCTGAGCTTCCTTCCCCGGCTGGCGGAACTCCTGCCCAATGACTCAATTGTCGTCTATACAAGAGAGCCGGCCGGTGGAGACAGGCTTCCCGGCGTCTCCGAGGTTGTCCTGCCCTGGCGGGCCGGCTACCTGCGCTGGCTGAACGGACCGTTGCGGCGGGCCCTCCGGGCGGACGGACCCGATATTTTCCTGGCCTCGAACTATGTTCTGCCTCTTTTTTATTCAGGGACGGCGGTCCTCATCGAGCACGATATCTCCGCCGTCTCCCATCCCGAGTGGTACCCCCGCAAATACGCCCTGAGCCGGAAGTTCCTGGTGCGCCGGAGCCTGGCCAGGGCGGCCGCCGTGGTTGTGCCGTCGGAGTTCACTCGGCGCGAGATACTTTCGCATTTCATGGTGCCGGACCAGAAGATCAAGACCATCGGCTGGGGCGTCGAGGAGGCGTTCCGACCCCAGCCTCCAGAGATGGTGCTCCGCTGGAAAAGCGACCGGGGATTGGCCGGAAAGAGGCTTGTCGGGTTCCTCGGGTCGATCTTCCGGCGACGCCACATCCCCGAGCTCGTCAGGGCCGTCGGCCGGCTGCGGCGCGATCTGCCGGACCTGGGCGTCCACATCGTCGGGGAGAACTTGGGCGGCCTCACCCGGGCCGAGACCGACAAGCTCAGGTCCCTGCCGTGGGTGAGGTGGGACGCGGCGCTTCGGGAAGAGGACCTGGCTCTATTCTACTCGTCCCTGGATGTCTTCGCTTATCTATCGGAATACGAGGGGTTCGGGTTCCCGCCCCTCGAGGCCCTGGCCTGCGGCACGCCGGCCGTCGTTCTCGGCCGGACCTCGCTCGCCGAGATCTTCAGCGGTTTCGCCGTCATGGTCGAGTCGGTCGAGGAGGAAGCTGTGGCGCGCGCCCTCCGGACCGCCCTGACGGAAGCCTCCTCAGGGCCGGCTGCGGTCCGCGCTTTCGCGGCGTCGAGGCCGAGATTTTCCTGGCCGGCGGCGGCGGCCGAGCTGGCCCGGCTGCTGTCCGCCCTCAAACCGGGGGAGGGGTCAGCATGAGCGCCGGCGCCGAGCTTTCCGTCATCCTCGTGAACTACAATGACCGGCCTCACTTGGGCGCGTGCCTGGAGTCGGTGCGGACTGCCGCGGCCGGCCTGGCCGCAGAGGCCATCCTGGTGGATAACCGATCGGAGGACGGCAGCCTCGAGTATGTCCGGGAATCTTTCCCCTGGGTCCGGCTCATCGTCAATGCCGAGAACGCGGGGTTCGCCAGAGCGAACAACGCGGGGATCAGGGCTTCGAGCGGCCGATTCCTCCTCTTCCTGAACACGGATACCGTCGTCCCGCCGGACGCGTTCGGGGGCCTCCTCGCCGGACTCAAGCGGAGGCCGGAGGCCGGCGCCCTCGGACCGGCCCTCGTCCGCGCGGACTCGGGCTTCCAGGTCTCTTTCGGGAAGGACGTTGGTTTTTTCGCCGAGCTGCGTCAGAAGCTCATCCTCAATCCTTATTACCGGATCGCCCTGAGGCGATCCCGCGAGGCTCGCTCCGTCGGCTGGCTGAGCGGCGCCTGCCTGCTGGCCCGTCGTGACGCCGTCGAGGCCGCCGGCCTGTTCGACGAAAATTTCTTCATCTATTTCGAGGACATCGACCTCTGCCGGAGGATCCGGGATCTGGGGCTCGAGCTCGTCTACGATCCCACAGTCAAAGTTGTTCACTTCGGCGGCGCGAGCACCGCCCCGCGCCGGCTGAAAAGCCGGCTCCATTACCGGGAAAGCCAGCTCTACTATTATGAAAAGCACGGAACCGGCCTGTCCGTTTTTCTTCTTCGGTCCTGCCTTTGCCTGAACCTTATCGGGCTGAGGCTCTTCCGGTCCCTGACCGTCGAGGAGCGGGAGATCCTCCGGCGGCTCGAACAGAAGATCTCGGGGCACCGCTAGGCTGATCAGCCGATGGCCAAGCTCAGAATCATCGAGATGATCGACAAGCCGGTGCTCGGGGGCGGTCCGACGGCCGTCCTGCTTCTCGCGCGAGGCCTCGACGCCGGGCAGTTCGATGTGGCGGTCTCGTCGGGGGGCTCCGGGCCGCTCGTCGAAGAGGCCTGCCGGAGCGGCCTTCGCCACCTTCCCTTTGCTCCGGGTCCGCGCCTCAATCTCCGGCCGGCGGCCGCGATCGCCCGGATCCTGGAAGGCGAAAAGACCGACATCCTCCACACCCACGGCGGATACGCCGGGCTTTACGGGAGGTTGGCTGCCCGCCGGGCCCGGACCCCGGTCGTCGTTCACACGCTCCACGGCATTCATTACCTCCATTACCGGAACCCCGTCCTCCGGCGTCTATCGATCTGGCAGGAGAGGTTTCTCTCCCGGTCGACCGATGCGCTGGTCGTCGTCTGTCAGTCGGACCTGGCCTTGGCCAGAAAGCACCGACTGGCGGCCCCGGAGCTGCTGGTCGTCGTCCCCAACGGCCTTGATAGCCCGGCGGCGGGCGGACCGCCGCCGGCGGCCGGCCTCAGGGACAACCTCGGCTTGGGCCAGGGGGGCCCGATCGTCGGAACTGTGGCCCGGCTGCACCGCCAGAAGGGGATCATCCATCTCCTGCGGGCTGCGCCCCGGATCTTGGGCGCGAGCCCGAGGGCCAGGATCGTTGTCGTGGGCGAAGGGCCGCTGGGAGGAGATCTCAGGAAGCGGGCGGCGTCCCTCGGGCTCAGCGGACGGTTCGTCTTCCTCGGAGAAAGGGACGACGCCCGTTCCATCATGTCGCTTTTCGACGTCTTTGTCCTGCCGTCTCTCTGGGAGGGGCTGCCTTTTGTACTGGTCGAGGCGGCCGCCCTTGGCCGGCCGATCGTGGCCACCGCGGTCGATGGAGTTCCCGAGGTCGTCGAGGACGGTAAGACCGGGGTCCTCATCCCTCCGGCCGACGCCGACGCCCTGGCCGACGCCGTCATCGGGCTTCTCTCCGACAGGGAACGGGCGGACGCGCTGGGGGATGCCGCCCGGTCGCTCATTCCTCCGCGCTTCCCCCTTCGCCGCACCGTCGAGCAACACCAGGACTTGTACCTGCGCCTCTATCGCCAAAAAACAGCCTTGAACCCGGCTGACGACGACTAGTGGTGCGTCTCGCAAATAACTTGGCATTCTCAAAGTGCGACGAAGACGCACCATCGCGGGGGAGTTTTGAGGGGGACGGCGTCGTTCCCCTCAGGGGGTCAGTGAGTGAAACGAAACGCCGAGGGGGGAGCTTGACTCCCCCCTGGAAGTGTCCCGTCATACACAGGCCTTTGGAAAGGAACTTACGAGACGGGATACTAGGGCGAGACAAGCTGAGCGGCCTTGAGCGGGAGGCATCTCTTTTTATGTGATGCGCTGGAATCAACGGAAGGGTGGTACGGCGATAGTCCCCGCAAGGCCCGCACACGGAGGCGCTTCCCCGGAAATTTCCTTAGATATTAACCCCTCCAACCTCCCCTGGCCAATCAGGGGAGGCTTCAGGGTCAGCTCCTCCGGCAGAGGTTCGACGGGGAGGCGCCGTGACAGGACCCTATTGAGGGACTATCACGATCACATAAAAAGAGATGCCTACCTTTAGGCAGACCGGTTTGACAAACAAGGGACCCGTTTTTATAATCAACCCCAATGGAAAAGATCCGCGTCGCCCTGGTCCATGACTGGCTTACCGGGCAGCGGGGCGGTGAAAAAGTCCTCGAAGTCCTGGCGGAAATATTCCCCGCCGCCCCGATCTACACGCTCTTCCATTTTCCGGGGAGCCAGGTGGACCGGCTGGAAGCGCGCCAGATCCGCACCAGCTTCATCCAGCGGCTTCCGTTCCTGCGGAAAAGATACCGCCTTTATCTCCCGCTTTTCCCGCTGGCCGTCGAGCTCTTCGACCTTACCGATTATGACCTCGTCGTCAGCAGCTCGCACTGTGTGGCCAAGGGAATCATCCCCGGACCCGATTCTCTCCACCTGAGCTACATCCATTCCCCGGTCCGTTACGCCTGGAACCAGTATTCGGCTTATTTTTCGGCCCGGGACATGTCGCTTCTTCCCCGGCTGTTCGTTCCGCGGGTTATCCACCGGCTGAGGATCTGGGACGTGACCTCTTCGGCCCGCGTCGACAACTTCATCGCGAATTCCACGAATGTCGCCCGCAGGATCAAGAAGTACTACCGGCGCGATGCCGACGTCATCCATCCCCCCGCCGACACCGATTTTTTCACTCTCCCGGAGGCGGAGCCGGCGAGGGACTATTTCCTGATCGTCTCGGCGCTCGTGCCGTACAAGAAGATCGGCCTGGCCGTCGACGTGTTCAACGCGACGGGCGAGCCGCTCAAGGTCGTCGGGGCCGGCCCGGATTTCCGGAAGCTGGCCCGGCGGGCCCGTCCCAACATCGAGTTTCTCGGCCAGGTGCCGCCCGACCGGCTGCGGGAGCTTTACCGGGGCGCGCTGGCCCTGCTCATGCCGGGCGAGGAGGACTTCGGCATCTCCGCGGTCGAGGCCCAGGCCTGTGGCTGCCCGGTCGTCGCTTACGGCCGCGGCGGCGTCCTTGAGAGCGTTCTGCCGGGGGAGACCGGAGTCTTTTTTTCCGAGCCGTCCCCGGCCGGCCTCCGGGACGCCCTTGACAATTTTCGGGCCTTAAAATTTAATAACTCCGACCTTCGGTCGAACGCCATGCGCTTTTCCCGTTCTCTTTTCAAGGAGAGGCTCGCCGCCTATCTCGAAAGCAGGTGGCAGGCCTTCAGGACCGGGCCATGATCCAGAGAAAGCGGTCCGGTCTCGTCGGCCTGTTCGTCCTCAGCGATGCGGTGGCCATCCTGGCGTCGTTTTTCTACTCGTATCTTTTCCGGTTCTATGCCTATATCATTCCCACCGACCGGGGCATTCCGCCCCTGCGCTATTATGTCGCCGTCTTCCCGCTGTTCCTGCTGACGCACCTGTTCATCTTCTACCTCCAGGGCTTTTACAAGACGCGGTTGCAGCGGGCGAAGATCGACGATTTTCTGGCCATCTGCCTGAACGCCGTCCTGACCATCCTGGCTGTCTTTGCCGTGATGAGCTACCTCTACAGCTACAGCCAGGGAGCCAAGCCGCTGTTCCGGGTCACCCTGAAGGTTTCCCACGGCTTTCTGGTCGTTTATTTCATCACGGTCATCTTCGTGATCACCTTCCTCCGGAACCAGATCTACTATTTCATGAAGCGGCGCTATGCCAAGGGCCTCAACCTTCAGAACGTTCTGGTCGTCGGGGCGGGGGAGATGGGGCTGGCCGTTGCCCAGAAGGTCTGCGTCTATCGTGACCTCGGGTTCAGGGTGCAGGGGTTTCTGGATGACGACCGCGCCCCCGGCGAAAAAATCGCCGTCGCCGGCGGCGTGGAAGTCCTGGGCGGCATCCGTGACCTGGCCGCGGTCCTCGACCGCGGCGAGACGAGCGAGGTTTTTATCGCCCTGGACCTGAACAACTATGCCAAGGTCCTGGACCTGGTCAAGGTCGCCAACAATTACCTCGTCACCGTCCGCTTGATCCCCGACCTCTTCCAACTGCTCACGCTGAAGGCCAACATCGAGGACCTGGACGGCTTTCCCGTGATCTCGATCGACGACGTCGCCCTGCGCGGCATGCGGAGCCTGGCCAAACGCGTGACGGACATCGCCGTCTCGGCCCTGGGGCTGCTTATCCTCTCGCCGTTCCTCCTCATCATCGGCTTGCTGATCAAGGCCGGCTCCAAGGGTCCCGTCTTCTATCTCCAGGAGAGGATGGGCATGGACGGCCGCCGGTTCAAGATGATCAAGTTCCGGACCATGGTTTGCGACGCGGAAAAAGAGACGGGCCCGGTGATGTGCCGGCCCGGCGACCCGCGGATGACGAAGATCGGCCGGTTCCTCAGGCGATTCAGCCTGGACGAGCTGCCCCAGCTCGTCAACGTCTTCAAGGGCGAAATGAGCCTGATCGGCCCCCGGCCCGAAAGGCCGGAGTTTGTTGCGGAATTCGCCGACAGAGTCCCCAGGTACATGCTGCGCCACAAGGTCAAGTGCGGGATCACCGGCTGGGCCCAGGTCCACAACCTGCGGCAGGACACCCCCATCGACAAGCGGATCGAGTACGACTTCTATTACATCCAGAATTGGTCGCCGGGTCTGGACATGAAGATCATCTGGATGACGCTGCGGAAGGGTTTTATCGACCGCAATATGGCTTAGGCCCCTATATCCCGCCCGGGGAACATCATCCGGTAACCGCGGCTGATGTACTGGGCTCCGGAAACGACCGTGAGAACCAGGGTCGTCGAGAAGAACCAAGAAAGCGTTCGGGACGAAGTGGCCCAAGCGATGGCCGGGTACAGCCGCCAGGCAGAGGCCTGGACATAGTTCGCCAGGACCACCCAAACGACCGTCGCCACCTGAAGGACCGTACAGGCTTTCCCCAGGACGCTGGGGGGAAACTTCCGTCGTCCGCGGACCAGGCTGATGAGCAGCCCGCCCGCGAGGATGATAAGGTCACGCCCCAGGACCGTCGCCGTCAGCCAGACCGGGATGACATAGGCGCCACCCAGCCCTTTGATCGAAAGCAGGACAAAGCCGGTCGCCCCCAGGACCTTGTCGGCCAGGGGGTCGATCAGGACGCCGATTTCCGTGTTGAGCCTCAGCTTGCGGGCGGCGAACCCGTCCAGCACGTCGGTAGCTCCCGCCAGACAAATCACCAAGAGGGCCGCCAAGGGGCGGTTCCGGATGACCATGAAGGCGAAAACCGGGGCGAGCACGAACCGCAGGCTTGTCAGGGCGTTCGGCAGGTTCAGGAATTTGTTTCCGTCCCTGGTGCTCGTCATTCCGTGCCAGTTCCTCGTTGTCCTCTTCGCCGGCCGCGCTTACCGCAGGAGGGCCAGCAAAGCGTCGATCGCCTGGCCGGCCTCGGTCCCCGAGACGGTCTGTTCGGGGCGAAAGGTCCGGTCCGAAAACAGCTCCATGATCTGATAGGAAAGGACATCGCTGATCGGGCGATAGTCGGCGTGCTCCGGAGTCACGTCCGAAACCTGGATCCGCTCCGGGGGGATCTGGCGGTAGAGCCGGTGGCCCCGCTCGGCGAGGTAGGCGACGACCCGGTCCAGGGCCCCCGCCAGGTCGGCCCGCGTCACGAGCCGGCGCGGCTGGAAGGTGTGATTGGCATAGACGTCGACCAGCCCGAGCGAGGTGACCTTCAGGACGAATTTCGAGGCCCAGGAAGCGGAAATGTCAACGATGATCGGCGGTTTTCCCGGGGCTTCTCCCAGGTCGTTCCGCAGCTTGACGGCCATCAGGGCGGCCAAGTCCTCCCTGCCGATGGCCGGCAGCGTCGCGATGTCCTTGTACCTGCTGGGGAGCTCGAAGATCCCCAGCCGGTTCTTGATGGCCTCGACCCGCTCTTTGGCCTTGGCGTTCCCGGGTTCGATCTCCAGGATCTTCTCGTAAACCTCGAGGCTCCTCTCGTACTGCTTGGCCTCATCGAGAGTGTCGGCGTAATCGGCGAGAACCCCCACGTTTTCCGGGTCGGTCGCCGCCGCGGCCTTCAGATGGACCAGGGAGCTCGAAGGCTTGTTTTCCTTCTGGTAGATCGCGGCCAGCGCGAGGTGGATGGCCGGCGATTCGGGGGAGTAGTGGAGCGCTCTGAGGTAGGCATCGGCGGCTTTCTGGTCGTCGCCCGAGGCGGCGGCGGCCCGGGCCTCATCGACCGCGGCCTCAGTCTTCTGTTTTTTGAGGGCCTCGTAGCTGTCCCTGGCCCAGGAGTTGCGCGAGTCGAGCTTCAGGACCTCGCGGAGCTCGTTGATGGTCTTGTCGTCCGCCTGCGTTTTTTGGAAGACCTGGACCAGTCCGATCCGGGCGAGCGTGGAATTCGGAGACTGCTCGACGGCCTGGCCGAGATATCCTTCCGCGGTCTGATAATCATCCTGGGCGAGCGCGAGGTACCCGAGGCCTATGGCATAAAGCGGATTCTCGGGGCCCAGCTTGGTGAGGGCTTTTTGTGCTTTGTCGAACCTTCCCTCCCGGATGAAGTTCCAGGCTTCCTGGGTCTGGATGCGCTCTTCGAGCTCCATCGACCCGGTCAGCGATTGGGGGAGGTTCTCGAGGTAGAGGTTGGGCGGCGGCGGAGGCGCGGGGACGCACGACGCAAGCAGGACGCACAGCCCAAGCGGCAATCCGACTTTCTTCACCAATTCTCCTCTCCTTCGACGAGATAGGGAAGATAGTTTATCATGAACCGGGAGTCCGCCATAACCAGAATTTCCGAAAACCCATCGTCCTCCCTGGACTTCAGGACGATTGACCAGCGCCGGAGCGAGGACGCCATGTCTTTCCTGTCCTCGGGGAACCGGAGGTGAAAGAGCCGGAAGTCCTGAAAGACGATATCCCGGATCTTGGCCTTCAGGTCCGGCAATCCCCCGCCCGTTTTGGCCGAGACATAGGCGGGCCGGTCGCCGGCGTCGGCGTTCCGGGCGAGCAGGTCGTCCTTCGAGGGAAGCCGGTCGACCTTATTGAAGACCCTGATGACGGGGAGGTCGGAGGCCCCGATATCGGCGAGGATTTTATCTACGGAGCGGGCCTGCTCGTCGGCGCCGGGCGACGAGATGTCGATGACGTGAAGGAGGCAGTCGGCTTCGCGGATCTCGTCGAGCGTCGCCCGGAATGAAGAGACGAGCTCGACCGGGAGCTTCCGGATAAACCCCACGGTATCGCTCAGGAAAAAGTAGAGGCCGTCGCTGAACTCAACGCGCCGCAGGACCGGGTCCAGCGTGGCGAACAGGCCGGGCGAGGTGTACCGCTGGGCGCCGCTCAGGGCGTTGAAGAGGGTCGATTTGCCAGCGCTCGTATAGCCGACGAGCGAAACGGTCGGCACCGGTCCCCGGCGCCGGCCATGCCGCTGGCTCTGCCGGCGCTTATGGATGCCTTCGATCTCGCGCTCGATCCGGTGGATGCGGTCCGTGATCCGCCGCCTGTCCACCTCGAGCTTTTTTTCGCCCGGGCCCCGCGTCCCGATGCCCGCGCCCAGCCGTGACAGCGCGATGCCCTTGCCTGTCAGCCGGGGCAGCAGGTATTCGAGCTGTGCCAGCTCGACCTGGAGCTTTCCCTCGTTGCTCCTGGCGCGCTGGGCGAAAATGTCCAGGATGAGCTGGGTCCGGTCGATGACCTTGGCCCGGGTCATTTCCTCGAGGCTCCGCTGCTGGGTCGGGCTCAGGTTGTGGTCGAAGATGATGAGGTCGGCGCCGAGCTCGTCCCTCCTTCGCGCGAGGTCTTCCGCCTTGCCTTCCCCGACAAAATACCTGGGGCTTGCCTTGGGCCGGTACTGATGGACCCGCTCGACGACCTGGGCGCCCGCGGCCGCGGCCAGCAGCGCCAGCTCGGCCAGGGACTCCTCGGCTTCCCTTTTTTCGTTCCGGCCGATGGCCAGGTGGACGAGGATCGCTTTTTCCATGATCAGGCGGCGAGCCGCTCCTCGAGGAAGGCGGCCAGCCCGGCAGGGTCGTCGGCCGGGAGCCAGGTCACGCCCGGCATTTTCCGGAACCAGGTCATCTGCCGCTTGGCGAAGTGGCGAGTGTCGAGCTTGGTCAGCCGGATGGCTTCCGCGACGGGCAGGCCCTGCCTGACGCAGCGCACGACGTGCTTGTAGCCGAGGGCCCGGAACGGCGGCGCCGTCTCCGGGACGCCCTCGTCAAGCCGGCGGCGGACTTCCTCGAGCAGGCCCTCCCGGAACATCCTGTCCACTCTCTCCTCGATCTTGAGGTAGAGCGCCGGCCGGTCGAGGTTCAGCCCGATCTTGACGGGCTCCGCGCCCTCAAGCGGGGACTTGGTGTTCGAGAAATGCTGGGAGATCGGCCGCCGCGTCAAGGCATAGACCTCGAGGGCCCGCACTATCCGCACTTTGTCGCGGGGGCCGACAAGAGCGGCATAGACAGGGTCGACCCGCTCGAGCTCTTTTCTTAAGCCGTCCAGGCCCGAAGTCCGGGCCTCGTTCTCCAGCCGCGCCCGCACCGCCGGGTCGGACCCCGGACCGGGGAAGAGACCGTCGAGGAGCGACCTGATATAGAGCCCCGTTCCGCCCACGACAAAGGGGATCCGCCCCCGCCCCTGGATGAGCCGCACGGCCTCCGCCGCCCTGGTAGCGAAGTCGGCGGCGGTGAACTGGACGGCGGGCTCGATGATGTCGATGCAGGTGATGGGGAACGCGCCGCCGGAGGTCTGGTGAAGGCTTGGCCGTCCCGATGTCGAAGCCCCGGTAAACCTGCATCGAATCGGCGTTGATGATCTCGCCCTCGAAACGCAGCGCCAAGTCGACGGCCAATGCGCTTTTGCCCGCTGCGGTAGGGCCGAGGATGACGACGAGGAGGCTGCGGTCAGAGCGCAATTTTAACCAGGAGCCAGACGGCCGCAGCCGTGATGAGAAGGAGAAGAGCGAGGACCTGGCGCCGGTTCATCCCTGTTCCCCGACTTTTTCCAGGCCCTTGACGACGGCGGCCTCGTGATCGTTGCCCAGGGTTTTCTTGACGGCCAGCACCTCGGCCACGAGGATCTCGCTCAGGATATCAACGAGGGCCCGCCGGCTCTCGGATTGGGGGGCGCCGAGCGTCGAAACGGGAAATGGCTTGAGCTCCACCCGGCCGTCGGACCTGAGCTCGAGGCTCTGGAGCGGCGGGGCCAGCCGCGGCCTCACCTCATCCAGCGCCTTATCGAGCACATTCATCGCCACGGGGCCGATCTCCTTGGATATATACCTGAAGATATAGGAGCACTTGTCGTTAAAATCCGTCCAGGCCCGCTCCAACCCTCCGGACGCGGCCTCGGCCGCCGGCTTGACCTTGCTCTGTGACTTGGGCTGGCCCGCCAGCCCCAGCGCGAGGAACGCCCAGACGGCGCGCTGCGCCTCCCTCCTGCCGACCTGGCTTTCGGCGTACAGGGCCTGCAACCGCGGAGATTCGTGAAGGAGCCTCAGGACGTGCCTCTCCGACGGGGAGAGCGGCAGGTGGCCGGCCTGGCTCGGCGAGACGATCTGAACGGTCTCGGTCTCGGGCGGCAGGCAGGCCTCGATCTGGTTGACATTCTTCATCCGGCGGATGCCCCGGAGGATGAACTCGTGGGTGGGCACGACGGCGAAGATCCGGGCGGCCCGGACCTCCGCCTCCGGCTCGAACACGAATTCGCCGTCTGGCCAGTCGAAGGCCGGCAGGCATTCGTCGAGCCAGGAATCGACAACGAGCTCGAAAGCGCGGTCGGCCGCCAGCGCGCCCCGCTCGATCAGGGCCCGCGGCAAAGAGATGCCGTGTTCCCGGGCGAAGTTCGCGCACTCTTCCATCTGAAGAACGCCGATCACCCGCGCGGCCATCAGCCTCTTACGGAAAAGCTCCTGGGAAAAGAACCCTTCGGCCAAGGCCTGTTCGCCGCGCGAGATCAGGAGATCCCTCTCGCCGGCTTCGGCCCGGAGATGAAGCGCTCCCGATTTCCGTCTCTCCCAGAAATGGAAAAGCAGCAGGGGCAGGCATGTTTCGGCCAGACGGCCGCGCCACAGGTCTTCGGTCATACAGATAATTTAGGGGACGGCCGTGCTTATGTCAACACGCCCGGTCAGAGGAAGAGCCCCTTGCCGGCGACGGCCAAGGTGAACCCGGCGAGGCCCCGGAGGAGCCAGAGGGAATACCCGATCGTCAACCCCTTACCTGTGCTCAGCTTGAAGGCCGAGGCGAGCCCCAGGCCGAACAGGCCGTACATCCAGAACGAAAAGAGATCCACCCGGCTCAACGCGGCGTGGGCGGTCGAGCCGGCCGGCAGGTCCGGGAATAAGGCCGACAGGCCCGTCGAGGCCTGGAGCGCCGATCGCCGGGCGGTGATCAGGGCCAGCCGGACGGCGTTCCCGGGCAAAGCGACGACAAAGGCGGCGTGGAGGAAGCACGAAAAAACCTGGAGAAAGTGGCCGCCGTGGGTGAGGGCCCGGCCCACCCCCAGGGCGATGAGAGAGACGAGCAGCAGACCCGTGAGCGCGATCATCGGCTTGAGGATGAAGGCCTCGAGCGCCCGGCTCTTGTCCTTGATCCTGGCGACCGCGTCCTCGTACTGATGCTCCCCGTGTTTTTCGATGAACCCGGCGGACGAATCCTCGAAAGTCCGGAGCCTGTCCTGCTGGACGAAGGGAAAAGCCAGGTAGCTGAAGGCGGCGCCTGTGGCCAGGACGACCGCCAGCGCGTCCAGCCAGACCGGCCGCTCGGCCAGGGACCGGAACGTCTTGGCCGGAGTGAAAAATACGCCGAACAACCGGCCAAGAAAGCTCACCCGCACTCCCCGGTCGGCTTGTCCCACTCGATCCGGCCGTCGCGGAGGAAGATGATCCTTTGGGTCTGGTCGGCGATGTCCCTGTCATGAGTGACGATGATGATCGTGTTTCCCCCGTCGTGGAGCCGGCGGAAGAGGTTCATGATCTCGGAGCCCGTCTTCGAATCCAGGTTGCCGGTGGGCTCATCGGCCAGGATGATCGACGGCTCGTTGACGAGGGCCCGGGCGATGGCCACCCGCTGCCGCTCGCCGCCCGAGAGCTCGTTGGGGCGGTGGTTCATCCGGCCGCCCATCTCCACCATCTCCAGGGCCCGCCGCACCCGGTCTTCCCTGTCTTTTTTCTTCGTCCCCTTGTAGATCAGAGGGAGTTCGACGTTGCGGAAGGCGGTGGCGCGGGGCAGCAGGTTGAAAACCTGGAAGACAAACCCGATCTCCCGGTTGCGGATCCGGGCCAGCTCGTTTTCGGTCATGGCGCTGACCAGCTTGCCGTTCAGGAAATAGCTCCCGTCGGTCGGCGTGTCGAGACAGCCCAGGATGTTCATCAGGGTGGACTTGCCGCTGCCCGAGGGGCCCATGATGGACATGAATTCGTTGCGCCGGACGGCGAAGGTGACCCCCTGCAGGGCGCGAACCTCCTGTTTTTCCAGCTGGTAGCTTTTCTGGAGGTCCTCGACCCGGATCACGCCGTCGTCCCGCGAATCCATGGCCTATGCTTTTTTCTTCTCTTCGATCTTAACGGCGACGCCGTCCTTGATCTCACGGAGGGAGCCGTAAGGACCGACGATCACCTCCTGCCCCTCCTTGAGGCCCGAGGCGATCTCGATATCCAGCCCGCCGATGATTCCCTTGGCGACGGGGACGAACTTGGCCCGCCCGTTTACCAGCAGGAAGACCCCCTCCTCCTCGATCTTATCTATCTTGTTGGGATCGGGGTTGTCTTTTTCCCTGAGGACCAGCGCGGAAATGGGCACCGCTAGGACGCCCTTCTTTTCGGCGGTGACGATGTCCGCCGAGGCCGACAGGCCCGGCTTCAACGACTTGGGAGGGTTTTCGAGCGTGATCTTGACCAGGAAGTCCCGCGATTCCTCCTGGGTCGTGCTGAGCTTCTCGATCGCCGAGCTGCCGATTTCAGAGACGGCGCCCTTAAGGATCTGATTGGGGAGAGCGTCCACCTTGATGTCGGCTTTCTCGCCGAGCTTGACCCCGACGACATCCGTCTCGTCCACCTCGACCTCGACCTCCATTTCGGAGAGGTCGGCGATCGTCATCAGGACGGTCCCGGGGTTGTTCATCGTCCCGATGACCGCCACCTCGCCCTCCTCGACCTTGAGGCTCGTTATCATGCCGTCGATGGGCGAGTTGTAGACCGTTTTGCCCAGGCTGTCCATGGTGCTCTTGAGCGAAGCCTGGGCCTGCTGGATCTGGTGGCGGATGGCCTGGACTTCGGCACGGCTGACGTCCGACTGGCCCTTAGCCGACTCCAGCTGTTCCTCGGAGATCAGCTGGCTGTCGAAGAGTTGCTTCTGGCGGTTTAAGCTGTTGGCATCCATCTTCATCCGCGCTTCGGACTGGATGAGCTGGGACTGGTAGGCCTGGATGAGGGCCCGATCCCGCTCGGCGTTGGCCTCGTACTGCGCCGAGTCGAGCTTCAGCAGAAAATCGCCCGCCTTGACCTCCTGGCCTTCGAGGACGCCGATCTTGATGATGCGGCCGGGGACATGGGCGCTGATGTTGATGTTCTTCTTCGGCTTGATCTCGCCCGACGCCGAAACGATCGAGGTCAGGTCATGCCGGCTGGCCTTCTCGGCCGTGACCTGGATCGTTTTTTCGCGCCGGGACCTCATGCTCATGAGCGCCACGGCCCCGGCCACAAGCAGGATCGCGGCGATGATGATGATACGCTTTCTTCTCGAGCGGGGCGGCCGGTCCGCCGGGACGGCTTGGGTCTCAGGGTCTTTCATGGTTTTTCTACGCCAGATGATCTTGTATTTCATGCCTATAATCCGTCTATCATAATATATTGCGGGCCAAAGGGCAAAATCCCGGTCGGAAAACGGATTGCGAACCGGCCCGCGTCTTGATAAGATAATCGCCCCATGAGCCAGTGGATGGAGTTTCTGCCCGTTGCCAGGGAGGCGGCCGAGGCCGCGGGCGGGCTGCTGCGGCACGGCCTGGACGAGGCCAAGGACATCGGCTACAAGGGCGCCGTCGACCTCGTGACGAACTTCGACGGCCTCGCCCAGGAGCTCATCATCAAGCATATCGCGGCCGCCTATCCGAGCCACGCCTTCCTCGCCGAGGAGGGGATCCGTCCGGCGGCGCCGGCCGAGTTCCTTTGGGTGATCGATCCCCTCGACGGGACCACCAATTTCGCCCACCGGCTGCCCGTTTTCGCGGTATCCATCGGCCTCGTGTTCCGGGGCAAGCCGGTCCTGGGTGTCGTCTTCGACCCCGTTCGGGAAGACCTGTTCACGGCGTCGGCCGGCGGCGGGGCCTACCTGGGCAATCGCCGGATTCATGTTTCCGGCGTGAGCGACCTCGACCGGGCCCTGCTGGCGACCGGGTTTCCCTACGACATTCGAGAGAGCCCCCTCAACAACCTCGACCACTTTCAGAATTTCTGCCTGAGGGCCCAGGCGGTCCGCCGCTGCGGATCGGCGGCCTTGGACCTCTGCTATCTGGCCTGCGGACGATTCGACGGCTTCTGGGAGCTGAAGCTCAAGCCCTGGGACGTGGCGGCCGGCGCGCTGATCGTCACGGAAGCGGGCGGCCGGGTATCGGATCTCGACGGGGGGGCTTTCCGGATCGACAACGGAGAGACGCTGGCCACGAACGGCCTGATCCACGAATCCATGCTGGCGGTCCTCAAGCTCGGCCGGCGGGCAGGGCAACCGCCGGCCGGCGCGGCGGGAACTCGATGATGATCCTGCGCCAGGCGGACCGGGGGGCCAGCCGGCGCGCCGCGCTGGCCTTCGTCCTCTTTTGTCTCGGGTCGCAATCGGCGATGGCCCAGAGCAGCGGCTTTCCTGCCGGTCCCGGCGTCAGCCGGCCCAGGACGGTGGTCGTGGCGGTTGCCGGGAGCGCCGCCTGGACCGATACGGGACTCGACGTATCCGCGGGCGAGATGGTCTCTTTCGAGGCTGACGGGCAAATCACCCTGCAGAAGGGCAATCCCGAGGCCGAATGCGGGCCCGATGGCTACGACCTCCAGACCCTGCAACAGCCCTTGACAGGACGGAACCTGGGCGCGCTCATCGGCAAGGTGGTCATCGCGATGACCGTCATCGTCGATGAACGGACGAAAGAGGAGCGGCGGCAGGAGGCGGCCGAGTTCTTTTACGTGGGGTCGAAGGGTCGGGTCGAGATGCCGGCCAAGGGGCGCCTGTTCCTGGGCATCAACGAAAGCGTCATCGGCGATAACGGGGGGGAATTCCGGGTTTCCGTCACGGCCTCCCCCGAGCGGGAAGCCCGTTTCTGACGTCGGGTGAGGCGGCCTACTTCACTCGGCCGTTGAGCTTCAGCTGGAACCTCTCCATGAATTGAGTATCGTACTTGCCCTGGAGGAAGTCGGTGTCGGCCAGGATCGAGAGATGGAGAGGCAGGTTGGTCTTGATCCCGACCACCGTCGTCATCTCCAGCGCCGCCTGCATTTTCTTGATGGCGAGCGCCCGCGACGGCGCCTGGACGGCAACCTTGGCCACGAGCGAATCATAATCGGGGGGGATCTTCCAGCCCTGGTAGGCCGCCGAGTCGACCCGGACGCCGTTACCTCCCGGGAAGATCAGGAAATCGATCGTCCCCGGGCTCGGGCTGTAGGTCACCGGGTCCTCGGCATTGATGCGGCACTCGATGCTGTGGCCCCGCATCTTCAGGTCGTCCGGGATGGACAGCTTCTCGCCGGCCGCGACCCGGATCTGCTCTTGGACGAGGTCGACGCTGTACACCATTTCGGTGATGGGATGCTCGACCTGGATCCGCGTGTTGGCTTCCATGAAATAGAAGCTTCCCTTCTCATCCAGGAGGAACTCGAACGTCCCGAGACTGTCGTACTTGATGTGCTCGGCCGCGTCGGCGGCGGCCTTGACGAGCTTCCGCCGCAGCCGTTCGTCCACGGCCGGCGAGGGCGATTCCTCGATGACCTTCTGGTGCTTCCTCTGGATGGAACACTCCCTCTCGCCGAGCGCGGTCACGTGCCCGTGCCTGTCGCCGACCACCTGGATCTCGATATGGCGGGCCAGGGGCATGTATCTTTCGATATAGAGAGATGAGTCGTTGAAGGCGGCTTGGGATTCCGTCTGGGCCAGCCCGAACTGCTCCTCGAGCTGGGCCAGGGACCGGGCGATGCGCATGCCCCGGCCGCCGCCCCCGGCCGCCGCCTTGATGATGACGGGAAAGCCGATCTTCTTGGCGACCTTCTTCGCCTGGACGAGGTCCTGGACGATCTCATCGCTTCCCGGAATGATGGGCAGGTGGGCCCTCTTCATCTCCTGGCGCGCCAGGCTTTTGTTGCCCATCAGCTTGATCAGGGGCGCCGACGGGCCGATGAAGGCGATGCCCGAAGACTCGCAGATCTCGGCGAAGCGGGCGTTCTCGGCCAGGAAACCGTAGCCGGGGTGGATGGCATCCGCCTTGGTGATCTCGGCGGCGCTCAGGAGGTTCGGCATGTTGAGGTAGCTGTCCGCGGCCTTGGCCGGACCGATGCAGATCTTCTCGTCGGCCAGCACCGTGTGGAGGGCGTTCCTGTCGGGTTCGGAATACACCGCCACGGTCCTCAACCCCAATTCCCGGCAGGCCCGGATGATACGGAGGGCGATCTCCCCCCGATTGGCGATCAAAACCTTGGAGAACATGGGGCTCAGGATACCGGCCGGACGGCGAACAATCGCTGGCCGTACTCAACGGACTTGCCGTTTTCCACGAATATGTCCTGGATCTCGCCGTCGACGTCGCTTTCGATCTCGTTCATGAGCTTCATGGCTTCGATGATGCACAGGGTCTGGCTCTTCTTGACCTGTTCGCCGATCTCGACGTAGGGTTCGGAGGCCGGGTCGGGGGCCCGGTAGAATGTCCCCACCATGGGAGAAGTTATGTAATGGACGTTGTTGGTGGCTTCGGGCGCTTTCGCGAAATCCAGGGCGGGCCCGCCGTTGGGTCTGGCCCTCTCGGCGGCGCCCGGCTGGGGAGCGGGGACGAAGGCGGGCGCGGCCGGGACCGCCTGAACGGCCCCCCTGGCGATCTTTATCTTGAATCCCTCGACCTCGAGCTCGAACTGGGTCAGGTTCTTCTCTTCAAGGAAGCTCACCAGCTTCGCGATCTCATCGTAGTCGATCTTTTTGCTCATCTAGCTGTCCTCCAGCGAGGTCGAAGACGGAAGAAAATATCCCGATCCCAAGGCGGTTCAGAGTGTCACGGGCAGCCTCCACGTTAAGCGCAACTCGGTTCTTTGTCAAGTCGCCGGGGCCCGCCCTGGGACACGGCTTACTGGCCGAGGACAGGGCGGCCCAGAACAGCCAGCTCCACCGCGACCCGCGCCTCCTCCAAGCCGGAAGATGGTCGGGTCCGCCGCCCGAGGAATCGGCGGGACCGCCCTTCCCGGGCTTGGGCTGGCCGTTTGGCGGCGTTGTCATCACATACGGAGACTGCAAGAAACGTTCCGTTTGGCATTGCTGCCGGATAAGGCTGGGGCGGATGTCCAGCGGGCGGCGGGGCCCCCCGACTCCCCTCGACCGGGGCGTCATGTCCTGCGGGCCAGGACAGCCGGGGACCCGGGCTCCTGATTGACTTGGACCCGCGCCATCCCCTAAGATGGGATTCCAAGGCGGCTGTTTCATCGAAAGAGAATCATCAAGTGTTCGACCAGCTTTCGGCGCGACTCGAGAAAGTGATGAAGTTCCTTCGGGGAGAAGGAAAGATCACCGAAAAGAATATGGCGGAGGCCCTCCGGCTGATCCGGCTCGCCCTGCTCGAGGCGGACGTCAACTATAAAGTCGTCAAAGACATCATCGAAAAGATCCGGATCAAGGCGTTGGACCAGGCCGTTCTCGACAGCCTGACGCCCGCCCAACAGGTGATCAAGATCGTCAGGGACGAGCTGACCGCCATCCTGGGCCAGGAAGCGAAACCCCTCCGTCTCACGGGACCGCCGCCCTCGATCATCATGCTGGTCGGGCTGCAGGGCTCGGGAAAAACGACATCCTGCGGCAAGCTGGCCAAGTGGGCGCTGGGTCTGAAAAAGAGCCCCCTTCTCGTCTCCTTTGACCTGAAGCGGCCGGCCGCCCAGGACCAGCTCAAGATGATCGCCGGCCAGCTTGGGCTGCCCTTCTATGAGATGAGCTCCGGCCAGATGGCTTCACCCGAGCGGGCCTTGAAGGAGCTCGTCCAATATACCAGAAACCGGGGTCACGACCTTCTGATTGTCGATACCGCCGGCCGGCTCCATATCGACGAGGAGCTGATGGCGGAGCTCAAGCTGGTCAGGGAGACTCTCCAGCCCTCCGAGATCATCTACGTGGGGGACGCCATGACCGGCCAGGACGCGGTCAAGTCGGCGCAGGCCTTCGAGGAGAAGATCGGACTGACGTCGGTCATCCTGACCAAGCTCGACGGCGACGCCCGGGGCGGGGCCGCCCTGTCCATCGTTTCCGTGACGGGGAAGCCCGTCAAGTTCATCGGCACCGGTGAAAAGTTCGACAAGCTCGAGGTCTTTTATCCGGACCGCATGGCCTCCCGGATCCTGGGGATGGGCGACATCCTGAGCCTGATCGAGAAGGCCGAGGGGGAGGCGGATGTCCAGGAGGCCGAGGAGATGGCCCGGCGGCTGAGCCGGGACGAATTCACCCTCGAGGATTTCCGCAAGCAGCTCCGTCAGATCAAGAAGATGGGATCGTTTTCCCAGCTCCTGAAGTACCTGCCGACGGGCGGGCCCTTCAAGAATGTCGCCGGCGCGGACATGGATGACCGGAAGATCCTGCATTTCGAGGCGATCATCAACTCGATGACGCCCCGGGAGAGGCAGGAGCCGAAGATCGTCGACGGCCGCCGCCGGCTGCGGATCGCCAAGGGAAGCGGCCGCCCCGTCTTCGAGGTCAACCAGCTCCTCAAGCAGTTCATGGAGATGAGGCGGATGATGAAGAGGTCCGAGTTCAAGAAGGTCATCTCCAGGATTCCCGGCTCGCGCTGAAGGCAGCGCAATTCTCCATGGGAGGGTCGCCGTGACCGCAAACAATTCACTTGGAAAGTCTTCCGCCCCCCGCCTGGTTGTCCTTGCCCTGGGGCTGCTGCTTGTCTCCGGGTCCGCCTGCCGCCAGCCGGCCGCTCCCGGTCCGGCCGCCGTCCGGCCTCTCTCCGTCGACGTCCGCGTGGACAAGACCCGGCCCAAGGCCGGCCAGACCCTCGCGGTTTCGGTCGTCGTGAGCTCGGCCAAACCGCTCCGCGGCCTCAAGGTTGCAGGCAGCGTCTTTGTCCCGGCCCGAGGCCCCGTGTCCCTCGACCTTCAGCCCGCCGGAGAAGCCGGCCGAGACGAGGCCCGATTTCAAGGTTCAGTCCCCCTGCCCCCGGGATCTCCCGACGGGCTCTACGCCCTGACGGTCGAGGCGGGCCGCGGGGACGAGAAGGCTTACGGCAAGGCCAGCTTCCTCCTGGGCAAGGTCGTGGCCGACTTCCTGGCCGTGAGCGTCATGCCGGATGAGGATCTCGAGCAAGACATCAGAGGGTATTATGAGGAATTCCGGAAACTCGGGGGGAATCTCCTGATCATCCATGACTTCATTACCGACATGGCGCACTATCCTTCCCGGGTCTGCTCGAAGGCGGCCGCCGCCGGCTCGCCCGACGACAAAGTCACGCTCGCCCTTCGTCTGGCGGAAGAGTACGGCCTGACCTCGCTCCTGACGGCGGGCTGGGATATGACGCGGCCCATGCCCTATGCCGAATGCCTGGCCAGCACCAAGGAGGTCATCGGCGATCTCTGGGAGATCTACGGCCCGAGCCCGGCGCTGGCGGGCTTCTATAGCTACCAGGAGGGGAGCGGGACGTACCTCGCCGCCCAGATGAGAGAGTTCGCCGCGGCCGTCAAATCCTACAACCCCGGCCTGCTCACGGCCTGCGCCCCATATGTCGACGACGCCCTCCTGGCCGGGTATCTGTCTTCGATCGACGACCTCGATATCGTCATCTACCAGGGCGCGGTCATGGCTTCCTATCGCCCGGACAACCGGAAGTGCTTCCCCCCGCGCCGCACCAAGGACTTCACGTCGCTTTCGGCCGGAGCCACCCGGGCCCGGGGCAAGATCACCATATCGCACGTCGAGCTTTTCGGCTATCTCGAAAAACAGGTGGCCGGCATCTATCTCGCCAGCCCGCAGGACATCCGCTCCCAGATCCTGAGCGCGGCGACGAGCTTCGGTCCGGACGGCATCTCGTTCTTCAATTACTATTACTGCATCCATCTCCTGGGGAAGAAGGCCCCTGAGGTCAGGGCCTCCCGCCAGGCCGTCATCGATTCCATGACGGCGTACGACCTGATCGCCAGGACGGCGGCCGCGGGTTCGAGCCGCATCGGCCTTTATGTACCCTACAGCGACTGGTGGACGGACCGCTGGACCAACACCATCCTGCCGGCGCTCGACAGCTTCCGGAAGCTCGGCCTCGACCCGGACGTCCTGCCGTTCGTCCCACCGCCGGGCGAGGAGATCCTGCCTTACTATCCGCTCCACCTGAACCCCGAGCAGCTGGCCTTCCTGAAGGACAGCGCTTATGTCCTCGTCCTGGCCGATATCGGCGGCCTGCAAAATACCGACAGCTTCCTCATCGAGAAGTATATCGCCGAGGGCGGCACCGTCGTCTTCTTCGGGCCGCGCGTGCCCTACACGCGGGCATACGACCGCGACCAGGTCTGCGGAGGCCGGGAAAATCCCGCCAAACCTCACTCCCGGGTCGATGTGCTCCAAGCGCTCGAAGGCGAGGGTCGCGGCCGGCGGCAAGTTCCGGTTCGCACCCTTCGCGTCTCCGTCATGGACGGCGGCGGGCGGCCGGGCGGCGGCGGTTTTCGAGGACGGGAGCGCCGCGGTCCTCGTGAATGCCCACGGGAAAGGCGTCTGCTTGACCGTGCCCATGGCGCTCGGAGACGCGGTGCGCGTGATGCCCGACCTGGTCCGGGATGTCATCGACCGGGCGCTCCGCGAAGCATCCGCTCAGACAGGCGCGGCGGGCTTCGGACTGGCCTTCGACTTGGCCGGTCTCGATGAGGAAAGTGATATCGCGGTGTCATCGGCTGGCGACCGCCAGACGGTCGCCGTGGTCAATCACAAGAATACGCCGGTCGAGCTCGACATCCGCCCGCTGGGCCTCGAACCCGCCAGGGGCTATGTTCTGACCGATCTCAAGGCCGGGGCGGTCCTGCGGTCGGCCGCGGGCCGGGAGCTGGCTCACATCCGGATCTCCGTGCCGGCCGTCGATTTCGTCTGCCTGTCGCTGGCCCGTCAGGAATAGGGCCGCCGAGGAGTGTCCCATGGACTGGCTGTTCAACACCCAATCGCTCGTCGCCCTGGCCACGCTGACCGCGCTCGAGATCGTCCTGGGTATCGACAACATCGTCTTCATCACCATCCTGGCCGCGCGCCTGCCCCCGGAAAAAAGGAACGAGCGCGGGTCGTCGGCCTGGCCCTGGCCATGATCAGCCGGATCGGCCTGCTAATGTCGCTGACCTGGGTGATGAAGCTCACCCGGCCTCTTTTTACGGTCCTGGGGCAGGGACTCTCCGGGCGCAGCCTGATCCTCCTGGCCGGCGGCCTCTTTCTCCTGGCCAAGAGCACCTTCGAGATCCACGAGAGCCTGGAGAGCTCCGAAGACGAGAGGCCGAAAGCGCGGGCGCCCAAGAAGTTCGGGCTCGTGGTCGCGCAGATCATGGTCCTCGATATCATTTTCTCCCTCGACTCCGTGATCACCGCCGTCGGGCTGGCCCGCCAGCTCGGCGTGATGGTATTGGCCATCGTCATCGCCGTCGTCGTGATGATGCTCTCGGTCAATGCGCTCAGCGCGTTTGTGGAGCGACACCCGACCATCAAGATGCTGGCCCTGAGCTTTCTCATCCTGATCGGCGTGAGCCTGGTCGCCGAGGGCCTGGATTTTCATATTCCCAAGGGATACATCTATTTCGCCATGGCCTTTTCCGTGTTCGTCGAGTTCCTGAACCAGAGAGTCAGGCGGCGCTATTACCGGCCCGTTCGCCTCAGGAAGGCCGTGCCCTGAGCGGCCGGCGGACCCGGGTCCCGCCCGCCAAAGGGCTTGACATCACCGGCGAGCCCGCATAAAAGGGAGGACTATGGCCGCGAACAAAGACGAGGGCTGCCCGGGCGCGCCGCTGCGGCGCATCATCGCCTACGCCACGGGCGAGGGCGCCTCCTCGCTGACCCAGAACGGTATCGCCGCTTTTGCCCTGCTCTACTATGTCCAGGTCCTGGGCCTGAACAGCAAGGCCGCCGGCCTGGCCCTCTCGATCTCGATGCTCTGGGACGCCGTCTCCGACCCGATCATGGGGCACATCACCGACAACACCCGGAGCCGCTACGGCCGCCGCCACCCGTATATATTGAGCGGGGGGATTTTTCTGGCGGTCTCCTTCTTCTTCCTCTGGTCCATCCCCGGGTTCGTCAAGGGACCGGCGGCCCTGTTCTATTATATCCTGACCGTGAACCTTGTCGTGCGCACGGCCTGGACGATCTTCGGCGTGCCCTACGCCGCGCTCGGGTTCGAGGTCTGTACCGGCTACGATGACCGGGCCAGGCTCCAGAGCGTGCGCTTCATCTTCAATATGGCCATGAATCTCCTCTTCAACGCCGGCGGCTGGATCCTGTTCTTCTCCGACCGGATCGGCGCCGGGGGGGCGCTCGTCGACGGGACGACCGTCAGGTCGAACTATCCGCGGATGGGGCTGGTGCTCGCGCTCGGCGCGCTGGCGCTCATCCTCATCTGTTTCTTCTCGACAAAAAGATATGCCTACGACACGCGGAACCGGCCGGACATCAAGGGCAACAGCCTCAGGGATTTCTATGCCGACATGAGGGACATCCTCAGGGACCGGCTGGGGATCGTCGTTTTCCTTTTCTTCGGGGCGGCCCAGCTCGGCATGATGCTCGTGGCGCAGCTCCAGATGTTCACCTACCGCTACTACATGGGATTCCCCGACGTGCAGAAGACGTTCGTGCACGGGGCGACGATGGTCGGGTTCGCCGCGGGCGCCTTCCTGGCGACGCCGCTCGTCCGGCGGTTCGACAAGAAGGCCGGCGGCCTACGTCGGGGTGGCCCTGGTCATGGCGGGGAACGCTTTATTGCTTCTGGTTTTCGGGATCGGGCTGGTCCGGCCGCACGCGACCCTCAGCCTGCCGGTCGCCGGCGGGACCGTCGTCCCCCTGGCCGCCCTGCTCTTCGCCCTTTTCCAGGCCTTGTATTGGGCCGGGAACGGCGTGATGTCGCCGCTCGCCTCGTCGATGATCGCCGACGTCTCCGAGATCAACAAGCACCGGACCGGCGTCCTCAAGGACGGGAGCTACTCCGCCGTTTTCAGCTTCTTTTCCAAGGCGGCCCTGTCCGTGGGCCTTCTCATCACGGGAGGGCTGCTCGACTGGGCGGGGATCGTGCCCGAGGCCGCGGTCCAGGCGGCGGCGGCAACGAAGAAAGTGGCCCTGGCGACCTTCCTCACCGGGCCCGTCATCGCCCTGGCTGCCCTTCTCCTCATCCTGGCCTACCCGGTCGACCGGAAATACATGATGAAGATCAAGGCGGACCTGGCCGCCCGCGAGGTGCAATAAGTCTGATACCCGGACGGGCGGGGCGTCCGAGCTTCACTTCAGGTGAGGGGCCCCCAAGGGGAAAACCGGGGCCACGCCCTTCACATGCCGGGCCGGCGGCCGGCCGCGACTCCCCTGACGGTTTCGGCGATCCGCCGCGTCCGAGTTTCCTGCCTCTTGGCGCTCAGGACCCACCAGGCCCAGAGCTTTCTCTGGGACGGCGCCAGCCGGTCGAATTTTTCCTGGGCGGCGGGGTTCCGGGCCAGGGCCGCGCCCAGGTCGGCGGGGAGCTCGTTGGTCCGGCCGATCCGGTCGATATCGCTCAGCTTGTCCCACGAGCCGTTCTTCCGGGCGATGGCCACCTTGGCCAGACCGGGAGCGGCCATCCGCCCCTCATCCGTCAATCTTTTGACGCGCGCCTTGTTCGCGGCCGACCAGACGCTGACGGCCTTCCGCGGCGTCCATTTCTGCATGTAGCGCACATCGTCGAGCCGGTTCACGACCGAGTCGATCCAGCCGAAGCAGAGTGCTTCTTCGAGCGCCTCCCTGTAGGTTATCGATTTCTTGCCCGACGCTTTTTTGTAATAGACGAGCCAGATCTCTTTTTCCCGGTCGTGGTTGCGTTCGAGCCAGGACCGCCAGTCGGCAGCGGTCTCAAAAAGCTTCTTGGTCATACGACAATCGCGGTCGGCTGTTCATCTCCGGCTTTGGTCTCGATATCCCGGGGTCTCGAAAACGGCGAAGCGGTCCGCGCGGCTCAGAGTTGTTTCAGCAGCCCGTCGCACTCGCGAAGGAGCACCCCTTCGACATCGGGCGCGAAGGCGAACAGGTCATAGAACTTCGGAGCGCAGTAGCAGGCGTAGTCGTTCGGAGTGGCGAACGTTTTCTTCATCGGGACATAGCCGACATTGCCGTTGGCGTAGCCGAAGGTCATCAGGCCAGGATGCCGCGCGGCGAGCTTGACGCCATAGCCGCTGAAGATCTCGCCCGGGACGGCCATGATCTTGAGGCCGCCGAGGCCGACAGCCTGGATCGGCACATCGGCCAGCCAGGGCGATTTCAGGTAGGCGGCGTGGTTCTTGACGACGCGCTTGCGCCAGGCCTGGACGACCTCCCGCGAGCGGGCGAACTCTTTGGTCGCCTCGTAGGCGGCTTCGGTCTCTTTATCGAGGTCCTTCTTGGGGAAGACCTGGAGGGGCAGCCGGATCCTCTTCTCGACCGACCCGAGCTTCGGCTCGGCGGCGAACGTCACGTACCTTTCCGCCTTGAACGCCCGGCCGGCCAGGATGCTGCCGTCGAGCTGGAAATCGTCGGCGGTTGCGCCCAGCCGGCGGTTCATGTAGCAGACGGGGTCGATGTCACCGCAGAAACCCTGGAAGACGAGGGCGCGGTGGCCGGCCTTTTCGATCCCGGCGCAAGTCGCGCCGAGCCAGTCCGCCGTGACTTGTTTCGTCGGCCCGAGCGTCACGGCATGGCAGGCGTAGTTCAGGAGGTAGATCTTCCGGTCGCCCTGTTTGATGACCGCGAACTTGAGCCAGGGGTCGATCTCGACAAAATCCCGGTGGCGGCGGTTGTAGCCGATGGGCTCGACGACCTCGGCGCCGTAACCGAGCTCCGCCGCCGCAGGGGCCTCCGCGGCCTCGGCGGCCGCCTGGCTGATCGCGTCGGGCAGGCCTTTGACATAGGCCGCATCGGTCACCCCGAGGCCTGCGATCGGCTGGGCGGCCGGTCCCGAATGGGTGTGGGTGCAAGCCAGAAGGATGTGCTCTCGAGGCAGGCCGAGCTCCCCCGCGAGCCGCGCCCTGACCTTGTCGGCAAAAGACACCGTCAGCCCCAGCAGGTCGCAGACGACGAGCAGCTGGGACCGTCCGCCGTCCTTGAGGAAGAGCGCCCGGGCCTTGAGGTCGTCGAGGATCGAGTCCGTCCGCCGGTCGAGATAGAACCCGAAACCCGTGAGGTCGGTCCCGAGCGGGGGGGTGATGATCTTTTCGCCGTAGCCGGCCAGAAATGCCATGGTTTTGCCTCCACCAGGATATCAGGACAGGCGGGTATTTTTTCACGTTTCTCCCGGTATTGCAATAACCCCGGTTTTGCGTTACCTTGATAAAAAAGGGAAGTGCCTGAGATGTCCTACCGACGCGTATTCTTCACCGTTTTGGCAGGCGGCAGTGTTCTCCTCCTGGGCATATCGTGCGCCTCCCGGAGCGCGGTCCGGACCGAGCCCTCCCTGAGGTCGTTTTATGACGAAGCCCGACAAATCATGACCGACGACGAGGCCAAGGTGTTCAAGTCCCTTCCGGACGAGCCATCCCGGGCCGAGTTCATCCGGGAATTCTGGGCCGTCAGGGACCCCGACCCCGGGACGCCCGAGAACGAGGCCCAAACCGAATATCAGAAGCGCGCCAGGTACGCGGCGCTCTGGTTCGGGACCCAGAATCCCTACAAGGGAAGGGACCCGGGCGGCCCGCTCTCGAACCTGGCCGGCCTGAACGAGGAGCGCGGCCGCGTCTATGTCCTCCTCGGGAAGCCGGACGTCATCATCTTCTATGACGGGTCGACCGAAATGAGCAGCTACGACGGGAGCCGGAGCCGGCTGCGGACCGATCAGTGGGTGCTGGAAGAGTGGATTTATGACCGGCTGCACACCTACGTGGTCTTCCGGCGCAGCGGCACCGGCGGCGAGTGGCTCCTGGACTCGTTCCATCCGAACTTCATCGACTTGCTCGAATGGTCCAAGCTGAACTGGCTCCAGGACGACGTGCAGCCGGACGTCAGGACCTGGTTCCGCTTCAGCGCGGACTACGGCCCGCTGGGCATCCAGATCAGCGTCCCGGTGGAACGGGTGAGCACCGACGACCGTTTTCAAGTCGAGCTCGGGATCGAGGTCCTTGTCTTGAGAGACGGCCTCAAGGTCGATGAGATCCGGGATACGAAAACGTTCAAAGAGACGCAGGAGAACCTCTTCGAAGGCAAGAGCCTGAGGTTCGGAATCCCCTACACCCCCGCACAGAAGGGGGCTTACGTCTTTGACATCATCATCCGCGACCTGAAGGCGCCGCGGCCCTCGAAATACCGCGTGCTCCTCAAGCAGACGCTCTAGGATCGGCTCCGCGGCGATTGAACATTGAGGGCGTGTTTGGGTTAGAATTCCACCGACAGCTGACGGGCGCCCGTGTCAGCGCCGAGGAGGAATCCATGGCCAATCTCATCGTCATCATCGCCATCATCGTGGTCATCCTGTTCCTGAGCGGCATCCGGATCGTCCGGCCGACCCACCGCGGCCTGATCGAGAGGCTGGGAAAGTACCGGAGATTCGCCAAGCGCGGGTTCAACTGGATCATCCCGGTCATCGAGAAAATGTACCAGGTGAACGTCACCGAGGTCATGGTCGACGCCCAGCCCCAGGAGATCATCACCAACGACAACCTCAACGCCCGGGTGGACGCCCAGGTGTATTTCAAGGTCAAGGACGACGAGGAGAGCGTCCGGAATTCGCAGTACAATGTCTATAATTACCAGTGGCAGATCGTCAACCTGGCCCGGACGACGCTCCGGAACATCATCGGCACCCTGACCCTCAAGTCCGCCAACAGCGAGCGCGGCAAGATCAACTCGGAGCTGCAGAAGACGCTGCGCGAGGAGACGAAAAGCTGGGGGATCGACATCGTCCGGACCGAGCTCAAGGAGATCGACCCGCCCAAGGACGTCCAGGAGACGATGAACAAGGTCGTCAAGGCCGAGAACGAGAAGATCGCCGCCGTCGATTTCGCGACCGCCACCGAAACCGTGGCCGACGGCCAGCGCCGGGCCGAGATCAAGAAGGCCGAGGGCATCCGGCAGGCCCGGATCCTCGAAGCCGAGGGCGACGCCCAGGCCATCAAGCTCGTCAACGAAGCGGCGGACCAGTATTTCGTCGGCAACGCCCAGCTCCTAAGGCGCCTGGAGATGGTCGAGAAGGCGCTGGCGACGAACGCCAAGATCGTCGTTCCCGCCAACACCGAGCTGATCAACGTCATCGGCGAGATGGCGGGCGTCATACCGGTGCCGGCCAAGACGGGCGGCAAACCCTGAGCTGGTGGCGCCGGCCGGGTCCGCCCACGGCCAAGTCGCTGACACTTGAGGGCTTGGGCGCCAAGCGCTTCTGGAGCTTTTTCGCCGTGGCCAAGCCGGCCCCCGGCCGGCGCCCAGCCCGAAGAATAGGCCTACATCGCGGTCCCGAGGCTTTTCTGCATCTCCGCGATGTGTCCGCGGATGGTCTTGTGGGTGCTCACGTACTTGCCCGGGAAGGCCCGGCTCAGCTCCTCATCCACAGCCTGCACCCGGCCGGCGAACTCGATGGCCAGGCGCCGGGTCTCGGGTTTGGAGATGAGCAGGCGGAACCTCTCGAGCACGGGGTTGAAGTTTGTCCGGCTATCCCCGTAAAGGAGATTGCCCGGGTAGAGCTCGACAAGATGCTTGAGCGCCTGCCGCTCGGCCGGTGACTCGGCGAGGTGCAGGATGGCCTGGCCGATCGAGCGGAGCGGGTCATAAGCCTGGGGGTTATAAGAGTAATCCGCTTCCGTGAAGAGCGGGATGCGGTTGATATCGCTCTGAGGGCAGAGCGGGTTTCCCATGTAGCCGTCGACGAGCTCGGGGAGGACCGTGTCCCGGCCGGTGACGGGGCCCAGGAGCAGGGTCGGCTGCCGGTCGTTCACGGGATAGTTGTCCCAGAGGATCAGCTTGTGCCCGGCGGCCTTTCCGTAGATCGAGGCGCAGGTCATGGTGATCCGGGGAGGGACGACGGCGTCGCCCGTCCAGAAAACGAAGATATCACTCGCCAGGACCCGCGACAGCCCGCCGAAATAGGCCTGGCCGTCCGGAGTATCGCCGCAGCCCATGTAGTAGACCGGGCAGAAAACGAGCTGGGCGCGGGGGTCTTTGGCCCGCAGCCGGGCCAGGAGCTTGTTGGCGAGCTCCGCGTGGGCTTCGCCCAGCTTCGCCTTGTCCAAGCCCTCGACCCCGATGTCGTCGTAGCTTACGGAAAACCATTTCACCCCAAGCCCCTGCATCCAGGCGTAGTGCTGCCAGAGGTCCTCGAAATCCCGGGCGTTTCCCGGGACGAGCGGCCGCTCGGAGAAGAGTCCGGGGTGGACGGCGAAACAGAACTCGATGCCGTTTTGCTGGCAGGCGCGGACGACCGCCTCGAAGCCTCTTTTCTTCGCCTCGGGCAGCGGCTCCCACCACTTGTTGACGAACGGGTCAACGCTCGTGAAAAGCGAGGTGTAGCAGTTCATCAGGAAATTCATCCTGGCCTCGACCAGATAGGGGACCTCGGCCAGGTACTGCTCGGGCGTCCAGGCCCAACCCTTTGTTCCCCGGATCTTGAACGGGGATTCCTTGTCCGGGCCGGCCAGCGGTGTCGGATAGGGCGCCATTTTGGCCGGGAGCTCGACCTCGAAGTCGGTCATCAGGTCGAGGGTGGGCGCGAAATGTTGATCGGATAGAAAGCCCTCGCCGACCTCGGGCCCGGCCGCGGCCGAGGCGCCTCCCTCGCGAGCGGCGGCCCGGACTTCCAGCCTGTTCATTCCCGCCTGGAGCAAGCCTGCCTTGACCTCAAAGCGCTTGAAGCGCCAGTAATCGGGCGAGAGCGCAGCCGGGCCCCGGAATACCGATTTGCCGTTGAGCCGCACATCCAACACGGGGGCGGCCTCGGCCGACGAGGCGGCCTTGAGCTTCAGGTGGATGAAAAGCGGCCCGGCGGTCAGCTTTTCAAGAGTAAACGCCGCCTGTCCGGCGCCCGCTCCGAATTCCGTCCCGGGTATCCGGACCAGCGGCTCCTGCGCCGCCGCGGCCGTCGTGAGAACCAGCACGGCGGCTAAAATCATGATTAGAGCTTTGCTTCCACGCATGTCGCTTCTCCTTATTTTCATGAGGGCCAATTTTTGCAGGTTGCGCCCTGAAAGTCAAAGGCTTGTACAAGCTAATGGGTCTCTCTTTTTATGTGAGCGTGAGTTCAATAAGAGGGTGGCACGGCGCTAGTCCCGGGGGCAGAGGCGAGGGGACGTGGGTGAAGAAGGTCATCCGGAGGCGAGCGGGCACGGTTCCTCGAAGAGGAGAGCGAGCCGAGGACTAAGCAAATTTCCCGATTTGCGAAGCAAAACGGCGGGGATTCTAAGGGGAATACCCCTTTGATCGCAAGACGAAGTCCGCGAAGGGGAGGCAGGGAGCGAAGCGAACGTTGGAAGGGGGAAAGCGAAGCTTTCTCCCTCCAAAAAGGCGCCGGGGAAATTCGCGGGCCTTCGAGCCCATGACCCGAGCCTCGACGGGGACGCGCCGTGACAGGACCCTATTTCCATAGGTCACCGACACGGGAAGTGCCCAGGCGGCCGGAAGTTGACTTCAGGGGCGAATTTCGGTATCATTTCTTATCATTTTGGAAGGACAGTGAAATCAGATGCTTAGCATGCGATTGATGCGTTTCGGCGCCAAGAAAAAACCCTCTTACCGAATCGTGGTCATGGAAGCCAAGAGCCCGCGGCAGGGCCAGGTCCGGGAGTTCCTCGGCACCTATAATCCCCTTCACGACCCCGCACTGGTCGAAATCGACCTCGAAAAAACCAAGGCCTGGCTGGCTAAGGGCGCCCGTCCCTCGCAGACGGTGAAGTCCATCATCGACAAAGCCAGCAAGTCCGGGACCGGTTCCGCCCAGTCATAAACTTCTAGGAGATTGATCGTGAAGGAGCTCGTCGAGCTGATCGCGAAATCGCTGGTGGACAATCCGGAAAAAGTCCAGGTCTCCCAGCTCGAAGGGGAACAGACCCGCATACTTGAGCTCAAGGTGGCCCCCGAGGACCTGGGTAAAGTCATCGGCAAGCAGGGACGCACGGCCCGCGCCATCCGGATCATCCTGGGCTCGGCGGGGATGAAGCTGAAGAGGAGATTCAACCTCGAGATCATCGAAAAGAGCTAATTGGTCACCGTTGGCAGGATATTAAGAAGTCACGATAAGTCGGGTGAGGTCAAGCTCAGGCTTCTTGAGCTCGATAACCTCGACTTCACCAGGGTCGATAAAATCTTCGTCGGGAGCGGGGGGCGCGCCGAGGAATTCCGGATCGAGTCTATGCGCCCTTACGGGAATGGCTTCCTCCTCAAGCTCGCGGGCGTCGATTCCCTGTCCCAGGCGGACCGGCTGGTCCACCTCGATGTCATGGTTGAGGAAAGCGCCCTGGCCGCCCTCGAAGAGGGCCGGTTTTACGTTTTCGAGCTGATCGGTTGCCGCGTCATCACTCTGACCGGAGAGGAGGTCGGAACGGTGTCCGATGTCCTTCTCCCGGGCGGGAGCGCGCTGCTCTCAGTGGACAGCCGGGGAAGGGAGGTCTTGATCCCCTTCCACGAGTCATTCTGCAAGGAGGTGGACCTCGCGGCGAGACTGATCCGGGTTGAACTGCCCGCGGGGCTCCTGGACCTAAATGAAAATTGACATCATCACGATCTTTCCGGAAATGTTCGCCGCCTTTTTTTCCGGGGGGATCGTCGGGCGCGCCTTGGATAAGGGCCTCCTGGAGGTCTGCGTCCACAACCTGAGGGACTACACACACGACCGTCACAAGCAGGTCGACGACCGGCCGTTCGGCGGCGGGGAAGGCATGGTCCTCAAGCCCGAGCCGGTGTTCGAGGCGGTCGAAGCGATAAAAGGGGACGGGCCCGGCCTCGTTTACCTTCTATCGCCGCAGGGCCGGCGGTTCGATTCTGGGTTCGCCGAGCACCTTTCCCGGGCCGGCCGGCTGATCCTCATCTGCGGTCGCTACGAGGGCGTGGACGAGCGGGTGAGCCGCTCGCTCGTCGACGGCGAGCTGTCCATCGGCGACTACGTCCTGACAGGCGGGGAGCCGGCCGCCTGGGTCGTGGTGGACGCGCTGTCGCGGTTCATCCCGGGCGTCGTCGGCAAGGACGGCTCGGTCCGGCAGGATTCCTTTTTTCAGGGGCTGCTCGATTACCCGCATTACACGCGGCCCCGCCTTTTCCGGGGAATGGGCGTGCCCCAGGTGCTTTTCTCGGGGAATCATGCTAAAATTGACGCTTGGCGCCGACGCCTGTCTCTCCAGAAGACGCTGACGTTGCGTCCTGACCTTCTGGAAAAGCTGGAGCTGGCGGAGGACGACAAGAAGCTTTTAGAGTCGATCATCAAGAAAGGAAAACATCATGAACCTGATTCAAATGGTCGAAAACAAGGGACTGAGGACTGACATCGAGCCCTTCAACATCGGGGACACGGTCAAGGTTCACGTCATCATCAAAGAAGGGGACAAGGAGCGGATCCAGATCTTCAAGGGCGACGTCATCGCCAAGCGGGGAACGGGCGTCGGGGCCACCTTCACCGTCAGGAAGGTCTCCTTTGGCATTGGCGTCGAGCGGATCTTCCCGATGAATGCCCGGAGCCTCAAGCGGGTCGAGCTGGTGAAGAACAGCCGGGTCCGGAGGGCCAAGCTCTATTATCTGAGGGAATTGAAGGGAAAGGCGGCCAAGCTCAAAGAAGTCAAGTGAAGGGGGCAATGACGAGTTTTGAGGTCGAGAAGTCGATCCTGAACGAAAACCGGCGCTTGATCGCCGGCGTCGACGAGGCGGGCCGCGGGTCATTGTTCGGACCCGTCGTGGCGGCCGCCGTCATCCTGCCGTCAGGCTGGATCCCCCGGCCGGTCCGGGGCTGGCTGGCCCAGGTCACCGATTCCAAGCTTCTCTCTCCCGCGAAAAGGCGAACCCTGGCCGGCCGCATCCTGCCCGAAGCCCTGGCGCTCGGCCTGGGTTTTGCGACAAACCGGGAGATCGACGACAAAAATATCTACTGGGCGTCGCTCGAGGCGATGAAGCGCGCGGTGGATAACTTGCCCGTGCGGCCGGATTTCGTACTGACCGACGGGTTCCGGAACCGGACCGGCGGCTTCGCCTGCCCGCAGCTGGGCGTCACGGGCGGGGATCGGAAATGCCTGACGATCGCGGCCGCCTCCATCATCGCCAAGGTCGTCCGGGACGAAATGATGGACGTCTTTGACGGGTTTTTCGGCGGCTACCACCTGTCCAGGAACAAAGGTTACGGCACCGCGGAACACTACCGGGCCCTGCGGGCGAAGGGGCCGACCCCGCTCCACCGCCGAAGCTTCAATCTCGGGGAACCGTTCGGGAACGCATGAGCGAGAGAGTGGACAAGACGAGGGTCATCGAGCTCGCGGAGCGCCAGGTCAAGGCCGGGCGCATCGAGGAGGCGATCGCCGAGTATAAGAAACTCCTCCAGGGGGAATCCCCCGACGTCAGCATCCACAACATCATCGGCGACCTGAACGCCCAGATCGGGCGGAGCGACGACGCCATCCGGTCGTTCCAGGCCGTCGCCAGCCACTATGAATCCAAGGGCTACCACTCCCAGGCCTTGGCCCTCTACAAAAAGATCAGCAAGCTCGCCCCGGAGGACGTCATCAACATCGTCAGGATGGGGGACATGTTCGCCACCCAGGGTTTCGCCGCCGAGGCCAAGCGAGAGTTCCTGAGGGCCGAACAGATCCTCCGCCGTGAAAAGCGGGTCAAGGAGCTGATGTTCCTGTACGACAAGCTGATCAAGCTCGAGAAGGACAACATCGCCTTCAAGCTGACCCAGGCCGAGCTCTTCCGGCAGGAGGGGCACACGGAGGAGGCCGTCGTCAAGCTCAACGAGGCGGCCGAGCTCAGGCTCAACCGGAACGAGGTGGCCGAGGCCGAGAAGATCATCGAGCAGGCCCGCCAGCTCAAGCAGGGGGATGAGCGCACCCTGACCAACCTCGTCGAGGTCCTGAAGAAGAGCAATCGGCGCGGGCACGCGATCGAGGTCGTCAGCCAGGTCTTGGGCCAGGATGTCGGCAACGCCCGTCTCCTGACCATGCTGGGGGCTCTTTATCTCGAAGAGAAAGAGCTCGACAAGGCGGAGGAGATCTTCAGCCGGGTCGCCGCCGAGCATCCCCTCGAGACCCGGGCCCGGATCAAGCTGGGCAAAGTCTACGTTCTCCGGGGGAACCCGGAAAAGGCCATGGAGCTGTTCGAGCCCATGATCGCCAGCCTGCTCAAAAAGCAGAAGGAAGACAAGGCGATCGGCCTGCTGGGGATCGTCCTCAGCCGCAACGACATGTATCTTCCCGCGCTGGAGAAACTGGCGGTCATTCTCAAGTCCCAGAACCACAAGAGCCACCTCGAGGTCGTCAGCCGGGTCATCCTGCAGGAGGCCCGGGCCCGGAAGCTCCGGGAGAAGATGTACGTGGCTCTGTCCGACCTCCAGGAGCTCCGGCCCAAGGACGAAGCCCTGGCGCGGGAGTACAGGGAGATCAGGAAAGAGGTCGGCTTCCTGGATGAGCGGACGGGCGAGGACGACGCCCGGGCCGCGACCGAAGCGGAAGAAGACGACATCGAGATGCTCCTGGCCAAGGTCGATCTCTACATCAGCCAGGGCTTGGTCCGAAACGCCCGGAGGATCCTGGAGAACCTGCGGCAGAGGTTCCCCAACTCCTCCAGGGTGGAAGACAAGATCGCCGGGGTGGACAGGCCGCAGGTCGAGATCCGTGACGAGGACATCCCGGGCCGTGTCGGCCGGATCGAAGAGATCGAAAAGAAGATCGAGGCGGCCCCCGAGCTGGCCAAGACGTTCCTGAACCTGATGAAGGACGACGGCGCCGCCGAACGGCGGATCACGGCGGCGGACATCTTTGCGGATACGGAGATCCTGCCCCTGCCTCCGGATGAAGCCGCAGAAACGCGATACTACGACCTCCGGGGCAAGATCGAGGAGGAGCGCGGGCTTCTGTCACGGCATCTTCAGCCAGCAGGTGAGGGGCGATATCTCCATCCTGGAAAAGGAGCTCACCGAGATCGTCAGGGATTTCCGCGACCAGGTGAACAGGAAGATCGACGCCAAGGACTACGAGACGCGCTTTCACCTGGGCCTGGCCTATCTCGACCAGGGCCTGGTCGATGAGGCCATCGAGGAGTTCGTCCTGGCCTCCGAGGACAGCTCCCGGACGCTGGACTGTTTCAGCATCATCAGCAAAGCCTACCGGATGAAAAAAAACTATGCCGAGGCCGAGAAGTCGCTCGAGACCTGTCTCGGCCGGGTGAAGGACGGCTCGCCCGAGCAAGTCGCCCTGGAGTACGAGCTGGCCACGCTCTTTGAAGATAAGGGGGACGCGCCGCGGGCCCTGGCGATCTATCAGCAGATCATGGCGCGAAACCCCGGCTATCGCGACGTCAGGAAGAAGATCGCCCGGCTGGGCTGATCTTATTTCAGGACTCTCCCCGAGATGATGAGGATGAGGGCCTTGTCTCCTCCGTCCATTCGGGAGACGCCCACCACCGTTTTCTCGCCCGACTTCAGCGTGAAGTTGCTGTTTACCAGGGTCTTGGGGGTGGGGGAGAGGCTCTGTGGCCCTTGAGGGGTGGGCATGAGCGAGGGCAGTCCGACCTTGTAAAGGGTGGCTTCGACCTGGATCAGGTCCTGCCTGTCCTCCTTGATGCACTTGGGCAAGAGGTCCAGCCTGAGGTCGGCGGCTCGACCCACGGTGACCTGGGAGGTCTGCCGGTCGAGCGCCCTCACATAGGCTGTATCCAGAAGGCTGAACGACCTGAACTTGATGAGCTGCCTGAGCTCCCGGACTACCGGATCATCCCGGATCGGGTCATCCGGCTTTTCGTCCGGACCCATCGAGCCGAGCACCAGCTGGACGGTGAACTGGAGGTCCGCCGGCTTGACGTCGAATTCCCGGACGACCGCCAGGATCCGGTCGACATTTTCCGGGAGGTCGCTGACCGTGATCAGCCCGGACTCCGGGTTCGGGTTGATCCGGCCCTGCGGGCTCAGGAAAGTGTAAAGAACGTTCAGGATCTGGTTGTTCTTGAGATACTTGAGCTTGACGATCTCCTGGCGCATCACCGGCTTCCGGGCCTCTTGGGACAGCCCGGCGGTCGCGAGGGCCAGGACCCCCGCGGCGAGGACGGACGATAGGATCCGTGATTTCATGGCGTTTCTCCCTCCCAGTCGAATTCCTTATCGAAATACCAGTAAACCCGGAGCCCCGACTCGCCCGATATGAGGGTCACGGCCAACTGATTCTGGGCGGTCGGGCTCCCGCCCCCCCGGCCAGAGCTAAATCGGCCGTTTGGACGGTCTCGACCGGGGCCAGGAGAGTCGGCCCGGCCGCCCGGAAAAAGCTCCTGACCGCCAGGGCCGCCCCGCCCAGGAGAACGACCATGACCGCCGCGTAAGCCCAAGCCCAGGCAGGGCGGGGTCTCCAGGCCGGCCGGCCTCTTCCCGGCTCACCGGCTGTCGCCCGTCGCAGAGCCCGGCGCCAGTTTTCCTCAGACCAGTCCCGCTCTTCGCGCCGGGCGGCCGCCCTGAGATTCTCAAGTAGCCGGTGATATTCCCGGCGCTGCCTTGCCCGTTTCATCGCCCGTCCTCCAGAAGATGCGGAAATTTCTCTCTCGCCCGCTCCCGGATCTTCTTCCGGGCAAGGGAGAGGCGGACCCGGACCGAGAGGGGCGAGATGCCCAGCGCCTGCGCCGTCTCGACGATGCTCATCTCCTCGATATCCCGGAGAAGGAAGACCTCCCGCTCCCGGCGGCTGAGCCCGTCCAGGCAGCCCATGAGCTGGGACCGGGCTTCGCTCCGGTCGTGCCCGGCTTCAGGGCCTTCGGCCGGGTCGGCGGCCGCCCATTCCAGGAGCGTCTCGGTCTCCAGCCGTTTCTTCCCCGAGCTCCGCCAGACATTCACCAGGATCTGGAACATCCAGTTCCTGAAACTCCGGCGCGGGTCATAAGAGCGAAGGTAACGATAAGCCCGGAGCAGCGTTTCCTGGGACAGCTCGCCTGCGTCTTCCCAGTTTCGGCAGAGGCGGTAGGCCATGTTCAACAGGGCTTTCCGGTAGGGAGTGACCAGCGGCCCGAAGGCGTCACTGTCGCCGCGGAGGACAAGCTCCACCAGGCGAGACTCCCGCTCATCCATTTCACACTAGAGTATATCGAGAGTCGGGGGGAAATGTTAAGAGGCGGATCCCTTGCGTCCGGGCCCGGAGTCCCGGCTCTCCAGGACCTTGAGCAGCATCTTCGGATCGGTCATCGGACTCCCGCACTGAAAGTGAGAGCAGACATAGGCCGTGGGCCGGCCCGCCACTGGGGTCATCGTCCGGGCGAAGGGGGCGAGCTCGAGGATCGGCGGAGATTGTTCGCCCGCGGGAAGGAAGACGACGGTCTCGCGGGGAAGGAATCTCTTTCGGAGGGGTTCGAGCAGCTTTTGGGTATCCGGATCATCGGGGGTTCCGATGATGACGATCTCGCGGGCCGGACCGAAGGCGAAATCCAGGGCGCTGAGAAATTGCGCATGCGCGCCGGGCGATCGGGAGATGCCGGAGGCCGAGGCCTCGACGATCTTGCCTGCGGTCTTTTCGAGCTCGGGACGGCCGGTCAGGCGTCCCAGCCGGAGCAGATTCCCGGCCATCACCGAATTTCCCGAAGGCACGGCGCCGTCGAAGGTTTCCTTCCGCCTCGAAGGCAGGTCCCGGCTGTCCCGGTGGGTCAAAAAGAAACCGCCCCGGGCTTCATCCCAGAAGCCGTCCATCAAGTCGTCGGTCAGCCGGAGCGCCCAGGCCAGCGGTTCCGGGGCAAAAGCGGTTTCATAGACTTCCACCAGCCCCCAGATGAGAAAAGCGTAATCGTCGAGGAAGGCGTTGATCGCCGCCTCACCCGCGACATACCTGTGCCTGAGCCTTCCCCCGGGATTCAACCGTGCCCGGATAAAGGCGGCGGCCTTTCCTGCCGCCGCGGCGAATTCGTCCCGCCCCAGGGCCCGGGCGGCTTTCGCCAGCGCCGCGATCATCAGTCCGTTCCAATCGGTCAGGATCTTGGTATCCTTGAAAGGCCTGGGGCGGAGCTCGCGGACCGCGATCAGGCGGGTCCGGACGCCGGCGATTCTCCTGGAGTATTCATTCATCGAGATTCCCAGCTCTTCGGCCAGGGCCGCCGGCGGCCGGTCGAGGCGCAAAACGCTCCTCCCCGCGGTTTCTGGGGACGCGGCTCCGAAGTCCCCTCCGGGCCGAATCGCGAAGGCCCGGACGGCGAACTCGGCCTCGTCCGGAGTGAGGCTCGACCGGATCTCCCCTGCCTCCCAGAGATAGAACCGGCCCTCCTCGCCCTCGCTGTCGGCGTCCTCCGACGTATAGAAGCCCCCTTGAGGCGAAGCGAGCTCCCGCAGCACATAAGACGCAGTCTCCTCCGCGGTGTCGCGGAATTCCTCCCGGCCGGTCACTTGGTAGGCTTCGGTGTAGGCCATGATGAGGAGGGCCTGGTCGTACAGCATCTTCTCGAAATGGGGAATCCGCCAATCCGAGCCGGTCGAATAGCGGTGGAACCCGAATCCCAGCTGGTCGAAAAGCCCGCCGCTCCTCATCGCCAACAGCGTTTTTTCAACCATCTCCAGGGCCCGCCTGTCCCCGGTGCGGTGGGCATACCGCAGGAGGAAAAGCAGACGAGGGGCCTGCGGGAACTTCGGCGCCCCGCCGAACCCGCCGTGGACCTGGTCATACTCCGCCAAGAATTGGCTGAAAGCGGCGTCCAGGATTTCCGGGCCAAGGGGTTCGCCCGGCAGCCTGTCTTCCGTCGGCCGCAGCGCGGCCGCTATCTTCTCCGCCGAGCCCACCACGTCGCGGGCATGTGTTTTCCATTCCCTGGCGATACGGACGATCAGCTCCTTGAAGCCGATGAGGCCGAAGCGTCGGTCTTTTGGGAAGTACGTTCCCGCGAAAAAGGGCTGCCTGTCGGGTGTCAGAAAGACCGTCAGCGGCCAGCCGCCGCTCCCGCTCAGCAGCTGGCAGACGGCCATGTAATGAGCGTCAAGGTCGGGCCGCTCCTCCCGGTCGACTTTGATCGAGATAAAGTCATCATTCAGGAGCCGGGCGGTCTCGTTATCCTCGAACGACTCCTTTTCCATCACGTGGCACCAGTGGCAGCTCGAATAGCCGATGGACAGGAAGATCGGCCGGTTCAGCCTCTTGGCCGCAGCAAACGCCGCCTCCTTCCATGGATACCACAGTACGGGATTATCGGCGTGCTGACGAAGGTACGGGCTCTTCTCGCGGATCAGGCGGTTCGGCATGTTCGTCGCTCTCTCTGTCGGCCCGGAGCTAGATTATCGGGAACCGGCCTCCTCCGTCAACACCTGGGACTTGGGCCGGGCGTTTCTGAGAAAAAAGCCGGGCCTGCGTCGTTTAAACGGGTGTGGGAATAGACCTCGCGCAAATCCGGCGGCACTTGTTCAGCCTTCTTGACCTCGCCGGCCGGGAAACCCGGTCGTCGCGCGGGTATCTCGTGGTCTATGATGGAGACCGGCGGACGGTTTTCGAGGGAGCCTGGCCGGCTCCGGAAAAAACCTTCGAGCTGCGGGCGGCCGGCTTGATCCGGAGAGCGGTCGAGGAGAAGCGCCCCGTCATCGCGGCCGGCGGCGACGGCGCGGCGCCGGCGCCCGCCGGGGAGAGCCTGCTCTGCCTGCCGTTTATCGTCCGCCAGCGGCCGGCCGGGGCCGTTTGCCTTTCGCGAGACAATGGGACTTCGCCGTTTTCCTGCGAAGACCTCGAAACCTGCCATTTCTTGTGCGGTCCCATGCTGACCATCATTAGAGACCACCTCGACGAGCGGCTGCCGCCCGACGGACCGCCGGCTCCCGACCCCGGCGACCCGATCATCGGCCGGAGTCCGGCCTCCGAAGCCATCCGGACGTTCATCGCCAGGGTCAAGGACACTTCGGCGCCGGTCTTTGTATACGGCGAGAGCGGCACGGGCAAGGAGCTTATCGCCCGGGCCATCCACGACCGCGGCCGGCGCAGCCGGGGGCCCTTTGTCGCCGTGAATTGCGGGGCCATTCCCGACCAGCTCCTTGAGAGCGAACTGTTCGGCCACGCCCGCGGAGCGTTCACGGGCGCGCTCCGGGACAAGGCCGGGCTGATCGAGGAAGCCTGCGCCGGCACGTTCTTTCTGGACGAGATCGGCGACCTGTCCCTGCCGCTCCAAGCCAAGCTCCTGCGCCTGCTCCAGGAAAAGGAGATCCGCAGGATCGGGGAGACGCGGACCCGGCCGGTCGACGCCCGGTTCATCAGCGCTACGAATAAGGATCTCGAGCGGGAGATCGACCGGGGGAGCTTCCGTCTTGACCTCTCCTTCCGACTGCGCATCCTGACCATCGAGGTCCCGCCCCTCCGGGAGAGGCGCGAGGACTTCCTGCCCATCGCCAATCACATCCTCGACCGCTATTGCAGCGACCTGAAAAGGGAAAGGGCCCACATCTCTCCCGAAGCCATGGAGCTGATGATGAGCTATTCCTGGCCGGGCAACGTGCGCGAGCTCCAGAACGAGATCCAGAGATGCCTGGTCCTGGCGGCGGGCGAAGGGCTGATCAAGAAAGAGCACCTCTCGTCCAGGATCAACCCGAACGGGGAGAGATCCTCGCCGGTCCTCTATAACTATTTTGCCGCCAAGGCCGATTTCGAGAGGCGGTTCCTGAGCCAGGCGCTCGACCGCTTCGGACACCACAAGGCCCGAACGGCCGCCGGCGTGGGCCTGACCCGTCAGGGGCTGTTCAAGTTGCTGAAAAAGCACAATATGGGCGTCCCGGGCTGATCCTTGCCGGCGTGGGCTCTATCTGAGCGCGGCGTTTTCTGATACATTAAGAAGACCATGAGCGAAGATAAAAAGACGGCGGTCTTCGAGGTCGTCTGCCCCTGCTGCCAGTCAGTGCTCTGGGTGGACGCGGTCAGCCGTCAGATCGTGAGGACCGAGAAGCACGCGGCCAAGAAGAAGGGGACGCTCGACGAGCTCCTGGAGAAAGAAAAAAAGCGGAAAGAAGGGTTCGACGACAAGTTCGAGGCCACCGCGGAGCTCGAGCGGCAGAAAAAAGAGAAGGCCCGGGAAGCCTTCGATAAGGCGATCGGGCGGGCCGGCGAGGACGACTGAACGGTCAGGACCCCGCCCGGGTTTCGTCGTCTCTGCACCTTCGGGGCCATGGTGAATCTCGAGAACCCGTAGGCCGCCAGGATGAAGATGGCGGCCCAGTTCGCCGATCGCCCAGGGCACGTAGCTCACCACCGGGACCCCGAGCGCGCCCGTGATGTAGACCCCGGCCATGCTCCAGGGGATGAGGGGGACGATGATGCCGCCGCACTCGTCGATGATCCGGGAGAGGTTCTTGGCCGCGAGGTTTTTCTCCCGTAGACCGGGCCCGAGCAGCTCCCCGGGGATGATCACCGCGAGATAGGAGCTGCCGGTGACAGGGCGGTCACGACGCACGAGCCGATCGTGACGGAGACGAGGCTGCCGGACCTTGCCGGGCGACCGTCATGACCCGGTCCAGGATGACCGCCAGCAGGCCCGTCTTCTGCATGATCCCCCCGAAGCTGAAGGCGGTGAAGGCCACGAGCTGCGTCTCCATCATGCTCATCAGCCCGCCCCGGGCGAGCAGCTGGTCCACGGCCTCGACGCCGGTGCGGGCCGGGTAGCCGGAGTTCACGGCCTGGGCGATCCGGACGAGCGTCTCACCCTGGAAGATGACGGCCAGGGCCGCGGCCGGAGCGAGGAGAGGAGCATGCCCGGGATCGTCGGCCGCTTGGTGAAGGCGAGATAGAAGACGATGAGCATGGGCAGGAGGAGCAGGACGTTGAAGCGGAAGTTCTTCTCGCAGCGTCTCCAGGATGAGGGCCATCGTCCCGGACTGAGACCGTCCCGGCCTCGGTACTTCAGCCCGACGACGAAATAGACGGCCAGGCTCAGCAGCCAGCCCGGCACGGCCGACCACATCATGTGCTTGATGTGGTCGAAGAGGTTGGCCCCCGCCGTCACCGCGGCCAGGTTGGGGATGTCGGAGAAGGGCGACATCTTGTCGCCGAAGTAGGCTCCGGCCACGATCGCGCCCGCGGCCAGCCCGAGCGGCATCCCCAGTCCCAGGGCGATGCCGATGAAGGCGACGCCGACCGTCCCGATCGTCCCCCAGGACGTCCCGGTGGCCAGGGCCGTGATGCTGCAGACGAGGCAGGCCGTGACCAGGAAGAATTTGGGCGAGATGAGCTTGAGCCCGTAGTAGATGACCATCGGGATCGTCCCGCTGGCCATCCAGCGATCCGATCAGAACGCCCACGCGTGAGCATGATCAGGATGGCCGGCATGGCCTTGTGGATGCTCTCGACGATCCCCTTTTGCATGTCCTCCCAGCGGAAGCTGAGGAGGACGCCGAGGCCGCCCGTCAGGAAGGCCGCGGCGACGAGGAGGACCTGCGGCCGGATCTTGTATATCGCCGTAGCCAACGCCGAGGAGGAGGCCCATGGCGATGAGCGGGAGCAGGGCGACGCCAGAACGGGGGAGTTCGGCGGCCGCCGGCCGGTGCGGGGTTCTCTCCGGACATCCTTCCTTACCTGCCGCCGTCGGGGGGAGCGAAGGTGCACCGGGCCAGGACCTCGCCCCCGGCCATCATCCTCCGGCCGCGCGCCCAGACGTCGGTCAGGCCGAAATCCCCGTCGAGCAGGATGATGTCGGCATCCCGGCCCGGCTCGATCGCACCCTTGGCGTCGAGCCTGTAAAAAGCCGCGGGATTGCCGGCGAACAGGCGGGCGGCGTCCCCGGGACCGATGATCTTCTGTCGGAGGAGCGATTGGAGCGCCCGGAGAAGGTCCCGGGAGGTGGCGATCGTCAGGCCCACCAGGGTTCCTTGCCTGTCGAAAACGGGCACGCTGCCGTTGCTGTCCGAGCTGACCGTCACCTGCTTTAGGGGCACACCGCGCTCCAGGCAGCGGGAAACGGCCTCCTCGACGCTCAGCTCGCCGCTCGCCGGCCCCGGCTCGGGGCCGGCGGTCAGGTCGAAAAAACCCCCCGACCCGGCCCAGCGGATGGCCTCCTCGAACAGCTCGGGATTCCTGTTGACATGCGTCGGGATAACCTGGGTCGCCGGGATCTCGGTTTCCGCGATCAGCCGGAAAAGAAACTCGAGCCGCCGCGGTCCGTCTCCCAGATGGAGAAGGAGGACCCCTGCTTTGCCCCCGAGCAACCCGCCGACCCGGCATTCCGCAGCGAGCCGGGCGATCTCCTCGAACGCGGGCTGGGACGAGCGGTGGTCGGAAACGGCGATCTCGCCGGCGCCGATCACCTTGTCGATCAGGACAAGGTCGGAGCGGAGGCTCCCAGTGAAGGTGGGCGGGGGGACTTCATAGGCGCCCGCGAAAACGTAGGTGGATATCCCTTCGGCCTCGAGCGCCCGGGCCTTGGCCAGGAGCGATGGCAGCTGCCGGGTGACGCTGTCGGTCCCCAGGCAGCCGATGACCGTCGTCACGCCGCTCGACACGATCTCGCCGATGTCGATCTCGGGGGCCCGGGTCGTGGGGCCGCCCTCGCCGCCGCCGCCGAGGATGTGGGTGTGGCCGTCGACGATCCCCGGAAGGACGTGCTTGCCCCGCGCATCCACGTCTTCGACGGGCCAGCCGCCGAGCTCCAGCGCCCCCGGTTCGGCCAGCGTTTCGATGCGGCCGCCCGCCAGCAGGATGTCCCGGATCCCCGGACCTTCCGGCGTCTGCACGAAACCGTTTCTTATGACCGTCGCCACGACACCCTCCCCCGGGGCCTTCCCCCGTCCGTCGTCCGACTCAAGTTATCACGGCCGCCGGACTTTTGCAATTTCCCGACTTTTGCTAGAATGAGATCACGATATGGCCACTTTCGAGGAAGAGTTCAAGAAGATCGAGCCCACGCTCCAGAGGTGGCTTTCGCTCCTTCTCCTGGGGAAGAAGATCGAAGTCCGGGGGGGGGGGCCATTTCGTTCTCGAGGGCCCGAGCATCATCGTGGGCAACCATTGTGGGGCGTTCAAGGACGTGGCCGTGGTTTTCAAGTCGGTGCCCCGGCCCATCTTTTTTACGGCGAACAGGGAGATCTTCAGCCACGAGGACTTCGACGCCCTTATTCGCAAACACCTGGTCCGCCATTTCGGCGAGTTCGGCATCGCCCTGAACTCCCTGGTGCGGCCCCTCAGGGACGCCCTTGTCCGCTTCGTCTCGACGAACATCGGCAAGGTCGGGACGATCCCCGTCAACCTGAGAGCTGGCCGGAACGACACCCGGCTCCAGATCGAGCGCTATCTGGAGAAGGGCCGGGCCGTTATCGCCCTCCAGGGGCGGGGCCGCGTCCAGGCCCGGGACCCGCACCCCTACGTCAGCCGGTTCCGGCGCGGGACCTCGGCCATCGCCTACAGCCTGTACCGCGAAGCCGGGATCTCGGTGCCCGTCACACCCCTGGCGATCTATGGCTCCCAGAAGCCGTGGCTCGTCCCCGGGACGATCAAGGTCAACGTCGGCGAACCGATGTACATCCGCGACCAGATCGGGGCCGCGGCCAACGAGGTCGTGGAGAGGTTCAGGCGGGCGCTCGAGGTGAGGGTTCAGGCCCTGTTTCTCGAGCTGGTGAAAGACTAGATCTCGAACCGGCCGTCGCGGAGGATGGTTTTCCCCCCGGCCTTGATGGTGACTTTCTCCACCAGCGCGTCATAGTGGTGCGGGCTCGAGTTTTTTCCCAAACCGTAGGAGTCGCCGATGGCGAAGTGGGCCGTGCCGAACGCCTTTTCCGCCTCCAGCATGTTCGGCGAGACCCGGGCGCCGGGGTTGGTCCCGATCCCGAACTCGCCGATGACCCGGCCCGTCGGGTCATCGCCCACCAGCCGGAGGATGGCCGTGACGCCGCGGCCCCGCCCGCCGACCAGCCGCCCCTTCCGGAATTCCAGGACCCCGGGGCCGAGCTTGTCATCGATCAGGCTGAGCGCCACCTTCCCGTTGAAGCTGTCCTCGACCGGAGCGGTGTAGCACTCGCCGGCGGGCAGGTTCCCATGGGCCCCCTTCCGGCGGATATCGCCGGCGTCGGCCACCCAGCGCCGGCCCTCGACGCTGAATCGAAGGGATGTGCCGGCGGCGTTGGTGACCTCGATGTCGGCCGCGCCCCGAATCCGCCCGGATCACCCTCTCCGTGAAACGCTTGAGCTCGGGGTAATCGATGTTGACGAGACGGACCATCATCTCCCGGGTGAGCCCGGGCATCATCAGGATCCGCGACCGGGTCCGGCCCGTCTTGACCAGGAAGCCGCGAAATGGCTTTTCCTCGACCCGGGCTTCGAGTACGTAGGCGATGGCGGTCGCCCTCTCGGCCGCTTCCCGAAGCAGGCGGGTGGGCTCGACGATCGGCCTCAGGCTCTCAATCATGAGATAGGTGGTCGTCTCGGCGCCCGCCCGCTTGGCCCAGAAAGCGAGCGCCTCGGCGATCTCGAGCCTGGCGCTCGTCCGTCACCAGGAGGAAGCGCTCGCCCGGCCGGAGCCGGAGCGACTGCCGAATGGCCCGTTCCGCCGCCTCGTGGAGCTTGTTCACGCGAAACACCAGGGCATCGCGCCGTCGGGGCCGCCCGCTACTCGCTGCCCTCGAACCGGCTCATGATATCGTTGTTGACCTGGGTGAAGAGGTCGTAGTTGACCTTGACCTTCATCTCATTCCGCAGCTTTTCGAGATAGGCCTGGAGGAACCTGTTCTTTTTCTGCTCGAGCACGCTGTCCCTCTCGGTCCCGACGTTCTTTTCGAACTCGGCCCGGTCCGCCTGCTTGCGCTCGAGGACGCGGATGACCGCATAGCCGGCCGCGAACTCGACGGGCTCGCTGGCCTGGTTGAGCGGCAGGCCGAAGGCCAGCCGGTCGATCTCGGGGTTCTCGCCGATGACGGCCAGGTATTGCTCTTTCTTGTGGTCATTGATCAGCTTGTACTCGAGCCCAAGCTTGGCGGCGCCCTCTTCCCAGCTCTTGGCGCCGAGCTTTGGCAGCGCCTCGCGGACTTTGGCGAGGGTGATCTCCTTGCGCCTGGCCGTCCGCAGGTCCCTCTCGACATCGGCCTTGACCTCCTCGAAGGCGGCCGGCCGGGGAGGGTCGATCTTGTCGAGCTGGACGATGCCGGTCCCGGTGAACATGGGGATGGCCTCCGAGATCTCACGGTCCTTTAGGCCGAAGAGGGCCTGGCTGATCGAGCCGGCCGGGTCGACCTCCTCCAGGGACTGGCCGGCTTTGAGCGGGCCGGTGGATTTGATCTTGTAGCCCTCCTTCTGGGCGGCGACATCGAGGCTCTTGTCGCGGAGGGCGGTTTTGGCCAGCCCGCCGATTTTGCCGGCCGCCAGGTCCCGGGCCTTCTGGTCCTCGAGGATCGAGCGGATCCTCGCCTTGACGATGTCGAGCGGCTGGGTCTTCTCCGGCTCCTTCTCCGTCACCTTCAGGATGGCGACCCCATCGGGCCGCTCGATCTTTCCTGAGACCTCGGACACCCCCAGCTTGCGGATGGCGGTGACTTCGTTGGTCGAGAGCTGGGCCCAGGCGTCGAAGCCCCAGTCGCCGCCGTCCTTGGCCTTGTCGTCCTGGGAATAGGTTCTGGCGAGCTGGGCGAAATCCTCTCCCTTGGCCAGCCGGTCCAGGATCGATTGGGCCTGCTCGGGACCGCCCGCCGCCCCCTTCTTGGCCATCGACAGGAATATCCGGCTGGCCCGGATCCTCTCCGGCTCCTTGAACTGGTCGGCGTTGTCTTTGTAGTACTTCTCGACGTCGGCGTCGGTCACCTGGACGTCCTTCTTCAGATCATCGGTCCGGAGAAGCAGATAGGTCCCCTCGCGCCTCTCGGGAAGGGCGTATTTGTCCTTGTTCTTCTCGAAATACGCCTGCAGCTCGGCCGTGGTCAGAGGCTGGTCGTAGGTGGCCTTGCTTTCCTCGAGCATCACGTACTCGAGCTTGGCCGAATCGGTCTTTTTCTGGTACTCGGACCACAGCTCTTCGGGCGTCACGGCGATGCCGGCCGTCAGAAGCTGGATGAGCTTGTTGATGGCGATCTCGGTCTTCAGGTTGTCCTCGAATTCGCCGACGGACAGCCGGTTGTAGGACAGGAGGCGGCGGTACTCTTCGACGCCGATGAACTTGCCGTCGCGCTGGAACATGGCCACGACCCGGTCGTTGACCTCCTTGTCGGAGGCGCGTGATCCCCATCTCGGACGCCTTCCGGCGCAGCACGTACTGCTGGACCATTTGCTCGAGGACCTGCTGAGGGATGTTGAGCTGCTGGATGAAGCTCTTGTTGAGCTGCTTGAACTCTTTCTGGAGGGATTCCAGCCGCTGGCGCAGGACGTTATAGTAAGCGTCCATGGAGATCTTGTCCCCGCCGACCGTGGCCACGGTCTCGGAGCGGGCCTTCTCGCCCAGCCGGCCGGCGCCGCCCCACACCGCGAAGATGGCGATGATGAATGTGGCGATGACGATCCACAGGGTGGGCGCAAGGGATTTGACGTTCTTTCTCATCGTTTTCAGCATGGTGTCTCCTCGAACTCGTCGCTGAAGATTTATCGGATCGCGCCGTCAGGTCTCTTTCAAGAGCTTCTTGGCGATGATGATCCGCTGGATCTCCGAGGTGCCCTCGTAGATGGAGAAGACGCGGGCCTCCCGGAAGAGCCTTTCGATCGTGTACTCCTTGGAGTAGCCGTAGGCGCCGTGGATCTGAACGCCCAGGGAGACGACCCGGTTGGCCGCCTCCGAGGCGTAGAGCTTGGCCATGGCGGCGGCCTTGGCGAAGGCCAGGCCGCTGTCGTAGTCGGCGGCGGCGCGATAGGTCAGCAGCCGGGCCGCCTCGACCTGGACCGCCATGTCGGCGATCATGAACTGGATGGCCTGGAAGTCGGCGATCGGCCGACCGAACTGCTCCCGCTGCTTGGCGTAAAGGACCGCCAGTTCGAGGGCGCTCTGGGCTGAGCCCCAGGGACTGCGCGGCGATCCCGATGCGGCTGCCCTCCAGGCTTCGCAGGGCGATGTTCAGGCCCGCGCCCTTCTTCGCCGAGCAGGTTCTCGGCGGGCACCCGGCAGTCCTCGAGGACGATCTCCGCGGTCACCGAGGCATGCAGGCCCATCTTGTCCTCGACCCGCGCCACCCGGAATCCCGGGAAGCCCCTCTCCACGATGAAGGCGCTGGGCTTGGGCGGTCCGGACGGCATGTCGGTCTGGGCCAGCACGATGAGCGCGTCGGCCGCGCCGCCGCTCGTCACCCAGGCCTTGGTGCCGTTGAGGATGTACTCGCCGCCCGAGCGGACGGCGCGGGTCTTCAGGCTGCCCGCGTCCGAGCCCGGCGCCCGGCTCGGTCACCGAGAACCCCCCCAGGATCTCGCCGCGAGCGGCCCCGGGCAGGTACTTCTCTTTCTGGCGGGCCGTCCCGTAGTCGAGGATGGGCTTTGGCGAACAGCGCGCCGTGGACGGCGACGATGAGGCAGACCGAGGCCGAGGCGCGGCCCAGCTCCTCGAGCGCCAGGATGAACGAGAGGTAATCGGTCCGGGTGCCGCCGAACTCGGCCGGCACCGTCATGCCCAGCAGGCCGAGCTCCGCCAGCCTACTGGATGATCTCCCTGGGGAAAACGTGCTGGTCCTCAAAGGCGGTGATCTTCGGCGCGATCTCGTCCCGGGCGAAATCCCGGACGAGGTCGCGCAGCTGTCGCTGGTCGTCGCTCAGGTCGAAATTCATCGGGCCTTCTCCTCTTCGGCTCCGCGCCGCCTCCCTGGCGAAGAGGGGCGCGAGCCGGGAGTAGGTCAGGTCGAGGTCCTCGATGACGACGCGCGTCCGGCTGACGAGCGGCATGAAGTTCGAGTCGCCCGGCCAGCGGGGAATGACGTGGAGATGGTAGTGGTCGACGACCCCGGCGCCGGCGCTCCGGCCGAGGTTCAGGCCGGCGTTGAAGCCCTGCGGCCGATAGGCCCTCTTCAGGACGCGGAGGCTCAGCTTGAGGAGGTCGGCCAGCTCGTCGCTGGCCTCCTTGGGCGCCCGGACGAAGGCCGCGAGTGCCGGTAGGGCGCGATCATCAGATGGCCGGGAGTGTAGGGAAACTTGTTGAGGATGATGAAGTTATGCCGTCCCCGGTGGACGATGAACGACGCCGCGTCATCGCCCCGCCGGGCGGCCTCGCAGAAGATGCAGCCTTTCTGCCGGCGCGACCTGGCGCACGTATTTTCCCCTCCACGGAGCCGCGATATATTCCATCAGCGATTGATCATTTCCTTGAGGAGCTTGCTGGGCTTGAAGAACAGGACCTTTTTCGGCGGGACCTTGACGGGTGCGCCGGTCCGCGGATTCCGTCCCGAGCGGGAGGTCCGCTTGCGGAAGCGGAAGCTCCCGAACCCGCGGATCTCGATCTCCTCCCCCTTGAGGATGGCGTCCTTGATCGACTGGAAAGAACAGGTCGACCCCATCTTCGGCTTCCTGCTTGGGGATGTTCATCTCCTTGGCGATCCTGCCGACGAGGTCAGCTTTAATCATGGTTCTCCCTCCAGGTTCTTGGTTCCCTTCTTGGATGAGCTGAGATTCTTGAGCTGGTCCCTCATGATGTCGCCGAAGGTCATGCGCTGGTCCTGGCCGCTGATGAACTTCTGGTATTCCATCTTCTGCAGCTCGAGCTGGGCCAGCCGGAAGCTGAGCGAGATCTTCTTCTCCCGGGGGTTCATCTTGATGATCTTGGCGTTGCGCTCTTCGCCCACGGAAAACGCCTCCTTGGCGTTGTCGATCTTCTTTTCGTCGAGCTCGGACAGGAAGACGACGCCCTCGATCCCGGGCGTGATCTCGACGAACACGCCGAAATCGACGATCCGGACGATCCTCACCTTAACGAGGTCGCCGACCTTCTGGCGGGTGAAGAAATCCTCCCAGATGTCGCCGCCGAGCTGCTTGATGCCGAGCGAGACCTTCTGTTTGTCGACGTCGATGTTGAGGATGACGGCCTCGGCCTCCTGGCCGACCTGCGAGGCGCTCCGAGGGATGCTTGATCTTCTCCCAGGTGATGTCCGAGATGTGGATGAGCCCCTCGATCCCGGGCTCGACCTCCAGGAAAGCGCCGAAATCCGTGATGCTCGTGATCTTGCCCTTGACGCGCGCGCCCGGGGAGTATTTCTGGCGGAGCAGCTCCAGGGGATGGGGCGACGACTGCTTGAGCCCCAGGGAGATCCTCTTGGTGTCGGGGTTGACGTCCAGGATGGTGACCGTGACCTCTTCGCCGACCGTGAGGAGCTTCTTGGGATGGACGAGCTTCCGGGACCAGGTCAGGTCGGAGATGTGGACCAGTCCCTCGACGCCCTTCTCGAGCTCGACGAAGGCGCCGAAATCGGTCAGGCTGACCACCCGGCCGCTGACCTTCTGGCCCGCGGCGTATTTCTGCTGGACGGTTTTCCAGGGGTCTTCGGTGAGCTGCTTGGTAGCCGAGCGAGATCTTCTCGTCCTTCTCGTTGAAATCCAGGACGACGACCTCGACCTCCTGGCCGACGCTGAACAGCTCCGAGGGGTGGGCGATCTTCCCCCAGGACATATCGGAGACGTGGAGCAGGCCTTCGATGCCGCCGATATCGACGAAGGCGCCGAAGCTCGTCAGCGAGCGCACCTGGCCCTTCAGCCGCTCGCCCTTGACCAGGTGGCTGAAGACCCGCTTCTTCTTTTTCTCGCGCTCGTCCTGGAGGTAGAGCTTCCGCGAGAGGACGGCGTTCTCGGTCTTCCGGTCGAACTTGATCACCTTGAACTTGAACGTCTGGCCGACCAGCTTGTCCGGCTCCCGAACCATCCGGATATCGGCGTGCGATTCCGGGAGGAAGGCGTCGATGCCGACGTTGACGGTGAAGCCGCCGCGGGTCCGCTCCTTGACCTTGCCGGTGACCCAGCCGCGGGTGGCGTAGGCCTTGTCCAGCTGGTCGATGGCCCGGATCGTGTCCGCGCCCTTCTTGGAGAGGACGAGATAGCCCTCCTTGGCGTCGTTCCTTTCCATGGTGGCTTCGATCTCGTCGCCGGGCTTCAGCGCCTTGACCTCGGCCTCCTCGAATTCCTCGACGGGGATGACGCCCTCAGACTTGAACCCGATATCGACGAGCACGCTCTGGGCCGTGACCTTGATCACCCGCCCCCGGACGACCTTGCCGGTCGAGACCTCGCTGGCGCTGAACTGGTACTTGTCCAGCAGCTGCTCATAGTCTTCGGAGCTGATTTTTTCGTCTTTGTCCGCGGATTTTTTTAGCTCTGCCATTGGACTCGGTTCTCCCTTTGCGATGAGTGTTCGAAGCTATTTCTGATTTTGGCCACGGCTTCGGCGATGGCTTCGGGGGGAGTGGACGCTCCCCCGGAAACGCCGACGACCTTCGCTTGCTTGAGCAGGCGTGGGGTAATCTGGCTGGCGTTTTCGATAAAATGGGTGGCGGGCAGGATGCGCTTCGAGATCTCGTAGAGCTTGTGGGTGTTGGAGCTGTTCCGGCCGCCGACGATGAACAGGACGTCCACCCGGCCGGCCAGGTCGGAGGTGGCCTTCTGGCGGGTCTGGGTGGACCGGCAGATCGTGTTGTAGACCTCGAGCTTCTCCGTCTTCTCGAGCAGCGCGGCCACGACCCGGCCGAAGAGGAGAACGTCCTGGGTGGACTGGGCCAGGACGGCCCGGCTTGCCCGGCGGGGCCGGCGGCGCGCCTGCTCCTCGTTCTCGATGATCTGCCCGCGGCCGCGGCTGTAGCCGAGGAGGCCCTGGATCTCGGGATGGGCCGGGTCGCCGACGATGACGATATCGGCCTGGCGGCGGGCCAGCCCCTCGACGAGCTGCTGGATGCGCTTGACGATCGGGCAGGTGGCGTCGACGACCTCGATCCCTTTCTTCTTCAGGGCCTGGTAGACGGCGGGAGCGACCCCGTGGCTCCGGATGACGACCGTACCTTCGCCCACATCGGCGGGGTCGTCCACCGACTCGAGGCCGAGCGCCTCGAGGTCGGCGATGACCCTCGGGTTGTGGATGAGCTCGCCCAGGGTCACGACCCGTCCGGCGCGCCGGCGGCGGGTCTGCTTGGCCAGCGTCAGGGCGCGCTTGACGCCGTAGCAGAGACCGGAGTGTGAGGCGATGATGATTTCCATATCTGATGGGAAAAACAACGCCCCATACTATCGGAACGTCCTTTTTTTGTCAATGCTAAGTGTAGGTATATTCTTGACTTAGCCGGGCCTAGGGACGGTCTCCTTCGAGCCCTCTCCCGCGGGCTGAAGGAAGGCGCCGAGACCCTTCTCGAGTACCCGCGCGAAAGGCGGAAAGTTGTCGATGGCAACCGATTTTTCCGGCTCGAGGTCGCCCAGGCCGCGGACGATGGCCTCGACCGCCGCGAGATGGCGGGCGACGCGCTCCGCGAGCGGGATTCCCTCCTCGCCATAGGGCACGAACAGCCTCCCCAGCCGGGACGCCCGCGCGTAGAACTTGTCCTTGCCGTCCACGATCAGCGACGACGAGGGCTGGCCCTTCAGCCGGCCGTGCGAGGCGTTGGGCGTTTCGAGGAGGATGGCCTTGATGCCGGCGCGGTCGCCCCATTCCCGGTGGCTCAGGCCGCGCAGGTTGACGGGCGAGGCCTCGAGCCGGATGTCGATGCCCTCGCCCTGGAGGTCGAGCGCCGCCGTGGCGGCCAGCTCGGAGCTGTTCTCGTGGAAGACGATGGCGTTGATGACCGGATACTCGGGCGCGGACTCATGGAGGTCGATGCCCAGGTCGACCCGCTCGCGCCGGATGAGCTCCATGACGGCGAAGGCGATCCTCTCCGTCAGCAGGCCCCTTTCCCGTCCCGGGAAGCAGCGGTTGAGGTTCCGGACCTCGTTCCCGCTCAGCTCCTGGCCGGCGGGGTTGATGTAGACGGCCGGGTCGGGCCACTGGTCGACCGGGTTGGTCAGCCGCGAGCCCAGCCGGAACTCACGGGCGCCGCCCCGCGGCAGCGGGACGAAAAACCGCTGCGGGTTGCCTTCCTGGGGGTCGCTGTGGCTGAACCCGCTGTGGTTGGCGCGCGGGATGATGATGACCGTCCCCCGGCGGACGCGGATATTTTCGGCCAGGACGACGGCCGTGACATAGCCGGCCGGCTCGTTGGGGTGGGTGCCGCCCAGGATGAGAACGGTCCCGCCCTCTTCCGCGCCGCGAAAGAAATAAACGTCGGTGTCCCCGTGCGAGCCGGCGAGTCCGGGCAGGTAGGCGCTCAACGGCTTCCTCTCGGAGAGCCCGGCGCCCGGATAGATGGGCTCGTCCCGGTGCATGCCGAGGAAGCTTTCGCCCGCGAAAAAAGCGGCGGCCGCCGTCACCAGGAGAAAGATCCCGGCGGTCAGCGGCGTTCCCTTGATCTCTTTCATGGTCACTTGATCCGGAAGAGGCGCAAAAGAAACAGCGCCAGGACCAGGACGACCGAGGCCTGGGCCCAAACTCTTTTCTCGCGGAAAAGATACCAGATGAGATGCCCGGTGAGGTAGGCGACGATCAGCTGGTAGACGGATCGCATCACGTTCATTTATATCAGCTTGTCGATGAGCGGCGCCAGGACGAGGACGGCGATGCCGACCGCGAGCTGCAGGAGCGCCGGGACCAGGCAGTGGCGCAGGATCCCGAAGAGCTTTTTCTCGCCCACGACCTGGGCCGCGAACCGGACGGAGACCGCGGCCGGCGGGACGAGGTCGCCGAGGCCGGCGATGGCCGAAAGCGAGGCCGAAGTCAGCAGGGCGTTTCGGCTGACCAGGGCCAGCATGAAAGGAATGCCCAGGATCGACGCCGATCCGAAGGTGGACACGCCGCCGAAGGCCGGCAGGCTCAGGGCGATCCCGAGATACAGGAGAAACGACGGCAGCGAGAGGATGGAGACGACCGTCCAGCCCCGCGCCCCGGTGAGCGTCATCACCTGGATGAACATGCCCACGCCGGCCAGGATGGCCAGGATCGGCATCGACTCCTCGACCGCCTTCTGGGTCACCTTGAGGAAATTGGCCGGCCGTCCGGAGACCAGCCCGGCCAGGCTCGCCGCGAGAAAGGCGGCCGGGATGCCGATGTCCGGGACCCGGCCCCCGGTCGCGCCCGGCGCGGCCATCAGGAAAAGGAGCACGGCGAACGGAATGATCAGACGCAGGCGGTAGTCGGGCCAGATCGACGGGCGGAACGATGGCCAGCATCTCCTCCCGCCCGATCACCCTGAGGTGCCGGAAGCCGATGATGAGCGGCACCGCCACCGCCAGAGGGACGACGATGATGAGGAGAGGGACGGTGACGCCGACGTAAGGCATGTCGACGCCGCTGCCCATGATCATGACCAGGATGTTGACGGGCGGGGCGATCATGCCCAGGATGCCGCCCATGGCGACGAGCGCGCCCGTCTTGAGGCGCGGCAGGCCGAGCTTCATCATCACCGGGGCGATGATCGGGCCCGTGCTCAGGATGGCCGAGACCGAGGAGCCCGTCAGCATCCCCGGGAACATCAGGATGAACATGACCGCCAGGAGCAGCAGGACCCGGTTCCGGTAGAAGGCCTTGAGGATGCCGGCCGCGGCGCTGTCCAGGATGCCCGAGGCCTCGAGGACCTTGATGAAGATCGTCGCCGTGATGATGATCAGGATGGTGTCGAAGTAGCCGAACCCGCCCTCGATGAGGTGGCGGACGCTCACCCCTTTTCCGGCGAGGAGCGAACCGGCGACCGCCGCCAGCGCCAGCGCGATGCCGATCGGGAACCGGGCGGCCATGGCCAAGCCGGCGAAGACCGCCACCATCACGACGAAGGTCAGCCACTCCGGCATGTTTTATTTAAAGGCTTGTCGAAGCGGCGTTTGAGCTTCGGCTGTTTTCTCCACTTCGATGAGCGGGATCTTGCCGGCCTGGCAGATCTTCGTGAAAAACCCGTCGGCGTTTCCCGACCTGACGACGATGACCAGCCGGGCATGAGGCAGGACCTTGGCCATAAGGTCGTCGGTCTGCTCGCCCCGCCTCCCCTCGCCGCCGAGATGAAGGCAGAGGATGGGGAGATTGTTTCGGACGGCCGCGGCGACGAGCTCGTCGACCCGCTTGTTCTCCTTGTCCATGTCCAGCCCGGCGGCGCCCAGGCCCTTAAGGCTCGCCCCGAGAACGAGGGCGAGCGATTTCATGCCGGCCAGGTCCTTCGGCTCGGCGAGCTTCGACAGCGTATAGCTCAGCCCGGCCCGCTTGGCCAGGACCGCGGCGATCTGCACCTCGGCGTTCTGGCCTGCGGACGTGATGAGGAGCGGCTGTTCGAACGGCGCCGCGGCCTCTTGACATCCGAGCGGCGGGGGAGTGAGGATGAAGATCCCGATCGCGACTAGCGGCACCCAAATAATGAGGTTTTTCATGTCGTATCTCTCATCCGGTCATCTCAGCGACGGTTGGCCCGTCGTCTTAGTATCGTGGTTTCTCGCCGTCTTGGCAAGCCGACCCGTCACCCTCGCCCCGACCCTGTCCGATCAGGGCCGATGGAGAGAGACGAGCGGCTGGGCTTGGCCGGCGTGTCAATAGCCCGCCCCCGAGCCGTCACGGCGAGAGTCGGCGCCCCCGGAGAGAGTCTGCCGGTCCCGGGAGATCATGATCCCCTGCGCGCCGCCGAAGTACTTGTCATAGGGCTCGCGCAGCTTGACCTCTTGCCCCCATTTCCTGAGCCCCTCGACCGTCGCCCCGGAGATCCTCGATTCGACCTCGACCGGCCGGGGCGCGCCGCCGACGGAAAAGGAGAAGAAGCGGGGCGCCTCGATGGCCGCGTCGAGGGACATCCCGAACTCGGTCACGTTGAGGACGATCTGGCCGAGGGACGAGAAGATACGCGTCCCGCCGGGAGAGCCGAGCGCCAGGAACGGCCGGCCGCCGCGGAACATGATCAGCGGGCCCATCGAGCTCAGCGGCCGGCGGCCCGGTCCGGGCGCGTTGGGGGACTCCGGGTCGGCCGCGAAGTCGTCCATGTGGTCGTTGAGCAGGAAACCCGTGCCGCGGGGAACGATCCCCGTCCCGAAAAAGTCGTTGATCGATTGGGTCAGCGAGACGACGTTGCCCGCGGGGTCGACGACACATAGGTGCGTCGTGTTGGCCGCGTCGCCGGGTCTCGGCCCGAACGACCCGGGAGGGTAGGCCCCGGCTGACTTCCCCGGCGCGATGCGGGCGGCGATCGAGGCCGCGTATTTTTTGGACAGGAGCTCCTCGACCGGAATAGTGGTGAAGTCCGGGTCGCCGAGGTACCGCGCCCGGTCGGCGAAGACGAAGCGCAGCGCCTCGCTCAGGTGATGGATCTCCGCCGCCGAATTCTGGCCCCATTTCCGGAGCGGCCAGTTCTCGGCGATGTTCAAGAGCTCGATCAGGTGGAGACCCCCCGAGGCCGGCGGCGGCGCCGTGGCTATTGAATATTCCCTGTATTTTCCTGCGAGGGGCGCGACCTCGACCGCGCGGTAGGAAGCCAGGTCCTCGAGCGTCATGATCCCGCCGTGGGCCCGGACCGCGTCCACGATCTTCCGCGCGATCCCGCCGGTGTAGAACTCGGCCGCCCCCTTGGCGGCCAGCGTCCGGAAGGTGGCGGCCAGCTCCGGGTTGCGGAGCCGCTCGCCGGGCGTGTAGGGGAGGCCCTGGTTGAGATAGCAGCTATCCTCGCCGGCGTTACGGGTCAGCTTTTCGAATTCGTCGTTATTGATCTCGCTGAAGGTGGCGCTGACCTCGAACCCGCCTTCGGCGAGGTCGATGGCCGGCCGGGCCGCCTGGGCGAGGGAGAGCGTGCCGTATTTTTTGAGGGCCAGCTCCCAGCCCGCCGGCGCTCCGGGGACGGCGACCGCCAGCCCCGTCGACGTGCGCCAGCGCCGCGCCTCCTCGCCCTTCTCCAGGAACATGGCCGGGGTCGAGGCGGCGGGCGCCTTCTCGCGGTAGTTGATGACGGTCGTCCGGTTCTGGGCGGCGAGATAGATGACCATGAATCCGCCGCCGCCGATCCCGGAGGCGAACGGCTCGGCCGCGTTCAGGGCGAAGGCGACGGCCACGGCCGCGTCCACCGCGTTACCGCCGGCTTTGAGAACCGAAACCCCGGCTTCGACGGCCAGGGGATGGGCGGCGACGACCATGGCCCGCCGGGCGACGTAATTGAACGGGGCGTGCCGGTCGCCCGTGGGCCCCGGCCCGCCCTCCGTCCGCGGCGGCGCCGGCCGGCAGGCGGCCAGGAGGATGGCCGCCGAGGCCAAGAGCGGCAGGCCAACACGGCGGGCCCCGGCGGCCGCCATCCGGCTAAGTCGGGTCAACGGTCTTGTCCTCGCCCAGTATCTTGGCGATCTCCTCCTCGGTCGGCAGCTCGTCCAGGCTGTTCAGCCCGAAGTAGGCCAGGAACCTGTCGGTCGTGCGGTAGACGAGCGGGTTCCCCGGCGCCTTTTTCCGCCCGACGATCTTGACCAGCTTTTTTTGGAGGAGCGACTTGATGGTGTACGAGGAATCCACGTTCCGCAGAGCGGAAACCTCCGCGAGGGTGATGGGCTGATGATAGGCGACGATCGACAGCGTCTCCAGGGCGGCCGCCGAGAGCCGGCTCTTGCGGTCGATCTTGAGGAGCCGCCGCACATAGGCGTCGAACTCGGGCCGGGTGACAAACACCCAGCCTCCGCCCGTCTGGGAGAGCTGGATGCCCCGGCCGGGGGCGGCGTAATCCGCCTGGAGCTCCCCGGCCGCCTGCTCGACTTCCTCGGCAGGGAAATCGCTCAACACCTCCTTGACCTTATCGAGGGTGAGCGGCTCGAGCGACATGAAGATGAGGGCCTCGATTGTCTCTTTCAATCCGGGTGTCATGCTTCGCTCCTGGCCGGGTGGTCCTTCCGGAGCCAGACTTTGATGGTGTGAAACAGCCGCTCCTGGACCGCCATCACCAGCCGGGCCTTGATGAGCTCAAGCAGGCTGAAGAAGGAAACGATCGCCTCCTCGAGCGATTCCCGGGCATTGAAATAATCCAGGAAATCGATGACCGACTGCCTCTCGATCTCCGCGACGATCTTGCCCATCTCTTCTTCCAGGGAGTAATTCTTGCCCCGAACGACCGTGAAGTTCTCGCCTTCCTTTCTCTTCATCAGGACGAAAAACGTCTCGGCCAAGTCAAAAAGAGAGACCTCGACAAGCTCCGACTCTTCGGCCTCGGGCAGGGGCGGGAGGGCCTCCCGGGTCCAGAGGCTGAGCTGCTCGTCCTCTTTCTCCTTGAGCAGGGAGCAGGCCGCCTTGATCTTCTGGAATTCCACGAGCTGATCGACCAGGAAGCGGCGCGGGTCATCGCCCCCGGCCAGCGGCTCTTCCCGCGGCAGGAGCATCTGGGACTTGATGTGGATGAGGAGGGCCGCCATCAGGACGAACTCGGCCTCGCGGTCGAGGTTGATCCCTTCTTTCCGGTCGAGATACTGGAGGTACTCGCGGGTGATGACGGCGATCGGGATGTTATGGATATCGATCTTTTTTTTGCGGATGAGGAAAAGGAGCAGGTCGAGCGGTCCCTCGAAGACCTCGAGGCGGACCTGGTAGCTGTCCGAGGCTGGGGCTGAGGTCTCCATCGGTTCCGCCACGGCTCTCCTAGAAACCGAGCGCTGCCCGCACCTCGTCCATGGTCGCCCGGGCGATCACCCGGGCCCGCCGGTTCCCCTCGTCGAGGATTTCCCAGACCCGCGAGGGATCCCTCTCGAGCTCCGCCCGCCTCTCCCAGTACGGGCCGAGAAGCTCGATCAGGCGCTTGATGACGACGGCCTTGCATTCCAGGCAGCCGATGCCGGCGGTCCGGCATCCCCGGGCCAGCTCCTCGCGTGCCGCCTTTTCCACGAAGGCCGCGTGGAGCGTGAAGGCCGGGCAGGCCGCCGGCTCGCCCGGGTCGGCGCGGCGCTTCCGCTTGGTGTCGGTGACCATCGTCGAGATCTTCTGGCGGATCGCTTCCGGCGTGTCCTTGAGATAAACGGCGTTGCCGAAGGACTTGCTCATCTTCCGGCCGTCGGTCCCGGCGAGGCGCGGCGTCTCTGTGAGCAGCATCTGCGGCTCGGGAAAGACCTCGCCGCTCAAACGGTTGAACCGCCGGCAGATCTCGCGGGCCAGCTCCAGGTGGGCCGCCTGGTCCTCGCCCACGGGCACGATCTCCCCCTTGTAGAGGAGGATGTCGGCGGTCTGGAGGACAGGGTAGCCGAGATAGCCGTAGGTGTTGAGGTCCTTGTCCTCCATTTCCTTCTGCATGTCCTTGAAGGTCGGGACTCGCTCCACCCAGGGGAGGGGCGTGACCATGGAGAGGAGGAGGTGAAGCTCGGCGTGCTCCTTGACCTCGGACTGGACGAAGATGATGCACTTGGCGGGGTCCAGGCCGACGCTCAGGAGGTCGATGGCCATCTCCTGGGTATAGCCCTTGATGACCTTGGAGTTCTGGTACTCGGAGCTCAGTGCGTGCCAAGTGACGATCGAATAGACGCAGCTGTATTTGTCCTGCAGGGTCAGCCAGTTGCGCATGGCGCCGGCGAAGTTGCCCAGGTGGGCCGGCCCCGTGGGACGGATGCCGCTGAAGACTGTTTTTTTTCGGGCTGTGTTCATGGCCTAGACGAAAATGATCCTGAGAATGAAGAGCTCGATCGGGCGGATGATCACTTGGAGAAGGCCCATGTAGATGAGCGCCACGACGATGATGAACCCGTACGGGCGGAGGCGGTCATAACGCTGGGCCGCTCCGTCCGGGAGCAGGCCCAGCAGAACGCCGCTGCCGTCGAGGGGCGGCACCGGGATGAGGTTGAAGACGGCGAGATAGGTGTTGATCTGGACCCCGAAGAAGAGGACCAGGACCAGCCCCTCGATGGGGTGGAAGCCGCGCGGCAGCGAGCCCCAGCCGCGGAGATAATTGCCCAGGAAGATCACGATCCCCGGCGAGATGAGCCGCAGGACGACGATCGAGATCAGGCAGGCGGCGGCCAGGCTCAGGTTGGCGGCCGGACCGGCCGCGGAGATCCAGAGGTTGTCCCGGCGGGGGTTCTTCAGGTTGAACGGGTTGACGGGCACGGGCTTGGCCCAGCCGAAGGGCGGCGCCCCGGCGATCACGAGGATCAGGGGCAGCAGGACGGTCCCGATCGGGTCGATATGGGCGGCGGGGTTAAGCGTCACCCGGCCCATGCTCTGCGCCGTAAAATCGCCGAACTTGGCCGCCGCCCAGCCGTGCGACGCCTCGTGGACGGTGATCGCGAACAGCAGGACGAACAGGCTGATGACCAGGGTGATGACATTCATGGCGGTTCGAAACCCCTTTATAGCATAACGGTCAGCGATAATAAAGGGACGGCGGGGCATTCGAAGCCGCTCTTTTTATACAAGGCTTGGGAGCGTGGGGAGCGTGGCACGGCGTGTGCCTCCGGGGGATGAGGCGAAGGGACATGGCGAAGAAGGTCATCCGGAGGCGAGCGGGCATGGTTCCTCGAAGAGGAGAGCGAGCCGAGGACTAAGCGAATTTCCTCGCGGGGGAAATTCGCGGGCCTTCGAGCCCATGCCCCGAGCCTCTACGGGGGATCGCCGTGACAGGACCCCAATTCCCAATCCAACGATCACATAAACGGAGATTCTACCAGAGTTGCGGTCGCGCGGGCCTATAGGACCGGCAGGTACGTCTTGACCTCGTAGTCGCTGACCTGTTTTTCGTACTCCCCGGAGACGTTTTGGCTGTATTCGGCGATCTCGGTGCGCTTGTTGGCGATGAACGTCTGGAAGACGTGCCCTCCCAGCGTGTCCTCGAGCAACTGGCTCTTCTCCATGAGCCGGACAGCCTCCTCGAGGTGGCGGGGGAGGGTCCGGATCTCGAACTTCTTCTGCTTGGCGTTCGACATCCGGTAGATGTTCTCCTCGACCGGGTCGGGACAGGGAAGGCCTCCCCGGATGCCGGCCAGCCCGGCGGCCAGCATCGTGGCGAGCGCCAGGTAGATGTTGCAGGCCGGGTCGGGAGAGCGCAGCTCGAGGCGGGTGGCGGCCTCCTTGCCCGGTTGGTATTGGGGCACCCGGATGTAGGCGGAGCGGTTCTTCTGGCCCCAGGCGATGTACACCGGGGCCTCGTAACCCTCGATCAGCCGCTTATACGAGTTGACCCACTGGCTCAGGACGGCGGAGATGTCCCGGGCGTGGGTGATCAGCCCGCCCATGTAGGCAAAGGCGGTATCCGATAGATGGTACTTGTTCTCGTCCGAAAAAAAGACGTTCTTGCCGTCCTTCCACAGGGACTGGTGGACGTGCATACCGCTGCCGTTCTGGCCGTTGACGGGCTTGGGCATGAACGTGGCGTAGAGGTTGTGCATCCGCGCGACCCGTTTTACCATGTAGCGGAAGATCATGCAGATGTCCGCCATGTCGATGGCGTTCAGATACCTGAGGTCGATCTCGTGCTGCCCGTGCGCCACCTCGTGATGATCGTACTCGGACAGGATCCCCATCTTCTTAAGGAGGAGCTGGATCTCCTTGCGGACCTCGCCGTACCGGCCGCCGAAGAAGTAACCGCCGCGGTCGCTGAAGCTCGTGTCCGTCTCGGAGGCGAAAATGAAGAATTCGAGCTCGGGCCCGACCTTGAAGTCGTCGAAGCCGAACTCGTCGCGGGCGTTGGCCAGGGTCCGCTTAAGGATGTAACGGGTGTCCCCTTCGTAGTGACGGCCGTCGGGCGTGAGGATGTCACCGAACATGACGCCCTCCCGCCAGCGGACGTCCTCGGAGAATCCCTGGTACTCCCAGGGCAGGAGCCGGAAGGTCCGCGCCTCGGGCCGGATGACGAGGTCGCTTTCCTCGATGCGGACGAACCCTTCGACGGATGAGCCGTCAAACCCCTTGCCGTCGCGGAAGGCCATCTCCAGCTCCTGGCTGGGCATCGAGAAGTCCATCGGCCGGCCGAGGATATCGGGAAACACCACCCGGACGAACTCAACCCTGTTGGCCGGGTTCAGGACATAATCCAGGACCTCAGTCTCGGTATTGAACCCGAAACCCGGTTGTTGCGTGTGCGTTTCTTCAGGCATGATTTTCTCCTTTCATGAAATGCAGCATTTATGTTGAAAATCTACCATGAACATTGACAAATGTCAACAAATATGAAAACAAATAATTCATTTGATTTAAATTTATGTTATTATTGTTAATATCTTTGGTAAGAAAACATGGAGGGATGTCGTGATCGATGAGCTCGAAAGGAAAATCATCAGGGAGATGAACCGCAACGCCCGGCTGAGCTTCCGCGAGATCGCCAAGGAGCTGGGGACCTCGCCGACGGCGGTCGTGAACAAGGTCAAGAAGCTGGAAACTGCGGGCGTCATCCGGGGCTATATCCCTCTTGTCCGGCAGGAATATTTTGGGTTTGAGCTGACCGCCATCATCGCCCTGCGCATCACCAAAGGGAAGCTCCTGGAGACCCAGCAGCGCATCAGCGAAGACCGGCGCGTGACGGCCGTCTACGATGTCACGGGCGAGTGGGACTCGTTCGTTATCGGCCGGTTCCAGAGCCGGGACGACCTCAACGATTTCATCAAGGGCACCCTCTCCCTCCCCTTCGTCGACAGGACCATCACTCATCTCGTGCTCAACGTCGTCAAAGATGAGAAGCGGGTCCCCGTCTGAAGCGCGGCTTGACAGTCCGGGCATTATCTCTTAACGTATAAGGAACCTAGGAGAAACCCCCATGGCCAAAGAGATACACGAGACGATCGGCCGTCACTATATCGCCGAAGCTTCCGGCTGCGACCCTAAGATCATCGGCAGCGTCGAAAAGGTCCAGCAGATACTCGTCAAGGCGGCCGAAGTCGCCGGCGCCCAGGTCTGGTCCATTTCCTTCAACCGGTTCCCGCCGAACGGCGTGAGCGGCGTGGTGGTCATCTCCGAGTCCCATATCTCGACCCACACCTGGCCCGAGTACGGCTATGTCGCTCTGGATATTTACACCTGCGGCAAACACGTCGACCCGGAAAAGGCCGTCGTCTTCGCCGTCGAGGCCTTCGGCTCGTCGACCTCGCACATCACCGAGATCACCCGCGGGATCGATGAGGGCGACTCCATCTATTATCACAGCTTCGTCACCTGGGAAGAGGACTTCAAGAATTCCAGCTTGAAGAAGGTCGAAAAGTAGCGCTCCGCATCTTTCTGTAAACCTCCTTTACGCTCCGTCGCCCCCAGGCCGGCCCTTTCAGGCATGGCCGCGCTGGCACGAATTGTGCTATAGAGAATGGTATAATACGAAAGTGAGAGCCGCAACTTTCGGCCTGCTCGCCAGCCTGGCCTTGGCGCCCGGCCTGCCCGGAGTGCCCCGGGAAGCCGCGGACGTCCGGCCTCTTGTCCTCAAGCTCCAGACCGCGCTCCAGTCCCGGGATTTCGTGGCTTACCTGGAGGCTTTTTCGCCCGAGCTGCGCGCCGCCCAGAGGGATTCCCTGGACCTCTTTTTCGAACGCCTCAAGATGGAGACCGTCGCCCTGCACCTGGCGAACACGGGGAAAATCGACCCGGAGGCGCCGGTGGCTTTTGTCCAAGCGGTCTTTCAAAATGCATACTCCGCCTTGATCGAGACCTGGCAGCTCGCTCTGGAGCCCGTCCCCGGCGGCTGGCGGATCAAAGCCAAGACCGTCCGGGGAAATCTCAGCCGGCTCTACAAGCTGAAGCTCCCCGCCGGACCGCCGGAACGGGTCGAAGCCGTCGAGATCCGGCACGTCGACGTCCGGCTGGTGTTCCGGGACGCGCTGGTCTTCTATGACAATATTCCCGGCCTCGACACGGCCCTACTGATCATCGGTGACGGCCGGCTGTTTTTTTCGCCGTCGGACCCCGGGGAGAGCCATCAGCTCTCCCTCCTCTACAAATCGCCGCGCCTGCAGGATTCCGTCTCGTATGCTTACATCCGGTGCTCGCCGTCGTTTTTCGGGAACAACATCGCCATCCAGAAAAGGCCCGGGCCGGCCGATGCGCCGGCGACCCCGGCGGAGACGGCCCTGGCGGCTTCGCTCTTCCAAGAAGCTGGCCTCGCACTATTTCACCATCCAGACGCCCCTGAGCGCCGAGCCCCTCTCGTTCCTCCCCCAGGGCGACGAGGCGTCCTTCGAGTTCGAGGGCCGGAAGACCGGAGAGATGTCCTACGTCTATTCGCCCTTCGCCGCCGAGGAGGTCGTTCTCTACAACCGGACCCGCGGCCGCTTCGTCAATTTCTACTCGCCCGCGCCGTCCACGGACGCGCGCCGGCTGTTCGTCTCCTTCGGGCAGAAATCCCGCGTCGAGCGTTACGAGATCGAAGTGGCGTTCGAGCCCGCGGACTTCCGTCTGTCGGCTCGGGCCAGGATCGCGGTCCGGTCCAATGTCGACGGCCTGGACGCCGTCAGCCTGAAGTTCAACCCGGCCCTGGAGATCGTGCGCGTCACGGACGGGGAGCAGCGGGAGCTGCTCTTCACCCAGGACACGGGCGGCCATCTGCTCTATGTCTATTTGCTGGAGCCGGTGGAGGCCCGCCGGACAGCGACGATCGAGGTCTTCTACCGGGGCCGGCTGGTGCCGCCCCCCCAAGCCAACGACGCCGTCACGGCCGGTCAGCAGTCGGATACGGTCATTCTTTTCGGTCCCCGTTATGAGACCTATTTCTACAGCCAGGCCGCCTACTGGTATCCGGCGCCGCCCGAGGAGAACTTCTTCACGGCCCGGATGACCTTCATCGTTCCGCCGGGCTTTAGCGTCATCGCCAACGGCCGCCGGATCGAGGAGGGGACGCTGAACGGGATCCAGAAGGTGACCGAGCTCGACAAAGCCGGCAGCCATTACTCGGTCTATGAGATCGGCACGCCCGTGAAGTATCTCTCCTTCCTCGTCGGCCGGCTCAGCCTGACGGAGGAGCGGGCCGGCCGCCTGCCGCTGTCATGCTATGTGGCTTCCGACGTCCGCTGGCTCAGACGGGAGTTCCTGGATGACACCCAGAAGATCCTGGTATTTTACCAGGGCCTGTTCGGTCCTTACCCGTTCGAAAACCTGCGGATCGTCCAGCGTCTCTGGTCGAGCGCCGGCGGTCACAGCCCCGCTTCGTTCCTGGTCGTGAACGAGCTGCCGCGCCGGACGGATGCCACGGGCGCGATCGTCCCCCTCGTCGCCAGCCCCAACAGCCCGGTGGACCTGTCTCACTGGAAGGAGTATTTTCTGGCGCACGAGCTCGCCCACCAGTGGTGGGGTCAGGGCGTGACCGGGGCCACCTATCGGGACCAGTGGCTGAGCGAGGGCCTGGCCCAATTCGCGGCGGCGCTGTATCTTCGCGCCGAGTACGGCGAAGAGGCCTTCGCCGGCATCTTGAAGAAGTTCTCGAAGTGGACCGGCAAGAAATCCGGCCGGGGCGCCATCACGCTGGGCTCCCGGCTGAGCTATGTCGATTTCGAAGCCTACCAGGCCATCATCTACGACAAATCGGCGCTCGTCCTGAATATGCTCCGGGACTTGATGGGCGACGAGCCGTTCTTCACCGGCCTCCGGGATTTCTTCGCCAAGTATCGGCGCGGCGCCGCGAGCACCGGCCAGTTCCGGGCGGCCATGGAGGCCGCCGCCGGTCGCAGCCTGGCGGGTTTCTTCGATCCATGGTTTAACTCCCACGAGCTGGCCGAGGTCCGCGTCGGCCGGTGGGTGGAGCGGAGGAGGGGGGCGACCGTTCTCAGGGTCCGCGTCGACCAGCCCGGCCGGCTGTTCCTCTTCCCTCTCTGGATCTCCTGGAAAGGCGCGGGCGGAGAGATCCGGCGAGAGAAGGTCCTGGTCGAGCAGAAAGCCCAGGAGTTCGAGTTCCGGGCGCCGGCCGGTGTCCGCGAGGTCGTCGTCAACCCGGAACGGGCGGTGCCCGGCCGGTTTCAGTCCGGGAAGGGCTGAAGGCCACTCACTCCGACCCTTCCGTCCCGATCTCCAGGCGCTTGAGGATCTCGTTGAGCGTGGTCGGCTTCAACCCGAGCGATTGGGCGGCGTTCTTCTGGACACCCTTGGCGCGCCGCAGCGCGTCGAGGATGATCTTCTTCTGGAAGGCGCGCGTCTGGTCCTTGAATGTCTGGAGCTGGCCGGAGCGGGCTGCCTTGTCCGGGGACCCGGCGAGCCCGCCCAGAACGGCGGGGGGGAGGGCGCCCCGGGTGATGAGCTTGGACTTGGTCAGGACGACGGCCCGCTCGATCACGTTTTCGAGCTCCCTCACGTTGCCCGGCCAGTCATGGTTCTCCAGGATCTCCATGACGTCCTCGCTCACCCCCTCGATCTCCTTGCTGTTCTCCCGGCTGTAGACATCGATGAAGTGACGCACGAGCGCCGGGATGTCCTCGGTCCGCTCGCGCAGCCGCGGCAGCTCGATCTTGATGACGTTCAGGCGGTAGAAGAGGTCCTGCCGGAAGGCCTTCCGCTCGATCAGCTCCTCGAGGTCGACGTTCGTGGCGGCGATGATCCGGGCATCCACCCGGAGCGTCCGGGTGCCGCCCAGGCGCATGAACTCCTTGTCCTGCATCACCCGGAGGAGCTTGGCCTGGGTCTCCAGGCTGAGCGTCGAGATCTCGTCGAAGAAGATGCTTCCCCGGTCGGCCGCTTCGAACAGGCCCCGCTTTTCGCTGACCGCGCCCGTGAAGGCGCCGCGGACGTGCCCGAAGAGATGACTCTCCAGGAGGTCGGGCGGCAGCGAGCCGCTGTTGACGATGACGAAGGTGAAGTTCTTCCGGTCGCTGTTCTGGTGGATGGCCCGGGCCACCAGCTCCTTTCCGGTTCCGCTCTCCCCTTGGATGAGGATGGTGCTCCGCGTCGGGGCGGTGGCCTTGATCAGGTCGAAGACCCGGCTCATCGGCAGGCTCCGGCCGATGATGTTGTCGAAACCGAACTTGCGCGTCAGCTCGTCCTTGAGCCGGATGTTCTCGTCCCGGAGGCTCTTGTGAGCGATGGCCCGCTCGATGGTCAGGAGCAGCTCTTCGTGCTTGAACGGCTTCTGGACGTAATCGTAGGCCCCGAGCTTCATGGCCGAGATGGCCGACTCCACCGAGGCGTAGGCGGTGATGATGATGATGACGGCCAGCGGGTCGATCTTCTTGATCGACTTGAGGACCCCGATCCCGTCCAGGCCGGGCATCAGCAGGTCGAGCAGGACGACGTCCCAGGCGCCGGCCGCGTATTTCTCCAGGGCTTCCTCGCCGGACGAGGAGAGCGTTACCTCGTAGCCCTCCGAGGTGAGCAGCTGGCCCAGGACGTCGCGGATAACGGGCTCGTCGTCGATGACATGGATCGTGCGCAGTTCGGCCATGGTCAGCTCCGCCCCGAGGTGGATTTGCCGCCGAGCTCTTTGCGGTCGAGGTCGGCGGGTATTCGGATCGAGAAATGGGTCCCCCGGCCGGCCTCGCTGCTGACCGAGATATGCCCTCCGTGCTCCTTGATGATCGCGTAGGAGATGGACAGCCCGAGGCCGGTGCCCTTGCCGATGCCCTTGGTCGTGAAGAACGGGTCGAAGATGCGGGGCAGATGCTGGGGCTTGATCCCCGCGCCCGTGTCGGAGATCCTGACGACGACGTCCCTGTCGTCGGCCGTCGCGTCGATGCCGAGCGTCCCGCCGCCGGGCATGGCGTCGAGGGCGTTGAGGATGATGTTGATGAATACCTGCTGCAGCCGCTCGCCCTGGGCCCAGATGGGCTTGACCGGCGCGGCCGTCATCTCCAGCTGGATGTTCATGGCCTTGAGCTTGTAGTCGATGAGCGAGATGATCTCCTGGAGGTTCTCCACGACATTCACCTTGTGGAAGGCCGACTCGGAGGGGTTGCGGGCGAAGTTGAGGAGGTTCTTGACGATCCGCGACACCCTGTCCGTCTGGACCTCGATCTTTCCCAGGATCTGGGAGTAGTGCCGGTCCGTGAGGTTCTTCTGGAGCATCTGGACATAGCTCGAGATGCCGGTCAACGGTGTGTTGATCTCGTGGGCGACGCCCGCCGACAGGAGCCCGATCGAGGCCAGCTTCTCCGAAGTCACGAGCTGGTGCTGGAGCTGGATCTTTTCGGTGATGTCCTCGAAGACGATGATCGTTCCGTAGGGGACCATGGAATTGTCGAACAGGGGCGTCTTGGCGATGTCGAAGATCCGCTTGGCGCCGCTCCTCATCTCGAGCGAGATCTCGCTCAGGAGCCGGAAGTCCGACTGGCTGTCGGTCGGGAAGAGCGCCTGGACGTTGTCCGGACCGAGGATGAGCTGGAGGCTCTGGCCCAGGGCCTCCTGCTTCTTCAGGCTGAAGGCCCTTTCCAGGACCCGGTTCCAGCCGATGACCCGTCCGTTCTCGTCGACGACCGCGACGCCGACCGTCAGGCTCTCGATGATGTTCTCGCTGTAATCCTTGAGCCGCTCGAGCTCCAGGGCCCGCAGCCGCGCCTGGTTGTAGAGCGAGGCGTTCTCGATGGCCAGAGCGACCGATGACGATATGGTCGTCAGCAGCTCCCAGTCCTCGCTGTTCAGGTAAGAGTTGTCGGTCTTCCGGCCCATGGCCAGGCAGCCGATCAGCTTCTTCTCCACGCGCAGGGGCAGGAAGTGGGCGAGGCCCATCACGGCCAGGACCTCCGCCCCGGGCAGGTGTTCCCGTCGATCGGCCTGGCTCTCGAACGAGATGTACTCGTTTTCCGCCAGGCTGTTGAAGAAGGAGGGTTCGAGGTCGAGGCGGGCGGCGAGGGAGGGAAGGTTGCCCTTGGAGCTGGCCACGGCCAGCGCCCGGCCGTCGTCGGTCTCGGGCAGGAACAGCACCAGATTCTCGAGGGAGAGGGCGTTGGCGATCAGGTCCAGCAGGGACCCGGAGAGCTTATCCAGGTTCCTTTCCCTATTGAGCTCTTTGGTGATGGTCACGAGGGTTTTCCGGTAGCGGTAAGCGCGCCTGTAGAAAACCCGGTCGAGGAGTGAGGCGAAGAGCTTTTTGAGCGGGGTGAAGAGCGTCGCGCCCAGGATCATCGCCAGCAGCCCGAGGATCAGGACATTCAGCCTGTTCCCGGAGGACATCTGGGTCCCGGAGCTGAGGGCGACATACACGCAGGCGAGGACGAAATAGGAGAAGGCGAGCGTCGCCGCTTTCTTGAGCAGGACCTCGAAGTCCATGAGCTTGTACCTGGACACGGCGTAGGCGAGTGTCAATGGGATGAGGGCCTGGAGCAGGACGGTCAGCTCGGCGAACCGCGAGGGGATCTGGCCCAGAAAGTACGGCACGGCGTAGAAAGCGGCGAACGGGGCCAGTCCCATCCCCAGGCCGGTCAGGATCCAGCCGAGCTGTTTCCTGACCAGCTGGCTCGGCGGGACCCGGAGCCCGAAAAAGATGACGGCCAGGGCGGCCAGCACGCAGAGTGCCAGCTGCAATACCTCCAGCCGCTCAAGGGAGCTGTAAGCCGAAAAAACCAGGGCGTTGTCCCACCGCCGGGCGAATGGCAGGTGGAGGGCCAAGTTCGCAAGCAGGAGCAGGACGCCCGGCGCATAGATGAGATAGACAAGGGTCGGCTTATGTTTGATGAACCTCTTCCGCTGGGGGAAGATCAGGAAGAAATGGACCAGGAGGGGCGGGAAAAAGATCAGCGCGGCCTTGCCCAGCCAGGAGAACAGACTGTCCAGGGCGTCGAACTCGCCCGTGGCTGAAAACACGTAGAGGGAATAGAGGGAGCCGCAGAGGAGATAATAATAAAGGTAGGGAAGGGAGAAGGTTTTTTTGGAGTTGAAGAAGACCACGACGGCGATCGCCAGGGTGGTGAAACCGATCAGGGCCAGATAAAAATAGAGAAGCGGCGAGCCCCTCTGCGCCAGGAAGAAAGGCGGGAAGAGGAGCTCGCCCGCCCGGCTGATCTGGTACCTGACCTTCTGGCTCGTGGCGCCCGCGATCCAGAGGCTCTTGGCGATATCGATCTTGCCCGTCACGGGCAGGTCGTTGATCGAGAGGAGAACGTCGCCTTTCTTGATGCCCGCCAGGTAGGCGGGGCCGTTGAGCTCGACCTTGAGGGCGGTCAGACGGCCGCCCCTCTCGCCCCAGGTCACACCGTCCGTCGGCTCACGCCAGACGATCTTCCTGTAGACGTTCACCCCGCCCAGGGCGACGGCCAACCCGATTACGATGAGGACGATGAGGGTCCGTCTCTTCTTCACGGCCGAATCCAAAAAATTGAATCACGCGGCGAAAATTTTTTTCCCGCCATCTCAGTCCAGGATGTGTCTTATCCCGGTTCGGCAGGCCCATTTTATGCCGGGCTCCCGGAGGAGCTTCTTCAGGGCCTGGTCCTCCTTCAACCCCAGCGGCTTGGTATCTCGGGAGAAGAATGAGCTCATATAATCCTTGGGCTTTCTGGCCTGGAACTCCTGGGGGTCGGGAACGGCCTCGACGGGCGGATTGGCCTCCGGCGCGGGCTGGGGCTTATCCTGGGTCTGCGGGGAAACAGGGATCAGGGAGAGAGCGCCGATCAGGATCCCCGCTCCCAGCCGTCTTTTCATCGAATTCAAAATAGTTCTTTAAGGGGTTTTTGTCAAATTCGGCGGCCAAATCCCGGTTTTGGGGGCCCCAGGAGCTCATTTGACAAAACAGGGGGGATAACCTAAGATTTAGCCTTAACGTATCGTTTTGCTCCAACTACAGATATATTATAGCGATGCCATACTTTCTATGCCATATGGCCAATGATGATGGTGCCTACCTGACGCGCTCTTTTCTGGCTTCTACAGCCGAAGACTGCCGAAAACACTTCGAGTCCGAGGGACTCTGCGTCCTTTCCGTGAAAAAAGACTGGAAAAAGCTCTCCCTGCCGGGCCTGCCGTTCGAGAAAAAGATCAAAGACAAAGATTTTATCATGTTCAACCAGGAGCTGATGGCCCTCCTCAAGGCCGGCTACCCGATCCTCAAGAGCCTGGATCTGATCATCAGCCGGACGAAGAATGTCCATCTCAAGGAGATGCTGCTCAAGGTCGATGGCGACATCCGGTCGGGGAAGGCCCTGTCCGAGGCCTTTGCGCCGTTCGAGAAGAACTTCAACAAGGTCTATACGGCCTCGCTCATGGCCGGCGAACAGAGCGGCAACCTGCCGGGGACGATCGGCCGCTATATCGACTATGCCCGGGTCATCTCCCAGACGAAATCGAAGATCCGGTCCGCCCTGATCTACCCGACCCTCCTCTTGACGCTTTCCTTGGTGCTCATGGCGGTCATCATGAATTTCGTCCTGCCTCGATTCCTGAGCTTCTACCAGGATTTCGAGGCCCAGCTGCCCGCCATCACCAGGCTGCTCATGGGATTTTCCGAGGTGCTTCGGCGGGCGATGCCGTTCCTGATCCTCCTGGGCGTGGCGGGCCTGCTCGTGCTCTTCCGGCTGCGGAAAAACGAAAAGGTCATCGTGGGCATCGACCGTCTGAAGCTCCGCATCCCTTACGCCAAGGGGCTCCTGCAGGAAACGGGGGTGTCTCTCTTCAGCCGGACGCTCGGCCTGCTGCTCGAGGCCGGCATCACCCTTCTTCCGTCCCTGCCCATCGCCTCCCAGGCCATCCCCAACAAGTACTTCGGGAAACGGATGGAACATCTTCCGGAGGACATCAGGAACGGGGGGACGCTCTCCGATTCCCTGACCAAGGCGGGCTTTTTCCCGATGCTGGCCGTGGACATGGTGCGCATCGGCGAGACCTCGGCCAACCTGCACGGCATGCTCAGGGAGATCGCCGACGTCTATGACCAGCGGACCCAGGCCAAGATCGACACCTTCGTCTCGCTTATCGAGCCGGTGGTCATCATCTTCATGGGCATGATGGTCGCCGGCATGCTCCTGGCCATCTACCTCCCGATTTTCAACATCATCAAGATGACGAGATAACCATGAATAAAGCCGAAGCCCAGAAAATGATCCAGCAGGAGGAGGCCGAGTCCAGGAAGCTCGCCGAGCGGTATCACGTGCCCTACATCGACCTCTCGACCCGCCTGCTGAACCGGGAGCTCGTTCAGTCGTTTCCCCCGGAATTCCTGTACCGCGCCAATTTCATCCCCCTCGAAGCGAACGAAACCCACGTCAAGATCGCCATCGCCGACCCCTCGGATATCGGCGCGATCGACTCCATCGAGTCTTTCCTGGGGAAAAAGGTCCAGGTCTACGCCGCCTCCAAGCGGGCCATCCAGGAAGCCCTCCGCAAGAGCGAGACCGCGCTCCAGGTCCTGAAGGACGCCACCGAAGGCTTCATCGTCCAGGTCGTCGAGAAAGACGGCGGCGAGGAAGAGGAGGTCATCTCCCTGGAGAAGCTGGCCGACCAGGACGGGTCGATCATCAAGCTCGTCAACACCATCATCTTCACCGCCGTCCAGAAGCGGGGGAGCGACGTCCATGTGGAGTCGCGCGAGGACGGGGTCAAGGTCAAGTACCGGATCGACGGCGTCCTCAGCGAGGCCATGGAGCCGATCGACAAGAAGTTCCAGTCCGCCATCATCTCGCGCATCAAGGTCATGTCCGACCTGGACATCTCGGAACGCCGCGTCCCCCAGGATGGCCGGTTCCGGCTCAAGATCAAGGACAAGACCATCGATTTCCGCGTCTCCATCATGCCCAGCATCTACGGCGAGGACGCCGTCATCCGCATCCTGGACAAGGAGATGATCACCGAGGCCATCGCCGACCTCAAGCTCGACCTGTTGGGCTTCTCCGATGAGATGCTGAAAAAATTCCGCAAGTACATCTCCCAGCCCTACGGCATGGTGCTCGTCACCGGGCCGACGGGCAGCGGCAAGACGACGACGCTGTATGCCGCGCTGACGGAGATCAAATCGATCGAGGACAAGATCGTGACGATCGAGGACCCGGTGGAATACCAGGTCAGCGGCATCACCCAGATCCCCGTGAACGAGAAGAAGGGACTCACCTTCGCCCGCGGCCTGCGGTCGATCCTCCGGCACGACCCCGACAAGATCATGGTCGGCGAGATCCGCGACCCGGAAACCGCCCAGATCGCCATCCAGTCCGCCCTGACCGGTCACCTGGTCTTCACCACCGTCCACGCCAATAACGTCTTCGACGTCATCGGCCGGTTCATCCACATGCAGGTCGACCCGTACAGCTTTGTTTCGGCCTTGAACTGCGTCCTGGCGCAGCGCCTGGTGCGCGTCCTCTGCCCGAAGTGCAAGGGCTCGGTCCACTATACCGACGAGCAGCTCATCGAATCCGGGCTCGACCCGGAGAAGTACAGGGACGGGGAGTTCTTCGAGGCCCGCGGCTGCGCCAACTGCAATTTTACAGGCTACCAGGGCCGGACGGCCATCGCCGAGCTGCTGGAGCTCTCGGACCCCATCCGCGAGTTGATCCTGGTCCGCAAGCCGCTCTCCGAGGTCAAGAAACAGGCGAAAGAAGAGGGCATGGTCTTCATCCGGCAAGTCGGCCTGGACAAGGTTTTGCGCGGGGTGACCAGTCTCAAAGATCTGAACAAGGTCACTTTCGTCGAATAGAGGGAAGAGAGGGATATGGATTTCCGGCTCCGCATCGAGCGGTCGCGGCTCCTCGACAGGCTGGGGAAATTTTTTACGAGCCCGCCCTGCCCGCCGGTTCTGATCCAGGTCTCGACCGCATTCCTGACCGGGCTTCAGGTCGCGGTCAAGGATAAAAAGGTCAGGCAGCGCCTGATCCTGCCCCTGCCCGGGGGGGCGGTCGAGCCCCACTTCGACAAGGCCAACATCCCGGACGGCGCCGCCCTGGCCGGGCTCCTCAGGGAGCCCTTGGCGCGCCTCAGGGACTCGGGCAGCGGCGCGGCCGGCTTGCTTCCCGACGCCTGTTTCCGGGTCTTCGTGCTGCCTTTTGAATCCCTGCCCTCGTCCGACCGTGAACGGGAAAACCTGATACTCTTTCGGGCCAAGAAGCAGATGCCCCTCCTGCCCGACGACCTCAGGCTCTCCTACCAGGTGATGGATTCGGGCTCGGGCGTCAAGGTGGTGGCCGGCTTAGCCCGCGCCTCTGTCATCCGCGAATACGAGACGCTTTTCGCCGGCTTGGGGCTCGAGCTCGGCATCGTCGCGCCCCCCTCTCTCAGCCTGGTCAACCTCATCGACTGGCGGGTCGAGAAGGCCGGCCTGGTGGTCAATCTCGATGACGATTCGCTCGGGCTGGTTGCCATCACCCGGTCCGAGCCGGCGTTTTACCGGGTGAAGGCCTTCGCCGGCGAGCGCAGCGAGGCCCGCCGGGTGGACGGCCTGGTCAAAGAGATCGAGAACACGATCCATTTCATCGAAGACAGGGAGAACCAGCCGATCCCGGCGCTCTGGTTCCGGAATGGGCTGCTGGACGGCGGCGACGACCTGGCATCGGCGCTCGCCGGCCGGCTGGCCGTTCCGGTCAAGCCGTTCGCCGCCCCGCCGCTCGACTCGTTTGCCGAAGCGGAGCGCGCGATCCTGGCGCCCCTGGCGGGGCTGATTCCATGAAGCCCATCCGCGTCAATCTGGCCTCGCGTCCGTTGCTCAACCGGCGGCTGTTCCTGTTCGTCGGCGGCGGGCTGGCGCTGGCCGCGCTCATCGCCCTCCTGCTGGGCGGGTTCATTTTCTCCCGGTTTGCCCTGAAGATCAGGGGGACCCGCTCCGATCTCGGCCGCGTTGAGCAGTCCATCCAAGCGGCCCAGCGCGAGAAGGCGGCCTCCGAGGCCAAGGTCGAGGAGGCGAGGAAGCGCGACCAGATCCTGGCCGATTTCGCGAACTCCGTTATCCTCGAGAAGGCCTTTTCCTGGTCGGAGTTCCTCTCCCGGCTCGAGGAAGGGCTGCCGGACTCGAGCTTCATCCTGTCCCTGGCGCCGGTCGCCGTCGAGAGCCACCGCGTTCAATTCCGGCTGAAGGTCGCCTCGGCGGGCCTGAACGACCAGTTGGCGTTGATCAACAAGCTCCTCGGGCTGAACTTCAGCCAGATCCGGGTCGAGGCGGAAGATGTCGACGAACGCGGCCTCCTGAATTCGGAATTGCTCGTCAGCTATGAAAGACATATTTAAGGCCTTCAGCGAAAGGGAGCGCCGGCGCCTCCGGCTGCTGTCGCTCCTCCTCTGCCTCTCGCTGGTTTTTTTCTTCCTGGTCTCGCTCCGCGAGCGGCGGAGCTTCCTTCGCCTGGACGAATCGCTCACGGCGCAGAAAGCGCAGTTCGCCAAGCTGGACAAGGAGCGATCGGCCGCCTCGACCGACAGGACCAAGTGGGCCCAGGCCGAAAAGGACCTGGACGAGCTGAAGGCGAAGTACTTCTACAAGGAAAAAGACGGCGTCAATGCCCTGAGGCTGGATTTACAGGATCTCCTGGCCAAGTCCGGCATCTCCGCCAGGACGCTCAAATTCGATTATTTCGACTTCGACAGGGAGAGAGCCAAGAAGGTCAGCGTGACCTTCAACTTCACGGGCACCTACCCGCTTCTCAAGAGGTTCCTGGAGATGGTAGAACAGTTTCCCCGGTTCCTCTATCTCGAGCGGCTGGATTTCGTCAGGATCATGGGAGGCGGGAACACCCTCGAGCTGAGGGTCGTGCTCGCAGCTTATTATGCCTATTTTTAAAATCGTCGCGGTCCTTCTGATCCTGGCGGCGGAGATGCCGCTCCTCCGGCCCCTCTCCGCCGGCGCCCAGGATCAGCCCAAGGCGGCGGAAAACGCGGCTCCGTCGCTCATCCGCATGGACCTGCTCGGCCGGCCGCCGTCGCCGACCGCCCCCCCCAAGAGGAATATTTTCGCGCCCCGGTTGGGCGCCCCGGCCCAGACGGAAACGGCCGCCCAGGCGGCGGTACCCGGGGCGCTCGGCCTGCCGCCCGGCAACCCCGGCGCGGCGGCGCCCGTCTCGGGGGCCGCGGCCCAGCCGGCGGCCGCCCCCGCCTTCAGCATCGACCTCCGCTATATCGGGTTCGTCGATTCCCGGAGAACCCGGAAGATCATCGGATTGGTGATATTCCAGGGTCAGGCCCGCGCCGTGGTCGAGGGCGAGGTGATCAGCGAGGGGGTCCGCGTCGGCAAGATCAGCCGTGAGCAGATCGAGGTGATACTGCCGGACTCTTCGACGAGGGCATTTTCCCTGGAAGGAGAAGAATGATGAACAAGCGCACCTGGACGGTCGTCATTATCGCCCTCGGTCTCTGGGGATGCGCCGGCTTCGGCGGCTACTATTACCGGCAGGGCAATCAGGCCGCGATCAACAGGAACTGGGACCTGGCCATCCAGAATTATGAGAAGGCGCTCCGGGAAAGCCCGAAGGACCACGCCTACCAGACCGCCCTCATCCGGGCCAAGATATCGGCCGGCCTGCGGAGCGTCCGGGACGCCAGGATCCTGGCCGCCCAGGGGAAAAAAGAAGAGGCCCTCAAGCAATATGAGAAGGCCCTGTCCTACGATCCCGAAAACCGGAGCGTGCTCGACGAGATGCGCCGTCTGAGCCCGCAGACGCTGCCGGTCGAGCAGGTCAAGCCCTTCAAGCTTGAGCCGCCGGTCAAGCTGAAGGTCGCGCGGGACAACATCGAGCTCAAGTTCACGGACGCCAGCGTTCGGTCGATCTTCCAGGCCCTGGGAAAGCACGCCGAGATCAGCATCATCTACGACGAGCTCTTCAAGGACATGAACCTGACGATCGACATCAGCGGGAAGGAATTCGAGGACGCCGTCAGCTACCTGTGCCTGGCCAGCAAGAACTTCTACCGGATCATCGACGAGAGGACGATCGTCATCGTCCCCGACCAGCCGGTCAAGAGGATCCAGTACGAACAGAACGCGATCCAGGTTTTCTACCTTTCCAACATCAACGCCCAGGACATCTTCGCCGCGCTTCAGCAGATGCTGCGGAGCCAGTTCCGGGCGCCGAATATCTTTGTGGACAAGAACCTCAACACCATCACCGTTCGTGATACCCCGGGCAATATCGAGCTGGCGGCCCAGCTCATCAGGAAGTGGGACAAGTCGAAGGCCGAGGTCATGATCGACCTCGAGATCATGGAGGTTTCCCGGCAGAGGCTGCGGACGATGGGAGTCGACTACAGCGACATCGGTCTCGGGGTCCGGTATTCCGGACCGGGCGCCTCGGCCGACGAGGGTTGGTACAACCTAGCCGAGCTCGCGCTGGGCAAGAAAACGAGCTACCAGGTCTCCCTGCCATCCGCCGTCATCCGTCTCCTGGAGACCGACTCCGATACCAAGCTGCTCGCCCAGCCTCGGCTCCGCGGAATGGCCGATGAAGACATCAAGACACTGGTCGGGCAGAAGATCCCCATCCCCCAGACGACCTTCTCGACGTTCGCCGCCGGCGGGGTCAACAACGTCCCCATCACGTCTTATACCTATCAGGACGTCGGCCTGGACATCAAGATCAAGCCGAAGATCCACGTGGAGGGTGAGGTCACGCTCGAGATCGAGCTCAAGATCACGGCGCTCGCCGGCGTCGGCTACGCCGATATCCCGATCATCGCCACCCGCGAGGTCAAGAATGTGATGCGGCTCAAGGACGGCGAATCCAACCTCCTGGGCGGGCTGCTCCGCGACGAGGAAAGAAAATCGTTATCGGGGATCGCCGGGCTCAAGAACATTCCCGTCCTGGGGAACCTCTTTGGCGCCACGGACACGACGATCGATCAATCCGACCTGGTGATGACGATCACGCCGTATATCATCCGGCCGCTGAAACGGACGGCGGAGGACGACGCTCCCGTCTGGATCCAGCTCGAAGGACTATCGCCCACGGACCGGGGCGATAGGGAAGAGCCGGGCGGTCTCGACGTGGTCGGCCCGGGCCGCGAGGGGCCCGTGCCCGCGCCGGCCGCCGACCAGGAGCCGGCGGGCGACAACCAGGTCACCCTGGACCCCTCGAACTTCGAGGTCCCGGCCGGCCGGGAGTTCCGGATCAGCATCAACCTGCGATCCCAGCAGGAAGTGGGCAACCTGTCGATGACCGTCGGGTTCAGCAGCCAGGTCGCCAAGCTCAAGGACGTGGTCGAAGGCGGCCTCGTCCGGCAGATGGGCGACAAGGTCCCTTTCCTCAAGAGCATCTCCGACGGCAGCTGCACCATCGGCATTACCAGCCCCCAGCTGGGCCACGGCTTCCGGGGGGGCGGCAACCTGGCCGTGCTCGTCTTCGAGGCGGTGGCCGCCGGGGAGACGCCGGTGACGGTCTCGGGCGTTTCCGCCAACGGCCCGACGGGGCAAGTCGTCACGTTCACATCCCGGGACGCGCGGGTCGTCGTGCACTGAGAGCCGGCCCGCTTTCGGCCGGACTCTTTGTTTTGACTTCTCCCGCTTTATGCTTTATCTTTTGGGCGTGATCCTGATCCTCACCGGTTCCGTCCAGTCGGGGAAGACCCGCTTTCTCAGTGGGGTCGTCTCCGATCTGGACAGGGCGAGGACGGTCGTATCGGGATATATAAGCCCCGCCGTCTACGAGAGCGGCCGGCTCATCGGCTACGACCTGTCCATCCTCGGCCGGGAAAAACCCTTGCCGTTTCTCAGGAAGCACGGTCCGCCGCGGCGGGAGAGGATCGGCCCGTATTCTTTTCTCCCCGAGGCTCTGAGGGAGGCCCGCCGGACTATCCGGGAAAGCCGTCCCGGCGACCTGCTGGTCGTCGACGAGGTGGGGCCTCTCGAGCTCGCGGGCGGCGGGGTATGGGCCCCGCTGCAGGAGGTCCTGGCCAGCCCGGCCCGCCGTTGTCTGCTCGTTGTCCGCGCGGCCTGTCTCGAGACTCTGAGGGAGAGGCTCGGGGGGCACACGTCCAAGGTGTTCCCGGTCGAGGAGCCGACGGCGCGGGCCTCGCTCCTCTTTGAGATCGGGCGGTCCGGAAAAGAGTCCGGACCTCTGGCCGGGCGGGAAGGCTGAAAACAAGGGAGGAAGACATGTGGAACAAGCTCGAGCTCCTGCACTACGAACGCCAACTGGAGCTGATCGGCCGGCGCGGACAGCGACGCCTGAAGGGGTCGAGCGTTTTTATCGCCGGCGCGGGCGGATTGGGCACGGCGGCCGCGTCCTACCTGGCTGCCGCCGGCATCGGCCGCATTCTGATCGTCGACCGGGACAAGATCCAGGTCAACAATCTCAACCGACAGGTGATGTATGTCGAGAAGGACGCCGGGAAGCACAAGGCCGCCGCCCTGGCGGCCCGCTTGAGCGGGCTGAACCCCCATATCGAGATCCGCGGCGAGCCGGTCGACATCGGCGCCGTCGACATCCATGACCTCGTCGCCAGCTTCGATGTCCTGGTGGACGCCCTGGACAACTTTCCCTCCCGCTACGTCCTCAACGGCGCCGCCCTTGCCCAGGGCATCCCCCTCGTCCATGCCAGCATCCGCGGCTTCTACGGGCAGGTGACGACGCTCGTGCCGGGCCTGACGCCCTGCCTCAAGTGCCTCTTCCCCGAGATCCCGAAAGACGACAGCCCGTCCGTCCTCGGCCCGGTCTGCGGCGTCATCGGCTGCCTTCAGGCCATGGAGGTCATTAAGTATCTCCTGGGCAACGGCTCCCTCCTGATGAACAAGCTCCTCGTCTTCGACGGCCTCAAGGGCTCGCTCGACGAGGTCGATATCGGCCGGCGGGCCGACTGCCCGGAGTGCGGCGGCCGATGAAGGTCCGGGTCAAGTTCCTGGCCAACTTTCGGGACCTCTTTGGGGCCCGCGACAGGGACATCGTCTTGCCCCGGAACGCGCGGCTGCGCGACCTCCTGAACGCCCTCTGCGATTCGCCGGAACGCCGGGCCCAGGTCCTGACCGCCGCGGGCGAGATTCATCCCCAGGTCGTCATCATGAAGGACGGCACCCCTGCGCAATCGCTGGGGGGGCTGGAGATGCCGCTCGAGGATGGAGCGGTGGTGGCCGTCTTCCCCTTCCTCGGCGGCGGCTAATCTGGTATCATCTCTCCTCACGAAAAGAAGAGAAGCTGTCCGATGAGCGAATATCCCTACGGAGTCCACGGCAGAATCCTGGAGATCGACCTGACGAGCGGGAAGATCTCGGAGACCCCCCTCGACGGAGGTCTGATCGCGGATTATATCGGCGGGCGGGGGCTGGGCATCCGGCTGCTCCTCGATCGGATCGACCCGGCCTGCGATCCCCTGGGTCCCGGCAACATCATCGTCATCGCCACGGCGCCGCTGATCGGGACGAACGCCCCGACCGCGGGCCGGGGCCACATGATCTTCAAGTCCGCCCTGGGGGGGTCGGTGGGGACGTCCAATTGCGGCGGGACGTGGGCCCCGGCTTTCAAGGCCACGGGCTATGACGCCCTAGTCATCAAGGGCCGGGCCGCCTCGCCCGTCATCATCGATATCCGGGAAGGCGGGGCCGAGATCCTGCCCGCGGGCGGGATCTGGGGCATGGATATTCCCGGGGCGACCGAGGCCCTGATGGCGGGGGCGGTCGACCGCCGGGCCCGCGTCCTTCTGATCGGCCCGGCCGGTGAGAACCTGGTTAGGTTCGCGTCCGTCATGAACGACCGGAACCGCGCCTACGGACGCGGCGGCCCGGGGGCCGTCTGGGGCAGCAAGAACCTCAAGGCCATCCGGGTCTTCGGGCAGAAAAAGATCCAGGTCAAGGACCGGGAAAAATACCAGGTGGGTTTCGACCAGGGGTTCTATCTCCTCAAGCAGGCGCCGGCCACGAAGCGCCTCCTGCGCGAGCTCGGAACGGCCGGGCTGGTCGAGCTCATCAACCTGATCAACATGCTGCCGCACCGCAACTTCCAGGATACCGCCCACAGCGACGAGAACGTCGAGCGGGTGTCCGGCGAGACGCTGGCCAAGAAGCTCCTGCGGCGGGCCGCCGGCTGCTACCTCTGCCCGATCGGCTGCCAGCGGCACACGAGCGTCGGCGACCGGAAGGGCGAAGGCCCGGAGTACGAAACGATGGCCATGATCGGGCCGGATTGCGATATCTACGACCTCGAGCGCCTGACCCTGGCCAACTATCTCTGCAACGAGCTCGGCATGGACACGATCTCTTTCGGGGGCACGGTCGCCTGCGCCATGGAGCTCTACGAGCGCGGGCTGATGACGACCCGGGACACGGGCGGCCTGGATCTCCGGTTCGGGCGGAACGACCTGATCGAGGATCTCGCCCGGATGATCGCCTTCCGCGAGGGCGTCGGCGACCGGCTGGCCGAGGGGTCGTACCGGCTGGCCGAAAGCTGCGGGCACCCCGAGTATTCGATGACCGTGAAGAAGCAGGAGATCCCGGGCTACGATCCGCGGGCCTCCTTCACCCAGGCGCTGGGCTACATGACTTCGCCGACGGGGGCCTGTCATCTCAAGGGCGGGTACGCCGTTTCGCTGGCCTTTTTCGGCGGGACAAAAGAGATTCCCCGGTTCAGCCTCCTCCAGTCGCCGATCGGCATCCGGAACATGCACAATCTGGGGATCATCCAGGACAGTCTGGGCGTCTGCCGGTTCACGGGCTATGCCTTCTCCTACGACCCCTGGGCCAGGATGATGAGCGGGGTCACGGGCCTGGACTTTTCGACGGCCCGCCTCGAGGAGATCAGCAACCGCGTCGCCGCGGTCGAGCGCCAGTTCAACCTGGCCTCGGGGTTGACGGCCGCCGACGACAGCCTGCCGGCGCGGTTCAGCCGGGAGTCGATCGCCGTCGCCGGCCAGGAGCGCGTCGTCTCCGAGGAGGCGATTGTCCGGATGAGACGCGACTATTACAGGGTCCGCGGCTGGGACGAGGAGGGGAGGCCGACGCCCGGTCTGCTCCAGGCATTGAGGATCCCCGAACGGCCGGTGCCATGACCAAGAAGACCTGGAAAGCCACCGACGAGATCATGCGGCTGTTCCAGAGCGTGGGCCGCGCGTCCCTCCTCTACGACGTTCAGGACAGCCACAGCGGGAACATGGCCATGCGGCACACCGACGAGGCCGGGAACGACTGGATCGTCATCACGGCCACGGGCTCCCAGAAGGGAGACCTCGACCCGAGCCAGATCTGCTTTCTCTCGCCGACCGAGACTGATTTCGGATACTACAAGGCCTCTTCCGAAACCGACATCCATGCCCGGATCCTGAGCATTCCCGGAGTCCGGGCGTCGATGCACGCGCACACCAAGGAGCTGATGATCGTCACTCTGGACAGCGAGCCGAAACCGAAGACGCCCGCTCCCTTTGTTCCCGTCGACCCCCTGGGCTACTATCACCTCGGCGGGCTGGTCCCCGTCGATTGGGTGGCCGTGCCCAGCGGCTCGCCCGAGATGGCCCGGATCATCCCGGAGCGGCTGGCTTCCCACCCGGCGACCGTCATCCAGACGCACGGCACCTTCGTGCGGGCCCGCACGCTCAAGGAGGCGTTTTTCCTGATCGGCGTGGCCAACAACGCCGGCGCGGTCGTCCGGTTGGAGATGAAGCTCGGGGTCGACGTCGCCGGACTGAGGCGGAAGATCCAGGCCGCGCCCGAGGACGCGTTTTCCTATCCGCCGTCCTCCTACAGGATCGACGGCGACGATGTCTGCGATTTTCCCCAGGAGGGGGAAATCCTCCTCGAATTCCACAAGGCCGGGGCCCGCATCTTCGAATCGCGCCTCTCGCCCTTCCACACCGGGTCGATGTCCGTCCGGGGCGTGAACAGCCTGCTCTACGCGCCCAAAGCGTCCATGCCCCGCGAGGTCGGGGGGCCGCTGCTCGAGCTGCCGCTCGACGTCCGGGAGGGTGATGACACGGAGCTCCGGGTCCACAAAGAGATCTACCACGAGAGCGATTTCCAGACGCTCATGCACTGCTACACTCCCGAGGCCGAGGCCATGGCCCAGTTTACCTACCCGGGCGAGGCCGAACCCCTGACGCGGGTCATCCCGATCGATGCCGAGGGGAGCTTCATCCATCTCGCGATCCCCGTCGTCCCGCCGAAAACCACGGTCCCGGAGATCGTCCGGCTCCTGCAGGACTACAAGGTCGTGATCGTCCGCGGCGGGGGCGTCTGGGCGAGCGGCGGCCAGTCCCTCTCGGAAGTGCTCCACCATCCCTCGTCGGTCCGGGAGATATGCTTCTACCGGATCGGGGCGCACGAGCTAGGGCTCGACCTTCGCAAGATGGAACCCGCCAAAGCCAAGAACTGGTAGCGGGCCGAAGGCGGGCGGCGGCCGCGCCGGATCGGATGGGATGACGCCCCGAAGACCCCCGTAGCGGAGGGGGACCCGTCGGCTTCCGACGGGGGAACCGACGGGACTGGTTCCCGGGGGCCGGGGGGCTAGGGGCGCATCGCCGTCCGATCCTGAGAGAGGACCTGCTGCGTTAGTCAGGACAGGCGGGATTTCGCGTCAGGCTTCGGGAGTCGGGACGGCGGCGGGCACCGGCAGGGCGACAAAAAATTCCACCCAGCGTCCGGGCTCGGATTCGGCCCAGATGCGCCCCTGGTGCTTGTCGACGATCGATTTGCAGATGTAGAGACCGAGCCCGGACCCCTTGACCCCGCCGGTGCCTTTCTGCTTCAGCCTCTCGAACCGCTTGAAGAGCCTGTTGGCGATGTCTTCTCGGGAGATGCCCACGCCTTCGTTGCGGACGGAGAAGATGATTTCGCCCCCCTTGGCGGCCAGCCGGACCCGGACCGGCGTGCCCTCGGTGCCGTACTTGATCGCGTTGTTGACGAGGTTGCCGACGATGATCTTCAGCAGGGCGGGGTCGCCCTCGATGATCGGGTCGCCCTCGAAGTCCGTGTCGATCGGCATCCGGCGCACGTTGTCCTTCACCTCCGGTATGTTCAGGACCTCGGCGACGACGGCAGAAGCGAGCGGGACTCTCTCCTTGAATATGGACAGGCCGTCGAGCTCCATCTTGGACAGGTCGATGTAGGAGCGGATGGTGTCCTCGAGGTATTCGCAGTTGCGGATGATCGTCTCCACGACCTTTTCCTGCTCGGGGTCGAGCTTGCCGAAGTAGCCGCGCCGGAGCGTCGCGGCCGTCGTCTGAACGGTGGCCAGCGGGCTCTTGAGCTCGTGGGAGACGATGGCCATCAGGTCGAGCATCTTGGCCCCGGCGGCGTCGCGGCGGGCCTGGAAGGCATTGGCCACGACGCTTCTCAGCTCCTCGGGGGTGAACGGCTTGGGGACATAGTCGAAGGCGCCGTTTTTCAGGGCCTCCCGGGCCGTTTCCACGCTCGAGTAGCCGGTGAAGATGATGATGGTCGTCCTGGGCCGGTCCCGCCGCAGGGCCTTGAGGATCTCCAGCCCGCCGAGCCCGGGCATCTTCAGGTCCGTGACGACGATGTCGTAGTCCTTGGTCATGGCCGTGGCCAGCCCCTCCTCGCCCGAAGAGGCGGTGTCGATCTCGTAGTCTGAGCCGGCGAAGATCCGCCGCGAGCTCTTGAGGACGATCTCCTCGTCGTCGATGATAAGCAGCTTATTGGCCATGTCCGTCTCTCCGGCCCCGGCTCATTGCAGGGGCAGCTTGATGGTGAATTTCGTGCCCTGGCCGACCTCGCTCTCCACGCTGATCAGGCCGCCGTGCCGCTGGATGACGCCGTAGGTCATGGCCAGCCCGAGCCCCGTCCCCTTGCCCTTGTCTTTGGTCGTGAAGAAAGGCTCGAAGATCTTGCGCATGTCCGCTTCGCTGATGCCGCTCCCCGTGTCGGCGACGGAGATGACGACCATGCCGAACTGGGGCTCGGCCGAGGTCGTGATGGTCAGCCGGCCGCCGTTCGGCATGGCGTCGGCGGCGTTGACGGCGAGGTTGTTGATGACCGATCGGATCTCTCCCGGGTCGACGCTGACGCGGGGAAGGGGCCGGTCGAGGGCCTTGACGATCTCGATATTCTGGAAGCTGACGTGCTTCTCCAGGATCCTCAGGCTGTCCTCGATGATCAGGTTGAGGTCGCTCAGCACCCGCTCGGGCTTGGAGTCGCGGGCGAAGTCGAGCAGGCCCCGGACGATCCCCCGGCAGCGCATCGTCTCGTCCAGGATGACCTTGAGGTCCTCCTCGTACTTCGTGCCCCTCATGTCCTCGAGCAGCAGGCTGCTGTAAGTCAGCACGCCGGTCAGCGGGTTGTTGATCTCGTGGGCGATGCCCGAGGCCAGCCGGCCGATCGAGGCCAGCTTCTCGGACTTGAGGATGGTCCGGGCCGCCTGGTCCTTGAGCTCCCGGTCGCGCTCCTCGATGGCCTCGACCATGCCGTTGAAGGCCTGCCCCAGGTTCCGGGCGTCGTCGTCGTCGTGCGGGGCGATCTCGATCCGGTGGTAAACCCCTTGCGCCATCTCCTTCGAGGCGCCGATGATTCTCTTGACGGGCTTGGTGTAGACGTTGATCAGGTAGCCGGCCAGGATCAGGGCGATAATCGTCGTGACGAGGATGACGAGGAGAAAGGACAGCGCCGTGCTCCTCACCAGGAGATCGTACTTCTGCTTGAGGATGCCGACGTAGAGAATGCCCAGGGTCTTGTGGTCCAGGTCGAAGATGGGGCTGTAGCCCGAGATGTACCAGCTGTCGACGACGAAGGCATTGTCCACCCAGACCTGGCCCTGTTCGAAGACGCGATGGTAGACTTCCTCGGACACCTGCGTGCCGATGGCCCGCCGGCCGGCGGCGTCGACGACGTTGGTGGCCACCCGGATGTCCCCCAGGAAGATGGTCGTCGTGCCGACGTCTTTTCCCCGGAGCTTTTCTTCCTTGAAGACCAGTCTCTTGAACCGGTCGATGAACTCGGTGTTGTTGTTGAGGAGGACGGCGGCGTAGAGGATCCCCGTCATCCTGCCGGCGTCCTTGATCGGCGCCGCGATCTTGATGACCATCGCCTTGTCCTCGAGGGGTGAGGACCTGGCCCGGGCGCGGGGCGTCGGGACGACCGGGATGAGGGTCCGCTCGGCGAGCTCCGGTCCTTCGTTCCGGATGCTCGAGTAGTCGAGGACTCCCGTCCCGGCGACCGGGGCCTCCGTCTTCAGGGCCTCCTGGATGGTCCGGTAGTGGGCCATGCTGTCGCCGAAGGCGTCCGGGTTGTTGGCCCGCACCAGGACGGTCCCCTGCGGGTCGACCACATTGACGATATCGAACCCGAAGTCGCGGCGGATGCGTCCCAGCGCCTCGTGGAGCGTTGCCCGGTCGGCGGCCGCCGTGGCCCGGACGATCTCGGACGTCTTGGCCAGGTACTGGATCGTCATCGACCGCCGGGCGATGTCCTCCCGGTAGAGCTCGTCGATGGCCGCCAGGCTCGTCCGGACGCTGTCGAAAGCCTCGCGGATGACGTTCTTGTTGAGGATGTTGAGCCCGATGATGATCGTCAGCGTGCCCGTCAGGAAGACGATGGACAGCAGGCTGACGACGAGCTTGAAGCGAATATTCGACCGCAGGATGGACTTGATCAATGGAGCGCTCGCGCGATCTTGGCCAGGAGCTCGTCGAGGTCGACGGGCTTGGTCAGGAAGTCGTTCGCCCCGGGGAGGAAGCTCTCCGCCGGGTCCAGGGAGAAGCGGGAGTTGGTCACCTGGTTGATGGCCGTCAGGATGACGATCGGGATGTCCCGGAACTCACGATACCGGGAGGTCGGGCGCCGGCTGCGGATCAGGTCGGCGGCCTCGAACCCGGCCGTGTCCGTCTCCATCATGACGTCGAGGATCACGAGGTCGGGCCGCTCCGTGAGGAGCGCCTTCAAACCGTCCGCCCCGCTGTGGGCGGCCGCGACGGCATAGCCGTTGCCCTTCAGGACCTGGGCCAGGCTGGCGACGAGGTCCCGGTCGTCGTCGACGATCAGGATCTTCCTGCTCATGTGTTCAGGACCTTGTAGATGACGTTCCGCTCTTCCCAGGCCTTGTTGCGCTCGTAGATGTCGATCGGGAACTCGACCTGCTTGAGCTCGACCGGCGCGGCCTGCTTGTCGACCAGGCCGAGGGCCAGGGCGACGCCGTAGATGATGGCCTCCGGCCGGGGCGGGCAGCCCGGGATATAATAGTTGACCGGGACGGCGGTGGCGCCGCCGCCGGTCACGTTGTAGGTGTCGAACCAGCAGCCGCCGCCCGTGGCGCAGGAGCCGATGCCGAAGACGAGCTTCGGCCCGGGCATGGCCGCGTAGGCCTTCTTGACCAACGGCAGGGTCGGGCGGGTCACCGCTCCCGAAAGGAGCATGACGTCGGCGTGGCGGGGCGAGCCGACGAGCTTGATCCCGAACCTCTCGACGTCATAGTACGGGGTCAGGATGTTCAGGATCTCGATGTCGCAGCCGTTACAGGCGCCGCTGTTGCAGTGGTAGACCCAGAGGGAGCGGGGGAAGCACTTCTTGGCGATCTTGGCGAGCATCTCAGTCTCCTGTCTCCCGGGGGCGCTCGTAGCGCTCGGTCCGGCCGAGCTCCCGGGGCTCGAAGCGGTCGGTGGCTGTCCGGAGGACCGTCCGGGCCTCCAGGCTGTCGTAACGGTAGCCCGTCAGGCCGAGCTTGTCGATGGCGCTCGCGGTCTCCATGTCGTAGCACCGCCCGCAGCGCTGGCAGGTCAGCATGAATATCTCGAGGTTCTCGGTGATGTCGTTCCGGTCGTCGGTCGCCTGCTCGAACCGGCCGGTCATGGTGATGGCCTTCTCCGGGCAGAGCTCGGCGCAGCGGCCGCAGTACGTGCACCGCGAACCGTCATAGAGAAGCACTCGAACCTCCTGGCAGAGGTCGCGGACCATGATCGTCCGGGCCGGGCAGTGATTGGCGCAGCCGGCGCAGCCGATGCACTTCGTGTGGTCCCAGTGCGGCGCTCCCCGGAAATCCTTGGGCGCCGGCCTCGGCTCGAACGGGTATTTCAGGGTGACGACCCCGGGTTTCAGGACCATCAGGACCTGTTTGATTTTGCTTGTCAGCCACATGTCGGTGTCTCCCGCCCTGTTCCCTAGAGCCCCTTGATCGAGAGCGCGACCGCGCCCAGCGCGGCCAGTATCAGCCCGGCGTAGATCTTGACCGCCTGGTCGATTCGAAGCCGGGGGTTGGTCGATCCGACCAGGGCGATCAGGACGAACACGAGCAGCATGCCGGCGAGCTGGACCAGGATGTCAGCGGCGTAGACGCCCGTCCGGAGGAAGGGCGCGAACACCGCCACCAGCAGCCAGGCGTAAAACATCTGTTTCATCATCATGGCGAACCGGAACAGGCCGTAATCGGGACCGCTGTACTCGATAAAGGGGCCCTCCAGGATTTCGATCTCCGCCTCGGAAATGTCGAACGGCTGCTTGGCCACGAAGGCCTGCAGGGCGAAGATGTAGATGACGAGCATGATCCCGAGCGAGAGGCTGTAGCCCGCCGCGGCCGCGCCGTAGACCGCCGAGCTCAGACCGAGGCTCTTCATGCGGACGGCGCCCAGGATGAGGGTCATGGCCAGGACCGGCTCGACCATGATCATGGTCACGGTCTCGCGGCTGGCGCCGATGACGGCGAAGGTGTTCCGGGAGGAGAGCGCGCCCAGAAGGACGGATACTCCGCCCAAAGTGAGAAGGTAGATGAGGGTGATGGCGTCGGCGCGGCCGCCCAGCACGCCCGGCCGGCCGCCGAAGGGGATGAGGACCGCCACCGTCACGATCGAGGCGAACGCGCCCAGCGGGGCGAGCTTAAAGGCCCAGTTGCCCGCCGAATTGACCCTTTCCTTGCCGGCGAGCTTGAGGAGGTCGTAGTAGGGCTGAAGGACCGGCGGGCCCTGGCGGGTCTGAACCCGGGCCGTGATCTTTCTCATGACGCCCTCGAACAGGGGCGCGAGGAGCAGGAACAGGGAGACGTTGATCAGCGAATAGACGATGCTCATGGCCGGCTCCTCCCGCCTTCCTTCTTCAGGGCCAGCCGTTCGAGCTCGGCCCGCCCCAGGACACGGCCCCGGCCCGACTTTGTGTCGATAACTGCGACCCTGTCCGTGCAGGAGAAGCAGGGATCGATCGAGCCCAGGATGATGGGAAAATCGGCGAACTGATTCCCCATGAGCATCGACGGCACGCCCTGAAGGTTCGGGTAGGTCGGAGCCCGGACCCGCCAGCGCTCCGGCCGGTTCTCCTCCCCGGTGATAACGTAATGAACGGATTCGCCTCGGGGCGCCTCGACCATCGAAACGGCGTGACGGAGTGGCGGCAGGGCCTCGGGGACCTGGACGAGGAGCGGCCCGCCGGCGGGCATCCCGGCCAGGGCCTGCCGGATGATCTTGATCGATTCGAAGATCTCCAGGGCACGAACGACGAGCGTCCCCCAGACGTCGCAGCTCTCGGCGACCGGGACGTCGAACTTCATCTCGTCGTAAGCCGCGTACGGGTGGTCTTTCCGGACATCGAGCCCCAGGCCCCGGGCCCGGGCGACCGGGCCGACCAGGCTCCAGCGGGCGGCGTCCTCCTTCGACAGGAAACCGACGCCCTTCGTCCGCCGATGGATGGCGGTGTCGCCGATGATCGAGTTCTTGAGGACGACGACCTCTTTCTCGAGCGCGTCCAGGGTCGATTCGATATCGGCCCGGACCTCGGGCGTGATGTCCCGGCGGACGCCGCCGATGACGACCATGCCGTAAGTCTTGCGGTTCCCGGTGATCCGCTCCGAGAGCCACATGATCTTCTCCCGGACCCGCCAGGCCTGCATGAAGACCGTGTCGAACCCGATCAGGTGGCCGGCGACGCCGAGCCACAGGAGGTGCGAGTGGAGGCGCTCGATCTCGAGCATGATGGTCCGGATGTATTCGGCCCGCCGCGAGATTCGGATCCCGGCGGCGGCCTCGACGGCCTGAGAGTAGCAGACGGCGTGGACCGAGCCGCAGATGCCGCAGATCCGCTCGGCCACGAAGGGAACCTCGTTGTAGCTCACCTGGGTCTGGCAGAGCTTCTCGATGCCCCGGTGGGTCATGAACCCGCGGTAATCGCAGCCCTTGATGGTTTCGCCGTCCACATAGACGGCAAAATGGGCGGGTTCGTGGAGGCTGGCGTGGAACGGCCCGATCGGGACGATCGTCGTTCCCGGCGGCGCTTCGTCGAGCTGATAGGCGACATCCTCGGCGGCCGGCGGCACGAGGTTGTAGGGGACCTCTTTCCGGAGCGGGTGGACGCCCGCGGGCCAGTCATCGGCCAGGATGAGCCGCTTGGGCTTGGGGTGCCCTGTGAACTTCATCCCCAGAAGGTCCATGTATTCCCGCTCGGACCAGCCGGCGCCCGGCAGGTCGGGAGTGATCGATTCGAACGTCGGGTCGGCGGCCGGCGCGGACGTCCTGAGGATGACAACGGTGTGGCCGGCGTCGAAGGCAAAGGTGTGGACGAGGCCGAGTGTGCCGTTGCGGGTGATCTCATCGTAGCCCACGCCCATCATGTACCTGCCTCCGAGCCCCGCCAGCGTCTGCGCCGCCGGCCGGACCGCGGCGCGTTCGACATCGATGAAAAGTCGCGACGGCTCGGGGCGGGCGATGTTCTTGAGCGATGCGCCCAATCGCTTTTTGATCTCTTCGATTATGGATTCTGAAAGACCCATGGGTGCCATCCTCTTTTCTGTCACGGCCTCACCTCCCGCCGCGGCCGCCCGCCCAACGGAAAAGGGACCTGAGAGCGGCGAACATCCCCCGGTCCGCGTACCGGTTGGCGTCGCCGAGCTCCTGGTAGCCGCCGAGCCAGGTCGGGGCCGTGACCTCCTGGGAGCCGCCAGACCTCCTGAGGAATGCGCCCGCGGCCAGGGCCAGCCCGAAGACGAGGAGGACGATGAGCGGCGCCGCCGCCGAGTTCAGGGGCAGTCCGTAAAGGCCGCCCAGCTTGATGCCGGAGGCTGAAACGGATAGTGAGCTCCGGGCTGCGGCCAGGCCATCGGCCAGCAGGAAGCGCTCGGACCGCTGCAGGGCCGCCATGATGAGCGAAAACGAGGCGGCCGGGAAGAGCCCCTGGGCGAGGCAGACGATGGTCAGGACGATCTTCGGAGCGAGCATCGAGCCCGGGACCTCCCGGACGGTCCGGCCGGCGTTCCACTCCGTGCCGGACGAGGTGAAGGCCATGCCGAAGAATTTGACATAGCAAGCCAGGGTGACTGCGCTCGTGAACAGGGCGACGATGCCGAAAATGACCAGCAGAGCCGCCCCATTCCCGGCGAGAAGGGCGCTCGTGATGATGCTCCACTTGCTCGAGAAGCCGCTGAAGGGCGGCATCCCGGATATGGCGAGGGAGGCGATCCCGGCGATGATCGCGCTCACGGGCATCCAGCGGATAAGCCCGCCGAGCTTGTTGAGGTCTTTGGTGCCCGTTGCATAGAGGAGGCTGCCGCTTGTGAGGAACAGCAACCCCTTGAAAACGGCGTGATTGAGCACGTGGAAGACGGCGCCCACGGCGGCGACCAGGGCCAGCGCGCGGAGCGCCGGCTCGCCGGAATCCCCTAGGACGAGGACGGCACCGACGGCCAGGACGATATAGCCGACCTGGCCGATCGAGCTGTAGGCGAGCAGCCTCTTGGCGTCGCTCTGCTTCATCGATTGGATGGTCCCGATGAGGAGCGTCGCCGCGCCGACGGCGGCGATCGGGAGGCCCCAGGCCCGCGCGTCGAAGGCGGCCCCGGCGGCCGGACCCAGGAAGAGGAAGGTCCGGATGAGGCCGTAGACCCCGGTCTTGATCATGACCCCGCTCAGCAGGGCGCTGACGGGCGACGGAGCTACCGAGTGGGCGTCGGGGAGCCAGAGCTGGCCGAGCGGGTAGACACCCGCTTTCAAGCCGAACCCGACCAGAAGAAAAGCGAAGAACCCGAACAGCCAGGGGCCGGGCGTCGCGCCCAGCTTCGCCCCGAGCTTCGCCAGCGGCTCGCCGAAGGTGTAGCCTTTGGCGAAAAAGGCGCCGCCGACGATCAGGAGCCAGGCGACCTCCATGAGGAGAAGGTACTTTGCCGCGCTCCGGATATTCTCTTTCTTCCTGCGCTCGAAGCGGATCAGAAAGTAGGAGGCCAGGGTCATGATCTGCCAGGCCAGGGTGAACCCGGGTCCCAGGTCGTCGACGGCGACGAGCCCGGCCATGCCCAGGATAAAGAGCGGATAGCAGCAATAATAGCCGGCCAGCCCGTAGTCCGCGTAATGGTCCATGTAGCGGATGCTATAGAGGGCGCTCATCGCGGCCATGAACGCGATAACCAGGAGGAAGACCCCGGACAGGCCGTCGACGAGGAAGGGGATGTGAAACGGCCCGACCGCGACCGTCCGAGAGGCCGGCCCGCTGCCGAAAACGGCCCCGAAACCGACCGTGAACAGGACGGCGGACGAGACCGTGACGAACAGAAGATTGAGCAGCCCGGCGCTCTTTCTTTGCCGGGCGGCGAGGGGTGTGATGGCTGCCGAGACGGCCAGGACGCCCAGGGCGATAAACAGCCGGCTGATGATATCGAAGTTCATTGACGCTGTCCGTGACGCGGCGGGCACGCCCTGAGGATCAGGCCGCCGACCTCTCCGGCCGCCCGTTCAAACGCCGGCGTGAGCCCGGGGCCAAAGCCGATGTCTCCCGGGGCGATGCCCAGGAGGATAGTTTGTTGTCCGCGGGCTCCCTGTCATGGCGCTCCCCTAGATCTGCTCCCCGAGCGTCTTGATCTGTTTGTAGGTGTAAACCGGGCCGTCCGTGCAGACGAGCGTCCGGCCGATGGCGCAGTGCTGGCACTTGCCGATGCCGCACTTCATGTGCCGCTCGAGCGTCGAGATGATGGCGTCGTCCTTCAGACCGCTGGCCAGGAGCTCCTTGATGACCGAGTTGAACATGACGGGCGGCCCGCAGACGAAGGCCGTCGTGTCCTTGACCGGGACCGACGCCTTGGCGACGAGGGTATGCACAAACCCGACCTCGCCCGTCCAGCCGGGCTCCGCCCGGTCGATGGCGACGTGGACCTCGAACCCGGGGATCTTGCGCCACTCGTCGATCATGTATTTATACATGTGGTCTTTCGGCGAGCGGGCTCCGTAGAGAAGGATGATGCGTCCGAAATCCCGGCGGTGCTGGAGGACGTGGACGATCGACGAGCGCAGCGGGATGATGCCGATCCCGCCCGCGGCGTAGATGATGTTCCGGCCCTGGAGTTCGGCGAACGGGAAGCCGTTGCCGAAGGGGCCGCGGAGGCCGATCTTATCCCCGGCCCCGAGCTCGTGGAGCGCGCGGGTGGCCTTGCCCACCTGCCGGACGGACAGGTGGGGCCGGTCGCCCTCCGGGCTGAACGGCAGGGAGACGGCGAACTCGCCGGCCCCGAAGACCGTGCACATGACGAACTGGCCGGACTTGACCCGGAAGCTTCGGCCGACGTCCCCGTTCTCGAACGAGAAATAGAACGTCCGGACGTCTTCGATCTCGTCCCTGATCTCGTCGATGACCGCGACCTCGGGGACGGTAACGATCGCGCCGGCGTTCGGGGCGCTCACTTGCCACCTGCCCTGGTGATCTCGCGGCGGATATAGGTGACGACGTTCGACATCCCGATATCTCCCGGGCAGACCCGGACGCAGCGGCCGCAGCCGACGCAGCCCGGCCTCAGGTATTTCCTCGACTGGGAATAGGACAGTTTGCAGAAAAAGCGCTTGTTCCGCCGGTCCTCGACGGGATGGCGGGGGTTGTGGTCGCCGGCCATCCGCGTATAGCCTTCATAGGAGCAGGAGTCCCAGGACCTCAGGCGGTCGGTCCCGCCCGCGCGGCTGGGGACGTCCTCGATGTTGAAGCAGGAGCAGGTCGGACAGACGAACGAGCAGGCCCCGCACTCGAAGCACTGGTCGCCGATGTACTCCCAGACGTCGTTGCTGATGAACCCCGTCGTGATCCTGTTCATGACCCGCGAGATCCAGGCCTTGTTCTGGGTGGCCTCGCGGTCGAACCGGGCGATCGAGGCGTCGACGATTCTGGTTTTGAGAGCGGCCGCTTCCGGACCGGCTTCTTTCAGGCCGAGCCGGCGGGCGAGGGCCACGCCCTTGTCGCTGCCGGCCTCGAACAGGTAGTCGTCTCCGGTGTCGGTGAGGTTGACGTCGAAGCCCTCCTGGGCCGCCGGCCCGCTGTCGGTGCAGACGCAGAAGCATTGGGGAAACGGCCGGATGCAGGTGTTGGCGACGATGAACAGCTTCTTGCGGTGGTCGCGATAAACCTCGTCCACGTATTCCTGGCCGAGATAGAACCGGTCGAGGCACAAGATCCCGGTGAGGTCGCAGGACCTCAACCCGACAAGCGCCTTGGGACGGACCAGGTCGTCCCGGACGATTTCGGCTTTCCGGGCCGCCCGGTCATAGGTGTATGACATGATCCGCTCGGACTGGGGAAAGACCACGCGCTTGGGAGGGTTGTAGGGGATCGCGGCGTCCAGCCGGATCAAGGCCGGGTCCGCGATCTTGTCGAACCGGGCCTCGCCGGAGGGGGAATCGATAACGGGGCCGTACAACTCATGGTCCCCGGCCAGGTCAGCGGCCAGCTTTACGGATCGGTCTTTTGGCAGAAGATACATGGTCAGGCCTTCTCCAACCGCACGGGGATGACGGAATCCTGGTCCTCGTCGAGCGCGTAGCCCTGAGGGTTCAGGAAACCGGGGACCATGTCCCCGATGAAGTAGGGGACGTAGGCCGTACCCGGTTTGACGTCTCCGGAAACCCGGACGGCGACCCGCATCGACCCGCCGGCGGACACGACATTGACCGACGAGCGGTCCCGGACGCCGACCCGGGCCGCGTCGGCGGCCGTAAGCTCGATGAACCCTTTGGGGTAGAGAAGGAGCAGGGCGTTGTATTCCCGTTTCGGAATATGGGTCTTCTTCATGACGTTGTTCCGGTGCCAGAAGGTGTTGGCCTTGCCGGCCATGAGGAGGAACGGGAACTCTTCAGAGAAGGCGGGCGCCCGGTAATCCGCCGGCACGGGGACGAACTCGAGCCGGCGGGGCAGGTCATCGACGGATAGCCGCGCCGTGCCGTCCTGGTGGCGAAAGTCACAGGGCCACTGCAGCCCGAAACCGGCCTCGAGCTTGGCGTAGGTGACCGCCGCGTAGGCGGGAACGGCCGATGCGATCTCCCTCATGACGTCTTCGGCGGAGCCGAAAGGCCAGGCGGCGCCCCGCCGGGCGGCGACGTCCGCGTAGACGCGCCAGGCGGGGAGGACCCCCGCGGGCGCCCCGACTTTCCGGCGGTTAAGCTGGATCCTCCGCTCGGCGTTCGTGTAGGTCCCGTCGGCTTCCGCAGAGGAAGCCGCGGGCAGAACGATATGGGCGAACTCCATGAACGGATTGGTGTAGGCACTGATGAAGACGACGCACTCGAGTCCCTTGATCTTGGCGGCGTGACGGACGATCTCCTCGTCCCGGTCGGCCACGACCACGGCCTTGAGCGGCGACGGGTCGGCGGCGAGCAACTCCCGCGGTGTGTGCCCGGCGGCGGGGCCCTCGGCCCGCCGGTGACCGGGAAGAAACCGGGGGGCAGCGCCCACGTCATAGCTGCCGACGATGTTGCAGACCCCCGTTACGGGGTTGACGCCGCAGCCTTCTCGCCCGACCTTGCCGGCGGTCAGGAACAGGTTGTAGAGCATGGCGACCGAGCCGCGGTCGAGCCCCGAGATCCCCGACGAGAAAAAGGCCATGGCGCTCGCCGCGCCGGACAGGCGCCGGGCCAACTCTTCGACCGCATCGCCGGACAGGCCTGCGGCGGCCGCGAGCGCACCGAGGTCGAGCGGAGCCAGGGAGCGAGAGAAATCACCGAAACCCCCGGCATGTTCCCGGAGGAAATCCGCGTCCTCCCAGCCGCGCTCGACCATGACCTTGGCCACCGCCGCGAGCGCGTGCTTCAAGGTCCCCGGGTTCAGCCAGAGGTGCCTGCGGCTGAGCTTCGAGATCTGGGTCAGCCGGCTGCTCAGGCTGATGAGGTCGGCGCCGTTCCGGGCCGCCAGATGGATCTCGCTGCCGATGATCGGGTTCAGCCGGGCGATATCCGAGCCGACGACCAGAATGAGCTCGGCCTTGCGGATCTCGGTCAGCGTGCCCAGCATGGCTGGCAGGCCGGCGCCCTGGAGAAGGACGTCGGCGGCGTCGCCGTGGCCCCGGTCCGAGGCGAGACCGATGTTGGGCGAGCGGAAGACCGTCCGGGCCAGCTTGGCCAGGACGTAGTTGTCTTCGTTCGAAGCGCGCGGCGAAGCCAGGAAGGCGATCTCGTCGCCGGAATACCGCGAGAGGCGGTCCGCCGCCTGCGCTACGGCTTCGTCGTAGGGGACCGGTTCCAGCCGCCCGTTGCGGCGGATGAGCGGCGCGGCGATTCTCTCTTCGGTCGCCAGCAGCTCGTGAATGTGCCAGCCGCGAACGCACAGCCGGCCCCGGCTGATCGGATGGCCGGGAGAAGCGAAGACGCCCGTCACCGCGCCCTCATCGACTTCGAGCAGATGACCGCAGCCCGTTCCGCAGAAGTTGCAGACGCCTGAATGAGTGCTCATGCCCCGAAATCCTCAGTATGAATGCCCGTTTGTCCCCGGTGACCGGCCCGGGCCGGAAGGGAGCGGGCCGGCTGAGGCACGACACCCTTTCGGGATCCGGATGGCCATTTGCGGAGACGGTGTGGACGTCCGCCGCGTGCGGGGAAGTATTAAACCTGAATATACCAAATCACCCTGGAATTGTAAAGGCTGGGAGGTTCATCGCGCCCCTCCAGGTCCGAGATTGAGTTTGAGGACATAGAGGATATTGAAAAAGTAGGAGATCCCCCCGATAAAGCGCTCCCGGATCATACCCTTGGGGATCTCTTCGATGGCGGCTCTCAAGGCCGCCAGGGAGACGGTCAGGGCATCATGGTCGGCCAGGATGACTTCCCGGCCGGCCGAGGCGATCAGGCTTTCGGTCTCCCGGGCCAGCCTGTCCAGGTCGCTAAAGATCGCCCGGTAGGCCCTCCGCCGGGGAGGGTCGACGGCCAGCACCGCCTTTTCGGCGATCGCCATCCGGACGATCGCGTAGCCGAGGCGGACTTCTTCGGGGTTCCTGTCCTGTTCACGGTCGGGGAAGCGCTCGAGATAGGCCATCCCGAGCTCGATCATATCGGCGCTGGCGAAGGCGAAATCACCCTCGAGGTCGAGGACGGCCCGGCGGAACGATTCGAGGTCTTTTTGCCCGCGGAAGAGGCCGGCGAGCGAGACCCCGGCGCCGGGGTGACGGCCTCTCGAGGCTTGGTGTGGCACGAAGGCCAATTTATACCACATCAGGCAGGCGCTGTATAGGAGGGTGGAACCTCCGTTCCTGTGATAGCCATGCCTTGGGGATTAGGGTCCTGTCACGGCGATCCCCCGGCGCCCGAACGGTCAATCATGCTTTTCGGGATCGGCGGAGTTCCTGGCATCAAACGTTCGGTCGGCGGGGGGCCCCCACGCCGTGCCACCCTTCATTTAATTCCTCGCCGACTTAGGAACGGAGGTGCCCGCTAAATTGACAGGGTGAGCACCGGTAAGCTAGTATCGCCCCTGAGGAGAGGTCCCAGCATGGATACATGGATCAGCGTTCTGGCCTTGGTCGGGGGCTGGCGCCGCTCGGCCCCTGTCGCAGCGCCTCGCCGCCACCCGAGCGATTGTTCGTCGCCGTGGCCCTGACGCCCGAGGGACAGTTCACAGAGGGCATCGAGGGTCCGGCCTGCGACGCGGTTGGGAATGTCTATGCCGTCAACTTCGCGCGGCAGGGGACGATCGGCCGGGTGACGCCCGGACGGCCGCGGCGAGGTCTATCGTCACGCTGCCGGAATGCGAGCGTCGGGAACGGCATTCGGTTCGGCGCCGGCGGCGTCATGTACGTCGCCGACTACACGCAGCACAACATCCTGGCGATCGATCCCGCCAGCCGGTCCGTCCGCGTTTTCGCCCACGAGCCCGCGATGAACCAGCCGAACGACCTGGCCATGGCCCCGGACGGGACTCTGTACGCCAGCGACCCCGCCTGGTCGAAGGGGACGGGACGGGTTTGGCTGATCGATTTGAAGGGGCAGGTGGCGCTGGCCGCCGCGGACATGGGGACGACGAACGGCATCGAGGTCAGCCCGGATGGCCGGACGCTCTACGTCAACGAGAGCCTCCAGCGGAGGGTTTGGGCCTTTTCGGTCGCGCCCGGCGGCGGACTGAAAGAGAAGCGACAGATCGCTTCGTTCCCGGACTTCGGGATGGACGGGATGCGCTGCGACGCGGACGGCAACCTCTACATCGCCCGGCACGGCAAGGGAACCGTCGTCAAGATGTCGCCGGCCGGCACCGTCCTCCGGGAGATCGACGTCCTCGGGAAAAGGCCGTCCAACCTGTGCTTCGGCGGGCCCGACGGCCGCACGGTTTACGTGACGGAAGTCGATCATGGCCGCCTGGTCAAGTTCCGCGTGGACCGGCCGGGACGGGAGTGGGGGGGCCGGTGAGCCGCCCGGCCGTTTTTTAGGTCAGAGGCAGCGCGAGATCTGGCCGGCCAGGAATCGGGCGATATCTTGCGCGGGGAAGGGCCAGACATAAACGAATTCCTTTCCGGGGTGCCTCTCGCGGGCCGCCTGGATGGCCGCCGGGATGTCGACCGCCGAGTGTTCTCCACCCCTCGTCATCATGGGTGTGACGACAAGGCTCTTCTGCGCCGAGCGGGCCGCCCGGTCCAACGCTTCGGTCAGGCTGGGCGAGCAGAATTCGTTGAACCCCAGGATGACATCGAGGCCCGAGGCCCGTCGCAGTTGCTCGGCGAGTTCGATCGACCCCGCGTAGAAAGGATCGTTGTCGCCGGTCCGCGGCCAGCGTCGCAGCCGGGCTTCGAGCTCCTCGATACGGGCGCTCAGACTTTCCGGGCCGGCGCCCCCGTGTCCGACCCGCGCGTGGAGGGTGAAGAACTCGGCCAGCTCATCCTCCGGAAAGTCACGCGGGGGAGCGCCGTGCATCGCTAACACGACCACCGGAGCCGCCGCCTTCTCTTTTTGGCGCAAGGCGTCCTCTGAGCGCTTTTCTTTACCCATCTTGTCTCCGGGCTTTTCGCCTGGCCGGTCCTCTTTGATCAGCCGTCGCTTGAGGCGGATCTTCACCGGAGAGTCCACTCTTTTGTATCACGGGCCGGGGTCCGGCGCCAATTCCAGAAGCTGCGCTCCATGGGGAGGTATCAATAATACTTCCGCAGGTTCATGCCCGCGTACAAGCTCTCGACCTGGTCTTGATAACCGTTGAACATGAGCGTCGGGCGCTTGCCGCTCTCGCCGATCCGGCGCTCGTTGGCCTGGCTCCAGCGGGGATGGGAGACGTTCGGGTTGACGTTGGCGTAGAAGCCGTACTCCTCGGGCGCCACCCGCGACCAGGCGGTCTTCGGCATCTTGTCCACGAAACTTGACCTTGACGATGGATTTGACGCTCTTGAACCCATATTTCCAGGGAACGACCAGCCGGATAGGCGCGCCGTTCTGGGGGGGCAACGGCTCGCCGTACATCCCCACGCCGAGAAGCGCCAGGGGGTGCATCGCCTCGTCCAGCCGCAGGCCCTCGACGTAGGGCCAGCGGAGGACGCCGTCGTTCTGCATCGGCATCTGCTTGGGATCGAAAAGCGTCGTGAACTCCACGAACTTGGCGGCGGGCGCCGGCTCGCACTTCCTGATGAAATCGCCGAGTGGGATCCCGTCCCAGGGGATGACCATCGACCAGGCTTCGACGCAGCGCCAGCGGTAAATGCGCTCTTCGACGGGGAACATGCGGATGAGCTCATCGACCTCGAACGTGAGCGGCCGCTTCACCAGGCCTGCGACCGCGACCGTCCAGGGCCGGGTGCGCAGGTCCCGGGCCAGATTGGCGGGGTCGCGCTTGGCCGTCGAGAATTCGTAATAGTTCGTGTAACCGGTAGCGTCCACGACCGGCGTGATCTTTTCGTCGCCGGCGAAGATTGACGCGTTTGGCGATGACGAGCTTGGCGGGCGGCCCGCCGGCCACGGGACCGGCTTGCCCGGCGGATTGCTGCGGGAACAGGGCGGACGTCCCGGCGCCGGAGACAAGCGCCCCGGCGGCCAGAGCCGCCGACCCGGCGATAAAGTCCCGGCGCCTCAGGTAGAGCTTCTTGGGAGTAACCTCGGAATATTCTAGGTGCGGCTGCTTTTCTGATCAGCATCTTCAACCTCTGAAGATGCTCCTCTGTTACTTATTCTTTTACGGGACCGGCCGGCGGACAGTCAAGCTGAACGTCGGGCTCATTCGGGATCGAGTTGGGATCAGCCTGACCGCCGGTATATAATAAAAAAGTTGCTTGGAATGTCCGAGATGAACCCCAGCCGCTCCCGCCAGCTGTTTGAAACCGTCCGCGACGAGGCCAGGGCCTGCTTCGGCAGCGCCCGGGGAAGCCACGACTGGGACCACACTGAGCGCGTACTCGAGCTCTGCCTCAGGATCGGCCGCAGGGAAAAGGCCGACCTTGAGGTTTTGCGGCTGGCCGCCGTCCTCCACGACATCGGGCGCGAGGAGGAGGACAAGTCGGGCGGCACCCTTTGTCACGGGGCGAGGGGAGCGGCGCTCGCCGCGGAAATACTGAAGCGGCATGGGATCGAGAAGGAAACGATCGCCCGCGTCGTCCACTGCATCGCGGCCCATCGGTTCCGGGGCCGGCACCGTCCCGAGACGCTCGAGGCCAAGATCCTTTTCGACGCGGACAAGCTGGATTCGATCGGCGCCGTGGGCATCGGCCGGGCGTTCCTGTTCGCCGGCGAGGTCGGCGCCAGGCTCCATGACCCTGACATCGACGTCGCCAGGACGAAGCCCTATTCCCGCGAAGACACCGCCTATCGGGAATTTCTGGTGAAGCTCAGCCGCATCAAAGACCGGCTATTCACCCGTGAGGGGAAGCGCCTCGCCCGGGAACGGCACCGGTTCATGACCGGGTTCTTCGACCGTCTGAACAGGGAAACCCGCGGCCTGGCCTGAGCTCCCTCACCCGAGGCGCAACGCCTCATCGACCATGGCGAGATAGTTCTCGACCGGCACATAGCTCGGAATGGAATTGCCCGAGCCGACGGCGTACCGGCCCCGCCCGCCGCAGGTCTCGATCAGCTCCCGGGTCCTTCGCCTGACGGCTTCCTCGGTGGAATGGGAGAGGGTGTTGACATCCAGCCCCCCCAGCACCGCGATCCGGCCACCGTAGCGGGCCTGGAAGTCCTCGACCCGGATGATGGCGTCTTCATAGGAGTGCTTGCCGTCGATGCCGACGTCGGAGATCAGGTCCTCCATGATCCCCAGGACCTTGCCGCAGGAATGGAGGAAATAGGGCTTCCCCCGGGCGTGGGCCAGCCCCGCGAACTTCTTCTGCCAGGGGAGGCAGTAGGCCCTGAGGTCCGCCGGCGAGATGAGCGTTCCCGTCTTGAATCCCATATCGTCGCCCCCGAAGACCGCCGCGATCCGGTCAAGGTCAAGGAGGTTCCGGTAAAACTCGACGAGGAGCGCGCCCACCCTCTCCGAAACCGCCTTGACCAGCCCGGGGTTGTCGATGAGGGCGAAGCACAGTCCTTCGTAGGACATGATCCACGAGAGATGCTCGTAGATGCCGCCCGCGTGGCAGGTGAGCAGGCCCATCCCGTCCGGGAGATGGGCGCTGATGTACTCGAAGGGGAAAAAGTCCATCTCCATCGACCCTCGGCCAGGCGTAGCGCTCGAAATCCTCCCAGGTCTGGATGGTGCCGGCGTGCTCCTCGGCCCAGGCCCGCTGCTTGGTCGAGCCGGGGGCCGCATCGGGGACGACCGTCTGCTTCAGCGGGAAGGGCAACCCCCGCTCGAAGCGCACGCAGTCGTAACCCAGGCGGTACCAGAACTCGATGAAATTGTCGAGATAGGCCCGCTGCGATTCGCGGTCTTGCCCCTCGGCGGCCCACTCGCGGCCCAAGACACCGGTCACGATGGGCTTCATCACAACGTCATCGACAAGGTATTCGACGAGCGGCGGCCTCGCGGTCCGGGTCTCGCCCATCAGGACCGAAATGAACCGCCCGGCGTCGGGCTGCGGATTCCGGAGCGGCAGATGTGTGGGCATGCCGTATTCATACTGAAAAACCGGGCCCGTGGCAAGCACGAGGGTTTGACGCTCGGGGGCGGCGCGGATAGAATGATATTGATATTGTCGGTCCAGGGATGAGCGGTGCCCATTCATAACAGCGACGTCGCCGGTAGCTTCGACAAAATAGCGGATTTCCTTGACATTAAAGGAGAAAATCAGTTTCGGATCCGGGCCTACCGGAACGCCGCCCGGGCCATCGACAGCCTCTCCAGGAATGTCTCCGACATGGTGGCCAAGGGCGAGGACCTGACAGAGCTTCCCGGCGTCGGCCGGGACCTCGCCGGCAAGGTCAAGGAGATCGTCGAAACCGGCCGGCTCAAGATGCTCGAGGACCTGATGCGTGAGCTCCCGGCCGGGCTCGACGACCTGATGAAGATCCCTGGGCTGGGCCCCAAGCGCATCAAGCTCCTTTACAGCGCGCACAATGTCCGTTCGATCGACGACCTCCGCCGGGCGGCCGAGGGGAAAAAGCTGCGGGACATTCCCGGGTTCGGCGAGAAGACCGAGGCCAACATCCTCGAGCAGCTCGCGCACGTCGCCGAAGCCAAGAAAGGGGGGGAGCGCGTCAAGATCAATGTCGCCGAGCAGGTGGTCGAGCCCCTGATCGGCTACCTGAAGAAAGTGAAAGGTGTGAAAGAGGCCGTGGCGGCCGGAAGCTACCGCCGCCGGCTGGAGACGGTCGGCGACCTCGACATCCTGACGACCTGCACGGCTGCCTGCCCGGTCATGGACAGGTTCGTGAAATACGAGGACGTGGGCAAGGTCCTGGCCAACGGCGAGACCAAGTCGTCGGTCGTCCTGCGCAGCGGTCTCCAGGTGGATGTCCGCCTCGTTCCCCAGGAGAGCTACGGCGCCGCGCTGCTGTACTTCACCGGGTCGAAGGCCCACAACATCGCCGTGCGCACGATCGCCGTCAAGAAGAAGCTCAAGATCAACGAGTACGGGATATTCCGCGGCGAGAAAAAGCTCGCCGGCCTCACCGAGGCGGACGTCTACAAGCGCGTCGGCCTGCCCTATATCGAGCCCGAGCTCCGGGAGGATCGCGGCGAGATCGAGGCGGCCCGAAAGGGCCGGCTGCCCCGCCTGGTCACCCTCAAGGACATCCGGGGTGACCTCCACGCCCACAGCCTGTCGACCGACGGGCATTACAGCATCCGGGAGATGGCCGAGGCCGCCGCCCGGCTCGGCTACGAATACATCGCCATGACCGACCACTCCCAGCACGTCACGGTCGCCCGGGGCCTGGACGCCAAAAGAACGATCCAGCAGGTCAAGGACATCGAAGCGCTCAACGCCAAGCTCAAGGGCGTCCTCGTCCTCAAGGCCATCGAGCTCGACATCCTCGAGGACGGCCGCTTGGACCTGCCCGACGACGTCCTCGATGAGCTGGACCTCGTCGTCTGCTCGGTCCACTACAAGTTCAACCTGCCCCGGGAGAAGCAGACGGAGCGGATCATCCGGGCGATGGACAACCCGCATTTCCAGATCCTCAGCCACCCGACCGGCCGGCTGATCAACGAGCGACGCCCCTACGAGGTCGACCTCGAAAAAGTCATGAAGGCGGCGAAGGACAGGGGGGTGGCGATCGAGCTCAACTCCCACCCCGACAGGCTGGACCTCGACGATGTCCACTGCAAGACCGCCAAGGAGATGGGGATCAAGATCTCCGTCTCGACCGACGCCCACCACGTCGACGACCTCCTCACCATGCGCTTCGGCATCGGCCAGGCCCGGCGCGGCTGGCTCGAGCCGGGCGACGTGCTCAACACGCGGAGCTGGCCGGAGCTCCGCAAGCTTCTGAGAGGGATATAAGCGAAAGGCGGAGGACATGGATTTCAAGAAGAACCCGCCCGCCCGCTTCCCGGCCATCGGGAAACTCGCGGCCCCCGAGGCCCGCTCGGAAGCCGAGGCGCTGCGCGAAGCGATTGATTACCACAACTATCTTTATTACGTGAAGAACGAACCGAAGATCTCGGACGGCGCCTACGACCGCCTCTTCCGGCGCCTCCAGGAGCTCGAGGAGGGCTTCCCCGAGCTTCGGTCCGCCACCTCGCCGACCCGCCGGGTGGGAGCGGAACCCGTTTCCAAGCTCAAGAAGGTCCGTCATACGGTCCCCCTGCTGAGCCTGAACTCGGCGCTGACCGAAACGGACGCCGAGGACTTCGATGATTTCGTCCGCCGGAACGTGGACGGCCAGGCCGTCCGCTACGTCTTCGAGCCCAAGTTCGACGGGTTTTCGGTCGAGGTCGTCTACCGGAACGGCGTCTTCGCCCACGGGGCGACCCGGGGCGATGGCACGACCGGCGAAGACATCTCCGAGAACCTGAAGACGATCGGGGCCCTGGCGCTCCGCCTGCAGCGGCCGGACCGCGAAGCGCCGCCCGCGTTCCTGGCCGTCCGCGGCGAAGTCATCATGTCCAAGAAATCGTTCCTGAAGCTCAATAAGGAAAAGGTGGAGAGGGGGGAAGTCCCGTTCGCCAACCCGCGCAATGCCGCCGCCGGGACCATGCGGCAGCTCGACCCGAAAAAAGTGGCGGTCATGCCGCTCGACATATTCTTCTATGACATCCTCAGGGTGGAAGGCCGGGAGTTCGCCACCCACTGGGAGGAGCTCGAGCAGCTTCCCCGGTGGGGCCTGAAGACCGACACTCATAACCGGAGAGGGGCGACCTTTGACGAGGTCAAGCGGTACCGCGAGAAGCTCGGCGAAGACCGGGAGTCCCTGGACTACGAGATCGACGGCATCGTCGTCAAGCTCGACGACCTCGCGCTCCGGGCCGAGCTCGGGCTGCGGGAACGGAGCCCGCGCTGGGCGATGGCCTGGAAGTTCCCGCCCAAGAAGGAGATCACGACGCTCGACGACATCGTCGTTCAAGTCGGCCGCACCGGCATCCTGACGCCGGTGGCGCTCCTCTCGCCCGTCGACGTCGGCGGCGTCACCGTCAGCCGGGCCACGCTCCACAACGAGGACGAGGTCCTCAAAAAGGACCTCCGCGTCGGCGACAAGGTTCGGATCGCCCGGGCGGGCGACGTGATCCCCGAGGTCATCGAGAGGATCGCCGAGCCCGGCCGGAAGAGGGGCCGGCAATTTTCGATGCCCACGGTCTGCCCGGTCTGCGGCACGAGCGTGCTGCGGGAGGGCGCCTACACCTTCTGTCCCGCCGGGCTTTCCTGCCGAGCCCAGCTCATCGGCCACATTCTTCTCTATGCGTCCCGGAGCGCCATGAATATCGAAGGCCTGGGGGAGAAGATCGCCGCCCAGCTCGTCGACCGGGAGATGGTCAAGGACGTCGCCGACCTCTACTCTCTGGGAGTCGATGATTTTCTCAAGCTCGACGGCTTCGCCCAAAAATCGGCGGAGAAGCTCCACCAGGCCGTCCGGTCGGCCATGAATCCGAGGCTCGACAGGTTCCTGCTGGGCCTGGGGATCTCCCATGTCGGACAGCACGTAGCCCGGGTGCTCGCCGAAAAATACCGGAGCCTGGAAAAGCTGGCGAGCGCCGCCGAAGAGGACATCCGCCAGACGCCGGGGGTCGGCCCCGAGATCGCCGCGAGCGTGGCCGAGTTCTTCGCCCAGGAGAAGAACAGGGCCGTCCTCGGGAAGTTCCGGCAGGCGGGCGTCCGTGTCGATTCCCTGCCGGAGGAGAAGCGGGACCGCCGACTCGAAGGCCAGACTTTCGTCTTCACGGGCGAGCTGAGCGGGTTCAAGCGGGCCGAGGCCCAGGAGCTCGTGACGAGCCTGGGAGGCCGGGCGGCCTCGAGCGTCAGCAAGGCCACGGACTATGTGGTTGTGGGCGAGAATCCGGGCAGCAAGTCCGACGACGCCCGGCGGCTCGGAGTGGCCGTCATCAACGAAACGGAGTTCAAGAAGATCATCGGCCAAGAGTCATAAAACCTAGGGAGGAAAGAACCATGCCGGACGACAGTAAGGAACCCAAGGAGTATTTCATCAACCGCCTGAGAGAACAGGCCGACGAGATGGAGGAGGAGACCAGCAACCTCGAAGTGCGCCTGGATGAATCTGACTGGGACCCGAAGCTCGATTACGAAAAGCAGATCGACGAGATGAAGATCGCGCTCCGGGACGCCAGACAGCGCCTGTCCGAGCTCGAATCCGCGGGGAGGAAGGGCTGGCCGACGATGTACAAAGAAATCGAGGCCGACCTGGGCGCCCTCCTGACCCGGATCCAGACGTTCCGCGACCTCATGGACAAGTTTCTTATCGAATAGGCCGGTCAACTCGGCGGTCGGACCTCGTCGCCGGATGTTCGGACCCGGATCGTCCGGCGGGGGGGCACTGGGGGAAACGCCCGGCCGCCGGCCGCCGCGCTCCTTGACAGCGCCCGACCTCAAGACTATATTCCTGAAACCGAAAGCGCACCGCGGGGCGTCCGCCCCCGGCAAGGCCGCCGAGCCGGCGGACCGGCGGGGCCGCGCGCGGAAAGGAGTTCGACATGGCGAGTGTCAATACGAAGAGAGGCGTCATCGGCATCCTCACGGGCGGCGGCGATGTCCCCGGCCTCAACCCGGCCATCCGTGCCGTCACCCTGCGGGCGATCCGCGAGGGCTATCAGGTCGTCGGCATCCGGCGGGGCTGGGGCGGTCTGATCGACATCCTCAGGGACAAGGCGGCCGACAACACGGAGTGTTGCCAGACGCTGACCGAAGAGATCGTCAACAAGGTCGGCCGCACCGGCGGGACGTTCATTCACACGTCGCGGACCCGGCCGAGCCATGTCCCGGACGTCAACGTGCCGGCCCATCTCCGGGACAAGTATAAAAACAATGTCAACGATCTCACCGACGAGGTGATGGCCAACATCGACTGGCTCGGGCTGGACTATATCATTCCGATCGGCGGCGACGACACGCTGAGCTACGCCGTCCATCTTCATCACAAGGGCATTAAGGTGATCGGCATCCCGAAGACGATGGACGGCGACGTCCCCGGGACCGACTACTGCCTGGGTTTCAGCACCTGCCTCACCCGGACGATCAGCCTGACCAACGCCCTGCGCACGACCGCCGGCTCGCACGAGCGGTTCCTCTGTATCGAGATCTTCGGGCGCTACGCCGGGTTCACCTCGCTCCTGCCCACGATGGCGGGCGCCGCCCACCGCTGCCTCATCCCGGAACAGAAGTTCAGCATGGAGCGCCTTGTCGAGCTGCTGGCCGAGGACCGGGCCGAAAACCCGAGCGGCTACGCCGTCGTGCTCGTCTCCGAGGGGGCGATGCCCGCCGGCGGCGAGATGATGTTCAAGAGCGAGGAGAAGGACATGTTCGGCCACCGTAAGCTCGGCGGGATCGGCGACTATGTCGCGCACCACCTCAAGGAGCTCTCGCCGAGATACAACAAAGGCCGCCGGATCAACGTCATCGATCAGAAGCTCGGCTATCTCGTGCGCAGCGGCGACCCCGACGCCGTGGACGCGATCGTCCCCATGGCCTACGGCAACCTGGCGCTCGACCTGATTATGGAGAACAAATCCGGCCGCATGGTCTGCCTGCGGAACGGCGAGTACGACAACGTTCCCATCGAGATCGTCACGAGCAAGAAGAAAGTGGTGGACGTCGACAAGTACTATGACCCGGACCGGCTGCGGCCGCTCTACACGAGCTTCCACCAGAAGCCGATGTTCATCATGACGACGGACTGAGCGCCGGTAACTCAGGCGGTTTCGTCTTCCAGGTGGAACCCCGCGGGTTGACCGCCGCGCCGGGCAATGATATAAGCCGATGTCGGCGAAATCAGCCGGCGGACCCGACCCCATGAAGGACCTCAACAGCTCGAACCTCCGGTCGGGATCCCTGGTTTTCCAGGATCGTCCTCGGCCTGCTCGTGGCCGCGACGGGCGTCGGCGCGGGCGACCTGATCACGGCCAGCCTCGCAGGCTCGGCCGTCGGCCTGGCCATCCTCTGGGCGGCCGTCGCCGGCGCGCTGCTCAAATGGGTGCTCAACGAGGGCATCGCCCGCTGGCAGATGGCGACGTCCTCGACGCTCCTCGAGGGCTGGGTGCGGCATCTCGGGGGCGCCGTCCGGTGGGTCTTCTTCGCCTATTTCCTCGGCTGGTCCTATATCGTCGGCGGCGCGCTGATCAACGGCTGCGGCGTCGCCGGGGCCGGGCTCCTGCCGCTGGGCGATCCCCACACCTCGAAAATCGTCTGGGGCATCATTCATTCGCTCGTGGGCCTGGCCGTCGTCTGGGCGGGCGGGTTCAAGGCCTTCGAATACGTCATGTCGGCGCTGACGGCGCTCATGGTGGCGACCGTTCTTCTCACCGTCATCCTGATCCGGCCGGACTGGGCCGCGGTCGCCCAGGGGCTGGTCGTCCCTTCCCTCCCCAAGGGAGGTTCCGGGTGGCTTCTCGGCGTGATGGGCGGGGTGGGCGGAACGGTGACGCTTCTCTGCTACAGCTATTGGATCCGGGAGCGGGGCCGGCAGGGGAAAAGAGGCGTCCGCGAGTCCCGGTTCGACCTGAGCGTGGCTTACCTTCTCACCGCCTTTTTCGGGGCCGCCATGATTATCATCGGCTCCCGCATCCATGTTGAAGGCCGCGGCGATACCGTGGCGCTGACGCTGGCCGCGCAGCTCGCGGAGGTGCTCGGGCCGCCCGGAAAGTACATTTTCCTGCTGGGCTTCTGGGGCGCCGTGTTCACAAGCCTTCTCGGCGTCTGGCAGGGAGTGCCCTACCTCTTCGCGGATTTCCTGAGGCTCAGGCGTCCTCCGGGCGCGGCGGCCGAGGGGGGTGCGGATCTCAGGGAACGGCGCGAGTACAAGGCCTACCTGCTGGCGCTCACCTTTCTGCCGATGAGCCTTCTCTGGCTCAAGGTCCAGAGCGTGCAGCTCGTCTACGGCATCGTCGGCGCCCTGTTCATGCCGTTCGTCGCCCTGACCCTTCTCATCCTCAACAACCGGGTTCGGCTCGTGGGACGCGACTTCAGGAACGGCCGCCTGGTCAACGCGCTCCTCGTCGCCACCCTCGCCCTCTTTCTGTATGTCGGCCTGCGCGAGATCGCCGGGCTGCTGTGACCGCGGCGGCAAATTGACTAAAGGGGGACGTTCCGCTACAATTTTTTGCACCCGGCGGTGTAGCTCAGACGGTTAGAGCATGCGGCTCATATCCGCAGTGTCGGGGGTTCGATTCCCTCCACCGCCATTTTTTCTTCCGGCGCCGGCATCGGCCGGAAGGAGAGCGGGGAGATCGCCCGACCCCGGGCCCACCGACGAACATGGATAAACCCGGCCAGAAACCCTCCCGGCCCCGCGCGCGGGCCGAAGTCCGCGTCCTGGACAAGGTCCGGAAGACGATCGAGAAGCACGGCCTGCTGGCGAAGGGCGACAAGGTCCTGATCGCCTATTCGGGGGGCGCGGATTCGACCGCCCTTCTCGAGGCCCTGCTGCGCCTCCGAGAAAGCTATTCCCTGCGCCTGGCGCTCGCCCATTTCAACCACCTGCTGCGCCGGACCGCGGCCGACGACGAGGAGTTCGCCGCCGAGCAGGCGCGGCGGCGCGGGCTCCCGTTCTTCCTCGGGCGGGAGGACATCCAGGCCTTTGCTTCGGCCGAGGGATTGAACCTCGAGGAGGCCGCCAGGGAGCGTCGGTACGAATTCCTCAAGAAGACGGCGGCCCGGGCGGGCGCGAACCGGATCGCCACCGGGCACACCCTGAACGACCAGGCCGAAACCGTGATCCTGCGGGTCCTCAGGGGCACGGGGCCGGCGGGACTCGGGGGGATCTCACCGTCGGTCGCCGGATTGATCATCCGGCCCCTGCTCGAGGTCGAGCGCCACGAGCTCGATGCCTGGCTCAGGGCCGAAGGGGTCGCCTGGAGGGAAGACGAGTCCAACCGGGACCGCCGGTTCCTGAGAAACCGGGTCCGGCTCGACCTCATCCCCTTTTTGAAGAAGGATTTCGAGCCGGCCATCGTGCGTCAGCTCGGCCGGCTGGCGGATATCTGCCGCGAGGAGGAAGACTTCCTCAGGGGTTGGGATGAAAGGGAGCGGGCCGGGAAGGCTTCGTCGGCCGGGGAAGGGGCTTCTCTGGATGCGGCCGAGCTGGCCCGGCTGCCGGTTGCGGCCGGGCGAAGGCTGGTCAGGGATTTCCTCCGCCAAGCGAAAGGGAACCTCCGGCGGCTGTCGTTTTCCGATATCGAAGCGGTGCGCTGCCTGGGCGAGCACAAGGAGCACAGCCTGCCGGGCGGACCGGTCCTGCGCTGCGACGGCGGCCGGATCCGGGTCGCGGAGAAGCGTGAGCCAGGGGCCCCGCCAGCCTACCATTACATCTGGAACGGGCGGGGCACGCTGAGGGTCGATGAGTCCGGGGAGGGATTTCGCACGGAGGCGTTCCCGAAAGCGGCTGCCGGCAGCCTCACCCACGACGACGAGCGGGTAGCGTATCTCGATGCCGACAAAATTCAGCTCCCGCTCGTTGTCCGCCCCAGAAAAGAAGGCGACCGATATCAGCCGATGGGGGCGCCCGGCCGGAAGAAGCTCAAGGAGATCATGCGGGCGCGGGGCGTGCCGCTCGAGGACCGTGACCGCCTGCCCGTTTTCCTCTCCGAGGGGAAGATTGCCTGGGTTCCCGGCCTCTCCGTTGCCGAGGAATTCAAGATCACCCCCGCCACCAGGAATCTGTTGATCATCCGCAAGTCCTGACCCTGTTCTACTTCCTTTAGAGGCGACGGGGAAGGGGTGTGTGCGAAGAGGGTCATCCGGAGGCGAGCGGGCACGGCTCCTCGAAGAGGAGAGCGAGCCGAGGACTAAGCGAATTTCCGCGCTGGAGAAATTCGCGGGCCCTCGAGCACACCCCCGAGCCTGTCGCCTCTAAAGGTAATTTTCTTTCCAGATCTCGAACACCAACAGTGCCCAGAGCTGGTGACTGTAGTTCTTGCGGCCGTCGAGGTGGGCGTCGATCATCCCTTTGACGAAATCGTGGTTGAACAGCCCGCCGTCGCGGAGCCGCGGCTCGCTCAAGTGGTCGAGGAGGAGCGCCTTGAGCTCCGACCGGAGCCAGTGCTTGATCGGGATGCTGAAGCCCTCCTTGGGCCGGTAGATATTCTCCTTGGGCAGGAGCCGTTCCATCGTCTTCTTGAAGATCCACTTCGTCGTCAGGCCGTGGAGTTTGACCGACCCGGGGAGCCGGAAGGCCAGCTCGACGAGCTTGTGGTCGAGGAGCGGCTCGCGCGCCTCGAGCGAGGCCGCCATGCTCATCCGGTCCACCTTGACCATGATATCGTCGGCGAGGTAGGTCTTGAGGTCGAGGTAGAGCTCGCCGTTGACGGCGTCGAAGCCCGGGAGCTTCTCGTAGATCTCTCGGAACGGGTCGACCTCGAAGACCTCACGGACGCCGCCCAGCCGGTCCTGGAGATCTGCCGTATAGAGCGCGCCCTTGTCGCGCCGCGAGAGGAAGCTCATCCATCGGAAATGCCGGTTCGCGCGCGGCTCGTCCAGGCCCTTGAGGAATCGCTGGGACTTGTTCCAGAGGCCCTTCTTCTTGGCCCCCGGCGGCAGCCGGTTGAGGAATGCGGACAGGCCGCGTCCCCAGGCCTCGACCGGTTTCCGGGAAGCGATCTTCTGGGCCAGGTAGTGTTCGTAGCCCCCGAAGACCTCGTCCCCGCCGTCGCCCGACAGAGCGACCTTGACCCGGTGCCGGGCCATCTCCGACACGAGGTAGGTCGGAAAGATCGAAAAATCGCCCAACGGCTCGTCCAGGTGCCGGATGAGCTTCTGGGTGAGGTCGAGCGCCTTGGGTTCGATGATCAGCTCTTCGTGCTGCGTCTCGAAACGCTCGGCGATGCGGCGGGCGTACTCGAGCTCGTTGTACGACTCGTCCTCGAACCCGATCGAAAACGTCCGGAGGGGCGAGGCGCCGAGCTCCCGCATCAGTCCGACGATCGTCGACGAGTCGATGCCGCCGCTCAAAAAGGCGCCCAGCGGAACGTCGCTCACCAGGCGCAGCTTGACCGATTCCTTGAGGAGCGCGTAGATCTCGTCCATGACGCCGGGCAGGTCTTTCCGGCGGACGCTGGGCGCGGGATCGGGGCAGGGATAGATGTCCCAATATTTCCTGACCTCGACTCGGCCCCGCTTGTAGACAAGATAGGAGGCGGCGGAAAGCTTGTGGATGTTCTTGAAAATCGTGAGGGGGGCCGGGATGTATTCCAGGGTAAGGTAGAGGTCGAGCGCCGCCGGGTCGACCTCACGCGGCACGCGGGGGTCGGCCAGGACGGCCTTGAGCTCGGAGCCGAAAAGGAGCGTCCGGTCCGGGAGAAGAGTGTAATAGAGCGGCTTGATGCCCAGCCTGTCCCGGACGAGGAGCAGCTCCCCGCTCCGCTCGTCAGACAGGGCGAAGGCGAACATCCCCCGCAACTTGTGGACGAACTCCTCGCCCCATTCCTCGTAGCTGTGGATGATGGTCTCGGTGTCGGTGCGGGTCGTGAACCTGTGCCCCTTGGCGATGAGCTCGTCGCGGAGCTCGGGGAAGTTATAGACCTCGCCGTTGTGGACTGCCCAGATCGTTCCGTCTTCGTTCGCCAGCGGCTGATGCCCGCCGGCGACGTCGACGATGCTCAGGCGCCTGGCGCCGAGCGCCGTGCTTCTCCCGAGGTGGACGCCCTCGTCGTCGGGGCCGCGGTGGACGAGCGTCCGGCACATGGCTTCGAGGAGCGCAACGGGGATCTCCGAAGCGGATGATGTCGCCAGGCCGCAGATTCCGCACATTATGATTCCGGGACGAGCTCGAGCTCGAAGAACACGCCCAGATACCGCCTCTCCAGGCTCGTCTGGTCCTCGAGATAGGGGATGGCGCCCTTGGCCGGGTCGATCCAGATCCTGTAGAGATAGCGGCTTTCCATCTGGAACCCGTGGCCCACCGGAAAGCTGAGCGTCCCCCACTGCTTGGGCTGAAGGACGGTCTTTTGGGTCCGGCCGTCCACCTTCACTCTGACCTTGTTGTTGGCGCGGGGGTTGTTGAGGAGCCGGACGTTGATCTGGCGCAGCGGGTAGTAGGTCTTGAGGACCATCTCGCAGGCTTTGTCGCCGCGGGTCCAGATGCCGGTCGGCTCGAGCTTCGGATAAAAATTGTCGTCCAGGAAGTGGATGAACTCGCGGTGCGGCTGCGGCTTGTCCGGCCAGATGTGGACGCGGAAGGCCTGCGGGTTCGTGTTCGTCGGAAAGTTGTTGAGCTGGGTCATCTCAAGCGGCAGGGCCTTGATCGGGAACCGCTTGGCGTGGGTGGCCGGGTCGGCCGACGAGCGGAAGGGACTGACCAGGATCTGAGCGATGAAGACGGCCGCCACCACCCAGATCCCCAGGACTTGCCGCCAGCTCCGGTTCCCCGCCGGCAGGAAAAAGAAGAGAGGGTAGAGGTTCAGGAAGTAGCGGTTGGCCAGGGTGCCCCCGCCCCCGCCGTAGTTGTCCGGCATGAGGACGATGTAGATCAGCATGCCGCCCGCCAGGGCGGCGAAGACGAGCCAGCGGTCGAACCGGCGCCGGCCCAGGAAGAAGAGAGCGAGCGCCAGCAGGGCGGGGAAGAAATACCAGGCGATGCCCGTGAACCGCCCGAAAAAGTAATAGAAGATGTTGAAGGCGATGAACTTCGGCGGCAGCAGGAACTTCTCGAAATAACCCTCCGAGGTCATCGTGCCGCCGGTCGAGTCGAAGGTCACGCCGTACTTTTCGAGCGGGAATTCGCCGATGAATGTCTTTCTCTCTCCCCCCTGGTAATTCCATTCGCCGGTGAGCTTGAGGTTGGCGGCGAACAGGACGCCGGCGGTCAGGCCGAAGACGAGGACCATCAGGCCGGCCCGGCCGACCCTCTTCCGGACAAGATAATAGAGAACGGGCGGGCCCATCAGGACGATGTTCGGGGGCTTGGAGAAAAAGGCGAGGCCGGCCAGCAGGGCGGCCAGATAATCGCTTCCCGGTGACAGCAGGAAGGCCTGCCAGCGGCCGGCCGGGGCCGCCGCCGGCCGGATTTCGCGGAGCCTGATCTTGTAGAGCCACAGGAACATGACGGTGAAGGAGAGGCAGAGGTTGAAGAAATCGGGGGAGATCCAGAGAAAATAAACGATCGCCACCGAGCCGAAGAGAAAGGACAGGACGAAGGCCAGGGACAGGGCGGAGCTGTTGAAGAGCCCGAGATATCGGAACCCCATGAGCAGAACAAGCAGGAGCAGCACCGAATGGAAGACGAGAAAGCCGTTATAGCCGAAGACGTAGACGAAGGGGGCCGCGAACAGCGAGTAGGCCCAGGACTTGGCGAAGTAGAGCTTCCCGCCGGCGGTCTTCTTGAGGAAGATCCCCTGCGGCCCGGCGTTGAAGTCATGGTAGTAGCGGACGAGGTCCTGCTTGGTATATTCGAGGTCGCGGTCGAAGGCGAGGCTCTGGGTGAGCGCGTAATAGACCGCCTGGTCGGCGAACAGGAACCCCTTGTGGATGGCCGGCAGGTTGATGAAGAGCGAGGCGCCCAGGGCGAAAATGAAGACGAACAGGATGACGGTCAGGGCCGCCTTTCTCAGCCCGGGCTTCTCTTCGGTCATCTCCATGTTCAGCTTCCAGTGAATACCATATCGGGGAGGTGAATTCAAACGGTGCTTAGTCGTAATTGTACAGGCTGAGATATGCCCGGAGGATCCGGTCGCCCCAGACGAGGGCGATGAAGGCCGCCGGCGCCAGGAACGACCCGAACGGCAGGGCGTGCTGCATGTCTTTTTTCCGGAACAGGATGAGGAAGACGCCGAAGATCGCGCCGGAGAACGAGGCCAGGACGAGCGTAAGCAGCGCGCCCCGCCAACCCAAAAAGGCGCCGACAAAGAGCATCATCGTCACGTCCCCGAGTCCCAGTCCCTCCTTTTTCCGGAGGAGATAATAGGCGCCGTAAACCGCGAGCAGGAACCCCGCGCCGAACACCGCCCCGGCGAGCGCCCCCCGCAGGCTGAGGTCCGGGCGGAACGCGGCGTACACGAGCGCCAGTGTAAGCCCGGGCAGGGTGATGGCATCGGGGAGAATCTGGTGGAAGTAGTCGATAAAACCCAGGGCGATAAGCCCGGCGGCAAAGGCGCAGGCGGCGACAAAAGGCAGCCCCCAGCCGAACCGGGAATAGAGGATGAGGAAGGCGGCGGCCGTCAGGATCTCGACCGCGGGATAGACTGGCGAGATCCTGAGGCCGCAGTCACGGCATTTTCCCCCGAGGAGAACGTAAGAAACGACGGGGATGTTGTCGCGCGGACGGATCCGCCGGCCGCACCGGGGACAGGTCGAAGGTGGGCTGACGAGGCTCCCGCCGCGCGGCAGGCGATGGATGACGACGTTGAGGAAGCTTCCCCAGATCAGGCCGAAGATGCCGACGATTATCTTTTCCACCAGATGCTCGCGGGCGTCACTTCGCCTTTCTGGGAGTCGTAGAGATAGTCCCGGCCGTCGAGGTCGCGGGGGACGGAGGGGAGCAGCCGGAGCCCGGCGAGCTCCTCAAGCTCGGCCGGCAGGTGGCCGTACCGGGCCCGGAACTGAGCGAGCGCGGCCTGGATGACGCCGATGTCCGCGGCCGACTTGACCTGGTAGAGATGATTGTCGGCGATCTTGCGAGTGCGCTCATCGGCGGCCGTTTCGCGCACCTCGAGCCACATCTCCCAAGCCGTCTTGAGGTCCATGGCCTTGAAGCTCGAGGCCGCGTAGAGCCGCTTGACGATCTCCGGCGTGCCGGGGATCCGCATGGCCTTTTCGTAATAACGCTTGGCGGTCTCATAGTCCCTGGCCATCTGGGCGTAGTGCCCGGCTTCGAAGGGGAACAGCCACTGGCCCGGGTTCTTGGCCAGGCCGAGGTCCAGGATCTTGTAGGCGAGGTTGAGATCTCTGGCCTCGTAGGCGGCGATCAGGGCGCCCACTTCATACGGGTCGGTGTAGCGCGGGTCCAGCTCGGCGATGATCGAGAAGATGTGCTCGAGGTTCTGAAACCGGTCGACGACCGTGTAGGTGCTGTAGTACTGGATCGCCCAGAGATAGATGAGGTCGGCGGCGAGCGACGAATAGCCGAGCGTCGCGTACTTCAGGAACTTGCCCGACGGGACGTAGATGACGGACGCCCCGGGGATCTTTTCGCGCGGGATCTGGTCGACCGTGGACTTCAAGGACATGATCCCGGCGAGCGACGCTAGCAGGATGACGGTCAGGGTCAAACTGGTGAAGCCCCGGCGGGCGGCGCGGACGGCACTCATCGCGGTCAGACGAAATCCCTTTTTTTGAAGATGAGGACGGCCAGCGCCAGGACGAAAAGAGTGTAGGCCAGGCCGTAGAGGGCGGAGAAGGCGTAATACTGCGGCAGGATCTTGAGCCCGTAGACCGCGTCGGTCTTGTAGTTGAAATTCTCGAGGTCGGGAAGGACGGCGTAGAGCACCCGGAGGGCGACCCGGGCCGGCCCCGGCCGGGATTTTTCGATCAGGGTCTGCATTCCCCAGGAAAAGTGGCCGATGATATAGAAGGACAGCGTGAAGACCGAGCTCAGGATCGGCGTCGAAAAGCAGGAGAACAGCATGGCCACGGCCGTGACCAGGACGAGCTCGAGGAAAATGAAGAGCAGGGCGAGGACCAGCCGGCCGTCGATCACGGACGTGTGCACCAGGACGACGGCCAGGAAAACGATCGACATGGCGGCCGTCAGGACGAACAGGGTCAGCACCAGCCCCAGGAACTTGCCCAGCAGAAACTGCCAGCGCTCGATGGGCTTGGCCAGCAGGGTGTAGATCGTCTTCTTGTCGATCTCCTTGTAAACGAGCCCGGTGCCGATCAGGACCGCGATCAGCATGCCGAACAGCGAGATCGCGGCCAGCCCGACGTCCTTGATGATCTTGACGCGGTCGCCCACGGTCAGGATGGCGAGCACCCGGGAGAGGACCAGGGCCACGGTGGCGAAGAAAAAGGGAAGGTAGAGGATCCTGTCCCGGATGCCCTCCCGGAACGTGTTGGCGGCGATGGCGGAGATCTTCATCCTTGTTTGACCATCTCCACGAAGATGTCCTCGAGCGTCTCGGTGCGCGGGACGAGCGAATGGACCCGGCCCCGCCGCTCCCGGACGAGCGCCAGCAGGTCGTCGACCTGACGGTCCCCGAAAACCTTGATCAGGACCCGATCGCTCCTGACGGAGACCGGCTCGCCGAGGTCGACGAGGTCCTCCTTGGCCAGCCCTGAGAGCGTCACCTCGGTGTACAGGACCTTCTCCGAGATCAGGTCCTGGAGTGAGCCCTGGCTGACGACCCGGCCGCCGACGATGATGGCCACCCGGTCGCAGATCATTTCGATGTCCTGCAGGATGTGCGAGCATAGGAAGACGGTCTTCCCTTCCTGCTTGAGACGGGTGATGATGTCGCGGAGCTCTTTCCGGCCGAGCGGGTCCAGCCCGCCCAACGGTTCGTCCAGGAGCACCAGGGCGGGGTCGTTGATGAGCGCCTGGGCCAGCCCGATGCGTTGCAGCATGCCGCGCGAGAACTTGCGGAGCGGCTGGTCGGCGGCCCGCTCGAGACCCACCTGTCTCAGCAGCCCGGCGACCTTCTCCTGTCGCTCGCCCTTCTTCAGGAGGAAGAGCTGCCCGTAGAAATCGAGGAATTCGGCGGCGGTCAGGTAATCGTAGAAATAGGGCTGCTCGGGCAGGTAGCCGAGGCGGCGCTTGGCCGCGGGGTCCAGGTAGTTCCGGCCGAAAATCTCGATCGTTCCCCGGTCGGGAAGATCAGCCCCAGGGCGCATTTCAGGGTCGTCGTTTTGCCGGCGCCGTTGGGGCCCAGGAAGCCGAAGATCTCACCCTCGGTCACAGCGAACGAAACGCCCTTCAGCACGGGCCGTTTCCTGGGGATAAACCCCGAGGTGAAGGTCTTGTGGAGGTCGGAGACGTTGAGAACAGTAGCCATCGGCCGGTTTCCTATTATATTTAAAGATCTCCCGAAAAGGAAGAACGCCCCGGGGCGGCGGCTGGCTAGCGGAACTCTTCGGCGCTCCGGGCGTGCCCCGGAATTATATGCGTCTTCCGGAGAAATGGGAAGGCCGGAACGAGGTGACGGCGGTGAGGGAATTTCACCCCCCGATCTACCCCGGGGGGTGATTGCCCCGTCCGCGCGCCCATGAAAAGATAGGCCCATCGCAGCCTCTAAGGCTCGAGACTCTCTCATCCAAGGCGAAGCCGAGGTTGTGAAAAAGGGAGAGGGGCTAAGATCCCTCTCCACCCCACCCTCCTTTCAAACTCCCTTGAGTCGAACGATCGACCCGGGGGAGTGCTATTTGATTTTTCGGGTAAAGATATATATTAAGAGTAAGACCGGCGCGCCCATGGAAAAAGAAAAGAACTTGCTTCGTCGACGGGAGGACCTCGAGGTCATTCCCACGTCCTACGAGGGAAGCGCCGCCTTCGTGGTCAGGGACCACCTGGGGCTCTTCCCCGAGCCGGTGCTCATCCAAGGAGAGGCCGCCGAGCTGTTCGCCCTGCTCGACGGGCGGCGAACGGTCCGCGATATCCAGTTGGCGCTCGTCCGCTCGAGCGGCGGGCGGCTGGTGGACTCCGGGTACCTGGAACAGATCCTCCGCGCATTCGACTCCGCCGGCCTCCTCCAGAGTCCCGGATACGAAGCGAAAAAGAAGGGACTGCTGGCGGACTACGCCCGGCTCGAGGTGCGTGAAGCCAGCCATGCCGGGGCCGCTTACCCGGCCGAGCCGGAGCGGTTGAGGGCCTATCTTGATGAGATCCTCGGCGGCGCGGAAGGCGCGGTCGACGGGGGAGAGAGTCTCCCGGCCCGGGCGCTGGTCGCACCCCACATCGACCTCGAAACCGGGAGGAGCGTTTATGCCAGCGCCTACCGGGCCCTGAGCGGCCTGAAACCGCGCCGGATCGTCCTGCTGGGAACGGGCCATAGCCTCGAGGACGGTGTCTTCGGCCTCACGGACAAGGATTACGCAACGCCCCTCGGCCGGGTGGCCACCGACCGCTTGGCGGTCTCCCGGCTGCGGTCGGCCGGCGGCGGCTGCCTCTCGTCCTCGGACATCGCCCACCGCCGCGAGCACTCCATCGAGTTCGAACTCATCTTTCTCCAGCATGTGATCGGCGCGCCGTTCACCCTGGTGCCGATCCTCTGCGGCTCGGTGTCGGAGCATCTGGGGAGGGCCCGTCGGCCGGCCGAGATCCCGGGCGTCGCCGGGATGCTGTCGGAGCTCCGGCGCCTTCGCCAGGAAGACCCGGAGGGGACGCTCTTTGTCGCCGGCGTCGACCTCTCCCACATCGGCCCGAAATTCGGGCACCGGGAGCGGGCGGCCGCCCTGCGGCTCGATGCCCAGGCCCATGACCGGGCCCTTCTCCGGGCGTTCACGGCGGGGGACGCGGCGGCATTTTGGGCCGAATCCCGCCGGGTGGGGGACAGGTTCAATATCTGCGGGTTGTCCGCGCTCGCCTTCCTGCTCGAGATCCTGCCGGGGGCGGCGGGCACCGTTCTGGCGTACGATTTCTGGATGGAGGAGCCGACGCAGTCGGCGGTCAGCTTCGCCGCCGCCGTCCTGCACGCGGACCGAGACGATCGAGGAGGTGCATAATGTCGGATTTCGGCGGCGCCATCAAGGATTCCCGGGCCTACAAGCTGGCCATTCTGGGGGTCCCGTTCGACGAAAAATCCTGTTTTCTTCGGGGAGCGGCCCTGGGACCTGCGGCCATCCGGGCGGCCTCGACGGGTAAGGCCCTCAACCCCTGCACCGAGCTGGGAGTCGACCTCGAACATGATACGGTGATCGCCGACCTGGGCGACGTCGATACCTCGGGTGATGTCGACAAGACCTTCCTCCGGATCGAGGAGGGCGTGACGCAGATCCTCAAGAAGAGGGCCCGGCCCATCATCCTCGGCGGCGACCACTCCATCACGTATCCCGTCTTCCGGGCCTTGGCCAAGACTTACAAGGCCTTGGACATCCTTCATTTCGACGCTCACCCCGATCTCTACGAGGACCTTTACGGGGACCGGTATTCACATGCTTGTCCGTTTGCCAGGATCATGGAAGACGGGCTGGCCCAAGGCCTCATCCAGGTGGGCATCCGGGCCGCCACGGCCGACCAGCGCGCCAACGCCCGGCGCCACGGGTCCCGCCTGGTCGAGATGAAGGATTTTGACGACGGCCTGGTCCTGGAGTTCTCCCGGCCGCTCTACATCTCCTTCGACCTGGACGCGCTCGACCCGGCCTTCGCTCCCGGAGTCTCGCACCACGAGCCCGGCGGGTTGTCCACCCGGCAGGCCATCAATCTCATCCATCGGCTCAACGCCGACATCATCGGCCTGGACGTCGTCGAATGCAATCCCACGCGCGATGCCTCGGGGATCACGGCGGCGGCCGGGGTGAAGATCATCAAAGAGGTGGCGGGGAGAATGGTCAAGAAGTAATCGGCCGCGTTGTACGCCCCCAGCCTTCGGGTTCCTATATCAGGCGGACGATTTTTTCGAGCCACTCGCGGTCGACATCGCAAAAGGTGTCGAGCTCGCGGCTGTCCACGTCGAGGACGGCCCAGACCTCCCGGCGCTCATCGAACAGCGGAACGACGATTTCGGACCGGGAGCGGCTGTCGCAGGCGATGTGCCCCGGAAACTGATGCACGTCCGGGACGACGATCGTCTGCCGCCGGTTGACGGCCGCCCAGCAGACGCCCTGATCTTTCGCGAGGACCAGGCACGCCAGCGCCCCCTGGTAGGGCCCGACCGTCAGCTCGCCGCGGTCCAGGATGTAGAAACCCGTCCAGAAAAAATGTGGCAGCTTGTGATGAAGGAGGGCCGCCACGGTCGCCATCCGAGCCGTCCTGTTCGAAGTCTCCGCCAGCAGCGGTTCGAGCTGCGCGTGGATCCGTGCGTAGCGCCGGGCCAGGGATTCGCTTTTTTCCATCGGGAACAAATCTAGCATCCGGCCCGGACCGAGTCAACCCGGTGAATTGGCCGTTGCCGTAATCCAGGTGGAACTCCTCGGGCCCCGAGGAGAGATGCGGGCTGTTGTCAGCAAAAGGGGGGTTGATGATGGGAACCAAAAAGGTGGGGGCTTTCTCCAGCCCGCGCAAGAAAGCCAGACGTATTATAGCACCCAAAAGTCAAAAGGCAAGCGTTTTTTAGATTTTTTTCGGTTGTATTTTTTCCCACGTTAAGTGACAATTATGAAAGTCCTTTCGGGTCAGGAGGATGGATGGAAGACAAGAAAATCGATATCAAGGTCGACGAGCACGTGGCGCTCGGCCAGTATACGAACCTGGCGGCGATCCGTCACACGCGGGATGAGTTCATCTTCGATTTCGCCTTCGTGTTCCCGGACGGCCCGATGGGCAAGCTGGTCTCGCGGCTGATCCTCAGCCCGGCCCACGCCAAGCGGTTCCTGGAGGCGCTCGAAGTCAACGTCAAGCGCTACGAAGACAATTTCGGAGCGATCGAGCCCGGCGAGACCCCGCCCTCGGTCGGGTTCATCAACTAAAAATGTCCTTGACAGGCAAGCCCCGTTCCATTTAAATACTGACACGCATTGGAAGTCATCGTTATTAGGAGGCAGGAGTGAAGAAGTTTATTGTCGGAGCCGCTCTTGTCTGTCTCTTGCTGAGCGGCGCGCCCCAGGGTCAGGGGGCGGGCTTTCTCATCTACGAGCACGGGGCAGCGGCCATGGCGATGGGTGGAGCGTTCGTGGCGGTCGCCAACGACCCCTCGGCGGTCTTCCATAACCCGGCCGGCATCGCCTTCCTTAAAGGCACTCAGGTCTCGGCCGGCACCACCCTCATCTTCTCGAATTCGTCGATGACGCTGACGAAGTATCCGGTGCCGTCCCAGACTTACTGGGAACAGGTCCGGCAGGTCTTCTACCCCTCGAGCTTCTACCTGACGCACAGCCTGGGCGACAGGGTGACCCTGGGGTTCGGGTTTTTCTCGCCCTACGGTCTGGGCGCCGAGTGGCCGAAGGAGAATCCGCTCCGTTACCTCGGTTACAAAGATGATATGAAGACTTTCTTTTTCAACCCGACGATCGCCGTCAAGCTGGCGGACAACTTGTCCGTCGGGTTTGGAGTGTCCTATATCCACTCGACCGTCCAGTTCAGGCTCGTGGAGCTCGAGAACTTCGGGCCGTACGGCAAGTACGATGTCCCGGCCGAGCTCCGAGGGGACGGGAACTCCGTGGGCTTTAACGCCGGCGTGCTTTACAAGACGGACAAGCTCAGCCTCGGGCTCAACTATCGCAGCCGGTTCGACATCGAGTTCAGCGGCGACCTCAGCCTCGACACCTCGGGGCTGCCGGCGGCCCTGAAGTCGTTCGTCCCCACGTCCGACACGGGCACGACCAAGTTCAAGTTCCCGGATATCATCGGCCTGGGCGTGGCCTACAACGCGACGGCCAAGCTCCTCCTGTCGGCTGATCTTCATTACATCATCTGGAGCCGGTTCGACCGGTATGTCGTGGATTTCACCACGCTCCCGGACCTGCTGAGCGAACAGAACTTCGACGACTCTTTCCTATTGAGATGCGGCGCGCAGTACTCCTTCAGCCCGAAGTTCGCGCTCCGGGGAGGCATCATCTACGACAAGACGCCGCAGCCCGCCGAGACGACCGACCCGCTTCTGCCCGACGCCAGCCGGCTGGCTCTTACCGGCGGGTTCGGGATCAATCTCTCCGGGAACCTGTTCCTGGACCTGGCCTACCAGTACGAGCCGTTTAACGACCGGACCGTGCCCAACCGCAACGCGCTGCTGGTGGGCTCGGTCAACCTGGGCGAGGCCGCCTACGAAACGACGGCCCACCTCTTCGGTCTGAGCCTGAGATACGCATTCTAGCGAATTCTATATGGAGGTCATATAACATGGCTTTTGCATTCACTAACAAAAAAGGGGTGAAGTACTTCCTGCACTCGAAGAAGGTCAACCTCAAGGGCGGCCGGGAGCAGACCATCTACTATTTCGCCAAAGACGTCCGCCCCGCCGACGCCCTGGATGCAGTTCCGGCGGGCTACAAGGTCCAGGAGACCGAAAAGACCGGAATGCCGATCCTGAAGAAGGCCTGAGCGCCTTTTTCCGAGACATCGAGAACACCGACGGGGGCGGTCCCGGTTTGGGACCGCCCCCGCTCACCCCTCTGCGGGTCAGTTTTCTTTAAAATTGACTCGGCCGGCGTTTCTCATTATACTCGACCCATGAGTTTTCGGCCGGCTCCTCTTCTGGCTGCGCTTCTGGTCCTCGGCCTGGCTTGGAGTTGCGGGCCCCGGGCCGAAAAGCCCGCCCCCGCGAGCTCTTCGCGACGGCTGGAGATCGCCGTTATTCCCAAAGGCACCACCCATGAGTTCTGGAAGGCCATTCACATGGGTGCGCTGATGGCCGGCGAGGAGGCCGGGGTGGATGTGATCTGGAAGGGCCCCCAGAAAGAGGATGACCGGGCCCAGCAGATCACCGTGGTCGAGGATTTCGTCAGCCGCGGGGTGAGCGGCATCGTCCTCGCCCCATTGGACGAGCGGGCCCTGCTCCGCCCGGTCCAGGACGCGGTCCGGGAGAAGATCCCGGTCGTGGTCATCGACTCCGGCCTGGAAGGGAACGATTACGTCAGCTATGTGGCGACGGACAACTATAAGGGAGGGGTCTTGGCCGCCCGGCAGCTCGCCGAGCTCCTGGGAGGCCGGGGCAGGATCTTCATGATCCGCTACCAGGTGGGCTCGGCCAGCACGACCCAGCGCGAGCAGGGTTTTCTCGATACCATCAAGGCCGAGGCGCCGGCCGTCGAGATCCTCGTGCAGGATATGTACGCCGGCGCGACCACCGAAAGCGCCTATCAGCTGGCCGAAAACCTGCTCAGCCGGTTCCACGATGTCGAGGGCATCTTCTGTCCGAACGAGTCCAGCACCTTCGGGACGCTGCGGGCCCTGCAACAGGCCGGGCTGGCCGGGAAGATCGTCTACGTCGGGTTCGACTCTTCGCCCAAGCTCGTCCAGGGGCTGCGGGACGGGCAGATCAACGCCCTCGTCCTCCAGAATCCCGTGAAGATCGGCTACCTGGGCGTTAAGCAGATCGTTTCCTATCTCCGCGGCCAGCCGGTCGAAAAAGTCGTGGACACGGGCGTCTACCTGGCCACGCCCCGGAATATGAACGATCCCGAGATCAAGTCCCTGCTTCTGCCGGATTTCTCCAAGTATCCCAACATCTGAATTGACCGCAGAACAGTCCCCCCCGACGCTCCTCCGCATGGAATGCATCGTCAAGGATTTTGGCGCGACCCGGGCCCTGGACGGCGTCAGCCTTGACCTCAGGAGAGGAGAGGCCCACGCCCTGTTGGGCGAGAACGGGGCGGGCAAGAGCACGCTGATCAAGATCCTGAGCGGCGCCGTCCGGCCGGACGGCGGCGCCATGAGCGTCGACGGACAGCCCTTCGCCCCGGCGGGTCCGCTCGAGAGCCGGCGGGCGGGGATTTCGGTGATCTACCAGGAGCTCAACCTGGCCCCTCACTTGACCGTCGAAGAGAATATCACGCTCGGCCGGGAGGACCACAGGCACGGGTGGATGAGGCGGCGGACCATGAGGGAGCGCGCGCGCCGGGCGCTGAGCCTCGTCGATCACGCCGAGCTGGGGCTCGAGACGCCGGTCCGGCAGCTTGGGGTCGCCTCCCGACAGATCGTCGAGATCGCCCGGGCGCTGGCCGATGACGCCAAGATCCTGGTCATGGACGAGCCCACCAGCTCCCTCTCCGGCGAGGATGCCCGGCGGCTGTTCGAGATCATCCGGTCGCTCAAGGCGAGCGGTGTGGGCATCATTTACATCAGCCATTTCCTGGAGGAGGTGCAACAGGTCGCCGACCGTTTCACAGTGCTCCGGGACGGAAAGAAAGCGGGCGAGGGGGAGATCGCCGCCAGCTCGCTCGACGCCATCATCGGGATGATGGTCGGCGGCGAGGTCAAGGGGCTCTTCCACCATGACGGACATTCGACAGGTGAGACCGCCCTCCAGGCCCGGGCGCTCAAAGGGAAAAAGATGACCGCGGCCGTCGACCTGGACCTTCGCCGCGGGGAGATCCTGGGCATCGCCGGGCTGGTCGGCTCGGGGAGGACGGAGTTTCTGAGGACGGTCTTCGGCCTCGACCGGCTGGAGTCGGGGGGGGTCCGGACGGCGAAAGCCGGGACGCTTCACGGCGGGCCGGGGCCCAGGATCGCCGCCGGCCTCGGCTACCTGAGCGAGGACCGGCAGGGCGAGGGTTTGGCCCTGAGCCTGTCCATCGTCGACAACCTGACGCTCAGCCGATTCTCGCCGTTCGTCCGGTTCGGCTGGCTCAGCCTCAGCCGGCAGCGCCAGGCCGGCTGGGACTGGATCCGCAAGCTCAAAATCAAGGCCACGGGCCCGCTGCAGGAGGTCGCGCATCTGTCCGGCGGGAACCAGCAGAAGGTCGCCCTGGCGCGGCTTCTCCACCAGAACGCCGATATCTTTCTCATGGACGAGCCGACGCGGGGAATCGACGTCGGCAGCAAATCCCAGATCTACGAGTGGATGAGCGACCTGGCCAAGGGAGGGAAGTCGGTCCTGTTCGTCAGTTCGTATCTCCCCGAGCTCCTCGGCGTCTGCGACCGGATCGCCGTATTTCACCGGGGCCGGCTGGTCGAGACGAGGGCTTCGTCCGGCTGGACGGAGGAATCCTTGCTGGCGGTGGCCACGACCGGCAAGGCGGCCGCAGAGCCATGAAAGGGACAACTTCCATGAAAGACTCAAACGCCCGGGTCAAGAGATTCCGGATGATGATCAATTTCCTTGGGCCGTTCATGGGTCTCCTGCTCGTCATCCTGATTTTCTCGCTCCTGCCCGGGGTCCAAGACCGCTTCCTCCGGCTGGGCAATTTCAAGAGCGTCGCCACTCAATCCGTGATCGTCGCCATGGGAGCGCTGGGCATGACGTTCGTCATCATCGCCGGCGGCATCGACCTGTCGGTGGCCTCGAACATCGCCCTGGCGAGCTGTGTGACCGCATACGCCATCAACGCGGGCTGGTCCCCGTGGCTGGGCATCATCCTGGGGGTCTTGACGGGCGGGATCATCGGGGTGGTGAACGGGGTCCTGATCACCTCGCTCCGGGTCGTGCCGTTCATCATCACCATGGGCATGATGGGCATCGCCCGGGGCGTCGCCAAGTGGATGGCCGGAAACCAGAAGATCGACGCCCCCATCACCTGGGTCAACGAGCTGATGGCCCGCAGCCCCAGTCCGGGCTGGCTCCTGCTCGCCCCCGGCGTCTGGCTGATGATCCTGTTGGCCGTGATCATGGCCGCTATCCTGCGTTATACGGTTTTCGGCCGCCACGTCTTCGCCATCGGCTCGAACGAGGCCACGGCCCGGCTCTGCGGCATCCGGACCAACCGCTCCAAGGTGCTGGTCTATACGCTGGCGGGACTGTTCTGCGGCCTGAGCGGCGTCATGGAGTTCTCTCGCCTGACCGTGGGCGACCCCACCGTCGCCGTCGGGCTCGAGCTCGACATGATCGCCTCGGTCGTCATCGGCGGCGGCAGCCTGAACGGCGGACTGGGCAGCATCCTGGGGACCATGATCGGCGTCTTCATCATGTCGTTCCTGCGCAACGGCTGTACCATGATGGGCTGGCCCAACTACATCCAGGAGATCATCATCGGGGCCATCATCATCGCGGCCGTCAGCCTCGACCAGTTCCGGTATCGAAGGGAGGCCTAGCGTGAAAAAGACAGCCGAGCTCCTCAGCCCCGGGCGCTACGCCCGGATGGTCCACGCCCGGGCGCCCCTCCGGATCAACGACATCGGCGGCTGGACGGACACCTGGTTCGCCAAGCAGGGCTGGGTCCTCAACATGGCGGTCATGCCCCCGGTCGAGGTCCAGATCAAAGCCTATGACAACAAGGAGAATAGGAAGCAGCGGATCCTCCTCCACACCGAAAACTACGGCGAGAGCTTCTGGGTCAACCCCGAAAAACCGAGGCGCTCGCCCCATCCCTTTCTCCAGCATATCATCGCCCGTGTCCCGCCGCCCCCCGAGTACAAGCTGGAGATCAACCTCTTTTCACCGGTGCCGGCGGGCATCTCGACGGGAACATCGGCCTCGGTGTGCGTGGCCCTCCTCGGCGCGCTGAGCCTGCTCCGCGACGGCGGGTTCGTCCTCAAGGACATCGTCTCGCTCGCGCATCGCGTGGAGACCGAGGACCTTGGGCAGCAGAGCGGCATCCAGGACCAGTTCTCGGCGGCCTACGGCGGCATCTGCTTTATCCACATGTACCGCTACCCGCTGGCCAGAGTCGAGAAGATCGCCCTCGAGCCCCGCGTCTGGGAGGAGCTCAACCGCCGACTGTGTCTCATCTACCTCGGGAGGCCTCACCTCTCCACGACGGTCCATGACCGGGTCATCGCCAAACTGGAAAGCGGGGGCCCCCAGTGGAAGACGCTGGAGCGGATGAAGCTCCTGCCCGAGCTCGGCAAGATGCATCTCCTGGACGGCGACCTCGACTCCTTCGGCGAGATCATGACCGAGAACAACGAGTGCCAGAGAGCGCTCCATCCCGAGCTCGTCGGTCCGGACGCCGATGCCATCGCCTTGGCGGCCAGGAAATACAAGGCCTCGGGCTGGAAAGTCAACGGGGCAGGCGGCCGGGGGGGATCGATGACCGTCCTGGCCAATCGCGACGACGGGCTCAAGAGAAAGATGCTCCAGGAGATCGCGGCCCTGGGGAAGGGGATCCGGCCGCTCCCGGCGTCGCTGTCTTTCGCAGGGCTCGAAGCCTGGGAAGTCTCGGGTGGCTCGGATCAGCTCGACTCGCGGGCACGCCACGATTGTCCTCCCCTCCGAGGGAAATCTCGCTCGATTCGAGCCTGCGCTCTCCCCTTCGCTTGGCTCAGGTGATCCCTGGCCGCTCCGGCTCTCATACGGCCCTCTTCATGAGCTGATCCTCGCCTCTGCCACTGAAGGAGGGCACGCCACGATTTCCCACAGCGCCTTTTTGGAGGGAGAAAGCTTCGCTTTCCCCCTTCCAGCGCTCGCTTCGCTCCCTGCCTCCCCTTCGCGGACTTCGTCCTGCGACCAAGGGGACCTTCCCCCTTGGAACCTCCGCGCCTTTGCTCCGCAAATGCGCGAAACTCGCTCGATTCGAGCCTGCGACTCTCCGACCTTTACCGGAGACACTTACCGGCTTCAGGTCCCTCCCTGACTCTGCCACTGAAGGAGTGCCCGCTCGCCTGGGGATCTCCCAAAGGATTTTCACGCGGAGTTGTCTAACCTATCTGGAGACAATGATTAGGAGGTTCACGATGTTCAAAAAAATGATTGTCACCGGATCGACCGTGGCCCTGTTTTTTCTGACCTTGGCCGCATCTTTCGCGCAAACACCGCCGGCGAAGACCGGGCCGAAGGCAAGGGGAGAGCGGCCGGCCGATTTTCTGAGCCTGACTCCCGAACAGCAGACCAGGTTCGATGGGATCAGGAAGGCCCGGCAGGCGGAGGCGCAATCTTTCCGCGAGGAGATGGGCAAGTTGCGACCCCAGCTTCGGGCAGCCATGAAGGACCCGCAGGCCGACCCCAAGAAGATCGACAGCCTGATCGATCAGTTGAGCCAGGCCCGGGCGGCCCATCTGAAAAGCGTGTTGCACAGCCTCAAGGACATGGAAAAGGTCCTGACGCCGGACCAGCTCGAAAAGCTCAGGAATGCCAGGTCGGGGCTGGGCTGGAGGCGCGGACACGGCCGTGGGTTCGGCCGCGGGTTCGGACTCCGGCGCCGGCTGCGGCCGGGCCGGGGCGCGCGGCCATTTTGGGGGGAGGGCAATAACTTCGACGGGTGGCTCTGACCGCTCAGTACGAAGACGAAACCGCTGAGAGGGGCCCGGGCGGCCGGGCCCCTTTTTATGCCCCGACGTCAAAGGGGGCCAGAGCCCGGCGTCGCCCAGGCCGCCGGACTCCGCGTTTTTGCTCCAGACGGGGCCTGAGCCTTGGCTGACCCCCGGCGGACAGGTGTCCAGATTAAAGGACAACTTCCCCCTCGAAAAGCGAGGCCATATGGGGAAAGAACTTGGCACACACTTTGCTATTAAGGAGTGCGGAAGGAGAAAGGAAATGAAAAAAATCGCCTGGATCATCGTGGGAATGGCCCTCTTGTGGCCGTTCAGCTTGACTGCCCAGAGCGAGCAGTATGACGGTGCGAGCTTCGCCCGCGTGACCTACGTCAAGGGTGACGTAATCGTCGCCAGGGCCGGCGACCTCGGGTCGGAGGAAGCGACCGTCAACGTGGCCATCGTCGAGGGCGACAAGATCGGCGCTCGCGAAGGACGGGCGGAAATCGATTTCGGCAAAAAGAATTTTCTCCGGCTCGACCGGGGGACCGAGGTCGAATTTTCCAACCTTCCCCGTGACGGCGACGACCGCACGCGCCTCCACTTGCTGTCCGGACGGGTCTATCTTCGCATCAACAGCCTGGACCAGGAAAAGAATATTGAAGTCCATACTCCCGACGCATCCTACTATGTCATGGAAGAGGGTCTTTACCGCTTCGAGGTGCGCCCGAACGCCGAGACGGAGCTGGACGTGATCGAAGGGTCGATCGAGGCCGCGGGGGAGGGGGGCTCGCAGCTCATCAGCGGCCGGGAACGGCTGGCCGCCTCGAATGGCCGCCTGGGCTCCCAGGGCACGCTCTCTTATGACCGGGATGATTTCGATTCTTTCAACGAGGACCGTGATTCCCTGAACACCCAGCATGTCTCGAACCGCTACCTGCCGGCCGAGCTGAACGAATACGAGGGCGAGCTGTCCGACAACGGATCCTGGGTTTATGAGCGCCCCTACGGCTATGTGTGGTCGCCGACGATCAGCTACTCGGATTGGCGGCCGTACTATTACGGTCGCTGGGACTGGTACAACTCCTGCGGTTGGACCTGGATCCCGGAGGAAACCTGGGGCTGGCCGGTCTACCATTATGGCCGCTGGCAGTGGAGACTCGGCCTGGGCTGGTACTGGATCCCCCAGCAGGCCTGGGGTCCGGCTTGGGTTCACTGGTACAACGGAAGCGATTACTACGGCTGGTGCCCGCTCAGCTGGTACAATTACCCCTCGGTGCTGGTTGACAACTACTATTACGACCGCTTCCACGGCTCGCACGTTCCCGGGCACAACCGGGCCATGACCTTCGTGCACAGAAACCAGCTTCAGGACCGGCACATTTCCCGCGTGGCCCTGAGCCGCCAGCAGGCCTCGGGCCTCGGACGGATCAGCCTGGCCGCGCGGCAGCCGGATGTCCGGCCGTCCATCGGCCGGAACGGGCTGAGGGGCGCCGATTCCTTGGGGCGGGGCGCTCGGCCGCAGATTCGCTCGTTCGACCGCACGCTGGACAGGTCGTCGTTGGGCTCTTCGTCCCGTCTCACGGGCCGATCCATCGGCGGCGACCGGTCGACCGGCTCCATCGGCCGGAGCGACTCGCGGCGGACGGTCTCTCCGGGGAGCGTTTCCCCGAGCGGGCGGGCGACTTCGAACCCGAGGTCATCGATCGGTTCGAGGTCCGTGGACAGGTCCACGGCAGGGTCGCGGTCCATTGACCGCTCCCCGGCTGGCCGGACCCAGACGACCACGAGAAGAGATCGGGCCGAAGGCGGGATCACATCGAGATCGAATTCTTCGGGCTCCTCTTCGGGGGGCCGGACCTATGCGCCCTCCTCCCGGTCGGCTGCGCCCGACCGCGGCGCGGCCGTCCAGCGCCGGGAGACGCCCCGGCGGTATTCCCCCAACGCGAGCATCAACCGCTCCGGGGCGACGCGGAGCCTCGGTTCCGGCAATTCCTCCAACAGACAATCGCAGACCCTGGACCGGGGTCGGCTGACCGGCCGGTCAGCCGGCCTCTCCCGGGGAAGCTCGGGGACGGGCTACCGGCCCGCCCCCTGGCCGCCGTCTCCGTACACGGGGGACCGGCTGGAAAGATCATCCGGGGCCGCTCAGAACAGGTCGCGTTCGTTCTCGGGTGACCGCTCCTCGCCGGCGCGGACCTTCTCCTCGCCGGGCCGCTCGTCTTCCGGTTCCAGCCGCTCCTACTCGACACCGAGCCGCTCCTACTCCGGCTCGCCGCGTTCGTACTCCGCGCCGAGCCGCTCCTCATCGAGCTCGGGGCGCTCGTTCTCGGCCCCCAGCCGGTCGTCTTCGAGCTCCGGCCGCTCCTTCTCCGCGCCGAGCCGGTCGTCGTCGTCTTCGGGCCGCTCGGTCTCGTCGCCTCGATCGTCCTCAGGGTCCGGACGCAGCTCCTCCTCCGGCTCGAGCCGGGGCTCGTCGCGCTCCTCATCCTCGTCCTCCCGCGGCTCGGGTGGCAGGGGGTCGCGGCGAGGCTGATCCACCACTCCCGGGTTCGCTATTTACTTTTCTTTTTCCCTTTGGTATAAGTTATCTCTGTTTCGAGTCAGGGCCGGGTTTCCGCGCCTGATTTCAGTTTGGAGGTAAGATCGATGCCGATTCAGTCAAGATTCTCGAAGATCACCGTTATCGCCGCGTTCGCCGTTCTCATAACCGCCGGGTGGGTTGCGGCGCAGGAAACCGAGCAGGCGGCGGCCGCCCCGGGCAAACCGCAGTTCGAGGGAGTCGTCAAGGCCGGCCTGGGCAAGTATCTCTATCTCCCCAGCGCCAAGGGCTACGACATTCTCGTCCAGGGGAAGGTCGACGGACAGGACGCGGCCTTCCTGGCCGGAAAAGAGATCGTCATCACGGGGCAGCCGCTCCAGGATGAGCCTTCGGTGCTCGTCGCCGATACCATCGAGCTCAAGGAAGGCGGCGCCGGCCGGAACGTGTTCACGAGAACCGAGGAAGTCCAGCTCGACGATTACATCGGCGCGGCGGGGCGGCAGGCCTTTGCCGAGCTGAAGATCACGGGCGCGGATAAGACGGCCGATTGGGAAGGCAAGGGCAAGGGAAAGGTTTACGGTCGCCTGGTCACTTCGAAATCGCCGGATGGCAAGGAGTCGATGACCATTTCCATCGCTGACGAGAAGGGCAAAGAAGTGGGAAAGATCATCGTCGACAACACCACCGACTTCGCCAAGTACTACATCAGCAAGCTCCGGCTGTTCGACCGGTTCTGGTTCTATCTCAACGTCAAGGACACCGTGGACGCGAAGGTCCGCCGCCGGAGCCGCGAGCTTTTCCACGCCGACCTGGCTTTGGCCGGCCTGTACTAAGACGGCCTCCGGACGACGGTCTGGCTGATCGCCGGCGCCGTGGCCGGGTAAACGGTTTCTTTTTCTCCGACCCGAACCTTGATGTAGTATTCGATGTCCCCGCCTGTCTCGGGGCAAGTCACCTCATATACTCCGCGGGCCGCCCTCTTCAGGGGAATGGCCGCGTACTCCCCGGCGCCCAGCGGACGCCAGTGCAGCGCCGCTTCCGATGGAGGGGCCGCGGCGAGAATGATAACGCGCAGGGCCAGGGATTCTCCCTCCGCGAGCAGGGTCCGGGCCGCGGGAACGATGATCCTCGTCTCGCCCTCGTAAGGGCCTTGCGGCTGGGCCGAGGGCGGCAGCTCGTGCCCCAGGACCTGGCGGAGCTCGGCGTTCGGCTTGAGGAAGATCGCGGGGATCAAGTGCTGTTCCCAATTGGCGACCGTGCCCAGCTCGCCCGGATTGCTGACCGTGGCCAGGAGATGTCCGTAAATGGATCCGAGACAGGCGACCAGGCGCTCGCGAATGGGGATAAGCGTCGATTCGGCCAGGGCCGCCTTTGAAGAGGCGTCCCCCGGCGCCTTGAGCGCGGCCGCCGCCCGGTCATATTCTCCCCACAGGCATTCCAGCCGTGCCGTTTCCCTCATATACTGGAAGGTGTTCAGCCAGTAGGCGAACCTCTCTTTATGGCCCGCTCCCGTGACCCGCGGCATGATCGCCGCCAGCTCATCCACGAAACCGTACTCCTTGGCGGCCTCGTCCCAGGAACGGGGGTCGGCTTTGAGTCCCCCGGGCCCGCCGACCCAGACACTGACCTGGGGGAGATGTCCGTCGATCCTGGCGAAAACGGCGGCCGCGGCGGGACCGGCGGCCGGTCCGAACTCGCCCTCCGCCCAATCCGCGTAAAAGTCGTCGACGGGGGCGAAACGCGGTGTTTCGGGCCAATCCGCCTCGTAATCCTCGAGCCGCGGTCCCCCGCAGTTGACCTGCCGCGCGAATCCCCCGGCGCGGACGATGATGCCGGCGATCGCCGGATAATGGATCCTGTCGGCGAAATCGATCGCCAGCGTCCCGTCCGCAACCTCGACGTCGGCGAAACGGATTTCCAGCGGCCGGAGCTTGCCGGCCCGGGCGAAAATGTCGAGCTTCTCGACGACCTTCTTTCCCTGGAACGAGACGTCGAACACGCGGCGGCCCTTCTCCTGCATCTCGCCTTCGATGAATTGGAGGACCACCCCGTATTTGCCCTTGGGGACCGACAGCCTGTACCCGTATACGCGGTCGCGATAATCGTTGTAGACCGCCTGGGCGGCGGCGCGGCCGGCGAGGTTGCCCGCGACCGCGACATAAACTCCGTTCAGCGGCCCCTCGGCCTGTCCCGAGGCGCCGGCCGCCGGCCCTGCCCAGGACCGTTGGTCCCATGCGGCCCGGGCCAGCGCGGAGACGTTCGGGCCCAGGGCGCGCGTTCGCCAGTGGATTCCCAGCAGCCCATCGCAGCCGTAGGCGAGCGCGTCCTGGGCGTCCTTTCTCATCCGGCCCGCCCACAGCTGGGGCGAGGTGAGCGCCGGGTCATCCTCGAGCCAGGGGATGGCCCATTTCGACCGGTCCTCGATCCTGCCGAACACAGGATCGACGGGGGCCTTTCCGACTTCCCTGTTGATGCAGCTCACGGCCATGCTCTTCGGGAGCTCCCGGTCGAAGAGCGTTCGGTCGCTGGGCGGTCCGAGGACCCAACCGCAGGTGGCCAGGGCGAACGGCGCGCCGGCTTCCCCGGCCGCCGCGATCGCCGTCCGGGCGTCGTTGATGACGGCCTTGACCTGGACTTCGGAGGCGTCGCTCCAGGTCCAGTTCTCGTCCGTCCAGAGCCAGTAGTAATCGAGCGGATAGGTTGCCTTGATCCGCTCGAATATCCCGCGGTACAAGTCGACGACGGTCGCCGGATCGGCGGGGTTTTTCCCCGTCTCGAGGAGCCTTTTCTTGACCGCTTCGGGAATCGTGAGCGGCATTTCGGTCCCGACGCAGGACTTGACGCCCAGGTCGCGGCCGAAAGCGAAGGCATCGCGGAGCAGGCGTCCCGTCCGGCGGAAAAGCTCGTTTGCGTCCCCGGGCTCTTTCGGCTCGGGAGCGAGGCCGGCCATGACGTCCGCCCCGTAATCGTCCCGGTCGAAGAGGTCGGCCGCGCCATAGTGAAATTCCGAGGTCCTGGCCGCCTCGTATCCCCAGTTTCCCCGCAAGGTATTCTGGTAGCTCGCCGGATAGCTGAATTCGGGCCGGCCGTCCTTTCCGGCGTCCTCGGGCCGGCCGATCCAGACGGTCGGCTCGGCATTGGGACGGCCCTCGGGATAGGTGTGAAGGCCGATGAAGTTCATCCGCAGCTTGGGCAGCTGGGCGATGATCGCCAGGTAATCCTCACGGTTCCACCAGTCCGGTCCCTCCGGGAAATCATGGAACGGATGGATGCCGCGGAGCCGGAAAAGCGGCTTCCCCAGCTCATCGACAGCGGGCAGCGCCGCCGGAACCCGCTCATCCGGCACGACATCTCCGTGCAGGTAGAACCGGACTCCCAGGCTCTCGACGAAACGGTAGGCGCCGTAGAGTGTCCCCGGTCCGTCACCCCCGGCGACGAGGACGACGCCCGCTTTCCCCCGGGGGATGGTCTTGAGAAGATATTCCTGCGAACCGAGAGAGTCGATTTTCGATACGACTTCGGGTCCCGCCCAATCCGGGATCCCGAGGCGGCCCTTGGAGAAGACGGCGACGACCTGACGCCGCCCCGCCTTGAGCCGGGACAGCGTTTCGATGGGGGACAGGGTCCCGGTCCTAAGGTAGACGTAGCGTCTTATTTCGCGCGCGGCCAGGGCTTCGAGGGGCGAAGCCTCCTTGGGGGTGACGATGATGATCTCGTTTTTGGCGTCCCCGCAACCCGCCAGGATCGAACAGGCCGTGGCCACAGCGCACAGCATTACTGACCAGCCGATGGCTTTTTTCATCGGGCCCTCCCTCAGCCGTCTTACCGCCCTTTTCCGTTGAACTCCTTGACCGCGGCGAGCATGGCGGCGATGTTCGCGACCGGCGTGTTGCCCTGGATGTTGTGAATGGCGTTGAAGATATAGCCGCCGCCCGGGGCCAGGACCTCCAGCCGGCGGAGGACCTGGGCGCGGACATCCTCGGGCGTGCCGAAGGCGAAGGTCCGCTGGGTGTCCACACCGCCGCCCCAGAAGACGAGCCGGCGGCCGTACTTTTCCTTGAGCCGGGCGGGGTCCATCCCCGCCGCCGAGACCTGGACCGGGTTCAGGATGTCGAAACCGCACTCGATGAAGGCCTCGATCAGCGGGTCGACGGCGCCGCAGGAATGCTTGAAGGTTTTCCAGGCGGTGTGCTTGTGGATCCAGTCGTTGATCATCTTGTAGTAAGGGAAGTAGAGGCTGCGGAAGGTCGCGACGGACAGGAACTGTGAGTTCTGTGAGCCGAAATCGGTGCCGCAGACATAGACGACATCGGCGCGGCCGTCGAGCACGGGCCGGAGCTTCTCGAGGTTGGCGATGCCGAACTCCGTCTGTTTCTCGAAGACGCGGTGAATATAGTCCTGCCGGGTGACGGTCGAGACGTACCATTCCTCGACGTCCCGGATGCCCTTGGGATGCTTGAGAAAGGGCGCCGGGACGAGGGCGATGTCCCCGAGCCCCAGGCCGCCGACGGTCACGGCCACCGCCCGGCCCGTGGTCGCCGCCCGCTCCGTCTCCACGGCGTAGTATTCGAGGTCGGCCGTCGAGATCGGTCCGAACTCCTCGAGGTTGTCCTCGGGGTTGAGCCGGGATTCGTCGATCGGCTCCTGGCGGATGATCGAATCGAAAAAGAACCCTCCCTTGGGCAGCCGACCGCTCGGCGGCACGGTCCGGTCCCCCTTGGGATAGATCAGCGTATCTCCGTTCGGCTGCCGGGTCGTCTGGAAATGGCCGGAGACCAGCACCTCGAGGCCGTTGTCGAGCCGCCATGGCTTCCAGTCCTCGTTCCGGAACCCGAACAGCGTTTCGGGCGCGGGAACGCCCTCGACATCGATCCCCATGGCCTTCTTCAGGTCTTCGTCGATGAGCCCGAGCATCTGGTAGGGCTCGTAGAGCTTCACGGGCCGCTTTTCGAGCCCGAAGTGGTCCCTGAGCGCGGCCACAGCCAGCACATGAATGCCGGTGACCGCCGTTCCCCCGAAGTCGACGGGGACGGCGTCCGGCTGGCGGTGGTTGAGGCTGGCGAGTACTTTTTCTCGTGATGTCATGTTTCCTCCTCGGGAGATGGCAAGCGACTGCCCGCGAATCTCGACTGAATTTATAGCTTCTCTATGAACAGTATCCTTTAGCCGAGAAGCAAGGCGGCCTGCCTCAGACCGGCGGCCGCATCCGGGCCGAGGCCGAGACGGAGGACGCGTCGCCCGGCCGCCCGGAGCGCTTCCGCATCGCCCCTGGCCTGCGCCGCCCTGAGGACGCCGAAGGACAGTGTCGATGCCGCCGAGCCGGGCGCTTCCGGGATGGCGGCGTCCCGCCTGTCCTCGGCCGTTATCTGGAGGAACAGCCCCCGGCCGGCGTCGCCTTTATGAAGCTGCCCCGTCGAGTGCAGGAAGCGGGGGCCGAACCCGACCGTCGTGGGCAGGCCGGTCTTCTCCGCGATCCGGCCCCTCAGGCCATCGAGGGCCGTCTGAACGCGCCGGCCGGGCGCGATAAACGCCTGGATGGCGACGTAGCCCCCAGGCGCCGCCCCGGCCAGGAACCTGGCAAGGCACTCTCCGGCCGAGCCGGCCTCGATATCGGAGAAAATGGAAATTCCCTTCTCCTTGAACAGCGGCTCCTCGGCCGGCAGGGAGCCGGTTTCGCGATAGACCGCCAGCGCCTCGCGGGACCTCTTCTTGGCCGACTCGACGTCGGGCTGGTCGAACGGGTTGATGCCGAGAAACCTCCCCGCGATCGCCGTCGCGAATTCCCAGAGGAAGAACTGTTCCCCGAGCCGGTAGATCCCCGGCAGCGTGATCCGGACGAGCGGACTTCCCGGTTGGACCAAGCCGGGAAGGCGCCCGTCCGTCCGGCCCTCCGACATCGTCCCGATGTGGACGAACAACCTGTCGCCGAGGTCAGACCGCGGTCCGCGGAGCGTTTCCCCTTCGATGGGGAGGATCCCCCGGCCTTCTTTGCCGGTGCTCTCGGCGATCAGCTGCTCGAGCCAGAGGCCGAAGGCCTGGAGACGGGCCGGGAGGACAATGGTCAGCTTGTCGCGCCCGCGGCGCCCCAGGACGCCCAGGATCGTCCCCAGCAAAGCGCCGGGGTTGGCCCGGGGATCGCGCGCCTCCCGGCAGCGGCGGGACATGGCGAGGCCCGCCTCGAGCGTCTTGGCCATCGAAATCCCCTTGAGTGCGGCGGGAACGAGACAGAAGGGCGACAGCGCGGAGAACCGGCCGCCGATATCGGGATCCCCGTGAAAGATGTTTTCGATACCCAGCCGCCCGGCCAGGCTCTCGAGCGGTGTCCCCGGGTCGGTGATCACGGCGAAGTGCGCGGGGGCCGCCGCCCGTCCCACCCGATCGCTTACGGCGTTCCAGAAATAGCTGAAAAACGAGGATGTCTCGACGGTCGTTCCCGATTTCGACGAGACGATGAAGAGGGACTTTTTGAGGGGATGATCCCGGCGGGCGCCGAGGACCGCCTCGGGCGCCGTCGAATCCAGGACGTCGAGGTCGAGATAGCCCGAACCTGTTTTGAACACCGATGCCATGACGAGGGGCGCCAGGCTCGAGCCGCCCATGCCGAGGACGAGCGCTTTGGTGAATCCCTGCCGGCGGGCCGATGCCGCGAAGGCCTTGAGCCGCGGCGCCTGAGCTTCCATCGCCCGGGGCGACACCAGCCAGCCCAGCCGGTTGGCGATCTCCGCGGGTTCGCTTTTCCAGACGGTCCAGTCTTTTTGCCAGACGCGCGAGATGATCTTCTGCCCGCCGAGCTCGGCCAGGCCGCGGTCGATATCCTTTTCGTATGGCTCGAAGTTGAATGTTTGAATCATCGGCGAACTCCAACCGGCCGTTCAATATTCTTAGATATGGCCTCGCGTTGTCAAGCCGCCGTCGTGGCCGGCCGGGGGGCGTTCGGAACCCTCACTCCTTGAGCGTCGGGTGCTTCAAGTGGAAGCCTGTCGCCTTCTGGTAGGCTTCGGCCACCCGCAGGACTTCGGCCTCCCCGTAGAGATCGCCGATGAAGGACATACTCGTGGGCAGGCCCTTGTCATCGAAGCCGTCGGGGACGACCACGGCGGGGTGGCCCGTCAGGTTGGTGAGAAGCAGGTTGTCCCCTCCGAACGAGGGTGCGACGTAGACATCGACCGATCTCATTCGGACGGCCATCTCCCTCATGAGCAGGGTCCTGAGCCGGTTGGCCTGGATATATTCGACGGCCGGGATGAACCGGGCCTGCCGGAAGACGTTCGGCCAGGCGTCCGCCTCCTGCCGCTTCATCAGGTCGTCCCGGTCCGAACGGGTGAGGTCGTCGAAGGCGGCGGCCGCCTCGGCGTTCAGGATGAAGCCCAGGGAATCAACCGGCAGGCTGGCCGGAAGCTCGAAAGGCGTTAGCTCCATGCCGAGCGACCGCAGCGCCTCGAGCGCCGCTTCGTCGTTCTTCCCGTTCCGGCCGCCCTTGTCGAACTCACTCTTCAGGTAGCCGACGCGGATCCCTCCCAGGTCGGCAGCCGGGTCCCAGTTGAACGGCAGGTCGACGACCGTCAGGTCCTGGCCGTCGGGCCCGTATATCGCCTCGAAGACGAGGGCGCAATCCTCGGCCGAGCGGGCGATCGCCCCGATCTTGTCCATGCTCCAGCTCAGGGCCATGGCGCCGCTCCGACTGACCCGGCCGTAGGTCGGGCGAAGGCCCGTCACCCCGCAACGGGTCGAGGGCGAGACGATCGATCCCCAGGTCTCGGTGCCGATGGCGAACCCGACCAAACCGGCGGCGGTCGCCGAGGCCGACCCCGCCGAGGAGCCGGAAGAGCCCTGCTCATAATTCCAGGGGTTCCTCGTCCTGCCGCCGAACCAGACGTCTCCCCAGGCGAGCTCGCCCATGGTCAGCTTGGCAACGAGCACCGCCCCCGCTTTCTCCAGCCGGTCGACGACCGTGGCGTTGGCCTCGGGGACCCGCTCCGAATAGGGCTGGCTCCCCCAGGTCGTCCGGATCCCCTTGGTGTCGAGGAGGTCCTTCGCTCCCCAGGGGATCCCGTGGAGCGGTCCCCGGTAGAGGCCGGCGGCGATCTCTTCGTCGGCCCTGCGGGCTTGTGCCATGGCCAGGTCTTCGGTCAGCGCGATCACGCACTCGAGACGGGGCCCGTATTTTTTCAGCCGCTCGAGGTACATCCCCGTAAGCTCGACGGACGTAACCTTGCGCGCCCGGATGAGCCGGGCCAGGGATGTCACCGGCCAGAAGGCCAGGTCCTCGAGGTCGGCGGGGGGCTCGAGGGCCGGATCGTCGGGAAGCGCATACGCCGGCGCTTTCTCTTTCGGAATGGAGAGGCCGGGGACGACCGGGCTGAACCCGACGGCGGGAGGTACGCTGTTGGGCAAAGGGACCTTCCGCATCTTCACGTAATCGGCGGCGTTTTCCCTGAGGTTTTCGACCATCAGCCGGCGCTCGCCTTCCGTGAAATGGAGGGCGGCGATCTTTTCGGCCGAGGCGATGTCATCCGTGTTGATCCTTTTCCCCTTGACGAAATAGAGCGCCACGGCTCCCCCGATGATGAGGACGAGGAACCCCGCCGCGGCCAGGACCAGGCCGAGATGCGCTCTACCTATGCGTCTTCGTTGTGCAGACATCACGCCTCCTGATTTGACCAAATGTCGGCGGTCGCAAAGACTTCTCAAAAGGGTGAGGACTGGCGTCATGAAGAGGGCCGTATGAGAGCCGGAGCGGGCATGGTTCCTGGATGTTCCGAGCCCTGCGAGTTACATCGCATCTTGAGGCCAAGTACTCCTTGACAGATTCTTAGTAATAACATAACTTTTGGGGACAATGCGAGAGGCGAAAGGACCGATCCCGTGACCGCCGAGATCGCGGTGCAGCCCGGCTTCCTCCATCCCTCCCGGCCGATCTTCCGCTTCCTCAACCTCGCCTTCATCGCTTCGCTCTCGTTCGGGAGCTATTTCGCCTACGACATCATCGGGGCCATCGCGCCGTCCCTCATCGCCGAGCTGAAGGCCGCCCGCGCGACCGTGGGCACGATGAATACGATGTACAGCTTCGCCGCCATCCTGGTCGTCCTGTTCGGCGGCATGCTCATCGACCGGCTGGGCACGCGCAAGGCCAGCCTGATCTTCTCCTTCCTGGTCCTCCTCGGCGCCGTGATCGTCTGGCAGGCCCGGAGCATTCCGGTGATCTTCCTCGGCCGGTTCATCTTCGGCGCCGGGTCGGAGCCCCTCGTCGTCGCCCAGAGCGCCATGCTCGCCCGCTGGTTCAAGAACAAGGAGCTGGCCATGGCCTTCGGCATCCAGCTCACGGTCAGCCGCATCGGGAGTCTCTTCGCCTTCAATACCGGTGAGCTGTTCTCGAGCTATTTCGGAAGCTACCGGTACGCCTTGATGGCCGCCGCCGGCGCCTGCGCGCTCTCCCTCATCGGCAACCTTTTTTACGTCGTCATGGACCGAAGAGGGGAGAAGGCTCTCAACCTCAGGGACGAGAGCGTGGCCGAGAAGATCGTCTTCCGCGATATCAGGGAGTTCAAGCCCACCTTCTGGTATGTGACCTTTCTCTGCTTTACATTCTACGCGGCCATCTTCCCCTTCCAGAGCCTGTCCACGGACTTTTTCGCGACCAAATGGGGGATCGCCCTGACGGCGCCGTCGAGCGGCGGTTTCCTGGCCCGGGTCTTCAGCAACCTCCTCCACATGTTCAGCACCGCCGGTGGCATAACGAGCATCATCATCTTCTCTTCGATGATCCTGGCGCCCTTTGCCGGGCGGCTGGTGGACAAGGTCGGCAAGCGCGCCACCTTAATGATCGCCGGCTCGCTCCTCATGATCCCCTGCCACCTCGCTATGGGTCTTACCCACATCTACCCCGTCTACCCGATGATCCTCCTGGGATTCGCCTTCGTCCTGGTGCCGGCGGCGATGTGGCCATCGGTGCCGCTGATCGTCCGGTCCGAACGGGTGGGCACGGCCTTCGGCCTGATGACGGCCATCCAGAATGTCGGCCTCGGCCTCTTTCCGCTCCTCAACGGCCTGCTCAGGGACGCGACCGGTTCCTATGTGGCGAGCCAAGTCATGTTCGCAAGCCTGGGGCTCGTCGGTTTCGTCTTCGCTCTGCTCCTCAAGCGGGCCGACAAGCGCGAGGGGAGCGGCCTCGAAGTGCCCGACAAGGCCGCCGGCTAGTCCCTGGCCGGGCCGGGATCGATCTGTCGACGGGCGCCGCCTGGCTTTAGTCGCCATTGGTGCCGACTTCCCCTCTCGAAACCGGCTTTGACAACCCGCCGCAGCCTCGTCCCTGAGTTCCTCGGCGCGCTCAGCGGGATCCGTTCGTTTGTATCTCGGCCGCGTTTCTGGTATAAAAGCCTGTTCAAAAAGCAATGGATCTTCCATGACGCGCGCCGTGATCTCCGACCTGGGCAAGGTCATTCTCTGGTTCGACAACTCCATTTTCTACCGGAAGATGACCGCCTTTTGCCCTCTGTCGGTCGACGAGATCCGCGAGATCGTCTACGACAGCCCGGAGTTCGTCGAGCTGTTTGATTCGGGCCGGCTGACCCCGCGCGAGTTCTACGAGCGCGTCACCGCCAAGCTGCGTGCGAGCGTGGGCTACGACGAGTTCATGGCCGCCTATGCGACGTTTTCTCGATCAACCCGCCCGCCCTCGAGATCATCCGGAACCTCCGCGGCAAATACCGGCTGGTCCTCGTCTCGAACGTCGATCGTCGTCCGCTTCGGGTTCATCAAAAAAAGATTCCCCGAGCTGATGATCTTCGATGATTATGTCCTGTCCTTCGAGCTCGGTCTGATGAAGCCCGACCCCGGCATCTATCGCGTGGCGCTGGAGAAGGCCGGCGCCCAGCCCGCGGAGTGCGTTTTCATCGACGACATGGAAGAAAATATCGAAGGCGCCAACGCCCTCGGGATTCCCGCCATCCTCTACCGCCCGGAGACCGACCTGGGGCGGGAGCTCCGGTCGCTCGGCCTATCTTTCTGACGGAACCGGCTGCTCCGCCGCCCCCGCCACCTCGCACTCTTCGACCGGCCGGCGCTTGCTCTTGAACACCCGGTCGGCGACGACGTAAAAGGCGGGCACGACCAGCAGGCTCAGGAGGGTCGACAGCACCAGACCGCCGATGACGGCGATGGCCATGGGCATCCGGATCTCCGAGCCCGGCCCCAGCCCCATGGCGGGCGGGATGGCGGCCATCAGCGTCGCCGTGGCGGTCATCAGGATCGGCCGCAGCCGGATGGGCCCCGCCTTCTTCATCGCCTCCTTGGCGTCGAACCCCTGGGCCTTGAAGGCGTTGGCGTAGTCCACCAGGATGATCGAGTTTTTCTTGACGATCCCCAAAAGAAGCAGCAGGCCGATCATGCTGAAGACGTTGAGCGTCTGGCGGGTCACCAGCAGGGCGAAGGCCCCGCCGGCGATCGCCAGCGGCAGGATGGTGATGACCGTGACCGGGTCCTTATAGGAATTGAATTGGGAGGCCAGGATCATATAAGCGATGGCGATTCCCAGGAACAGGGCGAAGATCAGGCTGCTCATCGATTCCCGGAAAGCGACGCTCGCCCCGCCGAGGACGATGCGGTAGCCGACCGGCAGGCCCTTGGTCAGCGTCTCGACGTAGCGCAGGGCCTCCTGCTGGGAATGGCCCGGCGCCACGTTGGCGTATATCGAGATGGCCCGCTCCCGGTCGCGCCGGGTGATGGCCTGGAGGGCCGGCCGCTCCACGGACCGGACGAGGGATGACAAGGGGATGAGCTCTCCGTTCCGCGTCCGGACCTTCAGCCGGGCGATGTCCTCCGGCCGGGTCCGCTGCGAGGCCAGGAGCTTGAGCCTGACGTCGATCCGGCGGCCGCCGGTGCTGTACTTGCCGACGCGGAGACCGCCCACCAGGGCGTTCATGGTCTGGGCGACGTCGTCGATCGAGACGCCGACGTCCGAGATAACGGCCCGGTCGGGCTCGATCTGGAGCTCGGGCATGCCCAGTTGGTAGTCGGTATCGATATCCACGACCAGGCCGCTCGACGCGACCTGGTTCATGATGTTCTGGCTTTGGTTCACGAGCTCATCCCAGTTGGAGCCGCGCACCGAGAATTCGACCGGGAACCCGCGCTGGGCCGTGAGTCCCTGCTGGGAGAGGTCCTGGATGACGGCCCGGACCCCGGGGATCGAGTTCAGCTCCCGGCGCAGGGCAGCGGAGATCTCTGCCTGGTTCAGCTTCCGCTCCTTGGGCGGCAGCAGGTTGGCGAAGATATTTCCCGAGTTCACCCCGCCGCCGCCCATGCCGCCGACGAAGCTGAAGAGCTGGGTCACCTCGGGCCGGCGGTAGAAGATCTCCTCCGCCCTCTGCATGAGCTTGTCGGTCTCGGTGATGTCCGAGCCGACGGCGGTCTGGAAACGCACGGACAGTCGGCTCAGGTCCTGGGATGGGACGAATTCTCCCGGCAGGAATTTCAGGACGACCAGGGCGCCGACGAACACGACGAGCGCCATGATCAGGATGAGGCCGGGGCGGCGCAGCCCGCGCGCGAGCGCCCGGGCGTAGACGCTCTCCAGCCTGCGGAAGCCCGTTGTCGACGAAACGTCCGATGCGGCTTCGGCCCTCGCGCGAGGTTTTCAGGAACTGCGAGCAGCGGGCCGGCGCCAGGCTGATCGCCTCGATGTACGAAAGGAGAACGGCCAGACACAGGGTGATGCCGAACTGGAGGAAAAACCGGCCGATGATGCCCTTCATGAAGACGACCGGGATGAAAATGGCGACGACCGCCAGGGTCGCGGCCAGGGCGGCGAAGGCGATCTCGTGGGTGCCCTCGAGGGCCGCCTTGACCAGTCCCTTGCCCCCCTCGCGATGGCGGAAGATATTCTCCATGACCATGATGGCGTCGTCGACGACGATGCCCACCGCCAGGGCCAGCGCGAGCAGCGTGAACGTGTTGAAGGTGAACCCGAGGAAATAGATGATGGCGATCGTTCCCAGAAGCGACATCGGGATGGCCAGGATGACGTTCAGTGTGCTCGAGAGCGACCCCAGGAACATCCAGCAGACGAGCGCCGTCAGCAGGACGGACAGGATAAGCTCGAACTGGATCTCGGTCACCGATTCCTTGATGAACTGGGTCGAGTCGAAGACGATGTTGGCCGTCATGCCTTCGGGCAGCGTCTTGGCGTATTCGTCGACGGCCTTGCGGGCCAACTGCGCGACGGCCACGGCGTTAGCCCCCCGCTGTTTTTTCAACATCATTCCCTGGGCTTGCAGGCCGTTGACCCGGGCCACCCGGCGGACGTCCTCAAACCCGTCTTCGACGAGGGCGATATCGCTGATATAGATCGGGCTGCCGCTGACCTCGCGGACGACGATCTGCCGCAGCGTTTCGAGGTCGAGGGCCTCTCCCAAGACCCGGATGTTCATCTCCCGGCCGGGAGTTTCCAGCCGGCCGGCGGGCAGCTCGACGTGCTCGCGCTGCAGGGCGGTGATGACGTCGGAGACCGTCAGCCCCTTCTCGTCGAGCTTGGTGGCGTCGAGCCAGATCCTGACGTTCCGGTCCAGGGCGCCCATGAGGGTAATCTCCCCCACGCCCGGGATGGTCTGGAGCTTCTCCCTCAGGCCGTAGCGCACATAATCGCTGAGCACCCTTTGCGGGAACGGCCCGCCGAGGGATATCGACAGGATGGGCTGGTCTTCGGGATTGGACTTGGAGATGACCGGCGGGTCGATGTCCCTGGGCAGCCGTCGGGTGGCCTGGGAGACCTTGGCCTGCACGTCCTGGAGGGCGATGTCCACGTTCCTCGAGAGGTCGAGCTCGATGGTGATATTGGCCGACCCCATCCGGCTGAACGAGGTGAGGCTCTTCATGCCCTCCACCTGGGCCAGGGATTCCTCGAGGATCTCGACGACATCGTTTTCGATGACCTCGGGGGCGGCCCCCTCGTAGACGACCGAGACATTGATCGTGGGAAAATCGACGTCCGGGAATTGGCTGATACCGATCCGGCTGGCGGCCACGATGCCGAAGACGATGGTCGCCGCCATCAGCATCCAGGCCAGCACCGGCTTGCGAACGCAGATATCGGTGAGATTCATGGCCCCGCTCCTGCTATTGAGGCTTCCTTTCCGGGGTCCCCGCTTTTTGTTCGCCGGACTTGATCAGCCGGACGGGAACGCCGTCGCGCAGGGCCTCGGAACCGCGCACGACCAGTTGCTCGTCGGGGGCGAGCCCGGAGAGGACCTCCACCTGCCCGTCCGCCGTCCGCATCCCCAGCGTCAGCACGCGTTCGACGGCGGTGTTGTTTTCGATGACGAAGGCGAGGAAGCCGCGCTCGCTCGGGCGGACGGCTGTCTGGGGAATGACCGGGGCCGTCTTGACCGTCTGGACGGGGACGGTGACCTCAGCAAAGGTCCCGGGCCGAAGGGTGCTCGTATCGCCGCCCTCGACTTCGCCCGTGATATCCACCATCCGCGAGGTTTCGTCGGCGGCAGCCGCGACATGGACGATCTTGGCCGTGAACTCCCGCGGGGATTCCCGGACCCGGAAATTGGCGGGCATGTCCATCGTCAGGCGGGCCGCGTCCCGCTCCGGGACCTTGAACCGGAGAAGCAGCGGTTCGCGGCGCACGAGTGTCGCCATGACCGTCCCGACCGGAATGTATTGGCCGGTCTGGACGGTCCTCGTCTGGATAATGCCGGACAGGGGAGCCCGGACGTAGGCGTCGTGGAGGTTGAGGTTGGCCTGGTCGAGAGCCGATTTTGCCTGGGCGACCTCGGAGGCGGCCACCCGCACCTTCGTGCGCCAGGTCTCGATCTCTTCGCCGGGGATAAGACCGGGAGTTTCCTTGACGACCTCTTCCCGGCGCTTCAGGCCGGCTTCCGCGTCGGCCTGGGACGCCTGGGCTTTCTCGTGGGTGGCCCGGGCGGCCTCGACGGCGAGGCGGTAGCGTTCGGGCTCGATCTCGACGAGGATCTGGTTGAGCTTGGCGTAGTTGCCTTCCGCGAACAGGACGCGGTCGACGACCCCCGCCACTCGCGCCGTCACCTGGACCTTCTCGAAGGCGTCGACCGAGCCGACGGCGTTGACCGCGTAAGTCAGCGACTGGACGCGAACCGGCTCGACTTCGACGGGGTAGGATACCCTGGCCTTCTCGAGGATCAAGCTCCTCCCGGCGCCCGGTTTGCCCTGGGCCGCGGCCTCCGTATCTTTCTTACAGCTGGCGGAAAATATGCCCACCGCGAGAAGCGCGAGGGAGACTCCGATCATGGTTATTTTTTTCACAGCACCGGCTCCTTACCCAATGGATCCAACCCCAGGGCGGCCTCGAGGTTGAGATAGGAAACGCCCAGGCCGTATCTCTCCCGCACGAGCGCGACTTCCGCCTCGAACAGGGCGACGTTGGCGTCGGCCACTTGAAGGGCCGAAGCCAGTCCCTGCCTGTAAAGCTCGGCGATCTCGGAGGCGTTCTTGAGGGCGACCTCGTGCGCGACCCCGGCTTGGCGATAGACGGCCCGCTGATTTTCGAGCGAGACCTGGGCTTCCCTGACCTGGACCTCCACCTGCCGCATGTTGCCCTTGACGTTCAAGTCGGCGAGCGAGGCCAACGCTTTGTATTCAGTGTATTGCGCGTTCCTGTAGAACCCGTCGAAGAGCGCCCAGCTCAGCGTGGCCCCGACGTTCCAATTCGTGCTCCGGCCCGTCAGCCCGGATTCGTTCGTATAGCGATACTGTCCGGTCAGGGCCAGGGACGGGAGCCAGCTCAGGGTCGGCGTCAGCGAGAGGGCGTGCTGGGCCAGGGCGTGAGAGCGCAGGGAGCTGAGGTCGAGCCGGCGGTTCTGCGCCTCCTCGACCAGGCCGGCGACGGGGAATTCGCGTTCCTCGGCGGCCAGGATCAGGGCGTCGGGGACCTGGAGCTTTCTCTTCGGCATGTCCGCTTCGTCGAGCAGAAAGCCGAGCTGGAGATAAGTGGTGTCGACCTGGCCCTTGGACTGGGTGATGCCCAGATCGGCGGTGGCCACCTCGAGCTCGGCCCGCGTGACGTCGTTCACCCCGACCAGGCCGGCTCTGTAGCGGGCCCGCGCCGCGTCGAGCGCCTGCTTGGCATAATCATAACGGTGTCTCGAGGCCTCGAGCACCTGGTCGACGCCCAGCGTCGAGAGGTAGGCATTGCTCACTTCGAAGGCCAGCTGGCGCTTGGCATCGGCCGAGGCGTAGCGCTGGGAGTCGCGTTCGAACCTGGCGCCTCTGTAGGTGGGGATCCCCAGCGAATCGAAGACTATCAGGTTGAGAGCAATTGATCCCGAAAGCGCGTTGAATTTCTGGACGGCGATCTGCGAACCCTGGAACTCCCGGACGACCTGGAACGGTCGCCGGGTATAAGTCCCGAAGGCGTTGATGGCCGGGAGAAAGTAGGATCGGGCTTCGGCCACCCTGGCTTGGGCGGCGATGTTGCTCTGGTCGGCCGCCAGGGCGCGTTCGTTCCGGGTCAAGGCCATCTTGATCGCGGATTCGAGGGTCAGGACATCGTCTTGAGCGAACCCGGTCGGGGCCGCCGCCCAGATCGATAGGGCCAGCGCCGCCAGCCTCGCAAGTCGTCCGATGTGTCTGAAACTAAATCGATAAGTTCGTCTTATGTTCCGTTGGATCGGGTCCTCCTCGGTGGGGTCAAAATCTTCGCGGAATTTAGACGCCATCCTAGATAATCGCCCGGAAATTGTCAACTGCGCGCTCCTCTACCTGAATCTCAAAAAAGACAAAAATCCACATTCGATTTTTAGACGCGAATCGCCAAGCAAATCTTCCCTTTTTTTGCCGGGCTTCTCAGGCGGGCATGACCTGGACCAGGACGTGGCGCTCGCGGGGCCCGTCGAATTCGCAGAGGAAGATCCCCTGCCAGGTGCCGAGCCGCAGTTGGCCGGCCTCGATGAGAACACTCACGGATGAGCCGACGAGGCTCGCCTTGACGTGCGCTGTGGAGTTGCCTTCGGCGTGAGCGTACGGCAGCGAGTCGGGGACCGCCTTGGCCAGGGCCATCAGGATGTCCCGGCGGACCGAAGGATCGGCGTTCTCGTTGATCGTCACCCCGGCCGTCGTGTGGGGCACAAAAACGATGCACAGTCCGGACTCCGTCCCCGACTCCCGGACCGCCTCTTCGACGCGGCGGGTGATATCGATCAGCGAGTCCCTGGCGTTCGTCGCGATGTCGAGTCTCTTGATCATTTTTCGCTTTCCCGGATCGAAAATCACCCCTCCAGCATAGCGGATCGGCGGGCGAAAAAAAAGTAAAAAGAATATGGCCCGGAGGCCTTGACACGCATCCGGATCTGGAGTAGAGTCGGGGCGAAAACTACAATATTTTGTAGCAATTGGCCTAACACACACTAAATAAGGGATTTATTGTGTTGTTCGTATAGACCGGTTTCCGCCAGGGAGAGGAGCGAGAGGAGAAGATCATGACAAGGGGAATTTCCAGGATCAAGAAGAGGGACGGGACGATCGCCGATTTTGTCCAGGAAAAGATCACGACCGCCATCTTTAAGGCGATGGAGGCGAGCGGCGTGCCCGACCAGTCGGCCGCCAAAACGATCTCGGACATCTCGACCTTCATGCTGGACGAAAAGTTCGGCGGCTACACCATACCATCGGTGGAACAGATCCAGGACATCGTCGAGCTGGTCCTCATGAAGCAGGGCTACCACGAGGTGGCCAAGTCCTACATCCTCTACCGGGAGCGCCACAAAGGCATTCGCGAGGCGAAGCAGACCGGGCTCAACCTCGAGCGCCTCATCAAGGACTATATCAGCGACATGGACTGGAAGATCCGCGAAAACAGCAACGAGGGCGTGGTCAGCTTCTCCGGGCTGAACGCCCGGGTCTCGGGCGAGGTCCTGTCCAGCTTCGCGCTCAACCAGCTCTACTCGGCCCGGATCAAGCAGGCGCATCAGGACGGGGAATTCCACATCCACGACCTCTCTTATCCCATCGTCGGCTACTGCGCGGGCTGGTCGCTCGACAAGCTCCTGCGCCGGGGTTTCGGCCATGTCCCGAACCAGGTCCATTCGAGCCCGGCCAAGCACCTGGAGACCGCGACGCTCCACATGGTCAACTATATCGGCACCATGCAGGGCGAGTTCGCGGGCGCCCAGGCCTTCTCCTCGGTGGACACCCTGCTCGCCCCGTTCGTCCGGGCCGACAAGCTCGACTACGACCACGTCAAGCAGGACGTCCAGAAGCTCATCTTCGGGCTGAACGTCCCCTCCCGCTGGGGCTGGCAGACGCCCTTCTCCAACCTGACCTTCGACCTGACCGTCCCCCCCGACCTGAAGGACAAGAAGGCCGTGGTCGGCGGCGTCGAGCTCGACTCGACCTACGGGGAATACCAGGCCGAGATGGACATGATCAACCGGTCCTTCCTGGAGCTGATGATCGAGGGCGACCAGAAGGGCCGCGTTTTCACCTTCCCCATTCCCACCTACAATATCTCCAAGGATTTCGACTGGAGTTCGCCCATCTCGGACCTGCTGTTCGAGGCCACGGCCAAGTACGGCATACCCTACTTCCAGAACTACCTGGGGACCGACCTCAACCCCGGCGATATCCGGGCGATGTGCTGCCGGCTCAACCTCGACCAGCGCGAGCTCATGCGGCGGCCGGGGAATATCTGGGGCCCCGGGGACTCGACCGGCTCGATCGGCGTCGTCACGGTCAACCTCAACCGCATCGGCTACGAAGCCAAGAGCCGGGAGGAATTTTTCACCAACCTCAAGGAGCTGATGACCCTGGCCAAGGAATCGCTCGAAACCAAGCGGGAAGTCGTCAATAACATGCTCCAGAAAGGCCTGATGCCCTACACGCTCGTCTATCTCGGCCACTTCGACAATCATTTCTCGACGATCGGGATCTGCGGCATGCACGAGGCCTGCCTGAACTTCCTGGGCAAGGGAATCGCCACCCCCGAGGGAAAAGAATTCGCCGTCGAGACCCTGAACTTCATGCGCTCCGTTCTCAAGGAGTTCCAGGACGAGACCGGCAACCTCTATAACCTCGAGGCCACCCCGGCCGAATCCACTTCCTACCGGCTGGCCCGCAAAGACAGGGCCAAGTACAAGAACATCGTCACCTCGGGGACGGAGAAGCACCCCTACCTCACGAACTCGACGCAGCTCAACGTCGACGCCACCCGGGACGTGTTCGAGGCCCTCCAGCACCAGCAGGACATCCAGTCGCTCTACACGGGCGGGACGATCTTCCATACCTTTCTGCCGGAGTCGATCGACCGCGAGACCTGCCGCAAGCTGGTCCGGAAGATCGCCTCGACCCGGATCCCGTATTTCAGCATCACGCCCACGTTCTCCGTCTGCTACAACCACGGCTACCTGCGGGGCCGGCACGACAAGTGCCCGAGCTGCGGCGGCGACACCGAGGTCTATTCCCGGATCGTCGGCTACCTGCGCCCCATCCGGACCTGGAACGACGGCAAGCAACAGGAGTTCAGCGAGCGGACGCCTTACGAGAAGATCAACTAGGAGCCGAGGGCCATGCAGTATCTCCTCTTCACCTACCCGAACTGCGATAAGTGCGAGGGCTTCAAATCCTTCCTCAAGCAGACCGGGCTCGACGGCGTGGAATATAACCTGACCCAGAGGGAGAGCAAGCTCAAGGTCCGCGAATATCTCGACCTCATCCGGCGCGACGAGCACGGCGCCATGGTCCTGCCCATCTTTGTCCTCCGCGAGAGGGAGAGCGTGCTGGGGGTCTTCAACACCCCCGTGGAGGTCGAGAGTTGGTTGAGATCAAGGGCCTAGAGAAGTTCGCCCCCCTGGATTTCCCGGGCTTCATCGCCTCGACGGTCTTCCTGGGCGGCTGCAACTTCCGCTGTCCCTTTTGCCACAACGCCGACCTCGTCCTGCGGCCTGAAACCCTGACCTCGATGCCGCTCGACTTCTTCATCACCTACCTTGACTCGCGCCAGGGCTGGCTCGAGGGCGTCTGTGTGAGCGGCGGCGAGCCCCTGCTCGAGGAGGACCTTGAGGTTCTCCTCCGCGTGATCAAGGACAGGAACCTTCTGGTCAAGCTCGACACCAACGGGTCGCTCCCCGGACCGGCTCGAGGACCTCATCAAGTCCGGGCTCGTCGACCAACTGGCTATGGACGTCAAGGCGCCGCTGGCCCGCTACAAGCAGGTCACGCGCTCGGAGGTGGCCGAGGACGACATCGTCCGCAGCCTGGACTCCGTCCGGGGCAGCGGGCTGCCCCACCTGTTCCGGACGACGGTCGTGCCGGGGCTGGTGGGGGAGAAGGACCTGCTCGAGATCGCCCAGCTGCTCCACGGCGCCGCGCTCTTCCAGGTCCAGCAGTTCTCACCGCGGAACACCATCGATAGAAACTATCTTCAGGTCCCAGCCTTTCCCCGGGAAGAGGTGGAAAGGCTGGCCGGGCTCGTCCGCCCGTATTTCCGGGAAGTCCGGGTCATGGGAGTTTGAGCATGCTCTTGAAAGTCAAGAGGATCCATCCCGAAGCCAGGCTGCCCGTCTATCAGCACCCGGGCGACGCGGGCCTGGACCTTTTTTCCGTGGTCGACGAGGTCCTGGGAGCGGGTGAGCTCAAAGCCGTTCCCACGGGCATCCAGCTGGCCATCCCCGACGGCTGCGTCGGGCTCATCTGGGACAAGAGCGGCATCTCGCTCCACGGCGTTCACCGGCTCGCGGGGGTCGTGGATGCCGGCTACCGGGGCGAGGTCAAGGTGGTGATGGTCAACCTCGGCGGGCAACCGTTCGCCATCCGGAAGGGGATGAAGATCGCCCAGCTCCTCATCCAGCCTGTGGTCGCCGCCGATGTCACCGAAGCGGCCGACCTGGATGACACCTCGCGCGGGCAGGGCGGTTTCGGCTCGACCGGCCGCTATTAGTGCCGCCTCCTGCGCCTTGTACCCCGGATACTCGCCATGGGAATGCACTTGGGCATCGTGGCCCTCTTGATTTGACGGCTCCAAATTCTCCCTGTATATTTTAGGTAGTAGCATATGGGGGTTCAGAAGATGAAATTACGATACATTACGGTCTCGGCGTTTCTTCTGTTGGGGGGACTGGGGGTTCCCGGGCCGATTTCGGCACCGCAGGAGGGCTCCTCCAAAGCGGCCAAGAAGTCCGGGTTCGCCGTTCTTCCCTACCTTTATTACACTCCCGAGACGCACTTGGCTGTCGGCGGAGGCGGCATATTCTATTTCCCAATGACCAAGGACGAGACTGTGACCCGCCCGTCCAATATCCTCTTCAGCGTCACCTTCACCCAGAAGAAGCAGTATTCGATCAATTTCAATCCCGATTTTTACCTGGGGAACGGCTACCACCTGCAGTTCGATCTCAAGTATGAGAAGTTCCCCGACAAGCTCTTCGGGGTCGGGAACGACACTCCCAAGAGCCTGGAGGAGCCGTACACTCCGAAGCGCTGGAAGCTGCGCGTCGAGGGCCTCAAGAAGGTCTCCAAAGACGTCAACCTGGGATTCCAGTATTTCTATGACAGAATGAACCTGATCAAGGTCGAGCCAGGTAGGGAACTGGCCACCGGCGCCATTACCGGCGGCGCCGGCGGCGTCGCCTCGGGAGGGGGCTTCTTCATGACTCTGGACAGCCGGGACAGCATCTTTTTCCCGACGAAAGGCAGATATCACCAGGTATCCGCCCTCGGCTTCGGGCGCGCCCTGGGGAGCGACTTCTCCTACGGCAAATTCCTGCTGGACCTGCGCCAGTACTTCGGATTCGCGACGAACCGGGTTCTGGGCATCCAGTCGCAGATCCTGATCCAGCCCGGCGACCCGCCTTTCTGGCAGATGGGCATGCTCGGGGGCGAAAAGGGCCTCCGCGGGTACTACCAGGGCCGCTACCGCGACAAGAACCTGTTCTACCTGCGCGCCGAGTACCGGTGGGTGCCGATTTTCTGGCGGATAGGGATGGCCGCTTTCGGCGGCTTTGGTCAGGTGGCGGACCGGCTGGGCGGGTTCAGGCTGGACGGCTTCAAGTATTCCTATGGGATAGGGCTGCGGGGGGTCCTCAGCCGCGCCCAGCGCCTCCACGTACGCTTCGATTATGCCAGGGGCAGCGGCAGCTCGGCGGTCTATTTCACGGCCGGGGAGGCCTTCTAGTCGCCGGCGTCCAGACCGGGGTACGGAAACGAGACTCAGTCGACGAGAAGAAAGGCGTAGCGGTTCATGGGCTGGTCGCGGCGGGCCAGGACGGCGATCGGGTAGCCGAGCGCCCGCACCGTGGCGTAGACATCAACGGCCATGGCCTCGGGAGTCGGCCGGGCCGGAGCGGCGGCTGGATGCACTCCTCGCGCCGGCCGGCGCACTCGGGACAGATGTTGCAGCTGTCCATGAACAGCAAAAAAGCCTTTTCGTGGCCCGCCAGGAAAATCTCCCGCTCGAGCTCGAGGAGTTCGAGGTTGAGGCGGCGGGTCCAGGCGAACCGGTCCCCGGGCCTGGCCAGACGCTTCTCGAAATGGAAGACCGCGCCGCGCCGGTATTCCCGGAAAAACGCCGCGCACTCATCGACCGGAGGGACGTTCGGCGGGCAGGTCGCCGTCCGGCCGTAGTCGCCGCAGCCGTAAAGGCACTTCAGCCGGGGCCAGCGGGCGACGACGATCTTGCGCGGGTCGAGCCAGCGGAAATCGGCGAAACCGCGCTTACGGAAGATCTTTTCCAGTTCTTTTTTCTCGGCCATCGCATCCTCCCGGTCCGGCGCCTGACCTGGTTTTCCTTTAATCCTGGAGCCGTAGTGAATTATAATACAATCGGCCTTCCCGAGAGCAATAGTGACGCCTGCCCTGACCGAATCGTCTTCCCGAGAACCGCGGTCGCGCCCGACGAGGCGCCCGGCGCCGGCCGACCGCTGGGCCGAGTGCGTGGTCGTGCTCGTCCGCCCCGAAAGCCCCGAGAACATCGGCCTGGCGGCCCGGGCCATGAAGAATACGGGATTCTCCAAGTTGCGGCTGGCCGGTCTCGACGAGCTCGGTCCGGGGGCTCTTCGGACGGCCGTCCACGCAGGTGAAATCCTGTCCTCGAGCGGCCGCTTTCCCGACCTGCCGAGCGCCGTCGCCGACCTCAACGTCGTCTTCGCCGCGACGGCCAGGACCAGGCAGAATTTTTCGGCCTTGAGCCTGGAGGAGGCGGTCTCGAAGATGCTGGCCGTCCGGCCGCCGGCCCGGATCGGCCTCGTCTTCGGGAACGAGAGGACGGGGCTGACCTCGGATGAACTGGCCGCGTCGAATTTCCGGTTCACCATCCCGCAGGCCTTTCCCCAGCCCTCCTACAACCTGGCCGCGGCTGTCCTGATCACGCTCTTCGAGCTCTTCCGGCGGCGGGGGGCCTCGGGGACAGGCCGGGTGCCGGCCGCCGCGGAGGCGCCGCTGCCGCTCTCCGAGCAGGACGAGTGCCTTCGTCTCATCCTCAGGAAGCTCGAGGACAGGCGGTTCATCCACCCGACGAACGCCCGCCATGCCACCGAGATGGTTCGCGACCTCATCGGCCGGCTGGCGATCACCGCCAGGGACCGGCGGCTGCTCCTGGCGATGTTCTCTCAGGCCGGCGGGGAGCGGGAGGAGCGGGATTGAGGAGCCGGCGCCGTCGCTGTAGAATAGGAGCTGATGGCCAAGCGCGCGGCGCCTGCCGGCGCGCGACCAGGAATCCGTGAGGCAAGGAGTGAAACATGAGCGAGCGTGAGATCCAGGTGACATTTCCCGGCGGGCTCAAGGTGAATGCCGCCTACAAGGGGTTTGTGATCAAGACCGACCAGCCGGTCCACCAGGGAGGGGAGGGCACGGCGCCCGCTCCCTTCGACCTCTTCCTGGCCTCGATCGCCACCTGCGCCGGGTTTTATGTCGCGGCCTTCTGCCGGGAGCGGGGCATCCCCGTCGATGGCGCGGGGGTGGTCATGCACGCCGAGAAAGACCCCGAGACCAAGATGATTGACAAGATCAGGATCGAGATCCGCCTGCCGGCCGGCTTCCCCGAAAAATACCTGCGCGCCGTCATCAAGGCCGTGGATTATTGCACGGTCAAAGCCCACATCGTGAAAGCGCCTTCCTTCGAGATTACGGCCGAGATCCCGAAATAGCGCTAGTCGGCCCCTACCTCGGGGATCCAAAGATAATAGAAACCCGCCCGCAGACGGGGCAGCGCCTCCTCGATCCCCTTTCTTTCAAACAGGCCGGAGATCCCGGAAGCCACCGCGTAAGGATTGTTCTGCCTCCTGGGGTAATGCGAGTAGGCGATGACCCGGGCCGCCTTGAGCCCGGCCAGGGACAGCGCATCCCTCAGGGCGTCCTCGAAATAGCCCACCGCATCGACGAGCTTGAGCCCGAGGGCCTGCTGGCCGGTGTAGACCCGGCCGTCGGCCAGCCGGCGGAGCTCCTCCATCGAGAGGCCGCCTTTTCTCCTCTCGTGGACGACCTTGAGAAAGTTCTCGTACATCTCGTCGATGATCCTCTTAAAAACCGCCTGCTCCTCGGGGCTCATCCCCCGGAAGGGGCTGCCGGCGTCCTTGAGCGCTCCGGACTTGATCACCCGGACATCGACTCCCACCTTCGAGAACAGCCCGGCTACGCTCGGGAAAACGGAAATGACGCCGATGCTGCCGGTGATGGTCGAGGCGTGCGCCACGACCATGTCGCAGGCCGAGGCCGCATAGTATCCTCCGGAGGCCGCGACCCCCATCATCAGCCCGACGACGGGCAGGCCCGTCCTGTCCTTGAACCCGAGGATCTCGCGATAGAGGATGTCGCTCGAAGTGACATCGCCGCCGGGCGTGTCGAGCTTCAGGATGACCCCTTTGACGAGACGGTCCTCAGCCGCTTTCTGCAGGCGGGAATAGACGTGGGAAACGACGTCCCCCTCTCGGCTGAAAGGACTGTCCTGGCCCAGGCCGCCGATCACGCCCTGGACATCGACGACCAGGATCTTCTCCCTGGCCGGGCTCCTGACCAGGACCACCTCCTGGAGCTCGGGCCTGCCCAGGAGGTCGAAGTTCACCGAGCAGCCGGCCCCGAGCAGGAGCGCGGCCAACACCCCGAGGGTCTCTTTTCTCATCGTTCCTCCAACCTCGTGATGACTAATTTCATTCTATCACAAACACGATCGCCGCTTCCCGCGTCCCGTCCGAGTCGCCGGCCGGCGTTGACAGCGCCCCGGGGCGCTGATATAAGGGCGTCGAGGCAAGCGCCGAGATGACCATGGTCCCGGCCCATCCCTCGACGGGGGCGTCTTACGGTCCTGGGCATCGACCTGGGCGGGGTGGAGCGCCGGCCGAGCGGGGTCTGCATTCTCCGCGGCTGGACGGCGTCCACCATGCTCCTCTTCGGCGACAAGGAGATCCTGGACTGCGCCCGGCGGGTGAGGCCGTCCCTGGTGGCGATCGACGCGCCGCTCCACCTGCCTCCCGGACGGGTGTCCATGGCCGACCGCAACGGTGCCCATTATCGTCCCTGCGACCTCGAGCTGCGGCGGCTGCGGATCCCGTTTTTCCCGATCACCCTCGGCCCCATGAGAGGCCTCACGGAGCGGGGCATCCGGCTGAAGGAACAGCTGGAAGCCTCGGGTTTCTCCACCGTCGAGATCTATCCCGGCGGCGCCCAGGACGTCTGGGGGTTGCCGCGGGCCGGGCGGGACCTCGGCGGATTGAGGAGGGGATTGACGCGCCTGGGGGTCCGGGGGATCGGCGTCAAGGCCGTCGACCACGAGCTGGATGCCGTCAGCGGGGCCCTGGTCGGCCGCCTTTTCCTGCTGGGCATGGCCAGGGTGCTGGGGGACTTTTCGTCAGGCGCCATCCTCATGCCCCACGAGGCCCTCAGCCCCGGCCGGTCCCGGCAGCGCCGCCGGCGCGAGTGCATCGCGCCCTCGCGGTGGATAACACCCCGCGCGCGGGGCCTTTTCAAATGGCCCGCCGTCCGCTAGAATAGCCTGGAATTTGGAGGAGGAAGATCCCCATGAAGTTTTTTTCGATAAAGATCGACCCGCTGACAGGCGAGGAATATTATGAAGTCAACCTCCGCGGCCGGCTGATACTCAACAACCCGCTCCTCAATAAAGGGGCGTGCTTCACCGAAGAGGAACGGATGAGCCTGGACCTCGACGGCCTGCTCCGGTCGGGCGTCTCGACCCTCGAGCAGGAAGTCGAGCGGACGCTCGAGATGTATCGCCGCAAGCCCGATGACCTGGAGCGGTACATCTTCCTTCAGTCCCTTCTGGACCGCGACGAGACCCTCTTCTACCGGCTTCTCTATGAGAACCTTGAGGAGATGGTGCCGATCGTCTACACCCCGACGGTGGGCCAGGCCTGCCTGATGCTCAGCCACATCGTGCGCCGGTACCGGGGCCTCTACGTCACCCCCGATGATATCGGCAACATCGACAAGATCCTGGAGAGCGGCAGCCGGGCGGGAGTCTACCTCATCGTCGTGACCGACGGCGAGCGCATCCTGGGGCTGGGCGACCTGGGCTCGGACGGGATGGGTATTCCCATCGGCAAGGTCAACCTCTATGTGGGCGCGGGCGGGCTGCATCCCGCCGGCTGTCTCCCCGTCACGCTCGATGTCGGGACGAACAATCCCCGGCTGCTCGATGACCCCGTCTACCAAGGTTACCGTCACCGGCGCCTGGAGGGCCAGGCCTACGATGATTTCATCGAGCGGTTTGTGCTGGGCGTCAAGCGGGTCTTCCCCCACACTCTTCTTCAGTGGGAGGATTTTGCCAAGCACAAAGCCTTCATGCTGATGCAGCGCTACCGCGAGAGGATCCTCTCGTTCAATGACGATATCCAGGGGACCGGGTCCACCGCCCTGGCGGCCCTGATGACCGCCATGAGGATCAAGAAAAGCCGGCTCAGCGACCAGCGCTTCGTCATCGTGGGCCTGGGACAGGCGGGCTCCGGGATCGCCTTCCACGTCCGGGCCCAGCTCAAAGACGAGGGACTGACCGACGAGCAGGTCAAGCAGAGGATCTTCGCCCTCGACGCGGCGGGTCTGGTGATGGAGGATTGGCCTGGCCTGGAGCCCCAGATGCGGCCCTTCGTCCAGCCCCGTTCCGCCGTCGACGGCTGGAAGCTCAAGTCGCCCGAGGCGATCGGGCTCGAGGACGTCGTCCGGAATACCAAGGCCACCGTCCTCATCGGCGTTACCGCCCAGCCCAAGCTGTTCGACGCGAACATCCTGGGCCTGATGGCCAGGAACGACAGCCGGCCCGTGATCATGGCCCTCTCCAACCCGACCTCGAAGACCGAGTGCACGCCCGAGGATGTGTTCAAGGCGACGCAGGGGAGGGGGCTGCTGGCGACCGGCAGCCCGTTTCCCCCCATCGTCACGCCGGGCAGCGATTTCCGGGTCTCCCAATCCAATAACATGTTCATCTTTCCCGGAGTCGGATTGGGCGCCCTGGTCAGCCAGGCGACCAAAGTCACCGACAAGATGTTCCTGGCGGCCAGCCGGGCTTTGAGCCGGATGGTCACGCCCGAAATGGAGGCCCACGGCCTGCTCCTGCCCGACGCCGGCGCTATTCGCGAAGTCGCTTTTCAGGTGGCTCTGGCGGTGGCCAAGGAAGCCCGCGATTCGGGTCTCGGGAGGATGGTGAGCGACGACCGGTTCGAGAACCTCATCCGCAAGGCGCAGTGGCTGCCCCACTACTACGCTTACAGGCCCGGACCGACCGGCGACTAGGCTCCTTCCCCCTCGAACAATCGCGGGGGGGCGATAACCTGGATGGCCTGGGGGACCATCCTGACCTCTACCCTGTCTTTGGTCCCGAGGTACTCCCCGTGGTACTGGATGGGCAGGTCCCGGCCGTGGAGGACCATCCTCCGGGCCTTGAAGTGCTGGAGCCGGTGCTGGTAAAGGCCGAAGTAAGTGAGGGGAAGCAGCATGATGTAGCGGCGGACCCTCATATCGAAGAACGTGATGTCGAGGTACTCGTCGGCCAGGCTGGCCTTCGGCGCGATCCGGAAGCTGTAGCCGAAATAATTGGACTTGGCCACGACGACGTCGATGACCCGGACGGTGACCGTCTTTCGCTCGAAAGGACAGCCGGAATCGTCCAGCCCGTCTTCGAGCTCGGCGGTGACCTCCCATAACGGCAGGTTGAGCAGGCTCGCGCCGGACAACACGTGGCCCCATAGTCCCTTGACCTTGTGCCGCAGCTCCGTGTTGGTCGCCAGGGCCGTTCCCCCGATGCTCGAGAAACCGGAGATCTGGCCCTCGATCTCCATCAGGTTGACCGGCCGGGCCCGTCCCTCGCAGAGGACCCGGACCGCCCGGCGCACGTTCTTGGGGATGAGGAGCGATTTACGGAAGGCGTTGCCGCTGCCCAACGGCACGATACCCAGCCGGACTTCCTTTTCCCGGTGCGCCTCGCGGATCCCCTGCATGACGTCGGCAATCGTGCCGTCGCCGCCGAGGGCGACGATCGTCCGGTGGCAGTCCGCCAGCCGCCGGGCCAGCGCGACGGTGCCTTCCTTGTTCGTCAGGGAATCGTAGATCGGACCGGGCAGGCTCCCGGCCAGGAATTTCTTGATGTCCCGGCGGCGCGACCACTTCCGCCGCGCGGCGTTCGGGTTGATGATGCAGGCCGCATCGTCCAGGCAATCGGGACGCTTGATGGCGGACATCGGACCTCTCGTCTCAACGCCCGGGGCGGCCGGCGGGATCGTTTTTCACAGCCGGGGGACCTTTTTCCCCGGGACGGCGGATTCGGTGGCCGGCCGGATCTTTTCGGACAGCGCGGGGTCGAACTTCCGGTTCCCGTCGACGTCGACGAACACCGGGTTGGTAATGGCGAAAGGCAGCGTGCCCCCCCGGATGGAACCGTTGCGCGCGGGGCTCTGCAAAACGGGGAACATGGTCTCCTTCCCCAGCGCCTCGACGCAGAGGAAAGCGTCGCGCTCCAGGGTCAGGCTGATCTCCTGGTCGAACTTCTTGACCTCACTCTTGGGGGTGTTGACGGGGAAGACCAGCCGGCGCTCCCCGTTGAGGACCAGCCGGACCTCGTCCACGGCCACCCAAGGGGCGCTTCTCACCCCGATACGGATGTCCACCCGGCCGGCCGGCGCCGGGCAGATATCGCCGGGACCGGACTCGCCGTTGACCCGGAAATCGATGATCGGTCCGTTCGTCGCGAAGGACCTTCCCTGCTTGATCGAGCGCAGCAGCGCCTCGGTATCGAGGGGCACGGGCAGATCTTTGGGATATGAAACATAGGTGCGTGAATACCCCGGCTCCCCGCGGTCAATGGTGTGCGAATCCGAGGCGCCGACGATGGGATACCTGTAGCCGCGATTCAGGAGATGATACCAGTCCTGGATGGCGGTCTGGTTCGACGAATAGAAATACGGCCCGTTCATCACCTCGAGCACGTCGAAATCCATGTCCAGGGCGGCCCGGGCCGTCGCCGCCGATGACTGTTCAAGTTCGAAGTTGTTGAAATAGCCCAGCTCGCCCGCCCGGGGGTGGTTGACCTCGACCAGGGTCCCCGGGTTCTTGGCGCGGCTGGCCCGGAACAGCGGTCCGGCCTCGTCGGACAGGGCAATGATGGCGCCGTTGCCCGGTTCGCCCGGCCGGATCAGCATGGGATAGGTATTGTAATGGATGACTTCCGAGACCGTGACCTCGCTCCCGGGCAGGACCGCCAGCGCGCCGTCGAGCCTCAGCTTCTTCAACTCCCCGGAGTAGTCGGTAATCATGTTGTGGTCGGTCGCGGCCAGGACTTCGATGCCCTCGGCGACGACCGCCTTGATCCTCTCGGAAACCGACACCGTCCCGTCCGACATGATCGTGTGCATGTGGGGGTCGAGGGCGATCAGGCCGGGTGTCGCGACCACGCGGTCGATGACGAAGGCCAGCGGTTGGTTTTCTTCCTTGACGATCTCCACGACTTTCTCATCGATCGTGTACTCGGGGCCGCGCGAGGCCGTCGCCAGGTACGTCCCCGCCGGCAGCTCGACGTCCAGACCCTCGGCCGGCGGAAAACAGGAGTCCTTGGAGCTCTCCCAGCCTCGACCGGTCTCGACCGGGTTCTCCGGCCGGAAATAGGGCGACCGGGTGGCGCCGAGGCCGATGAAGGTCAGCTTGCCCGGGACGGGCTGTCCGCTTCCGTCCTGGATCTTGACCTCGACTTCCCCCAGGGGGGGATTGCGAAGCTGGCCGGCGTTGGCGCCGTCCGGCTTGACCTCGACCAGCTCCTCCGCGGACCCCGGGAAGAAGTTGGCCTGGAACCGGTAGATGCCCGGGGGGAGAGGGAACTCGAGCTGGGCCGGGTTTTCCAGGATGGTCCGGTAGAGCATGGCCGATGACAGGGCTTCCCGGGCCGTGAACTCCAGCCAGGGCCCGTCGAAATCCCTGAACGAGACCGATGCCCGGACCGTCTTGACGCCCAGAAGATCGCCGATCCGGGAGACGAGCCTCGGACCGTCGGTGTCGGTGAGAAGGATGTAGCGCAGGCTCGTTGATTTGCCCGGCAGCAGCCGGCCCGGGTGCCGGAACCCCTCCTTTTCCACCGGGTTGAAGCTCAGCCAACCCAGGAAATGGCCCTTTTTTTGATAGATGCGATAGTTGAGCGCCGGGAACTTTTTTTCCTCGTAGGGGCTGAAGTTGAAGCGACCGTAGGCGTCGAAGAAGAGCGAAAAGCTCGTCCCCTCGAGCGCCGCCGGGCCGGTGTTGGTGAGCGTCGAGGAGATCTCGATCCGGGATTTCTCAGGGTCGAAGACATACCGGGTCGTGACCGCCGCCCGATGGCCGTCCTTGTCCTCGAAGTCGCCCGCCGCCTCGAAGCTGACCGTGCCGTTTTTTCGGCCGTCCCCGGATCTCTCCATTTTTGTGTAGCCGAGATGATGGGTCCTGTCGCCGATGCGGAGGACGGGCGCGCCGATGTTGAGGTCGCCCGCCGGCACCGGCCCGTCCGCCGGGACGAAACCGAGCAGGCTGCCCATGGCCTGTCCGAAGGGATAATTAACGCTCGTGATGATGCGCCGGGGGGTCGCTCCCAGGACCGCGTAGCTCCGGCCGTCGGAAACCAGGAAGTCGCCCTCCCGGGCGAGCGAGCAGAAGCCGGCCGGGATATCCTGCGGCCCCTGGATGACCTTGACATCCGGCGGCGGGTTCTGCCGGCCCGAGGCGATCAGCAGCGGCCAGGCCAGCAGCAATAAGCCGAGGGTTGTGATAACGTTCCGGGGGACGGGTTTCATCGCCTTCTCCATCGAAAAGTCGGCCGGTCGTCCTTGCGAAGTCACCGGTGGAAGGCATTCTAGCATATCGTCCTTCCTCCGGGCAAAACACCAGGGGCGTTTGCATGGCAATGAGCGTTCCGTTAGAATCAGTCCGCCGCCATTCGGCAGCGGCGGCCACCGACAATGGACAAGTTCGAGAAGGTCATCCGGGCGAACGGGGCATCCTTTCTGCTGGAGATCGAATCGTCCGCCGAGTCCCGGGACTATGAGAAATACGAACAGCTCAGGAACGAGATCTGGGGTTTCCCCGAGGACCGGCTCCCCGGCTCGCGCAACTTGATGTGCGAGAACTTCCTCCATGACGGCGGGGCACTGTTCATCGGTGTCTACTCCCTGGGGACCGGCGGTCAGGCGCCCCCGGAGGACCGGCCGTTGATCGGCTTCTCCTACGGCTTTGTCGGCGTCAAAGACAAGGGTATCGCCTTCAAAAGAGCGGAGAACCTGAGGTTTTATTCGCAGTACACAGGCATCCGGCCCGAGTTTCGCGGGTCCGGCCTGGGGGCGGCGGTCAAAGAGTTCCAGAGGGAGAAGGTCCGCGACCTGTTCGGCATCCGCACCATAACGTGCACTTACGACCCGCTCACCGGCGTTAACGCCTGGCGGAATGTCCACCACTTCGGCATGGAGGTCGAGGACTACCGCGTCGCGACCTACGGAGAGTACGGCGGATTGCTCAACCGGCGCGACGTCCCGAGCGACCGGTTCTTCATGTGTTGGGACCTGGCGCGGTCCGTCGCGGCCGAAGAGTCGCCCTGGGCGTCGGCCTGGACGGAAGAGCTGTGTGTCGTCCGCTGCCGGGAGGAGGTCGTCGCCGGCCGCGACGGACCCGTGGAGCTCGAGCTCCTCACCGGCGTCGAGACCGCGCCCCAGGCCGAGATCGTGTACGCCCGCATCCCTCGGGATTTTTATGCGATGCTGAGGGAGACCGATGTCGACCGTACCCAAGTCCGGGAGATACCCGGCCTGTGGCGCGCCGGGATCCGGCGGCTGTTCCTGGCGCTTTTTGCCCGCGGCTATGCGGTGGCCGATTTCTTCTCGACGCCAGGACCCGGGCCGAAGAATTTTTACGTTCTCCGGAAAACCGACATGGAGTGACGAAAGGAGAAGACCGTGGATAAAATCAGCCAGGATGTGAAAACCCTGATCAGCGAAGCCATCAAGCTCGAGGTCAACGGCCAGGCGTTTTTCAACCACGCCGCCGAGGCGACGGGCAACGAGCTGGGGAAAAAGATGTTCGTCCGGCTCGCCCAGGAGGAGGTTAAGCATCTGGAGACTTTCAGCCGGCTGTTCAGCGCCGTCATCAAGTCCGATGACTGGAAAAAGCAGGTCCGGAGCGAGGAGCTCAGGGGGCCGTCGAGCGTCATCCAGCAGCTTGCCGACCGCCTGAGGCGGGCCGAGGGCCAGAGCGAAGTCGAGGCCCTTCGGATCGGGATGGAGCTCGAGCAGAAGGCCATCGACTTTTTTTCCGCGACGGCGGCCGGGACGGTGGATGACGCCGCCAGGGCGATCTTCGAGAAGATCGCCGACGAGGAGAGGTTCCATTACGACCTCCTGCAAGCCCAATACGATTCCGTGACGGGCTCGGGCTTCTGGCTCGACAGCTCCGAATTCAAAATGGACGGGCAATACTAGTGGTGCGTCTCGCAAATAACTTGACATTCTTAAAGTGCGACGAAGACGCACCACCGCGGGGGAGTTTTGAGGGGGACGGCGTCGTTCCCCTCAGGGGGTCAGTGGAGTGAGACGAAACGCCGAGGGGGGAGCTTGACTCCCCCCTGGAAGTGTCCCGTCTATACACAGGACTTTGGAAAGGAACTTGCGAGACGGGATACTAGGAGCTGCTCATGAGGCCGGCTGACCACCTCCGGTTCGCCCTGACGAGCCTCTGGAAACGGAAGCTCCGTACCTTCCTGACGGCTTCCGGGGTGATGATCGGGATCGGGGCGCTGGTCTCGATGGTCGCCTTCGGCAGGGGCGTCCAAAAAAACGTGACCGAGAGCTTCCGGGCCCTCGCGCTCTTCAACACCCTGACCGTCTTGCCCGGGAACGTCCTCGCCGGCGGGCCGCGAAACGGCAACGCGCGACGGCCGGCGGCGCTGCCTGCCCCGTCCGGAGGGGGGAACCAGACTATCCTGGACGATGCGGCCGTGGCCAGGATCGCCCGTCTCGAAGGGGTCGAATCCGCGTTCCCGGACATCCGGCTGCCTGCGCTCATCCGTCTCGGCGGGAGCGAGGAGCTGCGGCTCGCCCAAGTCGTGCCCGCGGCGATCGCCGGTTCGAGGTCGGTCGCCTATGCCGCGGGCCGGGCCTACGGCTCGGACGACGACCCGTCCGTCATCGTCTCGGCATCGCTTCTCAGGGAGCTCGGTGCCGGCGACGCCCGATCGGCCCTGGGCCGGAAGCTCACTCTGTCCACCGTCGGGTTCGACTTCTCAACCCTCAACCCGGCGGACCTGATGGCTTCGCTCGCCGGGAACAAGCTGCCATTCTCGACCGAAGAGCACGAGCTGACCGTCGTCGGCGTCTCCGAAGAGTCCCCGTTCGGAAGCGCGGGGCCGCTCCAGAGCGATATCTTCGTACCCGCCGGCACCGCCCGCCGCATCAACCGGCTGCCGTTCAGCAGCATCTGGGACCTGTTCCGGGCCGGCCGCGGCGGGATCGGCTATTCGGCGCTCAACGTCCGCCTGAAGTCCATGGCGGCGCTCGAGCCGGTGAAAAAGGAGGTCAAGGCGCTGGGGTTCGGGACGTTCGCCATGGCCGACCAGTTCAGGGAGATCCGCCGGAGCTTCCTGGTCATGGACATGGTGCTCGCCGCCGTGGGCATGATCGCGATCGTCGTCGCCTCCCTGGGCATCATCAACACGATGGTCATGTCCATCCTCGAGCGCTACTCGGAGATCGGCGTCATGAAGGCGCTGGGAGCCCGCGACCGGGATGTCCGCCGGATCTTCCTCGTCGAGTCGGGCGTCATCGGATTCTTAGGGGGCGTGGGTGGGCTGGGGCTCGGCGCCATCGTCAGCGGGCTCATCAACCGGGTCGTCAACTATTTTCTTTCCCGGCAGGGGATGCCCCACATCGATTATTTTAATTTTTCGTGGTGGCTCTGCCTCGGGGCGATCGCTTTTGCGGTGGCGGTCAGCCTGGCGGCGGGAGTTTACCCGGCGATGCGGGCGGTGCGCGTGGATCCCGTGCGGGCCCTGCGGCACGACTGACGGGATCATCCGGGCCCCGGCCGGCCGGGGCAGAGGCCGTCTGAAGGAACCCCCGCCGTGAGGGAGGCGTCATGAGACCGATTTTGATTGTTGTAGCGGCATCGCTCGTCCTGGGTCTGGCCGCGGAGGCCGGCGGCCAGCCTAAGAATCCGAGCCTGCGGGGACTGGTCAACGCGGAGCGCGCCTTCTCCCGAATGTCGGAGGACAAGGGCCTGCGTGCGGCTTTCCTTTTCTATCTCGCCGATGACTCCGTTGTCTTCCGCCCGAAACCCGTCCCCGGGAAAAAGGCCTACGAGGGGATGCCGCCCTCGCCGAATGTCCTCCTGACCTGGAGCCCGGAATTCGCCGAGGTCTCGGTCTCGGGAGACATCGGTTACACCACGGGACCCTATGTTGTCAGTGACCGAGCCAAACCGGCCGACTCCGCCGCCCACGGCCATTATGTATCAGTATGGGAGCGCCAGCCGAACGGCGAATGGAAGGTTTCGCTGGATGCCGGGATCCGTCATCCGCCGTCGGGCCCTGTCCCTGCTGTGGTGGCCACCCTGCCCGCGGGTGTCAAACGATGGCGGGGGCCGCGGGTCGACCGGGATGCGGAGAGGTCCGTATTGCTCAAGGAAGAATCCTGCTTCGCCCAGAAAGCCCGCACGGAAGGATTGTCGGAGGCGTATATTCTCTATGCCGCCGAGGATGTCCGCGTTTATCGGGACGGCCTAGCGCCCCTGTTGGGAAAGGCGGCCCTCCTCAAGCTCGTCTCGAGCTCGAGCCGGAGATACAGCTGGGGACAGGTCGACGCGGTCGTGTCCTCGACCGGCGACATCGGCTACGTTTTCGGCGGCTCCGAGGGCGTGAGCGCGGACAGGAGTGCCCCCTTCGAGAGCTCGAGCTATCTCAGGATTTGGCGGAAGCTGACCGGCGGTCAATGGCGGATCGTCCTCGACCTGGCCGTGCCGGTGCCGGCCGGGTTTGGTCAAGCTGAGAGGCCTTCCGGAGCGTGAGGATCAGCGGCCGGCCCCCGGGACCGGGATGGGCCTCCGGCTCATGAAATCACGGACGTCGGGGTAGATCTCGAGGCCCTGGAAGACGGCGCCCTGGCCGTTGTCCAGGGTGAGGACGAACCGGAGGGCCGCCCCGGGATCCCCGACCTCTGTCGAAAGCACGACGGACGCGGCATCGGCCCCGGGCGGACAGTCGAGCTCGACCGGGAGTGCCTGCCGGCGTTCGACTCCGGCCCCGCTCGAGACGATTTCCAGCCTTCCCACCCGCCCCCGGACCATGGAGGGGTTTGCAAAGCGCAGCCTCACCCTGTATTTCTGGGGTGAAAGCCGCTTTTCGGCCGAGACGAACCGGATCTCCGTACTTTGGGAAGTCTCAGGCCCGTCGCCCGCGTGAGGAACCTGGCGCTCCATCTCCGAGGCCCCCAGCCGATTGGCTTGGAGGGTCTCGAAGAGCTCGATGTCCACGCCCGAGAATCTTTCGAAGCGTCGGCGCCAGGTATCCTCATCTTCTGCAGCATTGCCGAGCGCAAGATATCCCTTCAAGAATGGGCCCTCTTCGGCCCGGGCGGCGAACCGCAGCGCTTCCTCCGCCAGGCCCAGCTCACGGCAGCAGGCCGCCAGCTCGGCGTAGATCTCGAAATCCCAGGCTGGAGGGGAGTCGCTCTCCAGGCCCCGGTGAAGATAATAGCGCGCCTCCCGCCACCGGCCTTGCCGAAAAAGCTCGGAGCCGATGGCGAAGTCGTCTGCGCACACGTGCACGAGGACGGGGGAAGACAGCCCGGTGCCCTTGACGGAAATGCGGTAGACGTGATGATAGAAGGGAAAAGACAGGCGCGGGTTGAGGATGATGTGCGCGCCGGCACCCGGCCCGATTTTGAGCCGGGTCGCCACTCCCGCATGGGCGATCTCGACGTCCCCCTCGCGCTCCGCGCCGGATACGAAGACCGCCAGGCTGGCGATCTTCTGCCGGCTGATGATCACCCTCTCGACCGTCCGTTTTTCCTCGAGGAAGAAGTTCAGGGCGCTCTTGCCGTACGGACTGCCGTCCAGGCACTCGAATTCCCTTTCGGGGTTGTCCCAGGGGACGGACAGGGGAAGCGTCAGCCGCTGCTTTTTCTTCCAGGGATGCCCGACACGGAGGATGTTGAGCTCGGGGTTCTTGTACTCGATATCCCAGTAGAAGAAATCCTTGACCCGCTCGTTATCGGTCCAGAGGCCGCGGTAGAGGCGGAGATGCTCCGGATAGAATTTTTCGTTCTTGAAGAAGTGACCGTAAGCGGCGTTCGAGGTGATGAGGTAATCGAACCGGTTGTAGGGCGTGAAGCCTCTCGAGAATATGTACGCCCGGGAGAACGTCCGGTAGCGGGGCTCGCGCTCACGCAGGGAGGGGTGAACCACTCCTTCCCGAAGTAGCTTGTCTCCGGGATATTCCTCCGGATCCATCTCTCGGCGATCTCGGTCGTATCGTCCTCCCAGAGATAATAGGATCTCGTCAAGGCGCCGAATTCGAGCGCGATCAGAGAGGCGGCGATCATCAGCCCGGCCGCCCGGCCCGCGGTTTTCGACCGGGCGGCCCGCTCCCGGATGAGCCCGATCCCCGACATCCCGAGAAACGCATAGAAGACGGCGAAGGTCGGCAGGTCCCGGTGCCTGGAAAATCCGAGGAAGCTGATCGCTCCGATGAAGTAGGCCAGGCCCGAAAGAGGGAGCCAGGCCGTTTTCCTGTCGCGCCGGAGGCCGACGGCCACGACGCCGAGCAGGATGAGGGCCAGGTAGACGGGCCCCTCGCCCGATAGGATGTTCTTGAGGGCCAGGACCTGCTTGTTGTAGGCGATGTACTCGAGCCAGGTTTTCGGCTCGATCGGCTTGAGAAACCACTCCGTCTCATGGACGCCCTGAAGAAGAAGCCGGGAGCCGGCGATGAAGTTCTTGAACTTGAGCAGGGCGTAGGGATGACCGGCAAAGAAGCCGGCCAGGCCGGCGGCGGCCCCCAGGTAGAGGTTCCTGTCGAAGAGCGCCCGGAGCGCTTTTTTCTTCGTCCCGGGCTGAGTCAGCGCGTGGCTCAGGAAGATCGCCGCGAAGATGAAGATCCCGTTGTATTTGGTGGCGACGGCCAGCCCGCCCAGAAAGCCCGCCAGCACATAATCGCTCCAGCGCCGCTTCTGGCTGATGAGCACGCAAAAATAGAGAGACAGCGCGAAAAAAAACGTCATCGGGACGTCGAGCGCGATCTGATGGCTGAACAGGATGGGGATAAAGGCGACGGAATACAGGAACGCGGCGATCAGGCCTTCCCGCGCCGAATACAGGCGCCGGCCGATCGCATGGACGACCGGGATCGTCGCCGACCCGAGAAGAGCCGAGAGCAGGCGGGCGGCGAACAGAATCTGGTCGAGAGAGAACGGGAAAAGGTCCGGGCCCCGCTGGACGCCGACGAGTCGGAAGAGCGCCGACAGTCCGCGCAGGACGACGGCGACGATGTAGTCGAAGAAGTTCGGATAGTAATAGACGAAGTCGGGCCGCCAGTCGCCCTGGTAGTTTTGCAGGATCTGCCGGGCGACGACCATGTCGTCCACCCGCTGGTAGCCCGAGGACAGCCCGGCCACCCGGAAGAGCGTGCCGGTGAGCACGACGAGGAGGAGCAGGACGGCGACCCGCCGGTTTTCCAGGGAGTGGGGCATGCTGTTCATGAGCGGAGAATTATAATTTAGGTCCTTCGGGTTTGCAACGAAGGCCCGCGGCTCAGCGCGGCTTCAGGCCTTCGACGGCGACCGTCGAGGACAGGCGATCGCCCGCCGGCCCGATCCGGGCATCGCCCCGGACCTTCGTCACGGTCCCTTGGGGGAAATAGAAAAGAGGAGCGATGCGGGGTTCAGCCCCGCCTCTCTGAAGAGCAGCCTCAGGCCGGCGGCCGAGTAGACGCCAAGATGCTCGTGCTGGCTCCGCTCGAGACGGCGCAGTAGCGCCATGGCGACGTTCCTCCCGTTCGTGGCGCTCACGATCAGGCGGCCGCCCGGCCGCAGCACCCGGGCGGCTTCGGCGACGAACGGCCCGCCGTCCCGGAAGGACTGGATGACGTTGTTGGCGATGACGAGCTCGAACGTCCCGGGTGCGAAGGGCAGTTTTTTCCCCGTCGAC
>CAVXUH010000010.1:0-105087 GCA_963764885.1 Candidatus Aminicenantota bacterium
GATGTGGCGCGATGTCTGCATCGCCAACCGTGATGCGCTGATCGCCGAACTCGGGGTGGCTACCGCGCCCTGCTTGGTGAACTGCAAACCGCGCTCGAATCAGGAGACGGCGAGACGATCGAGGAAGTCTTCCGCGTCGCCGCCGACTGCCGCCGCACCCACGCCCCGCGCTTCGACGCCGAGTAGGGTGCGTGAGGGCGGATCATGCGTGCGGATTAGCGCATCCCACGTTTGTGTCGGGACCGATCCGTTGAAGTCCCCCGGTCGGACTAGCCAATTCCCAAGCTACACGCACGCGTTGACGCGACCCCGACAGTCGCGGCCCGCTCGTCGCAGTAGAGGTTCCGTTGAGCGGTGCATGCGGGCTTTGTCCATGCCTTCTGAATAAGCTTCAAGCCGGGATCTAGAGGGGGAGTGGTGTCGATGCCGTCACGCGGCTTCACGCTGGTCGAACTGCTGGTGGTCATGACGATCGGGGCGATCCTGGTCGCGGCCGCCGTGCCGTCGATGTCGTATTTCATCGCCACGACGCGCTCCAGCAATGCGACCAATACGATGGTGGCGTCGTTCGAACTCGCCCGCTCGGAAGCCATTCGCCGCAACACCATCGTCTCGGTGTGCCGCACGCTCGATCCCAACGCCACCGAACCGACCATCGCGTGCAGCAACGCGGCGGGCGCCGGCTATGCGGTCGGCGACTGGGGCTCGGGCTGGTTCATGTTCGAAAAGCGCGGCGTGACGGCCGCCGGCACGTACGAGAACGGGGTCGACTTCATCCTGCAGCGGCAGCAGCCGGTCGGTGCGGGCACGTTCCGACTCGTGATGGCGGGCAACCTGGCCGGGCCTGCGGTGGCATACAACCGCTTCGGCACGGCGGCCTCGAGCGCCGGCACCTTCAGCATCGACTACCGGGACCCTGCGAGCGCGACGCTGACGGGTGCGGCGCGTTGCGTCGTCATCGCAGTCGTCAGCGGTCGCATCGCCGTCAACCGACCTGTCGCGGGAGCCTGCTGATGAGGCTGATGAAACAGCGCGGCCTTTCCATGATCGTAGTAGTTCCTGGCGACGCTCACGATCGTGGCGTTCGGCCTGCTCGGCCTGCTGGGCCTGCAGGCTCGCGCGCTGAGCTTCCAGAAGGATTCCTTCGACCGCAAGGCCGCGGCCGAACTGGTCGCGCAGCTCGCCGAGCGGATGCGCGCCAACCATCTGGGATTCCTGCGGGCAGCTACACCGTGGTCTTCGCAGAGGCGACCGCCACCCCGGGAGCCGTGACGACCTGTGCGGCGCCTTGCACCAGCGCGCAGGTCGCAACCCGCGATCGACCAATGGCGGATCCAATTGCGCGACGGCGGATTCCGGGTTCGGCTGCCTACATCCAGTGGGACCCCGCCAACCCGAGCTGGGTGAACGTCTCGATCGCCTGGGTGGAACCGCAGAGCACGGGCGCCGATGCCAACTGGAACCCCGTCCTGGCGGGCGGAGCGGTGATTCCGGCGAATTACCGCGGTTATCAGACACGGGTATTCCCATGAAGACTGTGGCCACCGGACTGAACCGCCTCCAGGCGGGACGCACGCTGATCGAACTGATCATCGCGATGGCGATCGGGATGGTGATCCTGATCGGCGTCGGCGCGCTTTACCTGTCATCGAGCGGCGTGTCGCGCACGGCCAACCAGGCCGGCAGCGCCGAAGACACCGGCCGCATCGTCATGACGATGCTCGGCGAAGGCATCAAGGCGGGCGGCTACGGCGAGATCGTCGGTTCCGACTACTCGGCGCAAGGCCAGACGCTGTTCGACGGGCCGGTCGTGCGCGGCTGCACCAACAGTCGCTTCGGACCCAATGCCTTCAACCCCGCGGCACCGGACTACACCTGTACGGGGGCCGCGCCGGGCGACCAGGTGCTGTTCCGATTCCAGGGCCGCTATGCGGTGGCGCCGATGGACGTTGCCAACCAGGGCGCCACCGGTTTGCCCGACTGCCTCGGTGTATCCAATGCTAATCAGGACGAGCAGTTCAATCCCGCGACTGGGCGCGGCGCCGGGGCGGGCACCACGCGACGCGTCGTGCAGAGTGCGTTCTCACTGAACGGAGCCGGCACGGTCCTGCTCTGCGAGGGCAACGGCAACCCGGAAATCCGAGTCCGATCGTCAACGATATGGTCGATTTCAAGGTGTTTTACCGCTTCGACGACGGCGGCTTCGCGCTGGCGGCGGGCAATGGCACCAACTATGCGCCGGTCGGCGGTTCCATTCGCGACTCGGCCTGGAATCACGCCGCCGCTGTCGGCTTGCCGACCGACCCGTGGAATTACGTCGTCGGCGTCATCGTCTGCGTCACCGTGGCCAGCCGGGAGCTGGGAACCTCGGTCCAGAACACCGACACCACGGCACCGCGCTGCCCGCGCACGGCGGCCGAGGCCGCGGCCGGCACCGCGCTCACCGAAACCTCGGTCGACGGCCGCGTCCGCCGGACGTTCCTCGAGACCTTCACCGTCCGTTCGAGGGGCACCTGGCGCGCCGTCGATCGCCCTGTGACGCGGGAATTGCCATGACATCGAACCTCAATTTCCGACGCGAACGCGCATCCGCGCGGCGGATGATCGGGGTCGTTCTGCCGGTCGTTCTGGTGGTGTTGACGATCCTACCCGGACTCATCGTCGCCCAGGTCCCTCGCGGTGCGCCATCGATGAACGTCTGGCAGCCAATGCGCCCGAGACCGTTCAGCTCGACAGCGCGGTGCAGACCGTGCTGCGCTGGTGTGAGGCGCGCATCGAGAGCGCCGCTCGATTTGCATGGTCTCGCCCGGTACCACGACGCCGGCGTGGCGTACGTGCGGCGAACTGGAACACGACCACCAACACTCTCGCTTTTGCGGGCGTGCCACTCTTGCCGGAGGTAGTGGCAACCGCTTCGTCAACCCGTCATGCGTGATCGAGGACGCCACTTGTGAACTCGCTCCGCCGATTTCGCCGACGGGCACGAAGTGACGACCGGATGCAATGGTATTAACGCACGTTGGCGCAAGTTCCGCATTACGGCGCGGGTTTCGGTGCCGCGCTGGATATGGGCGGCAATCGTTTCATGTTTGCGCAGAGCGAACTGCGCGTGTTCACTGAGTGATGGCAGCACGGGGACCCCTTGGAGTCTGGACAATGACTGATCGAAACGTACGCCCCTGCCGAACAAGGCCGCCATCCGCTATGGATGCGGACGCTTGCGCAGTCGCTGTATGATCTGGCGCCATCGAGCTCCAGCCCGCCTTCGCGGCGGTCGCACGGTCGCAGCAGCCGTTGTTCACGGTCACTTCGGCGCCGCCAAACGTCATGCTGATGTTCGACGACTCGGCGTCGATGAACCAGCTTCGCTGAACCCCCGCTGGGTATGGAAATCCAGACTTTTACGCTCGGAACCGCCCCGGTGGCACCCCAACCCGGGCGCTCCAGCGCTGAAGCTCAACACGCTCGGCTATTACGGAGTGAGCGGCGATAGAGCTCTACAACTTTGCCGGCAATACGGCCTATAACGGACGCTGGCGGCAAGGGCACGCAGACGTCCTGCGCCGTTCGCCGGCCTTCAACCCGCTGGCGTACAACCCGGCAGTCCAGTATCTGCCATGGAACAACAACGGCGCGCGGATGCCGAATGCTTCTTATGGCGGCAGCGGCAACGTCGCGGGCGCGATGGCGACGCGCACGCCGTGGGACCCGCGCAACTTTCCGGGCTACATGAAGTTCACGGGAGCCAACGTTCCGGTGAGCTCGAAGACGCCCGGCAATAAGGTCGGCCTGCTTCGTGAGGTTGACCCTAGCAACTTGCGCACTTGGGCCGCGGAGTCATGCCGGCACCTCCTGCGATCAGACTCTCGACACTTCTGATTATTCCCTTTTCGTCCCGCCGGCACAAGCCGCCGGACTTTCTTCTGTTCGTCAGGGGGGAACAAGGTCGGGAATGTGCGAAGAGGGTCATCCGGAAGCGAGCGGGCACGGTTCCTCGAAGAGGGGAGCGAGTTGAGGACTCAGCGAACTTGCTGATTCGCGAAGCGAAGGAGCGCGGGTTCCAAGGGGCGAAGGCCCCATTGGTCGCAGGACGAAGTCCGCGTTCCTGCCCCTTTGGCCTTCGAGGCCATCCTGTAATTGCTGGCGTGCCTACTTGTTCTTCGGGTTCCAGGTGCCTTGCGCCACCGCGGGGACGAAATTCCCGAGACCCGGGGGCGGGAAGGGGATCGTCTTATCCTTCTCGGCGGCCATGTAGGCGGCCATCAGGAGCTCGGTCACGGCCAGGCCGTCATCCCAGTTCTCCATCGGGCGGACGCCGTCGAGGAAGGAGCGCACCATGTGACGGTCCTCCGCGGTATAGCCGTATTCCCCCTCCTCGTCGCCGACGACGGGCATCAGGCCGATCTCCGCGTTCTGCTTCTCGACGAGGTCCTCGCCGGTCTTGCCCGCGACCTTCCGGCTGAAGAAAACCTTGAGGTTGGTGTCAAGCGTGTTGATCTGAAGGGAGTACTCGGGACCGAGGAGCTCCATGCTCAGCCGGAGCCCCGCGCCCACGTAGCACCAGGAAGTCGTCGTCTCGAGGACCACCCTCTGACCCTTGTCGTCCTTGTATTCGATGAGCGAGCGGGCGAAATCCTCCGCCGGCCGCTTGTTGTAGTCGAGCTTGCCTCCGCTGATGTCCGACAGGGTCTTCGCATACTCGGGGAGCTGCCATTTGAGGCAGGAGGCGTAGGCCGTCACCTTGGTCGGGGTCAGAACGGTCCGGTCCGCCCCGGGCGGCGTCAGCAGGAACCGTGCGGCCTCGACCGAGTGGCACATCATGTCGTTGAGCACTCCTCCGCCCTGGAGGCTTCCCTCCCAGAACCAGGGCATGTGCGGTCCGCTGTGCTCTTCGGCCGCCCTGGCCAGGTAGGGCCGGCCCGCGAGCGCCGCGCCCCTCGCCCAGACGATGGCCTTGCCCCTGGCGACCGCGGTCGAGAAAACCTGGTTCTCGAGGTAGCCGTCGAGGAGCTTCACTTTCTTGACGAGCTTGAGGAGCAGACGCGCTTCCTTAGCGTTCCGGCCGAGCGGCTTCTCGCAGCAGATGCCGATGAGCTCGCCTTTGCCCGTCTCGAGCGCGTGGACGATCTCCTCCATGACTTCGATCCGGGTGAAGTTCGGCGAACAGATCCAGATGGCGTCGATGGCCGGGTCGGCCACCATCTCGGTGATCGTCTTATAGGGCTTGGCCTCGCCCACATGGAGCTTCCTGGCCAGGGCCGCCGACCCCTCCGCTGTTTTGGGGTTGAGATCGTAGATGCCGAGAATGTCTCCACCGCGGACGCCGGTCCAGCCGCGGACATGGAATTTGCCGTTGAAGCCGCCGCCGACGATGCCGACGCCGAGTGTCTGTTTTTTCATGATTCACCTCGCTCGATAAATAGGATGTGAAATGAGGGTCACGGGCGGAATTCTATTCAATTTACATCCGACTGTAAAGAACGCACTGCGGAGTTTCCGGTTGATTCGCTGAGGTCAAGAAACGGGTGGCACGGCCCGGATATTCATATTTTTCGTGGAGTGTGTTAAATTCCCTGCGCACAGGAAGGAGCCGAGAATGCCGAAACACAAGATCGCGGTGCTGCCCGGGGACGGCGTCGGGCGGGAGGTCATCGAGGCGGCCATGATCGTCCTCGACAAGCTCGCCGTCGACGCCGAGTATGTTTACGGCGATATCGGCTGGGAATTCTGGCGCACTGAGGGAAACGCCCTCCCCGAACGGACAATCAGGCTCCTCAAGGAGACCGACGCCTGCCTCTTCGGCGCCATCACCTCGAAGCCGAAAGAGGACGCCGCCGCCGAGCTCGCCCCCTCCCTCCGGGGAAAAGGCCTGTCGTACTTCAGCCCGATCGTCCGGCTCCGGCAGGAGTTCGACCTTTACACCAACCTCCGGCCGTGCAAGTCCTATCCCGGGAACCCGCTGAATTACCGGGACGGCATTGACCTCGTGATCTTCCGGGAGAACACCGAGGGCCTGTACGCGGGCGTCGAGTTTTTTCCGTTGCCCGAAGGGGTCCGGGACGCGCTGCTCGTCCATCCCAAGATGAAGGCGTTCAAGGACACCCCTCTCGACGAGATCGCCCTGTCGACGCGGATCATGACCAGGAAAGGCTGCACCCGGATCGTCCGGGCGGCCTTCGAATTCGCCCGCCAGCATAAGCGCCGGTCGGTGACGATCGTCGAGAAGCCGAACGTGCTCCGGGAAACGGGCGGGCTGATGCTCGGCGTGGCGCGCGAGATCGCCCAGGGCTACCCCGAGATCCCGCTCAAGGAAGCCAACATCGACGCCATGTGCATGTGGCTCCTGAAGAACCCCCATGACTACGACGTCCTCGTGGCCGAAAACCTTTTCGGCGACATCATCTCGGACCTGAGCGCGCAGCTCGTCGGCGGGCTGGGGTTCGCCTCGGCCGGGAATATCGGCGACAAGTACGCCGTCTTCGAGCCGACGCACGGTTCGGCGCCGAAGTACGCAGGCCAGTACAAGGTCAACCCGATCGCCACTCTGCTCGCGGCCCGGATGATGCTCGACTGGCTGGGCGAGGCGAAGAAGGGGAGGCGCCTGGAGGAGGCCGTCGCCGCCGTCATCAGCGAAGGGAAAGCGCGCACCTACGACATGGGCGGAACCGCCACCACCCTGGACGTCGGCCGGGCGGTGGCCGCTAAGCTCTGAATCCCGGACCGCCGATGGCCAAAACGATCATCGAGAAGATCTTCCAGGCGCATACTCGGGACGACGCGTCGCCGGGCAAGATCGTCTGGCTCGACCTCGACGTCCGCACGGCCCGCGATTTCGGGGGGCCGAACGTCGTCAAGAACTACCGCCGCGAATACGGCGATCTGCCGGTCGCGGACACGAGCCGGACCTATTTCACCTTCGACCTCTGCGCTCCGGCCTGCACCCTCCGCCATGCCGACAACCAGCAGGTTTGCCGGGAGTTCGCCGGGGAATTCGGGGTCGAGGTCTTCGACGTCGACCGCGGCATCGGCACCCACGTCCTCCTCGAGGAGGGGCTGGTGACGCCCGGCGCGACGGTTGTGGGCACGGACAGCCACATGAACATCCTGGGCGCCGCCGGGAGCTTCGGCCAGGGCATGGGCGACGTCGACATCACCTTCGCCTTCCGCAAGGGGAAAACCTGGTTCGAAGTCCCGGAAACGGTCAAGGTCGTCCTCAAGGGAGACTTGCCGGAGGATGTTTCCGCGAAGGACCTGACGCTTTTCCTGGCCCGGGAGCTCGGGACCTCGAAGGTCGCGCTCAAGGCGGCCGAGTTTTACGGCCCCGCGGCAGCCGGGCTGTCGCTCGCCGGCCGGTTGACGCTATGCAGCATGATCACCGAGATGGCCGGCATCATCGGTTTCCTGCCCGAGTGCTCGGCCGGGGCGACGCGGGAGATCGAGGCCTATACGGGCGCTCCGTTCAGGCATCCGGCCGCCGACCCCGGCGCGGCCTACGCCGGGACGATCGAGCTTGATGTCGGCGGGCTGACCCATCTTGTGGCCGTCCCGCCCTCGCCGAACACCGCGGTGCCGGCGAAAGACCTCCGGGGCGAGAAGATCGGCTCCGGGTTCATCGGCTCGTGCACGAACGGTCGGGTGGAGGATCTCGCGCGCGCCGCGGGCGTCCTGAAGGGCCGCCACGTCGAGCGCGGGGTGATGCTCAAGGTTGTTCCCTCGACGCGGCGCGTCTACGAAGAGCTCCTCGAAAAAGGAATCCTCTCCGACCTTTTCGAGGCGGGCGCCATCGTCGTCAACCCGGGCTGCGGCGGCTGCGCCGAAGGCCATACCGGTCTGACGGGAAAGGGCGAGGTCCAGGTCAGCACCGCGAACCGCAACTTTCCGGGAAAGCAGGGCAAGGGGCGGACCTACCTCGCCAGCCCCTCGGTCGTCGCCGCCTCCTGCGTCCTGGGGCATATCGCCAGCCCGGAGGATCTCTGAAGATGGCCAAAACATCTAACCGTGGCCGGGTCTGGGTCCTCCGCGGGCCCTCCGGGAAGCTTCTCGAGGACATCGACACCGACCAGATCTATCACAATGCCTACCTCCACATCACCGAGCTCGCGGAAATGGGCCGGTACGCGCTCGGCAACCTGGAAGGCTGGAAGGATCTCGCCTCGAAAGCCCAGGCGGGCGATATCGTGGTTGCCGGCCGGAACTTCGGCGCCGGCTCGTCACGCCAGCAGGCTGTCGACTGCTTTATCGCGCTCAAGGCCGGCGCCGTTATCGCGCCGTCGTTCGCCTCGATCTACTTCCGGAACGCCGTCAACTCGGCCTTCCCGGTGCTCCGGTCGGAGGAGCTCGAGAAGCTCGTCGCCGCAGGGAGCCTCGAGACCGGCGACGATGTGAAGGTCAATTTCGTTTCGGGGGAAGCCACCAACCTCACCAAGGAGCTTGTCTTCCGGGTCGAGCCCATGAGTCCCGTCCAGCGGGCGATCTACGAGAAGGGCGGCCTGTTCGCTTTCGGCCGGGCGAGCGAAGAGAAGAGCTGAAGTGAGGATCTTGGCCCTGGACACGACGACCAACTACGGCTCCGTCGCCATCCTGGACGATACCGGGCTCGTGGCGGAGGTTGACAGCTCGTCGTCCTCGTCCCATTCGGCCCGGCTCCTGAGGTCGGTCGACCACCTGATGAAGCTGGCTTCCTGGGACATCAAGGATATCGACGGGTTCGCGGCGGCGGCCGGGCCGGGCTCGTTCACCGGCATCCGGGTCGGGCTGAGCACGATCAAGGCCCTCTCTTTTGCCTCGGGCAAACCGGTGGCCGCAGTCTCGACGCTGGCCGCCCTGGCCGCCAAGCTCGAGGATACGGGCGGGCGGCTCCTCTGTCCGCTGATCGACGCCAAGAAGGGCGAGGTCTACGCCGCCCTTTTTGAGTTTTCGGGGAAGGGGCGGCTCGAGGAGATCATCCCGCAGGGGGCCTACGCTCCTGATGAGCTTCTCTCGCTCATGCCGCCGCGCCGGCTCGTGCATTTCCTCGGGACCGGCGTGGAGACCTACGGCGAAAGGATTCGTTCCCGTTTTGGCGACCGGGCCCGGTTCCCGGACCGGTCGCTGTTTGTCGCGCGCGAGGTCGGGATCCTGGGACGGGCCCTCCTGGCCGGGGGCCGGGGCGTCAAGGGTGAGGTGCTCGAGCCCATCTATTACCGGAAATCTCAGGCGGAGGGCAAAAAATAGCCCAAGAAAAGCTTCAAGGAGAGATCTTCCATCTGCGCCGGATGGAGCCCGCGGACCTGCCCCCGGTCATGGAGATCGAAATGCAGTCATTTCCCAATCCCTGGCATGAGAGCACGTTCCGGGGGGAGATCCAACACCGGCCCATCTCGTTTCCCCTGGTCGTCGTGCACAATGCCCTCGACCGGGTGATCGGCTACATCGTTTTCTGGCTGATCGGGGAGGAGGCGCAGATCAATAACATCGCCATGCACCCGGACTTCCGGCGGCTGGGGATCGGCGAGCGCGTGCTGAGGCAGGTCATCGAGCAGCTCCGGTCGAGCGGGGCCGTCATGGTCACGCTCGAGGTCCGGCCGTCTAATATCGGTGCCCAGACGCTCTACCGGAAGCTCGGGTTCAGGATGATCGGCATCCGCAAGGGCTACTACACCAACCCGGCCGAGGAGGCCTTCGTCCTCGCTCTCCACCTCTGAAAGACGTTCCCCGTAGAGAAAAACGGGTCCTGTCATGGCGGGGCCCGCTGCCGCAATCTCGCAGGGTCGGACGGCGATGCGCCCCTATCCCCCGGCCCCCGGGAACCAGTCCCGTCGGTTCCCCCGTCGGCCAAGCCGACGGGCCCCCCTCCGCTACGGGGGTCTTCGGGGCGCCATCCCCATCCGGCTCTGCTCAAGAGCATCGGGCGCGCAGGGACTGGCACCGTGCCACCCGTTCTTTTCCGGGCAGCGTCCCCTGAGGATTAATGCTGCTCCCCGGCGGGCGCCGCCGGGATCTTGTTATATTCCGTGAGGAGCTTCAGGTACCAATCCGGGTATTTAACCGGCAGCCGCTTTCTCGCCTTGACGTCGTATATCCACTGGTGGTTGAACTTGACCAGGAGCTGGTCCCCCAGCGTCCACCAGGTGTTGATGACGTTGGCGGCGTTGCCGTTGCAGTAATCGGTCAGGAACCGCGCCGCCTCGGCGGGGTCCTTCTTGTAGATGTCGTTTGCCCACTGATCGATGTTGGCCGTCTTGTCCACGGCCCCCTTCTCGTATTGCTGCTGCGCCTGGCGGACGTCCTGGATGGCCAGGTTATAGAAAAGCTGCGTGTGGTAGTCGACGGTGTCGAAGGCCCAGCGGGCCGAGTCCCGGCTGAAGTGCCAGTGGTCGCCGACCTCGAATGACTTGGGGATCTGCGTCACGCCCGCGTAAAACGGCATGAAGCAGGAGGTGTCCTGGGAGCCCCAGCAGAGCCAGACGAGGCCGCCGATCGGGTTGGGGAGCCAGCTCCGGCTCTGGGTCACGGTCACGTACTCGGCGCGGTTGACGCCGATCACCCGGGACGTGCTGTAGCGCTTGCCCTCGAGCTCGTAGCCGTAGGGCAGGTTGTTGGGGTTCCCGAAGGGACCGCCCTGGAGGCCGCGGGCGGGGTCGAACGGCGTCCCCTCGCACTTGTCGCGGGTGAGCTGCATGACATCATAGACCGAGAGCTTCTTGTCGGGCCTGACCGAGAACGGGAAGTCCATGTTGGGCGTTTCCGGGCTGAAGTTTTTCGAGGGCGCCACGAGGCTGAGATAGCGCCACAGCCGGACGCGCGAGCCGTTCGAGGACACGGCGCTCACCTCGTTCGGCGAGTAGGCCCGCTTCCAGTTGAATGGCCGGCCGCTCTTCGGGTCGTAGAGCTTCTGGTCGACGGCGAAGGTGACGACGTTCGGGGAGAACAGGAAATAGTCGGGGTTCTTCAGGTCGACCTCGCCGATCCGGGACTCGTTCGGGCAGACGCTGACTTCGTCGTCCGGGACGCGCTGGGCGCACCAGACCGCGCCGGGCTTGCCGCTCTGGGGCGTCCACAGCGGGCCGACGGGCATGATCTCGAACACCCAGACCTCGTTCGGGTCGGCCACGGCCAGCATCTCTCCCGTGTCCGTGAAACCGTAGCCGTATTTCTCGGCCAGCTCGCCCATCACCTTGATGGCGTCGCGGGCCGTCTGGCCCCGTTCCATGGCCAGGAGCGTCAGCATGGTGATATCGAACTTGGCCGTCGGGGTGTTGTTCTCCATCTTCCGCTGGGTGCCGATCGTCGATTCGCCGATGGCCACCTGGTTGTCGTTCAGGTAGCCGAAATCGCCGTGGATGTAGCCGAAGGTGTGGGCCGGCTGCGGGATCTCCAGGCCGGCGAGGTTGCTCTTGACCACCTCCCACTTCAGCCCGTTCTCCGGGGCCCAGTTGCCGAACTGGTCGACGTGGAAGATCTTTTTCGTCGAGCCGGCCGGCCAGTCGGCGGCCGGGATGCGGCGGAAGGTCCAGTCGCAGGAGCCGCAGTCGCAGGTGTGGGTCGTGATGACCGAGCCGTCGACCGAGGCGGCCTTGCCCACCATGATGACGGTGCAGCCGTCGGACCGGATTTCCGCCCGACAGGTTGGGCACGCCGTGTCAGCCATCTCCTGATAGGGAGAAGCGGTGGCGAGAACGAACGCCGTCAGAGCGAACAGGCCGAGCCAGGCGAGTTTTTTCAGCTTCATCTGGGACCTCCTGAGGTTTGGCCTTATTTAATCAAAGGCATCATTACGCTGTCAATCACTCCCGTCATAACCTGGATTCTCTATTTTTCCAGGTGGGGTTTCCGTTTTATGTTCTTGAGTTCAATACATACTCGCTGCACGGAACCCGGGTTTCCCTCGAAAAGCATTCCGCGAAGGGCTAAACCCTCTCATGGTCGCTGCGTCCAATGGCAGCTGATCACGTTGCGATTCAGCCAGGATCAGTACTTTACTTTTATTAAGCAAAGGCCCTTGGCCGGGGCGGTCTGACCGGCGAGCCGCCGCTCGTTCGTACGGAAGATCTCCTCGACCTGAGGGGGCTCCAGCCGGCCGCGGCCGACCTCGAGGAGCGCCCCGACCATCGTCCGCACCATGTACTTGAGGAAGCCGTTGGCCTCGACGGTGTAGATGATCTCGCGGCCGCGCCGGCGGACCTCCGAGCGGACGACGCGGCGCACGGGGTGGAGCAGGCGGTTCGAGGAGAACGCCGAGAAATCGGCTTCGCGGACAAACAGGCGGGCGGCCTCGGCCATGCTGTTAGCGTCGAGCGGGCCCGGCCAATGAAGCGCGTACCGAAAATCGAAGGGGCTGACGATCGGGGCGTTGCGGATGCGGTACTGGTAAATCTTCGACTTGGCCGACCTCCTGGCGTTAAACGTGTCCGGAACGCGATGAAGGAAAACGACGCGGATCTCATCCGGCAGGACCGCGTTCAGGGCCCGCCCGAGCTCCCGCCCGCTCGATCCGCAGGTCCGCCCTGAAGTTGGCCGCCTGGCCCCGGGCGTGGACGCCCGCGTCGGTCCGGCCGGCGCCCGTGACCGTGATACTTTTGCCGGTGATCCGGACCAGGGCCCGTTCGATCTCCCCCTGAACCGTCCGGCTCTTAGGCTGGCGCTGCCAGCCGCAGAAATCCGTGCCGTCATAGGCGATGACGATCTTGAAGTTGGTCATCTCCCGCGGTTCTTGACCGCCTCCAGGGCGAGCGCGACCGCCTCGTCCGGCGAGTCGGCTGCCGATGACCCCCTCGATCTGCCACGTCGCGAGACCGATGACCGGTTTGTCGTAGATGTTGCCGTAGGCGATCTCGGACAGCGTGCCGTGCCCTCCGTCGATCGCGATCAGGGCGTCGGAGTTCATGGCCACGAGCGAATTCCGGGTGAAGCCCAGCCCCGTGGCAATGGGCACGTCGATATCGATGTTGGCTTCTTCGGGGGCCTTCCCCGGCAGGATGCCCACGGTCAGCCCGCCGGCCTGCCTTGCCCCCGAGGCGGCCGCCGCCATGACGCCGCCCAGGCCCCCGCAGACAAGGATCGCCCCCGCCTTGGCGATGAGCTCGCCCACCCGGCTCGCGGCTTCGGCTGTTTTTTTGTCCGCGGTCCGGCCGCCGATGACGCCGATCCGCGGCCTATTTCGGAAATCGTTCATGTGTCGTTCCTTTGCGTGCTTATTCTACATGGAGGCCTGCCGAATTCAAACCCTAAGCGGGGCGAGGACCGGCGCGAGGTTGAATGTTCCCCGGGAATTCGATAGAATTCAGGTCGGAAACGGATAACTGCTTGATAAGAGAATATCTTACACATCCGCGCCGCCGTCGCGAGGAGGAGGCCGATGACCGCCTTTTTTGAGGCCGCCAGCCTGACCGAAGAGGAAAAGTCCAAGCTCGCGCGGGAGATCGAACAGAGGATCGCCGCCAAGCTCGAGGACGGAACGCTCACGGAGCGCGAGGTCCGGGAGATCGAGGAGATGCGCCTGCGGCCGCTTCCCGACATCCAGGACGTCCAAAGCGTCTACGAGAATAACCTGTTCGAAGCCGAGAAGTGACCGGCACGGGCGTGTTGTCCCGCCGGCCCGCCCAAGGAGAGATCCATGAGTCATCAGAGCGAAAACGCTCCGGGGAAAAAGCCGGAGATCGAGATCGACTACGAACACCTCGACGTCGCCCGGATCATGGATGAGATCAAGGCCCGGGTGGCCGGCGAACCCGGCGCCGGGCCGGCAGCGGACGCCCCGGCCCCCGCTTCCGCCCGCGTCCCCGGCATCGACCTCGAGACCGGCGACGGCCAGGCCGCGGCGGGCGGCCGCGCCCGGCGCCTCGCCCTCAAGCTCATGTCGCCCTTCCGCCCGCTGATCAAGCTCCTGATCCTTCCCGTCTACGACGAGTTCCAGCAGACCGTCCGCATCCTCGACAACGCCAACATCCGGCTCGACCGTCTCTCTGAAGCGACCGACCGGGACCGCCACAACGCCGTCGTCCGGCTCGACCGCCTGCGCGAGTACACGAAGCTGCTCCACAGTCTCTCCCACAACCTCGTCGTCGAGCTGACCAAGCTCAAGATCGAAAACGACACCCTGAAGGCCCGGCTCGACATCCTGGAGAAGGACTTCGATTACCTGGGGAAGCGCGAGCGCGCCCTGGAGCGCGAGGTCCGGGAATGAAGCTGGCCCTGGTCGTCCAGCGCTACGGCCTCGAGATCAACGGCGGCGCCGAGCTGCACTGCCGCTGGATCGCCGAGCACCTCCAAAAATACGCCGAGACCGAAGTCCTGACGACCAAGGCCGTCGATTACATCACCTGGAAGAACTATTTTCCGCAGGACGAGGAGGTCATCAACGGGGTCAGGGTGAGGCGGTTCCCCGTGACCCGCCCCCGCCGCCCGGAAAAGTTCGGCCGGCTCCAGAACGAGCTCCTGGCGAACTCGGCCCATTCGGACGCCGACGAGCTGCGCTGGCTGGACGAGGAAGGACCACTCGCCCCGTCCCTCATCGACTTCATCAGGGGGAGCGAGAAGGAGTACGATTACTTCATCTTCTTCAGCTACCGCTACTATCATTCGTACTGGGGAATCCAGGCGGTGCCGCAGAAGAGCATCCTCGTGCCCACGGCCGAGCGCGACCCGGTCATCGACCTCCGCATCTTTCGTGACCTCTTCCGGAAGCCCCGGGCGTTCATCTACAACTCGGTCGAGGAGCGCCGCTTGATCAATTCCGTCGCCCGGAACGAGGGCGTCTTCGGCGACGTCGTGGGCGTGGGCAGCGAGGTGCCCGCCGGGTCCTCGGCCGACGCCTTCAGGCACAGGCATGGAGTCGATTCCCGCTACATCATCTACATCGGCCGGGTCGACGAGAACAAGGGCTGCCACAAGCTGTTCGAGTACTTCATCCGGTTCAAAAAAGAGAGACCGTCCGGCCTCAAGCTCGTCCTGGCCGGCAGCACCGTGATGCGGATCCCGGCCCATCCGGACATCCTCTATCTCGGGTTCATGCGCGAGGACGACAAGTTCAACGCCCTGGCCGGGGCCGATCTCCTGGTGATGCCGTCGTTTTTCGAGAGCCTGTCCATGGTCACGCTCGAGGCCTGGGCCCTCGGCCGGCCGGTGCTGGCGAACGCTCTCTGCGAAGTCCTCAAGGGTCAGTGCCTGCGGTCGAACGGCGGCCTCTTCTACGAAAACTATTCCGAGTTCCGCGAGGGGCTGTCGCTCCTCGCCGGCTCGCCCCGGCTCCGGGCGGCCCTGGGCGCCAACGGCCGGCGGTACTTCGAGGAGAACTACCGCTGGGAGGTCATCGAGAAGAAATACCTGGCCGTGTTCGACCGCCTGGCCGGGGAAAAGGGGAAGGCCGCCTGATGGATATTCACCAGTTCGCGACCTCGCTGAGCTACGGCGACGCCATCTCGGACGAGATGATCGAGATCCAGAAGGTGCTCCGCGAGCGGGGACACCGCTCGGAGATCTTCACCCGGTTTTTCGACCCCCGGACGGCCGGGCAGAGGCGGGACTACCGCGAGTACCGGAAGCTCAGCTCGCCCGAGAACGTCGTCATCTTCCATTTTTCGATCGGGTCGCCGGTCTCGAAGCTCTTTTTCCGCGTTCCCGATAAGAAGATCATGGTCTACCACAACATCACTCCGCACGCCTTTTTTGTCGATTACCACCGCATCCTGGCGCGGGAGTGCTACAAGGGGCGTCTGGAGATCAAGCTGTTCGTGGACAAGGTGGACCTGGCGGTCGGCGACTCGGACTTCAACCGCCGCGAGCTCGAGGCCGTCGGCTACCCCCGCACGGGCGTCCTGCCGATCCTGATGGACTTCAGCAAGTTCGACCGGCCGGGAGACCCCGTCACCCGCCGGCTGCTGGGCGACGGCAAGACCAACATCCTGTTCGTCGGCCGGCTGATCCCGAACAAGAAGTTCGAGGACCTGATCAGGACCTACTATTTCTATAAGAAGTATTTCAACCCCGAGTCGCGCCTCATCCTGGCCGGCGACCACCGTGGGCTGGACAGATACCTCTCGGCCATCCTCGACCTGATCGGCCGGCTGGGCCTCCAGGACGTCCGCCTCACGGGCCACGTCGGTTTCTCCGAGCTCCTGGCGCTCTACGAGATCGCCGACGTCTACCTGAGCCTGAGCGAACACGAAGGCTTCGGCGTCCCGATCCTCGAGGCTTTCCACAAGCGGATCCCGGTCGTCGGCTTCGACGCCGGGGCGGTGGCCGAGACGATGAACGGGGGAGGGGTGGTCGTCCCGAAGAAGGACTTCCCCCGGCTGGCGGCGCTCCTTGACGTCCTGGTCAGGGACCGGGAGCTCAGGCGGTCGGTGATCGAGGGACAGCTCCGGGCCCTGCGCAAGTTCAGCCGGGAGAGCGTCAGCCGGACCCTCTTCGAGCATATCGACACGGTGAGCCGCGGATGAGGATCGACCAGCTGGTGCCCGCCTATCACCGGGGAGACGCCATCGGCGACGAGGCCACCCATCTCCGCCGGTTCTTCCGCTCGCTGGGCGCGGCCTCGGACATCCACCGCCTGTCCTGCGACCGCGAGCTCGAAGCCGAATCCAAGGATTTCGGCGCTTTCCCGGCGCCCGCCGCCACGGATATCACCATCCTCCATTTCGCCCTGCCCTCACCGCTCACCTCCGCCTTCCGCGGCCTGGCCTCGAAGAAGGTCATCATCTATCACAATGTGACGGCGCCCGAGTTCTTCGAGGCCTTCAGCGCCGAGCTGGCCCGGATCTGCCGGCTCGGCCGCGAGGAGCTCGCCTCCCTGGCGCCCGTCACGGACATCGCCCTGGCCGATTCGCCGTTCAACGCCCGGGAGCTCGCCGAACTCGGGTTCAAGGAGGCGCGGGTCTTTCCTCTGTACGTGGATTTCGCGAAGTACGAGAAGCCGCCGAACGCCTTCGTCCACAGGCTCCTCCGCGACGACCGGACGAATATTCTGTTCGTCGGCCGGGTCGCCCCCAATAAAAAGATCGAGGACCTGATCAAGGTCACCTTTTATTATAAGAAGTACATCTCGCCGCTCGTGCGGCTGATCATCGTCGGCAAGACCTCATCGCTCCCGGCCTATTACCGGAGCCTGGTCCGGCTGGCGAGCGAATTCCACCTCCAGCCCGAGGAGGTCCGTTTCCTGGGCCACGTGCCGGACGACGAGCTGTTCGCCGCCTACCGAGCGGCCGACGTCTTCCTGTCCCTGAGCGAACACGAGGGGTTCTGTCTGCCGCTCGTCGAGAGCCTGGTCTTCGATGTGCCGGTTGTGGCCTATGACGCGACCGCCGTCCCGGACACACTGGGGGACGCCGGCGTCCTCGTCCGGGAGAAGCGCGTCGACCGGCTGGCCGAGCTCGTGGCTGCCGCCGCCCACGACCCGGCGCTCCGGGCGAAGATCGTCGCCGGCCAGCGGGCGCGGCTGGCCGGGCTCAAAGCGCTGGGCCGGGAGCCGTTCCTCAAGGACCTGGTCACGAGGCTCGGGGGATAAATGAAGATCGCCTTTGTCGTCCAGAGATACGGGGCCGAGGTCATGGGCGGGTCGGAGCTCCACTGCCGGCTCCTGGCCGAGCGCCTGGACGCGGCCGGCCACGGGGTCACCGTCTACACGACCTGCGCCAGGGACTACATCAGCTGGCGCAATGAATATCCGCCCGGCTGGAGCCGGCTCAACGGCGTCGAGGTCAAACGATACCCCGTGGACAAGACGCGGGATATCGCTTCGTTCAACGATTACTCCGATTGGATATTCGGCAACGACCACACGGACGCCGACGAGCGGGAGTGGCTCGAGCGGCAGGGGCCGTCGACGCCCGCCCTCCTCGAGGCCCTGGAGAAGGAGGGGGGAGCCCACGACCACTTCATCTTCTTCACCTATCTCTACTACACGACGTACTGGGGCTTGAAGAGGATCGGCGGCAAAAAGACGCTCGTCCCCACGGCCCATGACGAGCCGGCGCTCCGGCTCCGGCTGATGAAAGAGGTCTTCGCCGCGCCCGCCGCCCTCATGTTCAACACCGAAGCGGAGAAGAACATGCTGGGCCGCCACTTCCCCTTCAACGGCAAGTACCAGGATGTCGTAGGCGTCGGGGTGGATTTTCCCGAGGACCTCGATGCCGGCGGGTTCCGCAAGCGGAACGGACTCGACCGGCCGTACATCCTCTACGCCGGCCGGATCGAGCCGGGCAAGGGCTGCCGCGAACTCATCGATTATTTCCTCGAGTACGGCCGCTCCAACCCCGGCCTCGACCTCGTTTTGATCGGGAACCTGCTCATGGACCTGCCGGCTGACCCGAGGATCAAGTACCTGGGGTTCGTGTCGCCCCGGGATAAGAACGAGGCCATGGCGGCGGCCGAACTGACCGTCCACCCGTCGCACTTCGAGAGCCTGTGCATGGCGGCCATCGAATCGCTGGCCGTCAAGACGCCCATCCTGGTGCAGGCCGGCGCCGAGCCGCTCCGGGAGCACTGCCTGCGCGGCCAGTGCGGGCTGTACTATTCGGGGGCCGGAGAATTCGTTTCGGCGCTCGGCCTCCTGGCCGGCGACGAAAAGCTCAGGCGGCTGTTCGGCGCCAACGGCTACGCCTATGTCCTCCGCAACTACGACTGGCCCAAGATCATCGAAAAATACGACCGCCTCCTCCGGTTCATGTTGCCTTAGCCGTGTCCTCGAGTGACCAGTGCGAGCCCAATTGACTTCGGATTGCGGGTATGTTAAGCAATAGGGCGGAAAAAGCGCACCATGGCCTTTGTCAACCACGTCACGAAGAACCTGGCCATCAAGATCGTCTACTACGGCGCCGGCCTGAGCGGCAAGACGACCAACCTCCGCTTCATCCACGGCAAGCTGGACGCGAACGCCCGGGGCGACCTCGTGTCGCTCGAAACCGATACCGAGCGGACCTACTTTTTCGATCTCCTGCCGGTCAAGGCCGGGCTGATCAAGGATTATATGGTCCACTTCCAGCTCATGACCGTGCCCGGCCAGATCTTCTACGAGGCCTCCCGCAAGAACGTGCTGCACGGCGCCGACGGCGTGATCTTCGTCGCCGATTCCCAGATCCCGCTGCTCGACGCCAACCTGGAGAGCTTCGATAACCTCAGGCGGAACCTCCTGACCCTCGACATGGACATCAACGAGATCCCGCTCGTTTTCCAGTATAACAAGCGGGACCTGGACAACCTGATCCCCGTCGAAACCTTCAACCGCCTGCTCAACCCGGGCAACCGGCCGTTTGTCGAGGCCTCGGCGATCAAGGGCGCCGGGGTGTTCGAAACCCTGAAAGAGATCGCCAAGCTCACCGTCCCCGTCGTGAGGGAGAAGATCTTCGGGCCGAAGCTCAAGACCGTGGACAGGCTGGCCGAGGATCAGATAGTCTCGGACGCGGTCGGCGGCGCCGAGCAGAAGGAGCCGGAGGTCGAGTACATCCGGGGCCCCGAAGAGGAGGCCCACCTGCGGCGCATGAAGCTCCGCACGCTCGACGAGATCGAGACCGAGCTCGACAAGCTCTCCCGCGAGTTCCTGACGCGCGGCAAGAAGCCCCGGCCCTCCTGAGGCCGGCCCACGGCCGGACCGGACCTGCCCCCTAGCGGACCATCACCACCGTCTGACTGTGCGCGCTTGTTTTGGAGACGCGGTCCTCGCCGTTGATGTAAACGAAGTACTTGCCCGGCTTCGGCCCGGCGAGCGGGATCTCCAGGACGGCCGTCTCCACCGCGCCGTGCCGGCTTGTCCCGGCCAGGACGGCCGTCAACGGCACGGTCTGGCCGGTGGCGGCATCGATGAGCCGAGCGGACAGCACGACATCCGGCTCCCCGACCTCGGGCACGCTGAAGGGGACGACCGCGAGGAGGCGCGGCGTGACGCTCGAGATCTGTCCCGACACGGGCGACAGCGCCGTCCGGTCGAACGGATAGATCTCCGCCCACGGCACCCCCGCGGGCGTCCTGACAGGGACCGCTTCGAGGAAAACGCAGCCGGTCCCGTCCTGGAGGAGGAGGGGCGTCCCGAGCCTCAGTCCCTGCCGCGGCGCCGCCGGGACTGACGCCCGGACCGAGGCGGCCGCGCTCATGCCTGTCGCCATATCCCTGATGACCAGCCGGCAGGTGTAGTCGCCCGGCTCGAGCGGCGCCGCCGACGTGAAGACAACCGCCCGTCCGTGATGGGGACGTGGGTTCGTCTCCAGGCGGCGGATGTCGCGGATGTCGTTCTTGGCGTCGAAGACCAAAGCCACGTACTCGACGCGCTCCCCGGCGAACCTGGCCGTGACGTCGGCCGGGACCCGCGCCAGGACCTCGAGACCGGAGCCTTCGGCCGAGGTAAAGCCCAGGCCCGTGATCGGGAAACTCACGGGGAGCCTGGAGAAGGACCGTTCGTTCAGGGCCAGCTCGAAAAGGTGGAGCCTTTTCTCGAGGTCCGTGTACTCGCGAAACGGCTTCGGGCTGAAATAGCCGGACTGGGCGCGCACCTGGCAATCCTGGCGCTTCACTTCGACTTTGACCTCGTGGAAGCGTCCGTCTTCGCTTTCGCCAACCGCATAGCCGAGGACGTAGTAAGTGCCGGTCAGGGACTGGATCTGGTCGAGGTTTCTCTCGTACATGTTGATGTTCGAGAAGTACCGGCCGGCGGTCAGGTCCGTCAGCCGGCGGAGCGTGTTGCCGCCGGTCGTCTTGTCGTCCTGGAAGACGCTCGTGGCGTCCGAGAATACACCCTGCGATGTGAACATGCCCCGGCCCGGGCCGAACCCGCCGGCCTCCAGCGTCATCCGGTCGTAGGCGAAGAGGTCGGTCACCATCGCCGATTCCCGGGTATCGAAGGCGTATACGACGCAGTTAGCGGCGGCGAATTCTTTGACCATCTCCTCGTTTCGCGTCCGCAGGACGCGGTCGCTCGGGTCGAACCGCGACCGGCCGCCGAGGTCGGCCGGGTTCCCCGACTGGCTTCCGTAAATCATGGAGCTCGGGATGCCGGTCGAGAAGAGGATGAAGTGCTTGTTCCCGGGAACGTAGCGGAGGGCCTTGGCCAGCGATGTCAGCCGGAGGATGAAGCTCTCCGCCATCCGCTTGGCCTCCTGCCGGTCGGATTCCCGGTTCTTTTCCTCGGCGGCGCCCGCCGCGCCCGGCCTCACGGTTTCCTGGGCCCTGAGCCAGTACTCCTGCTCGATCTCCTTGGCCCGGCCGGCGATATCCTTGCTCCCGATCTTGTCCACGACCTCGCGCACCTTGGCATGGTCTTTGGTCAGGTACTCGTGGACGGAGACACCCTTGAGCATCGAGTAGGTCATGACCCCGACCTCGTCGTCCGGCCGAACCTGCGTTTCGAGGAAGTGCTGGGCGGCCGTCCGGGCCTTGGTGATCCCGCGGGCGTTGTTGAAAGCGAAGTCGAAGAAAAGAAAGAACTTTCTGGAAGTTGAAGTAAGCGGAGGGCCGGCCGGAGGGGGAACGGGTGCCAGGACCTGGCCGGCCGGCCGATCGACCGCGTCGGCTCTTTGCGGAGCGGCTTGGAGCAGGTGCTTTTCAAACTCTGTGAGCTTCACCGGCAGGCCGTCGTCGGTGGCCGCAAAATCTTCGAGGGTCAGGTCCCCGACCGGCTTTCCGTCCTTGTCGGTGACAAAGACGGTGATAAGCTTCAGGGCGACCGAGACTTCGTACTGCAGGGGTTTGATCCGAACCTGATCTTCCTGGGCAGTTGGTGCGGCAGGAGGGGCCGCGGGCAGGAGGAGGAACGCCCAGAGCAGACCTCCGGACAGCCGGGCCCGGGTCCGGCGGCTGCGATCGGCATGGCGGCGCATGTTCTCCTCGATCATCCCATCTCCCCGTCCTGAGCGAGCATAGATCAGCGTCTCGAAGACTGTCAAGCTCCCTTGGGGGACGTTCCCCAAGGTGTCGACCCGTTAGGTGCAGCCGGCGGCAAGCTGCCTCCGCGGGGATCGTCCCGCAGCCTGGGTGACAATCCGGGCCGGGTTTCGGCGTCCATATCCATGAAGGGCCATGCTCGTCAAAGTCTTCAGCGCCGCGTTGCTCGGCATCGAAGCCTATCTCGTCGAAGTCGAGGTCGACATCTCGACCGGCCTGCCGGGTTTTGTGACGGTCGGGCTGCCGGACGCCGCCGTCCGGGAGAGCAAGGAGCGCGTCCGGGCCGCCCTCAAGAACTGCGGCTACGAATTTCCCTCGCGCAAGCTGACCATCAACCTGGCGCCGGCCGACCGCCGGAAAGAAGGCTCCGCCTTCGACCTTCCTATCAGCCTCGGCCTGCTGGCCTTCCTCGAGGTGATCCCGGCCGGCGGTTTCGGCGATATCTTGTTCCTGGGCGAGGTGGCGCTCGACGGGAGATTGAAGCCGTGTCGCGGTGTCCTGCCGGCGGCCTTGCTCGCACAAAGTCTGGGCTTCCGGGCGGTCGTCGTCCCCAAGGAAAACGAAAAAGAGGCGGCGATGGTCAGGGACCTCGAGGTCTTCGGCCTGGAAAACCTCGTCCAGGTCATCAAGCTGATCAGCGAGCCGGGGAGCATCGCGCCGGCGCCCCACACCCTGGATGAAATCCTGGCGGCGCCGGCCTATGACGGAGATTTTTCCGAGGTGAAGGGCCAGCAGCACGCCAAGCGGGCGCTCGAGGTGGCCGCGGCCGGCGCCCACAACATCCTGCTCATCGGTCCGCCCGGAGCGGGGAAGACCATGCTGGCCAGGCGCCTGCCCTCGATCCTCCCGCCCATGACCTTCGACGAGATGATCGAGGTGACCCAGATCTACAGCTCCGGGGGGCTCCTCCGGGGAAGGCCGGCCGTCTCGGCGAGGCCGTTCCGCGCCCCGCATCATACGATCACGGACGCCGGCCTGATCGGCGGCGGCGTCATCCCCAGGCCCGGGGAAGTGAGCCTTGCCCACAACGGCGTGCTGTTCATGGACGAGCTCCCCGAGTTCCGGCGGCATGTGCTCGAGGACCTTCGCCAGCCGCTCGAGGACGGCCAGGTCGTCGTCTCGCGGTCGGCCATGAGCCTGACCTTTCCCTCGTCCTTCATGCTCGTCGCCGCCATGAACCCGTGCGAGGACGTCTTCCGAGGGCTGGCCCGCTCCGAGGAGGACTGCACGGACGCCCAGCGCAGCCGCTACTATGCCAGGATCTCCGGGCCGCTCCTTGACCGGATCGACATCCAGGTCGAGGTCCCGCAGGTCAAGTTCCGCGACATCATCTCGCGCGAGGAGGCCGAGAGCTCGGCGAAGATCCGGGAGAGGGTGGGGCGCGCCCGCGCCGCCCAGCTTAAGCGCTTCGGCGACCGGCGGCTCTATGCGAATTCCCGGATGGGGACGAAAGACATCAAGAAGCACTGCGCGATCGACGCCGAGTCGCAGAAGCTTCTCGAGACGGCCGTCACCAGGCTCGGCTTGAGCGCCCGGGCCCACGACCGGGTTCTCCGGGTGGCGCGGACGATCGCCGACCTCGCCGGCGAGGACGAGCTCAGCCCCGCCCACATCTCCGAGGCCATCCAGTACCGGATGATCGACAGGTTCTACTGATCGTTGACATCGCCCGCCGGCCCCCTTATTCTGAATTTTAGTGATGACTTTCCGCCTCGGCGATCGACGCTGCCGCTCCCCTTGGGGCGGCCTCAAGCCCCAGCCGCCGTTTCGAAAGGCGCTCGCCACCCTCGGGGTCTGGCTGGCTCTCGCGGCCTGCGCGCCGGGCCGGCCCGGCCTCCCGGAAAAGATCGATACCCTCATGCGCGCCTACGAGAAGACGCAATTCTTCTCGGGTGTCGTGGTGGTGGCGAAGGACGGTGCGATCCTCTATCAGAAGGCGTTCGGACTGGCGGACAGGTTGCACGGAACGGCGAATACTCTCGACTCCCGGTTCAACATCGCCTCGATGGGGAAGACCTTCACGGCCGTTCTCGTGATGCAGCTTGTCGAAAAGGGGCAGCTCGAGCTTGATGAACCGATCCGCTCCTACCTCCCCGAATACCCCATTCCGAACGCCGATAAGATCACGATCCACCACCTCCTGACCCATACCAGCGGGCTCTCGAATTACATGATCCACCCGAAGTACGATGAGCGCCGCCGGGAGCTGAAAACGCTGAGCGACGTCATGCCGCTTGTCTGCGACATGCCGCTTGTCTTCAGCTCGCCCGGGGAGAGATTCTCCTACTCGAACTCCGGTTTCATCGTCCTCGGCCGGATCATCGAGAAAGTCACCGGGACACCCTACGTAAGCTACACGGGCGATAAGCTTTGGGCGCCGCTGGGCATGACGAGAACCTCGATCGACTATCCGCCGGCCGTTAACCCGCCCGCCGAGGCCATCCCGTATTACGTTTTTTCGTCGAAGTCTTACGTCGACGGCACGCTGGATGAAAACCCGGCGTTTTCCGACGGCGGGGCGTTTTCGAGCGCGCCCGACCTGTTCGCTTTTGCCCGGGCGCTCCAGGCCGGCAAGCTCCTCGAGACCGAAACGCGGGCGCTCATGCTCAGGCCGCGGGCCGCGCTGGATCCTCAGACGAAGTACGGGTACGGATGGTTCGTTTACGAGAACCTCCCGGGCGGACGCTGGGTGGGCCATTCGGGGGGCGGGCACGGCTACAGCTCCGACCTCAAGCTCCGCCTGGATGATGACTATGTCATTGTCCTGCTCGCCAACCTGAGGACGGCGTCGCGCCGGATCACGGAGAATATCGTCAAGCTCCTGGCTACCGGGGAGTATGACCCGCCTCGGATGACGCTCGAGAGCTTCCTCTTCGGTGAGATGGAAGAGCGGAGCGTCCGGAGCGTCCTGGGCGACCTCGGCAGCGCGCTCGCCAAAAGGCACGAGACCAAGCTGACGTCCCCCACGACGCTCGCTGGCGTGGGGGATGCGCTGGCCTCGCTCAAGAGGTTCGACGACGCGCTCCTTGTTCACGAGCGAAATGTCGAGCTGTTCCCCGGGAGCCCGATGCCCCATAACGCGATGGGCGAGCTCTATTCATCGATGGGGAAAAAGGCCGAGGCGGTCCGAAGCTTCCGGATGGCGCTGGTCATCGACCCCAAGGACGATTATGCGGCGATGCGGCTGAAGTCGCTCGCGCCGGCGACGCCCAAATGACGCGACGTGAAATTCGGGTCCCCGTCCGTCCTCGCTCCACCCATCCCCCCGTGGGGAACCCCTTCCGCTGCGGGCGTTGCGGGGACTAACGCCGTGCCACCCTTCCGATGGCCCTCGGGCATCACATAGAAAGAGGTGCTTTCGTTTGTGTCCCGGATTTTTGGGGAGCGAAAAATGGGGAATTGATATCCTGTCACCATTTTTAATCCGCCCGGGGATTTGATAGAATGCGGCTGATGATATGGAGGAAAGAATGGAAAGACGAAGATTCATCCGAACGGTGTCCGGCGGAGTCCTGGGCTTGAGCGGCGCCCTGGCGCTTCATGGCAAGGGCCGGACTTTTCTGGGGGAGCCCCAGGGAGGGCCGATTCCCAAGCGACCCCTCGGCCGCACGGGCGAGAAACTCTCGATCATCGCCCTCGGCGGGATCGTCGTTTCCAAGGAAGAGCAGTCGGTGGCCGATCAATACGTGCGCGAGGCCATCGACCACGGCATCAATTATTTTGATGTCGCCCCGACCTACGGCGATGCCCAGGACAGGTTGGGTCCCGCCCTCAAACCCTTCCGGAAGAACGTCTTCCTGGCCTGCAAGACGACCCAGCGCGGCCAGGCAGGGGGCCGAAGAGGAGCTGGCCCACTCGCTCCAGACCCTCCAGACCGACCACGTCGACCTCTATCAGCTGCACGGGCTGACGAAGACCGAGGAGGTCGAGCAGGCCTTCGGCCCGGGCGGCGCCATGGAGGTCTTCCTCAAGGCCAAAAAAGAAGGCAAAACCCGGTTCCTCGGGTTTTCTGCCCACTCCGAAGCGGCCGCGCTCCTGGCCATGGACAAGTACGATTTCGATACGGTGCTTTTCCCCGTGAACTTCGCCTGCATGCTCAAGTCCGGCTTCGGGCCCAAGGTCATCGCCCGGGCCCGGGAGAAGAAGATGGGCATCCTGGCGCTCAAGGTGCTGGCGCGCCAGAAGTGGCCCGAGGAAGGGATGCGCAAGGAATATCCCAAGTGCTGGTACCAGCCGATAACCGACCCGGGCGAGGGCGAGCTGGCCTTCAAATTCACACTCTCCCAGCCGGTGACGGCCGCCGTGCCCCCGGGAGACCACCGGATCTTCAAGCGGGCGCTCGAGCTGGCGCACCGGTTCACGCCGATCCTGCCCGACGAGGAAGCTAAGCTCCGCACACTGGCCGCGGCCCTCAACCCCATTTTCGGCTAGTGGTGCGTCTTGTAAATAACTTGGCATTCTCAAAGTGCGACGATTGGAAAGGAACTTACGAGACGGGATACTAGAAGCTGGCGTGCGAGAACGGGTCGGGCAGAGGCGCAGGCTGCCACCAGAAGTAGGTGCCGGGCTCGAGATTCCCGGGCGAGGCTTCCGCCTCACAGGAGATAACTGATGAAGTCCAAGTCCCTGCCGGTCAACGCCTGGGCGGCCGCGCTCGCCGTCTGTCTCGCCCTTTTCTTAACCGGCGCGGCCCGGACTGGCCGCCGCGGAGCCCGATCCGCTCGTCATCAAGATCACTCCCGCCAAGCTGACCCCGCTCAAAAAAGAGGCGATCGCCCGCCTGGACGCCTCGGCCGAGGAGCTCGGCAAGCTCAAGGATGAGATCTGGGCCGCGGCCGAAGTCGCCATGGAGGAATACAGATCCTCCGCCGCCCTGGCCTCCTACCTCGAGTGCAGCGGGTTCAAGGTCGAAAGGGGAGCGGCCGGTCTCCCCACGGCGTTCATCGGCGTTTTCGGATCGGGGGAGCCGGTGATCGGCTTTCTCGCCGAGTACGATGCGCTTCCCGGGCTCTCCCAGCAGGCGGTGAGCGTCCAGAAGCCCGTCAGGGAGGGCGCACCGGGACACGGTTGCGGCCACAACCTCTACGGCACCGCCACCGCCGCCGCCGCGGTGGCCGTCAAGGACGTCATGGCCCGTCATCGGATCAAGGGTACGCTCAAGGTGTTCGGCTGTCCGGCCGAAGAGACCGTCGAGGGCAAGGTTTTCATGGCCCGGACCGGCGTCTTCGATGGCCTCTCCTGCTGTCTCCAGTGGCACCCCGGCGGTGATAACCAGGTCCCGCTGGGCTCGAGCAACGCCCTGAACCAGTTCGAGGTGGAGTTTTTCGGGAAGACGGCCCACGCGGCCGGCGACGCCTGGCACGGGCGGAGCGCCCTCGACGCCGTCGAGCTGACCGACGTCGGGCTGAACTTCCTGCGGGAGCACCTCCAGCCGACCGCCCGCATCCATTATGTCATCCTTGACGGCGGCCGCGCCCCGAACGTCGTGCCGGACCACGCGCGCGCCTGGTACTATGTTCGCGACCTCGACCGCGAGACCGTGGAGAAGAATTACGAGCGGGTGCTCAAGGTGATCGAGGGCGCGGCCCTGATGACCGAGACGACCTATAAGATTTATTTCAAGAGCGGTGTCCACGAGATGCTGGCCAACCGGGTGGGCGACGAAGTCGTCTACGCCAACCTCCTGGCCGTCGGAGCGCCCGTCTTCACCGGGGAAGAGCAGGCCTTCGCCAAAGAGATCCAGAAGAACTCCGGAGTCGAGGAGAAGGGGTTGAGCGCGAAGATCGAACCCTTCAAGCTTCCCGAGCGGAGCTGGGGCGACGGTTCGACCGACGTCGCCGAGGTGAGCTGGCTGACGCCCACGACGAGCCTGGTTGTCGCATCCACCCCCCTGGGCGTCCCGGGTCACCACTGGTCGACGGCGGCCTGCGCGGGCACGACGATCGGCGCCAAGGCGGTCCTGACGGCGGCCAAGGTTTTATCCGCCTCCTGCCTCGACATCCTGACCCAACCGCAACTCCTTCCGAAGATGCGGGAAGAGTGGCAGGCCGACAGGCACGGCCGCGAGTACAAGTCTCCGCTGCCCGCCGGCCTCGCGCCCCGGGTCGTTCCCGAAAAAAAGGCGCCGGCCGCGGACTGACCGCTTCCGATGAAGAGCAAACTCCTGGCCAGGAAGAGCCTGGCGGACCTCTCCCGGGAGGCGTCCGATACGGCCCACGGCCTCAGGCGCGTGCTCGGTCCCTGGCACCTCATCTTCCTGGGCATCGGCGCGATCGTCGGCGCCGGCATCTTCGTCATCACCGGCACCGCGGCCGCTCAGTACGCCGGCCCGGCCATCACCCTGTCTTTCGTCCTGGCGGGGGTCACCTGTTCGTTCGCCGGCCTCTGCTACGCCGAATTCGCCTCGCTCATTCCCATCGCCGGGAGCGCCTACACCTATGCCTACGCCACCCTGGGCGAGTTTTTCGCCTGGATCATCGGCTGGGACCTGATCCTCGAATACTCCCTCGGGGCGACGGCCGTGTCGATCGGCTGGTCGGGATACTTCGTGAGCTTTCTCAAGGACCTGGGCATCCGGTTTCCCGACGCCCTGGCCGCCGCGCCCTACGCCTTCGACCCGCAGCGCCACGCCTGGACGGCGACGGGCGCGCTGTTCAACCTGCCCGCCTTCCTGATCATCGCCGCCATCACGCTGCTCCTCGTCATCGGCATCCGGGAGTCGGCGAGCGTCAACGTCGTCATCGTCTTCCTCAAGATCTCGGTCATCCTGATCTTCATCGGCGCCGGTTTCTTCTTCATCAAGCCCGGCCTCTGGAAGCCGTTTATCCCGCCGAACCAGGGCCAGTTCGGGTTTTTCGGGATGAGCGGCATCCTGAGGGGCGCCGGGGTCATGTTCTTCGCCTACCTCGGGTTCGACGCCGTGTCGACGGTCGCCCAGGAGGCGCGGAACCCGCAGCGGGACATGCCCCGCGGGATCCTGGGGAGCCTGTTCATCTGCACCGCGATCTATATCGTCTTCTCGCTCGTCCTGACGGGTGTCGTCCCGTATACGGAGCTCAACGTCGCCGCGCCGGTGGCCGTGGCCATCGACGCCATGCGCCTCGTCTGGCTCTCGCCGCTGATCAAGATCGCGGCCGTGGTCGGCCTCATCTCGGTCATGATCGTCCAGCTCATGGGTCAGCCGCGCATCTTTTTCGCGATGGCCACCGATGGACTCCTGCCGCGGTCGGCGGCCAAGGTCCATCCGAAGTTCCGGACGCCCTACGTGACAACGATCGTGACGGGCATGGCCGTCGCCGTGGCCGCGGCGCTCCTGCCGATCGGGATCGTGGGCGAGCTCGTGAGCATCGGCACGCTCCTCGCCTTCGTCATCGTCTGCAGCGGGGTGCTGGTCCTCCGCTACACTCACCCCGAGATCCCGCGGCCGTTCCGGACGCCGGGGGTGCCGGTCGTCCCGGTCCTGGGGATACTCTGCTGCATCTATCTCATGATCGGCCTGCCGAAAGACACCTGGGTGAGGCTCCTGGCCTGGATGGGCCTCGGTTTCATAATTTATTTTCTGTATGGCATCCGGAACAGCCGGCTGCGGCAGAAGACGTCCGGGCCGAATTCGCCGGCTCCGTGAGTGCCCGCGGCATATTCGTTTGAAAACCAGCGGTCGACCGATGGCCAAGGAGATGGACTTCGCCATGAGACATCTGATTGTTTTCTTTCTCCTCTGTGCCGGAGGGGTGGCCGGAGCCGCGCCCGGCGGACAAAGACCCTCCCCAAAGCCCGCCCCCCTCACCCTTGACGTCGTGCCGACGCCGTTCATCGCGCGGGACGGAAGCGGCTTCAAGCAGCTGCTCAGGGTGACGGTCGATAACCCCGGCGGGGCGACGCGCGGCGAGGTCACGGCCGCGCTGGGGTCGGCCGAATTCCGGCTGCCGCTCGAGAAGATCCCCGGCGGGCTGAGCGAGCACAGCTTCTTTGTCCCTGAAGTCACGGCCGATGTCGGCGCGACTTTCACCCTCCGGGCCGGCCGCCGGACCGCCGCCGTCGAGAAGACTCTCTCGCCCCCGCGCCACTGGACGATCCACCTCTTCCATCATTCCCACACCGACATCGGCTACACCGAGCTCCAGACGCGGATCTTCAAGAGGCACGCGGAGTACCTCGACGACGTCGTCAAGTACTGCCGCGAGACGGACGATTATCCCGACGACGCCAAGTTCCGCTGGAATATCGAGATCTCCTGGGCGCTGCAAAACTATCTGGAGCACAGGTCCGAAAAGCAGGTGAATGAACTCCTTGACCTCGTCAGGCAGGGGAGGGTGGAGGTGGGCGCCTGGTATCTTCAGCTCTCCGACCTGTTCGCCCACGACGAGCTCGTCCGGGCGGTGGACTGGGCCGCCTCGCTCGGCAAAAGATACGGCCTGTCGATCCGGAGCGCGATGAACAACGACGTCACGGGCTGGAGCTGGGCCGCCCCCCAGGTCCTGAGCCGCGCGGGCGTCCGGTATTTCGCGACCGGGATCAACGAGACGCGCTCGCGGGCGCCGCTCCGCCGGCCGAATGCGTTCTACTGGGAATCGCCCGACGGCAGCCGGATCCTCCACTGGAACGGGGAGCACTACCTCGCCGCCAACACCGCTCTGCGCATTCACGAGGGCGTCGACACGTGCTCCCCCCTGATCGCCAAGTATCTCGGCGATCTCGAGACGCGCGGCGATTATCCCTACGACCTCATCGCCCTTAACGTCGGCGGCCGGGTGACCGACAACTGCCCCCCCGGGCGGAAGCTCTCCGACATCGTGCGCGACTGGAACGAGCGCTGGGCGTTCCCCAAGCTGAGGCTGTCGGTGATGCGCGATTTCTTCGAAGCGTTCGAGGAGAAATACGGCGCGCAGCTCCCGACCTATAAGCTGGGCTGGCCGGACTACTGGACGGACGGCGCGGCTTCGTCCGCCTTCGAAACGGGGCTCAACCGCCTGGCCCACAACGAGCTCCTGACGGCGGAAAAAGCGGGGGTCATGGTCTCCGCTTTGGATAGCGGGTTCAGCTATCCCGCCGCCGAGCTCGCGGAAGGCCAGGAGCTCTCCATGTTCTTCGACGAGCATACCTGGGGCGCCCATAACAGCATCGACAGTCCGGACTCGGAGCTGGCCAGGGGCCAGTGGGCGCTCAAATCGGGCTTCGCCTATAAGGCCCGGGAGATCGCCCGGGCGATGATCGCCAAAAACCTGGGGGCCCTGGCGGGCCGCCTGAAGCCCCTCGAAGGAACGGGGCTCGTCGTTTTCAACCCGCTGTCGTGGGCGCGGACGGACGTCGTCAGGGCATCTCTGCCCGACCTCTTGGTCGATAAGAAACGGCCCTTCCGGCTGACCGACCGGCGGACCGGAGATGACGTTGCGTTCCAGTTTCTGGATGAGAGGACGATCCTCTTTCTGGCGCGGGACATCCCCTCCCTCGGCTACGCCCTCTATGAGATCTCGCCGGCTGCGCAGGGACCGGCGGCCGTCACCCTCGGGGGGATTGCCCCCGGACGCGGGATCGCGGCGCCGGCCGACCTCACGCTCGAGAGCGATTTTTACAGGCTGACCGTCGATCCCGGCACGGGCGGCATCAACAGCTTGTTCGCTAAAAAGCAGGAGTTCGAGTGCGTGGACAGCGCGAGCCCTTATACGCTGAACCAGTATATCTACGAGAATCCCGTGGGCGGGCGCCGGGCCGTCGACGATATGGAGAACCGCGCCGCCTTCAGGCGCTGGGGGCCGACCTCGGTAAAGATCTCGGCCGGGATGCGCGGGCCGGTGGCGCGGAGCCTTAAGATAGAGGCGGAGGCGCCGGGCTGCCGGACGGTGGCTGCCGAGATCATCCTTTACGACGGCCTGGCCAGGCTTGACCTGGTGAACCGCCTGGACAAGGAAGACGCGCGGGTCCCCGAGGCCGTCTACTTTGCCTTCCCCTTCAAGGTGGACGGGGGGAGCTTTCTTTTCGAGATCGCCGACGGGGCGATGCGGCCCGAGGCCGACCAGCTCCCGGGAACGACGCGCGACTGGCTGACGGTGCAGCACTGGGTCGAGGCCGCGAACGGCGGTCGGTCGGTCGTCTGGTCGCCGGTCGAGGCGCCGCTCGTCGAGTTCGGGGACATCAACACGGGCAAGTGGCTGAAAAAGCTCGACATCCGGAACTCCGAAGTCTATTCGTACGCCATGAACAATTATTGGATGACGAACTTCAAGGCGAGCCAGGGCGGTGCCGCGACCTTCAGATACTCGATCACGTCCCGGTCGGGCGGGTCGGACCCGGCGCAGTCGGGCCGGTTCGGCTGGGAGGTGCACACTCCCCTCGAAGCCGCTTGGGTTCCCGCGGAATCGACCGGCGAAGAGACCGCCGCCAGCCGGACTTTCCTCGAAATCGACAGTCCGAACGTCATCGTCCAGGCGGTTAAGCCGGCCGACGACGGCAACGGGCTGATCGTGCGCCTGCGCGAGGTCGCGGGGAAAGACACGCCGGCGCGACTGAGGGGCGTGCTCGTTGAAGGCGCGGGCGTCACGGTGCAACTTGTCGATACGGAGTGGGCGGCGGGGACGCCCGTCGAGGTCGCCAAGGACGGGACGGTCGTCGCCTTGCCCGCCTTCGGCATCCGGACGCTCCGGATCGTCCGGCCCCGGTGACGGCCGGCGGGCCCATGCGAGTCCTGCTGATCCAGCCGCCGCTCGAAGATTTCTACACGACCCCGATCCGGCTCTATCCGCTCGGCCTCGCCTACGCGGCCGGCGTGCTGGAAGGGGAGGGGGTCGAGGCCGGGATCCTCGACTGCCTGTCGCCGCCCCGGAAACGGCAGATCCCGGTCCCGGACAGCTTCTCCTATCTTCCGCCGCTCGACAGGGTCCCCCATTTTTTCAAGGGCTATTACCGGTTCGGCCTGTCCGATGAGGAGATCCTGCGGCGGATCAGGGAGTCTGCGCCCGACCTCATCGGCATATCTTCCCAGTTCACGGCTTATTACGAGAGCGTCGAGCGCCTGGTCCGGCTGATCAAACGGGAGCTGGCGGCGCCGGTCTTCATCGGCGGGCATCACGCCACGGTCTTCGCGACCGAGATCAGGCGTCGGACGCCGGAGGTCGATTTTGTCCTCGAGGGGCCGGCGGAGGAATGCCTGCCCGGGTTCCTGAAGTCTCGAGGGATCAAGTCGCGGGAGGGGAAAACGGGGGCCGGCGCGACGGGCCCGGGAGCGGTGAAGAAATTGGACTGGCGGACGGTGCGGCCGGCCCACCACCTGCTCGCGGGCGCGGACTATCGCGTCGGCGGGAAAAACGCCGTCTCGCTCACCGCCAGCCGCGGCTGCCCCTACGGGTGCGAATTCTGCGGCGTCCACCGGATGTTCGGCCGACGGATCGAGTACCGGGACGTTGGCGACGTCATCGAGGAGATGCGGCGCAATCATGAATTGAAGGATGCGCGAATCTTCAATTTCGAGGACGACAACCTGTCGTTCGACCGGGCCTGGTTTCTGGAATTCCTGGGGGCCGTGGCCGGCGACCCGGCGCTCCGGGGCGTGGAGCTGACGGCCATGAACGGGCTCTGCCACAACACGCTCGACCCCGAGGTTCTGGGCGCGATGAAGAAAGCCGGCTTCCGGGAACTCAACGTTTCGCTCGTGACGGCGAGCCCGAAACTCCGGGATGATTATCGCCGGCCCGATGAGAGCGATCGATCCGATAAATTCGCCAGCCTGATCGCCGAAGCTCGCCGTCTGTCGTTTTTTGTCACGGCCTATGTCATCATCGGCCTCCCCGGGCAGACCTACGCCGAGGCCCAGGCGACGATCGACATGCTCCTGGCGCTCGACGTCCTCGTCGGGCCGTCGGTATTTTACATGGCCCCGGGCAGCCCGCTCCAGGAGCGGCTGGCTATCCCGGCGTCCGTGAGGCAGGACTGGAACCTCTACCGGTCGTCGGCTTTCGCCGTCGAAACGCCCGCCCTCAGCCGCGCCCTGCTCCTCGATCTCTTCGCCACCACGAGACGGAAAAACCTAGAGCGCAAATCGGGCCGGGCGAGGCAGATTTGAATCCCGGCGCGCGAGTGGGTTAATATGCCCAACTCCGGGGGAGTTCCCCCAGTCTACGAGGTGAAACGATGAAAAGATGCATACGGATCTTGGCAGCGGCGTTGGCTTTCCTTTGGGTTACGAGTCCCGCTGGCGCGGCCGACAAGACGGCCCGCGACGAAAAGGTCGAGGCGATCGTCTCCCGCCTCGCCCCCTCGCTCATCGAGATCCGACGTGACATCCATTGCCACCCCGAGTACGGGATGCAGGAAACGCGGACGGCCGCTCTCGTCGCCGACTATTTCCGGAAGCTCGGGCTGGAGGTGAAAACCGGGATCGGCGGCACCGGCGTCCTCGGCGTGCTGCGCGGCGCGAAGAAAGGCCCCGTCGTCGGGATGCGCGGGGACATGGACGCCCTGCCGATCACGGAGGAAACGGGCCTGCCGTTCGCCTCCAAGGAGACGATGACCCTCAACGGCGTGGAGGTCGGGCTGATGCATGCCTGCGGGCATGATATCCATACCACCATCCTCCTCGGGGTGGCCCACGTCCTCTCCGAGCTCAGACAGAACCTGAGCGGCACGGTCCTTTTTGTCGCCCAGCCCGCCGAGGAGACGATCGGCGGCGCCTCGGCCATGCTCAAGGCCGGCCTTTTCGCCGAGCTCAAGCCCGAGGCGATGTTCGCCTTTCATGTCGAGGATACGGTCGAAGCGGGCCGGGTCCTGTTCAGCTCCGGAAGAGCGACCGCCAATGTCGACAGTTTCGACCTGACGATCGAGTCCACCGGCTGCCATGGCTCGATGCCCTGGAACTGCGTCGACCCGATCGCCGTGGGCGCCCAGGTCGTAACCGCGCTCCAGGTCATGGTGGCCCGCGAGATCGACGTCAACGAAAATACGGTCATCACCATCGGCAGCTTTCATGCCGGCACGGCCCGGAACATCATCCCCCAGAAGGCCGAGCTCGAAGCGACGATCCGGACCTTCGGCGACGAGCAGAGGCAGCTCGTCCGGGCCAAGATCGAGAGGCTGGTCCAGAATATCTGCGAGGCGGCCGGCGCTCCGTTCCGGATGGACTACGAAATCGGCACGTCATCCGTCTACAACGATCCGCAGCTTCTCCAGAAGATCATGCCCAGCCTGGAAAGGGTCTTGGGCGGGAAGGAGTTCGTGCGCCAGATACCCCCGGACACGGGCGGCGAGGACTTCAGCGAATTCGCGCGCATCACTCCCTCGGCGATCCTGTGGCTCGGGGTCGTCCCCGCCGGGATGGGCAAGACAGCGCTCCATTCCCCGACTTTCATGGCCGACGAGCAGGGCATTTCGGTTGGCGTGAAGCTCATGTCGGCGATCATCCTGGACTATACGGGCGCCGGGAAGTAGTGGGGCGCCTCGCTGGGAAAGAGGATTCCGGGACAGGGCTATCGTCGGCTAACGGATCTCGACCTCGCCGTTGATCTCGGGCAGGGGTTTCCGCTGCCCGGGAAATACCAAAAGACTATAGGATAGCCTGGTTCCAGGCGGGGGAGGGGCCGCGGAGGGCGGTGTCTCCACCGACTTGAGGAGGACATGCTCCATCTTGCCGGGCTTCATCTCGCGGAAATCGCGCTCGGTTGTCGCAACAACCCGGGTCCCCGACATGAACGTGAGCCTGAAGCGCGTCTTCTCGACCGCATAGCGGCTCCCATTCACGTATTCGACGAGAATGCCGGGGGGAAAGCGGGGGTCGGACTTCAGGACCGTGATCCGGGCCTTCTTCCAGATCTCGGAGCGGATCTGGCGGCCCTCCCGCCAGCTGGAATAGACACTCGCGGCCTGGTCCAGGATGGCCATACCCACGACCGCGAAGAACGCGATCTGGATGGCCTTCTTGAGCTTGAGCTTGGGCATGTCAGCCAAACATGATAGTCGAAAACCGTGGAAAAACAAACTGCCTCCCAATTCCGGGGACACTAACCATAATTCAAGGAAATGGACTAGAATGATCTTGATCCTCAGTCCCAGGAGGCGCGATTATGGCCGGTGCCGTTGATTCCATCGTTCACCAGCAGCTTCTCGACCGAAGGCTCCGTTTGGAGCAGGCCGTTTCGGCCGCCGGGGAAAGCCTCCAGGTCAGAAGCCTGATCCAGGAGGTCGACGCCGCCCTGGCCCGCCTGGAGTCGGGCTCGTACGGCCTGTGCGAGGTCTGCCACGAGCCCATCGAGGCCGACCGGCTGATCGCCGACCCTCTCGCCAGGTTCTGTCTCGACCATCTGACGCTCAGCCAGCAGCGGGCCCTGGAAGAAGACCTTGTTCTGGCCGCCAGGATACAAAAAGGCCTACTCCCCGACCCTCATCTGCATGCCGGCGGGTGGGAGGTGGGCTTATCGTTATGAGCCCGCCGGCATCGTGAGCGGCGACTATTGCGACCTGGTCACCGACCAGAGCGGCGGGTTTTATTTCATGCTGGGCGATGTCACCGGCAAGGGTGTCGCGGCCTCGATGCTGATGGTGCACCTCCAGGCGACATTCCGGACCTTGATCCCCATGGGCCTTCCCCTCCGTGAGCTCGTCGAGCGGGCCAGCCGGGTCTTCTGCGAGAGCACCCTGCCGACCCATTTCGCCACCCTTGTCTGCGGGCGGGCCGCCGCGTCGGGCGAGGTCGAGGTCTGCAACGCCGGCCATCCGCCGCCGCTCCTGCTCCGGCGGGATGAAGTCCTGCCGATCGAGCCGACGGGGCTCCTCCTCGGCGCGTTTTGCGACGAGCAGTTCGCCACGAGCCGCATCCGCGTCGACCCCGGACAGTCGATACTTCTCTTTACGGATGGACTTACGGAAGCCCGGAACGAGAGCGGACGGACATGTACGGCACAGAGCGGATCCGGGAGCTGGCCCACGGACGACAGGGGAATCGACCGCACGACTTGATCGATCTCTGTTTGGAGGACCTGGCGGCTTTCCGGAAGGCTGCCCGGGCCGGAGATGACCTCACCATCATGGCCGTCTGCCGCTCCGCGGCCGGCTGATCCGCGGTGTCGGCGGGAAACTCAGGGGCATGGAGCGGATAGGGGACACTACCTGAATTACGCTGGGATCAGATGCGGCGGGAGTCGCGGACGACGAGCCGGCCGTTCTTGATGATGTGGCGGATGGGGTTCGTTCCCAGCTCGTAGACGAGGGAAGAATAGTCGGGAGCGTCGCAGAGGAGGAGGTCCATTTTTTTGCCGATTTCGACGCTCCCGACTTCGGCATGTCGGCGCAGGGCGAAGGCCGCGTTGGCGGTCGCGGCGTTGATGGCTTCTTCGATGCCCATCCTGAGAAGGTAAACTCCGAGCTGGACGATGAACAGCATCGAGACGACCATCGAGCTCCCGGGGTTGAAATCCGAGGCGAGGGCGACGACCGCGCCTTCCTCGATGAGGCGCCTCGCCGGGGCCCGCCTGTCGGTCATCAGGAAGAACGAGACGCCCGGCAGCAGGGTCGCCACCGTCTCCGAGCCGGCCAGCGCCCGGATGCCGGCCGGCGTGACGTTGAGGAGATGGTCGGCCGAGGCCGCGCCGACTTCCGCAGCCAGCGCGGCCCCGCCTAAGGCAGCGAATTCGTCCGCGTGGATCCTGATCTTGAGCCCGGCCCGCTGGGCCGCTTCGGCCAGCCGCCGGGTTTCCTCGACCGAGTAGACGCCCTCCTCGCAGAAGACGTCGAAGAACTCGGCCAGCCCCCGCTTCTTTACGGCGGGTATGATCGTGTCAATGAGGAGGCTGATGTAAGCTTCCTTCTTGTCCCGGTATTCCCTTGGGATGTCATGGGCGCCCATGAAGGTCGGGACGATGTCAACGGGGTGCCTGCCAGCCGCCTCGCGCAGGACCTCGAGCTGCTTGAGCTCGTCCTTGAGGTTCAGCCCGTAGCCGCTCTTGGCTTCGATAGTGGTAGCCCCATTGAGGAGCATCCGGTCGAGGCGGGACAGGCAGAGCGCGAGGAGACCGGCCCGCGTCGCCGTCCGCGTGGCCGAGACCGTGGTCTGGATGCCCATCCCTTTGGCGGCGAGCTGCTGGTAGGTCAGCCCCTGGAGCCTCAGCCGGAACTCCTCGACGCGGCTCCCGGCGAACGGGAGATGCGTGTGGGAGTCGACAAACCCCGGGAGGCCGATCAGGCCGCCGGCATCGACGCGGGCGGCCCGTTTTCCCGGCTGTACTGTTGCCCTGAAGGCTTTTTCCCGGCCGACGAAAACCACCCGGCCCCTGGCCGAAGCGACCCAGGCCCTTTCCAGCAGCCCGACGTCGGCGAGCGCGGCCCGGCGCTTGGGGACGGGCCCGCCGCAGGTCGCCAGCTGGCGGCAGTTTTCGACGACCAGGTCAGCCGATATCATGGGGCTGTTTTCTCGTGGCGGAGTGCTTGGTCCGGCGGATGAAGGTGGGAGTCTCGTAGGGCTCGAACGTCTTCTCCCAGGCCGGCGGGTCCCAATGGGGCGTCGCGGCGCCCTTGGGCTCGAACTCGTAGGCCGGCGTATCGGCTGGCACCTGGAAGGGCGGGGGAGTCGGCCGCCGCGGCCGCACGAAGACGTCTTCGACCTCTTCCGCCTTATCCTTGGGCGCGTCGAACCCGGTGGCGATGACCGTGACCTTGACCATCTCCTTCAGGCTGTTGTCGATGACCGTGCCGAAGATGATGTTGGCTTCGGGATGGGCCATCTGGTGGATCAGGTCGGAGGCCTTGGACACCTCGTGCAGGGTGAGGTCCTTGCCGCCCGTGATGTTGATGAGCACGCCCCGCGCGCCCTCGATCGAGGTGTCGATGAGGAGCGGGCTCGAGATCGCCTTCTGGGCGGCGTCGAGCGCCCGGTTCTCGCCCGAGGCCAGGCCCGTGCCCATGAAGGCCATGCCCATGCCCTTCATGATCGACTTGACGTCGGCGAAATCGAGGTTGATCAGCCCGGGCTTCGTGATCAGGTCGCTGATGCCCTGGACGGCCTGGCGCAGGATGTCGTCGGCCATCTTGAAGGCGTCTTGGATCGACGTGTCGAGGTTGACGGTCTGGAGGAGCCGCTCGTTGGGGATGGCGATGACCGTGTCGACGGCCCCCTTGAGCTCTTTGAGCCCTTCCTCCGCTTGCTTAGCCCGCACCCGGCCCTCGAACTCGAAGGGCAGGGTGACGATGGCGATGGCCAGGATATCCATCTCAGAGGCCAGGTTGGCCAGGATGGGCGTCGCGCCCGTCCCCGTGCCGCCGCCGAGCCCTGTCGTCAGGAAGACCATGTCGGCGCCCTGGACGAGCTGGATCAGCCTTTCGGTGTCCTCGACGGCCGACTGCTTGCCGGTTTCCGGCCGCCCGCCCGAGCCCAGTCCCTTGGTGACCTGGCCCCCGATCTGCAGCTTGGTGCCGGCCTTGTTGCTGCTCAGCGCCTGGACATCGGTGTTGACGGCGATGAAATCGACGCCCTCGATGCCGGCCTCGATCATCCGGTTGACGGCGTTGCCGCCGCCCCCGCCGATGCCGACGACCTTGATCTTGGCGCCGAGCACGTCGTCGACCAGGTGGAATTTCAGCTTGCCGTTGAACTCATCGCTCATTTTGCCTCCTCACTCTCTTTCTCTTTTATGATTCTTTGAGCCAGTCGCGCATCCTGGCCCACATGCCTTGCTTCTTGTCCTGGGACAGCCCGCGGTCCTGCCACTGGCTGAACCCGTGGAGGATCAGGCCGACGGCCGTCGCGTAATCGGGGGTGCTTACCCGGTCGACCAGGCCGCTCACCCCGGCGGGATCGCCCCGGCGGACGGGCAGGTCGAAGATCTCCTCGGCGACTTCTTCCAGGCCGTCGAGGAGCGAGGTGCCTCCGGTGAGGACCACGCCCGAGTTCAGGGATTTCTCGTAGCCCATCCGCTTGATGTCGCCGTCCACCAGCCGGAAGATCTCCTCCGCCCGCGGCTGGATGATGTCGGCCAGGATCTGCCGGCCGAGGAGCCTCGGCTTCCGGGCCTTGCCCACGGACGGGACCTCGATCGTCTCCTGTTCCTCGAGGGCCGGGCCGGCGACGCAGCCGAACTTCTTCTTGATCTTCTCGGCCTCGGGGATGGGCGTCCGCAGCCCGACGGCGATGTCGTTGGTGAAGTTGTCGCCGCCGATCGGGATGATCGAGGTATACCAGAGGCTGCCCCGCTCGAAGATGGCCACCTCGGTCGTGCCGGCGCCGATGTCGATCAGGCCGACGCCCAGCTCCTTTTCGTCGTGCGTCAGGATCGAATCGGCGGTCGCGATCTGGTTGAGGATGATCTGCTCGATCCCGATCTCGGCCCGCTCGACGCAGGTCCGGAGGTTCTGGACCGAGGTGATGGCCGAGGTGACAATATGGACGTTGACCTCGAGCTTGATGCCGCTCATGCCCAGCGGCTGCTTGATCCCGTCCTGCTCGTCGACGACGAACTCCTGGGGAATGACGTGGATGATCTCGCGGTCGGGCGGGATGGAGACGGCCTTGGACTGGTCGATGACGCGCCGGATGTCCTCGCGGGTGATCTCCCGGTTCTTCCCCGAGACGGCGATCACGCCGCGGCTGTTGAAGCTCTTGATGTGGGCGCCCGAGATGCCGACGAAGGCCGACTGGATCTCGACCCCGGCCATGAGCTCGGCCTCCTCCTGCGCCTTCCGGATGGCCGAGGTGGTGGCCTCGAGGTCGACCACGACCCCCTTGCGCAGGCCCTTGGAATCGGCGCAGCCGATGCCGATGACCTCGACCTTGCGTTCCTCGGTGATCTCGCCGATGATGACGGCGACCTTCCTGGTACCGATGTCCAGGCCGACGATATAGCTGTTCTTGGGCATTATTCCGCCTCCTCTTTGGGCAGGTTCAGAGCGGCCAGCTCCAGCGGGGGGAGCGGCTTGAAATAGACCCGGTCGTCGAAACGGAGGTCGACGTACTCGAGCGGCCCGCCCTGGGTCTCCCACGCGGCCTTGTTGGCGAGGTATTCCCTCAGCTCCTCGGAGAACCGTTCGGGGCCGAGAATGATCCTGGTCGGCTGGCCCTTGAGGATGAGGCTCGGACTGTCAATCCGCGTCACATCCAGGGATTCGACGGACGCCAGCTCTTCCGCCGTCAGGGACTTCAGGCACTGCCAGGCCAGGTCGAGCCGTTCATGGTAGCGGTCCCGGAAGGCCCCCTCGTCCGCGATCAGCGGCAGGCCCAGGTCGGCCCCGGCGGTGGTCCGTCCCAGCAGCACGCCATCCTCGGCGACGACGAGATAGCTCCCGCCGGCTTTGAGCACGGCGGCCGGCTCGCGCTCGGTGATCTCGATCCTCACCTCGGAGGGGAAGACCTTCTTCAGCCGCGCCTCCCGGACCCAGGGGTGGGACTCGACCAGGCTCTTCAGCTTCCCGATATCGAGAGCCAGGAGGTTGCCGAGCCTCGACGGGTCGGCCAGGGCCCGGACCTCGCTCACCACGAAATCCCGGTTCGACAGGACCCGCGTCGTCTGGACGTCGAACTCGGAAGTCGTGATCAGCAGGAGATAGCCCTTGGCCAGCCCGACGAAGATGACCGCGATCAGCAGGAAGAACCCGATCAGGTGGACGGGCCGGGCGACGAGCGTTCTCTGGATCTTTTTGACGGGGGCTTTTTCGATGCCCCGCTGGAACAGGGGCGGCTCGCCCGAGACGGCCGGCGGCCGGAAGCGGAAGGGAGGATTGAGGTAGGCCATGGTCAGCTCTTTTCTTCCAGGGCGGCGATGATCCCCGGGACGATCCGGTTGATGTTGCCCGCCCCCTGGATGAGGATGAGATCGTTCGGCTCAGCGATCTTGCCGATGAGCGTCGGGATCTTTTTCATGTCCGGTTCGAAGTGGATGTTTTTATGGCCGAACTGTTGGATCTCCTCGAACAGGGCGCGCCCGTTAACGCCCGGGATGGGCGCCTCGCCCGCCGGGTAGACCTCGGTGATCACCAGCACGTCGGCCTGGTTGAAGGCCGTGGCGAAGCTCTTCATCAGCTTGGCCAGCCGCGAGTACCGGTGCGGCTGGAAGACGACGACCAGGCGGCGCGGCCAGCCCCGTTTGGCCGCATTGAAAGTCGCCTTGAGCTCGGTCGGATGATGGCCGTAGTCCTCGACGACCATGATGTCGTTGACGACCTTCTTGAGCTCGAACCGGCGTCCCGTGCCGGTGTATGAGGCGAGCGCCTGCAGGATGATCTGGGGCGCGATATCGAGGTCGAGCCCGACGGCCGCGGCCGCCATGGCGTTGGCGATGTTGTGCGTGCCGGGGACCTGGAGCTCGAGCGCTCCGAGCTCCTGGCCCTTGTAGAAAAGCGTCGAGGAGCTCCTGAACTCGGCGAATCCGTGCACGCGCGCGGAGACGTCCGCCTGGGTGGAGAAGCCGTAGGTGATGAGCCGGCGTTCGAGCTGGGGGATGAGGCTCTGCAGGTTCGGGTCGTCGAGGCAGAGGATGATCGGGCAGTAGAACGGGACCTTGTTCGCGAAATTGACGAAGGTCTTCTTGATCTCCTCGATGTCGCGGTACTGATCGAGATGCTCCTCGTCGATGTTGGTGAGGACGGCGATGAACGGCGAGAGGTAGAGGAAGGACCGGTCGCTCTCGTCGGCCTCGGCGACGATGAACTCGCCCTCGCCGAGCTTGGCGTTCGCCCCGATGGTGTTGAGGCGGCCGCCGACGATGATGGTCGGGTCGAACCCGCCCTGCTCGAGAACCAGGGCGACCATCGAGGTGGTGGTCGTCTTGCCGTGGGCCCCGGCCACGGCGATGCCGTACTTCATCCGCATCAGCTCGGCCAGCATCTCGGCCCGGGGGATGACCGGTATCTTGAGCCGGCGGGCTTCCTGGACTTCCGCGTTGTCTTCCTTGACGGCCGAAGAGATGACGACGACGTCGGCGCCATGGATGTGTTCCGGGGCGTGGCCCCGGTGGACCTCGGCCCCCAGCCGGGTCAGACGCTCGGTGACCTCCGTCGCCTGGAGGTCGGTCCCCGAGACCTTGTAGCCGAGGTTGAGGAGGACCTCGGCTATGCCGTTCATGCCCGTGCCCCCGATGCCCACCATGTGGATGTGCTTGAGCTTCCGGTAGATCTTCTTGACCACGCGCGCCTCCTAGGCCCCCGCCCCCATGAGTGTGAAACAGAGGTCGGCGATGCGGTCGGCCGGACGTTCGGTCCTGAGCGCGGCCAGGTTGTTTTCCATCGCCGTGAGCCTTTCCCTGTTGTCGAGATAAAACTCGATCCTGTCGGCCAGCCGGGCCGGTGAGAGGTCTTTTTCCAGGATGACTTCGGCCGCTCCCGCCCGCGCCAGCTCGCCCGCGTTCTTCGCCTGGTGGTCGTCGGCGGCCCCGGCGAAGGGTACGAGAATCGCCGCCCGGCGGGCGACGATGAGCTCGGCGATGGTCGTGGCCCCGGCCCGGCCGACGACGAGGTCCGCCCGTTCGAAACGGTCCGCCATATCGTGGAAGAACGGCGCGACCTCGGCTTCCGTGAAACCGCTTTCGGCGTAGGCGGCCCGCACCGTCTCGAAGTCCGCGGCGCCCGTCTGGTGGGTTATCCGGAGGCGGTCCTGGAGCGGCGCGAGGAGCGGCAGGGCCGCCGCCATCGTCCGGTTGAGGACCCGCGCCCCCTGGCTCCCCCCGAAAAGCAGCAGGGCGAGCTCCGGCGTCCGCGGCTTCGGCCGGACCCGGTGGAACTCCTCCCGGACCGGGTTGCCCAGCCAGACGGCTTTCCCACTAAAATAGCCCAGAGAATTCTCGAACGCCACGACCGCCTTGTCCGCCCAGCGCGTGAGCAGCCGGTTTGTAAAACCCGGGGTCAGGTTTTGCTCCAGGATGAGCGTCGGGATGCCGAGAAGAGACGCCGTCAGGACGACCGGTCCCGAGCTGTAACCCCCGACGCCGATGACCAGGGCGGGGCGCAGCCGGAGAAGGATGACGAGAGACCTGGCGAAGGCGAACGGCAGCAGCGCCATCGTCCTGAGGCTCTTCAGCCCCCTGCCCCTGAGCCCCTCGATCCTCATCGGGATAAAATTCACATTTTGGCGCTCCATCAGGCTCTTCTCCATCGCCCGGTGGCCGCCGATAAAAGTCAGGCGGAGCGACGGCTCGCGGGACCGGAGCTTGTCGCCCACGGCGAGGGCGGGATAGAGGTGGCCGCCCGTGCCGCCGCCGCTGATCACGACGTTTTTTTCCTTCATCGGCCGTATCTCTCGATCCGCCGCCGCTTGGAGACGCTGAGAAGGATGCCGACGGCCGCCAGGGTGCAGACGAGCGAGGACCGGCCGAAGCTCACGAACGGCAGCGGCACGCCCTTGGCCGGGCCCAGCCCCAGGACGACCGTGATGTTCAGGAGGGCCTGCACGGTGATGACCAGGGTCAGCCCCAGGGCCGTGAGCCTGGCGGACGCCGTCGGCGCCCGGGAGGCGACCGTCAAGCCCCTCCACAGGATGATCAGAAACAGGAACAGGATGGTCAGGGTGCCGACCAGCCCGAACTCTTCGCCCAGGATGGCGTATATGAAGTCCGTGTGAGCGTAGGGAAGGAAATCGAGCTTCTGGGTGCTCTCGCCCAGGCTGACCCCCAGGAGGCCGCCCGAGCCGATGGCGAGCTTGGCCTGGTAGGGCTGGAAATCGCGGCCCATGATGTCTTTCTGGGTCGAAACGAAACCGGTGATGCGTTCCACCCGGTATTTCGCCGAGAAAAGATAGGCGCCGAACAGAATGCCCGCCGCGGCGGCGAGGATACCCAGGTGCATGAGCCTCGCGCCGCCGAGGTAGAGCATCAGCCCGCCGATGGCGCAGATGAGGAGCGCCGTCCCGTAATCCGGCTCCTTCAGAATGAGGAGCGCGAGCCCGCCCATGACCGAAACCGGGAGGACGAGCGTCTTCCATTCGTGGATCCGTCCCTGCTTTTTGTCGAGGTAATAGGCGAGGAAGAGGACCAGGCTGATCTTGGCCAGCTCGGACGGCTGGAACCGGATCCCGAACAGGATAACCCAGCGGTTGACCCTGGCCACCGTCGGCATCGCGAAACAGGCGGCGAGCAGGAGGACGGTGAGGCCGAGCAGGACATGGACGACCGTCGGGCTCTGATAGAACGGCCGCCGGACGGACAGGAAGGCAGCGACCAGGATGAGTCCGGCGACGGCCCCGGTGATCTGCTGGATGAGAAAGTGCATGGGCTGATGGTATTTTTCGCCCGACATCACCGCCGAGGAGCTGAAGACCATGATGAACCCGACGCCCAGGAGGATGAGGACGACCGCGAGGATGGCCTTGTCGAATCCGGCGGGCTTGAAGACTTTCATGGCTAGGCCCGCCCTCCCTGAACGACTTCCTTGAGCCTGGCGACCTCCCGCTTGAAGGCCCGGCCCCGGTCCTCGAAATTCCGGAACATATCGAAGCTCGTGCAGGCCGGCGCCAGCAGGACGATGTCGCCGGGGTCGGCGGCGGCGAAGGCCAGGGTGACGGCGCCCCGGAGCGTCGACGTTTCCTCAGCGGGCGCGGCGCCCTTGAGGGCTTGCCCGATCTTGGCCCCGGCCTCGCCGATAAGGACGACGGCCTTCACGCGCTTCCGGACCGGGCGGCGGAGCAGGCTGAAATCCGCCCCTTTGTCCCGGCCGCCCAGGATCAGAATGATCTTCCTGTCGAAGCTCTCGAGAGCCTTGATCGTCGCGTCGACGGTCGTGGCCTTGGAATCGTTGACGAATGTTACCCCCCGCAGGGTCAGGATTGTCTCCAGCCGGTGTTCGAGCCCTTGGAAGGAGCGGATGGACGCTCGCAGGCGGGCGGGGGGGAGGCCGAGCGACCGGCCGACCAGGGCCGCCGCCATGACGTTGTCGAGGTTGTGACGGCCCGGCAGGCGGACTTCGGAGGCCTTCATGAACCGGACGGTCTCCTCATCGCGGAGCGTGAGCCAGCCGTCCCGGAGATAACATCCCCGGCGCACGATGCCGCGGCGGCTGAAGAATTCCACCTGCGCCCCGGATTCACGGTCGAGCGCCCGCACCAGGCGGTCATCGCGATTCAGGATGAGAAGGTCGCCGGGCCGTTGGCCGCGCACGAGCTTTTTCTTGGCGTTGAAATAATCCTCGAAGCTGCCGTGCCAATCGAGGTGGTTGAGAGAGATGTTGAGGAAGACGACGGTCTCCGCCCGGAAGCGATCGACGTGCTCGAGCTGGAAGCTCGAGATCTCGGTGATGTAAATGTGGTCGTCGCGGCTCCCGGGGACAAACGACACGAGCGGCGTCCCGATGTTGCCGGCGAGGCGGGCCTTCAGGCCGGCCTCTTTCAGGATCTTGTGGGCGAGGGTTGCGGTGGTTGACTTACCGTTCGTGCCGGTGATGCCGACGACCCGGCCCTTGAGAAACCGGCCGGCGAGCTCGATCTCGGAGATGACCTCGACGCCGGCCTTCCCGGCGGCGGCGAGCTGGGGGAGGGAGGCGGCCCCGGGGCTCGTGACGATAAAGTCGGCGGCCAGGAAGGTCTCGAGCCGGTGCCCGCCCGCCTCGAGCCGGACACCCTTTTCCTTCCAGAGCGCCGCCTTCCGGCCGAGCTCGTCTTGGGGCCGGGACTCGGTGACCGTGACCCGGGCCCCCCGTCCCAGCAGGAAGCCGGCCAGCGCTTCACCCGTCTTGCCCAGGCCGACAATCAGAGCTTTCTTTCCGTCGATGTCCATGCCTATCTCAGTTTCAGCGTCGTCAGGCTCATGAGCGCGAAGACGATGGCCGCGATCCAGAACCTGACGACGACCTGTTCTTCATTCCAGCCGCTGAGCTCGAAGTGGTGATGGAGCGGCGCCATCCGGAAGACCCGCCGGCCGCCCGACAGCTTGAAGTAGCCCACCTGGACGATCACCGACAGGGCCTCCAGGATGAAGACCCCGGCGACCGTGAACAGCAGGAACTCCTGCTTGATCAGGATGGCGATGACGGCCAGGGTGGCGCCGAGGGAGAGGGCGCCCACGTCCCCCATGAAGACCTGCGCCGGATGGCAGTTGAACCAGAGGAAAGCCAGGCAGGCGCCGGCGAAAGCGCCTGCGAAAACCGTCAGCTCCGCGGCCTGCTCGATCCAGGGGATGTTCAGGTAGGTCGAGAACACTTGGTGCCCGGCGAGGTAGGTGATGGCCGTCAGGGCGCTGGCGCTGATGGCCGTCAGCCCGATGGCCAGCCCGTCCAGGCCGTCGGCCAGGTTGACGGCGTTCGAGGACCCGACCAGGATGAACATGATCCAGGGGAGGTAGAACCAGCCCAGGTAGGGGACCCACTTCTTAAAGAAGGGCAAGCTCAGCTTGAGGCTGAACCCGTCGGTCAGCCCGATATAGACCAGGGCCAGGCCGATGAGACCCGCCAGGACGAGCTGCAGCAGGATCTTGCGGCGGCCCGTCAGGCCCAGCGACCGCCGCCGGCTCACCTTCAGGTAATCGTCGATGAAGCCGATCGCCCCGAAGCCCAGCATCGTCACCATGGCGATCCAGACGTAGGCGTTCTCCAGGTTCCCCCAGAGCAGGCTGGGGATGATGGTCGAGCCGATGATCAGGATGCCCCCCATCGACGGCGTCCCCTTCTTGGCGAGATGGGACTGGGGCCCTTCGGGCCGGATCTCCTGCCCGATCTGACGGGTCTTGAGGAGGCGGATCAAGATCGGGCCGAAGATGAAGCTCACGATGAGCGCCGTCACCCCGGCCAGCGCGGTCCGCACCGTGATGTACCGGAACACGTTGAAGAAGACCGAGTATTCGCGAAGCGGCACGAGCAGCCAGTAGAACACCTCATGTCTCCTTGAGATCAGCGATCAGCCGGTCCGCGATCTGCTCCATGCGGACGCCTCTCGAACCTTTGACCAGCACCAGGTCCCCTTCGCGGACGAGCGCCGCGGCCGCGGGCGCAGCGGCGGCGGCCGTGGGGAAAGCCGTTATCCGGCCCCCTTCCATGCCCGCCTCCCGGGCGCCTTCGGCGATGAGCGAGCCCAGCTTCCCGACGGCCATGAGAATATCCCAGCCGGACTCGACTACCTGCCGGCCGGCCGCGAGGTGATACTCCCCCTCGCGCTCGCCGAGCTCAAGCATGTCGCCCAGGACGGCCACCCGCCGCGCCGCCGGCAGGGCGGCCAGCCCCCGGAGCGCGGCTTCGAGGGCCCTCGGGTTGGAATTGTAGGTATCATCGATGAGCCGGATACCGCTGGCCAACCTGACCAGTTCGCCCCGTCTTTCGAGCGGCCGCAGTCTGGAAATCCCATCGACGATGATGTCGAAGGGAACATCGAGAGCGATGCCAACGCCGACGGCGGCGAGCAGGTTGTAGACGTATTCCCCGTAGAGGAAGGCCGCTTGAACCCGGGCCTTTCTCCCCGGGCAGCGAAGCTCAAAGGTCAGGCCGTCCTGCCCGAGCGCTCGGACCGAAGCGGCCTGGACGTCCGCGTCCGGGCCCAGCCCGAAGGTCAGCCGGCGGCCCCGCCAGTCGGCCCCGATCTTCCGGACCCAGGGATCGTCTGTGTTGAGGACCGCGACGGCGGTGTCCCGGGCCCCCTCCAGGATCTCCCTCTTGGCCCGGGCGACTCCCTCGATATCATGCAGGAACTCGAGATGCACGGGGTTGACGTTCGTGATCACCGCGACGTCCGGGGGGGCGACCCGGGTGAGGGCCAGGATCTCGCCGAACCCGCTCGTCCCCATCTCGAGGACGGCGGCCTCGTGGGCGGGCTCGAGCCGGAGGAGAGAGAGCGCCAGGCCGAGGTTGTTGTTGAAGTTTCCCTCGGATTTCAGGACGGCGAACCGGCCCGAAAGGAGGGAAGCGGTGAATTCCTTGGTCGTTGTCTTGCCCACGCTGCCCGTGATGCCCACCACTTTGACCAGTTGCGCGGCGAGCGTCGCGCGGGCCAGCCGCTCGAGCGCCGCCACGGTGTCGTCCACCCGGAGGAGCGCGAAGTCCTCACGGGGGACGGGCACATCGCGGGACGTGACGGCGCCGGCCGCCCCTTTCGCCGCCGCCGCCGGGATGAACTCATGGCCGTCGCGGCGCGCCCGGATGGCGAAAAAGAGCTCGCCGGGCGTGGTCGTGCGGGAATCGATGCCGTACCGCCCAACGAGTCGGGCGGGGTCGCCTTGCAGGATGCGGCCGTTCATCCGGGCGGCCAGCTCATCCAGTCGCAGCTCGACCATCAGGGCTTGGGCTCCATGGCCTTGAGAATGTCCCGGATGATCTGGGCGTCGTCGAAAGGAACCGTCTCGCTTTTGAAGGTCTGGGTGCGCTCATGGCCTTTGCCGACGATCAGCACGCAGTCCCCCTTGCCGGCGGCGGCCAGGGCCCGGGCGATCGCTTCGCGGCGGTCGGGAACGACGCTTCGTTCCTTGGCTTTCCCTTCGAGCATGCCTTTCTCGATATCGGCGATGATGGCCAGCGGGTCCTCCGACCGCGGGTTGTCGGATGTCAGGAAGATCACATCGGCCAGCGCCGCGGCCACTTTGCCCATCCGCGGCCGCTTGCCTTTGTCCCTATCGCCGCCCGCGCCGAAGACGAGGAGGATGCGGTTGGGCTTGAGCTCCCGGACCGTCTCCAGCAGGCTCCGCAGCGCTTCGTCGGTATGCGCATAGTCGACATAGACCTGAAAGCCCAGGCTGTTTTCGATCTTTTCCAGGCGGCCCGGGACGCCCTTGAGCTCGGCGATGCCCTCCTTGATGACCGCCGGGGGAATATTCAGGGCCAGCCCGGCGGCGATGGCGGCCAGGACGTTGTAGAGATTGTGCCGGCCCATCAGGGGCGAGCTGACCTTGATCTGCCCGCCGGGGTAATCAATATCGGCCTTGATGCCGCTCTCGCCGAGCCGGACATTCCCGGCGCGAACGATGGCGGCCGGCTCGAGGCCGAAGGAGACCGTCTTCAGGGGGAGCTCGTTGATCAGCCGCTGTCCCCAAGGGTCGTCGAGGTTGACGACCGCGGTCCGCTTCTTAGCGTTGAGGAAGAACAGCTTCTTTTTTGCCTCGAAGTAGTCTTCTATCGATTCGTGGAAGTCGAGGTGCTCATGGCCCAGGTTGGTGAAGGCGGCGATGTCGAAGCTGATGCCCCAGACCCGCTTGAGCTCGAGCCCGTGCGAGGAGACCTCGATCAGGCAGTGGGTGACGCCGTCGGCCAGCATCTCGCTCAGCATCCGCTGCATATCCGGAGCCTCGGGGGTCGTCCTCGGGGCGGGGATGAGCCGGCCCGGCCACCGGTAGTTGACCGTGCCGATGACTCCCGGAACCAGGCCGGCCTTCACCAGGATCGATTCGAGGAGATACGTGACCGTCGTCTTGCCTTTTGTGCCGGTGATGCCCACGACCTTCAGCTTCATCGACGGGTGATCGTAGAAGTTCGCGGCGGCCAGGGCCAGGGCCTCGCGCGCATCGCCGGCCTTGATCCAGGCCGCCTGCCGGTCCTGGGGCTTGGGGTTTTCGGACAGCACGGCGGCCGCGCCGCGGCCGAGGGCATCGTCGACGAACCGGAAGCCGTCGGTCTTCCCCCCCGGCAGGGCGGCGAACAGGAACCCCGGCCGGACCTCGAGCGAAGAGTAGGCGATCCCCAGGATGTCCGGGTCGCCGTTCCCGCTCAGTTCGATGCAAGGAACGTTCTTGAACAGGTCCTTGAGCTTCATGATCAATCTTCCCCCCGCACTTTGGCAGTGAGGACTTTTCGGGAGGGGTCGAATTCCGGGAAGCGGTCGAGATAGAGGAGCACCCGCCGGGCGATCTCCCGGAAGACCGGGGCGGCGACCAGGCCGCCGTAATAGAATTTCGCCTTGGGATCGTTGATGACGACGATGATGGAGATGGCCGGGTCGGGCGCCGGCACGAACCCGACGAACGACGCCAGGTGACTGCCGGACGAATAGCCCCGGCCGCCCGGGATCGAACGCTGGGCCGTCCCCGTCTTGCCCGCCACGGTGAAACCGTCGAGGCGGGCCTGGGTGGCCGTCCCCTCGACCGCCACCTTGGCGAAGATGTTGTCGATGAGCTCGGCCGCTGTCCGCTCGGCGATGACCCGGGCCCCGGCCGCCGCCGGAGCCGGCGCCAACCCCTCCCGGTCGACGGTGCCCCGGGAGATTCGGGGGGGGATGAGCAGGCCGCGGTTGGCGATGACGTTCATCGCCTGGAGGACCTGGATCGCCGTCACCGAGATGCTGTAGCCGATAGACTGCGAGGCGAGCGATGACTTGCTCCACGAGCTCGGAGGATGGCAGATCCCGTTTTCCTCGCCCGGCAGCTCGATGCCGGTCTTCTCGCCGAACCGGAAGGCCTTGATCATGCGATAGAGCTTGTCCTGGCCGACGCGCAGCCCGACCTGGACCGTGCCGACGTTCGACGAATCGATGATAACCTCGGCGAACGTCAGGACGCCCATCCTCTTGTGGTCCCGGATAGTGTATCCCGGGACCCGGATGAAACCCTGGCTGCAGTCGAAATGGTCGTTGAAATCGACGATGTCGAATTCCCTGGCCGCCGCGGCGGTCACGATCTTGAAGGTCGAGCCCGGCTCGAAGTTCTCCTGGATGGCTTTGTTGCGCAGGAGGTTGCGGTCCGGGGGCGGGAAGTCATTCGGATCGTACGAGGGCGAGGTGGCCATGGCCAGGATCTCACCCGAGGCCGGGTGCGAGACGATCACGGTGCCCCAGGCGGCGGCGTTTTCCCGGACCGCCTTTTCCAGCTCGCTCGATGCGATGTACTGGATGGTCTCGTCGATCGTGAGCACGAGCTCCTTCCCCGGTTGCGGCTCCTTCAGAACTTCCCAGTGGTAGGCCCGCCGCCGGGCATCGCACAGCATCAGTCTCTCCCCCTTGCTGCCGGCGAGCCGCGAGTCGTACTGGAGCTCCAGGCCGCTGAGCCCTTCGTTGTCGATGCCGACGCCCCCGAGGAGCTGGGCAGCCTGGGCGCCCGACGGGTAGAACCGCTTGTGTTCCTCCTGGAAGCCGATGCCCTCGAGGCGCAGCCGGCCGACCGCCTCCGCCTCTTCCCGGCTGACCTTGCGCTTGATGAAGATGAACGAGTCGCGCTGATCGATCTGGTTCTTGATCCTGCGGAGATCTCGCTCCGACAGGTCCAGGATCGTCTTCAGCCGGAGGACGTTGGCATAGGCCCCGCTATCGGGGGTGGCGCCGAAGAGCGCCACGGACGGCACGGGCAGGCTCCGGGCCAGGACTTTTCCCCTCCGGTCGAGGATCTCGCCCCGCTCCGGAATGATGTCTTTCTTGGACTGGTTCTGCTTGACCGCGGACTGCCGCAGTTTGGGGTGCTCGATGACCTGGAGCTGGATGAGCCTCAGGGTGAGCCCGAAAAACCAGAGAAAGAAAAAGAGCGTCAGGAGGACGGTCCGCTTGCGGGTCCGCTTTTCCCCGGTATAGGCGAAATCGCTCACTTCTCCTCCGCCGGCGGGGTCAGTCCCTCGTAGATGATCTGGTCCTGGCGGGGGTCCGTAAGCTGAAGCTCGTTACGGGCGATCCTGTTCACTTTGTCGAGCGCCAGGAGAGTGGCCTTTTCGGTGTCCAGCCGGCGGATGTCCTCGCCGAGCTGGGCCTTGGCCCTCTCGAGCTTGCTCGATTCATAGCCCAGGTTGATCAGGACGGATTGCTGCCAGATATAGAAAGTGAGCGTGCCGATGGCCAGGAGAACGGCCCCCCCCGCCAGCAGCACCTCTTTTTTGGCGTATTTTTTGCGGACCATCAGATCCTCTCCGCCGCCCGGAGCTTGGCCGATCTGGCCCGCGAGTTGGCGGCGAGCTCCTGGTCGCCCGCTATGACGGGTTTTTTGGTGATCAGGCGGAGCAGGGGAGGGCGTCCTTCGCCCGCCGCCAGCCTGTGAAAGGTCTGCTTGACGATCCGGTCCTCGAGGGAATGGAATGAAATGGCCGCCAGGCGCGTGCCGGGGCCGACTCTGGCAGCCATGGTCTCGAGGAACTCGGCCAGTCCGCTGAGCTCGCCGTTGACCTCGATCCTGAGGGCCTGGAAGACCTTGGCCGCCGGATGGATCTTCCCCTTCTGGGGGATCCAGTGGCAGACCAGCTCGACGATCGCCCGGAGCTCGGACGTCGTCGAGATCTTCCTGAGCCGCCGGCGGGCAACGATCTCCCGGGCGAGCCGGCGGGCCTGGTGGAGCTCGCCGTACTGGAGAAAGAGCTGGGCGAGCCGGGGCTCCGAATAGGTATCGATGATCTTGAAGGCGGTCGTCTTGTTCCGGATATCCATGCGCATGTCCAGCGGGCCGTCCAGGTTGAAGCTGAAGCCCCGTTCCGGATCGTCGAGCTGGAACGAGGACAGCCCCAGGTCGAGGAGCAGGCCGCGCACGGAGGAGAAATCGATGTCGAGGGTGGGGATCAGGCGGAAATCGGCCTGATACAGCTCCACCCGGTCGGCGTAGGGCAGGAGCCTGGCCTTGACGATGTCCAGGGCCTGCCCGTCGATGTCGCAGCCGACGAGGCGGGCCTTGGGGTTGTGTTCGAGGATGGCCAGGGCGTGGCCGCCCAGGCCGATGGTGGCGTCGATGTAGAGCCCTTCTCTGCCCGCCTCCAAGTACTCGATGACTTCATGGAGAAGGACGGGCACATGGCCTTTTTCGCTCATTCGCCTTTCCCGCGGGGGATGAGCTCTGAGATGTTTTCAAAATCCTCGTCGGTCAGGGGTTTGGCCTCGAGCTTCTGGTCGAGCTGCTCCCGGTTCCAGACCTCCAGGTGATCATTGAACCCGATGACTTCCACTTCATCCTGGAGACGCGCGGCTTCCCTGAGCGGTGCCGTGAGAAGAACGCGGCCCTTGCCGTCGATCTCGTGGCGGGCGCCTTTCCTGTTGACCCGGAGCATGAAGCGCCGGACATCCGGTCGAAGATGAAGGGCGCCTTCCCGGGCGACGCCGGTGAGCTCGAGCCAGACGGCGACGGGGTAGATCTGGACGGCCTCGTCGGTGAGCGAGGTGATGAAAACGTCTCGGCCGTATTCCTCCTCGATGGCGGCGCGGAACTTCTCGGGGATCTTGATCCGACCGCTTTTATCGATCTTGGCCGAATAATTTCCTATAAGTGAATTTCCCATTTTGTCCCGTTTCATCCCATTCATGGCAAATACTAGGGGACGGCGGGACAAATGTCAAGAAAAAATTGCCCATTTTTTCTATTAATTTAGATTATTTATATATATATAATTTAGATTGTTATTAAGGAGAGAAAAGGGCTGGACGGACGTCTCGGGCGCTAGTCCTCTTCGCACCCCGGAACGCCGCGCGTCTGCAGCAGCTCCCTGGCGGTCGCCAGATCGGCTTCCGAGACCAGGACCTTGATCTCCGCCAGCCCGTCCACGAGGATGGGATAGATGGCCTGGAGCATCTGACCCTGGAGGATGCAGGCGATCCCCTGGTTCTCCAGGAAGTTTTTGATGACCGCGGCTTCGACGGGCCCGTTGACCCGGCAGAGCTCGGCGAGCTTCATGTCTTTATCGGTCTTGGGTTCTTGTTCGTCGTCCATGCGACGATTGTCCCCTTTAGCGTCCGGCATTGTCAAGCGGGGGAACGTCCCCGAGAAGCTCAGGTGGGCTGATATCTTTTGTGAAAGTAGTCGGCGATGACCCGGGCGTGGTCGAAGGCGATCGGCAGCGGCAGGTCGTCGGCGGAAAAGATCCCGATCTCGGCGGCGTCGTCCTCGGCCTTGGGCGTGCCCTCGGCTTTGGCGATGAAGACGGTCGAGATGGTGTGGAAGCGCGGGTCGCGGCCCGGCTCGGAGTAGGTATGGAACTGGCCGAGGAGCTCGACATCCAGAGTGGTTTCTTCCTTGGCCTCGCGAACGGCGGCGTGCTCCAGTGATTCGCCGTAATCCACGAACCCGCCCGGCAGCGCCCAGCCCGGGGGAGGGTTCTTTCGCTTGATCATGACGATGCCCGGCCGGCCGTCGGGCCGGGCGATCTCGATGATGATGTCGACGGTCGGGAAGGGGTTCCGGTAGCGCTCCGATTTTGAGGGGGCCATCGCTTCCCATCGTAGCGTTTTCAGGGAGCCGCCGTCAATCCACTGTGGGCTCTGTAACACCATCCCCCTGCCCTTTATTCCCTGGAGCCGGCAGGATCAGACGGTGATGTGCCCCTCGCCCCCCGACCCCGGGGAACCAGTCCCGTCGGTTCCCCCGCCTTCGGCGGTTCCCCCTCCGCTACGGGGGTCTTCGGGGCAGCATCCCCATCCGCCCCTGCCGGCATTCCAGGGGGACAAAGGGGAGGCTGACTTTTGGAGCGTGTAGGATTTGAGGGCAGTTGTCCTCGTCGGGTGACGATTTTGTGTGCGGCTCTGAGATCACTCTCCCCATATGACAAGTGGCATGTTATTTGCTATTTTAAGGGTGGAATGAAGGCTTCTCCGGGGAGAATGGGGATGAAAAAACAGGGCTTGGTCTGTGTTGGGCTCTCTATCTTCCTCTTTTTTGCGGCCGCCGCCTGGGGTGACCAGTACAAGGTCGTCGGGGAGAAGGGAGACTTCTACTTCGGGCATATCAGTTACGTCGAGACCGCCGAGGGGGCGCCGGGCCCCATGGTTTATCGGCTCGAGGCGCGCGCGCCGGAGGCGGCCGTCCTCAACCTGCCGCTCGGGCCGGGGGACACGATCCAGACGCCCGAGGGGAGCCGGTGCGAGGTCCAGTTCGACAACGGCACGATCGTCCGGCTTGACTTCGGGACGAAGCTCAAGATCGAGACCATCCTGGCCCAGACGCTGAGCACCGCCGAGAAGGTTTCGAACCTGCTCCTCGCCCAGGGCCAGGTCTATGTCATGTACCGGAAGCACAGCGCGCTCGAGATCTTCCAGGTCATGACGCCCGCGGCCTCGGTCAAGTTCCGCGACAGCGCCGTCGCTGTTGTCGCGGTAGAAATCGGCCGGACGACCGTCGAGGTGACAGAGGGGCCGGACCGATCTTCTCTTCGGTCCGAACCCGCGCCTTCTGTTCGAGCGCAAGGTGGTCGCCGGCGAGAGCGTCGGCGTCGATGCCGACAATGTCCCCCGGGCCGTCGAGCCCAGTTCCGGCCTCCGCTTTCCTCGCCTGGAACGAAAAAGTGAACGCGGATTTCAAGTCCACTCACGAAGGCAACGTCCTGCCCAAACCGCTCCAGAAGCTCCCGCCGGCGGTCTTCGAGTTCGCCCAGAAGTTCGGGAACCTGTACGGCGAATGGCTCTGGCACGACCTTTACGGCTATGTCTGGAGGCCGTACATCAACGACTTGCGGTACTCGTGGGGAAGCCCGGTGGCTCCGGCGAGCGGAGACATGGCGTTCTGGACGTTCAGTGCCGGATGGGGAAACTGGCAGCGCTACCTCGCCGCCTGGGGAAACTGGCAGCCTTATTTTTACGGCGACTGGTCCGAATACAACGGACAGCTCTACTGGGTGCCCGGCGAGCCCTGGGGCTGGGTGCCTTATCATCTCGGCCTGTGGATGTGGGACAAGAAATCGGGCTGGGTCTGGATGCCCGGCTCGCTGTTCGCCCCGGCCTGGGTCGATTGGGCGTTCTGGTCCGACCATTACATCTGGCGCCCGTACACGCTTTTCGATTATTTCGAGGGTTGCCGAGGCGGGGCCTGGCTCTGGGACTGGACCTACGATGGCCCGTGGACCGGAGACATCGTCAGGACAGGCCTCGACCGTGAGCCGGGCAATCGCTCCGTCCGGTCCATCATCGACAAAGACTCGCTCAAAAGGAAGGACGAGCCCGAGTTGCCTGTTCCTAAGGAAATGAAGACCGCCCTGAAGCTCACCGCCGAGGCCCTGAAGAGGGGCGATCCCGGAGCGCGGGAATCGCTCCACGAGGCCATGCGCCGGACCGTTATCGTCGGCAAGGCCGACTTCGCCACGCCGGGCTGGCGGGAGAAAGCCGTCCCGCTCGACCGTTTTCTGGAGCGGCCGGAGGTCAGGGGGCGCGGGACCGGGGACGCCCCGCCGGTCAGGAGCGAGGCCGCCTCCAAAGCGGCGCTCAGAAGCTATGAAGTCCTCCGGGCGATCTCTGACGTTCAGGCAAGGACAAACCCCACGCCGAGAAGCCCGAACCTGGCGCCCTCGCCCGGAGATTCCCTTTCTCGCGGGGAACGAGCCGTCTCCCGGCCTGACGCCGTCATCCAGGACCGAAGCGCTGGAGAGGGCCGGTTGCCCCGGCTTGGACCCGGTCGATTCTCCGCGGGCGAGAATGCCGGGAGGCTCGGGCCGCGCTTCCGGGACTGGAACCCCGACGTCCGGGCCGGGGCCAGGCTGGGTGTCGACATTTCCTATTCGAGCCGCACCAACGAGGTCTACTCGCCCCAACTCGGCCTGAGATCGCGCGACATCATATCCCGGCCGCGGTCGAGGATGCGGGCGCAGGACGGCTCTTTCGGCGGCCCTGCTCTGGATTCAGGGCCGGGCCTGGGGGCCGCTCCGTCGACGCCCGGCCAGCCCGGGAGCGGCAGCACCACCGGGACTTCCGTGTCCAAAGGCTCCTTGAAAGAGAAGAACGGGGAGAAAAAGAACTAGCTCGAGCGCGCCTTCCCGCCGGAACAGGTCCGCTAGATCAGGGTGCCCCTGACCAATATCAGGGGGTCGTCGAGCAGTGACCGATAGTTCTTGATGCTTTTCTTATAGTCCTCCACGAACTCCGGCTTGAGGGGCTCGACGGGCGCGAACTTGGCGCTCAAGGGGTTGAGGTAGCCGCCGCCGCGGAGGATCCGGTAATCGACATGCGGCCCGGTGGATTCCCCGGTGGAACCCACATAGCCGATGACATCTCCGCCCTTGACCCGCTCGCGCGCCCGGATGCCCGGGGCGAAGCCCTGGAGATGCATGTAGGTCGTCTCGTAATTGTTCCTGTGCCGGATGCGGACCATCCGGCCCGCGCCGCCGTTCCAGCCGGCCGAGACGACGACCCCGTCGGCCGTCGCCTGGATCGGCGTGCCCGCGGGAGCGGCATAATCGACTCCGTAGTGAGCGGTGTACACTTGACGGATGGGATGAAAGCGGTGGCCGCTGAACCTTGACGTGACCCGCGCCCACTTGATCGGCGATTTGCGGAACTCTTTCTCGAGCGAAGCGCCGGCCTCGTTATAGTAGCCGGGCTTCCTGGTATCGGGCGGCGCGAAAAAGAAGGCCCTGTGGACCTTCCCCTCGTTCACGAGCTCGGCGGCCAGGATGTTCCCATCCCCCGCCAGCCGCCCCTCGATATACCGTTTCTCGAAGATGACCTTGAAAGTGTCCCCGGGCTGGAGGTCCATGTAGAAATCCACGTCCCAGCCGAAGAGCTCGGCAAAGGCCAGGGCCAGCGGGTCTTCCTCGCCGAGCTGGTTGAAGGCCAGGATCAGGCTCTCGTCGATCGAGCCCCAGATCTCCTTGACCCGGATGTCCACCGCCCGGTGCCTGAGGGCCGCCTCGAACCGGCCGTCCCGCCGGTCGACGGCGAGATAGTCGGTCTCGTTGATGTCGTATTCCAGGCGGTCGATCCGGCCGTCCACGGAGGCGTAGATACGGAGCTCCTGGCCGGCGTTGATCCGGCGCAGGTCATAGACCGGCCGTGCCCGCTCGCAGAGATCGTTGACTTCGGTGGGGGAGAGGCCGTGCCCGGCCAGGACATCGCCGATGTTGTCCCCCGAGCGGAGAGCGATCTTGCGCAGCTCGAGACGCGGCCCGGCCGGCGGCGGCGCCAAGACAGTCTCCGCGACAGCCCGCTGGGGCGGGCTTTTCCTGCCGTCGAGCCAGCCGGTGCCCAGGATGGCGAAGGCGGCCAGGGCGGCGAGCGCGGCCAATCCGCAGGCGGCGATCAGGACTGTCTTTTGTTTTTTTCGGCCCGGTGGGGGATCTTGCCGGCCGGCGGTCATAGTTCTCTGGATCTCCTCGGTGATATACTCCCCGCGCGCGCTGTCGGTTTCATTTTCGTCAATTCCCGACCATGTTCACCTGGAGGCCTGCTTCCAGGCCGCCAGAAAAGCCAGGCGGGCGACATCGGCCAGCATATCCGGGTTGATTCGGTAGATGGTGTCGCCGGTCAAGTGGTAGAACAGGTGCGGGCCGTTCGAGTGGAACGAGATGCAGGGGATGCCCCTCTGGAAGAACGGCGCGTGGTCGGAGCCGCGCACGCCGACGCCGCGGATCGGATAGGAACCGGCGAGCGTGTGGACGAACCCGTCGGCCTCTTCGACCAGGGCCTTGAGCTCGGGCGAGCCGGCGCTGTAACCGATCCCCGAACGGTCGCCCTCGCCGACCATGTCAAAGTTGAACATCGTGTCCACTTTTTCAAACCCCGCCGGCAGGTGCCCGGCGAAATACTCCGAACCCTGCAGTCCCTTCTCCTCGCCGCCGAACAGGACGAAGATGACGGACCGCTTCGGCCTGGCGCCGAGCTTCGAGAAGGCTTTGGCGATCTCCATGACCGCGGCGCTGCCGCTGGCGTTGTCGTCCGCCCCGGGAAAGAGGAGCCCCATCTGGAGACCGTTGTGGTCGAAGTGCCCGCCGATGACGAGACACTCCGTCTTGAGCTTCGGGTCCGAGCCCGCCACCCAGCCGGCTACGTTGTAGCCGACGCCGTCCGGGAAATTGCGCGAGACAACGGTCAGGCTGGCCTGGGCGCGGAGCGGGAACGAGAGCGGTTTCTTGAAGTCGGTCAGGATCTTTCTCAAGGCCGCGGCGGTCGTCGCCTTCTCCCCGAGGACCTGGTCGGCCGCGCTGTAGCTTATCTCGGCCGGAGTGAAACCCTCGATCCAGTCGCCGTTCGGGTTGGAGGCGATCTCGTCGTAGATGTAGATGATGCCGAGCGCGCCCTGGTCCTTCGCTGTTCGCATCCGGACGCGGTGCTGGTCGTGGTTTTCGAACCGGCGGTCGGCGCCGTCGGGCGTCCCCCGGAAGCAGAGGGCGAATTTTCCCTTGACGTCGAGGCCCGCATAATCGTCGTAGCCCAGGTCCGGGGCGCTGATGCCCCAGCCCGCGAACACCAGGCCGGCCGTCCGGCTCCCGCTGTCCGAAAAGAGAAGCGGCAGGAATTCCTTCTCGAGTTGAAGCTTGACCTCTTTCGATGCGGGTTCAGACCCACTCGCCGGCTTTTCCGGGATGAGAAAAGACATCTCCGCCTTGTCCACGAGGACGTAGGGCGACGGGTAGGGCTGGAGATAGCCGTTTTCGCGGCTGATCGGTTTGAGGTTCCAGGCCTTGAAGCACTCGGCGGCCCATTTGGCGGCCGACGTGTAGCCTTCGGAGCCGGTCAGCCGGCCGGCAAACCGCGGAGAGGCCAGCGTCTTGTTGATGTCGTAGGCCTCGGCGGGCTGGATCGAGTCGAGGGCTTTTCGTACGTCAGCGCTGAGCTTATCTGCGTCCGCCGCTGTCGATAAGCCGGCGCCGAGCGCAATCAATCCGGCCAGGACGGCCGCCAGGGTCATGGGTTTGCTCAGTTTCATTCGCCGCTCCTCGTGTTCAAGCCAAGGCAACGCGCAGCCGCCGGCAACGGCCTCGGGCCGGGACTTCCCGCGCCGGGTCAGAGGCGCCGAACGGACAGGATAGTGATCGTCTCGCGGGGGACGTCCCTCATACCGCGGGCGGCCCCGGTCGGGGAAGCGGCGATGGCATCGACGACATCCAGGCCGGCGGTCACGTTGCCGAAGACGCAGTAGCCGTACCCGTCGGGCGTATTGTCGCGGTGGTTCAGGAAGGCGTTGTCGACCAGGTTGATGAAGAACTGGTTGGTCGCGCTGTCGACGTCCGGAGTACGGGCCATGGCCAGGCTGCCCCGCGTATTCTTCAGACCGTTGGCGGCTTCGTTCTTGATGGCGGGCTTGGAGGGCTTTTCGACAAAAGCGGCCGTGTAGCCACCGCCCTGGATCATGAAACCCTTGATGACCCGGTGGAAGATGGTGCCGTCATAGAACTTGGCGTCCACGTAGGCAAGAATATTCTTCACCGTGATCGGCGCCTTGTCGGCGAAGAGCTCGATCGTGATGTCCCCTTTGGACGTCTTCATCAGGACTTTGGGGTTGGCCGCCTCGGCCACCGTGCCGGCGAACATCAAGAAGGCCGAGGCAAAAACGAGCATCCAGGCGAACTTTGTCATCGATAACCTCCTCATTTCATGGCGATGGAATTGACAATAGCAAAACCCATCCCCCAAATCAACATCGTCAGGAACGGGTCCTGGCACGGCGCCGCCCCGTCCGTCCTCGCGCCTCACCCGTCAAGAAAGGGGTCCCCGTCGCTCCGGGCGGGCGGAGACCGGCGCCGTGCCACCCGTTCCTTTTGCCTATAACGGCGCGTCGCTGTTGACCTGATGGCCGCTTGAATCGGCGGCGGGGCTGTGATAAAAGCGGGGCGCGACCTGGAGGCGGGCCATGAGATACTATATGCCGACGGAAATCCTCTTTGGTGCGGGTGTCGTCGACGAGGTCGGCGGGGTCGTCCGGGACAGGCTGGGATCGGCGCGGCCGCTGCTCGTCACGGACAAAGGCATCGTCGGGGCGGGCATCGCCGAGCGCCTCCTGACCCGGTTCCCAGGCCTGCCGGTCTTCGACGAGGTCGAGCCCAACCCGAAACACACAACCGTCGACCGGGCCGGCGAGTTGGCGAGAGACGTCCGGGCCGACCTCGTCATCGGGCTGGGCGGGGGGAGCGCTCTCGATGCGGCCAAAGCCGTCGCCCTCCTCGCGGTGAACCCCGGGGGGATCGAAGATTACGAAGGCCGCGAGCGCTACACCAAGACGCCTCTGCCCGTGGTCGCCATCCCGACGACATGCGGAACCGGGAGCGAGGTGACGTGGGTGGCGGTCATCACCCACACCGGGCGCCGCTTCAAGATGAGCATCAAGGGGCCGAAAATGTATCCCGCCGCCGCGCTCGTCGACCCCGGCCTCCTCGCCAGCCTGCCCGCTCCTCTCGTAGCCTCGACCGGCCTCGACGCCCTGACCCACGCGATCGAGGCGATCACGGCCAGGCCGGCGACTCCGATCTCGGATACGCTCGCCTTCGAGGCCGTGCGCCTGATCTTCCGCTGTCTGCCGGACGCGTATCGCGACATCGGGAAAAACGGGGAGGCCAGGGAAGGCCTGATGATGGGGAGCCTGCTGGCCGGCATGGCCTTCGGGAACAGCGACGTGGGGGCGGTCCACTGCCTGGCCGAGTCGATCGGGTCGCTCTATGATACGCCGCACGGCGTGGCGAACGCCGTCTTCCTTCCGCTCGTCATGGAGTTCAACCTGGAGGCATCGCCGAAGTATGGGTTCATCGCCGCGGCCGCCGGGCTCGACGGCCGTGGCCAAGACGCCGCCCGACAGCTGGTCGAGAGGATCCGGGAGCTCTCCCGCGGGCTTTCTATACCGGGCTTTCGGGAGCTCGGCATCCCCGAAGCGGACTTCCCGCGCATCGCCCGGAAGTCGTTCGAGAACAACTCCAATCCTTCGAACCCTCGGGCTGCCGGAGTGGACGATTACCTCGGCATCCTGCGCCGCGCCGCCGCGGTCTGAAACGGCCCGGCGTCTCTATTTTTCGAGGACGATCACCTCATACTCGCCGATCTCGGGCACGGTCACCGTCACGTCGCCGTTGGCCGCCGTTTGGGCCTCGAGCACCGCCGGCCGTCCGAGGGCCCGCACCTGCGCCGGCCTGCCCGCGCCCTTGAAGGTGATCCGGACGTCCCGAAGCTTGATGATCTTCTGGATCGGCCGGGCCATCTCACCGGTGAAGTTAACCAGGTGAAGGATGAGCCTCCGGCCGTCTTCCTGGGAGCGAAGCGTCACATCCAGCGAGGCCGGGGCGTTCTCCACCAGCACGGGGGACGGGGCCAGCTCGCGGATGGCGTTCTGGACGACCCGGAAAAACTCCGCCAGACGGAAGGCGTTGAGGCTGCCGCCGATATCCCCGGCGCAATAGACCGCGCGGCCCTTCCCGTAATTGTTGATGACCAGGGCCGGGTCTTCGGACAGGACGGGGACCTTTTCGTAGGGGCCGCGGAGGGGCTCGGTGAACTGGAGCAGGCGCCAGGCCCTGTCCGGCCCGGGTCCTGACATGGAACTGGGGGCCGGCATGAATTCCGACGGCAGGCCGGCCGTGAAGGGTGAATACGATGTTATTGGCCGTGTACTCTTGTTATCGGCATCCCGGGCCTGCTCATCCGGCAGCTTGTCTGAAAGCCCTTCCAGGACGACTCCGATCGCCGGCTTCATGAAGTCCCATCTTTTGGGCCCGACGACCTCAGGCCTGGCGCTTACGCCCAGCACGGAGGCGAGCGCCATGTCCTTCCGCCGGAGGCCGGTCTCGTCATAGAGCGATGTCTCGAACGTCGCGAACACCGAGCCGCCGCCGCGGACGTAGTCCTCGATCTGTCGGGCTTCGCGATCGCTCACGCAGGCGGCGTTCGGCATCAGAAGAAGCGTGTACTTCGACAGCCCGCCCGACTCGACGGCCTCCTCGTCGATGACGTCGAACGGCGTCTGGGTCCGCATCAGGGCCTCGGTGATCCCAGAGAATTCCTGGGCGAAATCGCCGACGCCGGCTTGCGGAGACATGCCCGCCGGTCCGGACTGCTTGGCGTCCGAGCCGCTGTAGAAATTCGAGGTGTTGTCCGACCAGAGGATGGCGACCTTGGCCTCGGACTTCGTGCCGAGGTAGTAGGCCGCGTTGGCCGTCACGAAGCGGTTCATGTCATCGACGGGCTTCATCCCCGCCTGGCGGAACTCATAGGGCCAGAGGCCGAGCCAGACGTTGGCCGCGTTGGCGATCGTCTGCGCGTAGAGGAGCTTGAGCTCCGGCTCGGGCAGGAGGGAAAAGGTCCACGGCTTGTGGCCGGCCGCCGAGAAGATCACGCGCGGCTTGCCGCCCGATTGGGTCTCGAGGAGACGGGCCATGACGCCCGGCTTCCAGATGGGCATCTTGGTGAGGTCGCCGCCGATAAACCCCCCCTCGCTTCCCAGGATATCCTGCTCCTTGACCAGGACGCGGTTGAGCCGTCCGGTGGACCAGTTGCCCCCGCGCTCGCCGCCGTTCATGTAGAAGGCGATCTCGGGGTTGGCCGCCTTGATGACCTGTCGGGTATCGTGGAGGAAGTCGGCCAGGCTTTCGGCTTGGAAGGCGAGGAGCCGGGCGGCCTCGGGGCCGCGGCGGTTCTTCTTCGAGGGCAGGGGAGCGCCGTATTCCTTCTGGTATTTTTCCTGGCAGTACTTGCAGTAGCACGTCTCCGGGAAAAAGATCGGGCCGTCGTAGAAGATGCCGTCGATCGGGTAGGCGCAGAGGTCGCGGACGACCTGAAAACACCAATCGCGATAGGGGCTGTTGACGCAGAAGCTTGTCCCCGTCTCGTAGACGCCGGTGAGCGGCTGGCCGTTCTCCTTGAGCTGCACCCAGTCGGGGTGCTGCTTGCCGAAGGACTGCTTGTACCAATGGACGTTGAAATAGATCATGACGTGGAGGCCCCGCTTCTTGGCCTCGGGGAGATAGGCCTTGAGGATGTCGGGGTTGGCCGTCGCCGCTTCCTTGGTGACGAAAAAGAAGCCCTTGTCGTCCTCGCCGTCGGATATGTCCATAACCTCGAGGTGCTCGGCGTTGAAGGCGTGCGACGCTTTCTCCGCGGCCACAGCGGCATCGAGCGCCGTGATCTGGCCCATCGAAGTGACGAGGTCGAGGATGCGCAGCGGCTCCTTCTCCCACCAGTGTTTCGGGACCGGCTGCATCTGAGCGAACGCTGCGACCGCCAAAACAAGAACGGCACAGAGCGCGATAAACTTCTTCATTGGCTGGATCTCCTAGATATGCAATTCGACGATGTCCCCGTCCTCGAGGACGAAATCGCGATTGACCATCTGGCCCTGGAGCGTCTCCCGCCTCCAGACCCGGGCGTACTTGAACTGCTCCACGAAGTCCTTGTGGACGGCCCGCGCCATCTCGCCCACGGTCGTTCCCCTCTTGAGCGAGAACGGATCGTTGAAGGTCGGCTTTTTGCCCGGGACTTTGCTGTAGGTCCGGATGATGTCGAGAAACAGAAAGATATCCCGCCGCAGCTCTTCGATTCCGTCTCCCCGTTTGGCCGAGACTGGCCGGAGCGAGAGCCTGTTGCCGAAATACTCCTTGAGGAAGAGCAGGTTGTCGGGGGCGTCGGGAACATCGCACTTGTTGACCGGGACGATGGTCCTCTTGACGAACTGCGTCCGCTCCGCGGGCGGCGGCTGGTCGGGCCCGACGAACTCGAGCCGCCTCTCCTTCAGGTTGGTGAGGAGCTTCTCGACCACGTCGGCCGAGTCCTGGTCCTCGAGGTCGACGACGAAGAGCACCGCGTCGGCGGCCTTGACCACCTCGACGACGTCGGACTCGACATCCTCCGGCGCGAGCGGTGGAGTGTCGACGAGCTGGATCAGGATGTTCTCGAACTTCATCATGTACGGAGCCGGAGCGCGGGTCGTGTACGGATAATCACCCACCTCGGGCTGGGCGCCGGTCAGGGCCGCGATCAGGCTCGACTTGCCGCTGTTCGGCGGGCCGATGACCGCCACCTGGCCGGCCCCCGATCTTTCGACGTGAAAGCTCGGCCCCCGGTGCGCCACCGCCGGCCGGGTCTGCATGGCCGCCTTGATCTTGGAGATATTGGTCTTGATCATGGCCCGCATCTTTTCCGTCCCCTTGTGCTTGGGGATGGTGGCCATCATCTCGTCCAGGGCGTCGAGCTTTTCCTGGGGGGTTTTGGCCTCCCGGAACTTGCGGTCCGCCTCGAGATACTGTGGGGTCAGATTGGCCGGCATGTTTCGATCCTTGGAGGCAGATTATAATCGAACGGTCGATCGGTTTCAAAACTGCCGCTTCAGATGGGGACAGGCCCCGGCCGGGGACAGGTAAAGGCCGGGGCCTGTCCCCAGACTGCCTGCCCTCCATCTTGACCGAATCCGTCCCTCCACCAATCGTTGTGATATCGGATTTTGGCCAGCACAAAATATGGTGGAAAATCGACGCCGGACCCCTTTACTTGGAACCCCGTTTTGGCTATAATGAGGGCCTTCTTATGGAGCGCCTTTTGACTGAGACAAAACCCTTGATAAATCGTCTTATATCAATGAGTTCGACATCATGAAAGAACAAAAATATACGGCCGAAAGCATCAAGGTCCTCAAGGGACTGGACGCGGTCCGGAAACGGCCCGCTATGTACATCGGAAGCACCGGCCCCGAGGGCCTCCACCACCTCGTCTACGAGGTCGTGGACAACTCCATCGACGAGGCCCTGGCCGGCTACTGCAAGAACATCGACGTCTTCATCCACGTCGACAACTCGGTGACCGTCATCGACGACGGCCGCGGCATCCCGGTCGAGATGCACAAGAAGGAGAAAAAATCCGCGGCCGAGGTCGTCATGACCATCCTCCACGCCGGCGGCAAGTTCGACGACAAGTCCTACAAGGTCTCGGGCGGCTTGCACGGCGTCGGCGTCTCCGTCGTCAACGCCCTGTCCAAGCGCCTGGACCTCGAGATCAAGCGCGACGGCGGGATCTACACCCAGAGCTACGAGCGCGGCATCCCGCTGGCCAAGCTCAAGCAGATCGGCAAGACCAAGAAGACCGGCACCAAGATCACCTTCTGGCCGGACGACGAGATCTTCGAGGTGACCGAGTTCAACTTCGAGATCCTGACCCAGCGGCTGCGGGAGCTGAGCTTCCTCAACCGCGGCATCCGGATCACGATCACCGACGAGCGGACCGGCAAGAGCCAGGAATTCCAGTACAAGGGCGGCATCGTCGAGTTCGTCCAGTACCTCAACCAGAACAAGACCGTGCTCAACCCCCGGCCGATCTATTTCGAATGCCAGAAGGACGACATCATGGTCGAGCTGGCCTTCCAGTACAACGCCAGCTACAACGAAACCATCTTCACCTTCGTCAACAACATCAACACGACCGAGGGCGGCACCCATCTTATCGGGTTCAAGTCCGCCCTGACGCGCTGCCTCAACAACTACGCCGTGGCCAACAATCTGTTCAAGGACCTGGCCGCGGGCGCCCTGTCCGGGGACGACACCCGCGAGGGTCTGTGCGCCGTCCTCAGCGTCAAGATGCGCGACCCCCAGTTCGAGGGCCAGACCAAGACCAAGCTCGGGAACTCCGAGGTCAAGGGCATCGTCGAATCCCTGGTCAACGAGCAGCTCACGGCCTACCTCGAGGAGAACCCGACGAACGCCAAGCGGGTCATCCTCAAGGCGCTCGACGCCGCCCGGGCCCGCGAAGCCGCCCGCAAGGCCCGCGAGCTGGCCCGCCGCAAGGGCGTCCTCGAATCCGCTTCCCTGCCCGGAAAGCTGGCCGATTGCCAGGAGCGCGACCCGGCCCTGGCCGAGATCTTCATCGTCGAGGGCGATTCCGCCGGCGGCTCGGCCAAGCAGGGCCGCGACCGCCGCTTCCAGGCCATCCTGCCTCTCAGGGGCAAGATCCTCAACGTCTGGCAGGCCCAGCAGGACAAGATCTTCAACAACGAGGAGATCGGGATGATGATCGCCGCCCTGGGCACATCGATCGGCGAGGAGGAATCGAGCCTGGACAAGCTCCGCTATCACAAGGTCATCATCATGACCGACGCCGACGTCGACGGCTCCCACATCCGGACGCTGCTCATGACCTTCTTCTACCGGCACATGAAAAACCTCATCGAGCAGGGCTTCCTCTACATCGCCCAGCCGCCCCTCTATAAGATCTCCCGGGGCCGGGAGGTCACGTATCTCAAGGAAGAGCGTGCTTACGAGAAGTGGATCGTCAAGAAGATCTCCGAGGACTTCAAGGTCCGGAGCAAGGGCGGCAAGGAGACCTTCGAGGGGGAGAAGTTCCGCAAGCTCTTCCTGCGGATCATGCAGAAGAAAAACTACAGCGAGCTCCTGAAGCGGAAGAACTACGAGCATTTCCTGATCGACCTCCTGATCCGGGAGGGCGTCAGCGGCCTCGAGTTCCTCCAGGACAAGAAACAGATGAAGAGGATCCAGTCCCTGGTCGAAGCCAAAGGCCTCCAGACCGAGCTGACCAAGGACGAGGAATACGAAGCCTACGAGCTCGGGATCAAGTACCAGATCAACGGCATGACGCTCACCAGCAAGGTCAACCTGGGGCTCGTCGATTCCGCCGAATACAAGAACCTGTTCAAGATCCACAAGGAACTCGAGGAGTTCCAGCCGCCCTTCGAGGTGATCAGCGACGGCGAGACGATCGTCATCGACAACGAGATCAAGCTCCTCGATTATCTCCACGAGAAGGGCAAGAAAGGCGTCACCATCCAGCGCTACAAGGGGTTGGGCGAGATGACCCCCGAGCAGCTTTGGGTGACGACCATGAACCCCGAGAACAGGGCCATGCTCCGGGTTTCGATCACGGACGCCGTCGACGCCGACGACACGTTCGACACCCTGATGGGGGACGAGGTCGAGCGCCGGAAGAAATTCATCGAAACGAACGCCCTGCTGGCGACGAACCTGGACATCTGAGCCGCCCACCGAAAGGACCTGACCGATGACCCCCGAAGATAAAGATAAGAACCCGGACAAGCCCGAACAGACCACGGCGGCGCTCCCGCCGGCCGCCGCCGACCTGTCGACGGTCAGCCTCGAGGCCGAGATGAAGCGCTCGTACCTCGACTACGCCATGAGCGTCATCATCGGCCGGGCCATTCCCGACGTCAAGGACGGCCTGAAGCCGGTCCACCGCCGCGTCCTCTATGCCATGTACGAATCGGGCACGACCCACAACAAGCCCTACAAGAAATCGGCCCGCATCGTCGGCGACGTCATCGGCAAATACCATCCGCACGGCGACCAGGCGGCCTACGACACGCTGGTCCGGATGGCCCAGGACTTCAGCATGCGCTATGTCCTGGTCGACGGCCAGGGCAACTTCGGCTCGATCGACGGCGACCCGCCGGCGGCCATGCGCTACACCGAAGTCCGGATGGCGAAGCTGGCCGAAGAGATGATGGCCGACATCGAGAAGGACACGGTCAACTTCGTCCCGAACTACGACGAGAGCCTGACCATGCCCGAGGTCCTGCCGACCAAGTTCCCGAACCTCCTGGTCAACGGCGGCTCGGGCATCGCCGTCGGCATGGCGACCAACATCCCGCCCCACAACCTGCGGGAGGTCTGCGACGGCCTGATCTATCTTGTCCAGCATCCCAACGCCTCGCTCGACAAGATCATGGATTTCATCCCCGGACCCGACTTCCCGACCGCCGGCTACATCTTCAACAGGCCGGGGATCCGCGACGCCTACCGCGACGGCCGGGGCGTCATCCAGCTCCGGGCCAAATCGATGATCGAGCGGGGCGACAAGGGCGAGCGGGAGCGGATCGTCATCACCGAGATCCCCTACGCGGTCAACAAGGCGCGGCTGCTCGAGAGCATCGCCGAGCTGGTCAACTCCAAGAAGCTCGAGGGCATCGCCGACATCCGCGACGAGTCCGACCGCGAGGGCATCCGGATGGTCATCGAGGTCAAGAGGGGCGAGCTGCCCGAGGTCGTCCTCAACAACCTCTACAAGCACACCGCCCTCCAGACCTCGTTCGGGATCATCATGCTGGCCATCGTCGACAAGCAGCCGAAGGTGCTCGGCCTGCTCGACGTGATGAAGTATTTCATCTCCCACCGGCAGGACGTCATCCGGCGCCGCACCCGGTTCGACCTGAAGAAGGCCGAGCTCCGGGCCCACATCCTGGAGGGACTGGTCATCGCCCTCGACCACCTCGACGCCATCATCAAGCTCATCCGGGCCTCCCGGACCGTGGACGAGGCGCGGACGGGCCTGATGGAGAAGTTCAAGCTGACCCAGATCCAGGCGCAGGCCATCCTGGAAATGCAGCTCCAGCGGCTGACCCACCTCGAGCGCGACAAGATCGTCCAGGAGTACAAAGAGGTCAAGGCCCTGATCGTCAAGCTGCGCAAGATCCTGGGCTCGGACCAGTTGGTCCTCGACATCATCGTCGAGGAGCTCCGGGAGATCAGGGAAAAGTACGGCGACGAGCGGCAGACCGAGATCCGTGACGAGGTCATCACCGACATCCGGGCCGAGGACCTGATCAAAGAGGAAGACGTCGTCGTCATGACCACCCAGTCCGGCTACATCAAGCGGACCTCGCTGTCCTCGTATCACTTCCAGATGCGGGGGGGCAAGGGCCGCCGGGGCATCTCGATGAAGGCCGAGGATATCGTCGAGGACGTCTTCGTCTGCTCGACCCACTCCTACCTGCTGTTCCTGACGAACATCGGCCGCGTCTACTGGCTCAGGGCGCTCGAGATCCCCGACGTCGGCGTCTCGGGCCGGGGCAAGGCCGTCGTCAACCTCCTCGAGCTCCAGCCGGGCGAGGTGATGACATCGGTCGTCGCCGTCAAGGATTTCAACGAGGACAAGTATATCGTCATGCTGGCGACGAACGGCCAGATCAAGAAGACCCACCTTAACGAGTTCCGGAACGTCCGGCGGGGCGGGATCATCGCCATGAGCCTTCATCCCAAAAGCCAGCTCATGTGGTCGCGCCTCACCGACGGCAAGCGCGACATCATCATCGCCACCAAGCTCGGCAAGGCCATCCGGTTCAGCGAGGAAGACATCCGGCCGATGGGCCGGACCGCGGCCGGCGTGCGCGGCATGAGGCTGGCCAAGAAGGACGAGGTCATCGGCATGGTGTCGATGGGCGGCGAGGAAAAGTACGTCTTCACGGCCAGCGAAAAGGGCTACGGCAAGCGTACCGAAGTCAACTCCTACCGGAAGCAGCACCGCGGCGGCAAGGGGCTCATCAACCTGAGGGTGACGCCCAAGATCGGGCCGGCCGTGGCCGTGCTGGGCGTGACCGAGCATGACCTGCTCGTCGTGACGTTGAGCGGCAAGGTCATCCGCATCCAGACCAAGCAGATCCGGGCGGTCGGCCGCGCCACTCAGGGCGTGCGCCTGATCAACCTCGAGAACGGCGACAAGATCTGCTCCGTGGCCAAGGCCGAAGAGAGCTGATAGCTCGCGCCGGCCTGAAAACCTTTGAATGCCATTAATGGATTCATACCTAGACATACACGGATCATGATGAAAGGAGACTTCAAATAATTATGGCCAAGGAAAATCTTTTAAAACTCGACGCCGTCTTCAATCCGAAATCGATCGCCGTGGTCGGCGCTTCGACCAGCCCGGGCACGGTCGGCAACGACCTTCTCGCAATCTGCTCTTCACCGAGTTCAACGGCTCGGTCTATCCGGTCAATCCCGAAGGCCGAGGTCGATTCTCGGCGTCCACGCCTACCCCTCGCTCGCGACATCCCCGCGCCCGTCGACCTGGCCGTGGTCATGGTCCCGGCGGCGGCCGTCCTGGAGGTGGTCGACGCAGGCGGCCAAGGGCGTCAAGGCCATGGTGGTGATTTCGGCCGGTTTCAAGGAGATCGGGGCCGAAGGGGCGGCCCTCGAGCAGCAGCTGCGCGACGCGGTGCGCGAGGCCGGCATCCCGCTGATCGGCCCGAACTGCCTGGGCATGATCAACACCGACCCGACCGTGCGCATGAACGCCACCTTCGGCCGCAAGATGCCCGAGCCGGGCAATCTGGCCTTCATCTCCCAGAGCGGCGCCCTGTGCACCTCGGTGCTCGACTACGCCGAGGAGCGGCAGATGGGCTTCAGCAAGTTCATCAGCTTCGGCAACAAGGCCGACGTCAACGAGATCGATCTGCTGGCCTACCTGGCCGAAGGACGAGAAGACCCCGGTCATCGCCATGTACCTCGAGGACATGACCAACGGCCGGCGCGTTCATCGAGACGGCGCGCGAGATCTTCTGGGAAACGCACAAGCCGATGCTCTGCCTGAAGTCGGGCCGCTCGCCCGAGGGCGCCAAGGCCGTCAGCAGCCACACCGGCTCGCTGGCCGGCTCCGACTCGGTCTACGACGCCCTGCTGATCCAGAGCGGCGTGCAGCGGGTCGACACGATCGCCGAGCTGTTCGACTACGCCGCCCTGTACACCACGCAGCCGCTGCCCAAGGGGAACCGCGTGGCCATCATCACCAACGCCGGCGGGCCGGGCATCATGGCCACCGACGCCGCCGTGCGGCACGGCCTGAAGCTGGCCGAGCTGTCGCGACGAGACCAAGGACAAGCTGAAGGCGTCGCTGCCCGCCACCGCCTCGCTGCGCAATCCGATCGACGTGATCGGCGACGCCCGCGCCGACCGCTACAAGGCCGCGGTGCGCACCGTGCTGGAGGACGAGAACGTCGACATGGGCATCGTCATCCTCACGCCGCAGTCGATGACCGACATCGAGGAGACGGCCGCCGTCGTGCCCGAGGCCGTCAAGGGCATCAACAAGCCGGTGGTCTGCTCGTTCATGGGCGCCAAGGACGTGGCGCCGGGCGTGGAGATCCTGCGCAACGCGGGCATTCCGAACTACCCGTTCCCCGAGGACGGCGTCAGAGCCTGGCGGCCGCCGACCGGCTGGTCGAGCTCTGACGAAATCCCCCGCCGCGAGATGCCGGACTTCAACGACCTCGACGTCGACAAGGCGCGCCGGATCATCGCCGAGTCCCTCGGACGGCCAGGACGAGCGCTACCTGACGCAGGCCGAGTGCCGGCCGCTCTTCGAGTGCTACCGGCTGCCGCTGCTCGAAGAGCGATCGTGGCCACGAGCGCGGCCGAGGCGGCGCAAGATCGCCGAGTCGTTCGGCACGCCGGTGGTCGATGAAGGTCATGTCGGCCGACGTGGTCCACAAGTACGACGCCGGCGGCGTGCATCCTCAACGTCCACGGCCCCGAGGAGGCGGCGCGCCGCCTACGAGAAGATCCATCGCGAACGTCGAGAAGGCCGTCCCCGGGAGCCAGGATCGAGGGCATTCTCGATCGAGGAGATGGCCCGCAAGGGCGTGGAGGTGATCCTCGGCGCCAGCCGCGACCCGCGCTTCGGGCCGCTGATGATGTTCGGCCTGGGCGGCACGCTGGTCGAGGTGCTCAAGGACGTGTCCTTCCGCCTGGCGCCGATGTGGCAGATCTCGGCCGAACGGATGGTCCGCGCAGATCCGCTCCTTCAAGGTGCTCGACGGCTTCCGCGGCAACTCCGCCGTCCGACATCGGCGGCGATCGTCGACACGCTGCTGCGGCTCTCGGCGATGGTCTGCAACCACCCGGAGATCTCCGAGCTGGACATCAACCCGCTGATCGTCCACGCCAAGGGCAAGGGCTGCTCGGTGGCCGACAGCCGGATCATGCTGCGGAAGCCAGCGGCGCGATAGAGTCCGCCGCGGGTTCAGACGGGCCTACTCCGCGAGGCCTGCGACAAAGCCCGAGGCCCAGGCCCAGGCGAGGTTGAATCCCCCCCGTCCTCCCTGGACGTCAAGGACCTCGCCGGCGAAGTAGAGCCCCCGCCGGAGCTTCGATTCGAGCGTTCGAAGCTCGACCTCCCGGGCATCCACGCCCCCCGAGGTGAACTCGGCCTCGTTCCAGCCCAGCGTATCCTCGACGCGGAATTCCCTGGCCTTGAGTAACGCGGCGAGGCGGCGGGCGACCTCGTCGATGCCCCCCCGGCCCGGAACATAGCCCGCTTCGCGGATGATCTGCGGGAGGACGAGGGAGAACTTCTCCGGCAGCAGGCCGGAGGTCAGGTCGTCAGGCGCCCAGCCGGCCTTCAATCTCCGCGCCAAGTCCCCGGAAAGCTCCCCGGCGGTCATGGTCGGGAGGAAATCGACGACGACCGAAACATCCCTTCGGCCGTCGCGGTTCAGTGCGATCGAAACGCTCTCGCTGACGTCGAGGATGGCCGTGCCCGAGAGCCCGTACTGGGCGAAGAGAAGCTCCCCTTCGGCCGTCTGGCCGGTGCGGCCGCCGACCCGGCTCTCGGCGCGGACCCGCAGCCGCTGGCCTTGGAGGAAATGGCACATCCGGTCCTTGACGACGAGCGGCACGGCGCTCGGCACGGGCCTGACGAGGGCGTGGCCGAGCGACACGGCGAGCCCGTAGCACGAGCCGTTCGCGCCCAGGGCCGGGTAGGATCGGCCGCCCCCGGCGATGACCACGGACCGGCTCTCGACAGTGCGGCCGTCCGCGGCCGCGAGGCGGAAGCGCCCCGCCGCGCGCTCGATCCTCTCCACCTCGAACCGCTTGATCATCCCGATCCCGAGCCGGCCGATCTCGCGCTCCAAGGCCTTGAGGACCGACGCGGCCTGGTTCGTCAAGGGATAGACACGCCCTTCGCCGTCCGTTTGGAGGGCAAGGCCCAAGTCCTTGAAAAAGGCCCTGATCTCCGCCACGCCGAACCGCTCCAGGATCGAGGCGACAAGCCCGGGAGCCGATGACGTATAGGCCGAGGGCGAGAGTCCGTCGTTCAGGAGATTGCACCGGCCGCCGCCGGTCGCCAGGATCTTCTTGCCGATCCAGGGCAGGCGCTCGATGACGGCGACCGACGCGCCGCGGCGGGCCGCGCTGATCGCCGCGACCAGGCCGGCTGCGCCGGCCCCGACGACGGCCAGGTCAACGCTGTCCTTCATGATGCCAGTTTAGCCGATGGGGAGCGGCCGGGTAAAGGGCCGGAAGGGGTTTTCACCCGTGGGGCGAAGTGAGGTCGGCGGCGCGAGTGCGCTCTTCCGGACCGCGCCGGCCGCCTTCAGGCTGTTTTCAGTCCGGCAGCGAGGACCAGTCGAGCTTGTGGGTCTCGGCGCTGGCGACGATCTTCCGGAAGACCTCTTTCGGCCACTTGAGGACGCCGTCGACCGTCAGGAGGTCGTGCCGGATCGAGATCCCGAACAGGCTCTCGTTTTTCTCGAGGTAGGGGAGGATGATGTTCCAATCGGCCTGTTTGAAGGGCACGAAGCTCGCGCCGTTGAGCTGCGTTTCGCCGACGGTTCCGTAAGGATCGTTGAGGTAGCAGGCGCCGCCCGAGGCCAGGGAGAAGAGATTATTCCCCGGGTACTTCATGTCCAGCCCGATCACCTGCCCGCGCTCGTCGAAAGCCAGCCCGTTGATGATCACGAACCCCCCGCCGAGGCTTTCGCCCGCCATGAAGCTCTCGGCGCAATAATCGAGGCACGTGCCGTTGATCACGGCCCGGATATGCCCCACGGCGTTGATCAGGGGGCGCCCGGCGGCCCCGCCCATGACGTAGGCTTCGCCGCCCTTCGCCCCGTAGAGAAACGTCTGGCCGACGCTCCCGAAAATGACGATCGTCCCGGACTTGAGGATCTGGCCGACCTGGTCCTGGGCGTCTCCGTGAACAAAGACCTGCGCGCCGTCGAGGCCCGAACCCAGGTAGTCGCCGCTCGAACCGTAGACGTCCAGGCGGAGTCCGCCGGTTTTGGGGCCCAGCCCGCAGCCCAGGAAGCGGTCGCCGCGCGCCCGGTAGACGATCAACTGTCTCCACCCGCTGCGGAACGCCTCGACCAGGACGCGCGAGACGGCTTCCCTCCCCTCGGGCATGAATCCCCGCGCGTCGATGGCCAGGACGCAGTCGGATGAGTGCGGCCTGGGAAGGGGCTGCCGCCAGGCGCGCGAGATGTCCAGGCGCATCGCCCGAGTTCTGTCGGCTGTGTCCGGAGCCGGGAGGCTGTCCAGGACCCGGTTTATCGCCCTGTCGATGGCCGCGAGGAGCGGCGCTCGTGCGTTCGGCTGCCGGGGTCCCAGCGCCGGTCCCGTAGCAACGTCAGGGAGTCGAGCGCCATCCGCCATGCCCCGGGCCCGGCGTCCTCGAGGATCTTCTCGATACCCTGCGAAAAGTCGGCGAACCGTCCGCTGCCGGAGATCGGTCAGCAAGCCCGCGGCCGTCGGCAGCTCGGCGACGAGGGATATTTCGCCATCCGGCCGCGCGCCGGTTTCCGCTTCCCGAGACGCGTCGGGACAGGCCGCGTCGCCCGCGGGAATCAGGCCGGACATCCGGGCCGGGCCGACCTCGAAATGCTTGAGCGGGCCGCCGGCGCGGCCGCAGAGGTCGGCGGCCGATTTTACCGCCGGCCGGGAGACGTCGCTCCCGAACTTATCCCGGACGTCGAGCGCCAGCCCTTCGCCCTGCCGCTTGAGGCTGTAAGACAAAGGCGCCGCCGTCGGTGCAGCTTCCGCCCCGGGCGTTCCAGTACCGGTCGGCCACGGCCGGGACGTCGGGATAAACGCTCGACAGCTCCTCGAAGAAAGCGTCGATGGCCTGCTTCTCGGACGCGATCGCGCCGAAGCTCTTTTCGCCCGCCTGGAGCGCGAACACCTGCGGCCTGAGCATCGAGACGTCGGTGATCCCGATGAGCTGGGGCAGCCCTGTGCCGGGCTCGGTCCGGGCCACGATGAAAAACCACGGGCCGTCCGGCGAGCCGTGGATGTGGGCCGTCTGGATGGCGCGGTAGATGCGCTGCTTCTGCTTGCTCAGCCTCTCGAAATCGCCCTCGGGCGTCGGGGCCAGGGCCTCGATCACGAACTCGAGCGGATAGCCCAGGACGCGGGCGTAGAAGTCGAAAAGGAGCGCCGAGACCTCGGTGTCCGTGACGAAAAGCGGCACCATGCCCCTCTGCCGCAGGTATTCGGTGACCGCGTAGTAGTTCGCGAAATCGCCGTTGTGGACCAGGGCCTCGTTCAGGCCGACAAACGGGTGGGCCCCGCCGGGATGCCACACCCGGCCGCGCGTCGGGTAGCGCTGGTGCCCGATCCAGACGTGGGCCTTCTCCTCTTCGAGCCGGTAGTAGCGCGCCACCTGCTCGGCGTAGCCGACGGCCTTGAGGATCATCAGGTCGCGGCCGTGCGAGAGGACAAAAGCCCGCGGCGGGTCGGACCGGACGTAGTATGCGGAATTGAGCCGGAAGCTGTTCTGGTAGACGAATTCGTCCTCGGCGGCGCGCCGGTCGCGGATTCCGCTTTTCTCCATGAATTCGTCGAGCCGCGCGGCCCGCGCCCGCGCGAAGTAGCGCCAGACGACGGGCGGCCGGATCTCGAGACCGACCGCGCGATGGTCGTCGAGGCTCGGCTGCCGCTCGGCGTCCGCCACGTCGAACTGGCTCAGGAGAAATCCCTTTCGAGCTCCTCCCGAGCGCCCTCGTCGAGGTAGGCGATGTGGATGGCGTAGTGGTCCTTGCGGTCGCCGAACAGGCCCACCGCGGCGACGCCGCCACCCTTCCCGTTGCCCCGGTTGCGCATCTGCTCGCAGGAGCGGATGATGTAGCGGCCCGGGAGGGTTCTGTCCCGATGACGCCGATGACGCCGCAGCCGCCCTTCGGTCGTCTTTCGTTCCGCCGGACGAACCGCCGCCAAGGCGAGCTCGCGGCGCGCACGGATGATGGCCGGGGCATCAGTCTTCACAGGTCACCTCGTCGCGGGTCATTCGCCGGGCCGGGGCCGACATCCGCAAGATGCGCCAGCAGGTCGCGCCGGCCGCGCAGCTCCCCGATGCTCCCCAGGCCCAGGGCCCGAGACGCCGCCTCATGAGCTTCGCCCAGGTCGAATACATGTTGACGATCCGGTCCCTGACCCATTCCGCCGTCAACTGGGAGCAGAGACCCGGGTCGGTCGTGGCGATGCCGATCGGGCAGCCCGCTGTCTCGTTCGCAGTTGCCGCAGCGGACGCAGTCGATGGCGACGAGCTCGGCCGTGCCGATGACGACGCCGTCGGCGCCGAGAGCCATCGCCTTGAGCACGTCCTCGGCGTCCGGACTCCCGCCGCTCACCATCAGCACGACCTCATCGCGGATTCCCTCGCTCACCAGGAAGTCGTGGACCTGGACCGTGGCGTATTCGATGGGCTGGGCGATATTCTTCTTGGCGATATCGGGCGCCGCACCGGTGCCGCCGTAGGCGCCGTCGAGGTGAATGATGTTGGCCCCCGCGTAGTAGCTCCCGACGGCGACCATGTCGACGTCGACGGGCGTCGAGACCTTGACCGAGACGAGGACGTCGGGATGGATCGAACGTATCCAGTCCACGTGCTTCTTGTGGTCCTCGACGGAATAGACGCTGTGGAACGGGAAGGGCGAGAACAGGGCCGTCCATGGTACGGCCTCGCGCATCTGCGGCCACGGAGCGGCGTGTTCTTGTCGCCGAGCAGGTGGCCGCCGAGGCCCGGTTTCGCGCCCTGGGCGTACTTGAACTCGACGAGCCTGCGCGCGCTGGATCGTTTCTTCGCGCACGCCGAAGAGACCGGTCGCGATCTGGGTTATGACGTGATCCGCGTAGGGGACGAGCTCCTCGGGATAGCCCCCCTCGCCCGTCGAAGTGAACGTGCCGAGCTCGCCGGGCCGCCATGGCGCGGCCGAGCATCATCTGGAGCGAGACCGAACCGTAGGACATGCCGCCGCCGTAGATAGGAAGCGCGATCGTGATGTTCGGCCCCGGAACGCCGGTTGAGCGGCAAGCGAAAGGTCGATGCGGTCGATATCCTCGGGCTCGGCGAGCGGCCGGATCCAGCGAGGCGCAGCGCGTCGAAGCCGCCGCCCGAACCGCCCGCCCTTTCGGCGCGGCCGTTCGTCCCCGCGGTCGCCGGTCCGCGCCTGCCGCCAGGTCTCGAGGATGAGGTCCGCGGTCCAGCGCCGGTCGCCGAGCACCAGGTCCGGTGGGTTTACTTCGAGGCTGATCGCCCCCCAGGGGCAGACCTTGACGCAGCACCAGTCATTTTCCTGGCAACCCGGGCCCAGGCAGCGGTCATGGACCGGCTCGTCGAGGTGCAGCTTCCCTTCGGTCCGGCGGTGGACGGAAAGACGGCAGGTCGAGGCGCAGAGCCCGCAGTCCGTGCATTGGCGCGGTCGATGACGACCTTGTGGCGGGCGACGTTTGTCCGAAAGCGATCGGGGGCCGGGCGCGGCTTTTGGCGGATCGCTGACACTTGCCCGGTTGCAGGGCTGGGCCGATCGTCGATGCCGGACGCGTCGGGCTCGCGGCCGCGGCGCTGGCCGCCGGCGCCGCAGCGGCGGCGCTCGCCAGGCGCTTCAGAAAATCCCCGCGCATGTCGTCCGCGAGCATCGCCCGCCCCATTTCTCCACGGAGCCTTCTGACGTCGCGTATCCCCATGGCGCCCAGGACCTCGAGAAGCTGGTCGCGCCACGAGACCATGAGGTTGATCACCCGGGAGGCGCCCCACTTCGGGTTGAGGTCGTCGAGCCGGCGCGGGCACGGCTTCAATTCGAGGCATTGGCCGCAGACGGTGCACTCCATGGCGATGACGAGCGGCACGTCGACGACGACGGCATCGGCCCCCAGGACGATCGTCTTGGGCACGTGCTCGGCGGCGGCGATCCCGCCCGAGGCGATCAGGGTCACGGCATCCCGGATGCCCTCCTCGACGAGCCGCAAATGGCTGCGCCTCAGGCAGGGGAGGAGCGTCTCTCCCTTTTCGCCCCGGCCGCCGGCGTCCGCGCTGAGGTGGATGATCTCGGCGCCGTTCCTGGCCAAGGCGAGGATCTCTTCCTCGACGCCCGGCTTGACGTCGACCCGGATCATCGTCAGGAGATGGGGATTGATCTCGCGCGCCCGGCGCGATCGCTCCGAGCGGGTCGCCGTCCGGGTCGAGCTCGATCATCGTCGCCCACTCCAGGACGCGCCGGAAGCCTTCGACCTCGCTCGGCTTGAGCCGGACGATCAGATGGTTGAAGTGTTCGATGAATCGCTGGGGCTCATCCTCGGCCCGGACGATAAAATGCGTGTTGAGCTTGCTCGCAGATAAGGCCAGGGCCGCCATCGGACCGGCGTCGAGCGGGAAGGGAGGCGAGCCGAGGATGATCGGGATCGGGATCTCCCTGTCGATCGGGATGAGCGATTTCAGGTCCCCCTGGGCGTCGAATTGCATGCCGCAGAGGTCCGTCACCCCGCGCCCGAGCGAGAACCGTCGTCGAGATGTGCTCGCGGCCGTGGATGCCGTCGCGCGTGGGCCGGACGATCTCCGACATGTCGAGCCAGATGCTGTCGTAGCCTGGGCCTGTCGAACGGGCCGCCATAGCCGGCTCCGCTCACGGGGATCTTCCCCTCGGCGGCCTGCTCCTGGATCGAGCGGATGATCGGGGGAGTGTAGGTCGCATCGCCCTGAGCCAGGTAAGCTCGTTGCAGGCGGGCATGTCAGGGCGCCGCGGGGGCAGTTCAGGACGCAGGCGAAGCAGGTCCGGCAGCCCTCGGGCTTGGGGTCGGCCATCTTGCGCGCATCGGCCGTCGAGCGCTCGTGGACTTCATAAAGACACGCCTGGACGCACGTTCCGCAGTTGATGCAGCGCGTGCCGCGCTCGATGGCGAACGGCGGATAGACCGGGTTTCGAGCCGGGGCGGGGCGGGGACCGAGGCGCAGACCGCCGATCACGGCTTCCCTCCCGCGGCCGGCTCGGGCAGTTTCGAAAGTCTCGTTGCTCGGCCATTCGGCGTCCAATCGGCGAGGCTCAGCCCGAAGGTGCGCTCGATCCAATCCCTGTTCTCATCGACCTGCGCCCACGAACCGGGCGATTGTTTCGGCGGGCCGGCCGAACCGCCCTTCGATCTGAGCTTCGAGCGCGGCATAGCAATCCACAAGAGGCAGCCGCGTCTGACAGACTTCCTCGCACAGGCTGCAACGGAGGCACTGGAAGGCCCGGCCGGCTTCCGCGCCCGGGACCTCCTTTTGGGAAAGGACCGCTTCGGCGAGCCTCAGCTTGGCCCTGCCCGTGGCGAGCTCGTCCCGGGTCAGGATATAGGCGGGACACACCGAAACGCAGGCCCCGCAAAACGTGCACCGGAGCGAGGACTCGGAAAGGATGCTTGCCCCTTTCTCAGCCTCGGGCGACGGCGGCGTCCACCGCGGGTCGCGCTCGGGCTTCGAGAGCCGGGCGACGAGCCCGACGAAAGGGGAGAGGACGTTCAGAGCGCCGAGGCTCGCCGCGTAGACCACCGGGTGGAATATCGGGCCGGGGATGTTGAAGAACCGGGCGCGGAGCCTGAAGAACTTCCCGGGATTGAGAATACTGTGCGGGTCGATTCTTTTCTTTAGCCGCCGCATGTCATGAAGTGCCTGACCGGAATATCGCCGCCGGATGAACGGGGCATTCCATGTCCCGATCCCGTAAGGCGAGCCTCCGAGCCGTGTTCCCAGGCGCACGAGGAGTTGGGCCAGAAGCAGGTTCAGGAAATAGCTCAGAGGCTTCCGGAAGTCGCAGGGAAACGCGGCGATGACCGTGCACTTGTCGGCGCCGGCGAGGATCGCCTCGATGCCGATGTCCGCCCCGAAACGCCGGGCCAGACGCCGCGCTCGCCGGATGAACTTCGGCAGCGCCGACCGGCCGAGCAAGACTTCCCCCGCCAGGAGGCTCGGTCCCAGCCGTTGGGCCTTTAGCGCGAAATACCGCTCCGACCAGATATAGCTTGCGGCCGCGCGGTCGGACCGGAGCGGAGAGGGAGCCGCCGCCCGGACCGCGCTTGTGAGAATCTTCTCAGCCGTGCCGGCTATCTTTGTCATCGAGCGACCGGAATTCGGGGGCATGACTGAATTCTCCTGAATTCGGATTGTGTCCCCGAATCCCTCCGACTCGACGGCCTCGAGGAATTCCTTTTCGCTTTCCTTGTCATCGAAGTGAACCAGGACGGCCGCCCGCTCCTCGAAGATCGGCTCGGCAGAGCTCAGTTTGTCCCGGAGCAACGCGTTTTCTTCGGCCAGACGCGCCCTATCGTAAAACACGACGTGCGAGGGCCGATGCTTCTCCCGGACAACGCGGTCGAGAAATTCGAGGGCGGCCGCCGCCTCGTCAAAATAAAAAAGATGTGCGGCGCTGTAGGAAGCTTTGGGCCGGACTTGAAGGGCGAGCTCTGTGATGATGCCTAACTGCCCCTCCGTGCCGAAGAGATAACTGAAGTGCTCATCCCGAGGGCCAAGCTCCAGGGCCTCGCCCGACGGCAGGATAACGCGCGCCGAGACGACCGATTCGCGGACGTGTCCGTACTTGAAGCTCTCGATCCCCAGACCGCCCGTCGCCACCCAGCCGGCCACGGTCGAGAACCGGCTCGACGGAGTGGCGGCGGTCGACAGGCCGAAGACCTCGAGCGCCGACCCGAGGTCGGCCCATCTTACCCCGGGCTGAACCCGGGCCGTGAGGTTGGCGGGATCGATCTCGAGTATCCGGGACATGGAGAGAGGTCGAGGGCGATGCCGTTCCGGGTGGGAACGGCGCCGCCGAAGGCCGATGAGGAGACGCCGCGAGGATAGACAGGGATCTTTCGCTCGGACGCAAACTTCATGGTCGAGATCACGTCCTCTTCGCTTGCCGCGTGGACCGCGATCAGGGGTGTCGTCCTGAAGAGAAGCGTTTCGAGGAGCTTCGGGACCCGGGCCAGATCACGGCTGTAGAGCCGGCGTTCGAACGGACCCGAAGCCAGGGTCGAGGCCTCTGATAGACGCCCGCCCAGGTCACGGGCCAGGGCGCTGATCTCGGACTTCCGGCCGGGGGTATCGAGGTCGGTCAGAAAACGCCACGTCAGGGTGAAGAAACCCTTGAGTGTGCCGAAAATGACGTAGAGGATGAGCCGGATCGAATCCAGGAAACCGACGTGGGCCGCCTCCGGTTCGATCGCTTTCCTGATCGCGAGGGGAGGCTCTATCTCATATCGGCGCCGGCGCCGGGCCGCCGCGCGGCCGGCCTGATTCAGCCAGAAACGGGACCAACCCATTCCCGGGCCTTTCTCCGGCCGACGAGACGCGCGCGCATCAACCTCGACCAAGTGCTATTCTTACGCATAGATGAGTACGTCATAAAACGCCCCAGTATATTTTAGGGTGGGAGTTCTGTCAATCGAACGCGCCACCCTGATCGCTGACGGGCAACCACGTCGCTACTCCCCTCACGGAATTAGGGCCGGATGATGACCGTCCTGTGGCGGCCGGCGACGAAGCCGTAGGTCCGAACCGTTTCAGGATCGATGCAACGCGCCCGGGGGCCGATCAGGTAAAGGCCGATGGCGAAAGTCCGTTGTTCAGGACAATGCGCCGGCCGCCGCCGGTTGCCAGGATTTTCTTGCCGATCTAGGGCAGGCGCTCGACGACGGCGACCGACGCGTCGCGGCGGGCCGCGTTGATCGCCGTGACCATGCCGGCCGCGCCGGCCCCGAAGACGCCAAGGTCAGCGCTATCGTGCATTGTGCCAGTTTAGCTGATTGGGTGCGGCTCGGTAAAGAGCGCGCTTTGAATCACCGATCACCTCGAGAAATCCGCGAGCTCGACATTCGCCTGCTGATCGTCCACGCCAAGGGTCAAGGGCGTGGACTGTCGTCAACCTCGAGAACGGCGGTAGCTCTGCTCCGTCGCCAAGGCCGAAGAGAATTGAAAGCAGTCGGCAGGAGAGTCCGGCTGGCGCACTTCTTAATTCGGATTTTTCGCGGCTCCGTTGATACAGCTTTTTGGTTTGCCTCTGGGCGTCCATATTCGGGTCATTGACTCATGTCCACGGCCAGGAATATCGATCATCCCACGATGGGAAGAACTATTTCCGAGCTCGAAAACAGCTCGTTCCTTGTATAGCTGCCAAGGCAAAGTCCCCTTTTGTTAAAGTCTCAATAGGAGAAATCCATCCATAGGTCAATCGGTTTCTTCAGTTGTTGGGGCAACGCGACTCGAACGAAAGCTAGCAATGAGCCTTCAGCGGAGGATGGAGTCAAGATTATTGACTTGGGGATAGATTGCTACAACGCAGATTCCGTACATGGATTCGATGATGTTATGTCCATAACTGATAAATTAGCTATAGCGGACTATTTCGTCATGATAGACTTCATACGGTCTAGCACGAATAGCCTCCCAGTACAGCTTTTTTCACACCAAGAGCTTGCCTTGGCTAAGGGTTAACGTTTGGATAAGACTGTAGTGGTGTTCCAGGAAAGAAATCTGAAATCCCACGGAATGCTCAAGTACATTCTTGCACACCCTATCAAGTTCGAACGGGACAATCTCGTTGGAATGGTCCGAGACGAAATTCAAAAAGCGGGATGGGCGAACGACTACTCCCGAAACCTCGCAGCGGATGGATTGAAGGACGTCTTATCGCATTTATATAAAGATCATACAGGCTCATATACTGAGCGTGTCTGGCAACTCATGGTCAATAACCACCGAACTGACAGGGCCGCGGTGAGCACACTAGCCATTCTGGTTTCTTTCAAGAATTGTAGAATGAACGAAGAAATCGACTCGCCTGATCGTTCTTATCTTAAATGGGTCGACCAGTTGGATGGCTACATGCACACAATTCTTCCCCTCGATCGTGCTGCATTTGATGCATTCGCAATTCACGCTAATGAGAACGGCATTTTTCTCCATAGCCGACATGATACCTCTCCAAGGAAACCGGTTATTAGTAAAGTCGGAGAGTATGAGCTTACATACCACGTTTATTCAGCGAACTTCCCTTTGCTGGTGGTAAAAGTCCGAATCAATTACGCTGGCCCCCTCCGTGTGGAATCGACCCTGGTCGAGACAAAAACAACGGCAAAGTTGCTGTAATCGGTACATAGTTACGGTGAACAGCAAGGTCAAGCAGATCCGGGCCGGCGTCCGCGTCGCCACGGCGTCCGGCTGATCAACCTCCAGAACGGGGACAAGATCTGCTCCGTGGCCAAAGCCGAAAAGAGCTGGCTTTTTTTCTCTAAGCACTGTCGTCAACTGGGAATATCAGCGCTTTGTAGGGGCGGGCGTCAATTTCGAGCATAGAGATCACGAGCTCAACCCTGTCACGCTGAATACGACAACTCTATTGGAATAGACGGAAGAAGTTCGTATTTGCGGATAGGTATAACCATACAGGGCGAATAATAAGATCTAACCGCTCCCGACCAAGAAACCAACACGCGGGCGAAGCTCTAATCGGATCGGTGCCTCATCCGAAATCTGATCTTATCGTTCAAGACATTCAAATTAATAATCCGGGCAATCTGTTGTACTTTATCTTGCCACGAAATTCGATAAGCTTCTTTTTGGAAATTGAGCCCACTATTTTTCTTTTAGTATAAAGTCGCCCTGTACTTAAACACAATTTTATTCCAGTGCTGTTATTTACGGCATGCGGATTTGATGGGAACGGATCTGAATCATTCTTATGTATTTTCCATATCTCACCGCGATCTTTAATGATCTCTTCTGTTAATAATCTTGGTACTGTGGACGGTATTATCGATTCTTCTAATATAACCTCTTCAAGAATATCAGGGCGATATTTCATAAAATCGAAGTCTTTTAATAATCCAATCATTTCCTGCAGCGAAATATCTCTATCAAGATATTAAATTGGATCTTCGTAGCCAAATTTCTCTTGGAGCGCCGTTTGAATTTCGATGGAGCTAATTTCCATTCCCAAATATCTTGAAAGTACGTTTCTTGCTTCTTCAGAGATTCTTATAAATTTCAGAAGTTTATCTATTTTCTTGTCTATTTCTTTATCCAACTTTTCACCTTCGCATTTTCATTTTATTTTATACATTGTGAGAATATTAACAGCTTAAAGCGTCTTATCCGAAGAGGCGCATATCCCACTCAAGAGCCGTTTCTTCTCTAATGGGAGGCTGAGCAAGCCTGCCCCACCCGCACCGAAATAATCGATCTACTCTATTAATCTTAGATCGGATCAGAGAAGCGCACGCAGCGGGATTGTCTTTTAGCGCGTGCTCCCCAGATTCTTACTATTCGCCAACCCAAGGCTCTAAGCCTTCTAACGTTTATTTTATCCCGTTTCATATTTCTACCGATCTTCTCTTGCCAGTATTTTCTATTCGAATGCGGTACCCGATGGCATTTCGAACACCCATGCCAAAAACAGCCGTCAACAAAAACCGCTATACGTTCTTTGGGAAACATGAAATCGGGCTTGCCCGGCAATTCCGTTTCCTGGACTTTCCATCCTCGAATGCCAGCTCGAATCAAATATGGTCTAAGCCGCCATTCAGTTGAGCGGTTTCCCCTTGATCGCACCGCAGCCATGGTGCGGACGGTGAGTGGATCAACCTTGTCCACTTTCCTGCCTGTTCATTTATTTAGATCGCCCCAGCGCTCGTAGCACGGCGTCAGAATGTAATTGTCAATCCAGGCTATGGCAGGAACACAGACAGCATCGCCAAGGCCGAATATCGATTTAGTAATATTCATGGGCAGATTGAAACTGTCGGGAACGCCCTGAAGCCTGGCGTACTCGCGCGGCGTCATCCAGCGAATAAAGGATTTGCCGCGACCGGCCTTCAAGACGATTTGTTTGCTGGACCCGCCCCGAGGAGTCCTGAGGCACCCTGAAACGCCATCATTCCTGAGTTCTGCCATAGCTCCTTCGGCGCGAATCCTTCGATAAATAGTCCCATAAGAATACTTTTCTGAATTCATCATCTGCCTCAGCTTTTCGATATTCCGCTGACTCATTTGAGCGATCGTTTTTTCTTTCCTTTCTTTGGACCACCATAATTCAGACGAGTTGGGGATATCTTCCAGGATTTCATTGATATTGTTGTGGCGTTTGTTCAAGGCAGGTAATTGAAACGCTGCCCAAGGCAGACTGGCATTCCTCTCAATCGTCCTTTGAACATTATCCGTTCTTATGTCCAGCTGCCCTGCGATTATCATTTTCCATTTGCCCAGCGCCATCCTGTCATCTCTGGGAGTCATTAGGGACGCGGATATTTCTTTATTGACCCCGAAAATGAATACCCTCGGTCTGCTCTGGGGAATAAAATGGATGGCGTTTAATTCGATCAGATCAAGCCTGTATCCAAGTGCGGCCAGCTCATTCAAGACGATTTCAACGTCCCTACCGTCATTGGCAGTCAGCAATCCAATAACATTCTCCAGCATTACCAGAGGTGGGTTTCTTTTCTTTCGTTTTAGTCCTCTTAGAATTCTGGCAAAAGCAAAGAAAGTTCCGGATTGCTCGCCCTTTAGGCCCCTCCGGGCTCCGGCAACGGACAGGTCAGTGCAAGGAAAAGAGGCCGTGGCAAGAAACGCCTGGCCCGGCAATTCCGAAGAACGGACCTCCCAGATATCTTTTAATGAGAAGTTTTGATTTCCGAAATTGAGTTGATAAATCTCTCGTTTTTGCTCCATCAATGTCGTTGGCCCAAAGGCAATCCCAGCCCCCGGCTTTTAGCCCTAGGTGGACAAGTCCGATACCGGCGAAGAATTCATAAAAGGCCTTCTGCATCCGAGTTCCTCTTGGGCCATCCATAGAAAGCTATGATACTTAAAGTCATCGTTAAATTCAAATTCTATTTATTTCCTCTAAGCAGTGAAATGAACGGCTCATGCCCGAAAGAGCGCTTCTTAGTCGTGACATCGACATTTCCGTCGGAAATCGAATAGTCTTTTACCCGGATATACGCGACCCAGATATCGTGAATCGAAACCTTGCCGTCGGCTATTCCCCATGTGATTCCAAGATGAAGGCCCGGATGAGCGCCATGGGCGTCGACCTTGATTCGAGTAGACTGATTTGTTTTGATTTCGCAGCCGTCCGGAACGTTACTTGGCACGGGAACGAGGGGATTCTTGCGACATGGCCCGCTTACCGGCTTGTCTCTCCTTTGGAAGGGAAGGAAAGAATAATCCAGATCGGAAAGAATCAGATCGGGATAGATCGATCCGCCCGTTTCTTTGATTGAGCTGCCCAAGCCTTTATCCGACAACAGAAAACGTCTTACTTCGGCGCTGATCTGCTGGCTTTCCAGATTGGGTACCGAGCTGCTCGCTTGTCGGCCGAGCTCCTTGCATCTTTCCAATAACGCTTTAAAGCCTTGGGCTTCCCTGGCATATCTTTCCGCAATCCGCTTATAAGCCTTATCGAAAATTCCGTCGTTAAGATAATTACGAAGCTCAATCGAGCTGTTGAAAGGGTTCAGGCATTCTTCAATAAGCACTGGGGCAATCTCCACGAGTTTCGGTAAAAAGATTGAGACTGCCTTTCTGACACGGGGATTCCAATCATATCCCTTTGGACCAAGCGCTCTGAGTTCGTTGATCGCGTCTTTTGAAGTCAGCTGCCCATTAATGTGAGCTTCGACTTTTGCGAGAACTCCTTTTCGGTCGACCGGCGTCATTCTTATCCCCTTCGTTGTCCTGAGCATAAAGACTGAGCAGGTCGGAGGGGGTGATTCTCAGTGCTTCGGCCAGCTTCCCAATGTTGATCAGAGAGATATTGCGTTCGCCTCTCTCTACGCTGCCGACATAAGTCCGATCAAGGCCACAAGCGAGCGCGAGCTCCTCCTGCGATAGCCCGAGTTTGAGGCGCAGCCGCCGGAGATTTCCTCCGAATTGCCGCCTTAAATCATCCATCCGACTTTACCCATGACCCTTGGGGGCATGGTAGATAATATGATGTATTTAAGTCTACCGACTATAAGTAGCGCTAGCGATTGTCTTTATGTTCACATTGCCAATCTCTCAGTCTCCGAGCCAGTTTTGACGGCTCAATATTTTATCGAATTTCAGGCCCCACCATTTATATTTGCCCCATGCGGCATAATGCCTATGGACAAAGCTCTCGACATTCCGGCATCTGTAATTCTTCTTAATGAAGCTGGTAACTTCCGAATCCACGGGAACCCGCTCATAATATCCCGCCAGAATCAACAAATGAGTGGCCGCATAGGAACCAAACCCCTTCAAGCGTCTCACTTTCTCATATGCTTCTTCATATGTATCTGAGTTATTTTCCAGGCCACTCAATCCAGGATCGCTGGTAAAAGTTCGCGCCAGGAGTTTCAGGTATTCCGCCCGATAGCCAATCGGGATCTTCCGGCGTAGATCATCAAGGCTTTCCCCGGCCAGTGCAGAAGGCGAAGGAAAGGGAAATTTCCCGCTCGGCGCAGGGGAAGAATAACTAGCAGAGCAGACCTTCTCGCACATCTTTTGAGTTAACGCCCATGAGCAGTTTGTTGTAAATAGCGTTTTGGCCGCGTCCTCCCGAGAGAGGCTCCCCTAAGCAAGCGGCCTGCGCCGCGCCTTATCAGATTTGCATTGGCCTGCCGGATTCCACAGGCGGTCTTTTCCAGTTCGGATATGTTTTCATTAAGTCCTAATATTCGGCTTAGTACCGCCTCATTGGAAGCAAGATTAGAAGACTTCAATTGGCTTGAGGAGGATATTCGTATTTCTAACGAGCCGCGCAGCTGTCGAACCCCTATGTCGATGGCCTGATTATCAACATTAAGAGCAAATTCCAGCAGGTTCCTATCATCGTCCCACGAAAAAGGGGCAAGATGCGTCCACCCATGCGTATGAGTGACAACGTAAAGGCTGTAGTTTCTTGGAGCCCTTGTTATTATTTCTTCAATAATCAGCATTGCTCTAAAACGTATTTATCTCTGAGCAATCTTAATGAAATAGGGATGAGAGTGCAAAGCTTTCATAAGGGCTCCGAAAAAGTTACCGCCGGCCGTTGCCACGACAAACAGCCTCCGCTTGAGCAGGGGGCATTTTCCCCCCGATCATGGTCCAGTACTTCCCTGGTCCGGCCGCCTGTACTAGCGGTCTGCCGAGGTAACGGATCGTATTTATGTCAACCGGGATAAGATGGATAAGATCCACGCGGCCTGAAGCACAACCGGCCCTTCCTGGCCGCACAGGCAGCAAGTTGAAGAGAGCTATATGATGGCCCCAAAGTTGAGAACATTAATTAACACGACCTATTGAGGCCGGCGGGGAGGCCGGACCAACGTCGAGATCCTGAGGCGGATATTGGCCTCATAGAGAAGGCCGGTGGTGAGGCTTGGGGATTCTCAGTTACGAGGCTTTTTATATACTCAAAGAATCAGCCCATCCTAATATAGCCTTTGGTCAGTAATTTCCTGCGCGGCATCAATATCAGTCGTAGCAAGGTACCGTTTTAGGTTTTCATATTCTTGGCGATAACCTGAGGCTCGAACTATTTTCGGACTAAATGATAGGCTAATTTCGCTAACTCTAGTTTCCCCAGTTTCTCTAAAAAATAACCTTGCTAATAATCGCAACAATATCGATGCGGTCTGAAGGTTGGCTGCATCATTTCTACAAAAGGCATTTACTGCAAATCTAAATGAACAAAGGACAATGTCTACGACTGTCCCAAAATTAGATTGTCCCTTGGCACCATAGTGATATCCAAGTATTCGCTCTAGTCTATATGGATCGGTATAGGGTAATCCACGTAGACCAACGGAAAACCTTTCCCTAAGCTGAGCATCGATTTGCGAGTCGTCGAACCGATCGATTAGCATTAGCCCATGAGAATTGCGCCGGCTAAGCATACAATTGAAATGATATGCTATTCTGTTGATTTCCTTTCGTCTCGCCTCGTCTGGATTGGTAGCTACGCCATGATGGATCAAAGAGACCAAGAACAAACATTCGTTTTCAATAGCTTTTTGAATAATTCGCTGTTTACAATCATTAAACTCAGCATGACTTAGGTTATCGGGGGCCGGTTTAAACTTGAGCACAAATTCTGAAGGTATTCTCTTCTCTTCTCGAATTGTTTGAATGCTATCCGAAAGGTCTTTCGCCTTTTCTGCATCAATCATTACCCCACCATAAATGAAGAAAGTGTTCTCACTAGGTTCTAGGTTAGATTCATCAGAGTACATTAGATACATCACTCACCTCCCATTGAAAGGCCGATCATAGCATGAAATCCCACTCCCGCGCCTCCCCGGACATCTTCCGTCCCTTGCCCAACACGAGGGCCAGGCCAGATCTGCCCGCCTGAGGCCTGTAGCCAATCCGACGCCTGGAGTCGCCTTGTTCCCGATTTAGCGTGCGGGTTCTAAATGCTTTTAAAGGAGGAGGGCGGCGGCCGCTCCCTCCTTAGTTATCCGGGCCGAGCTCGATGACGATGACTTCGTGAATCGATAGCTTCGGGAGCTTGACGTCCGTCCACCCATCACGATAACCGGCGTCGATCTTCCCGTTATCGCGCCAAGCCAGCGTTTTCTTGGGTTCGGTGCCGGTCAGGATCTTGAAGGCGACGTCAAACACGGAAAGGAATTCGCCGACAGGATGGGCGTCGGAGGTTTCCGCCCTTGCGGACGAATTCGCGGATGCCCAAGGCCGCTCGAATTCCAATTCACTCGGGAATGGGCGATAATCATCCCCAAAGAGTCCTCTTGGACGGAGGAGGTTGTCCATGCCGGTTCCTTCGATCAAACACATGCTTCGGATTGTCATCACCCTTTGGATCGCCGCGCTTCTGGCAGTATTCGCGGCGTCGTGCGCCCATTCCCGCCAGCCCCAAAACATCATCGAGAATTCCGCCTACCGTCTGGCCGTCGATGTCGCATCGGTTGGCCTCCACGCCGTTCTCGACGACAAACTGTCGGGGCTGCGCCTGGCGGATGGGACCCTAGTTTATCGGGCCGACCTCGCGGGCCACGAAAACCCATCCGCGTTTTGCCAATTAGTCAATCCGGCCGCATCGGTGGAGCGCCACCGGCTGATCATTCGCGGGACACTGGCCGGGTTGCGGGTTGAGCACGCCTTCATCTTTCCTCCCGACAAGCCCGTGATGGATGAAACCCTGCGTTTGACCAATCCGTCGGCAGGCGTCGTCTCGCTCGCCGATTTCGAGTGCGGGCTCACGAGACTTTTGAAAGACGAATCCGGGAGCATCCCCGCCGACCTCGCCGGCGACCGCTGGGTGGCCGTTCCCCACCGCAAACGGGCCGAGGATCCGAAGGAGAAGTTCCTCGACTTCTCCGCCTCCGACATGGCGGACAAGCCGAGGAGCAGGCGGCTTGAGAGGAGGATATTCACATGCATCGTGAGGTTTTCGTCAATCTTGCGGCGGTGACGATGGTCGTCGCTTCGAGTGTGGTCTCTGCCGGGCAGGGCGTCCGACGCAGCCAGCCGATCTCGTCGGTGCTTCGGGAGCCGCTGCCGCCGGAGGAATTGACGTGCGCGCAGACGGACGATGCGATCACGATTGAGGGGCCGACGTTCTCGTACACGATCCGCAGGGCCAGTGGGGCTATTGCTTCCCTTCGTGTCGTTCGGGATGGGGAACCGGTCATCGAGTCGACGGGTCCTGCCGATGTTGGGGTCAACACGTACCGGTTAACGTCTGATGGGACCGCGGGGAAGACGGATGTCGAATATCAGGGCAAAGACAAGGTCGTGCTGCGGAGCGAAGGAGTTCTGAAGGACGGGGGCGATTCTTCGTTGTCTTATGCTATGCGGTGGACATTCTTCAACGACGGTGTGGCGGTCTGCGACGTGCGGCTGCGTCCGGAGCGGGATCTCAGCGTGCGCGATTGTGCCTGGCGAGTACCGGTCCGGGGCCGGTTCGGGCATTATCTGCACAAGACCCGCGACGATAACGGTGTGAATGCCGCGACGGCGAAGTTGCCGGGCGCGGGGGAGGCGGCGCGGTTCACGACGCTGACGTCGTGCTTGCAGGTGTTCAGCGCCGACGCGGCGTTGGCGGCGTTCACGGACCGGGGCGCGACGCGGGTGTCCGCGGATCTTGACTCGGCGGAGATCGACGTCGACGAGAGCGCGCCGGGCCGGGCGTCGTTGACGCTTTGCCAGTATGTGGTGCACGTGAAACCGGAGGCGGAAGCGTATGTTGTGAAGGGAGGAAGCGAGTTCATGTTTCGCGTGGGGATCTGCGTGGCGCCGAATCGTCTTCCGCACCGTCGCACGCATGATCTGCGGATGTTCACGTGGATCGGCGATGCGAAATATCCGTACCCGACCGACGAGGAGATCCGGGAGGCGGCGCGGCTGGGTTATACGATATTTCAGCTGCATCGGGCGGGCACGCCGGGCGAGCCGCGTCCGCCGGCGGGTGAGTTCGAGCGGGTATTGCAGACGGTTCACGACGCGGGGATGCTCTACCTGTGGGAGGAGAACGCGGACCTGCTCTACGGGATTGCGCCGGGCGTCGTCGAGATGAAGGCGCAGAACAAGTGGCCGCTGTGGCAGGGGTTCAATTACGGGGGGCGTTACACGGCGTCGATGGATCCGTATTGCGACCTTGTGGCGACGTGTCTGGCTTCGCCGAACGGGTTGGCGGAGTACCGTCTGCAATATCTCGGCGGGATGATGGACCGGTACGCCGTGGACGGCATCTATCTCGACGACAACCTCGCCTATGCCAATTGCACGCTGTGGAAAGAGCATGGGCACCCGCAGCCGGTTTACGACTGCCTGATCGAGTTGCACGAGATGAATTGGCGGCGGCGGGAACTGTTGCGGACGCGGTGTCCGCACGTGGTGCTGATCAGTCACAACACGAATGCGCTGATCCTGCCGGTGATCTGCGATTTCGACGCGCATCTCTACGGCGAGGGCTACGGCTTCGGGTCGCTCGAGACGTATTGGGATTACTTCGGGATGATCAAGAGTCTGAATGCGCAGAACCAGATCTGGCCGGGGAGTTCGGATAAATCGCGTTGCGCTGCGTCGGTCGCCTACAACTATGATTTGCTGACCGGCGGGGGCCAGTTCGAGTATTGCGACTGGCGTCTGTTTCCGAAGAAATTTCCCCACGGCGAGGGCGTCACGGCAACGGAATCGCTCTATGTGAAGACGTACACCCTGGCGCAGTATGACTTTGGAGTCTACGAATCGACGCCGTTTATCTTTGCCAACTCCGCGGATATCTTCAGCGCGAGCACGGCCCAAACCTACGCCTCCGTCTATGCGAATCGCGTGTGGCGGGATTATCTGATTCCCGTGGCCAACATGGCCGGCAAGAGCCTGACGACGTCGCTGACCATTCATCAGCCGGAGCGGCTGGGACTCGCGCCCGATGCGCCGTATGTTGTCTACGATGTCCAGGCGCGGACGGTGTCCACGGCGAAAGGCGTTGCGCTCTCGAAGTGTTTCGCGGAGATAGCGATTCCGAAGGGGAGTTTGAAGTTATTCTATGTCCGGCCGTTGCCGGAGGACGGTGTGTGCCATCTCTGGGGCGGCAAGAGGATCAGCGAGGACGCGCAGGCGGACAAACTTGTCGTGGAGATCCTGGCCCCAGCCGGGCTCGATGATGTGGTCGTGTTCGATGCGGCGGGACACGGCGTGAAGGAGGTCACGGTTGACGACAAGCCGGCGGAGTTCTTCGTCGATCCCGCGAAGCGTCTCGTCCACGGTAATGTAACGTTCACCACGCAATCCGTCAAGCTGGAAGTCATATTCTCGAGTGACGGGCACAACGGATTGGCGGAGAAGAGCCTTGCGCCGGATAAGCTTGCGCAGGAGTGCCTTTCGCGTATCGCCGACTGACTGAGTCTTCTTGTCAGACGAGTATAAGAAACGCGCCACATCGTGAATATTAGACGTGTCTTCCAGGAGATCGGGCGTCCCCAGGGCGTGCGCCTCATCAACCTCGAGAACGGCGACAAGGTTTTCTCAGTGGCCAAGGCCGAAGAGAGCTGAAGGCTCCCGCTCCTTTTTCCCTCTGTCGTCGCCGATTGTTGACAGATTCTTCCTCGTGCCTCCCGATCTTCCCTCGCGGCAGCGAGGCCGATGAAATCGGCCGAGCGTCGGAAGGGGTCTTCCCCTCCGAGTTGACTCCGCTCTCGGGTCAGGATTAACATGGTTTTCAGCAGAGGAGCGCGGATAGGCCATGCGTCGGCGCATCTTCCGATGGTCGTCGGGTATGATCGTGGTTTCCCTGTTTTCGATCGCCGGCACCGCCGGGCAACATGATAAGCCTTCTGCCGTGGACCATCCGGAGCTGGCGGAAATCCTGGCGCACTGCGCCGATTATTGCCGAAAGCTCGAGAACGCCGTCCTGGACTTTATTTGCCAGGAAAAGATCCGAGAAGAGATCTTTCGGCCTTCGATCATCGAGGTCGAGATGCGCAACAAATTCGTCCGGGAGAGAGACCAGGCTATCGTCAGTAAGCGGGTCGCTCGAAACGAGTTCGTTTACGACTACCAGCTTATCCGGAAGGCGGGCGAGACCAGCGAGAGAAGGACTCTGGTTCGCGAAAACGGCCGGAATGCTGATGAAAAGAATGCCCAGCTCAAGACGTCAGGCTGCACGTATAAAAACATCATCTTCAGCCCCATCGTTCTCCTTGGCGAAAAGTGGCAGTCGAAGCACGACTACAAGGTCCTTAGAGAGGAAAGTGCCCTCGGGAAAAGGGCCCTCGTCATCCAGGTGACCCCCAAACCGGACTAATGGCTCGGCTATCTCTACGGGACGGTCTGGGTCGGCCAGGAGGATTCCGCCATCCTCAAGATCGAGTGGGCCCAGGAATCTATCGGCAATTACGGGGAGCTCGAACTGTCCGCCCTGAATCTGGGTATCAAGCCGGACATCATCCTAAGTGGTGACTATAACTACCAGAAGAACGGGATCCGGTTCCCGAGCGCGTTCAGCGTCAGTGTGGCTTGTCGCTATGCCCCGAAAAGGGAAATCACATTGTACAAGCTGGTGGTCGCTTTCACCGCCTACAAGTTCTTCACCGTCGAAACCGAGGTAAAGTATTGACCGCCGTCAGCAGGCCCGCCGCTCGGTCATGGCACGCCTCTATTTGAGATACCCCAACGACCGGAGCGTTTCGATCTGGTCCGCGTTCAGGGGGGCGGCGCCGGCCCTGGTGAATCTCCCGGCCAAAGCGCGATGTTCCTCGAGCCGTCTCTCAAGGAATTCGGCATACCGGCCAACCATCTCCGGGCGCCCTTGATGCAAGCTGCGGAGACATTGAGGGTCGTTCCATAAATCATAGAGGAGCAAGGGGGCCGGCCGGAGATACTCGGGCGTTTCGCCGTCCTCGCCGGGTGCTTTTCCGACCTGGAGCGACGCGCCCCATCTCCCGTCGATGATATCGATGGTGCCGTAGACCTCTCCGGTATCCGGCCGGAGGTTGAACTCGTCGAGGATCACCGGCCTCGGCTCCCAGCCGTCGAGCCCCAGGAGCAGCGGCGCGAACGATCGACCTTGCTTCACTTCGGGTTCGGGCAGCCCCGCCAGTTCCAGGACCGTCGGCAGGAGATCGATCAGGGAAACCGGTTGGTTGATTCTTTGCCCGGGCTTGATCCGTCCGGGCCAGGACACGATCAGGGGAATGCGGCTGACGCACGCCGCGAGATTCGTCGGCCCCCATGCTGCCGGCGCCGGGTCCACCGGCAATAGCCCGGCGCCGTAGCTGCCGTGGTCGGCGGTCACGATGAGGAGCGTGCGGCCCCATTCGCCTTCAGCCTTCAGCCGCTCAACGAACCGGCCGAGTTGAGCGTCCTGATGGGCCATCGTCTCGTCGTAGAGTCCCCGGGCGACGTAGTCGAATCTCGAGGGATCGATGCCGGCCTTGCCGAACCGCTCGTTGAGGTGCCCTTCCGTCACGCCGATCTTCTTATACCAATCGTCGTAAGCCGTTCGGAGGCCGGGGTCGATGAACAGGCCCGCAAACGGAGCGGAGGGAGACCAGGGGATATGGACATCTGTGGGCTGGATATGGGCCCAGCATGGCGCCCCGGGATATTCGCGCCGCCATCTCCAGAAGTCCGCTTGAAGCTCCTCGGACGACCTGGAGTTGGGTTCGACGCCGGCTTCGCGCAGAACGTCGACTCCTCTGTCCAGGCCGCTCATCGTGCCGCAGTGAGGATTGGAAACGAAGACGCCGGTCTGGTATCCGACCCGGTGCATGTGCTCGGCCATGGTGACGGCCTGAGCGGGGATCCGGTCGGAAGGATTCAAAAGGGGGCCGAGGACACTGCTGTGAAGCGAGGTCATCAGCGACGGCACAGAGATCTTCGTCCAGGAGGAATTGCTGAAGGCATGGTCGAAGACCGCCCCGGACGCGGCCAGCCGTTCGAGATCGGGCGTCGTCCGGCGGTTGTAGCCGTAAACGCTCATATGGTCCGCCGCCCCGCCGTCGATAATGTACAGGATGATGTTGGGGCGGGCACTGGAATGGCTTCCCGACACCGTCGGCGCCGCCCAGAGCGCGACGGCTCCAGCGGAAGCGCAGTCGGCCTCGAGGGCGATGTCCACGGTCCTGCCGGCGAACCCCGAGAGATCGATCGACCGCTGCCCCCAGCCCTTCTTATCGGTGAAGTCTTCTTCGAACAGGACTCTCTCGGCGTCCGCGGTCGGCCTTCGCCGTCACCCTGAAGGTCAGGGGCGGCTGGTCTCGGAGAGTCCCCAACCCGACGTCGAGTCGGCCGGCGTCCGGCACCCGGAGGCGATACACGATCGAGCCGGGGGCGTGCATGAACAGCGCCCGGCGATAGGCGATGCCGCGAACCTCAGTCGCGGTGCCGGCGGGAACACCGGCATACAGCGCCTCCTTGGGGATGACACGGACGCTGATGATGTCGACCGTCGCCTCTCGGTCCGCTTTGAACTCCAGCCCGAGCTCGGTCCAGGGATCATGCCATCGTGGATAACCGGAATATTCGCCGGGCGACCAATCCGCCCGAAGAATATATTCATGGGCCTGGCCGTCCGCGATGATGTCGACGGATTCCGTGCTGTCCACGAACCCGTCGAGTTGATTCTCGGCCCCGTTTTTACGATTGTTGAGTCTGCCGACCAGCGTCAGGGAGCCTCCCTCAAACTGCGCGCGGGCGCTGACAACGATGTCGGCCCAATCCTCCCGCTGCCAGTGCGGCAGGTCGACCCAGATCCCGCCGGAATAATGCCCCACATCAGTCCTGGGCGATCTCACGCTTTTATCGAGGATCAGGCGAAGTCCGTCTTTTACCTGGACCATTCGTGCTGGGCGGGCCGATCTCCAGACGGGGACGATGGGTTTCCAGTCCGTCCGCGGGTGATCAAATTGCCACTCGACGGGCTTCTTGAGATCCTTGGGCACTCCTGAGCCCAGAAGGCTGGCCTGGGTGAGGTACTCCTCGAGATGAAGGGGGTGATCGGCCCGAATGGCCGCTGGTTTGTCGTCGGGACCCTGACAACAGAAGGAAAAAAGGCAGATCGAGGCCGCCGAGGCGATTAACGCGAGTCTACGCACGATCTCGCCCCGGTATCATACCCGCTATCAGCGCCGCGCTCCGTGTTTTTTGAGCAGGTCGATCATCTCAAGCTCGTTCTCCTTTTCAGCTAAGACAATGGGTGTCCGCCCGGCCTTGTCTCTGGCGTTGACGTCGGCGCCTTTGGCAATGAGCAGGGTGATCACGTCTTCATCCCATTGCCCGGCGGCCAGGTGGAGAGGCGTTTCCCCCGCGGCGTTCTTGGCATTAACGTCAGCGCCCTTGGCAATCAACATCTTAGCCAACGGCAGGTTCCCGCTTTGCATCACCGCATGGAGAGGTGTCCAACCGTCGGTCGTCTTGGTTTTCACGCTCGCCCCCTTGGCGAGGAGCAACGCAGCCACCTCCAGGGAGCCGCCGGCTGCTGCGGAATGCAGGGGCGTCCAGCCGTTTTCGTCCCCGGAGTTCACGGCCGCTCCCTTCGAGAGGAGCAATTCAGCCACGGCCAAAGAGCCTTCGCGGGCGGCCACATGGAGGGGTGTCCAACCGTCGGCAGTTTTTATGTTCGGGTCGGCGCCCTCGGCGATAAAACGCTCGGCCTCGTCCTTGGATTCCCGAGAGGCAGCCATATGGAGGGGCGTCAGGCCGTCTTTGCTTGTCCATTCCATGACGCTCTTCATAAACGGCGCGAGATAGACCGGTTTGTTGGACTTGACATCAATGAAAGGATCCTTAAGGCCCTGAACGGTGATGGTAATATCGGTTCTCTTTCCCACCTTGATCGCAATCCCCGCCGCTATTCCCGCCCCGGTCATCAACCCGTCTCTATGAAGCTCGGCTTTTATACTGTAATCGTTGCCCGGCTGGAGGCCCGGGAAATTGAACCGGCCTGTGGCGTCGGCCACTGCGGGAATGAGAACGGACCCGAGTGGTCCCCCGCTTAGGGTTACTTTAGCGCCGGCCAGAGCCTTCCCGTCCGGATCGACGACCGTACCGGTGATGGATCCTGTTTTTTCCGAAACGCCGAGCGCCGGTATGATTAATGCGCAACATATTAAGACGAGAATCATGTTTTTCATGACCCCTCCCTCGAGCCGGGGGAATTGTGGTGCGCCGTCGACTTTTCCCCTCTCGGCCCGATGATATTGCCGGGAGTCTGCCGATGTCAAGGAATCAGAGCCCTTCCCGCACCTACGTCTTCGACGAGCCGTGGACCGGCATGGCAAACGGGGGTAATTCCGAGCGGGGAGGGGTTTCGGCCCTCCGAATTCCGAGTTCTTGACAGCCGTGTTCGGCCGGGAATATTATCAACTGCCAGAACTTACTCTAAAACCTGATCCGATGAAAATCTTTATTATGGCATTCCTATCCTATGGTCTTATATGTGTCATCGGTTGTACCAACACATCCCCTCAATCAGAGCCTGAAACCATAAAAGCGTACGATATTGACTTTAACTGGGGCGAAGGCGGCCCCAATGGGTTTGCACGGCCTGGTTTATGGGCTGATGCGGACCCGGTCGCCCATGTGAACTGGTATGCCGACCTTGGCTGCAATGTTATTCAGTCGTTTGCGGTTTCCTGTAACGGCTACGCATGGTATAAAAACAGTATCGTCCCCGAACAACCTGGTCTGAGGCATGATTTTCTTACCGAGCAGGTAAGGTATGCACATAAGAAAAACATTAAAGTCTTCGGGTATTTCTGTGCCGGATCAAATACGAGGTGGGGACAGGAAAATCCTGAACTGAGCTACGGCATTCCTTCAGCTCCGCACATACCGTATACAACAAAATACCTTGACTTTTTATGTGCCTCAATAAAAGACGCAATAGAAAAGACCGGTATCGATGGCGTTTTTATCGACTGGTTGTGGAATCCGGGAACTACCATGGAGCCCTATCCACCTCTCAAATGGATCCCCTGTGAACAGGAGATGTATGGTGAACTGATGGGAGCGCCCTTTCCCGGTATCGAGCAGATCACTCCCGAACTTGAAAAACAGTTCCGCAGAAAAGCTATTGACAGATGCTGGAAAAGGATCAGGACGACAGTCAGGAGCACGAAGCCTGACTGCCTAATCTGGCTCACATCCTGCCAGCTGACAAGCAGTGATATCGCCGGATCTGATATGCTGAAAGAGGCCGACTGGGTACTCAACGAGGCAGGCGATATTGCCACCACAGAATCTGTCAGGAGTATGCTGGGTGAGCATACCAGACTTGTAACATGCCTGGCCGACTGGAACAGGCAGGATCCCTCTGTTGTCATTCCTGCTGCTGTTAAAGAAAAAGTCGGACTTTATGGTTTTACAAAACCTGTGAACGGCTCAATGATGCCTCCGGTGGATTATTACCTTTCGAATCCCGTTGGCGGCCTTAAGGGCGATGAAAGAAATATCGCTGTGCTGGCCAGGGCATATAATAATCTGCCTATTGATTATGTGAAGAAATAGGCGGGAGGCGGAGACAAATCATCATCGCCAGGCCGCGGCCTCTTTTCATGCCTTCGAGGCAGGTGATTTCAGCCCGCCTTAAAGAGATCGAGAAACACGATCATCGAAGGATTGCCGACGGACGCGTAATGGCCGGTGAAGTTGAGGCCGCCGGTTCTGCGCTCGACACGGAAGACGGCGATGTTGTCAGCTCGCTGATTGCAGCAATAGAGGAACCGGCCGGTGGGATCGAAGTTGAAGCTGCGCGGATAGTTCCCACGTGTCCATTCTTCCCCGACGAATGTCAGGGTGCCGTCCGGGCCTATGGAAAAGATCCCGATGCTGTCGTGTAGTCGGTTGCCGGCATAGACAAACCGGCCATCGGCTGAAACCAGGACCTCGGAACAGAAGTTACTGCCGGCGAACCCGGGCGGCAGGGTGGAGATCGTCTGCCGCGAGGCCAACCGACCTCTCGCCGCATCGTAGTCAAACACTACGATCGTCGAGCCTTCCTCCTGAATGGAGTATAACCAACGGCCATTGGGGTGAAAATGGAAATGCCGGGGCCCGTCTCCAGGCGGCAACGAGACAGCGGGCGGATCACTCGGAGACAATACGCCCTTCCGTTCGTCGAACTTCCAGACGAAGATCTGGTCCAGGCCCAGGTCCGCATGCAGCACGAAGCGCCCGGAGGGATCGGCCTGGATCATATGCGCGTGAGTCCGGTCATGGCCGCTGAAGGCAAAGCTGCCCGGCGGAGCGTTGGTCGCCTTGGTCGGGCCGATCTTGCCGGCATCGCTCTTGATATCGGTGGCGGCGCCAAGGCGTCCGTCGGCAAGGATCGGCAGCACCGCGACCGTGCCCCCAAAGTAGTTGGCCACGAACATAAATCGTCCGGACGGATGGAGGCTCACGAAGGTGGGACCGGCGCCGCCGGAAGGAACGTTGTTGAGGAGCTCCAGTTTCCCGTCCGTTCGATGGATGGCGAAGGCGCTGACCGTGCCTTCTCTGTCCGCACCCACCCTGTCGGTTTCATTGGCGGAGTAGAGGCGGGTTCCGGAATCGTTTAAAGCCAGGCAGCTCGGGCTCGTGCCCATCTTCTGGATGCCCGCGGGCGTCATCGCTCCGGTCTCGCGATTCACCTGAAACACATGAATGCCGCGACCATTGCCGGGCGGCAGATCCACCTGTGTCGGCAAGACATCTCGAAGCGGAGAACTGAACGTGCCGACATAGGCCATGAGTGGTCCGGCGGGTTCTCCCGATCGGACTTGGCGAAGTCCCATCATGAGCGGGGCTGTCCCCGCAAGCGCGATAGAGCTCTTCAAGAACGAACGTCGGGACTGTTCAAGCGTCATCATGATTGATGGAACGAGAATAGACCGGCTTGGCTGAGGAGTCAAGCACCCGGCTTCCTAGTCGCTCGGGCGGGATTGACATCATTACAGATATCTGATATTCTGAAATCAGAATTAATGAGGAGATTCCCATGGAAGACGTCAAGCCGTATTCGGCCGAGATCAAGTCGCGGGGGCAGTTGACCATCCCGAAAAGAATCCGTGAAGCCGGCGCCATGGAAGAAGGCCAGAGCGTGATGATTATCCCGATCGGGGATTCCTTGCTTGTCACGCCGAAGACGCTCAAGCTTGAGGATGCGAGACGGGAGCTGCGGAAGCTCCTGAAATCTTCCGGCGCCACACTTAAGGATCTCATGGCCGGGCTGGACGAGGCGCGGGACCGCGCGTATGCCGAATCCTATGGAAAGAAGAAGGCTTAGAGTCTTTCTGGATTCGAACGTCATCATCTCCGGGCTGTTTTCGGAGCGGGGAGCTCCACGGGTTACGCTGGATATCCTCAGCTTGGATTTGCCGGTCTTGACCGCGGTTACGGGCGCTTATAACGTTAATGAAGTGGAGCGGAACCTGATCGCCAAGCTGCCTGCGGCTTTGCCTTTGTTTCGTTCCTGCCTAAGGACAATCGGTTTCGATATCGTCCCCCTCCCTGACCGCAAGAGTCTTGCCCCCCTGACCGGGCTGACCTCCGAAAAGGACCTGCCCGTCCTCGCCTCGGCTCTTCTCGGAAAAGCGGACGTCCTGGTGACTGGGGATAAGCGGGATCTGTTGAGGATTCGGAAACACGACCTGCCCTTCGCCATACTCTCACCCGCTGAATTCCTGGACGAATATCTGCCGGGATGGCTGAAGAAGCCTTAGAGCATCCACGCCAAGATCGGCGGTCTTGTGCCAGGCACCTGCCGGGACAAGCGCAACGAATAGAAACGGAGGAAAAGAATGAGGCGTCATGAATTCAAAAGGTTCCCTCTTTTATTCATTGGGATCCTGGCTATTCAGTTCTTCATTACTGTTATTCTGTCAGCGCAGAGTGACCTGGAGAAGACCGTCCAGGGCTACGCCATATTGACCGTTTCCGAGTCGAAGCGGCTTATCGCCAAAGGAGTCGCCCGGATGCCGATCGTGAAAAACGCGCTCGCGAACGGCATGGTCATCATCACCAAGGGGACGACGAACGCCTACGTGGTGGAGGAGATCATGGGAAAGAAGATCGAAAAGGCCGCCTATGTCCGCGGTCGCGTCGAGCCCGTCGAGGGGGGCAAGAAGCTTCCCAGTGTGAACGTCCTCGACGACATCGTCCTTGAAAAGGGGAAGGAGATCAGTCTCCCTCTTACCGAGGCAGTCAAAAAGCTGAAGCCAGGTGATGTCGTGATCAAGGGGGCCAATGCTCTTGATTACCGGAACAAGCTGGCCGGTGTGAACATCCGCGACCTGAGCAGCGGCACGACAGGAATCATCATGCCCCACGTGGTCGGCAAGAAGGCTTATCTGGTAATCCCCATCGGCCTGGAGAAGCTGGTGGCGGGCGACCTGGTGGACATCAGCCTGAAGATGCGCGAGCCCGTCGAATCGCTGAATCCGGTCCAGTCCATGTTCCTCATTACCGGTGAAATCGTGACGGAATTAGAGGCCATTAAAATTCTGACAGGCGCGACAGCGTTTCAGGCCAGCGCCGGAGGAATTGGTGGTGCCGAGGGCGCGGCCTGGGTCGTTTTCAGGGGCACACGCGACCAGGTCACAAAGGTCATGGAGCTGGTCGAATCCATCCAGGGCGAACCACCCTACGTGGAGTAGTCTGTCGGGTCTCGAAGATCTTCAGGTTCCTCTTCAGCGCGAGGTGATCAGGTTCCGCTGCCGTAAGGCCTCGACGGCCGCCTCCCAGCTTCCCGGCGCACCCCAGAGATAGTAGGAAAAATACCGGACATTCTGGTGGAAGATCGGCACCCAGGGCTGGAGCTCGACATAGTAGTGATGGGATTCGGAGTTGGCCGGGTGGTTCATCCAGATGTGGAGGAACTCGGGCTCGCTCACCGGGAAGGCGCCGACGAAGGCGACGTCCTCGACCGTGTCGCGCCCGGCGTTCCAGCCTTCCTTGATGGCCAAGACCTCGCCGAAACGCTCCTCGGGGCGCATCCTGAACTCCCGGAGACCCTTGACCGTGGGCACGAAGAAGGCGTCCTCGGTCCAGTGCTTCTCGCCCAAGTCGAGGATCGGCTGGGGGCCGATCATGTTGAGCTCAGGGTTCTTGAAGTTGAGGGCGTAGCGGACCTCGAGGAGCGGCGAGTCGCCGTACAGGGTGAAGGTCTTCTCCAGCCGGTTGCCGTAGTAATCGGCGGCCATCCGGACCTCGACGCTCGACCCCGAGCCGCGCGTGATCTCGGCGGCGTAGACCTTGTGGGTCTCGATGCTCGCCTGGCCCAGGAAGTCCTCGAACCCGCCGTAGGGATAGAAGCCCCTCTCCCGGAACGGGCGCTTGTCGGTGGCGGTCTCCTTTTCCGGCCAGAGCTTGAAGAGGACATTGTCGTTCCGCTCCTTGACGATGTACTCGATGACGCGGGCGCCCGTGGCGAGAAGCGTGATCTTGACCTTGGAGTTCTCCAGCCGGTATTCGGGGACGCCGTCGTTGTTGACGTCAACGGCCGCGACGGTCGGCCGCCCGTCCGCCTTTTCCACGCCGAGCTGGCATTCCGCCGACGCTCCCAGCGCCTCCGTCCGGACCGTGTAGCGGCCCGGCTTGAGCGGCAGCCTGAACAGCGCCTCCCGGAACCCGCCCGGCGCGACGGCGATCTCCTCGGCCGTTTCGTAGACCGGGCGCCGCGCGCCCGGCGAGGCGAAGACCCGGACCCTGACCGGGCAGGCCTGCCGGTCCCCGAAGTTGTGAACCGAGACAGGGAACGCGACCTCCGGCGCCTGGGCGTAGAGGAGCTTATGCGTCGAGACCGCCGGCGGCAGGATCATGGCCGCGAGCGCCCGCTTCCGGCCGCCGCTCCAGGTGAAGGTGGCGAGGATGGGGTTGGCCCGGCCCATGGCCTCGAGGCGCGGCCTGACGTCGAACGTCAGGACCGTTTCCGTCCCCGGGACAAGCGACAGGGAGAGCGCAGAGCCCGAGAGGAGCTCGAGTTCCGGGGCCGCCCGGATCTCGAGCTTTCCGTCGAGCGCCGACCCCCGGACATTCTCCAGCCGCAGCCGCAGGCTCCGGCCCTGGATAGATGCCTCCATCTGGACGCGGTCCCCGAAATAGTCCTCGAGATATAGCCTGTCAAGAAGGAGCATCTGGAGCGCCTGCCGGAAGGCGGCAGGGCCGATAAGCAGGCCCTGCGGCAGCACGCCGACCTCGCGCCGGGCCATGATCGCCTCCCACATGGCCTCTCGGCTCCAGGGCTGCCCCTTGGGCGCGAACAGGACCATCGCGGCCGGGGCCTGCTCCCGGATGAGCCCGGTCTCGAGGATAAAGGGCCGTTCCTCCTCGTCGATCTGTCTCTTGTTCCCGTCGATGGCGATGTACCCGTCATAGGTGTACTTGTCGCAGTCGGCGCTGAAGACCGGCCTGAAGATATGGCCGCCCCGGTCCTTGACGAACTGGATCCACTCGTCCTCGGTCGGCGTATCCTGGATCTTGAGGCCGTCCCAGTCGCGGCAGCCGTAGGCGACGGAACCGAGGCCGCGGGTGGCCCTGGCCGTCCCGACGTCCGTCGGGATGTCCAGGCCGACCTTTCCCAGCCACTCGGGAAGCTGCGGCTGGAG
>CAVXUH010000011.1:0-205270 GCA_963764885.1 Candidatus Aminicenantota bacterium
GCTGCCTGAGAGGATTCGAACCTCCGGCCTTTGGATCCGGAGTCCAACGCTCTATTTCGAAGCAGACAGTGATCCGCATTGTATCTTTTTTAGGGCATCCGTTTCGGCGAAGCCTTCCTGGCCAAGGGCTATGCCGTCCTTCTCCTCGAGAAGAAGGGCGTCAATCGCTCCGGCGGCCATCACGGATCCCGGCCTGGCCGCAGCCCTATCTCATCGATTACGCGGCCCAGCAGGGGACAAGGGCGGCCTTCCTCATCGAGATGTCGGGCAACCGTGATGACGTGCAGGCGCTGGTGATGAACGTGGACACGGTGGTCGAGATCTGCCTGGCCGCGACACAAGAATGCCTCAAGCGGCTGGCGGCACGCTAGCGCCGGGCATGGCCGGCGCCCCGGAAGATGGGATCATCGGCCCGGCCGGATTGCATTTTGCCGGTTGTTGATTTACGATGAAGGCACAAAAGGAGAATCGGCGGTGAAGTGCTCCCCGCTGTCACTCGGACAATCCCGATGACTCCCGCTTCTGCGGCCACTGTGCGAGCCCTCTGAGCCCGGAAGCCTCTGACCTCTCCTTCACCAAGACTCTGTTTCCGCCCGCGCCATCCCTCAAGAAAGCCGATCTTTTCGCCGGCAAGTACAGGATCATCGGCGATCTCGGCCGTGGCGGCATGGGAGTGGTGTTCAAGGCCGAAGACATGAAGCTCAAGCGCCCGGTCGCCCTCAAATTCCTGTCCCACGAGCTCTCGCATTCCGACGAAGCCAAGGAGAGGTTTCTCCGCGAGGCCCAGGTCGCGGCCGCCCTGGACCACCCCAACATCTGCACGATCTACGAAGTCGGGGAGCAGGATGGCCAAGCGTATATCGCGATGGCCTACGTCGACGGAAAGAGCCTTAAGGACGAAGATCGCCCGAGCGCCCCTCAAGATCGACGAAACCCTGTCGAATCGCCATCCAGGTCGCCGAAGGCCTGGAGGAGGCGCATCGGCAAAGGGATCATCCACCGCGACATCAAGCCGGCCAACGTCATGCTCACCGCCAAGGGCCAGGCCAAGATCATGGATTTCGGGTTGGCGCACGAAGGGAGCGCCGCCGACCTGACGCGGACGGGGGTCGTGATGGGCACGGTCGCCTATATGTCGCCCGAGCAGGTCCTCGGCCAGAAAGTCGACCACCGCACGGACATCTGGTCGTTCGGCTGCCTGCTCTATGAGATGCTGGCCGGCCGCGCACCGTTCCAGGGCGGGCATGAGCAGGTTTTTTTCCAGGCCATCGTCCATGGGGATCCTGAACCCATCGCCGCGCTGAGGCGCGACATTCCGGCGGGGCTGGCCAAGGTCATCGACAGGTGCCTCAAGAAAGATCGCCGCGACCGCTATCCGAATGCCAACGCTTTGATCAACGGTCTCAAATCGGTCGATCTCGGTGATATCGCCGCCGCCCCGGCCTGCGGCTGTCCGCGAAAAGCCGCCGTCCATCGCCGTCCTCCCCTTCACCGACATGAGCCTGGAGAAAGGACCAGGATTACTTCGGCGAAGGGATCGCCGAGGAACTCATCAACGCCCTCACCCACCTCCGGGGGCTCCGCGTCGTCGCCCGCACCTCCGCCTTCGCGCTCAAGGGTCTGAAGCTCGATATCCGGGAGATCGGCCGGAAGCTCGACGTCAGGACCGTGCTCGAGGGGAGCATCCGCAAGGCCGGCGACCGGTTGCGCGTCACCGCTCAGCTCATCAACGTCGAGGACGGCTTCCATCTCTGGTCCGAACGCTACGACCGGGAAATGGACGATGTTTTCGCCATCCAGGACGAGATCACCGCCGCGATCGTCGACAACCTGAAGGTGAAACTTCTGGCCGGCGAAACGACCGCTCTCCGGAAGCGGTCGACCGAGGACCCGGAGGCCTACAACCTCTATCTCAAGGGGCTCTATTTTAATGGCCGGCCGAGCCCCGAATCCTACGAGAAAGCCCTCGCTTGCTACCGCGCCGCCGTCGACAAAGACCCGAATTTCGCCCTGGCCTATGCCGAGATGGCCAACGTTTTCGGCAACCTGGGTGTTTTGAATCTTGCTCCGCCGGCAGAGATGTGGCCGAAAGCCAAGGCCGCCCTCGAAAAGGCCCTGAAGTTGGATAAGGACCTGGCCGAGGCCCACTCCGTCGCCGCCGGCCTGGCGTTCTGGTTCGAGTGGGATTGGGAGGCCGCCGGCCGAAGCCTGGAGCGCGCACTCTCTCTCAATCCGGGAGACGTCATGTCCCATGGCCATCACGGCTGGTTCTGTCTGAACAGGAGAAACTTCGACGAGGCCATCCGGGAAATGAACAAGTGCCTGGAGCTTGATCCTCTCGTGCCCTTGTTCTATGCCTGGTCAGCCTGCGTTTATTGGTCCGCGGGACGGTTTGATGAATCTCTTCGGGAATTCCCGCGAGTGCTGGAAATCGCTCCCCACTTCGGCCTGGCCTATTTTCACGCCGGGATGGCCTACAGTTTGAAGGGGCTTTTGGACGAAGCCGTGGAAACTCTCGAACAGGGGCGAAAACTCCCCGTGGCCCCCGGCTGGATCGAGGGCACTCTCGGCCTGACCTATCTCAAAAAGGGCGACCGCGAAAAAGCGGAGGTCATCCTCGAGGGAATGATCGACAGCCGAAAGACAATAAAAAACACCTCGCCCGCCTTCATCGCCTTTCTGGCCGGAGAGTTGGGGAAACTCGATCTGGCCTTCGAATACCTGGACAAAGCATGCGAGGAGCGGGACTCCACGATGGTCTAACATCCATATCTATGCCCCAATGCTTTCGCCCGCAATCGCCGCCGACCCAAGATACAAATCCGTCCTGGCCAGGATGAAGCTCGAGGCGTGAGCGGTTTCTTTCGCGCCGGCTTGACTCCCTCGCAGCGGCGATCTATAAGTAAACCATGACCAAAAGGGAGTTCGCGCGCCGCGTGTGGAAAGGGGAAAAGGACGCCCTTGAGGCCTTCCTCAAATCCCTCGAGAAGGCAAAGATCAAATTCGCCGTGATCGGCGGACTGGCCGTCAACGCCTATGTCGAACCGGTGGTCAGCCTGGATCTCGACATCATCGTTTCGTCGCCGCAGATCGAGAAGCTGGCGGGCCTCCTGCCGCCAGGCGGCAGGTGCCGCCGGTTTGCGCACAGCCTGAACATCGAGCTGGCCGGGTCCGACGTTCGGATCCAGGTCCAGACAGACGAGCGCTACCAGCCCTTCCTCCGTCGGGCGCGAAAGAAATCCGTCCTCGGCTATAAAATGCCCGTGGCTCACGTCGAAGACGTGCTTCAAGGCAAGGTGTGGGCGGCCCTGGATGAGTCGAGACGTGCCAGCAAGCGCCAGAAGGACCTGGCGGATATTCTCAGACTGATCGAATCGAAGGCAAGCCTCGCCGATCTCGTCCCGCCTTCGCTCAAGAAAAAGCTTGAGCTCTAGCTGCACCTTCCTTCCGCGAAAATGGAATTCCCTTTTCCGGTTATTTGTCGGCGGCAACGGTTTACTCGCCCGGCGCTCGTCCAGCGCGCGATAGCTTTCCGCGAGCGCACCTTGCGCCGCTGTTCTTGACACTGAGCCGAGGCGGGGATAACATTTTCTTGAGGGGGGAAGGGTTCGTCTCGGACCCAACGCTCCGTGTCGCGCGCGGCGCGCAAAAGGAAATTCCTATCAAACAAACCAAGGAGCCGGAACATGAGAAAAATAATTGTCTTATCAATGATCACGCTGGACGGCGTCATGCAAGCGCCTGGCGGGCCTAAAGAAGATACATCAGGCGGTTTCAAATATGGCGGTTGGGTTGCGCCTTATTTTGACGAAGTCTATGGAAAGGTCATGGAAAGACAGATGAAACCCGCCGATCTTCTTTTGGGCAGAAAAACATTTGAGATTTTTGCCGGCTACTGGCCGGAGCACGAAAATATCTGGCCGGGCATCAATGATGTCACCAAGTACGTCATGTCCAGGACGATGAAGAAGTCAGATTGGAAGAACTCAGTTTTCCTCAAAAGCTTGGCGGAAATTAAAAAGCTCAAGAATTCAAAAGGTTCTGACATCCAAGTTCACGGCAGCGGCGAGCTCATTCAGCTGCTCATCAAGAATGATCTGGCGGGACTACTCTGGCTCAAATTTACCCGTTGACTCTTGGTAAAGGAAAAAAGTTGTTTGACAATGGCACGATCCCGCGTCTTTTGCATTAATAGAGAGTACGGTTACACCAAGTGGAGTGATTATTGGCAATTACAGGCGAGCTGGAGGAGTCAAGACAGGTACTGTTGGAGCTTAAGCCGGCCAACTTGTTAATAATGTGTCAACGAGTTCGGGACGCCGGGAGCCTCTTGCCGTTTGATCTGGGACTGGCTGCCGGAGGTCAGTACTTTACCTCGGTTTCAACGGTGAAGAACTTTAGGCGGTGAAAGCGACCGCCAGCTTGTACAATGTGGTTTCCCTCTTCGGGGCATAGCGACAAGCCACGCTGACGCTGAACGCGCTCGGGAACCGTATCCCGTTCTTCTGGTAGTTATAGTCACCACTGAGGATACTGTTCTGGCTTGATACCCAGATTCAGGGCGGACAGTTCGAGTTCCCCATAATTGCCGATAGACACTTCCTGGGTCCACTCGATCTTGAGGATGGCGGAATCCTCCTGGCCGACCCAGACCGTCCCGTAGAGATAACCAAGCCATTCGCCCGGTTCGGGGGTCACCTGGATGACGAGGGCCCTTTTCCGAAGGACAGTTTCCTCTCTAAGAACCTTGTAGTCGTGCTTCGTGCCGCCATTTTCGCCAAGGAGAACGATGGGGCTGAAGATGATGTTTTTATACGTGCAGCCCGACGTCTTGAGCTGGGCTGTTCCTTTTTCATCAGTCTGCCGGCCGTTATCGCTAACCAGAGTCCTTCTCTCGCTGGTCTCGCCCTCCTTCTGGATAAGCTGGTAGTCGTAAACGAACTCGTTTCGAGCGACCCGCTGACTGACGATAGCCTGGTCTCTCTCCCGGGCGAGTTTGCTGCGCGAATCGACCTCGATGATCGAAGGCCGAAAGATCTCTTCTCGGATCTTTTCCTGGCAAATAAAATCCAGGACGGCGTTCTCGAGCCTTCGGCAATAATCGGCGCAATGCGCCAGGATTTCCGCCAGCTCTGGATGGTCTACGGCAGGAGGCTTATCATGTTGCCCGGCGGTGCCGGCGATCGAAAACAGGGAAACCACGATTATACCCGACGACCATCGGAAGATGCGCCAAAGCATGGCCTATCCGCGCTCCTTTGCTGAAAACCATGTTAATCCTGACCCGAGAGCGGAGTCAACTCGGAGGGGAAGACTGTCAAGGCAACGTGAATATTTCCTATCATGGGCAACATAAATCTTTCCGCTTTTGTCATTGGCTATGGTCTCTCGGGTTAAGCGTCCTGGGCGCGGGTGAATCGAACCCGCAGCCATCTCGACGCCCAGCGTCGGGTCGACGCTGCTCAACCGGGTGAAAGGCTTGGGACCTTTGAGCCCCGCGAAATGCCTTGATTGCACGACCTGTCACAAAAGCATAGTTATGTTTCATTCTTTGCTTATTAATTTTCTTCAAATAGGTTGCTATAATCTCTTATCATGCCTAGATTCTTGTTCTCCAAAGAACTGAGGTAATATATTGCCATGAAAATGAAGACAATCATCCTCATCATGTTGTTGCTTTTTGTTTCTGTTATTTCAGAGGCGCAGCTAACGGGAGAATGGATGGATGATAGCGGCGCGTGTTATAAAATCCGGCAAATAGAAAACCAGATTTTCTGGAGCATGGATGCCCGCCCGAGAGTTCTCAATGTTTTTATGGGCTATCTTGCCGGGAATACAATTACAGGGATCTGGGCTGACGTTCCGGGAGGTACCATGCTTGGCTCCGGGACCCTGGCCTTGCGCGTCGAATCGCAAAACAGAATGGTCAAGATTGAGCAGACAGGTAACTACGGAGGTTCTGTCTGGACAAGAGGAGCGTGTGGAAGCACTCCTCCCGCGACACGGCCCGACCTCTCAGGAACATGGTATGATTATTCGCCCTGGTCTGGAAATGCCGGACTAGTCAGTACAATTTTGCAGCAAGAAAATAAGCTTGTTTTTATCAATGTCAACGACCAACGGTCGGACGGCTATTTTAAGGAAAACAACAAGATCATGGCGACAGGTTGGGAGGGAGGATTAGAAGCTACGATCGAAGATGGAGGCAAAAGAATTGTTTGGAAAAATGGATCAGTCTGGCAGAGGACAAAAAGATAAAACCGAAAATATAACAACTTTTGATTAAGGTAGCGCCCGACGACTTCCTTGATTGGGAAATTCGCGACGGCGGGACCTTACCGGTACTCTTTCCAGCTCTTGATCTGGAGGTCGGCGAGCGTCTTCCGCGACAAGGCTTCGACGAACCGCCGGACGAGCTGGACGTTGGTGAACGACGGGATCGCGAAATCCACCACCGTTCGGCGGATGATATAGTATTTGGTAAGATCTTCTTCCTGGTAGTTCCTGGGGATGTTGATCACCAGGTCGATCTTCCCCGACCGCAGGTGATGGAGATGCGGGGGCAACTCCGCCGTCGCCGAAGAGAGATCACGAAATGAGGAGGCATCCGATGACTCGTCTGGCGCTAAAAACCCCGCTCGCCATCGCCGGGCTGGCGCTCGCCCTCGGCCTGGGCGCGGCCTCCGGCCCCGCCGCCGGCGCCCAGAAAATGTGCCTGGTCGACAAGCCCGAAGCCAAATACATCGGCATTCCCGTCAAGTCGGTCAGCTGGGTCCACACCCCGATCGCCTTGGACGGCCGGGGCGACCCCTGCGCCCTGATCGTCATGGGGCAGCAGGGCGATAATTTCATCGTGCTGCGCGTCAACCTGAAAACGGGCGATCGGCGGCAGTTCAATGCCCAGATCCCGAAGAGCAACTACCCGACCGCGGCGCTGCTGAGCCGGAGCGGCCTTCTCTATATCGGCGCGTCCTATTCCGGGCACCTCTACGTGTTCGACGCCAAAAAGGACCGGCTCACCGACCTGGGGGGAATCAACCCCGAGCCCAACGACCAGGAGCCGGGGTTCCGCAAGGCCCAGTTCGCCTGCGGCATCGACGAGGACGCCCTGGGACGGATCTGGATCGGAAGCTACGGGACGGCCGATCTCACCTCCTATGACCCGAAGACCGGCCAGTTCACCCGCCACGGCCGCATGGACGACGTCGACATGTACTGTTACCCGCTGGTCAATATCGACGGCCTGGTCTGCTGCCGCATCGTGGTGACCCAGCCGCGCCTCGTGGTCTTCGACCCGGCCACGGGCGAGAAAAAGCAGGTGGGCCCGGTGACCGTCAAGGGCAAGGACACCTTCGACCTCTACAAGGACGCGGGCGGCCGGGTGTACATCAAGTCCAACCTGGGCAATTTCCGGATCGAGGGCTTCAACGCCGTGCCCGTCGACCAGGCGCCCGAGAAGCCGGCCCGGCCCGCTCGCTACGGCATCAAGTCCCTTTCGTTGCTCAGCGGCCCGGATGATATCTCCGCCGGCACCAAGCTCGAGGTCGTGTCGGAAGCGGGCGGGACCAAGCTGATCGACCTGAATGTCGTCCTGGCCGGGATCGATATCTTCTGTCTTCACCTCGGGCACGACAATCAGGTATATGGTTCGAGCGTGCTGCCGCTGCACGTGCTCCGCTATAACCCCGCCAACGCCGAGCTCAAAGACCTGGGTTCGCTGCCGGGCGGCGAGGCCTATTCGATGGGCAATCTCGGCGGCAAGATCTACATCCTGGCCTACACCGGGTCTTCGCTCTACGCCTACGACCCCGCCAAGCCATTCCATTACAGCGAGGGCCCCGAGGGCAATCCCCGCGGCCTCGGCCGCATGGACAATATCTCCTACCGGCCCCGCTCGACCCTGACGGGTCCGCTCGGCCGCGTCTGGGTGGCGTCCATCCCCGACTACGGCACTTGGGGCGGCCCGCTCTCCACCTACGATCCCAAGACCGGGACGAAGAAGGCTTACTACCGGATCGCCGGCGACGCCAGCTGTTACACCCTGGCGCATCTCGAGGACCAGAAGCTTATCGCCGTGGGCACGACCATCCACTCGGGAACGGGAACGCAGCCCAAGGTCGAGCAGGCGGTCCTTTTCCTCTTCGACTACCGCAAGGAGAAAAAGATCTGGGAAGGCACCCTCGATCGGCCGGTCGATTCGATCAACGCGCTGGTCAGGGCCTCGGACGGCCGCCTCTATGGCACGGTGACGGGCGGCGATCGGCCCGAGCTGTTCGCCTTCAACCCCAAGACCCACGCCTTCGAGAAGCGGATCGCGCTGCCCGAAGGCGAGCCCCTGGACTTGGGCCTGCAAAACGGGCCCGACGGCTACGTCTACGGATTCACCCGGTCTACGCTCTACCGTTTTCTGCCGGGGACCATGGCCGTCGAAACGATCGTCAGCGACAAGGACGCGTTCAGCGTGCCCGGGCCGATCCTGGGCCGAGACATCTATTTCGCGTCGGGGCCGGAGCTCCGCAGCATCGGGCTCTTTAAATAGCACCGAGACCGATCGGGACTCGGAGGCCCATGAAGAGAGACGTCGGCCTGAAATATCGGCGCAATCCTGTCCTGGAGAACGGTCCGCTGCCAGTGGACGTTGTCTTCCACCCATCGTGGTGGCATCGGCACGGCGGGATCACGTTCGATGAGGATTTCTTCTATGACCCGGCCCGGCGCGTCGAAGACGAGCGCCGGATGGAGCAGATCCTCCACGAGCGGTTCGGCGACCTCGGCCTGGGCCGGGACAGGGACAGCGAGCTGCCTGCGATCGGCCCCGTCCATAACGCCGCCGGGTATCTTGTCGCCGAGATGCTGGGCTGCCGGGTCGAGTACCTGGAGGACGCTCCTCCGCGGGTGATTCCCGCGGACAGGTTTGGTCTCGAGATCGATGTCGACGGAGCGCTCGAGAGCGCCGCGTTTCGCCGCTTAAGGAGACTCATTGACAGCCTGAAAACGCGCTTCGGCTTTGTGGCCGGCGACGTCAACTGGGGGGGCATCCTCAACCTGGCTCTCGACGTGCGCGGGCAAGGGATTTTTCTGGACATGACGGACAGCCCGGCGGCGGTGCGGCGCTTTTTCGGCCGCCTGGCCGAGTTCATCGAGCGTTTCACGACGGCGATCGCGGCGGAGACGGGCACGACCTCGATTTCGGTCAACCGGACGGTCCGTCACCTTCGGGGGCCGGTCTTCCTCCACTCGGAATGCGCCCTGACCATGATCTCTACCGGGCACTACGATGATTTCATCCGGCCCATCGACTGCGCCTGGAGCGAGCGGCATCGGCCGTTCGGCGTGCACTATTGCGGCGCCGACCCGCACAGATTCGCGGACAGCTTCGCCCGAATCCCCCACCTCGATTTTCTTGACGTCGGCTGGGGAGGGGATGTGCGCGCCCTGCGGCGACGGCTGCCCGAGACATTCCTCAACATCCGTCTCAGCCCGGTCGAGATCGTCGGCCAGAGCGTCGAGGAGGTCCGGCGGGCCGTCACCGAGCGCGTCCTCGCCTCGGACAATCCCCACCTGACGGGCGTTTGCTGCATCAACCTGGACGACAGAGTGACGGACGACAAGGTCCGGGCGATGTTCGAGGCGGTCTTCGAGCTGCGGAAGCGATACGTCGTCGCCGATTGAGGGCGCCTCCTCCGCGGAGAGGCCACGGCCGGCGAAAGGTCGCTGCGGCTATTTAATGGTGAAAACATCTTTCTTAAGCTTCCATTTTTTAAGAAGGCTGCAGAGCCGCTCCGTATTTTTCTGATGCGCCTGCCAAAGACGACTGCTAAATTGTTTATTGTCTTTTAAGTTCCTGCCTTGGCCAAGATCATAGACTTGGCCTTTACAATGCCTATTTTCCTTTTACGGTTTCCCGCTGATCTCAAAGTGCCAATCTTTGTGCAATTCTTCTCCGGAGGAAAGTATGTCAAATTGGCGAGCAATGCTACGGTAACTTGCGACGGTATAAACTTGACCTATCGTGGATTACTTGGATATGGCGAACGGGTTCCGATGCAATCCACGGGGGGAGCAGGATCTTACAATGTTGCCCACCATAGAAATGGCGTAACGACGCCTGCGAGTGTTTCCGTCCCAGCTCGGCCTCTCGTAACCCAACCCGCGCCGCATGCGTCCGTACCACGCACGACCAGCCTCACCATCAACTATGTTCCGTCAACCGGGTCCGGAGTGATGGCCAGCGCGAGCCCTCCTGGGAAAACCGGGAATGTACAGCCTGACACAGGGACATACACGGGTTTTGATGTAAGTAATATGACCGCCGGTGCCGGAACGATCGGCATTCTACGGGATTATACAGGCACTATTCTTTTCAGCGGGTTCAGAACCGCTGAAAAGAAATATACTATAGGTGGCCATATTAATATCATCTGGGAGTAGCTCAAGAGCTGATTCGGCATCAACCTTCGAATACCACTGAAACCCGCATGCGCTATACCACGTGTTGTGTGTAGTGCTAAAGTTTTTCATACCAATCCAAAATATGATCAGCTACATTTTCTCAACCATTCTCTCCGTAAATAAAATGGCTTTTTCCCTCAATTATCATAACGTCAACCTTTGAAATCTTCGAGGTAGGTGTCGAGGTCGATGAAGGAGGTCCCCTAGCCGGGGCGCTCCCGGCCAGAATGAACCGCGAGCGGTTCGAGATGGGTGTGGGCGTCGTTGATCACGTCGCGGAGGTTTTCCAGCTCGACGGCGGGGATGTACTCGGGTGCGCGTCGCAGGTGCTGAATACCAAAGTTCAAGTCATTTGACAAGGCCATGTCTTTGCCTTAGCATCGCCGCAGAACGCCGTGACGAAAAGAGAAACGGGGAAAAGGGAGCGATAGGCATGCCGGGAGGATTTCGCGGACTGGACCTGGCTGTCCTGATCGGCTATTTGGCGGGCATCACGGTTTTCGGCCTTTGGCTGGCGCGGAAGGTCAAGACCAGCGGCGGGTACTTCCTGGGCGACCGCCAGTTCCGCTGGTGGATCATGATCGGCCAGGCCTTCGGCACCGGCACCAACGCCGAAAACCCCGTCGCCCAGACCGGGGCCACCTTCGCCGCGGGCTTCGCCACGATCTGGTACCAGTGGAAGAACATGCTCATCACGCCGTTCTACTGGCTGATGGCCCCCTGGTACCGCCGCAGCGAGCGGACCACCATCGGCGAGATCATCGAGGACCGCTACGGCCGCGGGCTCGGCCTGGTCTATACAGCGTCTTCGCCATCGCCTTCTTCGTCTTCAACCAGGGCGCGATGCTCAAGGGCGCGGGCAAGATCATCTCCGTCGCCACCGGCGGAACCGGCTCATCCCCAACGGCGTGGTCCTGGCCATGACCGTCACCTTCATCCTCTACAGCTTCTTCGGCGGGCTGATCGCCTCGGCCTACACCGACTTCGTCCAGGGCTTCCTGATCATCGTCCTGTCGTTCATGCTGATCCCCTCCGGGCTGGCCGCCGTCGGCGGATTCGCCGGAATGCGGGCAGCGCTGCCGCCCGACTTCTTCCAGCTGTACAGCGAGGTCAGCGGCATCGACGCCTTCACCATCGCCATGCTCACGCTCAACGGCCTGGTCGGCATCACGGCCCAGCCGCACATGCTCTCGATGAACGCCACCGGCAACACCGAGCGGGCGGGCCGGATCGGCCAGACCTACGGCTCCATGGTCAAGCGGTTCTGCACGATCGGCTGGGCCTTCACCGGCCTGATCGTCGCCGCCCTGGTCGTCCAGCGGGGCGCGGTCCTGACCGACGGGGAGAACGCCTTCGGCTACGCCTGCCAGACCTGCTGGGCCCGGGCTTGGTCGGGCTGATGGTCGCCTGCGTGCTGGCGGCCAACATGTCCACCTGCTCCAACTTCATGGTCAACACGGGGGCCCTGTTCACGCACAACTTCTACAAGGACTACGTCAACCCGGAGGCGACCGACCGCCAGCTGCTGTGGATCGGCCGGCTCTCCGGGCTCGGCCTCACCCTGCTGGGCGTCCTCTTCGCCCTGACGGTCCGGAAGGTGCTCCACGCCTTCCTGTTCACCGAGACGATCGCCGCCTTCATGGGCATCATCGTCCTCGGCGGCATCCTCTGGAAGCGGGCCAACAGGACCGGCGCCTTCATGGCCGTCATCCTGTCCTTCGGTCTTTACTACCTCCTCAATGTCCTCGACGCCGGCCGCCTGAGGCTCGTCTATCAGTGGAAGCCTGAGCCGTTCGGCCTGGCCATGGCGGCCGGGTTCGCGGCCTTCTTCCTGTTCAGCGCGGTGTCCCGGCCCGAGGCCGCCGAGCGGGTCGAACGGTTCTTCGACAACATGTCCAGAGCCTCGGACGTTCCGCCGGCGGCGCCCGGTCAGCCGAAGCCCCTGGCCGCGGGACTGGGGAAAGACCTGATCATGCTCGACGCCCCCGGCTGGTTCCGGGCCGAGCGCTGGAAGGGTTTTCCGGCCCGGTACAGGGAGGACCTGATCGGTTTCGGCCTGGCCTGGATCATGGTCGTCGCCTTGATCTTCCTGGCCTGGGGCATCATGCAGCTCCGCTGACCGCCGGGCGCCCCGGCCGCAGATAGCTGTCAAGAACCCGGAATTCGCCGGGCGGGGAAGGTGCAAGCCTCAGCGGTACTCTTTCCAGCTCTTGATCTGGAGGTCGTCGAGCGTCTTCCGCGACAGGGCCCCGACAAACCGCCGCGCGAGCTGGACGTTGGTGAACAGCGGGATCGCGATATCCACCGCAGTCCGCCGGATGATGTAGTCGTTGGTCAGCTCTTCTTCCTGGTAGTTCTTGGGGATGTTGATGACGAGGTCGATCTTTCCCGACCGCAGGTAATCGATGACGTTCGGCTGTTTGTCCTCGAGCGGCCAGTGGACGAGCTCGACCGGGATGTTGTTCTCGGCCATGAACCGTGCCTCCCGTCGCGTAGACCGGACAGACCCGAAGTTCCCGTCCTTGGTTCTTGACACTGATCCGATGCGCGGATAACATCCTTTCGAGATGGGAAGCGTTCGTCTTGGGCCCAACGCTCCGTGATTGCGCGCGGCCCGCCAAACGCAATTCCTATCAAATACGGCTAAACAAGCGAAGGAGGCGTGACATGAGAAAAATAGTGGTTTTATCAATGATTACGTTAGATGGAGTAATGCAAGCACCTGGCGGGCCTAGTGAAGATACAACAGGCGGTTTCAGATATGGCGGTTGGGTTGCACCCTATTTTGACGAAGCTATGGTAAGGTCATGGAAAAACAGATGAAACCTGCGGATCTTCTTTTGGGCAGAAAGACATTTGAGATTTTTGCCGGTTACTGGCCGGAGCATGAAAATGTATGGCCGGGTATCAATGATGTCACAAAATACGTCATGTCCGAGACCATGAAGAAGTCGGATTGGAAAAACTCGGTTTTCCTGAAAAGCCTGGCAGATATCAAAAAGCTCAAAAATTCAAAAGGTTCCGACATTCAGGTTCACGGCAGCGGCGAGCTCATTCAGCTGCTCATAAAGAATGATTTAGTGGACGAACTCTGGCTCAAAATTCACCCGTTGACTATTGGTAAAGGAAAGAAGTTGTTTGACAATGGCACGATCCCGGCAGCCTTTGCATTGATGGAGAGTTCTGTGACGCCAAGTGGAGTGATTATTGCCAATTACAAGCGAGCTGGAAAGGTCAAGACAGGTACTGTTGGAGCTTAGGGCGGCTAACTTGTTAATGAACCCCCAAAAGGACCGATGAACCTCAGGTTTTGCAGGGCAAGGGAATCTAAAAGCTTTTGAGTCGTATATAGCTCCGATAACATGCTCGTCCCCCGGATCGCGCTCCTCATGCTTGCCGCGCTCGCCGTGGGGGCCGCCGAACGGAGGGCCGCGCCGCCGGCCCCGCCGCCGCGATTCTGCGTCGATGTCATCCTCAAGGAGCCGGTCCGCCTGCCCAACACGCTCTGCGAGCTGAATCTCGATTTCGGGGCCTATCTCGAGAAGCTCGGGGTCTGGGGACCGTTCGACAGGCACTCGGTCCGGGTCGAGGCCCTTGACCCGGCCTCGGGCCGGTTCGAGCCCGCCGACTCCCGGCTCGACGAGCGCTTCAAATCCGGCGATTCCGGACGCCTGCTGTGGTTGATCAGGGATCCGTCTTTGACCGTGTTTCGCGTCGCGTTCGATGTCGAAGCCCATCCGGCGCGCCGGCCCCCCTGTCCGGGATTTCTATCGGCTGCACTATGTGCCCGCAGGCGGGCGGCCGACCGACCTCAGGCCCCTTCACGCCCGCTATAACTGGGTCTGGCCGGTTGATTGGGACGCGGACGGCCGGCCCGACCTCCTCTACATTTCGATGGGCCAGAACGCGACGGGGCCCAGCTCGCTCCCGGAAAACTCAAGTTTCTTTGCCTCGCCCGGGCATATCACCTTCCTGAGGAACGCCGCATCGAATCGCGCGGCTGGGGCGCCCTTCTTTGCGGAGGCCGGACGCTATCCGGCCGCCGAGCTCACCGACAACGCCTATGTCCCGTCTCTTGCCTGCGCCGATATGGAGGGCGACGGCCGCGCCGACCTTATCGGAATCCGGACATCACCCCCCAGCGCGGTTGGCGCGGTCAGCTTCTATTTCTACAAGAACAGGGGGACCCGCCCGGGCTCGCTTCCCGAGCTCGACCCGCCGGCCCTGCTCGAGACGTCGGACGGTCTCCCCGTGAGCGCCACGCAGAATGCCCACCTCGTTTCACTCGGCGATGTGGACGCCGCTGGCCGGCCGGATATCATCGGCAACGAGCTCTCTCCGTCGGCGGTCTATTGGTTCCGGAACCTGGGCGGGTCACCGCCCCGGTTCGGGAGGAGGACCCCGTTGGCCGGGCTGCCAGAAGACCTGAGGGGATACCGGTGGGTCGCCTGGCGGGCCGGCGAGGGGCTCCTGGGTCTCCAGGACGCGAACCTGTTCGCCCGGAAAATAAGGGACCGACGGCCGGCTTTCGAGCCTGCGGGCCGGTTGATGGAGACCTCCGGACCCCTTCGCAGCGGCCTCCAGGAGAAGCCGGAATGGGTGGACTGGGACGAGGATGGGGACCCGGACCTCCTGGCCGGCGAGTTCATGGGAACGATCCGTCTCTACGAAAACGCGGGCACGCCCGCCCGGCCGAGGTTCCTCCCGCCGGTCCTGGTGACCGCCGCCGGCGGACCGATCAGGATCACCCGCGACGGCGTCCTCGGGGGCAAGCACTGGCACGGCATGGCCGGCTATCCTTCGGTAGCCGCCGTCGACTGGGACGGCGCCGGCCTGTTCGACCTCGTCGTCCCGAACGAGACGAACCGCGTGTTCTGGTACCGGAACATCGGCCGGCATGGTTGGCCCGCGTTCGGGGGAAGGCAGCAACTGATCCCTGACGGATTCACGGATTCCGCCGCCAGGCTGGAAAAGACGCGCCGGCTGGCCGAGGACCCCGGCGTTCCCAACCATCCCTACCCCCTGGAGCCGGACGTGCCGTTCTTCTGGAGGATGCGGCTGGCCATCGCGGATTATACGGGGGACGGGCTGACGGACCTCATCACCTTCGACGGCCGGAAGGACCTCGTCTAAGCCGCCGTCCTGATCGCGGCCGAGGAGAGCGGAGGATATCAAAAGGAAGAAGCCGCCCAAGTATATTCCCCCCCCATTCATCCTTGTAAGCGCGGCCCCGAGGTTCTGTGCCTTAGGTGATAATATGGCATTTTCACGTTGCCTTGACAGGCGGCGCACCGGCCTTGACATCATAAGTTGTTGGCGGTAAGATTGAAATGTTACGAGCTTGTTCCGTGGGCGGGTGAAGCGCGCATTCCAAGCCGTCGCGCCGTGGTCCCCATCGGGGGTAGAATAGCGCTCCCCGCCGGTTTTTGAAGGGGGGGGGTCGTTTTGGATGTTTCGCTAGCCACGCTTTTCCTGCCGAGCAGGGGAGGCGTTGCGGAATAACGTCCGAAGCGGGAGGAGCCAAATGAGCACGAAGATCGCGATCGCCAAGACAGCCGGCGCCGCGAAGGCAAAAGCCGCCGCCTCGTTCCTCCGGGGGGGAAAGGTCCTCGTCGTCGGGGGATACGACCCCGACGGGAAAGCGGTCTTTACCGCCGTCTTGTTCGATCCAGCCACCAACATGTGGACGGAGACGGGGAGTATGTTCTACGAGCGCGCGGAACATACGGCGACCCTGCAGCGCGACGGCAAGGTGCTCGTCGCCGGTGGGGCCAACCTCTACGGCCATGCCGGGCGAAGCGTCGAGATCTACGACCCGGCCGTCGGGCAATGGTTCGCCGGAGCCCCGCTCCCGCGGTCGCGGTCGGTCTTCACGGCGACGTTGCTGCGAAGCGGCAACGTCCTGGCCGTGGGCGAATCGAGCGACGCCGACCTCTACGACCCGGTCACCCAGGCGTGGAAGGCCACGGCCGCGCTCAACCCGGCGCGAAACGCTTGCACGGCGACGCTGTTGAATAACGGCAAGGTGCTGGTCGTGGGCGGGATCGTCATCACTTTCTCCAACACCGCAGTTTTGTATGACCCGATCGCCCAGACGTGGACGCCGACCGGAAATCTATTCCGCGCGCGCTACGGCCACACGGCGACCTTGCTGAGCAACGGCAAGGTGCTGGTGGCCGGGGGCCTCAAGACGCTGGACGCGGACGGGGGCGCCGTTAGCGCCCACGTCGCGATGAACACCGTCGAACTGTACGACCCGGCGCGCCGCGAATGGTTCGCCACGGGCCCGCTGGCCGGGGCGCGGATGAACCACACGGCGACCCGGATGCGCGACGGGCGCGTGCTGGTCGTAGGCGGATACAACGTCGGCCATGCCCCTCTGGGCAGCGCCGAAATTTACGACCCGGCCACCCAGGTTTGGACGACCGTGAATCCTCTCGATCGCCCGCGCGTCGGCCATACGGCGACCCTGCTGACCGACGGCCGGGTGTTGATTGCGGGCGGGGGGAGCACCGCCGAGGTGTTCGACCCCGCCACCGGGGCCTGGACGTATACCGGAACCCTCCTGAGCACGCGCGGATTTCACACGGCTACGCTGATCGGCACGCGTCGCCCCGTGGTCGATCCATACGTTTCCCTGCTTCTGAGCCTGAAATCGATCGGCTAGGCGGGCGGCGGCCCGGTGGGGCACCGTTACATCGCGGTGTCGGGGGCCTTGGCGCTAGCGTCTCCCATCTCCTCCAGGACATCCACCATCGTGTAGCTCGAGCGCCCCGTCCCGGGCGATGAACTCCAGATAATCCATCTTCTCCGCAAGCCTCACCGATATTCCTTCCGGCTCTTGATCTGGAGGCCGGCAATGGTTTTGCGGGAAATGGCCTCGACAAGCCGGCGGGCGAGCTGCACATCGATGAACAGGGGGAGATGGACGCCGTCTGGGCTCTGTTTGGCTCTTCTGCTTTTTCGTTTCTATCCTTGACTGGGAACTGAGATTAACGGTACATTTCCGCCTTGGCCAAGAGTGGCCTTTATTGTGGAAAGGAAGGATTCTAAACAATGCTAGAAGCGGGGAACCCCAATCCATTGGATAGGCATATTCTTGTTCCGTCGTTAGATCTTTATTTTGCCAAGGATAGAACTTTTCAAGGAAAGAACTGGCAGGAAACACACAGAGGACTCCAATCAAATGGAGAAAGAATGCCGACCATTCCAGAATTCATCGAATTCTTGAAATATGTCAGAGTCATGTTTCCAAAAATATATGAGGAGATTAACGAAAAAAGAATGGGGAACCCATGGCAAGGAGAATGGCTTGACGCTGATTTCAAAAAGACGGGAGAGGATGTTTATATTCATTCTTACCATGTCCTCAATTCAGATGGGAATCTAGCCCCTCAGAATTCCCAACTTGTTGATAAAGATACTTTAATGAGTGACAGAACTCCTTTTCCTTCAAATAATGGAATGTCTTTGGAGGATTTTCTAGAAACAAACCATACTCAGCAAGGTCTTCCCAGTAAGCATGTTAAGTCTGGCGACGAATATTACTTTCATCCAACCGGAGAATTTAAGATCGGTACCATTTTCGATCGTGCCGGCTTGAATTGCGGCAGGGGTCTTACACCCTTTGAGGGGCACCCATCCCTTGGAGTACGTGCCGTTGTCAGTTCGACCCGGGTTCGTCCCGTTTCTTGATAAGACGTTCTTGGCCGTTAATCTTGGCCAAATCGATCTAAGGAGCGTTGCCTACCGTCCTTTGACTATTCATGCTCGCCGCTCTCCGGAACCCGCCCGGACCAGCGACCCAAGCGCTCGTAGGCCTCGCGCGAGATCTTCACGCCCAGACGCCTTTTGCCGAGGCGAAGCGTGGCTTGGAGGGGATCGCCCGCGGACTGCGGCGGCGGCTCGCACCCAACCTCGCTCCGAGGGATCACCTCATCGACTTTTCCCCGCGAGAACAGCGCGGCATGGTCCCTCAAGAGCCGGAGGCGCGCCTGGCCGGACCTGATAGCCTTCGACTCGAACGCCACGATGTCGCCGCGGTCCGGCCCGGACTGAAGGGTCGAAGCGATCTCGTCCTCGAGCCTTTTCCTCTCGACCGAATCCAAACGGAAGCCCCGGAGATCGGCGTAGCGCCGGGATTGGACCATCCGCCCGACCCCCCAGACGATCTGGAAGATCCCGAACAAAAGGAAGCGACCCGACATGGAGGTGCCGGCGGCCCGCTCGATATTGACCGCGCTGATCCCGATATTCCATATCCCGATGACCATCACAACAAGGCCATCGACGATGATGGCGGACGTCGACGGCGAAGTCATGATCCAGATGCCCTCCCCGATCAAAACGAGACCCAAGAGGACAAGGGCCCCGTTAACGGGAGATTGCCCCATGGTCGTCGCCCCCAATAGGATGGCGACCGCGCCGAACAGCAGGCTGCCGACGCCGGAGGACCGGAGCTGCCGGCTCAGACCGTGGAAGGCCAGGGCTCTGCGCAGCCAGTCGTCTCCCTCGCCCGCCGCGGCCGCTGCGGCCCCAGGAAGCGCGCCGGCCGGCCGCTCGAGGCTGAGGCCGGCGATCCGCAGGCCTCCCCAGAAGGCGAAGCCGAAGATGAGCGAGGACAGCAGAGTCAGGCCGAAGCTCAGGAGTTCGCCCGAAAAGGAAAACCGGACGCCCGGCCTCGAAAGAGCCGTCCAGAGCATGAAGAGGGCGGAATGGAGCCAGCCGGCGGCCGTGGCCCCGGCCGCGAGACCGAGCGGCAGGAAGGAGATCATCCGGGCCCCCAGCGCGAGGCCGGCGAAGAACAGGAACACCCAGAGGGTCCCGGAAACGAACTGAATGGCCCCGATCCGCTGCGAGAACCCGAGCCGGACGAGGGTCATGACGATCTCGTAAGCCACGGCGCAGGCCGCGATGGAGAGCCAGGTTTCGCGGACTTTGCGGAAAGCCAGGACCGCGGCTGCGGCCATCACCAGGGGAGCGATCAGCTGGACCGGCAGGAACCAGAGACGAAGCTCCACGGGGAATGACTTCCAAGAAGCCAGGGTCCGGATCATCTCCGGCAGGTTGGACAGGATGTTCGCGACGACGAAGGCGGCCGGAAACCGCCAATCGATCCGCCCGCCGCCGCAGCCCAAGAGATCGCGAAACGCGATTCCCCGCGATTTCTCCGCTAAAACCATCTCTCCCCTCCTTCCCTCCGCGAAAATAGGAACTTCCTTTTCTGCGCGTCGCCGAGATCACACCCTCCGCGCTCGAAATTCCAATTGCGCCGGCGGGATGTCGGCGCCCGCCCTCGCGAAACGATGATATTCGCGGCCAGAGACAGGTGTCAAGAACTCAGAATTCGGAGGGCCGGCGAGCGAGCCTCAGCGGCACTCTTTCCAGCTCTTGATCTGGAGGTGGCCAGCGATTTCCGGGACATCGCCTCCTCGAAGCGTCGCGCGAGCTGGACGTTGGTGAACAGGGGAATGGCAAAATCCACCGCGGTCCAGCGGACGATGTAGTCGTTGGTCAGCTCTTCTCCAGGGCCTCGTCAACGGTACCGGTTGTCCCCCGGCCCGAGCGTCGAGGCCTATTTCGCGTTCGCGTCGCGGTGGACGCCCAGCACGGCGCGGCCCGAGGGGTCGGCATTCCGGGCGAAGCTCTCGTCCCAGGCGATGGCCGTCGGCGTGCTGCAGGCGATGCTCGGACCGCCCGGGACGCAGGCCGCGGCGGCGTCTCCGGGAAAGTGCGATTCGAAAATCTCCCGATAAAAATAGGCCTCTTTCGTGACGGGCGTGTTGAACGGAAAGCGGTAGCGGGCCAGGCCCATCTGCTTGTCGCTGACCCGCTCTTCCGCCACCTTTTTCAGGGTGTCGATCCAGCGATAGCCGACGCCGTCGGAGAACTGCTCTTTCTGGCGCCAAAGGATTTCCTCCGGCAGACGCCCTTCGAAAGCCTTGCGGAGGGGGAATTTCTCCATCCGGCCGTTGCCCGTCATCTTCTCGGCCGGGTCAAAGGCCATGGCGATGTCCAGGAACTCCCGGTCGAGAAACGGCACGCGGACCTCGACACCCCAGGCGGCGCCCGTCTTGTTGGCCCGCAGGCAGTCGTACTTATGGAGGAGATCGAGCTTGCGCACCGTCTCCTCATGGAATTCGCGCGCGTTCGGCGCCTTGTGGAAATAAAGATAACCGCCGAAGATCTCGTCGGCCCCCTCGCCCGAGAGCACCATCTTGATGCCCATGGCCTTGATCCGGCGCATCATCAGGAACATCGGCGTCGAGGCCCGAATGGTGGTGACGTCGTAGGTCTCGGTGTGATAGACGACATCGCTCACGGCATCCAGCCCCTCCTGGAGCGAGAACAGGAACTCGTGGTGAACGCTGTCGATGAAGCTGGCGGCCTTCCGGGCGGCGGCCAGGTCGGGCGATCCCTCGAGCCCGATGGCGAAGGAATGGAGCCGGGGCCACCAGGCCTGCTCCCTGTCGTTTTCCTCGACCCGGTTGGACGCGTAGGCCCGGGCGACCGCGGCCACGACCGAGGAATCCAGCCCCCCGGAGATGAGGACGCCGTAGGGCACGTCGCACATGAGCTGCTGATGGACGGCCGACTCCAGGCCGCGGCGCAGCCGGCCGAGGTCGAGGGCCTTCCCGGAGACGGCCTCGAATGGCCGCCACGACGGGTTGTAGTACCGAGCCGGCCTGTCCATGGACCGGGTCAGATAGTGGCCCGGGGGGAAATCCTCGATGACCCGGCAGAACTTGACCAGGGCTTTCATCTCGGAGGCGACATGCAGGGTGCCCTGCTCGTCCCGGCCGGTGTAAAGAGGCTCAACGCCGATCGGGTCCCGGGCGATGAGGAACTCGTTCTTCGTTTTATCGTAAAGGGCGAAGGCGAAGATGCCGCTGAGCCTGTTCAGGAAATCCACGCCGTGCCGTTCGTAGAGCGGGATGATGGGCTCACAGTCGGACGACGTGAGGAAAGGATGATCGGGGAATTCCCGCCTCAGCGCCTGGTGGTTGTAGATCTCACCGTTGATCGAGAGCACCAGGTTTCCGGCACGCCCGGTCAGGGGCTGGGCGCCGTGCTGGACATCGACGATGGCCAGCCGCTCGTGGGCCAGAACCGCGTTTTCGTCGGCGTAGATACCGCTCCAGTCGGGGCCGCGGTGGCGCAACAGGCGGGCCATGGCGACGGCCCGCTCCCGGAGCGCTCGCGGGTCGCCCTGGATATCGAAAAGGCAGGCGATGCCGCACATGGGTCAGCTCCTTGTCTCCAAAAAGATACGTCGGCGCGGGACTTCAGAGAGTATGAATAAAAATACCACGATTTGAATATTTCTGCAACCCTGGCGGGACATCGACCGGCGCTGAGAAGCGTCGAAATGCCCGGCTTTACCCGCCGGCAGCTTTAGCGCCCTGCTGGATTGGCTTGAATGAGGGAACGGCGAGGGTCTCTGTGGCCTCCGAATTTGTTCTGCGAGGCGGATGTCGCGGGCTGGCCTCCGGATGCTTTCGCGCCCTTCTGTTCCCTGGGCGGCTGAGGTTTCCGCGGCAGACGGGCAAATTCGGTATCGCGGCCCGGCATCGGCTTCTGATAATCAAAGCCAGCCAGCGTGCGGCGCTCCAGCCGATCGCCGAGGACGCGTTCGATACTGCGGACCATCTCCCCGTCTTCTCGAGTCGTGAACGTGAAGGCATCGCCGGTCTTGGCGGCACGTCCCGTGCGGCCTATGCGGTGCGTGTACGCATCGGCGGTGTCGGGCATGTCGTAGTTGATGACGTGGGATATGCTCGAGACATCGATCCCTCGGGCCGCGATGTCCGTGGCGACGAGTATCTGATAAGAGCCGGAACGGAATCCGTCCAGCGCCGATTGCCGCCTGTTCTGCGAGAGGTTGCCCTGCAGGGACGCCGCCCGGTAGCCGGCGTTCTCCAATTGTTGTCCCAAGCGCTTGGCCCGATGCTTCGTGCGCGTAAATATCAAAACCGATTCCGTATCGGTATGACGCAGCAGCTCGAGGAGGAGCGCGGTTTTCAGGTGCTGCTCGATGGGATAGAGGGCGTGGGCGACGGTGCTGATGGGTGCCTCGTAATTGACCTGCACCGTTACCGGGGCGCGGAGGATCTCGTGCGCCAGTTTACGGACATCATCGGGCATGGTCGCCGCGAACAGGAGCGTCTGTCGTTGCGCCGGCAGATGCTTGATGATCTTCCTGACAGCCGGCAGGAAGCCCATGTCGAACATCCGGTCGGCCTCATCGAGGACGAGCACTTCCACGCGCGAAAGGTCGATCGTGCGCTGGCTGATATGGTCGAGCAAACGACCCGGACAGGCGACCACGATCTCAACGCCGTCGCGAAGGCTCCGGACCTGCGGTTTTGCGCCCACACCGCCGTAGATCGTCACGCTCCGTAGGCGTGTCCGCTCGCCCAGGCTGACGATAGCCTCATGGATCTGCTCCGCCAGCTCCCGCGTCGGCGCGACGATGAGGGCGCGGACATGACCGCGAGGTCCCCGGATCAGACGGTCGAGGATGGGCAGGGCAAAGGCCGCTGTCTTCCCTGTGCCGGTCTGGGCCAGCCCCATGAGGTCGTGTCCCTTGAGGACCGGCGGGATCGCCTGCTCTTGGATGGGCGTCGGCCTGAGATAACCGATGGCCTTGACCCCGGCCGCGACATCGGGGTGAAAATCAAAATTGCTGAATGCCATAAAAAACTCCTACATTCTATTATTCTGCGTTCGAGGGGAAGAAGCCTGGCGTATTCGGGGGTTGACGATGACGAGGTTCTTATCCGCGTAAGGCAGTTATTAATATATAGTTTATCAATTATGGGGCCATATTGTCAAGTCGAGGGCGACTGCGCCGCGCGGACCTCGAGGGACTGGGGACTTTCTTGAACGAAAGTCCACAGCCGGACCTTCTTGGTCAGGCCCACCAGGTTCTCGTTCCGGGGCCAGTCCGTGTCGTTCGGCTCGAACACCCTGCACAGGGAGTAGCGGCTGCCGCCATAGGCCGGTTCGCGGACGCACCAGGTTTCCGGGTCGAACCCGAGGCTCATCGACAGTGCCGGCGTTCCTGTATTACAATGCCGCCGTTCCATGCCGAGGAGAACATGCACGAAACCTTCAGCCGCCGCAACTATCGTTCCCGTTTTTGGTTAGTCATCGCCGCTTCCCTCACCGGTTGGCTGGCGCTTTCTGCCGGGGCCGGCCTCGCGGCTCAAGATCAAGGGGCGAAGGGCACTGACGGGAAGCGCCCGCCCCTGACCGATGTCCGCGGCCGTCCCATCGCCGTCAGCGATGTCGTCGATCTCGGAGAACAGCTCCCTCCCGAAGAATTCTGGAAGCGGTTTGTCCCGCCGTCGCCGCACCCCCGCCCGGAGCGTCCGGCGAATCCCTGGACCGATTCTGCGATCAGGTCCTACTTTTTCGGCAAGGTCCCCCTGGAAGCTCCCGCCCAGAGCGACCGGTACCTCGATCTGCCGCGGCGGCGCGGCCTGCTCGGCAAGCCGGCGAGCAAGGATATGCCCCTGGTCGTGGCCGAGGATATCCCGCGTCTCCCGATCCTCCGCGACCACGGCGAATTCAGCGGCACCTACTACCCGCGGCGGATGGGCGACTGGATCATCGACGCCTTCGGTCCGGCCTATCTTCTCACCGGAGATGCGCGCTACCTGCGGCGGATCCGGGATTTCGCCGATTATCTCCTTTACTCGCAGTTCCAGGAGGACGGCTCCAACGGGTTCGTTCGCGATTTCTATCCCGAAGCGCAGGCGGCCTTGACGGCGAACGGGACGGCCCGGGCCTGGCGCGGGGGCTGGGATTACCTGTTCGATTGGGTGTGGCCCGACGCCTACGGCTACCGCTGGGCTCTCCACGAGCCGGACCATCATGTCTGCTCGCTCTATGTGGGGGCGATGCTCCGGGCCTGGCATCTCACAGGCGACAGCCGCTACCTGCGCTCGGCCGGGGAATTCTTTTATAATCAAGCACCCCGCTACGGCTTCCATGCGGGCACTTGGAACGGCCGGCGCTATTATTGGACCGAGTACAACCCGAGCGGCCCCGGCAACCCCGTCATGGACGCCACCGACAACGTCAATGCCCTGGTCGCTTTGGCCGCGGCCCAACTCGGTTACGAAAAAAACGACCAGCGCCTGCTGGAGTTCGCGAGCGGGCTGCTCTGGTACTGCGTCCGGGAATGGACGACCGACGGCCGCTGGTTCTACGACGGGGCCGAGAACCCGATCAACTCCCGGCGGGCCGAGTCCCACGACGTGGTCGTCATCGACCAAGGAATGATGGCCATCGGGTACCTGCTCAAATCCGGCTGGCCGGTCGCCGAGCTGACGGGCCCGTTCCTGGAGGCGATCCGCTGGCACCGGGAGAATACTGCATTCCTCAAGGACAGCGCCTTCTTCCGGGGCTGGAAGGCGTTCCGCGGCGACCCCAGGATGGGAAATCGCGTCACCGTCGTCGAGCGTATACAAGTGACGAGTCCGGCCGTCAAGGAGCTCGTCTTGGAGGAGCCGGTTCTGGGGGACCTTGAGGCGAAAACCATCATCCGCCTCAGCCGGCTCGAGCCGCAGGGAAGGGACTGGACGAGGAAAGCCATCGGGGAGATCGAGTTCGATCCCAAAACGCCGGGGCCGGTCGTCTTGCCCCTTTCAGGAGCCGGGGACGATATCCTCATGCTCGAATTCAGCTGGCCGGTCAGGACGGCGGCACTCGCCCTGCGGCCCGCCGTCCTCAAAGGACGCGCGGAGGGGCGGGGCGTCCTAACCAAAGAGTGCGATACAGTCCCTCCCGGCCTACGGGTAAATGGCGGGAACCTGTCGTCCTTCGGCGCGACGATCCATCTCTTCGACGCGGCGTCCGTCAGTCCTGAGGCTCACGCCCGTGAATGACCCGGCCGGCCGGGAATGTGCAGGACGACCCGGGCGATGAACTCCAGCGATGCGATGAGATTCGCTAGGGGACGGGCGTCCGACCCCCTGGGCAAGCCGTCTGGCCGGCTCCAGGCTCGGCCGTAAAGATAGGCTGCACCTAGACAAGATCGAAGCGATCCAGGTTCATCACCTTGGTCCAGGCCGCCACAAAGTCCTGAACAAACCGGGTCTGCGCGTCCTTGCTTCCGTAGACCTCGGCCAGAGCCCGGAGCTGGGAGTTCGAACCGAAGATCAGATCGACACGCGTGCCGGTCCACTTGACTTCGCCTGTTTTGCGATCACGCCCTTCGAATATGTCCTTGGCGTCCGATACGGCTTTCCACTCCGTGCTCATGTCGAGCAGGTTCACGAAGAAGTCGTTGGTGAGCGCCTCCGGCCGCTTGGTGAAGATGCCATGCCGGGACTGTCCGAAATTGGCGTTCAGGACGCGCATCCCGCCGACGAGAACCGCCATCTCGGGAGCGGTCAGGGTCAGCAGCTGCGCCCGGTCAATAAACAATTCCTCTGTCGATACGGCATACTGGGCTTTCTGGTAATTGCGGAACCCGTCCGCCTTCGGCTCGAGAACGGCGAAGGAGGCCGCATCGGTTTGCTCCGGCGACGCATCCGTGCGTCCGGGCGTGAAGGGAACGGTCACGTCGTGGCCGGCCTTCTTCGCGGCCTGTTCGACGGCGGCGCAACCTCCCAGAACAATCAAGTCGGCGAGCGAAACCTTCTTCCCGCTTGACGGCTGGCCGTTGAACGCCTTTTGGATTCCCTCAAGGGTCTGCAGCATGGCCTTCAGTCGGCCAGGCTCGTTGACTTCCCAGTCCTTTTGCGGGGCCAGACGAAGGCGAGCCCCATTCGCGCCGCCGCGCTTGTCGGACCCGCGGAACGTGGCTGCCGACGCCCAGGCGGTCGAGACCAGTTGGGGAATCGACAGGCCCGAAGCGAGGATCTTGCCCTTGAGCTCTGCGATGTCCTTCTCGTCGATCAGCTCGTGATCGACTGCGGGCACCGGGTCTTGCCAGATCAGCTCCTCCGCCGGGACCTCCGGACCGAGATAGCGTGAACGCGGTCCCATGTCGCGGTGGGTCAGCTTGAACCACGCCCGGGCGAAGGCGTCCGCGAACTCCTCGGGGTTCTGCAGGTAGCGCCGCGCGATCGGCTCATAGATCGGGTCGAAGCGCAGCGAGAGGTCCGCCGTGGTCATCATTGGCCGGTGCTTTTTTGACCGGTCGTGGGCGTCAACCACCATGTCCTCTTCGGCCACGTCCTTGGCCAGCCACTGATGCGCGCCAGCCGGGCTCTTCGTCAGTTCCCACTCGTATTTGAACAGCACCTTCAGATAGCCCATGTCCCATTGGGTGGGGTTCGGCTTCCAGGCGCCCTCGAGGCCGCTGCCGATCGCATCGCCGCCTTTTCCGCTGCCAAAGCTGCTCTTCCAGCCGAGGCCCTGGTCTTCGATGCCGGCGCCTTCAGGTTCAGGTCCCACATGCGTCGCGGGGCCGGCGCCGTGGGCTTTACCGAAGGTGTGGCCTCCGGCGACGAGCGCCACGGTCTCCTCGTCGTTCATCGCCATCCTCGCGAACGTCTCGCGGACGTCGCGGCCCGAGGCGACCGGGTCCGGGTTGCCGTTCGGCCCTTCCGGGTTCACATAAATCAGGCCCATCTGCACGGCGGCGAGGGGATTCTCGAGTTTCCGGTCGCCGCTGTAGCGGTCGTCACCGAGCCACTTGTCCTCGCTGCCCCAATAGATGTCGTCTTCCGGCTCCCAGACGTCCACGCGCCCGCCGCCGAAACCGAAGGTCTTGAAGCCCATCGACTCGAGCGCGCAGTTGCCGGCGAGGATCATCAGGTCGGCCCAGGAGATTTTCCGGCCGTATTTCTGCTTGATCGGCCAAAGCAATCGACGCGCCTTGTCGAGGTTCACGTTGTCGGGCCAGCTGTTGAGCGGCGCCAGACGCTGGGAGCCGGATCCCGCGCCCCCGCGGCCGTCGCCCGTGCGGTAGGTGCCCGCGCTGTGCCACGCCATGCGGATGAAGAGCCCCCCGTAGTGGCCGTAATCGGCCGGCCACCAGTCCTGCGAGTCGGTCATCAGCGCGCAGAGGTCCTTCTTCACGGCGGCGAGGTCGAGCTTCTTGAATTCTTCCGCGTAGTCAAAGTCCTCGCCCAGCGGATTGGACTTGGAGGAATGCTGGCGCAGAATGCGAAGGTTCAACTGGTTCGGCCACCAGTCCCGGTTCGACACGCCGCCGCCGGCCGTCGAGCCCATTCCCTGGCTTTTTTCGTCTTTTTTCACGAATTATCCTCCAGACCTTCAAAGTACCACCTTCTTGCCAGATTTTACTATATAGTTTTAGTTCCCATCTGCCAAGCACGTACTATCAGAGTGAGGGACAGCCGCCGGATGACCGGGTCCGTGGCTATTTCAGCTTCAGGTCGATGTTGTCCCGGATCCAGTGAGGTCCCACCATTCCACGGGGGCGACGAAGACGCCCTGGACGATCACCGCGAAATGGAGGTGGTCGCCGCCGGCGCTTGAAACTTCGTCAGCTCAAGGCGGCTGTGGCCGCCCGGGGTCCGCAGCAAGGCGATGTCACTTCGGACACCGTTGAGCCCGACGACACGGTCCACCCATTGTCCCTCGACTGTCGTCTCGCCCTCTAGCTCCAGACCAAGCTCGACAAAGAACGCGATAGCAGCTTTGAGGTCTTCGACAACGATGCTGACGTTGTCCATCCGTAGTACTTTATTTTTCGTCATGGTTTAGCTTTTTTGAATCGGAATTCGCCAAGCTCGAGTTACCAGGGGCACCGGGGACGGCGCAAGCCTCAGCGGTACTCTTTCCAGCTCTTGATCTGGAGGTCGGCGAGCGACTTCCGCGACAGGGCCTCGACGAACCGCCGGGCGAGCTGGACGTTGGTGAAGAGCGGGATCGCGAAGTCGACTGCCGTCAGCCGGATGATGTAGTCGTTGGTCAGCTCTTCTTCTTGGTAGTTCATCGGAGAGGGTCGTCAGGAAGGGCCTGCCGGCCTAGCCGGCTTTCCGAACCGCCTGATCATCACCGTGGGCACCGACAGCTGCCAGACCGCAGTGAGAAAATAGAGGATATAGGTCAATACTCCGCCCGGCACCAGCGGGCCGCTTTCCGCGATGATGCCCGCCGACATAATCAGGTTGGCGACCGCACCCGCCGCGCTGAGCCAGCCCAGCCAGGCGGGGAAGGCTTTGAACCTCCGGGTCACAGTGGCTACTGCGGCGAGCATGACGCCCATCGGCACATAAGCGATGACAGAAAAGGCATAGGCCAGGTCCCCCATCATGCCGGCCAGCGACGCCGGTAAGTCCGCGTTAGCTCCCAGGGCAAGGGCGACCTGGGCGCCCTGGAGGACCATCTGCAGCCCGGCCCAGATAACGCCCGCGCCGAAGGCCACGCCCGAGAGGCCACCGGTTTCCCCCTCGGCTCGCTTCAGATAGGAACGCAGATACCCCACGAACCAGATGAATGCGCCCGCACTCAGCACGAACAGCAGGCTCTGGACGAGAAGCTCGGACCGATACTTGATGAAGTAGGCCAGGGACTGCTCTACAGGAGCGCTGGCGGGCGGAGATCCACGTTCAAAGCTCGCGGCCGCGATTCCCAAGATAAGGACCACGTACCCGCTCGCCGCTCCCCAACGGCTCCATGATTCCTCGTTTTTCACGTCGGTCATATCACGAAATATACGAAATGAGCCCGCGGAGATCAAGAACGACGGAAGGAGGCATGCCGCTCTCCGTTTCCACGAAGCAGATAAAACTCCGCTGCTGGCAAACGTTCCAATTGTCGTGGATATCGGTGAGATTCCCCCAAAGGACTGCGAGCCTGACAATAAAGACTATTACGCTTGTCGATAAATGGAAAAAGACCATTGAACTACAGGACCGGGGGCTCAATTCCCTGGCTTCCGCCCTGTCGAGCAAGTAAGATACTCCGAAGAGACAGAAGCTTCAGCGGTATTCGCGCCAGCTCTTGGTCTGACAGTGTTATTGGTGTGATTCGGAATTTAGGTACTACGCATATTAATTGTTCGGATGGCATTGATAAAGGAGGTATACGCATGGACATGTGGAAGTTCTTTGACATCACGCATCGGGAGCACATTCTCTGCAATCCGATGAGTCTTGAGAAACTTGAACAGCTTATCACACTTCTGCCTCTGAAACCTGGGGCACGCGTGCTTGATATCGCCACTGGAAAGGGCGAGTTTCTCATCAGGCTTGCAGAGCGGTACCGACAAATGACAGGGACAGGAGTTGATTTCTCTCCCTACTGCATTGCTGATGTCCACAAGAAGCATCAAGAACGTGTTCCGGATGCCCAACTCCATTTCTTGGAGATGGACGGGGCCAAGTATGTCCCAGAGACCTTAGAGAGCTTTGATCTGGTAGCCTGCATCGGTGCGAGTTGGATTTATGGCGGGCATCGAGGGACGTTGAACGCGCTGCAGAAGATGGCAGCCCCAGAAAGTTGGATCGTTGTGGGAGAGCCGTACTGGCGGCATGAACCGGAAAGAGAGTATTTAGAAGCGATCGGAGTGACACGGAACGACTTCGGAACACATTATCAGAATGTAGAGGTCGGGCGAGAGCACGGATTGGAGGCGGTCTACACACTCGTAAGCAGCCAGGATGACTGGGATAGATATGAAGGGTTACAGTGGTATGCTGCGGAAACCTGGGCGAGTGATCATCGGGATGATCCAGATGTGGAGACCGTGCTGAAGCGAGTGCGTGAGAGTAAGACAGCGTATCTGAGGTGGGGACGAGAAACGCTGGGGTGGGCGATTTATGTGTTCAAGAAAGGGGGGTATAGCACATTTCTAGTTGGCTAACGCGCCTTATTGGGCATGCCCATGACGAGCCAGATGAGAAAAGAGGCATCACCGCCTCCGAACAAGATGGAAAGGAATTATGGATAGGAATTAGCGTGCCGGGATTACCCCGACTGAGAACCGCTGGCAGTTCGGAGTAGCGGGAGCCTCAGCGGTACTCGCGCCAGCTCTTGATCTGGAGGTCGGCGAGGGACTTGCGGGACATGGCCTCGACGAACCGCCGGGCGAGCTGGACGTTGGTGAACAGCGGGATCGCGAAATCCACCGCCGTCCGGCGGATGATGTAGTCGTTGGTCAGCTCTTCTTCCTGGTAGTTCTTGGGAATGTTGATCACGAGGTCGATCTTCCCCGACCGCAGGAGATCCAGGACGTTCGGCTTCTCGTCTTCGAGCGGCCAGTGGACGAGCTCGACGGGGATGTTGTTTTCGGCCATGAACCGCGCCGTGCCGCCCGTCGCATAGAAGTTCATGCCCATCTCCTGGAGCTTCCGGGTGCTGGGCAGGAACTCCGCCTTGACTTCGATCGGACCGGTGGAGAGCAGGATGTTCTTGACGGGCAGCCGGTAGCCGACGGACAGGAGCGACTTGAGGAAGGCCTCCTCGAAATCGTCGCCCAGGCAGGCCACCTCGCCCGTCGAGGCCATCTCCACCCCGAGCGTCGGGTCGGCGCCGCTCAGCCGAGTGAAGGAGAACTGGGGCGCCTTGACGCCGACGTACTCGAGGTCGAACGCGGAGCGGTCGTACCGCTGGACCGGGTGCCCCATGATGACCCGGGTGGCGATGTCGATGAAGTTGACATTGAAGATCTTGGAGACGAACGGAAAGCTCCGGGAGGCCCGGAGGTTGCACTCGATGACCTTGACGTCGTTGTCCTTGGCCACGAACTGGATGTTGAACGGGCCGTCGATCCGGAGCGCCCGGGAGATCTCGCGGGCGATCTTTTTCACGCGGCGGGTCGTCTCGAGAAAAGTCCGCTGGGGCGGCAGCACCATCGTGGCGTCGCCCGAGTGCACGCCGGCGTTCTCGACATGCTCGCTGATCGCATAGACCAGCATCTCGCCGTGCTGGGAGACGGCGTCGATCTCGATCTCCTTGGCGTCCACGATGTATTTGGACATGACCACCGGGTGGTCCGTCGGAAATCATCGCGGCCCGGCCGAGGTATTTCTCCAGCTCCTCGTCGGTCGAGGCCACGCTCATGGCCGCCCCGCTCAAGACGTAGGACGGCCGGATGAGCACGGGGTAGCCCGCCTGGTTCGCGAACTCCCGGGCCTTGGCCATCGAGGTCAGCTCGGCCCAGGCCGGCTGGTCGATCTTCAGGCTGTCGAGGAGCTTCGAGAACTTGTGCCGGTCCTCGGCGCCGTCGATGGACAGCGGCGAGGTGCCGAGCACCCGGACGCCCGCCGCGTGGAGCTTCAGGGCCAGGTTGTTCGGGATCTGGCCGCCCATGGCGATGATGATGCCCATGGGCTTTTCCTTCTCATAGATATCCAGGACCGTCTCCAGGCTCAGCTCGTCGAAGTAGAGCTTGTCGCAGACGTCGTAGTCGGTGCTGACGGTCTCGGGGTTGTAGTTCAGCATGATGGTCGTGTAGTTGAGCCGCTTCAGGGTCAGGACGGAGTTGACGCAGCACCAGTCGAACTCGACCGAGCTCCCGATCCGGTAGGCGCCGCCGCCGAGCACCATGACCGAGTGGCGGTCGTTGAAGGTCAGGTCGTCCTCGCTGCCGTTGTAAGTCAGGTAAAGGTAGTTCGTCCGGGCCGGGTACTCCGCGGCCAGGGTGTCGATCTGCTTGACCGAGGGCGACAGGCCGTAGTTCCGCCGCAGCTCCCGGACCTCGTCTCTCCGTCCGGCCCAGCGCCCGCCCGATCTGGCGGTCCGAGAACCCGAGCTGTTTGGCCTCGAGCATGACGTCCCGGGGACAGCGCTGCTCGCCGACGGCCCGGAGGCCCGTCTCCATGTCCACGATATGCCGGATCTTGTGCAGGAACCAGCGGTCGATCCGGGTCAGGTTGTAGATCTCGTCGATCGACAGCCCGGCCTTGAGGGCCTCGGGGATGGCCAGCAGCCGCATGTCGGTCGGCTGGCCCAGCTCCTCGCGCAGGTCGTCGAACTCGAGGTTCCGGTTGAGGACCATGCCGTCGAGCCCGGTCTCGAGCATCCGGACGCCCTTCTGGAGCGCCTCCTCGAACCGGCGGCCGATGGCCATGACCTCGCCCACCGACTTCATCCCCGAGCCGATCTTCTTCGAGACCAGCCGGAACTTCTTGAGGTCCCAGCGCGGGATCTTGACCACCACGTAGTCCAGGGCGGGCTCGAAGCTCGACTTGGTGACCCGGGTGATCGAGTTCGGCAGGTCGACCAGGCTGTGGCCAAGCGCCAGCTTGGTGGCGACCGCCGCCAGGGGATAGCCCGTCGCCTTGGAGGCCAGGGCCGAGCTCCGCGACAGCCGGGCGTTGATCTCGATGGTGCGGTAGGCCTCGGACTTGGAGTCCAGGGCGTACTGGATATTGCACTCGCCGATGATGCCCAGGTGCCGGACGGTCCGGATGGCGATCTCCCTGAGCTTGTGGAACTCGCTGTTCGTCAGCGTCTGGCTGGGGGCGACGACGACGCTCTCGCCCGTATGGATCCCCATCGGGTCGAAATTCTCCATGTTGCAGATGGAGAAGCAGTTATCGTACTGGTCGCGGACGATCTCGTACTCGATCTCTTTCCAGCCGAGGAGATACTCCTCGACCAGGATCTGGCGGGCGTAAGCGAAGGCTTTCTCGGCGCGTTCGCTGAGCTCTTTCTCGTCCCGGCAGAGCCCCGACCCCAGGCCCCCCAGGGCGTAGGCGATCCGGATCATGACCGGGTAGCCGATCTTCTCGGCCACCCGCAAGGCCTCCCGGAGGCTCGTCACCGCCTGGCTGCGGGGCACGTCGACGTCGATCTCCTTGAGCCTGGCCACGAAGCGCTCGCGGTCCTCGGTGTTGACGATCGCCTCGACGGGAGTGCCGAGCACCCGGACGTCGTGCCGCTTCAGGACACCGCTCTGCTCGAGCTCGACGCCGCAGTTGAGGGCGGTCTGTCCGCCGAAGCTCAGCAGGATGCCGTCCGGCCGCTCTTTTTCTATGACCTTCTCGACGAAGTAGGGCTTGACCGGCAAAAAATAGACTTCGTCGGCCAGGTGATCCGAGGTCTGGATGGTGGCGATGTTCGGGTTGACGAGGATGGTCCGGACATTCTCCTCTTTGAGGGCCTTGATGGCCTGGCTCCCGGAATAATCGAATTCGCCCGCCTCGCCGATCTTGAGGGCGGAGCTGCCCAGGATGATGACCGTCTTCGGCTTGTCCGTCATCCGAGGAGCCTCCGGAACTCAGCGAACAGGTACCCGGTGTCGACCGGCCCGGGCGTTGCCTCGGGGTGAAACTGCACGCTCCGGAACCGCCCGCCGGCCTGCCGGATGCCCTCGTTCGTCCCGTCGTTCGCGTTCGTGAACCAGGGCTCCCAGCCCGTGGGCAGGGTCCGGCCGTCGACGGCGAACCCGTGGTTCTGCGAGGTGATGCGGCAGCGCCGGCTATCCGCCTCGACGCAGGGCTGGTTCTGGCCGCGGTGGCCGAACTTGAGCTTGTAGGTATCGGCGCCGGCGGCCAGGGCCAGGATCTGGTTGCCCATGCAGACACCGAACACCGGGACGTCCCTTTCCAGGACCCGGCGGACGATCTCGACCGTCTCCCGGCACATCTTGGGGTCACCGGGCCCGTTCGAGACGACGACGCCGTCGAAGCGTTCCCCGGAGAAATCATAGTTCCAGGGCACGCGGCGGACCTTCAGGCCTTGCCCGACAAGGTTCCCGATGATGCTGAGCTTGACGCCGCAGTCGATGAGGACGACCGTCTTGGCGCCCGTTCCGTATTCGACGGGCTCGGCCACGCTGACCTTCGCCACCAGGTTGTCCGCGTTCGGGTCGGTGAACGGGAGCTCCTCGTTGAAAAACAGGATTCGTCCCAGCATGGTCCCTTCGTCGCGCAGCCGCTTGGTCAGCATCCGGGTGTCGATGCCGCAGAGGCCCGGGACCCGGTTCGCCGACAGCCAGTCGCCCAGGCTGCGGTCGGCGTGCCAATGGCTGTATTCCTGGGAGTATTCCGAGACGATCAGACCCTCGATCTGGATCCTGTCTGATTCGAAGTTCCGCTCCAGTCCGTCGATGATCCGGGAGGCCGGGACGCCGTAGTTCCCGATGAGCGGATACGTCAAGACCAGGATCTGCCCGTAGTAGGAGGGGTCCGTCAGGGTTTCGGGATAGCCCACCATCCCCGTGTTGAAGACCACCTCGCCCGCGACCGACCGGCGGGCGCCGAAAGAATAGCCGTGGAAGACGGAACCGTCTTCGAGCTCGAGGCGCGCCTTGGTTCGCTTGTTTTCCACGTAAGTTCGCGTCATTTTAGCATTTTTCCGCCAAATTTCCTAAGGCAGCGGAGCCAGAAACCGGCGGGGTCGAACGGCGATACGCCCCTAGCCCCCCGGCCCCCCGGGAACCAGTCCCGTCGGTTCCCCCGTCGCAAAGCGACGGGCCCCCCTCCGCTACGGGGGTCTTCGGGGCGTCATCCCCATCCGACCCCGCCCATGCATTCTGGGCGTACGCAGACTGACTCCTCGCCACCCTTCTAATATCTGTTTTATTGACAAGGCTCGCGGGCTAAACATATAGTGAAATCCGCAGGAGAAAGGAGACAAGCATGAAAGGAAAAAACCATAACGCAGACCTTCCCGTCGGTTGCGCGCTCCGCGGCCTGAGCCGGCGTCAATTCCTGGCAGGGTGCGCGGCCTGCGCCGGCGCCGCCGGCCTGGCCGGCGCGCCGCGCTGGCTGAGGGCCGCCGGCCGGGGACCGACGGTCCGGATCATCTACGCCCTCCACAGCGCCAAGCAGGCCAAGCCGGACTGGCCAAACATCGGGTTCGATTTCACGCCCGTCATGGACGAGATCACCATGGGGCTCCGGGCCCGGTTTCCCGAGTACACGTTCGTGTCTTCCCTCTCGTCCGGCGAAGAGGAGACACAGAAGATCCTCGAGGTCGACGCCCGCCAGAACCTCGACGGCTATATCGTCTACCAGATGAACGCCTGGAACCGGGTCGCCCAGACGATCGTCCCGACGGGCAAGCCCGTGCTCTACGCCGATTTTCAGTACGGAGGGAGCGGCGGGTTTCTCGTCTATTCCGCGGGCTTTATCCGGGCGGGCGCGCGCAACTTCGGGTTCGTGGCCTCGTCGCGGCGCCAGGACCTGTATGAGGCCGTGAAGTGTTTCGAGGCGGCGCGGGCCCAGGGCCCAACCTACGATTTCTCGGCCGCCGTGACCGCTGCGAGGAAGGCCGGGACGCCTCAGCCGGGCGACCTGTCGGGCAAACCGGACAAGCTCGAGACGGTCCCGGCCGAGGAAGCCGTCCGCCTGATGAAGGCGTCGAAGATCATCGCCGTCCGCAGCGCCGAGGCCGAGCCGGCGACGACGATGATGGGCATCCCGGTCGTCTATCTCCCGTTCGGCGAGCTCAACGACGCCTGGGCCGCCGCCGACAAGGGCGAGGCCACCAAAATCGCCGACCGCTGGATCAAGGCGGCGGCGCTGGTCGAGGGGGTGTCCCGGGACGAGCTCGTGAATTCGGCCGCGATGTATCTCGGACAGAAGGCCGTGCTCAAGAAGCACGGCGCGAACGCCATCACCATCAACTGCCTGGGCGGGTTCTACGGCGGCCATATCCACGCCTACCCCTGCCTCGGGTTCCACGAGCTCCTCAACGAAGGGCTGGTGGGCGCCTGCGAGTGTGACGTGCGCTCGACCGCGGCCATGGTCGCCGGGGCGGCCTTGACTAAGGGGCGGCCCGGCTATATCTCCGACCCGGTCATCGACACCTCGAAACGCCAGATCATCTATGCCCACTGCGTGGCCTCGAACCGGCCGTTCGGGCCCAAGGGCGCCGCCAATCCCTTCCAGATCCTCACCCACAGCGAAGACCGGCAGGGCGCCTCGGTGCGTTCGATCCTGCCGCCCGGGTATATGACGACGACCATTGAGATCCTCGACCCGCAGAAGGAGATCCTCTTTCACCAGGCCAAGGCCGTCGGCAACGACCCGGACGACCGGGCCTGCCGGACCAAGCTGGCCGCGGAGCCCAAGGGGGACATCGAGAAGCTCTTCACCATGTGGGACAAGTGGGGCTGGCATCGGGTGACGTTCTACGGCGACCTCAGGGAGCCGGTGTTCGGCCTGGCCAAGGCCCTCGGCTGGACGGTCGTCGAAGAAGCGTAGACGGTACTCCGCAAAGGCTCGGGGGTGTGCTCGAGGGCCCGCGAATTTCCCCGGCGCGGAAATTCGCTTAGTCCTCGGCTCGCTCTCCGCTTCGCGGAACCGTGCCCGTTCGCCTCCGGATGACCCTCTTCACACACACCCCTCACCTTTGGCGGAGAACCTAAAAGAGACGGAGATGGCGGCCGGTCTGGCTCTCATACGGCCCTCTTCGTGACCCGGCCGAGCCTCCTCAAACGACTGGGGGAAGGGAGATCGAGAGTTCCCCCGTCGCAGACGACGGGCCCCCCTCCGCTACGGGGGTCTTCGGGGCGCAATCCCCATCCACCCCCGCTTGGAAGGGCGGTAGGCAACGGCGTGGTGCTCCCGGTTTCCCTCTCTCCGTCAGAATTTCAGCTACTCTAGGGAAGCCACCCTCTTACCGGCCAGAAAAGAGCTAACGGTCTCTGCTCTTTGCGGCCCTCTTCATGACCCGCCCCGAACTCCCCGACCTGGCAGGGGGAAACAGGCACAGGGTAGGGAACTTTAGGGCGCGCCGCAGCGTATATATCAGTGTGACGCGGTGCGCCATCATGACCAGCAGACCAAAAGCCTGCAGAACTCTATTCCGGTATAGGCTGGCGGCGGGGCTTCCTGCCGCCGTGCTCGCCCTCGCCGTTCCTCTGGCTTTCGCCGCCAAGGAAAAATCAAAGCCAGCGCCCCCTGCCCCCCCGCCCAAGGCCGTGGCGGCCGTCCGGGCCGGCGAGCCGATCTCGGTCGACGGACGGCTCGAGGAAGCTGTCTGGAAGACCGAAGGCTGCGAGGGCTTCACCCAGAACGACCCCAAGGACGGCGAGCCCTCCACGGAAAAGACCCGGGTCTGGGTGGCTTATGACGATAAGGCCGTTTACGTGGCCGCCTACTGCTACGATAGCGAGCCCGGGAAGATCATGAGCCGCCTCGGCCGCCGCGACGACGACGTCGATTCCGACTGGTTCATGTTCGCGGTCGACCCTTACAACGACAAGCGGACGGGCTACCAGTTCGGGGTCAACCCGGCCGGCTCCATAACGGACGAGGCCCTGTCGAACGATGTCAACGACGACGATTCCTGGGACGGCGTCTGGGAGGGGAAAGCCCACGTCAACGGGCAGGGCTGGACGGTGGAGATGAAGATCCCCTTCAGCCAGATCCGGTTCGCAAAAAAGGACGAGTACACTTGGGGCGTCAATTTCGTCCGGGTCATCAAGCGTAAGAACGAGCGTGCCGCCTATGCATGGGTCCCCAAGAGCGAAGCGGCCTATGTCTCCCGGTTCGCGCGTCTCGAGGGCATCCGCGGGATCAACCCGGGCACGCATGTCGAGATCATCCCCTACGTAGTGACGCAGGGACAGTTCCGGCCCGCCGAACCGGGCAACCCGTTTGAGACGGGGCACAAGGCCCTCGGCAACATGGGGTTCGATGCCAAGGTCGGGCTCAAGAGCAACCTGACGCTCGATGCCACGGTCAACCCCGACTTCGGCCAGGTCGAGGTCGACCCGGCCGTCGTCAACCTCTCGGCCTACGAGTCCTACTTCGAGGAGAAGCGGCCATTCTTCATCGAGGGCGCCTCGATCTTCAACGGGTTCGGCCGCGGCGGCATCTATCTCAACGCCAACATGAACTGGCCCCAGCCCACGTTCTTTTACAGCCGCCGGATCGGCCGGCCGCCGCAGGGCGAGGTCACGACCGCCGGCGACTTTTCCGTCACGCCCGACAGGACGACGATCCTGGGGGCGGCCAAGGTCACGGGGAAGGTCGGCGGCTGGAACGTCGGGTTCGTCAACGCCCTGACCTCCCGGGAGTTCGCCAGTATCGACCTCTCGCGCGTCCGGCTGCGGGAAGAGGTCGAGCCCTTCAGCTATTACGGGGTCCTCCGCGCACAGAAGGACATCGACGAGGGACGTCACGGGATCGGGTTTATGGCGACGGGCATATCGCGCGACCTCCGGACCGGCGGCCTGAGCTCGCTCCTGAACAAGAACGCGTTCAGCGGCGGGGTCGACGGCTGGTCCTTTCTCGACAAGGACCGGAACTACGTCATCGGCGGCTGGTTCGGGGGAACGCGGCTCGAGGGGACGCCCGAAGACATCCTCAGGGTGCAGCGGTCATCGCTTCATTATTACCAGCGGCCGGATGCCCCCCAGGTCAAGCTCAACCCGCTGGCCACAACGCTCGGCGGCTGGGGCGGCCGGCTGAACTTCGCCAAGCAGAAGGGCGGCTCCCTCTTCCTTTTTTCGCTGGGTGCCCTTTCGCCGGGTTTCGACCCGAACGACGCCGGGTTCCAGTACTCGAGCTCGGATATCATCAACATGTCGATCATCCCCGGTTACCAGTGGACGAAACCGGGGAAGATCTTCCAGCAGGCGATCGTCGCCGGCGGCTATTTCCGCAATCACGATTTCGGCGGCAACAAGACGAGCGAGGGCGCGCTCTTCATGACAGAGGGAAAGTTCCGGAACTTCTGGAGCTTCAACCTCACCGGGGTCGTCAACCCCGCGACCTTGAGCAACAGGCTGACCCGGGGCGGCCCGCTCGCCCGGATGCCTTGGGGATATGAGATCGATGCCTCTCTGGAAACCGACGGCCGCCGGCCGATCGTTCTCGAGGGCGAGGGATTCTTCTACAGGACGCCCGAGGACGGGGAGCAATGGCAGGCCCAGGTCAGCCTGCGCTGGCAGCCGCGTTCGAACCTCAGCTTGTCGCTCGGCCCCGAGTATTCGGGGGAAAAGACGAGGATCCAGTACGTGCGGTCCGTGTCCGACCCGCTCATGACCTCGACCTACGGCTCTCGTTATGTGTTCGGCCGCCTCGACCAGAAAGTGGTGGCCACCGAGCTTCGCCTGAACTGGACGTTTACGCCGAGGTTAACCCTGCAGGCCTATCTGCAACCCTTCCTGGGCGTCGGCAAGTACGACGAGTTCAAGGAACTGGCGAGGCCGAAAGCATACGATTACAACATCTACGGCCAGGGAGTCTCGACCGTCGCCTACGACGGAAGCGAATATGCGGTCGACCCGGACGGCAGCGGACCGGCGGCCCCGTTCTCGTTCGCCAACCCCGATTTCAACATGAAATCCCTGCGGGGCACGGTCGTGCTGCGCTGGGAGTACCACCCGGGCTCGCTTCTCTATCTGGTCTGGACGCAGAATCGGGCGGATTACCGCAATCCCGGCGACTTTCAGTTCCGCCGCGACTTCGGCGACCTGCTGACCGCGCCGGGGGATAATATCTTCCTGATCAAGGTTTCCTACCGCTGGAGCATGTGACGGGCCGCCGAAGGCCCGGCTCGCCAGTAAGCCCGTCTTCGCCGGCTAACGGGTCTTCCCGCCTTTGGCCGCCCAGTCCTCGAGCGTCTGCCACTCGGAGATCATGGTCACGCCCTCGGAGCGGCAGGCGCTCAAAAAGCCCGCCAGGAGATCCGCTCGCGACGAAGGCCAGGGCCAGCGAAGGCCGCCGTTGCCCCGCTTCCTTCCTGAACTCGTCCCATCGCGCCAGCGACCACGTATTCGACGGGCAGCCGGGCTCTCCGCACGCGCCGGGCAGAGCTCGGGGCTCGCGGCGACGCGGCGGGCCGCTTTCTCCAGGATCGCGCGCGGCCTGGAGCATCGTGCTCGAGCGACAGGAATTTGGCGTCGGTCGGGGAGTAGCAGCCCAGCTTGTCGCCGGCCTTCTCGCGGGCCGACTCGAGAAGCGTCAGATAGTCGGAGATGCCGCCGCCGGCGGGGCCATAGTAGCCGTCGAGGAACTCTTTTCTCAGCGCCGTCGCGTCGAGGTCCGGGTTCCACAGAAGCTTGGCCAGCACCCAGGCCCTGAGCTCGGCCATCTCCGAGCCCCAGGACTGGTAGGCCCCCTGCTCGAAGATGCCCGTGACATTGTTCTTGACGAAGAGCCGGATGTTGGGCGCCAGGACTCCATAATTCGGGTGGGGCTGGATGTAATGGGAGAAGTTCGTGGTGTAATCCCAGATGAACAGCCGGCCGGCGATCTTCGACCAGCCCTCGATGTCCTCGAGAAAGGCCTCGTTGGCCGGGTCGTCGAGCGGCTTGCCGAACGAGCACTCGATGCTGCACAGGCGGACGATGACGTTCGGCCGGGGACGGACGAGCCGCGGCGGCTTGCGGGTGTACTGATAGGCCAGCGTGTCGATCGCGACGTTCGGGAACTCCCGCTCGATGTCCGCGGCCACCGCGTTGACGAACCGGAGGAGCGAGCCGGCCGGGCTTCCCTCTTCCTCGTCGACCGCCCGGCACTCCGGGCAGGTGCAGTTGTTCTGGCAGTCGTTCTGGGAGACCGAGGCGATGGTCGCCGCCGGGTTGTCCCGGAGGTTGAGCTTCAGGTTCCGGACGAACTCCCGGCGCATGTCCTCGTTGGTCAGGCAGAGCTGGGCGTTGTCAAAAGTCCGCTCGCCCTTGATCTCGCTGAACCATTCGGGATGGGCCGCGAAATACCGTTCGGGCGGGATGATGGAATAGAAGGTGTGGACGAACCCCTCATAGACGTGGCGCCCGCCGCGGCGGTCGTCGCCGCCGGCGCGGGTGCCGTTGGCCTTGTTGCGGGCGGCCCAGTCCGGGTCGAAGGCGTCGAACCAGAAGGGCTCGCGGTACTCGAGCGGCGGCGCGTAGCGGATGTTGACAGGCGGGACGGTGAGCGTCGGCCGGCGGGGGATCCGCCAGGCGGTCGACGTCCACCAGCGGCAGCCGAGGACTCCTCGAGGAAGGTGTAGACGGCGTAGAGCGTGCCGCGCGGACTGCCGCCGACAAGAAGGAGAGCGCGTCCTTCCTGGCGGATCGAGGACCTCCTCGGGCTTCAGGGACGCGGAGCGGAAATCCGGGTCGGCGAGCCGGACGGCGCCTTCGCCCACGAGGAGATGGTAAAACATCGGGCCCTGCCAGTGCTCGCTAAGATTGATGTAATCGTCACGGTTGAAATGACCTCCGGCAGCCGGGAACTCGGCGGCGACCGGAACCGGTGCGCCGATCATGAAATGAAGAAAAAAGCCGAGCTCGTCGGCGGCGTATCTTTCCGTGGGCCCCGCGTCCGGGGCGAGGACGATATCGGCTAGAGGCCGACCCTTCTCCGCGATCCCCACCTGGCCCGGCGCCGTTCCCGGGACAATGATCAGGAGCACCAACCCAAAAGCCAAGGCCACCCCCGACGCGTTCCTCATGGCTTCTCCTTCCGGCGATCTTCCGCCGCGGATTATATCCGCGGACGCCGGCGGCCGTCAAAGCAGCTTCTAAAATCGCCGGGCGGGATGGGGATGGCGCCCCGAAAACCCCCGTAGCGGAAGGGGACCCGTCGGCTGACCGACGGGGGAACCGACGGGACTGGTTCCCGGGGGCCGGGGGGCTAGGGGCGCATCCCGGTCCGGCCCGATGGATAAGTGTCATTCCATCGCGTTACGTTCCTTGACAGCTCTCGCCGGCGGGCGGTATAAATCAGGGCGTGAAGTTCGCTAGCGCGCTCCCGAAGTCGATCTTGGGGAGCATAACCGTCTGGATATGTTTCGCCGGCGCAAGCGGCCAGCCTGCCGTCCAGGCCAGCCCGCCGGCCGTAATCCGGTTACCCGCGTTCCCGGTCGACTATTCGCTGAAGCACGACCGGGACTTCAAGCCGTCCGGCTCGCTCAAGCGGCTCAGCGAGCACCTCTACGTTCTCGACGATACCTGCAACGTTTATGTCATCAAGTCGGGCGACCGGGCGCTGCTCGTGGGCTTTGGGTCGGGAGATATCCTGAAAAGGCTTCCCGAGGTCGGCGTCAGCCGGGTGGAGGAGGCCGTCTTCACTCATCATCACCGGGACCAGGTGCAGGGACTATGCGATATCGAACGGCGGGACTTCCGGGTCGATGTGCCCGCCCGGGAGGCGCGCTTTTTTGAGGATGTCGAATCCTTCTGGCGCGACGTCCATATCTTCCTCAACTATGACTGCCGCTCGCACTGGAACACCATCCGCAAGAGCGTTCGCGTTACGCGGCGGCTCGAGCCGGGGGACCGGGTCACCTGGCGAGGGGTTGACCTGGAAGCCATCGCGACGCCGGGCGCGACCGACCACTCCCTTTCTTATTATGGGATCATCGACGGCCGGCGGGTCGTCTTCTGCGGGAACCTGATCTCGGGGCCCGGAAAGGCGCCGAACTGGTTCGACCTCCATTGGGATTACTACGGCTTCACCCAGGGGATCGACGCTTCGCTCGAATCGTTCAGCCGCCTCCGGGCGAAAGGCCCGGAACTTCTGTTGCCGGCGCATGGCGACCCCATCGCCCTGCCACTCGCCGCCATGGAGGCGAACGCGAAAACCTACGCGGTCCTCCGCGAGATGCTCGTGCCGAACGAGCTGGTCCGCGTCCACCAGGAGGTGCGGCAGATCCTGCCGCATCTCGTTTTCCTGGGCGCCAACTGCTACGCGCTCCTGTCTGAAAGCGGCCGGGCGTTTGTCTGGGACTACGGCTATGTCGACAGGGGCAGGGTCGATGAGCTCAAAAAACGCTTCGGGGTGAAAAGGATCGACGCTGCCTCGTTCAGCCATTACCACGACGACCACGCGATCCGCGCCTGGGAGCTCTACCAGGAGGGGACGGCCTGCTGGGTTTACGAAAACATGGCCGACCTGTTCTCGCATCCGTCGCGCTACCGGCTGCCGTGCCTCATCCCGTTCGCCATTCCTGTCGACCGCGTCCTCGGCGACGGCGGGAAGGTCAGCTGGGAAGAGTACGAGCTCGAGTTTTTTCATCTTCCCGGCCAGACGGAGTTCCACCAGGGCCTGCTGACGACCATCGACGGCAAGAGAGTGATGTTCACCGGCGACGACACCTGGAACAGGAAGTTCCCGGAAAAGACCATGAACGGCCCCCTGGTGCCGCAGAACGAGTACCTCCTCGACAGCGGGTTCATCGCCTGCGCCCGGAAGATGATCGAGTGCCGGCCGGACCTCGTCTGTCCCGCCCACACCGAGGAGTACTCGCCGACGGCCCCGGACCTCGAGGAGTTCCTGGACTGGGCGCTTCGGCTCCGCGAAGTGATGACTTCGCTCATCGACCAGCCCGACCCGAACTTCGGGATGGATTACAGGTGGTGCTATTTTTATCCTTACAGGCTCGAGCCGCCGTCTGGCGGGCGAGCGCGCCTTGAGCTTCGGCTCCGGAATCATCTTTTCCGGTCCGCGAACGTCGAAGTCGAGGTCAGACTCCCGCCGGGCTTCAGCTGCCCGTTCCCGAAACGGACAGTTCAGTTGGCCGGGAAGGCCCAGGTCGCCATCCCGTTCGATATCGTGCGGCTGGAAGCGAACGCAGCCTCCCAGCCCGCCGAGTTCGGGCCGGGTGGAAGGCACGAAGGATCGAAGGGCGATGAGCTCAAGGGCCAAGCGGCGGATGCGGCCGGCTCCCCTGCCCGCCGCCGCGTGGTCACGGCCGACATCACCATCAACGGCCGCCGGATCGGCGAATACGCCGAGGCCCTCATCGACTGACCCCGGCGGCCCGGCAATCGCGCGAACCTACGCCGGGAGGTTGGCGGCGAGGATATCGATCTTTTCGATGGTAGGCGGCTTGGCCAGAAGGTCGGACGCTTTGGCCATAACCGCCGCGGCCATCCGTCCGGAGAGATGAGCCTGCCGGCCCGCCTCATCTTCGAAGGCGTCAAAGATCGCGTAGGACGACGGACCGATCCGGATCGCGAACCAGGCGATCGTGGCCGGTTCCCCCTGGACGATGGACAGCCCCTGCCGCAGGAAGTCCTCGACCTCCTTCTCCTTGCCGGGTTTTGCCTCGAGCCGCGCATAGAGCGCTAAAGTAACCATCGTATCTCCTTTCCGGACGCTGATTCCGGCGGGTTCACCGCGCAACCCTCTCATTATGCTAGCAGGAAAAGCGGCCCGCGCCTAGCGCGGCGGCCGGCCCGGCCGTCGGCGCCCGCTTCTTGACTTCCGCGGCGGAATCTGTTTTACTGACTTCATCATGAGACACGCGGTGAACAGTCCGACACGCCAGGGCGCCGCGCTCTATTACTACTTTTACTTTGGGCGCTAAGCCCAAAATCAAAAACCACCCCGCTCTTACCCCCAATCCCAGGATGGGAAAGTTCTAGCCCCGCTTCGCGAAAGGTGAGAAGAATGAACAACATCAAGCTGGCCAGTTGGAAAGGGCACGAAAGGACGATCATCCGCGTGGGTGAAGTCGCGTTCGGGAGCGATTTCGTGGTCATCGCCGGCCCCTGCAGCGTCGAGAGCGAGGAGCAGACGCTGGCCGTGGCCCGGGCCGTCAAGGCCGCCGGCGCCCATCTCCTGAGGGGCGGAGTATTCAAGCCGCGGACTTCGCCGTACGGCTTCCAGGGGCTCGGCCTGAAGGGGCTCAAGATCCTGGTCAAGGCCCGCGAGGAGACCGGCCTGCCGATCGTCTCCGAGGTCATGGATACCCGCGACGTCTCCTGGATGACCGAGTACGTCGATGTCTTCCAGATCGGCGCCCGGAACGTCCAGAATTTTTCCCTGCTCAAGGAAGTCGGGAAGGCGCGGAAACCGGTGCTCCTCAAGCGCGGGATGTACTCGACCTTCGCCGAGTGGCTGAACTGCGCCGAGTATATTCTGAGCGAGGGCAACCCCGATGTCATCCTGTGTGAGCGGGGCATCCGCACGTTCGAAACCTACACCCGAAACACCCTCGACCTGAGCGCCGTGCCGGCCGTCAAGGAGCTGACCCACCTGCCCGTGATCGTCGACCCCGCCCACGGGACCGGAAGGACAAGCCTCATCCCGTCGATGAGCCTGGCGGCGGTGGCGAGCGGGGCCGACGGGCTGACGGTCGAGGTCCACAACAATCCCGGCGCGGCGCTGAGCGACGGCGACCAGGCGCTGACCCCGGCCCAATTCTCGGAGTTCATGAAAAAGGTGCGGGCGCTCAGGGCGTTCATGGAGAGCCTGAATTGAAGGAACTGACTCTCCGCGTGCCGGCCGGCTCGACCCGGATCGTCATCGGCGGGTCCCTGCGTGACATCGGGGAGCAGTCCGGGGGCCGGCCAACCGTGCTGCTCGTGGACTCGAACGTCGCCCGCATCCACGGTCAGCTCCTGCCCGGCACCGAGCGGATCGACATCGGCTGCGGCGAGGCGGCCAAGAGCCTGGGGAATATCGAGAAGATCTGCAGCCGGCTGCTCGAGCTCGGCGTCGACCGCTCGTGGCTGATCGTCGGCGTCGGCGGCGGCGTCGCCTGCGATATCGCCGGCTTTACGGCCTCCATCTTCATGAGAGGCCTGCCTTTCGGCTTCGCCCCGACAAGCCTCCTGGCCCAGGTAGACGCCTCGATCGGCGGCAAGAATGGCGTTAACCTGGAGGGCTACAAGAATATCGTCGGCGTCTTCAATCAGCCCCGGTTCGTCCTCCTCGATTTCGGGGTTTTGCGGACGCTCCCCGCCCGCGAAATTCTGGGCGGGACAGCCGAGATCATCAAGCACGCCCTGGTCGGGGACCCCGGCATGTTCGATTATCTCGAGGAGCGCTGGCAGGGTCTCCTCGCCCTCGAACAGGGGGTTGTCGAGGAAGTCGTCGGGCGGTCGATCGCCGTCAAGGCGGAAATCGTCAGCCGCGACGAAAAGGAAGCGGGCGAGAGGCGGAAGCTCAATTTCGGCCACACCCTGGCGCACGCGCTCGAAAAGACGGCCCGCGTTTCCCACGGAGAAGCGGTGGGAATGGGCATGGCGTTCGCCGTGCGCGTCTCCGCCACCCGGGGGCTCTTGAACCCGGCCGAGGGATTGAAGATCATGGGCCTACTGCAAAAGGTCGGTTTGCCGGCCGGGTTGCCGGCGGCGGCGGGGCCTCTCCTCGAGGCCGTCGGCAAGGACAAGAAGCGCGAGGGTGACATCCTCCACTATGTCCTTCTCGAGGGTATCGGGAAGCCCGTCATCGCGAAACTCAGCCTGGGGGAGCTCGAGGGATACATCCATGATCTGCGTTAGCCTCGCCGAGCCGAACGTTGCCGCCTGCCTTGGGGCGCTCGAGGGCGTGGGTCTGGCCGAGATCCGGCTGGACAAAATGCGGATCGGGCCGGCCGGCGTCAGGAAGATCTTCTCCGGATACCCGCAGCTTGTCGCGACCTGCCGGCCCGGCGTGATGCCCGAGAGGAAGCGACGGAGCCTTCTCCTCGCCGCCGTCGAAGCGGGCGCGGCCTTCGTGGACATCGAGATCGCGGCGGACCCGGAGTTCAGGGAACGGCTGGCGCGGGCCGCCCGCGCCCGGCGCTGCCGGGTCATCATCTCCTATCACAATTTCAGGAGAACACCGTCCCGGGCCGACCTCGAGGCGGTGGTCGGGCGCGCCCTGGCTGCCGGAGCGGACATCATCAAGATCGCCTGCCGGGTGCGCGAGCGCCGCGACAACGCCCGCCTGCTCGGCCTTCTCGACCTTGGGCCGCCGCTCATCGTCGTCGGGATGGGGAAGCTGGGGCGGCTCACCAGAATCGTGGCGCCGTTCCTGGGGAGCCTGTTCAGCTATGCGGCCCGGACCGAGCGCCGGGAGACGGCGGCGGGGCAGCTGGACGCCGCCTCGCTCGAGAGGATCATGCTGGAGCTCAAAGACTATGCCTAGCCCCGCGCTCTTCGCCGTCACGGGAAAGCCGGTCGCCCACAGCCTGAGCCCCGACATCTTCCGGCTGTTTTTCCGGGAGTCCGGATACGACGGCCTCTACACGCGACTGGCCGCCGACACGGCCCGCGAAGCGCTCGAGACCGCCCGGGGGATCGGGATCAGGGGGCTCAATGTCACTTCGCCATTCAAAGAAGAGATGGCCGCCCTGGTCGATCGTCTCGACGAGCCGGCGGCTAGGATCGGCGCCGTGAATTGCGTGCGACTCGGCGGGCCGAGAGCCGAGGCCGGCTCGCCGGCCGACGGCACGAGACGCCCAAGCGAGATCGGATACAACACCGATCATATCGGATTGATAGGAACGCTCAACTCCTGCGGCGTTCTGCCCGCCGGACGTTCGGCGCTCATCCTGGGCGCGGGCGGGGCGGCCCGCGCGGCGGCCTATGGGTTGATCCACGCCGGGGCCTCGAAAGTCATCCTGGCTAACCGCTCGCCCGAGAAGGCCGAAAGAGCCGCCCGCTCCTTGGGCTGCGATTGGGCGGCGCTGGCCGACGCCCGCCAAATCCTTGGCGAGGTCGATATCTGCGTTTCCTGCCTCCCCTTCCCCGCCACCCGCGTCCTCCCCGACGGCGTGCGAAAGGGCGTGTTCCTGGTCGACGCCCGCTACGCGGGGGCCTCTAAAGGAGCTTTGACAGCCCACGCGATGGGAACCGGAGCCTTTCGGCGGCATGGCGGTGGCTCTTCCACCAGGCCGTTCCTTCCTTCGAGATCTTCACCGGTCTCAAGGTCCCCGGGGACAGGGTCCTTAAGATCTGGGAGGAATTCAGCGAGGGTCGGACGCCCGCCCCGCCGCGCCCCAAGCGCCACATCGCGCTCGTGGGGTTCATGGGCACGGGCAAGACGACGACCGGCAGGCAGCTCGCCCACCTGCTGGGCTGGGACTTCGTCGATACGGACGAAACGATCGAGGCGCTCGCGGGCCTGACCGTTCCGGAGATCTTCGCGCTCCGGGGCGAGAGCGCGTTCCGGGCACAGGAGACATCGGTCATCGAAAAGTCCGTCTCGGCCGGCGGGGGACCGAAAGTGATCTCGGTCGGCGGGGGCGCGGTCCTCGACGAAGCCAACCGCCGAACCCTGGCACGAGCTTGCCGGACGGTCTGGCTCTGGGCGCCGGCGCGGACGGCCGTCTCGCGGCTCGACATCCCGACGCGTCCCGTGCTCGACCCCGCCGAGCCCATCGCCTCGGCGGAGCGGACGCTCGCGGCGCGCCTGCCTCTCTACGCCGCGGCCGCGGACCTCATCGTCAATGCTTCTGGGGACAGCCCTCTCGATATCGCGCGGAGGATCAAGGATGAAATGGATCAAGCCCTCTAAGATCGACGGCCGGGTTTCGGCGCCGCCCTCCAAGAGCGCCATGATCCGGGCCATCGCCGCCGCCTCGCTCGCCGGCGGGGTCTCGGAGATCCGCAACCCCGCCTTCTGCGATGACGCCCTGGCCGCGCTCGGCGTCTCAGTGGCGCTCGGCGCCAGGGTCGCCTGCAGCGAAAAGACGGTCAAGATCAAGGGGCAGGGCCGGCCGGTCAAGGCCACCCTCGACTGCGGCGAGTCGGGCCTCTGCCTCAGGCTGTTCGCGCCCGTCGCCGCCCTGGGGAAAAAAGAGACAACGCTGTCGGCCCAGGGTTCCCTCAAGACGCGGCCCGTGGGCATGATCGAGGCCCCGCTGGCCGAGCTCGGCGTGGTCTGCCGGTCGAACGCGGGCTTTCCGCCGCTCACCGTCAAGGGTCCGATGCGGGGGGGCCGCGTCAGCTTCGACGGTTCCTTGTCCTCCCAATTCCTGACCGGGCTCCTGACCTCGCTCCCGGCCTGCGAGGGCGATTCGGAGCTCACCGTCTCCAAGCTCAGAAGCCGGCCCTACGTGGACCTGACGATCTCGGTGCTCGAGCGTTTCGGGGTGAAGGTGGAGTGGAACAAGACGCAGGACACCTTCAAGGTCAAAGGCGGCCAGCGCTTCGAACCGCAGAGATACGAGGTCGAGGGCGACTGGTCGGCCGCCGCCTTTCTCCTCGTCGCCGGCGCCGTCGCCGGCCGGCTCACGGTCGCAAACCTGGACCCGGATTCGCGGCAGGCCGACCGGCGCATCCTCGAGGTCCTGAGGGATGCCGGCGCGGCCGTCGCGACGGGCGGCTCCGAGGTTTCCGTGACGGCGGGAGACCTCAAGGCGTTCGATTTCGATGCCACCGACTCCCCCGACCTCTTTCCGCCGCTCGCCGTCCTGGCCTGCTTCTGCGAAGGGCTGAGCACGATCCGGGGAGTTTACCGGCTCAAGCACAAGGAAAGCGACCGGGGGACGGCCCTGGTCGAGGAGTTTTCCCGGATCGGCGGCCAGTTCGAGATCCGGGGGAACGTCTTGAGGATCCAGGGCCGCCGGCTCGAGGGGGGCGTGGTCGACGCGCGCGGCGACCACCGGCTGGCCATGGCCGGGGCCGTGGCGGGCCTCCGCGCCGGCAACGGCGTCCGGGTCGAGGGATCCCAGGCCGTCTCGAAATCGTATCCCCGGTTCTTCGACGACCTGGCCTCGGTGGGAGGTGTAATCGAATGAATACTTTCGGCAGGATATTTCGCGTCTCGATCTACGGCGAGTCCCACGGCGTCGGCCTGGGCGTCCTCATCGACGGCTGCCCAGCCGGCCTGCCGCTTTCGCCCGCCGACTTCACCGCCGACCTCGAACGCCGGCGCCCGGGGAAGCCGGGGACGACCGCCCGCCGCGAGCCGGACGTCCCGGCCATCCGGAGCGGCGTCCTCGACGGGCGGACGAGCGGCGCGCCCATTCTTATCGCCTTCGAGAATCAGGACGCCCGGCCCGCGGATTACGCCGGCTCCGCCGAGACGCCGCGACCCGGCCACACGGATTTCGTGGCCCTCCAAAAATTCGGCGGGTTCGCCGACCTGCGGGGCGGCGGCCATTTCTCCGGCCGGCTGACCGTCGGGCTGGTGGCGGCGGGCGTCATCGCCAAGAAGCTCATCGCCCCGGCGAAAGTCGACGCCAGCCTCAGGAGCGCCGGCGGAACGGAGAAAGTCGAGGACGCCGTCGCCGCCGCCCAAAAGGACGGCGATTCGGTGGGCGGGCTTATCGAAGCCCGCGTGACGCGCCTGCCGGCCGGCCTGGGCGAGCCCTTCTTCGACTCGGTCGAGTCGGTCCTGAGCCACAGCCTGTTCGCCGTCCCGGGCGTCAAGGGGATCGAGTTCGGCGCCGGGTTCGCCGCCGCCGGGATGCGCGGCAGCGAGTACAACGATATCCTCCTCAACCGGCGGGGCCGGACGAGAACGAACCACAGCGGCGGCCTCAACGGCGGCCTGACGAACGGCAACGACCTCGTGTTCCGGGTCGCCGTCCGGCCCGCCGCCAGCATCGGCAAGGAACAGACAACCTTGAATCTCCGCACGGGCGAGGCCGTGACGATGGCCGTCCGCGGCCGCCACGACGCCTGCTTCGCCCTGAGGCTGCCGGTCATCGTCGAGGCGGCAACGGCGATCGCGCTGGCCGACCTCTTCCTCCTCGAACAGAGAATCCCGCGGATCGTGAGGCACAAACCATGAGCCTGGACAAGCTTCGAAAGAAAATCGACAGGATCGACGATCAGCTCCTGAACCTCCTCAACGACAGGCTGGAACTCGCCCTCAGGACGAGAAAGCTCAAGCCCGCCGTTCGCGACCTCGAGCGGGAGCGGGGGATCATCTCCCGGCTGGAAGCGCGGGCCGCCGGCTCGAGCATCCTGGCCGGCGAGTTCGTCGCCGGTCTCTTCGGCGGGATCATCGAGGAGAGCCGGCGGGTCCAGGAGAAGCCGCTCGAGCTCATCGGGTTCCAGGGCGAGCATGGCGCTTTCGGCGAGGCGGCCGCCCACCGCTTCAACCCGGACCTGGTCACGATCCCCTGCCCGCAGTTCAGCGATGTCTTCGAGGGCGTCGAGACCGGCCAGTTCGATTTCGGGATCGTCCCCGTCGAGAACTCGCTGGCCGGGCCGGTGACCCTGGTCAACGAGATCCTGGTCGACACCAGCCTCAAGGTCGTCGGGGCCGTCCGGCACCGGGTCAGCCACTGCCTGCTGGCCCTGCCCGATTCGAAGTTCGACGACCTGGAGAACGTCTACTCCCATCCCCAGGCCCTATCCCAGTGCCGGAACTTTCTGGCGGCGCACGGCCTCGAGCCTCTCTCCTATTACGACACGGCGGGGGCGGCCCGGATGCTGGCCACGGAGAGGCCGAAGAAATCGGGGGTGATCGCCGACAGCCTTTGCGCCGATCTCTACAACCTCGCCATCGTCAAGAGCGGCATCGAGGACCACCCGCTCAACTTCACCCGGTTCCTGATCGTCGCCCGCGAGCCGAAAAGCGCGCCGGGCGCCAAGCACTCGATCGTCTTCTCGACGGCCCACCGGGCCGGCAGCCTGTTTGCGGTCCTCCAGCTGTTCGCCGAATCCAACATCAACCTGACGAGGATCGAATCGTTCCCCTTCCGGAGCGACCCCAGGGTCTACATCTTCTTCCTCGACTTCCAGGCCGGCCCGGGAACGGTGGAGATCGGGGACATGCTCGCCAAGGTCCGCGAGAAAACGACGATGCTCAAGCATCTCGGAAGCTACGACGAGGAGGTCTGTCCATGAAGATCGCCGTATTGGGCGCCGGGCACATGGGGAGGTGGCTGGTCAGCGAGCTGGCCAAGGACAACGAGGTCTGCGTCTACGATACGAACGGCGCGCGGGCCTCGGGGCTGCCGCTGGCGAAACCGCTCGCCGGCCTGTCCGCGCTCGAGGCCTTCCAGCCCGACCTCCTGCTCAACGCCGTGAGCCTCCAGAACACCGTGGCCGCCTTCGAGGCCGCGGCGCCGCATCTGCCGGCCTGGTGCCTGCTCTGCGACGTCGCCTCGGTGAAGGGGGAGATCCCCGCCTACTATAAGGGCGCGGGGTTCCGGTTCGCCTCGGTCCACCCGATGTTCGGGCCGACCTTCGCCAATGTCCAGCAGCTCAAGGATGAGAACGTGATCATCATCAGCGAGTCGGACCCCCAGGGCGTGCGCTTCTTCAGGGATTTCTTTGCGCGCCTGGGGCTCCGGATCACCGAGTTCTCGTTCGCCGAGCACGACCGGATGATCGCCTATTCGCTCGCCCTGCCCTTCGCCTCCACCATGGTCTTCGCCGCCTGCATGGAGAGGTCGACCGTTCCCGGAACGACCTTCAAGAAGCACCTGGAGATCGCCCGGGGGCTGCTGTCGGAAGACGATTATCTCCTGGGCGAGATCATCTTCGGCCCCCACTCGCTCGAACAGCTCGACAAGGTCACGAGCCGGCTCGAGTTCCTGAAGCACGTCATCAAGGGACGGGATTACGAGGAAGCCAAGGGTTTCTTCGCCAAGCTGACGGGAGAATATCAGGTAGCCCCGCTTTCGGGAGAAAGAAACCCCTCCTATTTTTTGAAATCCGTCTCGATCTCGACTGTGAAGAACTTGTAATCCTTATATACCACTTTCGTTACTGACCTGACGAATTTGCCGCCGTCCTGGTCCTGATAGGCCTCTTCGGTGAGGTCGACGCTTGGAAACCGTAGGCCGTTCTTCTCAGCGCCAAATTCGGTATAAGAGGTGACCAGTGGCTGGGCCTGGTAGGTCTTGGCGCGACGCAAGATGCTCTCATATCCGCCGAAAGTCGACGGGTCCCAGTCAATCCTCATGATGCTCGAATCTGGCTGACTCAGCCAGACCTTCCCTCCGAGATAAGCGTCCACGCTGGAGAGACGCGGAATGACGTCGAGGACCCAGGTGTTGATTCCGTCGAGCGTCTCCTCGCGGAGCAGGCGATAATCGTAGTATTGTCCAAAACGCTCATCCAGGAGCCGGACGGGCATGAGGAGGATGTCCGCATAACTAAAGGCGGAGGTTTTGGGCGGGCTCTCCTTTTCGCGGGTCTTTTTGCCGTCTTTATTGAGAAGGACCCGCTTCTCTTTGATCTCGCCCGCGTGTCGTAGGAACTGGTAATCAAAAAGATATGAATTTTCGATTGAACCTGACTTGCCGTAACCCGGTGGGTTTGGGGAGAACCGAGTCCTTGGGTAGGTTCCTGGCATTCCGGTTTCGGAGGTGGGCATCGGGTTGAAGCTTTCTGTCATTTGGTCGCGAGACAGGTCAATTTTTTCCGATAACTCTTCCTGGCAGACAAAATTGAGCGCCGCCTTTTCCAGCCGCCGGCAATACTCTCTTCCGGCCTTTAAAACAAGTGCCGTCCGGAAGGGATCGGACTTGTGTCGATAATGTATCCCGGGCGAGAAGGCCAGGCAGCAGGGCCAGGGCTGAGGCGACAAACGCTAAAAACAACTTGCGTTTTCCGATATACATCAATTCCTCCCTAGGCGATCGATACTTCATTTTTTGTACAGATCGATCGTCTGCAAGTTGTTCGTGCACTGAATCGGGGTGCCGGAATCAGTAACTCCCCTGCTGCCGGGAGGATAAAGATATAGCCGGGCTCCCACGCAAGGCCTGGAATCCAACGAGCATTGAAGAGAATACAAGCCGCTATTATCGGTTACGGACTTGGCGAATTCATCCTGCTTGAATTCCGAATTGGGTGGTTGGGTAATGAAATCATAACGAAGTCCGACATACGCGCCGGCGACCGGTTGTTTGTCAATGTCGCTGTAGACCCGGCCCTGGATTTTGATTTGAAGCATCGTGTTGGCGGGCACCTCCTGCTTAGGACAGGCCGTGAACAGACTGCCGATGATGGCACCCACGAATAACGCTATGGATCGTTTCATAGCGCCCCTCCCGAAGAGAACACCCCTCAATCTTCCCTGCATATTCTATGCCAGCGTGTTCGATAATAATACAGGGAGAAAGCGGCTGGAGTCGATTCAGAGGAAGAACATGGGCGCTCCGCGTGCGGGGGAAACTAGTCGGCCCGCACAGAAAGGCGCGCGGGTCCCTCCTCGAGCGTTGATCGCACCGTCCAGGATTTGCCCGCGGTATCCACCTTGAGCGCGACCGGCCAGGCGGCCTGGCCGGCGTCCGCCTCGACAAGGCGCACAGACCGGATGCCCGGGTCGCCCCGGAACGGCTCGTGGACGCAGACGAACGTGCTCGCCAGCGGCCCCTCGCCGGCGCGTCGCACCACGATGTAAGGCAGCTTCTTCCCTTCCTCGTCGCGGAGGCGCTGCCCCGGGGCGAGGGCCTGGGTAACGGAGGTGCCGGGCGAGCCGCACATCCAGAGACGTAAGCCGGCGCCGTCCGCCCAGCGCCAAACGGCCGTCCAGTCGCCGTCGGTGGCGCCGCTCCGGATATCGCTCAGCTGAGAATAAGGAGTCTCGCTCCCCAGGCTTTCGCCGGGTCCGAGCTCAACCCCGGACAGCGCCGGCGCCGCGGCCTCGACGTGATACGACCAGTCGTGAACCGTCCCGCCGTTGACGCGGAAAATATCGACGACGAAGGGGGCTCCCGATCCGGACGGGACCTGGACGAGGGTCCGCCGGTATTCGGAGGTCTTTCCCGGATAGACGGCCGGCGCCGCGGCCTCGACGGCCTGGACCGGGTCGTCGAGACGGACGAAGGCCACGGCGGCCTTCCCCGGCTTGGCCTGAGATTGACGGTCCACGACGACGGTGTTGTGGGCCAGGGTCTGGATCGTCCATGGCTCCCGCAGCGGATGGGCCGCGTAGACGTACCCGAGGTCGCTCGCCATCTCGCGGCCGAAGGACCAGAGCATCAGGCCGAGACGGTCGAAATGGCAATGGCCGTCGGCCCACTCGCCGTGGTCGAAGAAAACGACTTCAGGGTCGGCCTCGCGCGACCGCAGCATGGTGATCCCCAGGGCGGGCAGATGGACGCTCGCGAGCGCGGAAGCCGACCGCGGGGTCGAGCATCTTGAGCTCGCCGTCGATTTTCGGGTCACGATTCCAGAGGGCGAACTCGTCCCCCCGCTCAAGGAGGCGGCCGCCATAGGCGCGCTGGAGGGCCGCCAGGTTATCGCGACCCCCATACCAGGCATAATTGATCTCGGCCAGGGTCGGCGACGGGCGCGTTTCGACGTGCGAATCGGACATGGCCGGCACGGTCCCGTCGGGCCAGACGATGCCGAAGAGCGCCGCGTTGATCCTTTTCACCTGAGGGATCTGACGCAAGTCGAGGCCGGGCCGGTAGCCCTCGAGCACCCACGGGGTGAGATGAAGATGGCTCAGCGCCATCAGGTCGTAGCTGGGCGACCGCTCGATCCAGTGACCGTCGGGCAGCCAGCGGCTCTCGACGAACGGCACGAACCCGTTCCGGTCGTTCAGGACCCAGCGCATCATGTCGTCGTCCCCGAGCACCCGGGCGATGCTGGCCACGCCGGCAAAGCGGTGGGGAATATCGTTGACCACGCCCGACTCCGGGGTCATGGCGACGAGCATCTCCCCCGCCTTGCGGAAGAGGCCGTCTTCGATCACCCGGGCGTCACCGGCCGCGACCAGGCCGCCGGCCCTCATGGCGTCGTAGGCCCTGGCCAGGCTGCCGACGGCGGTCGCGTCCTCGTAGTGCCAGCCGCTGATCTTGCCGGCCAGCCCCCACGGTTTCTGGCCGAAATTCTCCCAGTCCTTGAGGACATATCCGGGATAGACCTCGCCCATGCGCCGGAGGAGGAGCAGGGATTTCCTGGCGAACGGCTCTTCGCCGGTCAGGACATAAGGCCTCGGCCAGGGTGACCGCCATCTTCGTCGCATGCAGGAATTGATAATGTCCGATCACCGAGCGGATAAAATGGCGCTTTCCTTTGGCGTCGCGGTAAAGGGGGAGATTCTGGTCAACCCCTTGGGGATCCTGGCAGACGAAGACGTCGTTCTCCGGGAAAAGCTCGACGCTCGTCGGCTTGCCGCAGAAGCGGCAGACGACTTCGTCGGGCCGGTCGGCGTTCCATTCCCAGATGTACTCGCGCCAGTATTTCCCGCAGTTCGGGCAATCGCAGGGGCGCATGGGCGTCACGTCCGGGACATAGTGGAGGAGGCGCTCGTCCGCCCAACCCGCCCAGCGCCGGGCATCGCCGAGCTTCTCGTCATAGATGGCCTTGGCCCAGGCGTACTTCGAGGCGTTGGCCCGGGCGTTGGCCGCCAGCCGGTTCCGGTAATAGAAGGGCTCCTGTCTTTTCGCGCCGGCCGCGGCGAGGACGGCCGTCGCCGCGCCCGCCAGGAGCGCCAGGCCGATCAGAGTTCTTTTTCTCATGGTTTTTCTATTCTATATGATTTCCGGCCAAACCAGAATTCGAATTCAGGAATTCAGGTTATTGTCCCCGGAATTGGGGAGGCAGAGACAGCTGGAATACTCTGGGATTGCCCCTCAGACGGTCGGCGGCGCGGGTTTCCGCCGGTTGGTCAGGATGATGATGATGAGGCCGACGATGACGGCGATCCCGCCGTAAATCGCCCACTGGATCTGCCCCGTCATGAAGCTCCCCGGCAGGACGTTGATGCCCTGAAGGAACCAGATCGCCCCCAGGATGATCGCCAGGGCCCCGATAATGGTCAGGATCGTCTTTTTCATAGTCTGCCCTCTTTGATTAATATAGCCCCCATCGGACCCTCGCGCAACCTCGACACCCGGTTACCGGAAGAGCGTTTCCGTTCCAGTGAGGGCGATGAACCAGATGGAGGACGGCGCCGCAACAAGGTGCGAAGGCTTGCCCGTGGGACATTCCCCCGCGCTGAAGCGTATAATCAGATGGATGGAGCCCGCGAGACCCCAATAACAGGAGAACGACGATGATCCGGATGCGGCGTATCAGCAAGGTTTACGGCACCGGCAAGGCCAGGGTCGAGGCCCTCAAGGAGATCGACCTCGAAGTCGCCGAGAGCGAGTTTGTCGGGCTGACCGGCCCGTCCGGGTCGGGGAAATCGACCCTGATGAACATCATCGGCTGCCTGGACGCGCCCACCTCCGGCGAGTACTTTTTCGCCGGCGAGCCCGTCGCCAGCCTCGACCATGACGAGCTCGCCGAGATCCGGAACCGGAAGATCGGCTTCGTCTTCCAGAGCTTCAACCTCCTGCCCTACGCCACGGCGGCCGAGAACGTCGAGCTGCCGATGATCCTCATGGGCATGAGGACGCGGACACGCCGGGCGCGGGCCCTCGAGCTCATAGAAAAGGTCGGCCTCGCCGGCCGGGCCCGTCACAAGCCCAACGAGCTTTCCGGCGGGGAGATGCAGCGGGTGGCCATCGCCCGGGCGCTGGCCAACGAGCCGAAGCTCATCCTGGCCGACGAGCCGACGGGGAACCTGGACACGAAATCGGGCGAAGAGATCCTGGCGGTGTTCGAGGACCTCTGGAAGCAGGGCCACACCCTCGTCGTCATCACCCACAACCTCAACATCTCCGCCCGGGCCCAGCGAGTGATCCGGATCGTCGACGGCCGGATCGCGCCGCCGGCCTCCTGAGCCGGCCGCCGGCTTGCAAACCCTCCCGGAGGCCTGTAGAATCTCAATGAGACCGGGCGTATACGCGCCCGGCTGAACAGGAGGGACAACATGGCTACTGAAGGAAATCGTCCGGCGGTTGCGCCCGCCAAGGGGAAGAGGGGGCTCGGCCTGGGATGCCTGGCCGTCATCGTCATCGCCATCATCATCCTGGGAGCCTGGGGCGCGGGCTCGTACAACAAATTGGTGAAGCTCGACCAGCAGGTCCTCCAGCAGTGGGCCCAGGTCGAAAACGACTACCAGCGGCGGGCCGACCTCGTGCCGAACCTGGTCGAGACCGTCAAGGGGGCCGCCAATTTCGAGAAAGAAACGTATACGGCCGTCACCGAGGCCCGGGCCAAGGTGGGCCAGATCCAGGTCGACGAGAAGATGCTCAGCAACCCCGAGGCCTTCGCCCAGTTCCAGCAGGCCCAGGACCAGTTGAGCTCGGCGCTGTCGAGGCTCCTCGTGACCGTGGAGAACTATCCCGACCTCAAGGCCACCCAGAACTTCCGGGACCTCCAGGTCCAGCTCGAAGGGACCGAGAACCGGATCACGGTCGCGCGCCAGCGCTTCAATGAGTCCGCTCAGGCGTTCAATACGAAGCGGATGAGCTTCCCGATGGTTTTCATCGCTCCCCTGTTCGGTTCGCGCTTCGCCGAGAAGGTCTACTTCAAAGCCCAGCCGGGAGCCGAGACCGCGCCCAAGGTCAAGTTCTGAAGACTCAGCTCCGATCGTGTCCATGATTCCCGGACGCCCCGCCAAGGCGGCGGCCTTCGCCATCCTGGCAGGGGTGTGCCTGCTCGCCCTCGGCGCAGCCGAGCTCAAGATCCCGCCGTCCCCCGATCGCTGGGTCACGGATACGGCCGGCTTTCTGACGCCGGCCGCGGTCCAAGAGCTTGACCAGCGGCTCGAGGCTTATGAGCGGGCAACCGGGCACCAGATCATCGTCTACATCGGCAAGACAACAGGCGGGTATCCGATCGAGGAATTCGCCGTCAAGACGTTTGAGGCCTGGAAGGTCGGCCGCCAGGGGCTCGACGACGGCCTCGTCCTGTTCATCATGGCCGAGGACAAGAAAATCAGGATCGAGGTCGGCTACGGCCTGGAGGGCACGGTTCCCGACATCATCGCCGGCCGCATCATCAACGACATCATGGTGCCCAAGATCAGGGCACGGGGACCAGGACGGTGCGGTGCGGGAGGCGGTCGCGGCCGTCATCCAGACGATCTCGGGCACGCCGCCGGCGGCCGGGCCCGGGCAGGAGCCCGAAAGCCCCGTCACCGCATTCAAGGGAAAGCGCACCGCCGAGACGATCTTCGTCATCATCGCCGCCATTTTTTTCCTGATCCTTTTCATCACCAACCCCTCGCTGGCTTTCTGGCTGCTCTTCAATATCCTGAGCGGCGGTCGGGGCGGGGGTGGCGGGGGCGGACGCGGCGGCGGCTTCGGAGGCGGGGGCGGCCGGTCGGGAGGCGGGCGGCGCCTCGGGCGGTTGGTAGAGAGGGGAGAACCATGGGCATCATGCACCGCCGCAAGCTCCTCCGTCAGCTGGATATCGAGCGCATCGGAAAAGCCATCGCGGACGCGGAAAAGGAGACCTCGGGCGAGATCAGGGTCTCCGTCTCCCGATTTTTCTGGGGCCGCGTCCGCCCGGCCGCCGAGCGGGCTTTCCGGAGGCTCGGGATGACCCACACCAAGGACCGGAACGGCATCCTGTTTTTCTTCGTGCCCTCCCGGCGCCGGTTCGTCGTCCTCGGAGACGAGGGGATCCACGCCAAGGTCGGCCAGGATTTCTGGGAGGGGATCGCGGCCGCCATGTCGGCGGACTTCAGGAAAGGCGATTTTACGGACGGCCTCGTCCGTGGCATCGCGAAAGCGGCCCAAGGACTGGCCGCCCATTTCCCCTGCCACGCCGCCACCGACGTCAACGAGCTCCCCGACGACATCGATTTCAACGAGACCGGCGATTAGCCCGTCCTAGGGACCGGGTTGGACCCGAACCCTGTTCGGCTTCGCGCCGGTATCACCCTTCGCCCCCCGACCCCGGGGAACCAGTCCCGTCGGTTCCCCCGCCTGCGGCGGTTCCCCCTCCGGCCATTGCCGAGGACACCAACCTGATCCGAGGCCTCCCTTGATCCACAAGGGAGGAAGGAGGGATTAATGAGAATAAAATAAGTCCGGGAGGTGTCCGAGGAGCGATCTCAAGGGCAGCGGTAGAAGGGGTCTTCAGGGTGATATCCGGCGCCGCCTCAGGGTTCGTTCGTGCGCCTGTTCGGGATTATTCAGATGACGGGTTCGCCCCGGGTCGCCTTATCGGACCAGCGGCGCTTCCCCTCGTAATGCCCCTTGAAATCATAGTCCACGATCTCGATGGCCGTCAGCCACTTGCACCATTTGTAGGCGTACTTGCCTTCGGCGACGACGCGGAGAGGAAAGCCGTGGTCCGCCGTCAGGGGCTCGCCGTTCATCTCGTAGGCCAGGAGGAAGCGCCCGGGCTCCTTCCGGATCTCGTCGAGGAAAAGATCCGTCGTGAAGCCTTCGCCGCCGTAAATGCCCGCCTTGATGGCGCCGGGCCGGGGCCCGGCCGAGTTGATGACATCGAGCAGGCGGGCGCCTTTGACGTCCACCCTGCCCCAGTGGACCCGCGTCATGCACTGGAGGATGACGGTCGCCGAGACCGGCTCGAAATTTTCCCGGACGTCCTTCGCCGAGAAGGACCGCGGAGACTCCACCAGGCCTTTGAGGTCGAAGCGGTAGGCCTCGGGCCGGGCCTGCCATTTCCCGAGCGCCGGCGGCGTGCCGAAGATATGGTAGACGAACAGGTCCTCGGCCGGCGTGATCCCCGCCGTGTCTTCCGGAAAGCGTCCCATCGTACTTAGCTCACCTTGAAAGAGCGGCCGCCGTTCAGTCCGTCCCGGTCAGCGGGCCGGGGGCATCTTGAAGGGCCCGACCGCGATCGCCGGTTTCGCCCCCGCCGCGGCCGTGATGTCGAGCACGTCCCGGATCGGCTGATCGCCGTTCGCCTCGAAGAACAGGAAAAAATTGCGCTCGGCGTAAACCGATCCTTTGGGAAGCGTGATCAACTGCTTGCGGTCCCAGCCGACGTTGAAATAGACGAGCGGCCGGAAAAAGTACTGCAGGCCTTCGCTCCCGCCGTTCGACATATAAAAAGAATTATCAAAAAGGACCGGGGCCGTCCCGTCGGGCCCGTGGTTGGCATAGAGGTCCTTGACCGTCGCCACACCGATTCTCTCCGCGGGGTTGAGAAGAGCGAAGAAAGGAATGTCGTCGGCCAGCCTCAGGACGTCGTTATGGGTGTTCATCGGCGGGTAGTCTTTCAGGTCTTTCACCGCCGGAACTCCGTTGCGCAGCCAGGCCATGTGGGTGAACGTCCCGTTGTCGAAGACCAGGTTGAGGTTACGCAGGGAGACGACGCCCACCGGTTCAACAACCTCGATGCCGGTGCTCGATTCGACGTAGGTCCGGTTCGAGAAGATGCGGTAGGTGATGGAGACGTTCACTTCGGGCACCTTCGGGAAGGGGCCGCTCCGGCGGATCTCGACGAACAGCGGCCCCTGTTCGATCTCGCAGACCGGCGGCGGGTCCCAGTCGAAGACGTGGATCCAGCCGCGGGTGGGAACGAAGATCCCGGGTTCCCAATGCATGACCCCTGTGTAGGGAGCGATCGGCCAGGCCGGCCGGCTCTTGAGCGTCACGGCGGCGAGCTGCCCGGAGTCGAAGTTGCTGGCATGGGCGGGCTGGGAGGCCTGGAGCGCCGTCCGGTTCGTGGGTGCGGCTTCCGGGATTGCGCCGCCGGCCGGGATCCGGCCCTGCAGGCGCGCCTTCATCTTGGCATTTTCCACAGTCCAGGAGGGGGCCGCGCCCGTCACGCGGAGGTCGGAGGCGTAGGCCGGCGCCGGGGCGGCCGGGTTGCCGTAGAGAAGGGCATACTCGGCCGGTCCGGAGCCCGGGGCGGCATCGAAGAAGGTGATCCGGCCGCTCACGGTGGGCAGGCTCTTCGTGCCGTCGGTGTCGCGGTTCCAGGTCGAGAGGCGCGAGAGCTGGAAGGGGACCTCGATCTCGCCCGTGTCCGTTTTCAGGACCAGCCGGATCTCCTTTTTCGGGTCGCCGATGTCGGCGGCGAACATCGAGAAGGTGACATCGACGGGCAGCCGGCCGGCCGTGGCCGCGTTCCGTTCGGTGAGAACGATGGGCAAGCGGTGCTTCCAGGCCTGCCAGGGATCTCTGGACGGCCGCGGCGAACGCGGCAGAGCAGGTCAGGACGACAATAACGGCGGCGGCGATTCTGAGACGCGCGCTGTGTTTCATCGTTTCACCTCCCGGGAGAACTTCCCGCTCTTCTTTTCCGGAACGGACAATTGAATCTTAGCCCATTTTCACGCGGAGCGAAAGGTATTCCGCTCCCCCGGGGCGCGCGGAACCGGCGTTCGCCGGGCCGTTCTTGAACTCGGCGCCGGTCCGGCATTATCTTCTGTTCTTAATGAGGTGCGCCGGAGCCGCCCCCGCCGGGAGCGCCGGACGCGCTCGAGGAGGCACCGTTATGTCGAAACAAAAAATCCTGGCCGGAACAATTCTACTCGTTCTTGCCGCGGCCGGCGCCACGGCCGATGTCCGCCGGTTCAAGGCGACCAGGGGATACCAGACCTACGCCGTGCGCAAGCCCGTGCTCACCGTCAACCCGGGCGATACGGTCGAAACGAACACCCTTCCTTCCGAATGGTTCGCGGGGAAGGACGCGCCCTGGCCGGGAGAGGCGGGGCCGATCTCTGTCCGGGGGGCAGAGCCCGGGGACACGCTCACGGTCCGGATCCTCAAGGTCCAGCCTAACGCCCCCTTGGGACGCTCGGGGACTTCTCTGAGTTACGGGTCGATCACGGCCACCGAGCTGACGCCCATGCTCAACGATCCCGTCCCCGACAAGAAGTTCATCTGGGCGATCAGCGCCGACGGCCGGAGCGCCACGCTCGAGTTCCCCGGCAGCCGGCTGAAGCACGTCCGCGTTGACCTCCAGCCGATGCTCGGCCGCTTGGCGACGGCCCCGGCCGGCGATCAGGCCGTCGGCGGCGAGTTCCCCTCGACCTTCGGCGGGAACATGGACACGCCGGAAGCCCGCGAGGGCACGACCATCTACCTTCCGGTCTATCACCCGGGCGCCTGTTTCTACTGGGGCGACGTCCACGCCCTTCAGGGCGACGGGGAGATTACGGGCAGCGGCATCGAGACCTCGGCGGATGTGACCTTCGAGTTCGGCCTGATCAAGGGGAAGACGATCGCCTGGCCGAGGCTCGAGAACGCCGAGTTCATCATGGTCGCCGGCTCGACGCGGCCGCTGATCGACGCCTTCCGGATCGCCCACGTCGAGATGGTGAAGTGGCTCGAGACGGACTTCGGGTTCGATCGCTGGGAGGCGCTTCAGCTTCTTTCGCAGGTCGGGAAGGCCGAGGTCGCGAACGTCGTCGACCCGAACTACACCGTCATCGCCAAGTTCCCGAAGAAGCACCTGCCGCAGAAATAGGCGGCGGCAGCCAAGGATGAGCGGCCCAGCCCATGACCCAGGACGTCCCTTCCTCGCGGACCGAGAAGATCACTGAGCGGCTGTCCGCCCAGTCGTCGCGCTTCCCCGGGAAGATGTTCCTGTTCGACCTTCCCTCAGGCCGGCGTTTCACCTTCCGCGAATTCGACGGGCTCGTTTCACGGACAGGCGGCTATCTTGAAAGCCTCGGGGTCGGGAAGGGCGACCTCGTTTCGGCCGTCCTGGACAACGGCCCCGAGCTGTGTCTTTTTTTCTTCGCGGCGCTGCGCATCGGCGCCATCTTTAATCCGTATCCCGCTGTCTTCATCGCCGCCGACGTGGGCCGCGATCTCGAGCCCTTGGCGCCCAAGGTGCTGATCCTGCCCGGGGAGCGCCGGGGGGAATTCGGTCCGCTCGAGGTCGGAAAGGCCTTCATTGAAGCCCGCGCCAGGAACGGGTTCATCGACGGACTGGGCGCCTTCGCCCCCGAATCCCGGGAAGCGCCGGCCCGGCCCGAGGACATCGCCTTCATCTATCACTCCGCCGGCCGTCTCATCGACCCGCGGGGCGTCCGCTACTCACACGGCAACTTGGCCTCGCTCATCCCGTCCGTGGCGCGCGGACTCAACCTCCGCGGGGACGATGTCCACCTCATCGTCCTACCGCTCGCCCATACCGCGGCCTTGAATTACTCGCTTTTCCCGTGCGCCTGGCTTGGAGCGACGGCCGTGCTGGCCGACGGTTTCTGGAACATCAGGGATCGCTTCTGGCGGGTGGCGGCTGAATTCGACGTGTCATACACCCAGGTCGTGCCCACCGTTCTTCACGTCCTCCTCCACCAGCGGGGGGGGGGCTCGGCCGGCGCTGCGCCTACCGTATCTCGCTTGCGGCTCCGCGCCCCTTTCTCCGACGCTCCGCACGGAGTCTGAAAAGGCCTTCGGCCTCCCGGTCGCCGACCTTTACGGACTGGCCGAAACCGGCCCGACTCACGCGGATGCCGTCTGGACCCCCGGCTGGAAGCGGGGTACGATCGGCCGGCCGCTCGACTGCAACAGGGTGACCATCCTGGATACCGAAGGGAACGAGCTGCCGACCGGTAGACCGGGCGAGATCGTCGTGCGCGGCGGGAACGTCTTTCCTGGGTACGCCATCAACCCGGACCTGACGGCGGCCCATTTCCGCGACGGCGGGTTCCTCACGGGCGATCGCGGGCTGGTCGATGAAGAGGGCTATCACCATTTCCTGGGCCTCAAGAAAAAGCTGATCATCCGGGGAGGTGTCAATATCCATCCCGGGGAGATCGACGAGGTCCTCCTGACTCATCCCGACGTCGCGCGGGCCGTGACGCGCGGGACGCCCGACGATTACTTCGGCGAGCTTATTCGGAGCGAGGTCGCAATCCGGGAGGGCAGCCCCCTGACCGAGGCGGCGCTCAAGGAATACTGCCGGGGACGCCTCTCCCCGATCAAGATCCCGGATTTCATCGCCGTGGTTTGAAGTTCGGCCTTCCTATTCCAGCGAAACCCACCGGACCAGGCGATCCACGGGGAAGAGGCCGTCCCACGGGTAATCGTAGTAACTCATCGCGCCGACCGGCGTGATCCTCGAGGCGCCGCGCGCGGCGGCCGCCAGGGCGAACGTCGTCCGGCGTGGTTCCTCGAGCGAGAGCCCGACGGTCTGGACCTCCGGAGTCAGAAAATCCGCGACGTCAAGGGCGTTCTCGACCGGGCGGACAAAAACAACCCGCGAGCCGCAGGCGCGCACCGGACCCGGCTCTTCGGTGCAGATAACGGTCCACTCGGTGCCGGACGAGGAGAGGACCTCTCCCGCCAGGGCGTATTCGGCCCGGAGCGAGGCGACGGCATAGGCTTCCCCGGCATCTGCAGGAGCCTTGGGAATCCGCTTGAGCGCCTTGGCCATCGCGGCCGCGAGCGCGCGCGCGAACTCGGACGGTTCCGCCTCTCCGCCCCTTTCGACGAAGACGACGCGGGGAGAATTGCACCCCCGCTGGTCGAAGGCCGAGGCGTCAAGAGCCAGCTTTTCGGCGAGTCGGTCCAGTCCGGCCATCGTCAGCGACTCACGGCCCACCACGGCCAGGGAAAAGCGGGGTCCGAAGAGGATATCTTCGGACCCGGGTTTCCTGGGCAGCCGGATTATGGAATCGACAGCCTCCCCGCCGCCCCAGACGACGCGGACGTCGCTCACACGGGAAAGCGCGGCCTGGGCATGCTTATCGTCCGGCTCGCAGTACACGAACATCACGGCATCAGCCAGGGCCCTCCCGGAAAGGCCGGCGTCGCCGCCGGCCCTCAAATCGAACCGGCAGATCTCCTTGAACAGAGCGGGCAGGGCCAACCCGTTGCGCCGGGAGAGCTTGATGATGTTGGCGTTTCTGGTCAGAAGCCCCTGAACGAGCGAGATCAGGCCGATCGCCGGGACGTTTCCCGAAAGCCAGTGAGTCACCAGGCCGCGGGGCAGCGCCATCACTTTTTTCCCAAGGCTCTCCATGCGGCAGAATTCATCAAGATATCGGATATTCCCCCTCAGGCCGGCTTCGAGGAGCCGGCGGAGGTTCGGTCCGGCCAGAAAATAGTGCAGGTAGGAAATCCCCGGAACGGCGGCCTCCCCAGGCCGCTGCGGCTCCGCCAGCCGGCCGCGGGCGCCGTCAAGAAAGTCCAGGAGGTCGACGGCCGAAAACCGGCGAAGCTCCAGGGCATTTTCCCCGAGCCTCGCGGCCTCGGCCTCAAGATCCCCGATCTCCCGGCACTTCGCCAGGAGCCTATCCTCGAGGTCCCAGGAGGCGGATGCCTTGGCGGCGCCGGTCAGGTCGAGATCGAGGCGGACGAGCGGCATATCTTTTCCTATATCCCCGCCGGGGGGATATCGCCGCAGCCGCGGGGCTCGGCGCTCTCCGCCCGGCCGATGATCTCGAAACGCGTCCCCCATCTCCCGGAGGCGTCCCGCCCTCTGCCCAGAATGCGGCCGACGTCGTCGGTCAGGACCGAGATGCCGGGGTAGCTGTGCGGAACCGGGGTGAGGACCTGGATGAGCCCCTCGCGCCCGTCGGGAGCGGGCCGGAGCGTATTAAAGTCGCGGATGATGATCTCGGCATAGGCGGAGGCCGTTTTGGGCTCATTGCCGGCCCCAGCGTAAACCAGCCCCATCTGCTCGGTGAATCCGTAAAAGTCGATGATTTTCTCTTCAGGAACAGCCAGGGTCCTTCGAATGGCCTCCCAAAGTGCCGCTTTGCCCACGCCTTGGCCGCGGAGGCGCTTCCAGCCGCCGATCACGGCGACGCGGGAGCCGGGCGGCAGCCGGAAAGCCTTCCCCGCCCGGGCCAGCGGCTTGATGAGCTCCGAATAAAGCAGATGCGTAAATCCGAACACGCAGACGTCACGTCCGCCGCGCTCGAGCTTTTCCAGGATCCCGCCGATCCTCCCGGGCTGGAGGCTCAGCCTCCCGGCGTCGTCTTCAAACGCATAGTCCACGGCATCGGCAAAGACAAGGAAGCCCCGGGCGGCCGCCGCTCGCGCCGGGATTTCCCTGCCTGCCGCCGTTCCCGGGTCGGCGTCCGCGACCAGGAACGGCCGGCGATGGGGTCCAAGATACTCCGCCATGACCCGTGAAGAAACCCGGCTCTGGCGTCGGGCCGTCGTCCGGTCGAGGGCGATCCGGGAAGGAACTCCCGAGGTCGCGCTCGAAAAAACTTCGGCGGCGAGGCGCTCGGCGGGGACCGATACGAGGAGCCGGTTCTTAAACGCCGCGGCCGGCAAGTAAGGAAACTGGTTCAAGTTACTGGTGTCCGAATCCGCCGTCAGCCCCAGCTTCCGGCAGTGCGCTCGAAAAAGCTCGTTGTTTTCGAAATGATGGCGGAACGCCTCGGCCATGGCGGCCGCGAAGAGCGGACGCTTGTCCTCGTCGGCGAGGCCGAAAGGCGGGGCTCCCAGCAGCCGATCAACGGCGCCCGGGACGGACGGATCGCGCGGCCTCTCGATCATCCTCTACCGCGCTCCCCGACCTTTCTCTCGACAAGCAAGATCAGGTCGCCGACGTCCTCGAAGGACATGACATCGTCTGCAGAGAACCGGACATCGAAGTGCCGCTCGAGCTTCAGCATCAGTTGAAGATGGCCGAGCGAGTTCCAGGCCGGGAAATCGCCGGGGGCGGTCCTATTGGAGAGATCGCCTTCGTCGATCAAGAACTGGTCGGCCAGAAGGCGATAAACTCGATCTCGAAGATCACTCATCGCCGCCTCCGGCCCGGATGGCCAGCAGGTCTTTTCTGACCTTCCCCGAGTCTGTCCTGGGGAGCGCGCGGACGACCTCGAATTCCCGGGGAACTTTGTCGGCCTCGAGCTCCGCCAGGCAAGCCCGTCTTAGCGCGGCGATTGGCGGGACGACGGCGCCGTCCCGGGCGACAAGGAAGGCCTTGATGAGGACGCCCGAGCCCTCGCCCGGCGTGGCGATCCCGATGACGGCCGCCTCCCGGACGCCCTCCTGCCGGGCCAGAACTTCTTCGACCTCGACCGGAGAGACCTTGAGTCCGCCCAGGTTGATCATTTCTTCGGCCCGGCCATCGAGGTGAAGGTAGCCGTCCGGATCGACGAATCCCAGGTCGCGGGTTCTCAGCCAGCCTCCGGCCAAGGCGGCGGATGTGAGATCGGGCCGTCCCCAGTAGCCGGGCGCATTGGTGGCCGCCCGGATCAGGATCTCGCCGGTCGTGCCCCGGGCCGCCTCGCGGCCGTCTTCCTCGATGATCTTGATTTCGACGCCCGGCGCCGGCCGGCCCGCCGTCCCCCAATGATCCCCCTCCAGCCGCAGGTCGATGAAGGTCGCGCGGGAAGACTCGGTGAGCCCATAGTGCATCGCCAGCCGGGCGTTCGGGCAAATCTCGAGGAGGAGGTCCCGGTGGCGGCGGCTCAGCGGAGCGCTGCCGATCTCGACAAACCGAAGCCGCGGCCCCAGGCCCTGGAACGGCTCGAGAAAATGGTCGAGCAGGATGGCCCAGCCCGCGGGGACCGAGGACAGGGCGTTGGCCCCCAGGGTCCGCATCCTGTGCAGCAGCCGCTCGGGCCTGAGAAAGCCGGGCTCGAGGACCGCCGTGCCTCCCGATTGGATGATGCAGCGGAGCCGGGCGAACCCGAAGGAATGGGAGAGGCGCATCGGCAGGCTCTCCACGATGTCTTCGTCGAGTCCCATAAAATCGATGATATGGCGGGCCGCCGCGCCCAGGTTCCGGTGGGTCAGCATGACCCCCTTGGGCCGGCTCGTCGTTCCCGCCGTGTAAAGGATGCAGGCGATATCATCGGCAGCCCGCAGCGGCAGGCCGCGCCGCCCGTTTTGGGCGCTGTCGAGGATGGGCTGAAGGGCCAGGCGATTCCGGACGGCCTGTTCGCCGTCGGCCAGGATGATAGAGGGTATGTCCAGCGGGATACGGGTCAGGCTCCTTTGGGTGGTCAGGATCGCGCTGAGATCGCAGTCTTCGAGCAGCCGGTCCGCCTGACGGGGATGAATATCGGCGTCCATGGGAACGGCGACCAATCCGGCGGCGGGCACGGAATAAAGCGCCATGACGGCCGCGGCGGAATTCGGGAGGAGTATCCCCACTCTGCTTCCGGTGGGAAATCGGGAGGCGAGAAACCCGGCCAGCCGGCGGACGTTTTTTTCGAGCTCGGCATAGCTCAGATTAACGCCCCCGTCGACCAGTGCGGTCTTCGAGGGGCGCCGCGCGGCCTGGGCTCGCAGGACTTCGTGGAGGAGTTCCATGCTCAGTGCTCGACGACCGTGGCGTTCTTGCTGATCTTGCTCCGGATCGAGAAATTGATGAGCGCCGTGACCAGCGACCGGACGGACGGCGGCCAGGCCAGCCGGCGGGCGATGCTGCCGGGTGAATAAAACTTGCGATAGTAACGGTACAGGTTCTCCAGGAATTCCTCCTCGCCCATTTGGCCGCCGGTGAAAAGGAGGGTGTAGATCTTTTTTGGAGAGTCCGGGCTCAGGGTCAGCCACCACTTATCATGCTTCAGTCTTCCCTCTTCTTTCAGCCGGGCGTAAAAGGCGGTCCCCGGGAAGGGAGTCAGGGGAAGCCACGAGGTGTAGGGCGCCTTGTTCCGGATGAGGAACCGGCAGGCGTCCCGGAAGACCGTGGGCTCGTCCTGGTCGAACCCGAACATCATCGAGACATCGACGTCGATCCCGTTCTTCCGGAATGTCCTCAGGTTCTCTTCATAGGCCCCGACCTTGCTGCCTTTCCGGCCCAATGTCTTGAGCACGGAAGGGTTGATGCTCTCCAGGCCGGCGACGATGAAGTAGCACCCGCTGCGGCGGGCCAGCCTCACGAGCTCGGCATCCGCGCCGGCGGCGATGACGCCCTGGCCGCCCCAGTGGATCTCGAGCGGAATCAGGGCGCGGAAAAGGTCCTTCGCCCGCTCCGGCTCGGAGAAAAGGTTGTCGTCGACAAAAAAGACGGTCCTCGCGCCGAGGGCCCCGATCTCCTCCACCACGTCCCGGACGGGGCGCGCCCGGAACCCGGCGCCCCCCTGAAATCGCCGGGTAGAACAATAATCGCAGTTGAAACGGCAGCCCCGGGAGGTGTGGACGGCATAGGCGGGCGGCAGATGATACCGGCGCAGGACCGAATAGCAGAGGTAGCGATCGAGGTCGACGAGGTCCCAGCGGGGAACGGGAAGGCCGACGAGGTCGGGCGGCCTCTCGGGCTTGTACAGGCGCCCGGCGGCGCCTCCCTCCAAGTCCCGGACGAACCGCGGCCAGGTCTCCTCGGCCTCGCCGATGATGACCGTGTCCGCGTGCGCCGCCGCCTCCTCGGGCTCCATCGAGGCGTGGATGCCGCCCATGGCGACGTGGACGCCCCGGCGCCGGAACTCGTCCGCGATCTCATAGGCCCGGTAGACGTTCGAAGTGATCGAAGTGATGCCGACGACGTCCGCCGGCGCGTCATAGTCGATATCTTCGAAGATCTCGTAAGTGATCGAGATGTCGTGCCCGGCCGGCGTCAGGGCGGCGAGCAGAGGGAGCGTAAGAGAGGGATAATAAAGATGACCGGCCTTGAGAAGCCGGCCGCCGTCCAGATAGCGAGAGGACTCTATTAACCGGATTCTCACGCCGCTCCTTTTCCGGCCCCTTCTTACCACTCCCCGAGGACGGAAGTCAAATGCTGACCTTCAATACTCGCTGATGAAGGCGTGGGAGGATATCTTGCGGCGCATGGCGAGAGTCGCCAGGATCTTCAGAGCGAACCCGCGGCGCGGGGGCATCAGGAACCGCCGCAGGATGCTCGGCCAGGAATAGAACCGCCTGTACATCCGGAGGAGCCCCGGCCCGAACGCCCGTCGGGGATGGCGCAGCCGGTGAACTTAAGGTCGAAGACCCTGGCCGTCAGCTCGCGGTTCAGCCACCAGCGCTCGTCCTTAAGCCGGCCATCGCGTTTCAGGCGGTCATAGAGCGGTGTTCCCGGGGAAGGCCGGATCGGCTGAAGCCCGGCGTAGGGAACCCGATTCCCCATGAGGAACTCGTACGTCGCATCGAAAACGCCCGGCCCGTCGCCATCGAACCCGAAGTCCATGCTGGCATCGACGTCGATACGGGCCTTCCGGTAGGCGTGAAGCAGACGCCGGTAGGCCCCGACCCGGTTGAGATCGGCCTGCCCACCGAGGCCAGGCTGTCCTCCGAGATCGTTTCGATCCCGGCCAGGATGCCCCGGCAGCCGCTGCGCTGCGCCAGGTCGAGGAGCTCGGGGTCCTCGGCCGCGGCCAGCGTGCCCTGGCCGACCCACTTGAGCTTGAGCGGGATGGGCGCCCGAAGAGCTCCTTGGCGCGGGCCCGCTTGGCGAAGATATTGTCGTCGACGAAGCAGACGAACCGGGCGCCCCGGGCCTCGATCTCGGAGACAACGTCAGCCACGGGCCGGGGCCGGTAGGTACCGGCTTCGAACCGGGTGATGTCGCAGAAATCGCAGGCCTGCGGGCAGCCCCGCGCCGTCTGGACCGGGATGACCGGCGGCAGGAGCCGGCGCCGCAGGCCCCGCCTCCCATATCCGTGGTAATGCCGGGGATTCAGGATATCGAACCTCGGCAGGGGGAGGCCGTCGAGCGCCGGCCGCTGCGGCGCGCGGTAGATGCGGCGGAACTTCCCTCTGCGAAAATCCTTGATAAACTCGGGCCAGGTTTCCTCGCCCTCCCCGATAAATACGGCGTCGACATGGGCCAGGGACTCCTCCGGCTCGACCGAAGCGTGGAACCCGCCGATGACGACCGGCACGCCGCGCCGCCGGAACTCGTCCGCGATCTCATAAGCGCGGTAAACGTTGTTGGTGATCGAGGTCAGCGCCACGAGGTCGACCTTCTCCTCGAAATCCACGTCCTCGAAGATCTCATGGCACATCGCGACCTCGATATCCGGTGGCGTGAGAGCGGCAAGCAGCGGAAACGTCAGGGCCGGGTAGAAGAGCTTGTCGGTCTTCAGCAGCCGGCCGTCATCGCGGTACCGGGTGGCTTCGACGAACTTGACTTTCATCGGCGGGCGAACCTAAATTGTTAACCGGCCGCCGGCGTTCAACCGCGGCCCGGATAAGGAAGAATGACAAGACGCCGTCCCTCCGGCTGGGCCGTACCGCGCGCCAGGCCCTTCATGGGCCGCTGGTACCGTTGGACGCAGATGCGGGAGCTTCTGGGCGCCAAGACCGGCCAGCGTCGCGCCCGGCGGCACGCCGGTTCCCTGCTCGACTTTCCGCCCATCCTCCAGCTTCAGACAAAATCCGGCTGCAACGGCGAGTGCGTCATCTGCCCGCAAAAAAAGATCAAGGGGATGTTTCCCGAGGCCGCCATGCCGGAGGGGCTCTTCCGGGCCATCGTCGAGCAGTCGAGCGGAGAAAGAAACCTGCGGGGCGTGGGGTTCGTCCTGCAGAACGAGCCCCTGACCGACCCGACATTCGTCGACAAGATCCGCCTGTTTCGCAGCCGCCGGCCGGACAGGGTCACGACTTTTATTGTCACCAACGGCACCCTCCTCGATCCCCGGACCGCGAGCGCCTTGCTCGGCTCGGGATTGGACGCGATGCACATCACCTGCAACGGCTACGCCAAGGAGGATCGGGAGGCGATCAACGGGGGCAAGTCCTGGGAGACATTCCGGCGGAATATCGAGCACTTCCTGTCGCAGGACCTCTCGCGCGTCGCCGTCATGATGTCGTTCGTCCGGACCAACATCTTCCGCGAGGAGCTGCGGCGGGCGGTGGCCTTCTGGCGGTCGCGCGGTTTCTTCTGCTTCATCCACGGCATCAACAACCGGGGAGGCCTGGTCGACGACTACGACGTTTACGCCCGTCCGGCGAACCGGGAGCCGCCGGGCCTGAGGTTGAGGAAGGCGTTTGTCAAAAGGATGCTGGGCTGCTGCCCCTATCCTTTCCTTCAGATGTCGGTGCTGGCGACCGGTCAGGTGCCCGTCTGCACTCACGATTGGGCCCGGAAAAAAATCGTCGGCGACCTCGGCCGGCAGACCGTCCGGGAAGTCGAAACGGGAGAGGCCATGCGCGAGGTTCGACTGAAACACCTGGCCGGCCGGGCCCGGGAAATCCCCTCCTGTGAACGGTGCGACGTTTTCGAGAACGTGGCCTTTGGCTGAGGCCGGCGAGTATCCCGTGCTCCTTAAAGTTCCTTTCCAAAGTCCTGTGTCTAGACGGGACACTTCCAGGGGGGAGTCCAGCTCCCCCCTCGGCGTTTCGTTTCACTCCACTGACCCCCTGAGGGGAACGACGCCGTCCCCCTCAAACTCCCCCGCGGTGGTGCGTCTTCGTCGCACTTTGAGAATGCCAAGTTATTTACGAGACGCACCACTAGAAGGACTCGGGCATGGCGGAGGAGCCGCCGTTCACCCAGAGGAGCGGCCACTCGGGCGTGTGGTCGCGCGCGCAGGCCGAAGAGAACGCTTCGCGGAAGGTAACGAGGCCGTCGCCGTTCGTGTCGGCGCGCACAACGCCTCCGCCCGTCACGGATTTCTCCAACAGGGCCTCGCAGAACCGCTGCGGGAAGATCGAGGTATCCTGGCTCGACCAGATCCAGATCGGCCGGCCGGGCGCGATGAGAAGGGTGTTCGGGCGGGTCACATCCTCGAGAAACCAGCGGCTCCAGCACTGCGCGGCGAGGACCGCGATCCAACAGACGTCGGGGATATGGGCCCTGATCAACCCGTCAAACTCACGCCCGGCGGGACGGACCCTCCACAGGCCGACAATGGGCTTGATGCGCCCGTCTACCGGGCGAGCTTCCCGTGGTCGGTGAAAAAAATGAAGAGCGTGTCGCCCGGCCGCATCGCGCGGCCGATCTCAGCGAGCGCCCCCTCCAGCCCCGCCATGGTCGCGGGGCCCTGGATATCCGGCGCTCCGTCCAAATCGAGGTCCGGAGGGCTGTCCATGAGCCCGCCGAAAGAAAACATCCCCAGAAAGGCCCGCTTCAGCCGATCGGGGCCGCCAGCCGGCCCGCCGGCGTAAAGCACGCGGATATCCTGCCAGCCGAGCGCAGCCAGCGTGCAGTAGGCGAGCGAAGTGTTGTTCCAGTAGCGGGGATAGTTTTTGGCGGCCCGGATGCCGCCATTGATGAGGAGCGCCCATGTTCCGGTCCTGCCGGCGCCGCGATGAACAGGCCCTTGGTCTTGAGGTGCGGGGAGGAAAGCCGTGGCCCCTGAAGAAGGCCCGGTCCGCGATCACCATGAGCCCGACAAGGCAGGCCATGGCAATGCCGAAGGTCCGGAGCGCCCTGGTGAGCTTTCTTTTTCGCCGCTCGACAGCCATAGCCGAGAGCCTAGACCATCGCCCCGCGGCTGTCAATTCCCGGGAGAATTCGTTTACATCTCCATCCGTGTGATCAGTGAATTGGGAATTGGGGTCCTGGCACGGCGATCCCCCGGCGAATCGCCTGAGACACTTTCCAAGACTCTAACCTTAGGTATTCCCACCCTTTCCCCTCCCTATACAGGGAGGAACAAATGTCAGTGTCTCAGGAAAGGTCGGCGCTCGGGGACCGGAAATGAAGTGCTTCGGAAATCGTAAAGGCCGATGAGGGGCGAGGGATGGTTGACGGCCAGCGCCGCCCGGTAGCCCGAACCGGCATCGAGGTCGTGGATCGACCACTCCACGGCGGCCGCCCCTGCGAGACCTTGGATAAGATGCGGGGGCGCGGCCGGTTCGACGGAGACGGCGAACGAGCTCAATGGGCAGGAGAGCCCCTCTCCCCGGGCTTTGAGGAAGGCCTCCTTACGCGTCCAGACGGCGAAGAAGGCCTCCCGGCGGCGGTGTTGGGAGTGCGAACGGAGGGCTTCGAATTCGGCCGGAGCAAAATAGCGTCGGGCGATGCCTTCGATATCGACGTCCTCGCGGACGCGCTCGACGTCAATGCCCACCCGGATTCCCCTGGAGAACGCCAGGAGTATTCTGCCCCCCGAATGCGATACCGAAAAGGAAAATATCCCGGCCGGAGAACCGGGCGCCGGCAACGGCTGGCCAACCCGGGAAGGGACGAGTTCAACAGAAGATGGCTCCACGCTTGCATAATATCCGAGGAGAAAACGGAGGGCGCCCTGCCCCGCGGCAAACATCACCCGGTCGGCGGAAAACCGGTAGCGCGACAGGCGGTCACGCTCTTCGGCGTTCAACAGGAGATGGAACCGCCGCTGGTCGTCATCGCCGTTCTCCGGATCGGAGAACCAGACGTGGACGCGGTCTCCTTGGAGGTCCGCGGGGGAAGGCGCCTTGCGGAGCTTCTCCATGGGAAGATCACCCGCGACGGGGAGAACGATTCCTGAGGGTCAGCGGACGGAGGTCTGTCCAAAGTCCCCTTATGCTTTCGAGACAGGCGGCTTTTGTCCCCCTGACGCCTGTATCTTGCCAGCCGCCCGGGAGTGCCCGGTCCGAGGGCCAGATCGAATGCTGATCTTCGCCATTGGCCACGACCATAAATATGGAGATGTCTTCGCTCGTGACGGATGCGCCCGCCGGGGTCCGCGCCTTCTCGTCCGTCCCGGCCGCCCGCCGCCCATTCTCCGCCAGCCGGCGGCTGAGATCATCGGCCAGGCCGCCCACCTCAGGTTGCGCCAGCATCCGCCAGTGGTTGCCCGCGGCCTGGACGCGTTCCCATGGGCCTGATGTCAAAGCGGCCGGGGCTTCCGGGTTGGGTTGGCGGCCGGCGCCCTCCGCCTCCCAAATCACGATCGGCGCGCGGATCCTCTGCGGGCGGTAAGCCACGAGCAGGCGTTCGTGCGCAACCAGGAGACTGACGCAATTCAGGAGCGCCTGGACCAATCCTGGCCTTCGAACCAGACCCCGCTCGGCGGCAAGCTCGACGAGGCGAATGGCCCGGTCCGGTTCCGGAAGCGGCGGCAGTGATCGATAGAGACCGGGTAACTGGCCAAGCAACTCACGTTGCTCTTCATCCGCCGACGTCAGCCAGCCGGTTAGGGCCGCTAGAAGACCGGTGAGGTCTAGGGGCGAGCGCGAGTCCGGATTCTCTGTGGCTCCCATCGGGAGAGCGGGATCCAGGAGCCCGACGAAATCGACGTCCGCCCCTTCTCTTTCAAGAGCGCCCGCCGTGGCGATGCCCACGGCGGCTCCCATCGACCAGCCCGCCAGGCGATACGGCCCGGCTGGACACATTTCTTTAATGAGTCCCGCGTATTCTTCAGCCATGGCTTCGATGGTCGGATGTTCGAGTTCCCGGTTCGCCAGTCCTCGGGCGGCGATTCCGTAGACAGGTCCTGCGGCTTCCAGTGAGTCCGCCAGGGGGCGGTAGACCTCGACCTGCCCGCCCGAAGGATGGATGAGGAAAAACGGCGCCCCCTCCCCCCGCTCTTGAGAAGAACGAGCGCCGCCGCCGGGCCGGGGCTTCCGGACATACCGCCTTCCTCCGGCAGGGCCTCGAGGCGTCGCGCCAGGCCGGCGACACTCGGTTCCTTGAAGATATCGAGGAGGCCGAGCTTCGAACCGGGGCTGCGCTTCCGGATTTCAGAAAGGAGCTCGACGGCCGCCAAAGAATGACCGCCGAGCTCAAAGAAGCGGTCCCGGACGCCGACGTTCTTGACGTGGAGCACGCTTTCGAAAGCCTGGGCGACCGCGATTTCCCCGGGCGTCCGCGGCGGAGTGGGCACCGGGCGGCTTATCGGCCGCCCGCGGCCGGCCGCTTGAAGGGCACGTCGGTCGACCTTGCCGCTGGCCAGAAGGGGCAGCCGGTCCAGAATCATGATGTCCACAGGGATCATGTATTCCGGGAGCCGGGAGCGGAGAAAAGCGCGGACCTCTTCCGGCGAGACCGTTTTGGCCACGCCCGCGGCGATGAAAGCCCTGAGTCCAGCCCCGCCGCCGGGATCGGGTGCAGCCGCCACGGCGGCCTGGATGACGCCCTGGGAGGTCCCCGAGCGCGGCTTCGACCTCGCCGATCTCCACCCGGTAGCCGCGCACTTTGACCTGTTCGTCCAGGCGTCCGAGAAACTCGATCGTCCCGTCATCGTGCCGGCGGGCGAGATCGCCGGTCCTGTAAAGCCGCGCCCCCGGCTCGTCCCCCAGGGGTCGGGGACGAAACGCTCGGCCGTCAAATCCGGCTGTCCAAGATAACCTCGCGCCAGTCCCGCTCCCCCGACGCAGATCTCGCCCGGGGCGCCGAGCGGCGCGGGCCGGAGGAAGCGGTCGAGGATGTAGATTCTCGTGTTGGCGATCGGCCGCCCGATGGGCACGTTGTCACTCATGGGATCCGCGGCCTCCAGGCGGTGGACGCAGCAGCCGACCGTAGCTTCGGTCGGACCGTATTCATTGAAGATCTGCAGCCGGCTCCCCGGTACGACCCAATCCGCGATGTGCGGCCAGCGCAGCGCTTCGCCTCCCAGCACAAGCGTTCTGGCCAGGCCCTGCCTGCGTTCGGCGCCGAGGAAACGGCCGAGGGCTCGGGCACTGGGACGGCGTCAGCTTGAGGAGCGCGAGGTCGCCCCGGTTCTCTTCGAGGAATTCCGGGGGCAACCCGGCCGGAGAATCGGGTGAGATGATGATCTTTTGGCCGGCGAGAAGAGGAGCCAGCAGGGTCGTTACCGTGAAGTCGCAGGCGATCGACGAGTGAAGCAGCACGCCCTGTCCCTCCCGAATCCGGTAAGCGCCCAGGCACCAGCGAATGTAATTCAGGAGCGACCCGTGAGTGATCATCACGCCTTTGGGCCGTCCCGTGGAGCCGGATGTATAGATGACATAAGCCAAATTTTCGGGGTCGGCGGCGCCGGCGGAGCGGACCTCATCGTCCCCGGAGACGCTTCCCCGCAGGTCGAGATCTTCGACGGGCAGGACCGGGACCCTCGAGCCCTCGAGACGGAGGGCGTGCCTCTTTTCCTCCCAACACGGCCATGGCGCCCGCGTCTTCAAGGAACCCGAAGATTCGTTTCTTCGGGAACGAGGTGTCGAGCGGCAAGTACGCCGCGCCGGACTTGAGCACGCCGAGCACGGCGGCGATCATTTCCGGGGTCCGGTCGAGGCACACGCCGATGATCTCTTCCGGCCCCGCGCCGCGGGCGGCCAACCCGCGGGCGATCGCGTCGGCTCGGGCATTGATTTCGGCATAAGAAAGGGTCCGGTCCCCGAAGACCACGGCGGCACCGCTGGGCGAAGCGGCGGCCTGTTCCTCGAAGAGCCGATGAACGCAGGCCGGGGGCGCGCTCTCGGTTTTGGTCCGGTTCCAGCCCCCTGTGACCGAGGCCATTTCTTCATCGTCCATCATCGGGATTTCCGACAGGCGGAGGTCCGGTGACTCGAGGACTTTCTCGACGAGGTTCCTGTAATGGCGGACCAGGCGTCCGGCGGACTCCGGTCGAAAGATGTCGCTGTTGTACTCGAGCCAGCCCGTCCAGGCCTGGGACGATTCGGTCAGGAACAGGGTCAGGTCATAGCGCGTCATCTCCCTCCCCGAGCTCAAACGGCAGGAGGTCGGGACCGCCCGGCAGCCGGAGTACCGGCAGGGGGGTATTTTGGAAAACGAACATGACCTGGAAGAGCGGCTCCCGGCTGAGGTCGCGAAACGGCCGGACCTCTTCGACAAGCCTCTCGAAGGGGATCTCCTGATGAGCGAAGGCGGCCAGAACCCGGTCTTTGACGCCCGCCAGGAATTTCCTGAAGGCCGGGTCGCCTCCGAGGTCGACCCGGAGGGGAAGAGGATTGATGAAACAGCCGATCAGGTTTTCCACCTCGGGCCGGACGCGGCCGGCGACAGGGGAGCCGACGACAATATCATCGGCCCCTGACCAGCGATGCAAGAGAACATAGAAGACGGCGAGGAGGGTCATGAAAGGCGTGGCATTTTCCCCCAGGCTGAAGCTCCTGAGCTTGTCGATGAGAGGAGCCGCGAGCTCGAAACCCATCGCCCCGCCCCGGAACGTCTGAACAGCCGGCCGGGGCCTGTCGGCCGGGAACTCGAGGATGGGCGCGCCCGCCAAAACCTGGTTCCAGAAGGCGAGTTGCTCGCGGTCCAGCCGCTCAGCCTGCCGCCTCTGCCACTCCGAATAATCCGCATACTGGACGGTGAGTTCAGGCACGGCCGGATCGCCACCCAGGATCGAGGACCCGTAGAAAGCGGCCAGCTCACGGAGAAGCAAGCCGAAGGACCAGGCATCGGCCGCAATGTGGTGAATGACGAGAAGCGCGAGGTGGTCTTCCTTATCGAGGGTCAGCACGTGAAGCCGGAGGAGCGGCCCCCGCTCGAGGTCGAACGGCAGCGCCGCGAGCCGGGACAGCCGGCTCCGGGCTTCCTGGAGCCGGCCTTCTTCAGTCCCGCTTTCCAGACGCTCGACGGCGACGGCGACGGGCCGTACGGCCTGGACGACCTGGACGGGCCGGCCGTCGATCACGGAGAACGTCGTCCGGAGCGACTCGTGCCGGGCTATGATCTTGTTCAGGCTCCGCTCCAGAATTCCGGCGTCCAGCGGGCCCCTAAGGCGGACCGCGACCGGCACATTGTAGAAGCTCCCTCCCACCAGGCGGTCGATGAACCAGAGCCGTTCCTGGGCAAACGAGAGAGCGGCCTTGTCCCTGCCGGCCGACGGGAAAATGGGCGGCACTTCGGTGATCTTCTCCGTCTGCCGGACGAGGCCGGCCAGGCCCGCGAGCGTCGGATTCTCGAAGAGGAGCCCAAGGGGGATTTCGACCCGGAATTCTTCGCGGAGGGCGAGGGTCAGCTGGAGGGCGTGGAGCGAATTCGCTCCGAGCTCGAAAAAATTGTCGTCCGGCCCCGGTTGGCCGCCGCCCAGGATCTCGCCCGCGATCGCGGCCAGGCGGGCTTCAACATCAGCGCTTCGCCAGGTCGCGCCGATGGCGGCAGACCGGCAGGCGGACGGAGCGTCGGTCGGCGTCCCGGACCGCAGGCCGGCCCCAGGCTCAGCCCGCCAGCCGCGATCAGCCCGACTCGGCCCCCTCGGCAGATCGAGCCGGGCGGCCAGCTCGCCGACCCCCGCTTCCGGATGCCCGGCGGCTCCCTCCAGCAGCCGCGTGAGATCGGCCGACAGCCGGGCGATCGTCGCCGGCCGGAAGAGGTCGGCCCGATAGTTGATGACGCCGGAGAGCTCGCCGCCGATCTCCACGGCCTGGAGGTCGATATCGTTGAGCGTCGTCCGCGTTCCCGGGTTGTACTTCTCGGCGAGGAGGCCGCCGAAATCGACCCGGACTCCGGTTGCGCCCGGAGCGAACATGCCGTCCGCAAGCGCGCATCTCTGGCCGCGCCGCTCCTGGAGGAACCGCTGGGGCGTCTGGAGGACGAACATCACCTCGGACATGGGGTTGAACCTGAGGCGCCGGCCGAACCGCACACCCTCCATCAGCAGCTCGAAAGGATAGTCCTGGCGGTCCACGGCCTCGCTGACCCTCGTCTGCGTTCGCGCCACGGCTTCGAGGAAACTCGGTTTTCTTCGAAAATCCACCCTCATCACGACCGGGTTCGCGAAGAAGCCGATGACCTGCTCCCAATCCGCGCGGCTGCGTCCGACGGTCAGCGTCCGGATGAGGAAAAGCTCGCTTCCCGAATGAAGATGAAGCAGGGTCTCGAAACCGGCCAAGAGGACGGCGTGAAGCGTCGTTCGCGTGCGGGACGCGAGCTCCCGGAGACGCGAGGTCAGCTCGGCGCTGAGCTTGAACGGAAACGCCGCTCCGGCACAGTCCGGGCTGGGGCCGCGCGGAAAGTCGAGAGGCAGGACGAGCTCCCGGATGTCCCCCTCAAACCGTCCTTCCCAATATTTACGCAGTCCGTCCCCTTGCGGTCCGGCGAGCATCTCCCTCTGCCAGCGGACGTAGTCCGCATAAGCAGGAGCGGGCGCCGGCGGCGGCAGCGCGCCCTCGCGCGCCGCGGGATAGAGCCGCTGCATCTCCTGGTAGATGAGTGTCATTGACCAGAGGTCCGCCGTGATGTGGTGGAACGATGTCACGAGGAGATGCTTCCCGGGCTCCCTGAGAAAAACTTGAACACGGAAGAGCGGCCCGCGCTCGAGGTCGAATGGGCGGTGGACCTCGCGGTCCACCTGCGTCCGGAATTCCTCCTCGGTCCACTCCGAAGCGTCATGGACCTGGAAAAAGGCCGTCTGTCCGGGATGCACGATCTGGATGGGAACGCGGCCCTCGAGATGGTAGGTGGTGCGCAGGGATTCGTGGCGGTCGACGAGCCACTGGAAGGTCCGGCGCAGCGCGCGCACGTCCAGGTCGGACAGGACGCGCCAGCAGGATTGGAGGTTATAAAGCGGGCTGTTCGGAAAGAGCCTCTGCATGTACCAGAGGGCGCGCTGGCCGTAGGACAGGGGAAAAGACCTCACGCTCTCGCGCGGCATCTCGCCTCCCTCAATTCTCTTCCCCGGTCGTCTCCCCCGTCGTCGCGGAGGCGCCGCCTCCCCCGCCCTCCTCGTCCAGGGTCTTGAGAAGGCGGGCGGACAGGCCGGCGATGGTCGGTCCCCGCATGATTTCCATCGTCGGAAGCGTTATCTTGAGCTTGCTGTCCACCCAGTTGCGGAGCTCGACAGCCATCAGCGAGTCGATACCGTATTCGGTGAGGGGCCTATCCCGGTCGATCTTCGCCGCCGACAATCCCAGGATACGGGCCGCCTGCTCGGCCAGAGCGGTTTCGAGGAGCCCCGCACGCTCGGCCGGCGCAGCCCTGACGAGGGCCGCCTGCAGCGTGCCTTCGTCGCGGACCGGGACGGATTCGCCCCGGCCGGTCGGGCCATCCCTCCGCGCCAGATGAGAGAACTTCGGCGCCGCCCGGAGGCCGGGCTGGGCCTCGAGCAGGCGCTGCCAGTCGACGTTGAGAACGGCCATGTCCGTCGCGTCCAGCCGCAGCAACCGGCCCAGCGCATCGACGGCCTGCCCGGGTGTGAAGCTCCGTATCCCCTGTTCCTCAAAGCGGCGGGCTTTCCGCTCATCGGCGGCCAGGATACCGGTCTCGCCCAGGAATCCCCAGTTCACTGTAAGTGCGGGCAGGCCCAGGCCGCGCCGATAATGACAGAGGGCATCCAGGACGGCGTTGGCGGCGGCGTAGTTCGCCTGGCCCCGGTTGCCGATGAGCGAGGAGACCGACGAGAAGAGCACGAAGGCCTCGAGCGGGTCGCGCAACGTCCGGAAGTGGAGGTTCCAGGCGCCCCTGACCTTCGGGTCGAGGACACGCCGCAGCCTGTCCCCGTCGAGGTTGATGAGGAGTCCGTCGTCGAGGACCACGGCGGCGTGGAAGACGCCGCGGAGCGGCCCGAGCTCGGCGCGCACCCGGTCGAGCGCGGCGGCGACTTCGGCGTCGCGGGAGACGTCGCCCACCAGGGTGACGACGCGCACGCCGGCCGCCCCGAGCGCCGCCATCGTCTCCCGCGCCTCGTCTCCGCGCGGCCCGCTCCGCCCCATGAGCGCGATGCCCTTCGCCCCTCCCTCCGCCAGCCAGCGCGCGATCCTCAGCCCGAAACCGCCGAACCCGCCGGTGACGAGATATGCCCCGTCGGAGCGGAATTCAGGCGGGAGCGTTCGCGACAGGACGGGCACGGCATGGTCCCCGACTGTGATGACGAGCTTGCCGATGTGCCGGGCTTGGGCCATCGACCGGAAGGCCTCGTCGGCCAGGGCCAGCGGGACCGCGCGGAAGGGAAGCGGCGCATAAGCGCCTCGGCGGAGCTTCGTCAGGATGAGCCGCATGATCTTGCCGACCTCGTCCGGGCCCTCGCGGATGATCTTGTCCAGGTCAACGGCCTGAAACGAAAGGTTGTTCCTGAACGGCAGAAGGCCCAGTCGCCTGTTGCGATAGATGTCGCGCTTGCCGATCTCGACAAACCGGCCGCCGTCGGCCAGGGCCTCGAGACCTTTGGAGACGGCCTCGCCCGAGAGCGAATTCAGGAGGACGTCGACGCCCCGCCCCCCCGACGCCTCCCTGACCCCGTCGGAAAACCGGAGAGACCTCGAGTCCCAAACGTGGCCGACGCCCAGGCGGCGCAAGAGATCCCGTCGCTCCTCCGTCCCGGCCGTCGCGTAGACCACGGCCCCGAGGTCGCGGGCCACTTGGATCGCAGCCAGTCCAACGCCGCCCGTCGCTGAGTGGATGAGTACGCTTTCGCCTCTGTGGAGCCTGGCGGCGCGGACGAGTCCGTAATGAGCGGTCAGGAAGGCGATGGGCACGGTCGCGGCTTCGCTGAAACCCAGCCCGTCGGGAAGACGGAGGACCCCCTGGCGAAGGACGGTCACGTGGCTGCCGAGGCTCGGCTGCGCCAACGCGAAAACCCGGTCGCCCGGCCCCAGCCGGCGCGACGATTTCCCCACCCGGCTGATTACGCCGGCACATTCAATGCCCAGGGGAACAACGCCCGGGGGCAGGCCCGGATAGAGGTTGAGGGCCTTCATGACATCGCTGAAGTTCAGCCCTGCCGCCCGGACCTCGATCTCGACTTCGTTCGGCGTCGGCGCGCGCCGCCGGCCTTCGCGCACCCCCAAGCCGGCCAGCGCGCCGGGCTGCGCCGACTCCAGGCGGTAACAGCGTTCGTTCAGCCTCCGGGGCCCGGCCGGGGGCACGTCGACGATTGACAGCTCCTGCTTCATCATCCGGCGCAGCAGCCGTTTGCCGCTGCGGAAGGCGACCTCGTCTTCGGGACCATCGGCGAGGAGCTCGGAGCAAAGGAGCGCGGCATCCCGCCCTTTATCATCGGCGCCGTTCCGGTGAGGTTCGAGGTCGACGAGCGAACAGTTCGACGGCGGGAACTCGGTTCTGATGACGCGCCCGAAACCCCAGAGGGCGGCGTTGAAGGGCGCAGCAACCCCACCGTATCCGTCCACGCCCTGAGCTCCCCTGGTAACGAGCCAGAGACGCGGCCAGGCATCCCGACACCTCGTATCGAGCTCCTGGACGAGGACGAGAGCACCCCTGAGGAGCGTATCGGCTTCACCCATGGCTGAAGCGGCACCGTCGGGTTCGCCGGGCGGAATCGGCCGTTCCGCAATGTAGACGATCCCTCGAAGGGGCCCCTCCCCATTCGGTCCCACGGCGTCGAGGAGGCGGCCGACGCTCTCGCGCGAATCGAGCGCGAACTCAAAGTCGTCGCGGTTTCGCTCGCGAAAAGCCTCCCCCTTGAAGATGCGGATCGTCCGGCACCCCGCCTCTCCGAGCCGGCGGGCCAGCTCTTCCCCGGTCCCGCCGCCGTCGCAGAATACGAGCCAGCGCTCGCCCGCCTCAGCCGACAGCAACCAGCCGGGGGCGGTGGGCGACGCGTCTTCAGAGGCATGGACATCTCCCACGACGGGAGCTTGGGCAACAAGAAGCTTGGCGTTGGGATCATGATAGAGCGCGGAAACGTCCAAGACATCGGCAAACCCGCGCTCCCGGAGAAGCGCTTCCCAGGCCACCTGCCCGCCGCCCCGCTGAGCGTCCAACAATCCGCAAAGAAGGTCATACCAGAGACCCTGGGCGTCCGGCTCCGCGAGGATCAGCCGACCGCCGGGAGCGAGGAGCTGGCGCAGCCTGTCGAGGACCGCCCAGGGATCGCGCTCTTCGCCGAGATGAAACGAGGAGATGACGATATCGAACGAGCCGTCCTTGAACCCCGAGCCGGTAATCTCATGGCGAATATCGATCGCGTCAAAGCGCGTGAACGGAAAACCCCCGAACCCGACCCGAGCTTTCTCTACCTCGGAGGCGGAGGCACGCCCGATGACATAGTCGGGGTTGAACTCCGCGAGAACGGGAAGCAGGAGAGGCGTGACCCCGCCCGCTCCCCGGCCGAGGTCGAGGATTCTCACGCGGGCGGCTCGGGGCGCCCGCCTGACCAGGCTCCGGAGGAGCAGCTGGGACAGGAGATGGACGCCGCGCCAGGCCGGCGCGTCGCGGCGGAGGGCGTCGGCCGCGCCTCCGTCCAGGAAACCGGGGATCAGGCCGGCCGGTTCGACCTTCCCCGCCAGGATGCCGGCGAGTCCCCGGCCGATGCTGTCGACCGCCAGCGTCACGGATTGCCAGGCCGGATTCTCGGCGAGGGTCGTTCGGAAGATGCCCCGGGCGTCGACGGGCGCGAGAGGCTGCAGCACCTCCAACCGGCCGGCATTTTCGGAAATGACGCCGTTTTTCGAGAGGATCTCCAGGATCCTCCCCGCTAGGAGACCGCCGGGCCGGCAGAAGGCCAGCGATGCTGCCAGATCCTCCCCGCTGATCCGGTCTCCGGGTGAATAGTCCCAGCCCAGCTCGAGGAGAGCGTTGACTGCGTGCGCTCCCGCCAACCTGTCAAGGTTGTGGGGGACGGCGGAGAATTCGATGGCGCCGGCCTGCGCGGCGACCTCTTCCAGGATCTCTTTTGTGTCGAGTCCATTTTCGAAGGCTCCGCTGGGCGGCGCCCCCCTCTCCCTCGGCCGGCGTCCAGCAGAACCTATGGAACATGCCCTCGAGCTCCGCGGGCTCCGTCAGCTTCTTGTCCTCGACGCCCTGGCACCTGATGCCCTCGATCTCGGCCAAGACCAGGCCCCGGTCGTCGAGGACCCGGATCGACGCTTCCAGGACGTCGCCCCGGATCCTCGCGTCGCGCACATGACTCCACAGGGTTGCCGTGGGGTGTCCGAAGACGCGGAGGCGATCGATCGAGACTGGGAGGTAGCTCTTGGATTCGGGGAAGTCCGCGCTGCCGATAAGGGCCTGCAGGCAGGCGTCGAGGGCGGCGGGATGGAATTGGTACTTGGCAAGCTCGCCGCGCAAGCTCGCGGGCAGCTCGATCTCCGCCAGGGACTCTCCATCCTTCGTCCACAAGCGGCGAATGCCCCGAAAGCTCGGTCCGTACTCGATTCCGGACCGGAGAAACCTCCGGTAACAGGCCCCGGAATCCAGGGCCTCCGCGAACCGGCGCGCCAGCGCCTCCGGCTCGACAACTTCAGGACTCGCCGCGTCGCCCGGCATGATCCTTCCCGAAGCATGGAGCTGCCAGGCTGACGCCCGTTCGCGCTCGCGGGCATGAATATGGAAAGTCAGGCTCTCGGGATCGTAGGATGTCGACAGGCAGACGTTGTCGCCGGCCGGCAAAAACAGGGCCTTCGGAAACCGGATGTCTTCCAGAGTCAAGGGGCCTTCTTCGCCGAGCGACTTCGCCGCCGCCATGCCCATCTCGAGGAGGGCGGTTCCCGGGAGAAGAATGTGTCCCTGGATGCGATGGTCGGCGAGATACGGCGCCATCCAGACGTTGATCTCGTTCTCCCAGGAGTCGGCGGGCTCGTCGCGGCGCACTCCCAGCAGGGGATTCCCTCCGGCGCCGCCAAGATAAGTCCTGTTGCCATCGGTCTGGTGCCAGAAGCTCTCGTGAGCCCAGGCGTAGCTGGGAAACGAGACCGGCGCCGCGGGACCGGGGTAGAGGGCGTCCCACTCGAGCCGCGCGCCCAGCGCCTGGAGCGCGGCGAGCGCCGACATCACCGCGGCGTGGTCGGATTCCTTGCGCCGGAGCGTCGACAAGACCCAGGCCTTGTGGTCTCGCCGAAGCAGCGTTTCGGTGACCGAGGCGGCCAGGACCGGGTGAGGGCTCATTTCAAGAAAGATCGCGAACCTCTCGCGGATCAAGTCCTCGACCGCGTCGGCGAAGCGGACGCGCTCCCGGACGTTCCGCCACCAATACTCCCGCCCGAAGTCGCCCGGCGCGGCCGGCCGTCCCGTCACCGTCGAGACAAGACGGATGGCCGGCTCCCTTGGCGGGATATCGCCGAGCGAGGCAAGGAGGTCTTCCCTGACCGGCTCCATCTGGCGGCTATGGAAGGCATAGACGACCGGCAGGATGCGGGCAAGATCCCCCGCTTGGCCAACTCGGGTTCCAGGGCCTCGAGAGCGCCGGCGTCCCCGGACAAGGTCACGGACTCCGGACTGTTGACGGCGCCGACCTCGACTTTTCCCCGGACCGCGGCGATGAACGGTTCGATATCCTCAGGACCCAGCCCGACCGCCATCATCCGGCCGCGCGAGGAGGCCCGGTCCATCGAGCGGCCGCGATGGTAGATGACGCGCAATGCCTCGTCCAGCGTCAGGACTCCCGCCGCCCAAGCCGCGGCAACCTCCCCCACGCTATGCCCGATTGCCGCTGCGGGCCGGATGCCGTAGGTCTCGAAAAGCGCGGTCAGCGCTGCCTGGATGACGAAGATGGCGGGCTGGGCGACGGCCGTTTCCTGCATCCGCGACTTGGATTCATCCGCCAGGAGCTCGTCGATGAGCGACCAGGAAGCGTATTCCTTCAGCAGGTTGTGACAGCGCTCGACCATGCCGCGGAAAGCCGGCGCCGTTTCAAAAAGCGTTCGGCCCATGCCCCACCACTGGGGCCCCTGTCCTGAATAGACGAAGGCGATCTTAAGCCTGTCGGGGGGGAGAGCCTGGGCATGAAAGAGGCCGGCGGCGGCCTCGCCTCTCAGGAAGGCGCCGAGCTCGAGCACCAGGCGGTCTTTCGTCTCGGCCGCCAGGCACAGCCGGTAAACATGATGTGGCCGCCGCTTGGCGGCGGCGGCGCACAGCTCCTCGATGGGATGCCGGTCCCAAGCCCCGCCGCTCAAACGGGCGCGGACGGCCGAGGCGTGGGATTGGAGCGATTCCCGGCTCTCCGCGGAAAGGGCGAGGAGATTCCAGCCTCCGAGAGGCCGCTTCCCCCCCGGCGTCATCAGCCTTCCCCAGGCCGTCGCCGCGGCCGGCGGCTCGTCGGGCGGGGCCGCCAAAACAACGTGGGCATTTGTCCCGCCGAATCCGAAAGAATTGACCCCGGCCACGACCGGCTGCGCTTCGGGCCAGGGCTCGAGCCTCGTCGGAACCGTCAGCTTGAGCCGGGAGAAATCGATGTCCGGGTTCGGCTCGACAAAATGAAGGTTCGGGGGGATCGCGCGGTGACTGACCGAGAGGCAGGCCTTGATCAGGCCCGCGATGCCCGCGGCCGCCTCGAGATGGCCGATGTTTGTCTTCACGGAGCCGAGCCGGAGGAGATGCCCCGCGGGCCGGCCCTCCCCCAGGACCGTGCCGATCGCGGCCGCCTCGATCGGGTCGCCGACGAACGTGCCCGTGCCGTGCGCCTCGAAAAAGCTCACGTCGCGGGGGGCGATTCCCGCGCGCCCGCAAACCTGGCGCAGAAGCTCTTCCTGCGATTCCCGGCTCGGAGATGTAATGCCGGGGGTCCGGCCGTCCTGGTTGACACCGGTGCCGAGTATGACGGCATAGATACGGTCGCGGTCGGCGATCGCCCGGGAAAGCGGCTTGAGAACGACGACGCCAGCGCCCTCGCCCTGAACGAACCCGTCGCCCCGGGCATCGAAGGCTTTGCAGCGTCCATCCGGCGAAAGCATGGAGAGCCGGCAGTAGATGACATAGGATTCCGGGTTGAGGATGATGTTCACGCCGCCCGCCAGGACCACCCGGCACTCGCCGTTCCAGAGACTCCGGCAGGCGAGGTCGACGGCGACGAGCGAGGACGAACAGGCGGTGTCCACGGCTAGGCTCGGACCCGTGAAATTGAGCGAATGCGAGATGCGGTTCGCGGCGATGCTCAGGGCCAGGCCGGTGCCGGTGTGGGACTCGATCGTATCCATGTCCCAGAGGCTGGCCTCGAATTTCGAAAAATCCCAGCTCGAGATGCCGATGAAGACCCCGGCAGGGGAACGCTCCCGCCGATCGAGGGGCAGCCCGGCGTCCTCGAGGGCCTCCCAAGCGACTTCGAGGAGCAGCCGCTGCTGCGGGTCCATGCGCGGGGCCTCGCGCGGGGAGATGCCGAAAAAACCGGGGTCGAAGAGGTCGATGCCCTTGATGAAGCCGCCCCAGCGCGAATAGTATTTTCCGGGCTTTTTGGGGTCCGGGTCATAGAACTTGTCGACGTTCCAGCGGTCGGGCGGGATCTCGGAAATGGCGTCCGCCCCGCCGCAAACCGCGCTCCAGAACGATTCGGGTCCGTCGGCCCCGCCAGGGAACCGGCAGCCGATGCCGACGACCGCGATAGGCTCTCCAGGCATCATCAGAGATATTCGATTGCCCCGCCAGACATATCGATTGGGGAATTTACGACAAAATTCCCCCGCCTGTCAACGCATTGACGGCCCGCGCCGGCTCATGGTAATCTCCACGCCGAAAGAGAAATGGCAAAGCCAAGGACGGCCGGGGCGATCGCTGCGGGTTGTGCGGTTTTCTTTTCCGCCTGGCTTTCGGCTGCCCAGTCCCCCTTGCAGCTCATCAAGGAATCCAACCGTAGGGTGATGGATATCCTCAAGGGATCGGACAAAGCCTCCCGGGAAATCGATGCCCGCATCGGCGCCGCCCTGGATGAGATCACCAGTTTCCCCAGAATCTCGCGGTCGATCATCGACGAGTTCCGCGGGCGGTTAACCCCGGCCCAGTTCGAGGAGCTCGACCGGGTCCTCCAGGGAGTCCTGCGGGCCTCGCTCGTCAGGAAGCTCAAGCGGCTCGAGGTCGACCGGCTTGTCTACGTGGTCGAATCGGTCCGCGGCGCGTCGGCCCTGGTGAAGACGGCCGCTTATTACGAGGGTGAAAAATACGACCTCGACTACAGGCTCGAGCTCGCTGACGGCCGGTGGATCATCGTCAACTACGTGTTCGACGATGTCGACGCCGTGGATAATTATCGGCAGCAGCTCGCCGAGCTTTTCGCCAAGGACCCCTACGACAAGATCATCGCCCGGTTGAGGAAGAAGATCTCCGGCGAAACCGCCGCCTCCTGAGAGATGTTCAAGAAAGCGGTCTTCCGGGTCTGCCGACTTTCCCTGAGGCATCCCTGGCTCTGGCTTCTCGCGGCGCTCGCCATCTCGGTGCCCGCCTACCAGCAGGTCAGGAAGCTCAGCGTCGACGCCAACTCCGTGAGGCTCCTCCCGAAAGGCGGGCGCTCGGCGAGGCTCCAGCGGGAGATCGGCGGGAAGGTGGGCGGAGAGGAATATTTCTACTTCCTGGTCGCCGGCGCCGACCGGCAGAGACTGGTCGAGGCCGTGGAGAGCGCGGCCGTCGAGATCGGCCGGCTCGACGGCATAAGGACGGTCAGCTACAAGAACCCCGTCGAATATTTCCGCAGGTTCCAGTACCTGCTTCTGCCGTCGGATTATCTCAAGGAAGCCCGGCTTCTCTTCCTGCGCTGGGAGTCGCAGGTCAATCCGCTGACCGAGGACCTGCTCGCTGACGATAGCGCGCCGAGCTACGAGGAGGAAAAGAGGCGGCGGACCATCGAGCGCCTGATGGATCAGTACGGAAGCCTGCCCGAGTACCAGCAGAGCGCCGACGGCCGGACGATGGGCCTCACCGTCTATCCCGAGAAAGGCGTCTCCGACCTGGAGGAGACGAGGCTCATCTTCCGGAAGATGAAGGAGATCGCCAGCCGCTTGACCTCGCGTTACGGCGTCTGGGCCGACATCGGCGGAAACCTGCGTTACTGGATGAACAACTACAACCAGCTCACCGAGGACTTACGGCGGTCGGGGACGCTCGTGCTCCTGGCCATCATCCTCGTCCTGGGCCTGAGCTTCCGGAGCGTCAAGGTGATTCCCGTCCTCTTCCTGCCTCTGATCTTCGGGCTGATCTGGAGCTACGCCCTGGTCCGCATCCTCGTCGGGAACCTCAACACGATCACCTCGTTTCTCCTGATGGTCTGTTTCGGCGTGGGGGTCGATTTCTCGGTCTATCTCGTCAAGCGCTTCCAGATGGAACTCGGGAAAGGCTCGAGGGAGCGCGCCCTCTTGCGGACCTTCTTCTCGCTCGGGAAATCCGCGCTGATCGCCAACCTGACGACGGTCTCGGCCTTCGCCGTCCTGGCGTTTTCGAAGTTCCGCGGCTTCTCCGAGTTCGGGTTGATCGCCGCCGTCTCTTTGCTCGTCGTGCTGCTCGCCGAGATGCTGTTCATGCCGGCCACCCTGGCGGCGGGCGTCTGTCTCGGCTGGATCAAGCCGCGGCGCGCCCGGACGAGGCGAATCCCCATCCTCGGACCGGCGGCGACCGTCGTTTTTCTCCTCGTCGTTATTGTCGCCGCCGTCGCGGGTGCGGGGACCGTGCGGTTCGATTACAACCTCAGGACAGTTCGGGCGCGGGTCGCCGAGGCGGCCCTGATCCTGGAGCGGCAGCAGGAGGTCTACGCGACGGCCGAGGTCCCGGCCGCGGTGTATGTCGCCACCGGCCTCGACGCCGTGGATAAGCTCACGGCGGTCCTGAAAGAGAGGAGCGCGGACCCGCGATCCGAGGTCGGGTCTGTCCGGAGCATCCGCGACCTCTGCCCCGGCGACGTGGAGCTCAGGGAGAGACTCACCCTCATCGCCGCGATCCAGGCGGAAGCCCAAAAGCCCTGGGTCAGACACGTCAAGGACGAGAAGCTCAGGCGCTGGGTGGGGAGCGTCCGGGATTGGCAGCGGCCTGCCGGGCGGCCGCGGTACGAGGACGTGCCGCCCTACTTCAGGGACCGGCTGACGGCTAAAGATCAATCGGGGGACTTCTTCGTCATCGTCGAATCACGGTCGAACCAGTGGGACGGCAAAAAGGACCTGGCCCTGCTCGAGGAGATTGACGGGCTCCACCTGCCGCCCGGGGCGAAGGGCCCGGTCGGCGAGCCCCTGGCCTTCGGCGAAATCATCCAGCTGATCACGGCCGAGGGCCCCTGGCTCGTGGTGTTCGCGCTCCTCAGCGTCCTGGTTATCATCTTCATCAACCAGAGGAGCGCTGCCCAGACCTTCTGGGTGGTCTTTCCACTGCTGGGAGGTTTCAGCCTGACCCTGGGCGTCATGGCCCTGCTCCACATCAAGCTCAACTATTTCAATATCGTCGCTTTCCCCAGCCTCATCGGGATGGGGGACGATTACGGAGTCTACTATTACCGCCGCTGGCGCGAACTCCGGGGAAACGTACAGGCGACGCAGCACGACTCTGGCGGAGTCGATGTCGATCTCGGCGATGACGACCATCCTGGGCTACTCCGGGATGGTCTTCGCCCGCCACTCGGGGCTCAATTCGTTGGGAACGGTGGCCTGCCTCGGGCTTTTTCTCATCTGGACGACGTCACTGATCTTGCTCCCCGGCGCACTCCAGCTTTTCTCGCGGAAGACGGCCTGACCCGGGAGAGGACGCCCCCGGCCTCGCCTTGTCCCTCAAAAATCGCTGTGCTAGAATACGCCCGAATTCATCGCGATGAAATCTCATCCCGCGGGGAGGCATCATGAAAAAAGCTCATAACATCGCCCTGCTCGGCGCCGGGTTGATCGGCACGTTCTACACGATGACGGTCAACGGCCGGCGGAGCCGCGACCGGATCAAGACGATCTGCGCCGTGAGCGAGGCCGAGGCCGAGGCTTTCGCCAGGAAATGGGACATCCCGAACTGGACGGCCGACCTGAAACAGGCGGTCGCCGACCCCGAGATCGACCTCGTCATCGTCGGCGTCCCGAACTTCCTCCACAAGAAAGCCGTCACGCTCGCGGCCAACGCCGGCAAGGCCGTTCTCTGCACCAAGCCGCTCGGCCGGAGCGCCGCCGAGGCGCTCGAGATCATGGAGGCCGTCGAGAAGGCCGGCGTGTTCGCGGGCTACCTCGAGGACCTGGTCTACACGCCCAAGACGCTCAAGGCCGTCGCCTCCGTCCAGGGCGGCGCCGTCGGCCGGGTCCTGTGGGTCAGGTCGCGCGAGACCCATTCCGGACCGCACAGCGCCTGGTTCTGGGACAAGAAGCTCGCGGGCGGCGGGGCGATCGTCGACCTCGCCTGCCATTGTATCGAAATCATCCGGAGCTTTGTGGGCAAGGGCGTCCGGCCCGTCGAGGTGATGTGCACCGCCGACACGCTGGTCCACCCGATCGCCGCTGAAGACTCGGCCATCGGCCTGATCCGGTTCGAGGACCGGGCCATCGGGCAGTTCGAGGTCAGCTGGACCTTCCGCGGCGGCATGGACCTCCGCGACGAGGTCGCCGGCACCGAGGGCACGATCTGGCTCAACCACTTCCTGCGCACGGGCTACGAGATGTTCACGGCGGCCGAGTCCGGGGGCTATGTGGCGGAAAAGGCCGAGACCGAAAAGGGCTGGCTTTTCCCCGTCGGCGACGAGGTCCACGAGCTCGGTTACGTCGACATGTTCGGCGACATGTTCGATGCCCTGGACGAGGGACGGCAGCCGAAGGAGACCTTCCTCGACGGCTACATCGTCAACGCCGTCATGGACGCCTGCTACAGGTCGGCCAAGAGCCGGCGCTGGGAGCCGGTGAAGCTCGAAAGGTGGTATGAGGGGATGGCGACGAAGCCCGCGGCCGCGGTCCGGAAGCCGGCCCGGGAGAGGTTCTCCGTCATCAAAGAGGAGCGGATGCCCGATGGGACGGTCAAGCAAATCGTCCAGGACTGGAAGACCAGCCACGTCATCCAGAGGATCAAGTAGGCGGGGACAGTCTGCCCCTGTTACCTGTCCCCGGGCTTTACCAGGTACAGGCCGATACCAGGTACGGGCCGGGGCCTGTCCCCAAACTTAAGGAGTGACCGATGGAAAAAACAGCTGAAGAAAAAGCGCCGTCGGAGCGCGCCGTCAGCCGGCGCGATTTCATCAAAAGCGCGGGGGCGGCGGCCGTGTCGCTGACGGTGCTCCCGCCGGGCCTCGTCCGCGGCTCGCAGGCCAATTCCCGGATCAAGCTCGGGATCATCGGCTGCGGCGGTCGGGGGACATGGATCGCCAAGCTGTTCGCCGAGCACGGCGGATATGAGATTCTATGCCGGGGCGGATTATTTCGCCGACCGCGCCGCCGAGCTGGGAGCCCAACAGTCGGTCCCGGGCTCACGACTCTTTTCAGGGCTATCGGCTTACAAGCGGCTCCTCGAAAGCGGCGTCGAGGCCGTGGCCGTCATCTCCCCTCCCTATTTTCATCCCGAGCAGGCCGCGGCCGCCGTGGACAAGGGTGTCCATGTCTATCTCGCCAAACCCATCGCCGTGGACGCCCCCGGCTGCCGCCTCGTCTCGGACCTGGGAAAGGAAGCCGCCCGAAAAAAGCTCTGCTTCCTCGTCGATTTTCAGACCCGGAATAACCCGTTCTTCGTGGAAGCGCTCGATCGCGTGCATAAGGGCGCGATCGGCGACTTTGTCTTTGGCGAGGCCACCTATCACGCCGAATGCCCCTTCGAAAAATGCTACGCGCCGCTGCAAAGCGAGCCGGACAGCCCCGAAGCCCGACTGCTGGCGTGGGGGCTCGACCGGGAGCTCTCGGGAGATATCATCACCGAGCAGGAGATCCACGTGCTTGATGTCGCCAACTGGATCATGGGCAAGCCTCCGCTCTTCGCGGTGGGCTGCGGCGGGCTGACGGCCCGGCCCAAGATCGGGACCTGCTGGGACCACTTCGTCGTCTATTACCAGTATCCCGGCGATGTGGCCGTCCAGTTCAGCGGGCGCCAGTTCAAAGGGCACGGGACGCCCGAGGGACTCAAGAACCGGATGTTCGGCTCCAAGGGAGTCCTCGAAACCCAGTACGGCGGCGACGTCCTCATCCGGGGCGAGAACTTCTACCGGGGCGGAAAAACCCCTCAGATATACCTCGAGGGCGCCGTCAACAACATCGCGGCATTCCACAAAAGCATCACTTCCGGGGACTTCGCGAACGCCACCGTCCCGCCGAGCGTCCAGAGCAACCTGGTCACGATCCTGGGGCGGAAGTCCGCCTACGAGAAGCGCCGCGTCGAGTGGGATGAGATCGTCAAAGACAAGGAACTCCTGACGGCCGACCTCGAGGGATTGAAGGATTAGACGATGGCCAAGCGCGGCGCGACTCCGGCAGCTCTTTTAATGCTCCTCGTCCTCCCCCTTTCGCTTTTTCCCGGCCAGCCGACTCCTTCGTTGCGGCGGGAAAAGCTCAGGGTTATTGAGCTCGCGGGGACGCCCTACGAGAGGGGGAGAGCGCACGGCCGGGCCCTCCAGCCGGAGATCCAGGAACTCGTTAAGCTCTGGAAAGCGGACCTCGAAAAGTCTTATTCGGTTCCGGCGACGACCTATATCCGAAAGCTTCTCGCGGCCTCGGACTTCATGCCCGCCATCGAGCGCTGGACGCCGGGGCTTCTGGACGAGGTCCGCGGCATCGCCGACGGCGCCGGCCTCGACTTCCCGACGGTCTGCGCCTACCAGCTCATCGACGAGACCTGGGTCATGACCCCCGACCTCGGCCTGCCGAAGTGCACCTCCATCGCCGCCCGAAAAAGAGGAAGCCGGCCCGCCTTCGTCGCGCAGAACCTGGATCTCCCCGTCTTCTATCATGGCTTCCCGACGGTCCTTCATATTCGGGGGAGCGGCGGAGAGCCGGACGCTCTCGTGTTCACGATCCCGGGTGTTATCGCGGCGAACGGGTTGAACGACCGGTCCGTGGGCGTATGTGTCAACGCCGTCACCCAGCTCGCCTATTCCCCGAAAGGCCTCCCCGTCGACTTCGTCATCAGGGGGATCCTCCGGCAAAAAACATACGAGGCAGCAGTCCGATTTCTGAAGGAGATTCGGCCGGCGGCCCCGCAGAATTACGTTATCGGCGGTCCTCGGCAAGCGGCCGGCTTCGAGCGCTCGGCAGACCGGATCGCAGAGTTCCTTCCTTTTCCCGGCGCCGAGTTCACCTACCATACGAACCATCCGCTGGTCAACGAGGATTTCAGCCCGAGATTCCGCGCGCAGCTCGAGAAAAGCGGAATGTCGCTGGAAACCTATAAAGCCGTCTGCCCGAGGTTCAGGTTCCTCGAAGCCTCGTTCAAGGACAACTCCGCCGATCTCGACCTGGCTGTTCTCGAACGCCTGTTCGCGGACCGCGGCTCGCAGATCAATAACGAAAGGACCTACGGGTGCACCATCATGGTCCTCGGAAAACACCCGGAGCTCCATATCGCGCCCGGGCGCCCGGACGAAGAGCCGTTCGAGGTGCTGACCTTCAGGAGGTGAGACGCCATGAATCAGTCAGTCCAAGCTCGGGAAAACGGTGGCCCGGCGATCATCTTTGTCCTTGCCTGGTCTGGCGGCGAGCGCGCCGCGCCGGCGGCCGAGCAAGACAAGAAAGCCGAGGTCAGGTTCGGCGTCTGCGACTGGACGCTCGGCAACGGCGGTGACCCGGCAGCCTTCCAGATGGCGCACAAGCTGGGGCTGGATGGCCTCCAGGTGAGCCTCGTCCCCGCCGGGGACTCGCTGTACCTTGTCCCGCTCGAGCTCCAGAAGAGCTACTTGCTCTGGGCGGCCGGAAACCGCCTGGCCATCTGCTCGTTCGCCCTGGGCGAGCTGAACAACGTCCCGCTGAAGAGCGATCCCCTCGCCGAGAAGTGGCTCGGCCAGGCGATCGACATCGCCTCGTCGATGCAGGTGCGGCGGATCCTCGTCCCGTTCTTCGGGAAAGGCGACCTGAGGAAGGACCCGCGGGGGACCGCGGCGGTCATCGCCTGCCTGAAGCGCCTCGCCCCCAAGGCCGAGAAGCAGCACGTCATCCTCGCCCTGGAATCCTGGCTCAGCGCCGAGGACCATATCAAGATCATCGACGCGGTCGGCTCCCAGGCTGTCCGGGTTTATTACGATGTCGCCAACGCGCGGGAACAGGGCCATGACGTCGGCAGGGAGATCCGCCTTCTGGGCCGCCGGATCTGCGAGATCCACGCCAAGGATAACAAGGACCTCTACGGCAAGGGGTCGACGGACTTCGTCGCCGTGAAAAAGGCGATGGATGTGATCGGCTACCGGGGCTGGCTGGTCATCGAAGGCACCAAGCTCCCGCTCGGGGTCGAGGAGAGCATCGCCTACGACCTGAAGTATCTCCGGTCAGTATTCCGTCCTGAATAACGCGGCGGGGCGCGGCTTAAAGAACGTACTTATAGAGCTTGAGCTCGTCGGGGATCTTGACCTTTTCCTTATAGATATCCCAATAATAATCCCGCGCCCGGGCGAACGTCTCATAGAGCGGATGCTCCGTGTCGGGAGAGTGGGTCGCGGCCAATGCGCCCTTGTCGTCGACCATGATGAACCGCGCGCAGCGGTTCAAGATCCCCGCCGTCCCCACGCTGCAGGCGACGACGAGGTCGCGGCTCTTGCCCTTCTCCAGGAGCTCTCCGTAGGTCAGGTCGCGCTCCTCGACCTTCACCCCGAACTGCTTCAGGATGGCGACGATGCCGACGATGGTGACCGAAGGCAGGATGAGCGGGCTCTCGGGTATCTTGACGACCGTGCCGTCCCGGAAACCGAAGAGGCAGCAGGACGAATCCCACTCCGTCACCCGCCGGTCCTCGATCTTTCCCAGCGGATTGTCATCAAGGAAAAGCGCTGAGGCAGCCTCGGGACACAGGCGTCTCGCCTCATCCACGGCCTTGACGCTCATGAGGTAGTTGACGCCCAGCTTGAGGCAGCCTGTCCGGTTGACGCCGACGGCGCGCACAAGCTGGGGCACCAGGACCCCGCAGAACGGCTCCCCGAGGTAACGGTCATAACGGCTGGCCGTGGCCCGGATCGACGGGCGGGCGGGAAAGGTCACGCCGATCGACTGTTCTTCATCGACGGTGAAGGGCCGAAGATATCCTTGGGCCCCGAGCCCCGCCATTTCGTCCAGGAAGCCGCGCATCGAGATGTCTTTGAGATAGAGATGGATGAAAACGTTCTCCATCTCCTCGACGGACGGCACGAGCGCCTGCTGCTCGGCGCCGAGGTTGAAGGCGATCCCCTTTTGAAAACGCTCGAGGTTCTTGTGCCAGTTCAGGAAAACGAGCTCCGTCCGTCCGCCGCCGCTCTTCTTGCAGAAGAAGCGGATGCCTTCGAAGGCCAGGAACAGGCCGTAATGGATCGAACGCGAGACGGCAAAAACCCGGGCATCGGACTCCAGGAGCTCGAACTGCTTGTCCTCGAGGGTGTAGCACATCTGGTGGGGAGCCCATTGGATACCTTCGAACTTGGCCATCGGGCAGCTCCTTTAAAAGGATAGCCGGCCATTTTTGTATCACAGCGCCGGAATTACCTCAAGATTTTCCCACGCCGCAAGCGCAGCCGGGCGGGCTGATGAAGCGGTCGCGACGAGAATAGGCGGCCGTGGGGGACAGGGATGCGTTATGTGGCTCGCCGGCGCCCGGTGATGGCGGTGAAGCTCATCGTCTCCGGCATCATGACGTTATATTTCGGTTCGCGCTCCTCTGATCACCTCTTGACCAGTCCCCTCATTTCGCGCTCTTATTCAGCGCGTCCCTGAAGTCGCGCGCTTCGTCGGGAGCCGCGGGATTCTTGTACAGGATATCATCCACCCTGATCCCGAATTTCTGGTAGAAGCGCTCGTTGGCGTCCTTGTCCATCTGGAGGGCCGCCCCGTTGATCGAGATCCCCGCGAAGATTCCCTTGGCCTTGGAATAGGAGTAGACCTCGGCCTCGAAGTTGATGTCGGTGCTGGCCTGGGCCGACCGGCCCACCGGCCCGGCCGCGACGCTCGCGCTCCCGCCCAGGGTGAACTTTCCCTGGTCGATGGTCTCGACGCTGTCACGGTCCTTGAAGAACAGGATGATGTCCGCTTTCTCGACGCCGATCTGGAAGCCCACGCTGCCGCCGGTCATCGAGATGAAGGCGGGGTCGCTCCAGGAGCCGTCGTCCCGGCGGACGGCGACCACACCCTTGCCGTGCTCGCCGCCGACAACATAAGCGGCCTTGATGAACCCGGGGATGATGGCGATTGCCTTGGCTTTATGGAGAAGCGCCGGCGGGATGCCCTTCTCGGGGAGCGTCAGGAGCTCCTTGAAGACCTCGACGGATTTCAGGACGCGCTCCCGTTCCGAGCCCGCCTCGGATTTCATCTCCGCCGAGGACAGGATGAAGCCCAGGCCCAGCAGCCCTGCGACCAGCATCGCCGACAGGATCATTTTTCTCATGGTCAATCGGTGCCTCCTATAAGGAATTCCGTCGCAGCGCGGCTGATTCTTTCCCCCCAATATATGTATAGCCCGCGGGATGCGTTATGTCAACGGAGAAGAGCCGGCCGGCCGCCCCTAGTATCCCGTCTCGTAAGTTCCTTTCCAAGGTCCTGTGTATGGACGGGACACTTCCAGGGGGGAGTCAAGCTCCCCCCTCGGCGTTTCGTTTCACTCCACTGACCCCCTGAGGGGAACGACGCCGTCCCCCTCAAACTCCCCCGCGGTGGTGCGTCTTCGTCGCAATTCGAGAACGTCAAGTTATTTACGAGACGCACCACTAGAAGGCGGCCTGGAACTGGATAGCGAGCGATTGGTTGGTCGTGCCCCGGCCTTCCGTCCGGTAGGCGCTGTAATTCACCATGAGCTTGGTCCTTCTCCCAGAAGAACCACGTCCCCCCCAGGAGCAGGATGTCGAGGCGGTTGCCGGACATGTCCCGGTCCGCGTCGTATGAATCCCATCTGGCCACGGCCTGGAGTCTCTTCGGAAGAAGATCGTAAGTTCCCTGGAGGTACCAACCCGACCGCGAGACGGGGCCGTCGTCCGCATTGATGACTTCGCTCTTGACGACGGCTCCGCCCACGGTCAAGACGGCCTCGAGCCCGGCCCTATCCCGGGTCACCGGGGGCGCCCCCTGGGCTGAGCTGTAGCGGCCATCGTAGAGCGAGCCGCCCACGGCCAGGAACTTTGCGGGACGAACGACGAGCCTCGCGCCGACATCTTTGTCCCTGTTCGTGTCCAGGCGGTTGATGCCGGCGCCGTTGAAGACGCCGGCATAGTATTCGACGATCGAGTATTTTCCCGTCAGCATCGCGCCGATGTCCCGGCCCTGGGCACCGATGTCCCGGCCGGGTGACAGCGCGTTGACGACCTGGGAACGGTTGATCGCGTCCAGGTCGGAGTCGGACGTCGTGCTCTCCAGGCTGAAAGGCACATAGTACTGTCCGACCCTGAGACCAAGGTACGGCTTGAACTGGACATCGAGCATGGCGTCGATCAGGGCCGGACTCTTGACGCCGTCAACCTGGATCCTGAAGCGGACGTTCTTGAGGAGGTTCGTCGTCAAGGTGAGCCGGGCCCTGGGTATCGAGAACGAATCGGCGCCCTCGTCGTAATAGCTATACAGGAACTGGGTGTAGCCCGAGAGCTGGAAACTGCGGCTTGAGGTGACGGCCGGCTGGTCCTTCTTGTCCTGGCCCGCGGCCGCGACGGCGGTCAAAGCGCAGGCCAGGGCGATGACGGCGGCCCGGATCGCCCGGTCCTCCCCCGCTGTCAAGATTCTTCATGGCCCTCTCCTATAGTCGACTTAATCAATCGACTAAGTAAACTTAGGCCAATACCGGGCGGCTTGTCAAGAGCTTTTTTGCCCTCACCAAAAGGCAACGACCAGGGCGCCCGTCAGCAGGAGGACGAGCGCGCAGAGCCATTTCAGGACGGGGGTCGACTTCATATCGAAACCGGCCTGAACGGGCAGGACTTTAGGTTCTTTGAGCGGCCGGAGAGCCGTGATCACGGCCATGACAAGGAGCAGCAACCCGAAAGTCAGGCCGATGCGGTTGAGGAAGGCGATCGACGCGAACTTCCACATCAGGACGCCGTAGACGGGAACGCTCAAGACAAGCGCTGCGATGCCCGCCGAGGGCGGCGTTTTCTTGATGAACAGGCCGAAGAGGAAGGCCGCCACGATCCCGGGCGAGATGAAGCCCTGGAATTCCTGGATGTAGTTGAAGATGCCCTTGAACTTGGGGTTGCCGAGCTGCGGCGCGATCAGGCAGACGACGAGCACGAAGGCCAGCGTCGCCCAGCGGCCGATCTTGACCAGCGACTCGCCGCTCGCGTCCTTCTTGATGTGGCGCTTATAGACGTCCATGGTCAGGAGCGTCGCGACCGAGTTGAGGAGGGAGCTCAGCGTGCTGATCACGGCGCCGGCGATAGCGGCCAGGATGAACCCGCGGAGGCCGGGGCCGACCAGGTTCCGGATGAGGAGAGGATAAGCCTGATCGGTCGTCGCCCCGGGGGCGGTGAGCTGCTCCCTGAAGAGCTGCCAGGAGATGATCCCGGGGATGATGATGACGAAGGGGATGAGGAGCTTCAGGAAGGCGGCAAAAATGATGCCCAGCTGGCCCTGCTTCAGGCTCCGGGCGGCCAGGGTGCGCTGGGTGATGAACTGGTTGAGCCCCCAGTAATAGAAGCTCGGCACCCAAAGCCCGAAGATGAGCGTCGTCCAGGGGATGACCGGATGATTGGCCGGCATGATGATGTGGAGCTTGTCGGCGTTGGCCGAGAAGAACTGGCCCATGCCGCCGACGGCCTTGAACCCGATGAACATCGTCAGCAGGCCGCCCAGGATCAGCCCCGAACCCTGGAAGAGGTCGGCCCAGGCGACGGCCTTGAGCCCGCCCCAGGTCGTGTAGATCGCCGCGATCCCGCCGATCAGCCAGACGGCGGCTACCAGGTTCAGGTCGAAAATGGTGTGGAGCGCGAGCGCCCCGGTGTAGACGACGGCGGCGATGCTCACCCCGACGTAGATGGCTACGAGATAAAGGGCCATGATGCCGCGGGCCGCCGGGTGGTATCGGTATTCCAGGTATTCGGGGATGGTGTAGATCCCGGCCCGCAGGAACTTGGGTAAGAAAAAGAGCGCCACCAGGACAAGCGTGGGGGCGGCAATCCACTCGTAACTCGCGATGGCAAACCCGGCAATCCCGGCCCCCTGCCCCGACATCCCGACGAAGTGCTCGGTCGAGATGTTAGCGGCGATGAGCGAGAAACCGATGAGCGGCCAGACAAGGCTCCGCCCCGCCAGGAAGAAATCCTCGCCGGTCCGCTCCTTGCGGCTCTGGTACATGCTCACGCCCACGACGACGGCGAAAAACAGCACGAAGATGGTCAAGTCGAGCCAGTGCAGCGTCACGGCACCCTCCGTTCGTGTCCGGAATCTTCGCCCCATATTATATTCAGGACGGCCAGAGGGGCAACACGATACTGCTGGAGGGCATCGCTTTTTGGGTGGTCGCTCGTTTCGATAATAGGGTCCTGTCCCGGCGCGTTCCTGTCCGTCCTCGCGCCTCCCGATAAGATCCCGAAGCGTCGCCGGTATCGCCCTTTGCCCCAGGCCCCCGGGCGAACTGATAGTCAAGAGCTTTTTCAGGATATTTCGCAGAATAGCGGTTCCGAGTCGCTCCGCCGCTATTCTGATGGTCGCTCCGAAGACTCCGCTTTCCGCCGGTCCCCGTCGCTCCGGGCGGGCAGGGACTGGCGCCTGGCCACCCTTCCGATGTTTTGAGCGTTCACATAAAGAGCGCTGCTTGACTTTAGAGGGCGAAGTTGACGCGGGCCCGGCGGCGTCATATCATCAGCGCATGAAAGCGGGCTTCGGAAAAGCCGACATAACCCCGGCGCCGGGCGGCATCCTCAACGGGTTCATCGCCCGGTCGGGGCCCAGCCTGGGCGTCGATACGCCGCTGGCGGCGAGGGCGGTCTGCCTGGAGCAGGGCCGCCGGCGCGCCCTGATCGTGGGACTCGACCTCCTCGGCTTGGCGCCGGCCATGGCCGACAAGATGACGGCGGAGATCGGCGCCGAGACCGGAGTCCCGGAAGCGAACGTTATCATCGCCTGCACGCACACCCATGCCGGCCCCATGGCCGCTCCACTGAGAGGGCTGGGCCGGACGGACGAGCACTATCTGTCGCTGCTGGGATCTCGAATGCTCGCGGCGGCGAGGGAGGCGGTCGGGACACTGGCCACCGTGGAGGTGAGCTGGGGCAGAGCCGCCGTTGCCATCGGCGTCAACCGCCGCCAGCCCGTCGGCGACGGCAGCGTGACCTTGGGCGTCAATCCCCGCGGCCCCTACGATAGAGAGGTGCGCGTTCTGCGCCTCAAGGGAGCGGACCGCCCGCTCCTCGTCTTCGAGCATGCCGCCCACCCGTACTGCCTCGGGCCGGACGACAAGCTCATCAGCGCGGATTTCTGGGGCCACGCCGCGGCGGCGCTCGAAAAGAAAGGGTACGACTGCCTTTACCTCAACGGCTGCGCGGGGGACATCTCGCCCCGCGGCATGTTCGGCGGCCCGGCGGCCGCCCGCAGGGAGGGGGGACGCCTGGCCCGGGCCGTGCTGCGGGCCGTCGCCGCCGCCCGTCCCGAGGCGGCACCGAGGATGTGGGCGGGATCGCGCCGGCTCGATCTTCCGTATGATGACTTGCCCCCGCTCAAGGAAATCCGGGCCCAGCTCCGCCAGCCAGATCGGACCGTCCGGGACGAAGACCGCTCGCAGGCGAAAGTGCGCGCCCGAGTGCGCGCGGCCTGGCGGGAGTGGTTGGGCGAGATGACTGAAGCCTTGCGGCGCGGCCCCCTGCCTTCCGTCCCCGCCCGTCTTTCGCTCGTCCGCGTCGGCCGCGGCGCGCTCGTCGTCCTGCCCGGCGAGGTCTTTTTCGAGACGGGCGGGAGAATCGCGGCGGCGCTGCCCGCCGACCCGGCAGCGGTCGCCGCTTACGGCCATGGCTACATCGGCTACGTCCCGGCGGCCGAGGCTTACGGCGAAGGCGGCTATGAAGTGAACGAATCCCACCGGTACGTCGGGCTATGGCGGCTCCATCCCGGCACGAGCACGCGCCTTGTCCAAACGGTCCGGAAACTATGGGACGGGTCGAAGCGCCGGCCGTCCACCCCGTGAGGGGCCCCGGGGGGCGGACTCACTTCGGCATCGCCGCGGCGATCCTCTCGATATTTTCCTTGTGCACGTTGCTACCGACAAAGAACCCGATATTCCTGATCTTGACCTCTCTCGCGATCTTCAACTGCTTGACGACCTGACCGCAACCCCATTCCGGGTCCGCGTTCCCGGGCGTCCAGAAGCGGGGGTCCATTGAAGGCATAAACCAGATCGTCCGGTTCATTTTGAGGTACCGCGTCAAGTTTTCCCGGAACCGGCCCTGAAGATAATCGTCGCGGAGGTCATAATCCCAGTACATGATATCCAGGTCGCCCGGAAGCGACGACATCAGGTCGACATGGTCGTCCATCCAGTTGCAGTTGAACATCAGCTTGACCTTCAAGTGGGCCAGTGCATCAACCCGGGCCAGGAGCCTCGCCGCGAACTTCAGGTACGTCTCGACAAAGAATCGCTGGCGCTCCAGGGGACTGGCAGCCAGGTAATCTTTGCCTGTGCGTTGCTTATAAAGTGCCCGGCATTCGGGACAAAAACAGACGGGGCTGATCTCGGGCGGGTGGATCAGAATGCCGTCAATATTTTTGTATCGTTTAAGCACCTCTTCAACGATACCCAGGGGATAAAGGTCGGCGCCCTTTCGGTTGGGGCACAGGCCCGGCGCCGGGCTCCCGTCCTCGTTGGCGATGCAGTATTCGGGATGGTCCTGCGCATAATAGCGGCAATGGCCGGTGGTGGTAAACGCCAGGATGACCTCGAGCCCCCTGGCCTTGGCCTGGTCGAGGATCTGCTGCAGGTCGACATCCTTGGTCGTCCTGGAGTCGGTTTCGATGTACTTGGGAAAAGCCCGGCTCGGGTAAGGGAGCCGGTGGCCGGTCACGAGGGGGATAAAAGTGGTCGCGCCCCTGGATTTGAGATAGGCGATGAGCTGCTGCCAGTCGGCCAGGCTGAAATAGGGCGTTTTGGGCCCCCATTCATCTTTATGATCTCCCTTGCCGATGAACACGTAGTACCCGAGTCGGTCGGGACCAGGGGCTTTGGCCGCTGCTGCCCTCGCCGTTACGACCAAAGAAACCGTAAGCAGAGCCAGGATTACCGTCCGCCGAAGCAAACGCCGCTTTCGAGGATTCATGTCATCCTCCTGTTGATGAAAGGGAATTATCATCCTAGCGGAATCGCCCCCTCGGCGCGAGCCGCTTAGCCAGATTATGTAACTCGATGCTTAATCCGCCTAATGAGGAATTACTATCTTGCCGAAATCTTCATCCCACGCTTTAAACCCAGCGAGCTGGTAATGCATCAACCCCAGTTCGTACTGATAGCCTGTTTCGCGCTTGGGGATCCGTTTGGTCGAAAAGAAATCCGAAGTCCAAAAGTTCGCCTCGCACCCAACTCTCATATTTTACGATGAAAAAAGTGTCGATCGTGGACTTGATCTTGCTTTCTGCATCCAACGCCGAGCTTCGCTGGGCTCGGTTAGCAATACTGCGTTAAAGATCGCGCCCTTATACAATATATGGTTGCCTTTTTCCCGAAGGGAAATCCCCAATACCTTTTTTTATAGTCCTTATCACCTTTTATTGTTATCGTCAAGAGCCGGGCGGATCTGTGACGAAAAGTGTGGTAACAAGCCGGGAAGGAGGATGATCGGCGCCGGCGGACGCAGCGACATGAGAGGGTTCAGCCTGGCCGAAACGCTCTTCGAGGGCACTTTGCCTTGGAAGCGGCGAGTATGTATTGAGCTCAATACGATCTCCGGGCAACCTGACTGAGAAACAACGATCAAAATCAAGGCGAGTGAATCGGGAACGCGAGTTACGCAGCCGCCGAGAAGAGCGTTTCGGGCACGGCGTTAAGAACCCGAACCGGAGCCAGGCCGCCGGCGCCGATCATCCTCCCACATACTGCCTTAACCACACTTTTCGTCAAAGAGCCGAGCCGGGCCAAGCCCCAAATGGGGATTTGAGGCCCCACCTTCCCTTAAACGCTCTCGCTTTTCTCGAAAAAATACGCGCCCAGGACGACCATGATCACCGCGAAGGCGGCCATCGCCGCCAGGTCCGCGGCCCCGGAAAAGGCCGACGTCCCGATCAGCGCGCCGCGCAGACCGTCGACGCCGTAGGTCAGGGGGTCGAAATAGGAAAGCAGGCGGACGAGCCGGGGAAGATTGTCGAGCGGATAGAGCGCCCCCGACATGAAGAACACGGGAAAGACGATGAAGTTCATGACCACCCCGAATCCCTGCATGTCCTTCATCCTGGAGGCAAAGATCAGCCCGAAGCCGATGAAAGTGAAGGCGATGAGGACCATGAACACGAAACCCAGCAGGAGCCCGCCGGCGCTCCTGGGCCGGAACCCGAGAACGGCGGAGACGATGAGGATCAGCAGGGCCTGGATCATGCCGGTCGTGACCCCGCCGGCGATCCGCCCGAGGACGATCGACACCCGCGAGACCGGCGCGACCATGATCTCCTTGAGGAACCCGAACTCGCGGTCCCAGAGCACGGACAGCCCCTGCATGGTCGAGGAGAAAAGAAGAGACATGCCGACGATCCCCGGCACCAGGAATTGAAGGTAGCTCAGCCCGCTTCCCAGCCCGGGGACGGGCATCCGCCGGAATCCCAGGCCGAGGAACGCCAGGAAGAAAATGGGCATGATCAGGGAGCCCAGGACCCGCGACTTGGCCCGGGTGAAGCGCTTCATCTCGCGAAGCCACATGACGTAGACGGCCGGCCCGCTGATCACCTCAACGCCTCCCGTGACCGATCATCATCGCCCGGTTCCGCTCGGCGGCACCAGCTTCGCGCTCGCGGATGGTCCGGCCTGTGAAGTGGAGAAAGACGTCCTCCAGGCTGGGCTTGCGGAGGTGGACGCTCGTCACGGCCAAACCCTTGCTCTGAGCGAGGAGGACGATCTCGGGGATCCGCCGTTCGCCGCGCTCCATCGTCAGGACGACCTCCCCTTCGTGAAGGCTCCGGGTCTTGACCCAGTCGACCTCCTGGAATTCCATGAGGAAGGCGACCGGATCGCCGTCGACCTCGAGCGAGACGACGTCCCCACCCATGAGGTCTTTGAGCGCCCGCGGGCTGTCGAGGGCGGCGAACCGGCCGTGGTCCATGATCGCAACCCGGTCGCAGAGGTAATCGGCCTCCTCCATGTAGTGGGTGGTCAGGATGATGGTGACGCCGGCCTCCCGGTTGAGCGCCTTGATGTAATCCCAGATACGACGGCGGGTCTGGGCGTCGAGGCCCAGGGTCGGCTCATCGAGGAAGAGCACCTTGGGGCGGTGGATGAGGCCGCGGGCGATCTCCAGCCGGCGTTTCATCCCGCCCGAGAATTTCTCCACCAGGACCGAAGCCTTGTCGGTCAGCTCGACGAGCCGGAGGACTTCGTCGATCCGTTCCCGGCGTTCGGCCTTGCCCAGCCCGTACATCATGGAATGGAACTCGAGGTTCTCGCGGCCGGTGAGCTTCCCGTCGAGCGCCGGCTCCTGGAAGACGATGCCGATGCTCCGGCGGACGCTGTCACGGCTCGTCACGATGTCGAACCCGGCGACCTCGGCCCGGCCGGCGGTCGGCCGGAGAAGGGTCGAGAGCATGTTGATCGTCGTCGTCTTGCCGGCGCCGTTCGGCCCGAGCAAGCCGAACAGCTCGCCCGCCGGGACGGCGAAGGAGAGGGCATCGACCGCGGTCAGGTCGTCGAACGTCCGGGTCAGCTTCTCGACGAAAATGGCGTCCATGGATTTCTAAGGTTTCGATGATACCACAGCCCGGCCAAACCTCAAGGAGAGCGGTCGGAGGAGATGGGCCACCGTCTGCCTGGCTCCCTTCAGGTTCTTAACGCCGTTCCCTCAACGCCCTTCTCGGCGGCTGCGTAACTCGCATGTCTGCTTCACCAGCTATCGTCAGATTGTGTTTATCTGTCTCGTCTGCAGTTTATCGTGTTGAGCTCAATACATACTCGCCGCCCGCAACCCGGGGTGCCCTCGAAGAACCTTGCGGGAAGGCTGAACCTTCAAGGTCGCCATAGCCGACGGTGGCCCATCCCCTCCTTTATACCTTGCACCTTAGTACCGGTCCGCGCCTGCTTTCTTATGATCGTAAACTGGGCTTGACAGCCGGCCGGGCGGAGAATAACCTCTGCCCGTCCGTGGTATTATGGATGAGAAAGGACACCGTGATGAAGATAAGAGCTCGGATATTTGCTCTAGCCGCGATTGCTTCATTGGCGGCCCAGGCCCCGGTTTATTCCGATACATTGGGACCGAAGAACGGAAGCATCGGGGTCAAAACCGTGAAAGTCCTCTCCGACAGGGCCTCGAACCGGGCGTCATCGTATGAGCTGGCCAACAAGATCATCACCGCCCAAGGTAAGATCTTCGTCGCCTGGCTGGATGACGCGCAGCACGTCAGGGTGGATACCATTGACCAGGCGTCGGAGGCGGTGACCGGTTCGGCCGACCTCGGGCCGGCCGACGATAACCACGGCGGGCCGGCGCTGACCATGGACAGCCGAGGCTACCTTTATGCGGTGTTCGGCCCCCACGCCGCGAATCCTCTGAGGTCCAGAAAGGCTCTAAAGCCCTATGACGCCGGCGCCTGGGACAAAGTCGAGACGATCCCGAGCGGCAATGCGACCTATCCCTGCGCCGTGTTCGACGACAAGGACACGATGCATGTTGTCTACCGCTGCCACGTGACCGCAGACGGACCGATCGTCCTGAGGTATATTCGACGGACCAGTGACGGCAACTGGAGCAAGCCATTGGACCTGGCCGATGCCGCTCCCGGCGCGGGGAAGATCTACAGAAGCTACTATGCCAGCCTGGCCATCTCCCGGGATGGGATCATCCACCTGGCCACCCATCTCTACAAGGAGAATTTCTACGCGCACTTCGCTTATATGTGCAGCCGGGACGGGGGCAGGACCTGGGAGAATGCGAAGGGAGAGAAGCTCGATCTCCCCGTGACTCCCGGATCGCCGTGCATCATCCGGAGTGAATTATCACCCGACGAAATGCCCGGCTGGAGAAATGGGAGCACCAGGATCGGAAATATCGCCCTGGATGAGAAGGGCCGGCCCTGGATAATCTATGGCCGCTTCCTCTGGCACCGGGAAGGGAACGCCATCGAAACGATCGACCTTTCTCAACATGTCGAGGCGGCGCTCCCCGGCCAAGAGCTGACCATCGTGGGAAGTATCACCTTCGACAAGGACGGCACGCTCTATGTCGTGAGCCACGTCCGCCCTCGGGGTGAATTGGGCCGGGCCCCGAATTCATCCGAGATCGTCCTGATCAGCTCGAGTGATCACGGCCGGAGCTTCCAGATGTCGCCGGTCAGACACGAAGACCCCAAGAACCCCGACGTGCCGAACTGGTGCCCCAACATCGAGAGGCCGTACAATACGAAACTGCTCGATCATGCGCCATCGTTCGTTTATCAAGCCGGCGATCCCGGCTGGGGCAATCCCGGGAACAAGGGCGGGGTTTTCGTCAACGATCCGAGATCCCGCATGAAGCTCGTGTTCGTGCGGTTGGCGAAAGATGGAACTCGGTGACCGTTGACAACGTGAACGCGACCTGTCTAGCCTGCAAATGATGACCAAGCGCGAGGTGGTCCGGGCGGTCCTCGAGGGCCAACGGCCGCCCTATGTCCCCTGGTCTTTCGACTTCACCCAGGAGGCGCGGGAGGCTTTGGTTTCTCACCTGGGCACGCCGGATATCGACTCTGCCGTGGAGAATCACATCCTCAAGCTGGGCCGGGACATCGGCATCTTCGAGCCGGCGGGGAACGGCCTGGTCCGCGACAACTTCGGCGTCGTCTGGGACCGGACGATCGACAAGGACATCGGGAACGTCCGGGGCGAGGCGCTGCCGGAGCCGCGGCTGGGCGATTATTCGTTCCCGGACCCCCGGGACGCCCGGTTCTTTGACGATATCCCGGAAAAGCTGGCGCGGTTTCCGGACCGGTTCTCGCTTTATTGTGTCGGCTTTTCTCTGTTCGAGCGGGCCTGGTCGCTGCGCGGGATGCAGAACCTGTTCATGGATTTCTGCGACCATCCGCGATTCGTGCGCGAGCTGCTGAGGACGATCGCCGACTACAACATCGCCCAGATCCGGGAGGCTCTGAAGCACAGGATCGACGCCGTCTACTTCGGCGACGACTGGGGGCACCAGCGCGGCCTGCTCTTCGGCTACAAGAAATGGCGGGAGTTCGTCTATCCCGAGCTCCGCCGAATGTACGAGACCGTGACCGGGGCGGGAAGATACGTCTTCATCCATTCCTGCGGCGACGTCGACGAGCTCTTCGACGACCTCATCGCCGCCGGGCTGGCCTGCTTCAACCCCTTCCAGCCCGAGGTCATGGACGTCCGGGCGCTTCTCGGAAAGTACCGGGGCCGGCTGGCGTTCTGGGGCGGCCTGTCCATGCAGAAGACGCTGCCGTTCGGCTCGGTCGAGGACGTCGTCCGCGAATCGAAGAGGCTCATCGAGTGGGGCCGCGCCGGCGGCTATATTTTCTCGCCGTCACACGCCGTCGAGGGCGACATACCGCTCGAGAACATGCTCGCCTTCATCGAGACCGCCAAATCTCAGACTGGCTACGCGAAGGGATCCCCGGCTCCTTGACGAAAGAAATCCTTCTTCCCGTCCCCCATCCCCGGTTCCGGCCCCGCATCGACGGAAAAGGGCGCCGGCCGGGCCACCCCGGAACGGCGGTTCTCGGACTAAGGACGGCGGAATGTACGGGAAGCTTGCTTGGCTTATCGTCAAGCCGTTCTCTGGCATGGCGATCAAGGATCGGCCGGAACCCCGGGCAGGAAATGTTTTAAGATCAAGGTAGCTTGGCCTAGCGTACGACCCGCCGGAAAAGCGACACCCGCTTGATATCGACGACAGCATCGAAGAGCTGCTTGAAGGCCGGGAGGTAGGGGCTCGCGGGCGCGGGTTCGCCGTTGATCGTCTCGATGACGACCCGCCGGAGGGGCGCGTAATCGCGGCCCAGCAGATGCCGGAAAATCACCAGGCTCTCGGGAACCCGCCCGTCGCCGGGCGGCACCGCGAACTGAAGGCTCCGGCCGTTCCGCTGGGAGATCAGCACCAGGCTTGCCCCGCGATAGACAAGATGCGTCCCCTCCACTCGCTTGGGAAGCTCGCCCCGCAGGCCCTCAAGAGGCAGTCCGCAGGCCGAGGCCGGGTCGACGGCGCTCAGCCAGAAGACGGGCTCGTCGGCGGCTTCTTTCAGGAAAACGCCGAACGCCTGGTGGGACATGAACTGGGGCCCCGGGATACCCTTGAAAAAGTAGCCCGATAAGACCTCGCCCGAAAGCTCCATGAGCCGCAGGGTCCGGAAAACGTCGGGCCAGCGGAAAGGAGAGACCTCCCGCGCCAGCAGTTCCCGGAAAAGAATGCCGTACCGGTCGAGGAGCAGCCGCACCCTGTCCTTCCGGACCTCTTCCCGCTCGATCAGATCTTCGGCGCCGGCAGCCGGGGTGGGCTCGGTCAGCAGGCACCAGGTCCCGGGATAGGCCTGCGATTCCCGCCAGGCGGAAAGCCTGAGGCTCTGCCGCCTGGGCGTGTATTCGAGACGCCGGTTCTGCCGTTCGATGACCTCGCCGACGCGGAACCTCGTCTGGAGGCCGCGCCGCAGCGCGCTCCAGGTGTTGTTGGTCACGCCGCCGGCCCAGACTCCGTCCCAAAGCTTCTGCTCGAGCGCCGCGAAGTCGCGGCCCGCTCGGTTAAGGAGAGTGGCGAAATCATACCGGGCGTGCGGGTCGGAAAAGAGCTCGGCGGCTGCGGTCATCGTTCCGGCGGACCCGGAGCCGGACGCCTCAGGGCCGGCGGCTTCCGCTCCGCGCTTCTCCCCGCCCGCGGCACCGTTCTCCGGCCTGAACAGATCCGAGTCCCGCTCGAAGAGGAACCGGACTTCCCGGCCGGGCCTCCCCTGCCAGCGGAGGCCGGACTGCCCGAGCGCAAAATCCAGCTGGGCCGTGGCGTAGCCGGGAACGCGGGCCGGCAGGACCTCCGCCTCCCAAAGATGGGCGGGGAGCGCATACCCAACCAGCTGCTCGACGGCGCGGAATGTCATTTCCTCGGAAGCCTCACCGCCGCTCCGCGGACTCGTGGCCAGCCCCTGAACCTGGGCCAAAAAGAGCGGGAGCCTGCGGACCTCCCTGGGCTCAAACGACGGCGCAAGCGCCGCCCGCTCCAGGCGAAGGAGGACCTCGTAGTTTTCGGCGTCGCAGATAAAGTCCGCATCCTCCCCCTTCATGAGCTTTCCCTCGATTGCCTCTTCGGCGTCCCTCAGGTCCTCGAGCGCCAAGTCGAGACGCGATGGATCGAGCGATAGCGACCGGCAGATATCCCCGGGGCGGGCGGGGCCGTAGGCCTGGAGCCACTCGCCGGCGAGTGACGTCAGCAGCGCGTCCGGCTCCTCTTCGGACGGCCCCGACGCGTTGAACGCCGCCGCCATCAGCTTGGGATCGACAGCCGCGCCGGCGATCGTCCCGACGAGATTATCCTTGCCGGGCCAGAACGCCTTGAGGACATCGGGCAGGCGCTCGAGGGCGCAGACGATAGGATCCGCAACTCCCCCGACAGTGACCCGGACCAGCCGCAAAGCCGCCTCGGGCGTGAGCGCCATCGTCTTGGCCGCGCCCGAGCCGTCTTTCCAGGCATCCGCCATCTTGTCGGCGCCATTTTCCCTTTTAGCGGAAGTCCTGCCTGCGCAGGTATCGCCGGCCGCCGCCGTTTCTTCCGCGGCGCTGTCGCGCGCCACGGCCTCGAGCAAGCGCTCCCACTCCGCCCACGGCAAGACCACCCGCTCCTTGACCCAATCCACAAGCTCGCGGTCGGGCGCGGGCGCGTAGCCGGGGCTCAGCCGCTGCCGCTTCTCCTCGAACCGCCGCACCGTTTCGGCCGACACGGCCGGCCTCAGCCCGGGCGAAAAAACGACTTCGCGCAGAAGCTCGCCCCGCAGCCGCGACCGCCGGTCCGCGGGCAGCTCGTCCCCGGCATACATGTAGCGGTTGAGCTGTCCGAAGGTCATGTTCCGGGCGAGCGGGCTGGGCCTTTCAGTGACGCATTCGGAGACGACGATCGCTCCCGAATCCAGGCCGGCGAGCTTCCCTTTCATGGCATCGAGGTCGAACTCGTCCCGGAGACACGTCCGCCAGGTCTCGAGGAGAATGGGAAAATCGGGGAGCCCCATGACCCCCTGGAGGAGCTTCTGCGACCTCAGCCGGCTCATCCAGAGCGGCAGCCGCTCGTTGGCCCGGTGCCGCGTGAGCAGGAGCGCCCGGCCCGCGTTCTCCCTGAACCGGGCGCCGAAATAGCCCGAGCTTTCGAGCCTCTTCCGGAGCAGCCCCTCGAGGTTTCCCTCGTTCACCAGCCCCATGAGCTCGTCGCCCGGGACATCATGGGGGAGCTGCAGGACGATCGAATCGTCGCCGGTATAGATCTCGAGCCTGTAGCCGTGACGCTCCTCCCAAGCGGCGTCGAGCGCTAGGGCGAACGGCCGATTGACCCGTCCTCCCCAAAGGGTGTGGAGGATGATCTGGTTTCCCGGGTAGCCGTCGGGGCCGGTCATGACGTGCTCCACGAGCACGCGTCCCGAGCCGGGAAGCGGCGCGCCCGTCTCGAGCTTCTGGCGCCGGAGGTAGTCAATGAGCCGTTCAGCCGCCCTGCCGTCGAGGCCCGCTTCCCGCGCGAGCTCCGCCGGCCAGGCCGGGTCTTCGAGCCGCCGGTCCGCATCCGCCATGAAGGCCGCGATCCGGTCCGAGAGGTGGGCGTTCCGGTTAAAGACCTCGCCCTTCCAGAACGGCGCCTCGGCGGACTTGAGGCGGACCGGCAGGGCGAAGACCTCATTGTGGGTGATCCGCCGGATCGTCCAGTACTGGGTCCCGAAGGCAAAGTTCTGGCCCGGGGTCGCCTCCCAGACGAATTCCTCGTCGAGCTCGCCGATGAGCGCCCCCGTCTCCTCGTGTCGGAGATGGAAATACCCCCGGTCGGGGATCGTCCCGCCCGAAAGAAAAAGGCTCAGGAGCGCGCCCGGGCGGGCCGCCGCCGTGTTATCGATCCTGTCGACCGAAACCTTGGGCTTGAGCTCGCGGATGCGGGTGTGGGCGTATCGCCCGGCGAGCATCTCGAGGACGAGGTCGAACTGCGCGCGGGGCAGGCGCCGGTAAGGCCAGCTCGTCCGGACGCGGTCATAGAGGACGTCGATATTCCAGATTTCTGTGCCGAGCATGGAGACAAGTACCTGCGACAGGACATCGAGCGCGTTCTCGACCGGGCACGTCTCCTCGATGTCGCCTTCGCGGATGGCACGGACGATGACCGCCGACTCCACGATGTCCTGGTCGTGCGTCGGGAAGAAGGTCCCACGGCTCACGGCGCCGACCCGGTGCCCGGCGCGGCCCACCCTCTGGACGGCCGAGGCGATCGACGGCGGCGATTGGACGAGAACGACTTCGTCGAGTGCGCCGATATCGATCCCGAGCTCGAGGGAGTTCGTGGCGACGATGGCCTTGAGGCCGCCGGACTTGAGCCGCGTCTCGATATCCAGGCGGAGCTCCCTGGAAAGTGATCCGTGATGGGAATAGGCGAGCGGGGCCGGTTCCCCGGCGTTGATCCTGAAAGCGAGGCTCTCGGACGCCCGCCGGCTCCTGACGAAAAAGAGCGAGGAGCGGTTCCGCTCGATGATCTGGCGAAATTCGCGGACCAGCCCCGGCCAGATTTCCGTTTCGGAACGGTCGGCAGCGGCCGTTTCGGGCCGGACGACCTTCAACTCGTAAGATTTCTCCTCCCTGGACTCGATGATCGTCACGGGGCGGGGGACGAAGCGCGGGCCTGCGCCGGTCGGATCGAGCCTGAGCCCGCCGATATAGTCGGCGACGGTCTCGAGAGGGCGGACCGTGGCGGTCATCGCGATCCGCTGGAACTCGCCCGCGAGCGGCGCCAGCCGGTCGACGGCCGTGATCAGGTGGACGCCGCGCTTGCCCGAAACAACCGTGTGGACCTCGTCCAGGATGACCGTGGCCAGCGAGTCGAGGACCGACCGGCCGGATTTCGAGCTCAGGAGAAGGTTCAGGCTCTCGGGGGTCGTGATCAGGATCTCGGGAGGCCGGCGGAGCATGCGCTGCCGGGCGGCTTGGGGCGTGTCGCCGCTCCGCGTCTCGACCCGAAGCTCGGGGAACGGGGCGCCCGCAGTCCGGAAAACGTCCTCGAGAGCGGCCAGCGGCCCGAGCAGGTTGCGCTGGATATCATTATTGAGCGCCCTGAGCGGCGAGATGTAGAGGACGCGGGTCCGCCCGCCTGTCCATTTTCCCGTGATCAGCCGGTCGAGAGCCCAGAGAAAGGCGGCCAGGGTCTTGCCGCTCCCGGTCGGGGCGGTGACGAGCACGTGCTCGCCCCGGGCGATGGCCGGCCAGGCCCGCGCCTGGGCGGCGGTCGGGGAACCGACCGAATCGCGGAACCACCCGGCGACGAGCGGGTGGAACAATAAAAGGGGATCGGTCATCGGCATTACGCTTGACTTCGGAGATTCTATTATACATAGAACGTCATCCGTTGTGCCGATGACCGCGCTTTAGATCGTATTGCTGTTGCAGCCACGTGACAACGCCGTATTTTGGCAACATGAGAATGTTCTAGCGGAGGTGCGGTGGCATGAGGTTCTCCGAGAAGGAGAACCGAGTTGTGCGAGGACATTATCACGATGACAAGATGCGAGATAGAGTGCTATCAGATGATTGAACGGAACCTCCATCGATTCTCGCGAACTTCAAAGGAATTGACGCCTCCGACTTGCCGGGAGTATATTTCCGGCGTGGTCAAATTGGGAGATTCAGCGGCCGGGGCGGGAATTCGCGGCGTCCCCGGAAAAGCAAATTCTTATCGCTCGAGATTGACTTTAACCCTTATCGCGCTCATGGGCTTTGCCGGATCATTTTGGGCGGGCGAATCGGACGCGCGGAGGCCGTTCATTTATCAGATCGAGCCGCCGAAGGTGTCGGCGGAGGATCTGTCGGGCGAGGTCGGGCAGCGGCTGCTCAAGCTGCTGGGCATCACGGCTAAGAAGCACCTCGCCTGGGCTAGACAGGAATGCCAAACAGCGGGCCAGGGCGACGATGATATTGTCCTGCCGATGCCCGACAAGCCAAGCGATGGCCTGGATTACACGCTGTACCGCGCGACAAGCGGCGTTTACGCATGGGCGATCCTGCTGCGTTTCGGCGATCCGGAAAAATTGATGCCCGGCGTCGCCCGCGGGGATCTTGAACGCACGGCCATCGGCGTCATTCGGGCGGTGGCCCGGAGCCATCCGGCCAATGGAGACCCCAGGGCGCAACCCGGCTGGTGGAACAAACACTGGGCACTGCGGATCGACTATATCTACGGGATGGGGGCCTGGTTGCTGTGGGACAGACTGGACGCCGAGACGCGGTTCGAGGTCGCGCGGGTCCTGGAGTACGATGCCGACCTCTACAATGACGAGCCGGCGCCCGCCCAACTCGACGGTGATACGCAGGCGGAATCCAACGCCTGGACCAGCAGCGGACTGGCTGTGGCTTACTGCATGTTGAAGAATCATCCCCGCCGGGCGATCTGGGGAGAACGGGCTAAAGAGTGGATGATCAGCGCCTACGCGACCCAGCGCGACGTCGACAGCGACCGGGTTGTCGATGGCCGACCGCTCCGTCAGTGGCTGAAAGGCCCCAATCTCTTTCCCGATTACACGCTTGAAAATCACGGGCTCGTTCACCCGATCTATCTGGCCGCGGTCTCGGAGATGGTCCAGAACGCCGTCCCCTATCGTCTAGCGGGTGAAGCCGTGCCCGAGGCCGTCACCTTTAACGCGGATAAGGTTCTCGATCTTCTCATGGTTCTTAACCTTCCCGACGGCAATCATCTCTACGTTCAGGGAACGGACTACTGTTCCCGAAATCTGTCCTCTTTCTTCCAGGCCGGCAACGTCGTACCGCTGAAGCCCGACCCGCTGCGCAACGCCTGTTTCCTGCGCAGCTTAAGCAGCCTTGAGAAAATGGCCGCCGAGCGGCCGGAGCTTCCCATGGACGGCTGGCTCGGCTGGGCCGATGAGTTCGGGACCACCTGGGGGCTGACCGGAAATTATATGATGCGTCGGTTATTCGGCTCGCCAAAAGACGCCTGGCCCGAGGACCAGATCGAGGCCAAGCTGGCGGGCGTTCACGTCTTCGAGTCGGGCAAGTTCGTCATCCATCGCACGCCGACGACGCTGTCGAGTTTCAGCTGGCATGCCTCCGCCAAGGCGTCGCAGATCCTGGGTTTGACGGTCCCGCTGAACAAGGACGTTCCGTGTTATCCCATGCCGGGCAGCCTGATCGGTGACGTTCGCGAGGCGGGAACCACGAGGACCGCCGACGGCGGTCTTTCCCTTAAGCTGCTCTCGCATAAACTGGACCTCCGCCGGGATGGTTTCGGCATCATGTTGGAGCTCGAGCGATGCGCGGGAAGAGTCCGGCAGAGCTGCGCGTTTGTCTCCCTGCCTGACGGGACAAGCGTTTATCTCGAGGAGCGCGTCGCCGTGGGGGACATGGCGATCGCTTCGGCCGTCAGCGGCAACGTCGTTCTCCATGACGATACCCGATGGGTCTATCAACCCCGGCCACGCGATTACTTCGGAACTGAGGGGGCGTTGGAGCCGCAAGAAGCCGGGGTTTTTGCCACCCCGTGGGTGAACGTCGATAATATTATGGGTTACATCGCGCTGGGCTCCTCAGCAACACGACTGTCCCGGCGGGCCGGCCAACCCGGCATCTGGCGCAAGCCGGACGAAACGATGTACGACACGTGTCGCTTGTCGTTCGCCGCGGTGCCCGCGAAATCGAATCCGCCGTCTGGACCGCTCGCCTATGCCGCCGGCGAGCGGATCAATGTTTTCGCCCTGATTTCCTGCCCGAATCAGACGAGCGAAGAGACGGCAGCCCTGGCCGACAGCATCCTGACGGCCGGCTGGCAGGCCGACCGTGACGGTCTGTTGGCCATTAGGGTCGGCCAATACCTGGTCTATGCCAATTTCTCGGCGAACGGGAGGCCTCTTTCCCCGAATGATCCGGCGACCGAAGCGGCACCGGGATCCTCCGGCTGGTTCCAGGTTTTTCGGGAGTCAGCCTGCGGCCCGGCCCGGCCGATCGCGCTTTTCGCGCCCGGCCTGCAGAAAGGAGAATGGAATGCCAACGCCAACTGAGATCCTTCAGGTTCTGGCCGCGATCACCAATGAGCAGCTTATCATCGCGATAATCTGGCACGCCCTGATCGCGGGCACGCTTATCGGCATCGTCCTCGGCTGGCGGCCGACAAAAAAGGCCGGAGCAGCGGCGCTCGCCATCCCTCTCTTTTCTGTGAGCATCCTGGCCTGGGCCTACCGGAATCCATTTAACGGCCTCGTTTTTCTCATTTTCGCCCTAGCCTTCATCGCCTTGGCTGTTCGCCGACCCGGCGAGGCGGTGGACCCGCCACCCGCCTGGGCTTCGGCCATCGGCGCGGTGCTGATCATCTTCGGCTGGGTCTACCCGCACTTTCTGGGGGACGGGTCATGGCTAAGGTATCTTTACGAAGCGCCCACGGGACTTATCCCCTGCCCGACGCTGTCATTCGTAACCGGGTTTGCGCTTCTCGCCAACGGGTTCTCGTCCCGCGCTTACTCGGTCGCCTTGGGCGGGCTCGGGCTCTTCTACGCCTTATTCGGCGCTCTCCGGCTGGGCGTCCGGATCGACTTCGTCCTCGGGCTCGGGTGCCGTCTCTCTCCTGGTCCTGGCGCTGTCGCCCCGGGTTTTCCCCTTCTCAGCCAAAACCGGCTGCTTGAGATAGGGAATGCGGCCCCGCGGCGGGGCCGTTCCTGGTCGAGGACGGATCCTGGAAAAATATTCAAAAGGGAATTGATTCGGCCCGACGAGTGTGCTAGACTCGCCCGGGTCTGCAGACGGTCCGCCCGTTCCCACGACCCATCATCCGGTGGAGGAGCGAGGAAGATGTCCGAATCCTGGGAAAACCCTGTCACGGTCGTACCCCACGAAAATCTGGTTCCGGTGAGCGATCATCTGTCGAAGATGTTCGACATTCCCCCGTCGCGCATGTTCCTGATCAACAAGAGCCTCGCCGTCTACAAGAACCGGCGGCCGGATTCGCCGATGTTCGACGCGTCGCAGGGCGACGGCGGGGCCAGCCTCCCCGGCGTCCCCGAGGAGCTGCTCGTCACGGCTCTTGATCTCCAGCGCCGCCACGGCAGCGCCTACGACATGCCCTACGGCACGGACGCGTTCCGCCGCGTTGTCGTCGAGAAATACTGGAAGCTCGACCCGGACTCCGGCCTCGGACCGGCCAACGTCCTGGCCACCGTCGGCGGCCGCGACGCGCTGGTCAAGGCCTACACGGCGATGCTCGCCCTCGGCCACGGGCGCGCCGGCGACCTCCTCATCGTTGGCCGGGTGCCCTGGATCTCCTACAACTGGGGCCCTTACGGGGTCGGCGCCAACGTCCTGCTCGCGCCCGGACGGCCGGAGGAAGGTTGGGCCTACACCGAGGACGGACTCCGGGAGTGCGTTTCCTACGCCGCCAGCCTCGGCCGCAAGATCGCCGGCATCATCATCACCAACCCCGACAACCCGACCGGCCACACCCTGACGGTCGGACGAGCAGGTCCACCTGGGGAAGACCGCCCTGCGGCTCGGCGTCGGCCTTCGTCCTCTACGATTGGATGTACCACTACGTCACCGACGAACGGCCGATGGAGCTCAACTCCTTCATCCAGGCGTTCGGTCCCGAGGAGCGGCCGCGGCTGATGTTCCTCGACGGCATCACCAAGTCGCTCGGCGCGTCGAACGTCCGGAACTGCCATCTCATCGCCTCCGAGAAGGTTGTGAAATGGATCACCGCGCGCGCCTCGCATACGGTCATCCCTTCGTATTTTTCCACGGCCGTCGCCATGGCCGCCTACGCGATGGGCTACGACAAGGCCTCCCGGTCGATCGTCGAACCGACGAACGCCAGCCGGCGCGTCCTCCGGCAATTCATCGAGGACAACGGCCTGACGGCGATCCTCGGCCAGGGCTATTACGCGTTCATCAACGTCGCCAAGTGGCTCCGGGCCAAGGGCCTGAAGGACAGCGAGCCGCTCGGCCAATACCTCGCCGAAGAGCATGGGGTGGCCATCGTCCCCGGCGCCTTCTTCTCCGTCTACGGCGGCGACTGGATTCGATTCTCCTACGCGACCCCGGCGGAAAAGACGCTCGGCGCCGCCCGCCGGCTGATGGAGGGTCTCGATGCTCTCGTCGCCGGCTGAGTTCGCGCGGTTCGTCGAGAAGTACGAGCTCGCCCGGCAGGAGGCGCTGAAGAGCCATCCCCAGGCCGGGACGTGCGGCCTCGAGCTCGAGTGGAACATGCTGGATTCCGGCATGCGGCCGCTCCAGGTCGTCGGCTCCGGCCCGGACCAGCGTTCCTTCGTCGATGTCCTCCGCGCCGATTTCCTGCCGCCCTGGCTCGTCGAGCGCAGCCAGCTCGAGGTCTTCCACTGGATGGTCGAGTGGGTCACGAGGCCTTACTACTCGCCCGTCGGCGCCGTCTATGAAGCGCGGCTCCTCGAAGGCTGCCTGGCCAACGCGCTCTTCCGTTCCGGCCGCGCCTTCGGCGAACGCCTCTACTACCGCCACGGGAACCTCCTCCAGACCGTCCCGGTCGACCACCGGTCGATCCCGGGCGGCTGGAACCTGGCCAAGCGCCGCTACCTCGAGCGCTGCGTCGACCTTTACGACGGACGCCTGGCCACGGCCGGCATCCACGCCAACCTGTCCCTGCCCGAGCCGCTCCTGGCCTGGGATTTCATGCACCTGCCTCCTTCGGCGCGGGGCGATGAACACCTCGACAGCTATAAGAACCAGGTCTATATCGAGGGGACGCGCCTGATGCGGGCCTTCGCCTCGCTGTTCGTCGCCACGACGGCGAGCACGCCGCTCCGGCCCGATGTCCGCGACGGCGAGCCCATCGTCGCGCTCACGGACTTGGACTCGGTCCGGAACCTGACCTTTCCGAGCCCGGAGGAGGTCGATCTCCCCGGCCTCTATCGCTCCCACGCCGACTATCTCCGCCTGTCCTACGACCTCGTGCGGCGGGGCGTCCGGTTCGGAAACAACAACTGGACGCCGGTCCGGGCCCGCTCATTCGCCGAGCCGGTCGAGCGGCTGATCGCCATCAGCAGCGACCAGCTCCACTCGCTCTACCGCCGGGGCCTGTACGGGACGGACGGGTCGGCGACCGCCGAAGAGATGGCCGAGGAGATCATCAAGCAGAACCTCCTGGCCCGGATCGACCTGCCGATGGCCCGGGTCGAGGTCAGGACCGACGAGGGCGGGCACCCGCTGGCGCTCGATATCGCCAACCTGACCCTCAAGGAGCTTCTCCTTATTCGGTTTTACGCCGACCCGTCGTACGCGCGGGCGTTCCGGTACGACGCCGAGGACCTCGCCCGCGCCCGGCGGAACGAGAAGAGGGCGGCCGAGTCCGGGTTGAGGGCGGGGATCGAGAATCCCTTCACCGGCAAGCCCGAAGCGATGCGGGATTTCCTGAAGAGGACGATCGAGGAGGTCCGCCCACTGGCGGAAGCCCTGGGGCGCCGGGAGCTTCTCGAGCCGCTCGTGGAGATGGCCGGCGGCGGACCGAACACCGCCGAGCGGCTGCGCGAGAGGCTCCGGCGTGAGCTTGGAGACCGGACGGTGGTGCCGACCGAGCTTCTGGCCGCGCTGACCGAGGAGCGGGAGGCCGAAGTCGCCCGCGACGTCGAGCGGATCGCCGGGGAAATGGCCGGTCCCCAGGAAGAATCGGGAAAGTGGCCGGCCCTGCTTGTCCGGGCCAGGGACGAGGCGCGGCGCGAACCGGGCTCGCCCGTCCGGTTCAGCCCGCCGTCGGGCGCCTGGCTCAAGGTCAGCTATCCGAATAAGACGGCCGAGATCGTGGACCTCGCCCGCCAGCTCATCCGCATCCCCTCGGTGACGAACGCGGCGCCGGGACAGGAGCGCCTGGACGAGGTCCGCCGGGCCGCGACGCTCATCTACGACTATACCCAGCAGGCCGGCCTCGAGGTCTCGATCTTCGAAAAGGGAAAGTATCCGGCGGTTCTCGTCGGGTTCCCGGGCGGGGCCGAGACGCCGGTGATGCTCTCCGGCCATTTCGACGTCGTCGAGCCCGAGCCCGACGACTCGCAGTTTATGCCGCGCCTCGAGGGCGACTATCTCATGGGCCGGGGCGCCGCCGACATGAAAACGGTGGCCGCTACTTATCTTGTCTGGATGAAGGATGTCCGCCGGGGCGCAGCCGCCCTTCCCCGGGGTCCAGCTTCTCCTCGTCGGAAACGAGGAGATCGGTGAGGGCGAGCCCATGGGCACGCCGCACGTCCTCGAGGAGATGCAGGAGCGGTCCGGGTTCGCTCCGGGGCTTCTCATCGCCGGCGAGCGCACCGGCGAGAAGGGCGACGAGCTCGCGGGCGAGGTTTGCGTCGAGAATCGCGGGCTCATCCGGCTCGAGGTCTCGGTCCGGGGCGAGCGCGGCCACACCGGGATGGGCTCGGCGCCCGGGGACATGACGACGCGGCTGTTCATGGCCCGGGACGAGATCGAGAAGATGCTCGGAGCGATGCTGACCCTGAGGCGGGCCTCCCGGCCTGGAGGTCCCAGGTCCGGTTCCCGTTCATCAAAGTCGGCGAGACGGGGATCTTCAACATCACGGCCGGGCTGGGCGTCCTGGGGATCGAGATCCGGCCCCTGCCCCAGGACAGCGTCGAGCCGGTCGTCGCAGCGCGTCAGGGTCCTATTGCCGGGAGATGGGCTTCGATCTCGCCATCGTGGCCGCCGAGAACGGCATCGCCTGCAGCGCGCGAGAATATCTACCTCGGCCTCTCCTCGACTCGGTGCGCGAGGCCACCGGCCAAGAGCCTGTCCTCGGCACGAAAACTCCCCGCCACGAGCGCCCGCTTCGCCCCGGGCGGCCAGGGCGTCGTCTGGGGTCAGACGGGGATCGGCCCCCACGCCCGGGACGAGCGGCACTATCCTCCCGAGCATCGCGCCCTACTACCGGGCGCTCGACGCGCTCGGCTCCCGCCTTCGCTACCCCATCCCTGCGAAATAGAGGAGTTCTCCCTAATCCTCCCTGAGCTTTTTCAAAATCCGGGCACCGTTGATGTTGCTGGGGTTGAGGGCAAGGGACTTCTCGTAGTTAGCGATGGCGAGATCCTCGTCGCCGTTCATCATGTAAGCTTCACCAAGGCTGTCATAGACATTCCAGGATTGGGGATAGAACTCGACGTTCAGCTTCAAGACGGCGATCGCCTCGCCGAACTTCTTTTCACCCAGGAACCTGTAGCCGAGGTCGTTCAGGCGGTTCTCGTCGACGGCAGGGTCCTTGGGATTCTTAGCCTTGAGGTCCCGGTAGGCTTGGACGGCAACCTCCGTGTTGCCAGCGAGCAGGAGCTCGAGCGGGGCCCGGACATCATCGCCCAGGCGCGCCGCGCTGAGTGTTGCCGGCGGCGAATCCCAGGTGACCGTCTTTGAACTCCCGCCCTCCGGTTTCGCGAAGACGTATCGGATGCCGCTGTCGCTGCTGACGAACTCGCTCGCTGAGACGGGCACAAGCTCGAACCCCGTGGCCGGGCGCCGATGGCGAACCGGGCCAGGTCGCAGGGAGTCGTCCAGAGCCCGGTCGCGGCCATTTCCGGATACGTGTTCGTTTTCCCCTCGACCGGCTTTGCCGCCCGGGCGATCGGGGTGAATGGTTACGGAAAGCCCTCGAGGGACATAAAGCGCTATTCGGGATTCAGCGAGCTTATCTGCGACCAGGCGCCGTGGTTCCAGAGCCACAGGCCGAGCGGACCGAAGTCGGCCATGACTTCATCGGCGTTGTCCCCATCCACGTCCCCGGCCATCACGTACTCCGCGTTCACGCCGCTCGCCTGCGTCCACGACCCGCCGTTGACCAGCCACAGGCCGATCACCCCAAAATCTCCGATGACTTCATCATCCCCGTTTCCGTCCGTGTCCGCTCGGACCATAAAATCCAGATCCACTCCGCTGAGCTGAGCCCATGACCCGCTGTCCCACTGCCACAGCCCGGTCAGCCCGAAATCCCCGAAGACCTCGTCATCCGCGCTATCGTCGATATCCCCGGCGATCATATAGTCCGCGTTCACCCCGCTGAGCTGCGCCCAGCCGCCTCCCTGAGACCAAAGCCATAAGCCCGTCGCTCCAAAGTCGCCGATCAGCTCCCCTCCGGCTAACCCGTCCGTGTTTCCGAAGGCCACATAATCCGCGTCGACGCCGCTGAGCTGCGTCCAGGCACCCGTATTCCAGAGCCACAGCCCCGTCGTCCCAAAATCGCCGACGATCTCGTGGCCGCCGCTCCCATCGAGATTGGCGCAGACCAGGTCATCCGCATTCACCCCGCTCAATTGAGACCAAGTTCCCCCGTCATACAGCCACAGGCCGACGGCGCCGAAATCGCCGACGACCTCGTCTGCGCCGTCCGCGTCCACATCCCCGGCCGCCAGGCCTTCGACGTTCACCCCGCTCAGCTGAAGCCAAGCTCCTGCATTCCAAACCCACAGTCCGGCTCGCGCCCAGGTCGGCCAGGAGCTCGTCCGCATTGTCGCCGTCCACTTCGGCCGCCAGCAGGCTCTCTGCATTGGAGGGGCTCAACTGCGTCCAGGCGCCCGCGTCATAGAGGTAGACGCCCGCCGCCCCGAAATCCACCGCGATTTCATCCACTCCCTCCCCGTCAAAATCCCCCACGCCGTGACGCGGTTTCCAGATGCGGATCTTCGGATATTTTGGCCACGTAGGCATCACTTGAGCCGTTATGGGTCAGGTCCGGCCCCACGGTCACGGGGAAAGTCGCCTGTCCGGAAAGCGTCTCCCCGGCTACATAAGCGCTTCCGGTTCTGTCTACAGCGATCCTTCTTGCGACATCCCCGGAGGAGCCGCCGATGTAACCACAGTAGCCGAGCTTTGTGCCGGAAGCATTCACCTTGGCCACGAATCCGTCCCAGTTGCCGTTATAGGTCAGGTCAGGCCCCACGGCTACGGGAAAGGTGGTCTGGTTTGAAGAGGTCTGCCCGGAGATATAGGCGTTTCCGGAGCCATCCACAGCGATCCCCTCACCGTAATTCCGAGCCGGAACCGCCGACATACCCGCAATATCCGAGCGCCGCGCCGGTAGCGTTCACCTTGGCCACAAAGGCGTCACCGTAGCCGCTATAGGTCAGGTCCGGTCCCACGGTAACGGGAAACGTGGTTTCGCCGGAGGCGGTTTCTCCCGACGACAAAGGCGTTTCCGGAGGCGTTCAAGGCTACCGAATAGCCGGTCTCGTTGGCGCTGCCACCGATGTAGCCGCAGTAAACAAACGCACTTCCGGCCCCGCTGATTTTCGCCAGAAAAGCATCTCCGCTTCCGTTATAGGTCAGGTCCGGACCGATCGCCACCGGGAAGCTGGCCTCGGTGGAGTCCGTCCGCCCTATGACATAGGCGCATCCCGAGCCATCGACCGCGATCCCCCAAGCGCCTTCGGATCCGGAGCCGCCGATATAACCGCAATAGACGAGTGCCGTTCCGGCCACATTCACCTTGGCCGCAAAAGCATCGGCGGTCCCGCCATTATAAACCAGGTCCGGCCCCCCGGCCACGGGAAAGCTCGATTCGTCAGACCAGACGAACCCGGCGACATAGGCGTTCCCGGCGGTGTCCACGGCGATCCCCCGACCGCTGTCTTCGTCAGAGCCGCCGATATAGCCACAGTAGACAAGCGCCGTTCCCGCCGCGTTGACTTTCGCCACGAACGCATCCCAAGGGCCTCCGCCGTAAGCCAGCCCCGGTCCGACCGTAACGGGAAATCCCGGCTCCTGGGACCGGGTTTGGCCCGTGACATAGGCGTTTCCAGAGCCGTCCACCGCGATCCCGTAGCCGTACTCCGAATCCGGTCCGCCGATGTAGCCGCAGTAGACAAGCGCCGTTCCCGCGGGGTTCACCTTGGCCACGAAGGCATCGTAGGTTCCTCCGTTATATGACAAGTCGGGTCCCACATCGACCGGGAAATCCACCTCGGTCGAGATCGCGTAACCGGTGAGATAAGCGTTTCCTCCGCTGTCGACGGCAATGGCAAAGCCATGGTCATTTCCGGAGCCGCCGATGTAGCCGCAATAAACGAGCACCGCCGGATCCAGAACGAGCTGCCTGGTATGGTCATAGGCGCCGACCTCAAAGCCGTACTCGAGCGCCCGATCCCGACAGGCTTCCCCGTCCGCCGCACCTCCCTCATTGTCCCATGCGCTGTTGTCCAGCCCGTACGAAATGGGGACATCCATGCGCTTCCCGTCTATCTCCTGGAAAGCCACAGGAATGTCATCAGCGAACTCACCGGACGGCGTCGAGACCTTCAGCCGGCCGTCCTCGGCGACGGACAGGCCCGTCGCCCCGCGATAGGACAGGCGGATCAGGGACGCATCGGCGCCGGGATGGACGATGAACTCGTATTTCAGGCGGTTGGCTGCGCCCTGATAGACAAGGTCGATCCCCGGCCAGAGGTCAGGGTAAATGATCTTCGCATACGTGGGCAGGCCGGCATGCCACTCTTCCGGCCGGCCCCGGAAATATGAGACTACAGCTCCTGTCTTTTCCAGGCCGACGGGCCGCACACCCGCGTTCGCACCCACGTAATCCAGCCTCACCGCCCAGCGTCCGGAACTCGAATTCAACGCGATCGTCATCCCTTCCGGAGTGAAATACAGTGTCTTGTCGTTGCCCGGCACATAAAATCCCACTTGCCCGTCAAGCTGTCCCTGGTTGGCGATGAAGTAGAGCGGCATCCGACCGAAATCCAGGTCCGCCCTGACCCCCGCGTATCCGGGGACGGCCGGAAACGATTGAGCCTGCCCCCAGACCAGAGGCGACGTCAGGAGCAAAACGGCGCATGTCAAAGACAGAGCGGAATAGAGGACGGTCTTTCTCATGGAATATCCCTCCACCTTTCTTCTCAGGTCCAAATATCACCATATATCCTTCTCTTTATTGAAGACTCAAACGGAAGTCAAGCCCTTTGGAGGCCACTTGATCCGATCTCCCTCCAGGGCGCCCCCGGGGCGCGGAGCGTTGGACGCGGGGGGCGGTCTTGGGGTAAAATAATCGCTCCCTTAAGGAAGATTCCATGAAAGAATGCGACATTTTACCCGAAACCCAGCCCGGGCAGATCACCTTCCCCCCCATCCCCCTCTTCTCGTACCAGCCGGACCTCGAGGACGAGATCCGAAACGGGACCCTGACCCCCAAGGCCGCGCTCCGCATGTTGAGGGTCATGCTGATGAACCGGTTTTTCGAAGAGACGATCGTCGAGATGAAGCAGGGCAAGTTCCTGCCGTGTGACGGTTTCCAGTTCACGGGCGCCACCCATCTCTCGATCGGCCAGGAGGCGGTGGCCGCGGGCAGCATGGCCGCCATCCGCGCCGACGATTACATCACCTCGACCCACCGCGGCCACGGCCATTCGATCGCCAAGGGAGCCTATCGTCTCTACGCCATGAGCCGCGCCGAGCTCATCGGCTTTCTCGGCGACGATGGAGCCTCCGCTCTTCCCGATGACAAGCTCGTCGAGCACGCTATCCACCTCCACCTCTACAGGACGATGTGCGAGCTCCTGGGCAAGGAAGAGGGCTACTGCCGCGGCCGCGGCGGCGGCATGCACATCGCCGACTTCAACGCCGGCCATCTCGGCGCCAACGCCATCGTCGGCGGCAGCTACGCCATCGGCGCGGGCGCGGCCCTGGCGCAGCACCTCCTGGGGACCGGCCGCGTGGTTCTCACATCGTCGGCGACGGCGCCACGAACAACGGCATCGCCCACGAGGCCATGAACTTCGCCGCCCAGGCCCAGTTCGGAAAGGGCCTGCCGGTCGTCTTCCTGATCGAGAACAACCAGTACGGCATGACCGGCCAGCAATTCAACGAAGTCACCGGCGTCCGGTACCTGGCGCAGCGCGGCGCCGGCTACAACGGCGTCAACATGCACGCCGAGGTCGTCAACGGCATGAACGTCCTGGCCGTGCACGATGCCGTGCACCGCGCGGCCGAGGTCTGCCGGCGCGGCGAGGGGCCGGTGCTGCTCGAGTGCCTGACCTACCGCTACTTGGGACACTCGCTGAGCGACCCGCGGACGACCTACCGCACGCCGGCCGAGGAAAAGGCCTGGAAGGACAGGGACGCCATCGCGCTCTTCCGGGCCGAGCTCGTCGACGCCGGCGTGATGAGCTCGGAAGGGGCGGACGCCGAGACGGAATCGATCAAGACCAAGATCAGGGAGATCACCTGCCGGGCGGCGGGCGCCGATGACCCCAAGGTCGAGGAGATCGAGCAGGGGTTGTGGGCGGACTCTTCGTCCGCGGCTGTCGGACCGGAATGGCAAACGACCGACCTCCTGAAGCCCGTCCGCCGGATCAAGCGGATGCCGGGAGGCAAGATCCTCTACCGCCACGCCGTCACGGAGGCCCTGGTCGAGGAGATGGTCCGCGACCGGCGCGTCGTTCTCTACGGCGAGGACGTCGCCGATTACGGCGGCGCCTTCGGGGTGACGATGGGGCTCATCGAGATCTTCGGCCGCGAGCGGGTGTTCAACACCCCGATCTCCGAGGCCGCCATCGTCGGCACGGCCTGCGGCGCCGCCATGACCGGGCTGCGCCCGGTGGCCGAGATCATGTACATCGACTTCATCCTGATGGCCATCGACCAGCTCGGCAACCAGGTGGCCAAGGCCCGCTACATGTTCGGCGGCAAGGCCAGGATCCCGATGGTCCTCCGCACGACCATCGGCGGCGGCAAGGGCTACGCCGGGCAGCACTCCCAGAGCCTCGAGGCGGTCATCGCCCAGTTCCCGGGGCTCAAGGTGGTCGCGCCGTCCACCGCCTACGACGCCAAGGGGCTGCTCAAGACCGCCATCCGCGACGACAACCCGGTCGTCTTCATCGAGCACCAGCTTCTCTACGCGGACCTGGGAGCCGTTCCCGAAGAGGAATACCTCGTGCCTTTCGGCCAGGCGGCGGTCCTCCGCGAGGGAAAGGACATCACGCTCGTCAGCTACCTCTACATGCTCAAGAATACGCTCCAGGCCGCCGAGATGCTCAAGGAAAGGGACGGCATCGAAGCCGAGGTCATCGACCTCCGGACGCTCGTGCCACTCGATACGGAGACCCTGGCGCGGTCGGCCCGAAAGACGGGGCGGTGCGCGGTCGTCGTGCAGTCGCCCGTGACGGCGAGCTTCGCCGAGCATATCGCCTTCGAGGTCCAGGGCCGCGCCTTCGGGGCGCTCAAGAAACCCGTGGAGATCGTCTCCGCCTACAGCGTGCCGCCGCCCATGGCCGCCTGCCTCGAGCACGAGAACATTCCTTCGCCGGAGAGGATCTACGGGGCGGCGATGGAGCTTCTCAAAGGATGACCGCATGATCACTGTTCTAGACAGGCCCGTTTACATCCTGGGCGCGGGCCGGACGCCGGTCGGGACGTTCAACGGCGGCCTCGCGGCTTTCGGCGCACCGGAGCTCGGCGGCCAGGCGATCGCCGGAGCGTTGAGGCAGGCCGGCGTCGCGCCGGAGCGCGTCGAGATGGTGACGATGGGCTGCGTCGTCTCGTCGGGTCTGGGCGAGGCGCCCGCCAAGCAGGCGGCGATAAGGGCCGGGATACCGGAGACGGTCTACTCGCGCGCGGTCGAATCGGTCTGCGGGTCGAGCCTCGAGGCCCTGGTCGCGACGGTCGACGTGCTGCTCCTCGGCCGGGCGAAAGTCGCCGTGGCGGGGGGCATGGAATCGCGGACGAACGCTCCCTATCTTCTCGAGCCGCGGTTTTTCCGGGGCGGGCCGCGCTACGCGAAAGGCGAACGACTGCACCTCAAGAAGACCGGCGCCTACCGCTTCCATTACAGCGAGAACGTCGAGGAACAGGCCGGCCAGGCGAGCATCGTCGATGCCACCTCCTACGACGGCCTTTTTTGGCCGGTGGGGCGAAAGTTCATGCGCGAATACGCCGTCGCTTACGCCGAGAGGAACCGCATCTCGATCGAGGAGGTCAACGCCCATGCCGCGACGAGCCACGCCAAGGCGCGGGAGGCGCGCGACCAGGGGCATTTCCTGAACGAGATCGTCCCGGCCGGAGACACGGCGAATGACGATTTGCGCTCGGACGAAGACCTCGAAAAGATGAAAAATGAGGCGGAGACCGATATCGCCTGCGCCTACAACACCTCGACCCCGGCCGACAACGGCTCGGCGGTCGTTCTGTGCTCGGAGGATTACTTAAGGGAGTCGGGGGCGGCGCCGCTGGCACGGATCCTCGGCTGGAGCCGGGTGGACGGGCCGGCGGCCGACTTCGTCGATTCCCCCGTCGCGGCCCTGAAGTGCCTTTTCGCGGCCCTCGACGAGAGGGACTGCGCCGCCGACCGGTTCGAGATCCTCGAGATCAACGAAGCCTTCGGCATCCAGCTCCCGGTCTTCGCCCGGGAATTCCCCGGGAAAAAGATCAACGTCTGCGGCGGGGCGATCGCCCTGGGACATCCGCTGGGTTCGGCGGGCGTCCGGCTCCCGGTGACCCTCATCCACGCCATGAAGCGGCTCGGCCTCAGGTTCGGCGCCGTCGGCATCTGCTTCGGGGGGGGCGGCTCCTACGCCTTGGCCATAGAAATGATATGAACCCTGGTCACGCAACATCACCCCCGACCTTTCCCTCCCCACTCGAGGGGGAGGACAAAGGTGAGGGGGAATTCGATACGGTTCGTAGATACGAGCCTGGCAAGGACGACGAACATTTCAAAGTTCAGTGATTTCCAGAAGGCGCGCGCGGCGGCCCGGGTTCCGGCGGAAATGGCCGGGCTCGTGCTCGCGGGGAAAGGGTTCGACAAGCTCTTTTTAAGGCGGCTGCCCGTGCCGCGGCCCGGCCGGAACCAGTTCCTGGCGCGGGTCGACGCGGTCTTCGCCTGCACCTCGGACGGCAAGCTCATCGAAAGCGGGAGCGAACATCCGCTGCTCGCGGGCTGGGACCCGGAACGGTGGCCGGTCGTCATCGGCCACGAGGGCTGCGTCACGGCCGTCGAAATCGGCGAGGGGCTCAAAGGCAGGGTCGAGCCGGGGCAGTCCTTCGCACTCCAGCCGGCCATAAACGCGGGTCCGGTCAATAACCTCGAACGGTACCCCGACCCGAAAGCGGTCCGCAAGACCGCGATCGGCTATTCCCTGGGGGGATTGTTCGCGGAGTACGTCCTGATCATGGAGGAGGTCATCGAGACCGACTCGCTGATCCCGTACGATCCGGGGAAGATCCCGTATTTCGCGGCGGCCTTCAGCGAGCCTTTATCCTGCGTCTATTCGTCCCAGAACCAGGTACCCCACATCTATAAGGACGGGCCGGCGGCGGCGCGGCGCGCCCGGCTGGGACTGAAGGAGGGCGGCGTGACGCTGATCCTCGGGTCGGGAACGATGGGCATCCTGCATGCCGACCTGGCCATGTCGCATCGGCCGCGGGCCATCGTCATCTCCGAGCCCATGGAAGAACGGCGGGAACAGGCGCGGGGGATCATCGCGGCGAAGGCCGAGTCGAGGGGGATCGGATTCGTCGTGACGACGCCGGACGAGCTGCCGGGGGCCATCGCCCGGCTCACCGGCGGCCAGGGCGTCGACGACTGCATCAGCGCCCTTGGGGTAGCGCGGATCCAGGAAGAGTCGCTGAAGTGGCTCGGGACGGGCGGCATCTCCGTCTTTTTCGGCGGCGCCAAGGCGGGCGAAAGCCTGATCACCGTCGATACGCGGCGCGTCCATTACGACAGCATCTCCATGGTCGGCTCGTCGGGGGGGGATCCGTCGGATGTCCGGGCCGTCATGGGGCTCCTCGAAAGCGGCGAGATCACCCCGGAGCTCTACGTCCGGCGGGTCGGAGGGCTCGATGCCGCCCTCGGCCTGGTCAAAGCGGTCAAAGGCCAGGAGTTTTTCGGCAAGGGGCTCATCTACCCCCATGTCCGGGGGCCATTGCGGACGGTCGATGGTTGGTCCGCCGCCGACGAGGCCGAATTTCTGGAAAAAAACCTGCCCTGATATCACGCCTATGATAATGCCGAGAGAACGGGTCCCGTCATGGCCGAGCGAGGCCCGGAGCATGTGGTTCGAAGTCACGCCACGATTTCCCGCAACGACTTATTGGAGGGGGAAAGCTCAGCTTTCACCCCTCCAACGTTCGCTTCGCTCACTGCCTCCCCTTTGCGGACTTCGTCCTGCGACCAAGGGTGCCTTCCCCCTTGGAACCCCCGCGCCTTGGCTTCGCCAATGCGCGAAACTCGCTCGATTCGCTCCTCGCTCTCCTCTCGGAAGACCGAGAGGAACCGTGCCCGCTCGTCGCTCATACGGACTTCTCACCACACGCCCCGGGTCTCGCTCTCTGGTGCCATATCGATAGCCTGACGATGTAACGGGAATCGATGAAGAAGCTCGTACAGTTCGGCGCCGGGAACATCGGCCGGTCGTTCATCGGGCAGCTCTTTTCCCGGGCCGGATGGGAGGTCGTGTTTGCGGATGTCGACGAGGCGGTCATCAGCGCGCTCAACGAGCGGCACGGCTACACCGTCGAGATCCGCGACGAGAAGAGCGAAACCTGGCGGATCGAGAACGTGCGGGGGGTCGATGTCCGGGATACTGAGAGGGTCGCCGCGGAGGTCGCGGAGGCCGATTGTCTCGGGTCGGCGGTGGGGAAAAATCACCTGGCCGGGATCGTGCCGGCCGCGGCCCGGGGACTCGAGCTGCGCCTGCAGAGGTTCGGCCGTCGTCCCGTCGACCTCATCATCTGCGAGAACATCCTCGATGGCGCGGCGTTCCTCCGGGGCGAATTTCGGAAGGTCCTGCCCGGCGGGTTTCCGTTCGAGGCGATGCTCGGGCTCGTCGAGACGAGCATCGGGAAGATGGTCCCGATCATGTCCGCGAAAGACCGCGAACGCGACCCTTTGCTTGTCTACGCCGAGGCCTATAACACGCTCATTCTGGACAAAAGGGCGTTCCGGGCGCCCGTCCCCGAGGTCCACGGGCTCGACCCGAAAGACAACATGAAGGCCTATGTCGAGCGAAAATCCTTCATCCACAACCTCGGGCACGCCATGCTCGCCTACATGGAGGGAGTGCTCAGGAGAGATTATACCTTCACCTGGGAAGCCGTCCGCGACCCGGAGCTCAGGGCCGGTGCCAAAGCGGCGATGTGGGAATCGGGGCGCGCGCTGATCACGGCCTACCCGGAAGAGTTCAACGATGCCAACCAGGAGGGGCACATCGAGAACCTCCTGAAACGGTTCGGCAACGTGCACCTCGGCGACACCATTTTCCGGGTCGGCCGGGATGTCCGGCGGAAGCTGGCGCGTGACGACCGCCTGATCGGGGCCATGCGCTTCGACCTCGAGCGCGGGGTCGAACCCGCGGTCACGGCTCAGGGCGCGGCCGCCGCCTGCTTTTTCCGGAAAACGGACGAAAGCGGCCGGCTTTTCGGGCCGGACGAGGAATTCCGCCGCCTGATCTTCCCGAAGGGACTGGATCATATCCTGAGTCAGGTCTGCGGCCTGTCGGAGGCTGACGCCATCGACCGCCGGGTGATCTCGCTCATCCGTCCCCACTTCGACCGCTTCCGCGAAATTCGGGAAACAATGCCAATTTCCTAATTTTCGCTTGCTGCCCACTAGGGCTAATTGGTGACAGGATATCCATTCACCTATTCATCTCGCCTTGGCCGACGTCCGGGGGCTCAAGACGATAAAATTAATTGGGGAATTGATATCCTGGCACCAATTCCGAATTGCTAATCTGCCGTCAATTTTGCATAATGGGGCAAGAGGTTCGCCATGCATTTGACTCACCACTTCCGGGCAGCGTTGTTGAGCTTCGCTGTTGTCTCCTTCTTCGGAGCCGCGATTGCCGGCGGCCGCCAGGTCTCGGAACAAAGATCGCCTCATAGAGAGCGGACGACGCCCCTCTACGCAACAAACAAAGACGGAACGCCGGCAGTTGATCTCACCGCAGCCGATCTTGATGTTCTGCTCGGCGGCCGCCCCATCGAGGGTTTTACGCTCACCAAAGGCGGAGCCCGGAATAAGTTGGTCTTCCTTGTTTTCGACACAGCGTCGATCAGCTCCAACCTGCTGTCCAAGTCCAAGAAGATCGCCGAGGGCACAGTCTTTCAAGCCGACAGCCGCGTTCGATTTATCGTCATGAGCATCGATCCTTTCGCGGGCCTCCGCGTCATCTTCGGCCCGTCCGCCGACAAAGAATCCGTCACCGGCAGTATCGCCAAGTCGGTCGTCGCCAAGCAGGGCGATTATTTCAAATCCCGGGAGGCATCCGGCACGGGGATCAGGGACGCCTACCCCGAATGGGCGGGCAAGACACCGAGCCGCATCGCCAAGCAGGAAAAGGACCGTGACCAGCAGCAGGACCGGCAGGTTGCCGCAGCCCTCATCACCTCTCTGAGGACCCTGAACGACGTCCTCCGCCGGTTCCCCGAGTCGGACAAGATCGTTCACTTGCACTCGGCCGGGATCACCTCGGGCGCGACGACCAACCGGTCGCAGATCATCTTCAACGACCAAGGGGACGTCTCGGCATCGGATAACGTGCAGCTTTCTTCACCCGACACCGTTCTTTTTAATCAGATCAAGAGTGCCGGCCAGTCTTTCAAGGCCAGCGGCGCTCTCGTTTTCGTCGTCAACCCGGCGGGCACGCGGGTGGGGGGAGACAGCTCGACCTCGGGCGAGCAATCGCTCCAGATGCTGGCGAGCGAGAGCGGCGGCCTCTATTTCGAAGGCGCCGACAAGGATATCACCCAGGCCCTGACGACAACCGAGCAAGGGTATTATGAATTATCGTTCCCTCCGCTCCCGGACATGGAGGACGACCAAGTCGAGATCGAGGTCCGAGCGAAAAACCCCGAGGTCACGCTGGCCACTGTCAATCATCTGGATCGCGCCCGGCGGTTCAACGAGCTGACGCCGGAGGAAAAGCAGGCGGTGGTCTTGAGCGTCCTGACCGACGGGCTGGTGGGCGACCTCGAATTGAAGATCAGCCGGATCCCCGTCAATATCCAGGGCGCCGGGGACGAGGCCCAGCTGACTGCCCAGTTGCCTTTCGAGCTTTCCCAGTCCGAGTGGGATATCTACAAGGTTTGGAGGGTGCCCGGCAAGGGCGTGGTCGCGGTCGAAAGAGAGCACGTTTTAAGCGACGGGCCGCTCCTGACCTTCGGTATGGCCTCGAGGGAAAACGCGTTCCCGGACGCTGCGCTCGTCCACGCCAAGTCGGGCACCGTGCTCGTCTGCCAAGGGAAAGGCAGCCAGAAGAGCTGAGCCCTCGGTCCGCCGAATATTTTCCCCCTGACCGCGCTGAAAGCCGTCAATCCCTCCAGGGGTGGACTCAGCCGCGGCTATCGGCTAAACTGAGGGCGAGGCGCACCATGACACAATCCATACTCGACTTGGCCAAGGAGAGGACCGTGCTCCTGGACGGGGGGTTCGGCACGGAACTCATCCGGCGTGGTTTTCCTCAAGGCGCGTGCCCCGAGGCCTGGAATGTCGATAACCCCGGAGTGATCCAGGCAATCCATCGCTCCTACTTTGACGCCGGCTCGGATGCCGTCCAGACGAACAGCTTCGGCGGCAGCCCGATCAAGCTGGCCTCGCACGGCCTGGAGAAAAGATGTTTTGAGCTCAACAGGGCGGCGGGCCAAGCGGCCAACGAGGTCAGGCCCGCCGGCCGGTTCGTCGGCGGCAGCATCGGGCCGACCGGAAAATTCCTGAAGCCGCAGGGCCCGTTCACCGAGCCGGAATTCGAGGAAGCGTTCGCCGAGCAGGCCCGGGGGCTCAACGACGGAAGTGCCGACTTCCTCATCGTCGAAACCCAATATGACCTCAGGGAGGCGTTGTGCGCATTGCGCGCCGCCCGGCGCGCTTCTTCCCTCCCCGTCTTCGTCACCATGACCTTTAACCATGTTCCCCGGGGCTTCTTTACCCTGATGGGGGACAGCGTTGCCGCCTGCCTCCAGGCGCTGGAAAAGGAGGGCGCAGCGGCCGTCGGGTCGAACTGCACCCTCGACAGCGGCGAGATGGCGGCGCTGGTCGGGGAGATGAGGCCGCTGACCTCACTCCCGCTCATCGCCCAGGCCAATGCCGGCAAGCCGTCACTGACTGAGGGGGGCCGGGTGGTATACTCCCAGGGGCTCGAAGACTATGTGAAGCACGTTCCCGAGATGGCGGCCAACGGCGCCAACTTCATCGGCGGTTGCTGCGGCACGGACCCCGATTATATCCGCCGGATGGCTGGCCTCCTCCGAAAGGTCGGGGGATAGAGCGCTCCTCTCAAGAAGGTCTAACTCCCCGGCTTTGCCCTGTTGGGCCGCGGATTCGCCTTCACCGTTCGTCAACAACGCCGTCGGTCCGGACCCGGCCGGCCTTGACATGTCGGGCGGCGGAGGTTTACCATCCCTCCCCGTGTTACAATCGATCTGGAGCAAAACGACATGAAATACGAAATCTGGGACGACCACACTCACCTGGTCGAAAAATTGGGCGCAACGCCCGAAGCGCAGCTCGGCGAGATGCTCAAGTTCGACGACCGACTGGGGATCTCACGATCGATCCTGTTCATGGGCACTTTCGAGGGGACCTATGACCTCTCTCCCGAGCAGCTGCGGCGGGCCAACGACGTTGTCCTGAGGGCCATCAAGCCTTACCCGGACCGGGTTTTCGCCTATGTTTATCTCAACCCGAAGCACACCCAGGCCAGCCTGGCGGAAATGGACCGGTGCATTCGCGACGGTCCGATGATCGGCGTCAAGCTTCTCGTGGCCGAGTACTGCAACAAGCCGACCCTCGACCCGATCGTCGAGCGCGCCGTCGAGCTCAAGGTGCCCGTCCTCCAGCACACCTGGCTCAAGATCACGGGGAACCTGCCCGATGAATCGACGCCGATGCAGCTCGCGGAGCTCGCGGCCCGGCACCCGAAGGCCACCCTCATCTGCGCCCACAGCGGAGGCGACTGGGAGGTCGGCCTCCGCGCCATCCGGCCCTATCCCAACGTCTACGCCGACCTCTGCGGCGGCGACCCGACGGCCGGCTACATCGAAATGGCCGTGCGGGAGCTCGGCGCCGAGCGCTGTCTCTACGGCAGCGACTTCGGGTCACGGGGAATCGCCTCCCAGCTGGGCAAAGTCCTGGGAGCCGACATCCCCGAAAGCGCCAAGCGGCTCATCCTGGCGGAGAACCTCAAGCGCATCCTTAAGCCCATCCTCGACGCGAAGGGGGTCAAGCTGTGAGAAATGAAAAACACTCCAGTTTCCATAGACCGGCGGGAATTCTTGAAAACCGCGCTCGCGGCGACGGCGGCCGGAGCTGGCGGGCCTCGGTGCGCCCGGACGGCGCTTACCCTGCCGCGATCGGCGATCGGCGCGGAACCCGCGACCGGGGGTCTGATCGACGTCAACGTCAACCTGGGGCGCTGGCCGCTGCGGCGCGTGCGGTTCGACGACACGGCCGGCCTGGCCGCGATGCTACGCGGCCAGGGAGTCGGCCCAGGCCTGGGCGGGGAGCTTCGATTGCCTCCTCCACAAAGACCTGGCCGGCGCGAATGCCCGGCTGGCCGCGGACTGCCGCCGCGAGGGAAAAGGTCTGCTTCTTCCCTTCGGCTCGGTGAACCCCGCGCTTCCCGACTGGCAGGAGGAGTTCCGCCGCTGCGTCGAGGAGCATCGTATGCCCGGCCTCAGGCTCTACCCGAACTACCACGGTTATAAGCTCGATGACCCCGATTTCGCGAAACTTCTGGGAATGGCCGCGGCGAAGGGCCTGCTCGTCGAGCTCGCACTGATCATGGAGGACGACCGCATGATGCATCCGCTCCTCCGCGTCCCGGTGACCGATCCCGCCCCGCTCGCCGGCGTCGTCAAGCAGGCGCCCGGGCTTCGGCTCGTGATCGTCAACGGGCTGAGGACGGTGCGGGAGAAGGCGCTCGTCGATACCGTCAACGCCGGGAATGTCTCCGTCGAGATCGCCATGCTCGACGCGGTGAACGGCGTCGCCGACTTGGTATCGAGCCTGCCGCCCGGGCCGGGTGCTTTTCGGGTCGTATGCGCCGCTTTTCTATTTCGAGGCGGCCGTGCTCAAGGTCCAGGAGTGCCCGCTCACGGACGCGCAGGTCCGGGCGATCCGCTTCGAAAGCGCCCAACGGCTGCTGCCTGAATCCGCCTGAGGGGACTATTTCAGGATATTGCCGATCAGGCCGCCGAGCAGCGCCCCATAGATGGTCGAAAGATAGGGGTTGCCGGTGATCATGCAGGCGCCGCTCTTGCAGCCGATATGTCTGTAGAAGAAAAAACCGCCCACAGCGCCCACGACGACGCCTATGATGATGGGTAACATTCTTCTCACCTTATTATTTCCATCGGATTTGTAAGATAGCATCTCCTTCGCGCCGCGGTCAAGGTTTCGCACTCTTGTTGCCGCCCTCCCGGGACCGCCCCTCCCCGATCCGGAAAACAACAAGGTAGATATCTTGCCCCAGGCTCCTGGCCTTCAGGCTCTCGAAACCGAACGGCGTGACGAGATTCTCCACTTCGCGCCGATTCAGCCTGACCTCGCGCGGCGGGCCCGGCGGTCCCTCGACTTTCTTGAACTCGACCACGGCGAAGAGGCCGCCCGGCCTTAGGACCCTGGCGGTCTCCCGGAGGGCCGGCTCCGCCTTTCCCTCCTCGACCAGGTCATGAAGGACCGTCGCCATCAAGGCCGCATCCACGGAGCCGTCGGCCAAAGGGATCCGGCTGCCGACGTCGGCGACCTTGGCGACAATGTTCTTTATCCCCCGGGCCGCGGCCTCGCCTTTCAGCCCAGCTATGCCCTCCTGCCAGAGGTCGACGGCATACAGCTTGCCGGCGGGGCCGATAAAATCAGCCGCGATAAGGGTATAGGCGCCACGGCCGCAGGCGATATCCAGGAACGCGCTCCCCTTTTTGAGGGGGAATTGCTTGAAGAAAGCCGCGCTGTCGATCAGGTCGAAGCTGCTCCGGCCGGCGCCGTGCGGGCTCTCTTTCCCGGCCTTGTCGGCTGGCGTGCTCTTGGCGCCCATTGGCGTGCTCCTTTTGCGGTTTCATGCCTTCAAAATCATATCCTACCACGCTCTCCGATCACTGCCTATTCAATCCTGAAAGGGGACGGCGAAACGCAGGCAGAATGGCCAAGATCACGAGCCCGATGAGCGAGAGCCAGGCCACGACATCTCCCGCGATGGGGTAAACCGTCCGGACGCCGGCCGCAGGAACATCCACCAACATCAGTCGCTCCTCAGTCCTAAAGTGATCCATGGCGGCCAATGGCCGGCCTAGCCCATCCACTGCCAGCGATAGACCTTCCACGCTGTGGCGGACCATGGAAAACCCGTTTTCGATGGCGCGGCAGACGGCCATCCGGCTGTGGAGCGGGTCAATGGCCTTCCAGTCCCAAGCCGGAACGAGCATGATATCGGCCTTCCTCTGCCCGGCCTGCCGGATAAGTGAAGGGAAATCCAGATCATAACAGATGGCGACGGCCAGCCTCCCAAACGGGGCCTCGATGACGGCCATGCCCTGGGTGCCCGACGCGTCCGGCGACCCTGGGACCGGGTGGGCTTTGACATACCTCCAGACCTCCCTTCCGGACGGTTCGAACAGGGCGCACATGTTCTCCCCCTTCTTCGTTCCGTCGGAGGCCGGCGCGAGATGGTAAGCCGGCATGAAATAGACGCGCTCATCAAGAGCCAGGCTGGAGGCCCTGGCGAGAAAACCCGCCTCCTCATCCCGGCCGACGGCGACGGCCGCCTCCGGCCAGAAGACGACCGCGGCCCCCTGACGGGCACAATGGGCGCTTTTCTCAAAATACAGGTCCAGGGCTCGCTGTTTTCTGACCTGGACATCGGCGTATCCATCACGCAGGCCTTCCTGATCGGGAAAACTCGATGAAAGGGCGTTCATCGAGTCGTCATCGAGATGCAGGGAAGCGATGCGGACAGTCGGCCCCTGCTGCTCGGTTATCGCCAGCCGCAGTCCCCCATAAAACAGGACAGCCACGACAGCACCGGAGAAAACCGAGATCCCGCCGCGGGTTTTCTTCCATTCCCACCTATTTTCCCGGATCCACAGAACAACGGGGCCAAACCAGGCGACAAGGAACGTGATCCCCCATAGCCCGGTCAGGGACAGGAGCTGGGCGAACGGGAGGTTGTCGAGCTGGGTGATAGCGGTCGAGCCCCAATTGCCCAGAGCGACGGCGTTCCCGTACTCCGCGGCCACCGAGGCGCAGGGAAAGACCAAGGTGGACAGGAAGGCCGTGGGGCGATTGCGAAGCAGCCTGTCGATAAGATACGGGATGAACCAGAGGAGCCCGTAGTAGGCGGAAAGCAGCCGGCCCAATCCGCCCAATTGCAAAGGGATGATCCCGTGGAGCATGACCCCTGCGGCGCCGACGAAAAGGACCGCGGCAACCGGAAGGCCGATCCAGGGCCGCCCGGTCCGCATAGACTGCAACAAGAAAAGCGGGGCCAGCCAGGCCATCACCGGGACCGTCCAACGGCCGTTGGAGAAGACGAAGACGGCGATTCCGATGATTAAGAAGACGGCGCTCTTTTTCATGGGAGATTCTCCTTTCCTCTGTCAAGTTAGCCTTTCGAGGAGAGGAGGTCGTCCCGATTCGTCAAAACGGGACCTGTTGCCTGAAAATTAGCCGACGGGCCGGCCCCGGCGCTGGAAATCGGAGGGAGTCTGACCGGTCATTTCCTTGAAGATGCGGTTGAAGGAGGATTTTGAGTTGAAACCGCACTCCAAGGCCAAGGCCAGGATCTTCAGGTTCGCTCCGGCGGGGTCGAGAAGGCGACGTTGGGCTTCCTCGACGCGGTAGCCGTTGACGAATTCGAAGAAGGTCTTCCCGAGCTTCCTGTTGAGGAGTGCCGAAAGCTGATAGGCAGGCAAGCCGAGCGCGCGGGCGAGGTCGAAAAGGTTGAGCTCTGGCGAAAGGTAGGCCTTTTCCCTGTCCATATACTCGAGCAGGCGGCGCGCCTGGCCGTCATCCGGAGCGGCTGATGTCGTCCGCCGCTCCTCGCGCTCCCTATCGAGCTGGATATGCTCAGGGCGCACAGCGGCCAGGACCTCAGGTTGGCGAAGGCCAAGGTAGCCCCAAGCGAGGACGATCCCGGCGATCGAAAGGTGAAGCATAATGCTCGGGGTTCCAGGCAGCGGCAGCCGTAGAGTCACATGGAGAACATAAAGAAGCGTGAGCGCGGCGATCAGGACAAAACCCAAGACCAGGTTTCGGACCCAATCGAGATAGATCTTGTTGCGCGCGGACAGCACCTGCGCCGCGGACCGGATGTGCCCCTGCCGGAGGCGCAAGATGAGGAGGATATAGACCGCGGCCTGGACGAGCCAGGCGGCGTTGATCACGAGCTCCTGGATGCCTTCCCCTTTGGCCCCAATGTGGCTTGCGAAGCCTGACAGGTTCCTGACCGCGAGCCAGCAGCCCAGGAGGACCGCCGGCAGGAAATGGAGCGCGTCGAGCGACCGGAGCCGGCCGGCGGGATCGATCAGCGCGCGGACGTAGAGAAAGAGGAGAGGCGGGTAGGTCAGGATCAAGGGCACGGTCCAGCCCAGACTGAGGGGGCGCGAACCGGAAAAGCTGTAGAAAAGGGCGGCGTTGACGAGCCGCAGGGCCGTGAGGAACATGAGGGCGGCCAGGATGCGGTTGGCGGGTGATTTTCTCTTTCGTTTCTCGAGCAGGGCCAGGGCAAGGAAAAGCGCCTGTAGGGCGCCCAGGAGCATGAGAGTGGAAGCCGGCGTGAAACGAAAGCCCACGATGTCTGAATGCTAATTCACCGGGAGAGGGAGTGTCAACTGAGGCCCTCTCCCTGGAATGACCGGGCCGCCAGGACCGGATCACTGATATGGTATGCCCCGATTTTCCTTGACATCGCTCCGAGTCCGATTCTATATTGCCCAAGTTGAGCGGTCCGTTCGATGAGGAAGTCTGGCGATCGAAGGACCGGGCTCGTAATATCCTGATCAAAGAGGAAAGGACATGCTTCACACGAAACACCCCGCCGCCGGCCCCCTCCCCTTGACGAGGCGGAGCTTCCTGCTGGCCACGCTGGCCGCCGGCGCGCTCCCGCTACGCGCCCGCTTCGAAGAACCCTCCCGGATGCGCTATGTGACGCTCGGACGGACGGGGATCCGATCCTCGGTCTTTCTCGGCGACTGGATGGGAGTCGAGGACATGTACCAGATCGCCCTCGACGCCGGGGTTAACTACTGGCACAAGATCGGCGAATGGCGCAACCCCGCTCCCTACGAGCTTTTCCGGAAGCTCGACCGCGACTCGTTCGCCTGCGATACGACGATCAGCACCCTGGACAAGGACGAGGCGATCGCCGCCTTCGAGCGGAACCGGAAGAGGGCCGGGCTGGAGATGATCGACGGCTTCAAGATCCATTCCATGTACCGGAACGCCGAAGATATAAAAACGAAGACGGGTGCCGTGCAGGCCTTCGAGGAGCTGAAGCGGCAGGGCCGGACTCGCTTCCTGATGATGTCCCAGCACATCAATACCGCCGAGGTGTTCGAAGCGGCCGTCGAAAGCGACCTCTTCGACCTGATCCAGGTCCCGGTCAACCCGACCGTTCCCCAGGACTACTTCTCGAAGGAGACCTTCCCGAACCGCCACACGCGCGAGAGGTATTTCGAGATCATCGCCAAGGCCGCCGCCAAAGGGATCGCCATCGTCGCCATGAAAACTTTCCTTGGCGGGACGAAGACCTGGGACCATGTCGAGGGGTTGCGTGATGAAGTCCGCAGCTATCTTCCGGACGACGGGAGCATCGCCACCGCCCTGATCCACTGGGTCCTGGACGTCCCCGGGGTCATAGCCTTCGGCAACATCCTGTTCAATCGCGACCAGCTCGAACAGAACCTGAAGGCCGCGTCCGGTCGGCTGACGAAGAGCGAGGACAGGGGCCTTCGCATCCTGGCCCGACGCCTGGGGTCCGAAATGTGCCGGATGTGCGGCGCCTGCAGCCGGGCTTTCCCCGAGGGCCCCGCCGTCTCGGAGATCCTCCGTTTCAGGACTTATCATCTCTCGGGCGAGACCGAGAGCGCCCGCGCCGGCTATCGGGGCTTGCCTCTGTCGGCCCGCTATCGGGAGGGAATGGATCTCTTCCCGCTCGAACAAGCCTGCCCCTACAGGCTCCCCCTGGCTCGACTGGTAAGAGAGGCGCATGCGCTGTTGGCCTGAGCGGCACGAGCCGGCGGACCTCCGGAAAGCTTGACCGCGACTCCTGGCCGAACTCACCTTGACATCCCGGGAGCCATGTTTTATTTTCCGTGATGGGATGAAAGCGCTGTTCATCGGCGGCACGGGGGTCATCAGCTCGGCCTGTTCCGAGCTCGCTGTCGAGCGAGGGATCGAGCTGACGCTTCTCAACCGCGGCCGGTCCTTCCGCCCGACGCCAGCGGGAGCCAGGGTTCTCCGCGCCGATATCCGCGACCCCGATTCAGTCCGCGGGGTGCTGGAAAAGGAGACGTACGATTCGGTCGTCGACTGGATCGCCTATACACCTGACCACGTCGAAACAGACCTCGGGCTCTTCCACGGCCGGGTCGGGCAGTATGTTTTCATCAGCTCGGCTTCGGCTTACGAGACGCCGCCGGCCAGGCTTCCGGTAACGGAATCAACGCCCCTCGACAACCCCTTCTGGCAGTATTCGCGGGACAAGATCGCCTGCGAAGAACGCCTCTGGCGGGCGTATCAAGAAGACAGGCTGCCGATCACCATCGTCCGGCCCTCCCACACCTACGACGCGACCCTGCTGCCGATGAAAGGCCGCTACACGGTCATCGACCGGATGCGCCGCGGACGAGAGGTGATCGTCCATGGCGACGGAACGTCTGTCTGGACCCTGACGCATAGCACAGACTTCGCCAAGGGTTTCGTCGGGCTGCTGGGGAATCCGGGGGCGATCGGCGAGGCCGTTCACATCACCTCGGACGAGTGGCTAACCTGGAACCAGATCTTTAACCTCCTGGCCCGCGCCTTCGGCACGGCGGCGAAGATTGTCCATGTGCCCTCGGACTTGATCGCCGCCTACGATCCGGGATGGGGAGCCGGGCTGCTGGGAGACAAGTCCCAGAGCATGATCTTCGACAACAGCAAGATCAAGCGCTTGGTCACGGATTTCGCCTGCGCCATCCCCTATTCGCAGGGGGCGCAAGAGACCGCCGCCTGGTTCGACGCCGAGGCGCCGCGACGCGCGGTGGACGAAGAGTTCAACCTCCTCTGCGACCGCATTCTCGACGCTTATGCGAAGGCCTGGGCCAAATGAACCCGCCGGCCCGGCGAGAAAGGAGCGATATTGTGGCTCGGGGGACTGACCAAATTAAGTCATTGATAAATAATAAACATAGCTTTGCCGTTCGCGCGTTCGCGGAAAGGAGTCGCATGAAGAGATTGGGGTTAGTCGCTGTCCTGGCTCTGGTCGTCTTATTATGGTTCCCGGGGGCCAGCCGCATGGCCGCGGCCCGGCCGACCGCCTCGGACCAGCTGCGCGCCGAGTTCCTCAAGATGTGCGACGCGGCCTGCGCGGAACTCAATACGCCGGAGCGGAAAGTGCCCTTCTATCAGGATTCCTACGCCGTCCGCGCGCTGGCGGTGGCCTACGACCTCACGGGGGACCCGAAGTACATCGGGGCCTGCCGGCGCTGGGCTGACCGGATGCTCGAGTATCAGGCGGGCATGACGCCCCCGGGCGCCTACTGGATGCATTACGGCCGGCAGCCCGGCGAAACGAAGGGTGACTGGTTCGTCGCTGACTGCGCCAGCATCGCCATGGGGGTTCTGGCCACGTCAATCCGCACGGTCGAGCCGGCCGACCGCCGCCGCTACAGGATTCCGTTGGTGCCTACGCGAAGCTCGTGATGGGGAACTACGTCAGGCCGAGCGGCGGGATCACGGACGGCATCTGGAGCCAGTTCGACGGCGAGTGGTGGTGCTCGACGGGCACTCTTCGGCTCGCTCGCGTTCCAGATCTTTGCCGAAACCGGAGATAAGGCCTATCTCAAGGTCGGGTTGAACGCCTTGGACTGGCTCAACCGGATGGACTTCCGAAAGGCCGAGCACATCGGATTCAAGGAGGCGGCCCCGGCGGTCGTGATGTACGTCTTCGAGGCCTTCTCCGCCGGGATGCCGTACCTCGACCTGAAGAGCCCGCTGGGCAGGGCGAGCGCCGCGCACATCGGCGAAGCCCTGAAATGGATGGCCGAGAACCAGGCCAGCCGGGTCGCGGCGAGCCCGTGGGACTATGATTCGCAGTGGGGGTCGAAGCTCGGCGGCCTGCCGTTCCATCAGTATATCTATTCCCGGTATCTGCCGGACGGCGCGGCCCTCGCCGCCGTCGCGGACAAAGAACTGGAGTATGTCGGCCGTCGGGTCTTCGGCGCCGGGGAGCCAAAGCTCAGCCAGCTCGTCTGTTTCGCCATGTTCTCTTACGCCGAGAAAATCAGCCCGGGCGCGATTTATCGGACAGCGAAGCGATAGAAAAAAGCGCAGATCGATTTAGATAAATTCCTCCTCGGCCGGGATCTGTAAAGATGAGCGGTGTGCCCGAGTCCGGGCTGGCGGGGCGTGAAAAGAAGCCGAGGCCCCGCCATCAGCCAGCCGCAAATACGATCCTCCCTTTGATTTCTCCCGCCCGCTCCCTATAATATGGATTCCCGCGCAGAGAGGAATCCGTGCCGGAACCAAGGATCGCGATCATCGACAACTCGATCTTTCCCGAGATCTATAAGCCGTCGACCATTGGAGCACGTTTCATGAGGGACGCGGACTGGACGTCGTTCCACGCCCCGAGCGGCGAGCTGCCCGACCCGGACGATTTCACGCATTTTCTCTTCACCGGGTCCGAGGCCTCGATCCTGGAGCGCGCAGGCCTGGGTGGTCCCGGAGATCGAGCTCGCCCGGGCGGCCCGTGACCGCGGGAAGTATCTTCTCGGAAGCTGCTACGGCCATCAGCTCCTCGCCCTGGCCCTGGCCGGACCAGACCATGTCGGACGGTCGCCCGAACCCGAGATCGGCTGGATCGCGGTGGACATCCTGGCGGATTCGCCGCTCCTGGGCCCGCCCCGCAAGGCCTATACCTTTTCCGTCCATTTCGATGAAGTGCAGGAGACCTGCCGGACTCGTCCTATCTCGTTCTGGCCAAACGCGATGATCTGCCCGTGCAGGCGTTCCGGTCGCGTGACGGCCACGTCTGGGGATTCCAGATCCATCCCGAGATCCAGGAAGCCGAGGCTCGCCGGCTGCTCATCGATTTCCAGGCACGTAGTTTCCGTCCGTCCGGGCACTCTATGAGACGAGCCCTCGCCTCCCCCGCCCGCGATTCGGGCCTGATCACGGAATCGTGGACGGCTTTCTCAAGCTCTCGATCTAGCCCGGACTCGGTTTTCCACCTGCCTCCTCTCGCTCTTATCGAACTTCAAGCTCACGATATTCCTGAGTTTTTGTCTCATGGCCATTTTTTCTCTCCTGCACGGATAAACCTATCCGCCCGGTGGCGTGTCTTTCGAATTCATCTCATGGCCAAGTTACTTACGAGACGCGCCCTAGCTTCGGGGACGGGGATCTGGCTCCCCTTCCGGGCGTTTTGACGGCTTGCCTTTCGCGGGACGGCGCCGGGGCAGGCTGTCGGTAGCGGCCCGTGAAGCGCCCGATCAGCCGGGCCAGGAAGCGCCAGCGCGAGGCACCAGGATAAATCCATACAGGAAGACGAATTTCAGAAGGTATCCCTTCGGCAGCTCGAACGGCGCGTAGAGCAGGGTCGTGTAAGTGAGGAAGTCCCTCGACCTTGGAGAAGGATTTGTTGCGGCCGTAGCCGAACTTGTAGGCGACGACGATATTCCCGAGATAGGAGCCGCCGTCCGAGGCCCCGGCCGTCCCGGCGACAAGGGCTTTCGTCGCCGCGGTCGTACTTCCGCAGGGCCAGGTCCTGCCCCAGGCCGAGGTCGAAGACCTTCTTGAGCTCCAGGAAATTGAGCAGCTTGCCCTGGGTCGTCCGGACGTTGGCGATCCTCATCTGAGGATCGACGTAGCACCAGGCGGCTTCCTCGGGTATCCAGCTCTCGCAGAAATAGTGGCCGGTCAGCTTGACCGGACCGAACTTGCCGGCGATGTCCACCAGGCGGGTCTTTATGCCGGCCGCGTTGGCGAAAAGGTAGTAGACAAGGGCGACGTTCTCGCAGAACCCGCCCTCCCTGCCGGAGGACATCGCTTCCCAGGTTTCGAGGGGTGAGGCAAGCTGGAGCTTATCCGTGTGCGGCTTGGCGCCTTCGCGACCCGGGATCCCGCTCAGGACGAACCGATAAACCTCCTCCGACCGCTCGAGGGTCGGCGCCGCCAGGTCGATGTGTCCGGTCAGGATCCGCTTGGCCTCGGAGCTCTGGGTCATCAGCGGGCAGGCCCGCCCACTCGTCGACCGAGTGCGCGCGTTTCAGGCTGAAGGGGACACTCGTGGCGGCGGCGTGGTAGTTGTCATCCCAGGACATGCCGGATTTCTTGTAGTTTTCGGTGGGATAGAAATGGAACTTGATGACGATATCCTTCACGAGTTTGACGCCTTCGGGAATGAACTTGCAGGTCAGATAATGCCGGCCTCGTCGCCGAACTGGACTTCGGCGTGGGGACCCCGGGTGTTCACGGCACCCGTCTCGACGTCGATCACGGTCCAGGAGCGCGCGTTGATCGGAGGGGTGAATTCGAGCCTGAGCCTACGACGGCCCACGAGCGAGACCTTGCGCACGGCGGGGATCTCGGCGACGTTGTAGATGTCACCCTCGGCGCCTGCCGGCTGTTGAAGTTGAAGATCCGCCAGCGCGGGATCGTTGACGACGTGGACGTTGAAGTAGCTCTCCAGATAGTAGCTGTGAAAGAAGACCGCGAGACTGCCGAGGAGGCAGACCCCCGCGAGCCCCAGGAATATCCAGGACAAAGTCGCGCAAACCTGTCTTTGAAGCCATGACGACTCTCCTTCTCAAGAGATGCCAGGAGACATATATGCCTTTTTAACCGGGCCATGTCAACCGGCTCCGGGGGAGCGGCCCGAAGCCCGTTTGACCCGAGAATTTCGGGCTGTGATATAAGGAGCGAGACCAAAGCAAACTTGAGACGCATGCCGAATCGCCGGGACCCCGCCTCGGATCAAACCGATCCCGTAAGGAATCAGTCATGAAGCGCCGTGATTTCATCAAGTCTTCGGCCGTCACCGGAGGCTCGCTGGCGTCTCGGCGGACGGAACACCGGCGGAAAGGCCGCGCCGGGACGGAGGCGGCCGAGGGCTCGTTCCACGGAGCTGCAGGCCCAGCTCTCTCCCCTGCTCTCGGTCCTGAGCTTCCCGACCTCCCGCCGGCACGCTGGATCTGGTATCCGTCGGGCCGAACCCTGGCGAACACGTTCGTGCTCTTCCGCCGCGAGCTGAACCTGAAGGCGAAACCCCGCCGCGCCACGGGCTGGATCTCGGCCGACAGCCGCTACAAGCTCGAGGTCAACGGCCGCCGCGTCCAGTGGGGACCGGCGCCCGCCGACCCGCGCTGGCCCGAGGCCGACCCGGTCGACCTGACCGAAGCCCTCGACCGCCGGCCCCAACGTCATCGGCGCCACCGTCCTCTATTACGGTCACGGCGACGGCACCTGGCCGTTCGGCAAGCCGGGCTTCCTCTTCCGGCTCGAGGTCGAGTCAGGCCGACGGCGCGGTCGAAATCGTCGCGACCGATTCCGGCTGGGACGCTCACCTCGCCCGCTCCTGGAGGCCCGGCCAGTACAAGCGCTGGTATCTCCGCGCCCTCCAGGAGGAGTTCGACGCCAACCTCTATCCTTACGGCTGGACAGACGCCGGGTTCCGAGAAAGTCCGGACTGGGTGCCGGCCATGGAGCTCGACGGCTCCCCCAACAAGCCCGCCCTCTCCACGACCTATACGGAATACGCGCAGGAATATGCCGCGGGACCCGCCGAGGCCTCGCTCCGGCCGCGGAGCATCCCGCTGATGACGGAAAGCCTCGTGCCGGCGGCGCGCCTCTCCGAGTCGATGTGGCTCGACTGGCGGCGGCCGCCCGAAGAGTATTTCGAGTTCCGGACCCCCGGGTCGTTCCGCGTCAGCCGCCTGGCGAGCACCGTCGCCGTCGCCCCCGGTCTGTGGGAGATCACCCTCAGGGACGGCCACTCGGCCGCCCTCACCTTCGAGCTCGAAGAGCAGGTCGTCGGCTGGCCGTATTTCACGATCGAGGCGCCCGCCGGCACGGTCGTCGAGCTCCTCGTCCAGGAGGCCCACGAGCCCGGCGGCCCGCCGCTCCTCAACACCCACTTCGACAGCTGGACGCGCTTCGTCTGCCGCCAGGGCGTGAACGCGTTCGAATGCTTCGACTTCGAGAGCCTGCGCTGGCTCCAGCTCCACGTCCGCGGCGCCGCGGGGCAGGGTCAGGATCAGGGACGTCGGCGTGCGCCGCCGCGTCTTTCCGTGGCGGAACGCGCCGCAGGTTCGCGTCGCCGAGCCGCCCTCTCCGGCGGCTTTTCGACGCCTCGGTCAACACGCTCAACAACTGCGCCCAGGAGACGCTCGTCGACGGCATGGCCCGCGAGCGCCAGCAGTACAGCGGCGACGGCGGCCACCAGATCCACGCCCTGTACTACGCGTTCGGCGAGACGCGCCAGCCCGCCCGCTACCTCACGACCTTCAGCCAGGGGCAGATGAAGGACGGCTACTTCCTCGACTGCTGGCCGGCTTACGACCGGCTGGCGCGCCTGGTCGAGCGCCAGCTCGGGCTCACCGGCTGGGGACCGCTCCTCGACCACGGCGTCGGTTTCGACTTCGACTGCTGGCATTACTATAACTACACGGGCGACCTCGAGGCGCTCCGCGAGCCGTATCCGCGGCTGCTCCGGTTTGCCGACTACCTCCACGGGCTGTGGGACAAGGGCGGACGCGGCTGCTGCCCGTCGAGGATATCGGCGTCCCCTCGGTCTGGATCGACCACAACGCCTACGAGCGGCAGCGGCACAAGCAGTGCGCGTTCAACCTCTACGCCGCGGCGATGCTCGAGAACGCCCTGGCGCCGATCTGCCGGGAGTTCGGCGACAGGCGACAGGAGAAGGCGGCGCGCGACTTCGGCCGGAACCTTCTGGCCGCCGCCGTCGGCAAGTTCTGGAGCCCGGAGCGCGAGATCTTCGTCAACAACCTGCCCTGGCTCGAGGAAGAAGGAAAGTCGCGGCTCTGCGACCGGTCGCTCGCCACGGCGGTCTTGTTCGACCAGTGCCCGGGACGGAAAACCGGGCGCCGCCATCGAGGCGCTGGCCGACTGCCCGCCCGAGATGGGCCTCTCCTACCCGGCCAACGCCGGCTGGCGCCTGTGGGCGCTGGCCAAGGGCGGCCGCGCCGACGTCATCGTCAAGGACCTCCGGGAGCGCTGGGCGACCATGGATTCGGTCAGGCTCAACAACACGATCCAGGAGGACTGGACGGCCAAGCCCGATTCCGGCGCCCAGTGGAGCCACTGCGCGGTCGTGCCGCTCTACATCGCGTACATGGGCCTTGCCGGCATCCGGCCGCTCGAGCCCGGGTTCCGGCGCGTCGAGGTCCGGCCGCAGCTCGCCGACCTCGAGGAGCTCGAGCTGACGGCCTTCACGGTGCGCGGCCCGATCCATTTTATCTCCAAGGGGAAGCTGGGCGAACGCGAGTTGACGGTGGAGATGCCGAGGGATTGCGAGGGAGAGCTTATCCTTTCCGAAAAGGAGCCGGTGCACCTGACGCTTCTCCCCCGCCAGGCGCCCACGGGACCGCGCCGCTACACACTGCCGCCCGGAGAAGAGGTAACCCTAAAACTCGCATATACATAAGACACCCGGGTTCGGTGCCTGGTATCGCGTCCATAAACCATGGCCGCGGTTTTTAAAGAATTAATTGCGGCTGGGCGCGATCAATCTTGAGTGCAGAACGCCCCTCGAGTGATGAACCCCGGAAGGCTGGCTCTTGATCTGCTGTTATTATTTGCCTGTCAGAAGCTTAATCACATCGTCTACAGGCATCACCGCATACGCTTCAATCTTGCCCAGGTCAGCCCATGGGTTAGCTAACGCCAGCAAGGCTCCGGCGTCATCGGCCTCGACCAGCCTGAAAACGCGGCCGCCGACGACAGCACTCCACTCTCCCAAGATTTTTGCCCCCGGCGGCTCGAGCTTGCCCTGTTCAGCTCTCTTCTTGATCACGGCCTGCCGGTTCCCCGGTTCATAGCTGTAGACAGTCATAAAAAGCATGGATCTTACCTCCTTATTGCTTTGATTTTCCCCCGAACAATCATATATATAGGCTCGAGTGAGGAGGTTGTCAAGCCGATGAAACCGACGAATCAATTTCTCACATATGGCTTAATTATCGCTGCGGCAGTGAGTACCTGCGTCGCGGTGGTATCCGCAGATCGGGCGCCCGGTGAAGCTCAAATCCAGGCGTCTGCGGACGCGATCGTCCTTCAGAATGAGTTCCTCTCGCGTAAGCTCAAGTTCGGACCGGACGGACTGTCCACGGTCGAGTTCAAGAACCTGGTCACGCAAAAAGATTACGCCACGGGGGCAGCCGATGAATTCGCCTTCGCCGTCGACGGCGTCGAAGTCACGGGCGGCGGGGCCTCCTCGGCCTTCAGGTACGTCCGTCATGCGGCGACCCGGCCAAAACCCGGAGAAAGTCTTCTCCGCGTCGAACTCGACGGCCGGCCGGGAACCGCCGCCGAAAGCCTGGCCGTCGGGGTTGACTATACCCTCTGCGACCGGCTGCCCTTCATCCGGAAGAAGCTCTCGATCATCAACAGATCGCCCAAGGAAATCGTCCTCACGAACCTCGACGTCGAACGGCTGCAGATGACACCGGTCACCGAGTTTCTCTGCGAGGTCATCGCCAACCACGGCGCGAGCCTGACCCGCATCCCCTATACCGGCGACTACAATGATTCGGTCGTCCTTGTCTGGAACCCGGCGGGCGAACAGGGATTTATCATCGGAAACGAAGCCTTCGGCGTCATGAAGCGGACGGAGGTCTACTCCAAGCCGCAGCGCGTCAGCGTCGGGCTCACCCGGATCGGTCAGCACTATCCGTTTAAAAAGTATCTCGCGCCCGGAGAAACGATCGACTCGCCCGGGACCTTCGTCGGCCTCTACCAGGGCGAAAAATGGCAGGATGCCTTTGAGGGGCAAGTTTGCTGAATTCGTGAGGGAAAAGCTCGGCGTCCGTTTCTTCGAAAAAAAGGACCCGCCCCTCTCCTACTACAACTCCTGGCTCCCCTGGCTTTCGAACATCGACGAGAGGCTCATCCGCGAGTCGATTGATGCCGTGGCCGAAACCGGGTTCGAGGTCTTCACCATCGACGAGGGCTGGGAGGACGCCATGGGCGACTGGAACCCCGACCCGAAGAAATTCCCGAACGGGCTCAAGCCCCTCTGCGACCATATCATCGAGAGAGGGATGAAGCCGGGGCTCTGGATCTCGATCGCCTCGGCTTTCGGCGACAGCCGGGTCGCGCGCGAGCATCCCGAATGGACGATCAAGGACAAGAGCCGGCCGGCCGGCCAACCTCCACACGGCCGGCCCCTGGGGCCTCCGGCCGCTCGTCACGATGTCCCTGGCCACGCCGTGGTACGACCATAACCTCCAGAAAATCAAGGAACTCGTGAGAACCTGCCGCCTGGCCTACATCAAGATCGACCTCGCCGCGGTCAACTCCTGCTACGTCCTCGATTACGATTTCTCGGGCGATTACGGGGCGAAGCCGCCTTACTATAAAGATCACGACAGCTCCTATTACGCGCTGTTCGAGCGCGTCCAGTCCTTCTTCGATGACCTCCACCGCGCCTTCCCCGAGCTCATCATCGATTGCACCTACGAGGTGATGGGCCGGTACAACCTGACCGATTTCGGGACCATCGAGCACGCCGACGTCAACTGGCTGTCCAATTTCAGCTGGGATCCGCCCAAAGGAGCGATCCAGATCCGGCAGCTCAACTTCGACCGCGGCCGCGTCATCCCTCCCTCGACCATGTTCATCGGCAACCCGCCGGTGGACAAGGAGGCGAGTCAGTACGGGTTCTTCTCGATCGCCCAATCCATCCCCGTCATGCTCGGGGATCCGCGCTGGCTCGGCCCGGAGATGAAGTCCTGGCTCAGGAAATGGCTCGGCTGGTTCAAGGAAATGGACAGAAAGTATCGCTTCTCGGCGTACTACCAGGTCTCGGATGTCTTCGAGCGGCCCGGCCTCTCCAACTGGGACGGCTGCTACAGGTTCAACAGCGAGAAAGAGGGCGGCGTCCTGTTTTTCTTCAGGAACGGCTCGCCGGACACGGAGCGCACGTTTCGTGTATTCTGCGTGGACCCGGCCACAACATACAGGGTTTATTCTCCAGAGTCCGGCGCGGACCTGGGCACATTCGCCGGGAAGGAGCTGGCCGAAAAGGGGTTGAGGGTGACCATCGACAAACCCTTCACCGCTCTGGTCTTGGGGATCGAGAAGGCGGCCGGCACCCGCGGGCGAACCTGATCCTGGCCTATCGGCAGCGCGTCCTTGACATCGTTCCGAAAGCCAACCTACAATCCCCCGCGGACACCGGAGTCCTGAAAAACTCGAGCTCGAGGAGGTCCGAAATGAATTCCACAATGTGGAGCCGTCGCTCTTTTCTCCAAGCGGCCGGCGCCGCCGTTCCCGCCGCCATGGCCTTCAAAGCCGACGCTGTCGAGCGGGCGCTCGCCGCCGCGCAGTCGATCGCCGACAAGGCACCCGAGGAGGTCGCCAGGGACGAATTCTTCTGGCGGGAGATCCAGCTCGCCTTCAAGCTCGACCGGACGCTCATCAACCTGAATAACGGGTTCACCTGCCCGACGCCGCGGGTCGCGCTCGAAGCGGTCTGGCGGTACATGGACATGGTCAACATGCTTCCCGTCCACTACCTGGGCATGATCGCCAAGAACTCCGAGACGATCCGCCTGCGGATGGCCGCCGAGTTCGGCTGCGACCCCGAGGAAATGGCCTTGACGCGGGGCGCGAGCGAAGCGCTCCAGATCGCCCAGAACGGGATCGACCTCCAGGCCGGGGACGAGGTGGTCACGACCGAGCAGGATTACCCGCGGATGCTGACGACCTGGGACCAGCGCATGCGCCGCCAGGGCATCAAGGTGACCCGGCTCCAGTTCGCGGTGCCGGCCACCCAGGACGACCTCTACCGGATGTTCGAAAAGGCCATCACGCCGCGGACCAAGGTCTTCCACTTCTGCCACATCACGAACCTGACGGCCCAGCTTTTCCCGGTGCAGCGGCTGTCCCGCCTGGCCCGGTCGAAGGGGATCGTCACGATCGTCGACGGCGCCCACGCGCTGGGCCATTTCCCGTTCAAGCTCCGGGACCTCGAGTGCGACACCTACGGGGTGAGCCTCCACAAGTGGCTGCTCGCGCCCCTCGGCAACGGCTGCCTCTACGTGCGCCGGGAGATGATCCCGAAATTCTGGCCGCTCCAGGCGGCGCCCGAGCTCCAGGACGACGACATCCGGAAGTTCGAGGCCATCGGCACGCACCCCTGGGCCATCCGGGCCGGGCTGGGCGAGGCGCTGGCCTTCCACCAGGCCATCGGGGCTGAGCGGAAGGCGGCGCGGCTGCGCTACCTGACGCTCCGCTGGGCGAACGAGCTGAAAAAGCACCCGAAGATCAAGATCCTGTCGAACCTGGCCGAGCCACCGGAAACCTGGGGAGTCTGCGCGGTCTATATCGAGGGCCTCGATGTCCGCGACCTGGCGAAATTCCTGATGGACAAGTACCGGATCGTCTCCGTTCCGCTCGTCGGCGGCGCCCCGCCCAACCAGGTTTTCGACTACCAGGCCCTCCGGATATCGCCGAACGTCTACACGACTCTCGAGGAGATCGACACCTTCGTCACGGCCATGAAAGACGCGGCCGATAATGGCGTTCCCTCCACCCAGGCGGCCGCCGACGTGAGCCCGTTCGACGGCGTCCTGTGGGCGAGCCTGCGATGACCAGGAGAAGGGCGATGAAGCGCATAACCCAGTTGGCTGTCTTGACGGCGGCGTTCGCCCTTGTCGCCAGCGTCACCGCGGCCTACTCGCAGGCCACGTTCAAGGTCCCGTTTGAATTCCGGGCGGGCGGCAAAAAGCTCGCGGCCGGAGAATACTTTGTGGCCCAAAAGCGGGACGGCCAACTTGTCCTTCGGAAGGAACCGGGCGGCGCGGAGATGGCCTTCCCGTTCACCCAGAGGCTGCCGCAGCCGTCCCCGCGCCTTGAGGGGCCCCAGCTCGTCTTCGACGAAGTGGGGGATTTCGCGCCGTCATATACTGAATATATGACGGTCTATGTGCTCGCAGAAGTCTGGCTGCCGGGAGAGGACGGATACCTGATCCACACGACCAAAGGCGCGCACAAAAACAAGATCATCAAGGGGCAGAAGGCGGCCGAGTAGCGGCGCCTGATCGAGGATCGGGCGCAAAGAAGAACCTTTTTTTCTCCCCATGTGCCAGGTGTCGATCCACCAGGCGCCGAGGCCCTCCGGCCCCGCCCCGGCCTCGATCAGGAGTGAACTATCCTGCGGATCGCCGTGGTACCGCCAACGATAATCGATGCGCAGGTAAGTCCTTTTCAATATCAGCTCGACCGTGGCGCTGCCGTCAGAATCGTCCGGACGGCCGGTCACGGGATCATATAGGTGATTACGGCCGTGCCACGAACCGACATAGGGAGCGAAGTCCTTTAGGCCTTTCATCTCATCCATCCACGTTCGGGTCGGTTTTCCGCGATCATCTTAAAGCATAAAGCCCGCCGGGGAGAGCGCCGACCGTTCATCACCGGGTGATCGGGGTGCGCTCTTTCTGACTGAAGCTTGGCAGTCCGGGCGGCCCCGCCAGCGAAGGCCGATCGTTGACAACGTCCGCTCCCGCCGCTATCATCTTGCCCTGAAGGAGCGAATCACCATGGCTATACCCGGTTTGACGATCATCGGCGAGTCGATCAACGACTCCGTGCCCTCGACCAAGAAGCTCTTCGACGCCAACGACGTTCCCGGCCTGCTCGAGCTGGCCCGGACACAGGACGAAAAAGGCGCCGCCTACATCGACGTGAACGTGGGCCCGCGCTCCCCCGAGTTCATGGCCGACCTGGTCCGGAAGATCCAGTCGGTCACGGCCAAGCCGCTATCCATCGATACTCCCGACCCGGCCATCGCCCGGGCGGGCCTCATGGCTTACGATGCCCGGAGGACCGGCGGCAAGAAACCGATCCTGAACTCGATCTCGCCCCTCCGCACCCCGATGTTCGAAATCTACAAGGACCAGCCCTTTATGCCCATCCTGATGTCCTCGGAGCGGTTCGAGAGGGGCGCCGGCTGCTCCAACCGGACGCCCGAGGAGACCCGGCAGACGGCCCGGGCCCTCCTTGAGGAGGCCCGCGCGCGAATCCCGGGCTTCACCAACGAGCAGGCCATCATCGACCCGGGGATCGCCCCGGTCGGGAGCGACTGCGAGGGCCAGCTCAAGCGGGTCATCGAGTCGCTCGCCCTCATCCACTCCGACCCGTTCTTCGCGGGTGTCCATATGTCGGTCGGACTGAGCAACTTCACGGTCATGCTCCCCCCGAAGCGGGCGGACGGGACGCCGGTCAAGGGGCCCCTCGAAAGCGCTTTCCTCACCATGGCCGTGCCCCTCGGGCTGGACATGATCATCGGCTCGATGGTCCGCAAATATGAGCTTCTGCCCGATGGCCATCCCGCCCTCGTCTGCCTCAAGGACATCCTGAAGCTCGACGGCTACGATACCCTCATGAGACTCAAGGAATTCTATGCCTGAAACATCCATCCGGCACCACATCGAAGATCACATTCTCCACGTCGAGCTCCAGACCCCGAAGCGAAGCTCGGAGGACATCGATAAAGACCTCCGCACCTTCGAGGAAAAATACCGGAAGGTCCTGGAGGCGGGCTGGATCGTCTGCATCACCGATAACCCCATGGGCCTGCTGAGCTATGGCGCCATGGAGACGATCGACCTCCTGGGACTGCCCGTCCAGGCGGAGCAGCTCGTCGTCCATCTCAACACGTTCCACCCGAAAAAGGAGCTGGACGAGACGCTCGAAGCGGTCAAGGCGGCCGGCGGCAAGTACCTGCTCGCCGTCTCCGGCGACGGCAACCAGCGGCTCCACCGGCTGGAGCCGGCCGAGGTCGGCAGCGAGGCCGCGACCGTGACGTCGGTCGAGCTCCTCAAGTATATCGACAGGGAGTACCCGGGCCAGTTCACGAACGGCGTCGCTTTCAACCCCTACGAGCCGCAGGACGCGGAGCTCGAGAAAATGAAGCGGAAGGTGGACGCCGGGGCCCAGTTCATCATCACCCAACCGATCATCGGCCGCGACAACCGGCTGGATGGTCTCAAGCCGTTCGGACTGCCGGTCATCCTCGATGCCTGGATGTCGAAGAAGCTCCACCTGCTCTCGGAGTGTGTCGGCCACGAGATCCCCGAGGGGACGCCCTACGATCCGATCGAGAACCTCAAGGAGCTGCGCAGGAATTACCCGGACTACGGTCTCTACCTCGCCATCCTGGGGTTCAAGACGCAGTACCCCGTTCTCCAGGAGATCTGGAAGTAGCGGCGCTTCACTCGCGGATCTTGAAATACCGGCCGGCGAGGGCCGTCAGGACGATCGACAGGCCCAGCAGGATCCCCAGGTGGGGCAGGATGTCGGAAAACCCGCCGCTGAAGAACCGCAGCTTGTGCAGGGCGTCCATCGCCCAATAGGCGGGGGAGATCATGGCCACCCGTCGCATGCCCGGCGCCACAATCTCGCTCGGCCACCAGCAGCCGCCCAGCCCGGCGAATATATTGGCGAGCAGCACCGCCAAACCGATGATCACATCCTCTTTCCTGATCAATGATCCTATGAAGACGCTGAGCGCCGCCATGGCCAGGGCGAAGACGGCGATCACGAGCAGTGCCAGGGGCAGGCTCCCCAGGTTCAGCCGGAAAAATATCTTGCCGACGACGATGAGCATCACAGCCTGGAGCAGGCCCATCAGCCAGCGCCCGAGAAGCTTGGCCTGAAAGAGCTCGCCCGTCGAGAGGGGCGAGAAGAGCAGGCGCCCGAGGATGCCCTTTTTCCGGTCCTCCATGACCGTGACGCCGCCGTAGATAATGACCATCATCATGATGAACTGGATGGTCGTGCCGGGGATGGAGTGGTCGAACCCGCTCGGCACGACGGTCACGGTGTTCTCGGGAAACCGGCTTTTCACCTGGACCAGGTCCCGGAACTCCGGATGGCCGTCCAGGAATTTCGTCAGGTCGCCCTCACCGTAGAGCACGAGCTCGCTGATCATCCTGGCGATAGCCTGATAGAGCCGGGTCTCGACGCGGGCGGCCGCCTTGGTCGACGCGCCGGAACGCTTTTTAAGCGCCAGGGCCTGGTCGCGGCGGGCCTCGATCTTCGCCGAGAAATCCGCCGGCAGGATCAGCAGCCGGTTGTACTCCGCGGGCTCATCAGCGGACAGGGTGACGCCGATGCCGGGGGATTTTATCTTATCGATAAAATAGGCGCCCCAGCGTCCCTGGTCGAGGTTGACCACCGTCAGGTCGGCGACGGGCGGCTGGCTCTCGCCGGCCTTGTAGAGAAGCCCGAAGATGACGATGAAGAAGATGGGGAACCCCAGCGTCCAGAAAAAGAAGACCTTGTCGCGGACCATGAGGCGGAGGTCGTTCCCGGCCACGTGAAGGATCCTGCGGATTCGTCTCATGGGTCACACCGATGTCCGCCGGCCGAGCGCCCGGACGGCCAAGGCCGTAAGCACCAGCCCGCTCGCCCCCAGGACGAGGATGGCCGCCCAGGGAAAACGGCCGTCCCGGATAAGGGCCGCGCCGTCGATGAACCAGCGATTGGGCGTCAGGACCCCGGCCGCCCGGAAGGCCGGGGGCATCGCCTCCGGGCTCATCATGGAGCCGCCGAACAGGCTGAAGGCCAGAATAATCGGCGCGCTCAGGGCCCCGGCCTGGTTACGGTTCCGGAAGAGCGCGTGGAGGAGGCCGAACAAGGCGGCGGTCCAGAAGCAGGCAACGGCGCCGAGCAGGAGAAGATATCCGAACGGGCCCCAGGTCACCCGGAAGACCAGGCTGCCCGCGGCGACCAGGACGAGAAGCACGATCATGCCCATGATCCACCCCCCGAGGAGCCGGGCGGAGATGAGCTCGAGCGGCCGCAGGGGCGTCGTCATCATCCGCCGGAGCTTGCCGTCCTCGCGCTCGGAGAGAATGTCGCGCATCAGGGTCTGGACGATGAACAGCAGAAACATGATCGCCATGCCGGGCAGGATGGCCGAGAAGAGATCGGCCTGGGTGAAATTCGTTTTGGCGCCGGCGGCCTGGGTTTTCTCTTCCTTCAACCGGATCAACAGGGGGTTCAGGTATTTTCCGGCCGCGATCATCTTTTTCTGGGCCCGGCCGAGCTCCGGCGCGAGCGCCTCCCAGGAGAAGCTCGCCAGCGGGCTGTCGAGCATCGCCCGGATGCCCCGCGCCTCGTCGGCGAAAGCCTGCACGGCGCCCGACAGCATGACCGCCAGTGTATTCATGAACTCCTCGACGACATCGGGCAGGAACTGCTCGGCCGGGTTCTTGACGACGCTCAGGGTGACGGGCTTGGCTTCCAGAAGGTCGAAGGTGAAGCGCTCGGGAATGATGACCATGGCCGAGGCCCGGCCGGCCTCCATTCGCTTGTTTCCCTCGGCTTCGTCGGTCACGGTGACCTGGAACATCTTTTTCAGCTCATCCGCATCGAAGGCGCCCAGCATCAGCTTGGCCACAAACCCCTTGTCGTGGTCGACGAGCAGGACGGGGATGGGCGGCAGCTGGCTCTTTTCGGTCCGGGGACCGAAGACCAGGCCGATAATGCCGGTCATGACCAAGGGGATGGCGATGAAGATGATGACCACCAGCGGCGCCTTGAGGTGGCGGCGGATGTCGTTGCCCAGGATCAGGAGCAGCCGGCGCATCGCTCAATCCCTCAGGCTGCGGCCGGTCAGCTTTAGAAAAACGGTCTCCAGGCTGGGCGACTTGATCCTCATGTCGGTCACGGCCAGCTTCCGGCCGAAGAGACGGTCCATGATCCGCGGGACCTGCCCGGTGTCGGTCACGGCCAGCGAAGCCAGGCCGTCGGCCGCCGACAGCAGCTCGACGTCGCCGCCGGCGAGGTCCTGGATGGCCTCGGAGAACGGCGCCGCAGCGAAGTCCCCGACGATCTCCACGATGCTGCGCTCGCCGACGATGCGGACCAGCTCGTCGAGCGTCCCCTGGGCCAGGATGCGGCCGTGGTCCATGATGGCGATCCGGGAACAGGTCGTTTCGACTTCGGACAGCTGGTGGGTCGTGAAAATGACCGCCGTGCCGGCGGCGCCGACGCTGCGGATAATCTCCAGGATGCTGATCTTGGCCTGGACGTCGATGCCCACCGTGGGCTCGTCGAGGAGAAGAAGGTCGGGGCGGTGGAGCAGCCCGATGGCCGTGTTGAGGCGGCGCTTCATGCCCCCCGAGAAGTTCTTGACCGGCTCCTTGGCCCGGCCGGCGAGCTCGACGATGTCGAGCAGCTCGGCGGCCCGGCGCTTCAGGTCGGCCCGCGGCACATCGTACAGCCCGCCCCAAAAAAGAAGGTTGTCCATGGCGTTGAGCTCTTCATAGAAAGCCATGTCCTGGGGCACGATCCCCAGGCGGTTCTTGAGGCGCCGGTCCGAGAAAAGGTCCCGCCCCTGGAAGCTCACGGTCCCGGTGAAATCGCGGAGCGTCCCCGACAGGATGGATATGAGAGTCGTCTTGCCCGCGCCGTTTGGGCCGAGGAGCCCCAGCACTTCTCCCTTTTTCAGGTCCAGTGAGAACCGGTCGAGGGCCAGGACGTCGCCGAACGATTTGGTCAGATTCTTGATTTGGAGCATGGTTCTCTCAGCCTTCGCCGGACATCATATCACGATCTTGCGCCTGCCAGTTCTTGAGTGCCCGGACGGCCAGCAGGGTTACCCATTTGCTCGGGCGCCCCTTTTTTTCGATGTTGGCCCGGAATTTTCCGTTATAGGTGTTTTCGAGAGGCCAGCGTCCCTGCGCGTCCTGCTTCGAGACGATCAGGTCGGCGGCAGCCCGCATCCTCGGGTCGCGGCAGCCCAGCCTCGCCAGGGTCCCGAAGACCTCGAGCGCATCCCCGTCCCACATCGTCGGGAAGCCGACCATCGTCCACTTCGGGTTGAGGGCTTTCGTCAGGTCATGGCTCCGTTTGAAGATGTGATGCCTGAGGAAATAGTCCGTCGCGCCGGCGATCGTGCGCCGGACGTCGGCCGACCTCTCCCCTTCCGGTATCTCGGCCAGCGCTTTCAAGAACTTGGCGGCGGCCGAGTGGCAGGTGTGTTTTCCCCAGCACTGTTCCCATCTCTCATACGGCCAGCCTTGGGGCGCCGGGTTCTCCCCGTCATCAAAACGCGCGAAGCGGGTTATCCAGTCGATGCCCTGCCGGACTCCGGGATCATTGAGGCGGCCCAGCCGGATGAGGCTCCAGACCATGTTCCCCGTCAGGCAGGGGATAACCGCGCTGTGATAACCGCCAGCCCCCCCGGTGCCGCGATAGGCGAACCCGCCGCTCTGCCGGTCCTGGGAGTACTCGAGCACGAAGTCGCCGGCCTTTCTAATCCGGGGGTCCCTTCCGTCCGCGCCCAATTCGGCCAGGATGATGAGCTGCCAGACGGTCCCTCTGTACTTCGTGCGGATGTAAAAATCCTCGGGTTCCTCCCAGTATCCGCCCTCCTTCTGTCCGGAGAGGATTTTGGACACGATTCCCCTCTCCATGGTGGACTTCCTGGCCGCCGCGACGCGCTTATCTTTGCGGCTCAGTCCGAGGATGTCCACCAGCGCAAAATACCTGACCGATGGATTATCCTCTTCCAGGAGCCAGGGAACCGCATCGGCCCGTAAAGCCGAAATCCAATCCTTCATACCAAAACTAATTAGCTCTGCGGCAGGCAAAAGTCAACCAGACCGGCGAGGGGACGGTTAGCGCGCCGGTATCCAGGCTAAAATAAGCCTCGGGGTGCCGGTCAAGGTCCGGGAGGCTCTTTGGGAATTTAAAAAGAGCTAATAAGAAGGCTTCTGAATCGTTTCCAGATAGGGCGATAGGCGGCGACGCCCTCGGCATCCGGCGCCAGGATGAAGGCAGGCTCGGGCGGCGGCATGGGCCCCAATCCGAGCGCCTCCCTGGCCAGGATAACGGCGCCCAGAACGGAAGAGTCCGGGGCACCGGGCGAGGGGACCTCGACAGGCCGTTCGAACGCGTCCGACACCACCCTTTGCCAGAGCGGGTTTTGCGCGGCGCCGCCGGACAGGACGATGCTCCGGCAGGCTTCCCATCGGGGCAGGGCGTCCGCGATCAGCCGCAGGTTGAGCACCACACCTTCGGCCGCCGCCCGCGCTAGGTGCGCCCGGCCGTGCCGGTGAGTCAGGCCGTAATAGGCGCCGACGGCGCCGGTGTCCCAGACGGGAGCCCGCTCGCCATGAAGGTAGGGCACGAAGAGAAGTCCCTCGCTCCCCGGCCCGACCCGGGAGCCATCTGTCAGGATTTCCCGAACCGGACGGCGGGTCCGGAAGACATCCCGCCGGAGCCAGTCCAGGACGTTGCCGCCGTTGTTGGAGGCCCCGCCGACAATGAACCGGCGGTCGTCGAGGCGGTAGCAGAAGGTCCGCGACTCGGGATCAAGGTAGGGCGAGGTGAGGGTGAGCCGGAGCGCCGCGCTGGTCGCGATCGTAACAGCCAGCTTGTCGGGCCCGACGGCCCCGGAGCCGAGGTTGGCCAGGGCTCCGTCGCTTCCGCCCGGAATGACGGGCAGCCCGGCCGGCAGGCCGAGGAGCGCCGCCGACGATCCAGGCAGGCGGAAAACGCTCGACGGCGATACGACCCTGGGCAACTGGCCGGCGGAGAGGCCGGCCGCGCGCAGGGCCGCCTCGTCCCATCGGCCGCTCGCCGTGTTGAGCAGCCCGGTGGTTGAAGCGAGAGACGCATCGCTGATCTTCTCCCCCAGCAGCTTTTGCAGGACGAAATCCTTGAGGCCCTGGAACAGTTCCGCCGCCGCAAACACCTCGGGCTGGGCAGCCCGGAGAAAGAGCAATTTCACGAACGGCGACATGGGATGAATGGGCGTTCCCGTGCGCCGATAGATGTCTTTGCCGGTCTCGGTCTCCCGCAGGGAACGGTAAAAGCTCGAAGCCCGGCCGTCAGACCAGAGCCAGGCGTTGGTCAGGCATTTCCCCCGCCCATCGAGGGCGATGAGGCTGTGCATCGCGCCGGAAAAGGCGAGGCCCGCCGGCGCCCCGAAAACGGAGCCGGCGGTGGCGACTTCGCGGATGGCTTCCGCGGTCCGCCGGAAGACCGCCTGGGGCGACTGCTCGGCCGCTCCCGGAAAAGGCGCGAGCGTGCGTGTCGTCCGTCCCGCGCGCGCCAGGAGGCGGCCGTCGCCCGCCAGCGCGGCCGCCTTGACATTCGTCGTGCCGATATCAACGCCGATCAGGTAGTCCATTTAAAGCCGCAGGCTCAACCCCGGTACGACGACCGGCCCGATCACGCCGCTGAGCGTCACCCATCAGGGTCCAGGCGAGGAAAGCTTCCCAGTATCACGCCTTATTTTTTATCAACCGCATGGCCGCCGAACTCATGTCGCAAGGCCGCCACGACCCGGCCGGCGAAGCTATCGTCTTCGAGCGACCGGAGGCGCATGATCACGGACAGCGCGATCACGGGCGCCGGCACGCCGAGGTCCATGGCCGTTTCCACGGTCCACTGCCCTTCTCCCGAGGCGTGCATCCGGCCGGTCAGCTTCTCGAGGTGAGGGTCCCTGGCGAAAGCCCCGGCGGCAAGCTCGACGAGCCAGGAGCGGACGACGGAGCCGTGCTGCCAGAGCTCGGCGATCTTTTGGAAGTCCAGGCCGTAACCGGACTTGTCCAGCACCTCGAAACCCTCGGCGATGGACTGCATCATGCCGTACTCGATCCCGTTGTGGACCATCTTGACGAAGTGACCGGCGCCCGGCCCGCCGACGTAGAGCGACCCGCCAGGGACGGAAACGGCGTCGAACACCCGCCGGCACAGCTCATAGGCGGCCCGATCGCCCCCGATCATCGTGCACGCCCCGGTCCGGGCGCCGCCCGGACCGCCCGAGGTGCCGCAGTCGAGGAAGCGGATGCCGCGCTCCTTGAGGCTGGCGTGGCGGCGCACCGAATCCTTGAAGTTCGAGTTCCCGCCGTCGATCACCACGTCGCCGGCGGACAGGCTAGGCAGCAGCACGCGCAGCGCGGCATCGGTGGCCTCGCCGGCCGGCACCATGAGCCAGAGCAGCCGGAGCGGCTCGAGCCGGCGGACGAGCTCGGCCTCGCTGGCGGCCACAGAGATCCCCGGTTCGCGGGCGGCCGTCTCACGCAGCTCCTGCGCCGGGTCATAGGCCACGACCTCGAAGTGATGATCACGCAGGTTCAAGGCCAGCGGGAAGCCCATCTTGCCGAGGCCAAGAAGCCCGATCTTCTTAGCGGAAGCGGCTGTGTTCGACATCATCGGCATCACCTTGTTGGCAAGTATATGCGATGCGTCAAAAACCTGTCAATCCGATAGATTTTAGTTTTCATTTTAGAATGCCAATCGATATATAATACTCGGCTCAGTCGACAGGAACGGAGCGCAAGCATGCGATTCCTGGGTATCGGCGATTACGCCGTCGTCCTTTTCTATTTCGCCGTCCTGATCGGGATCGGCGTCTACTTCCGCAAGAAAGCCGCCGCGAGCATGGAGGATTATTTCCTCGCCGGCCGGAAGATGCCCTGGTGGGCCCTCGGCCTTTCCCAGATGACGTTCTGGTTCGACATGACCGGGACGATGATCATCACCTCGTTCCTCTTCCTCCTCGGACCGCGCGGCATCTACATCGAGTTCCGGGGCGGGGCGGGCCTGGTCCTCGTCTTCCTGATGCTCTGGGCCGGAAAATGGCATCGCCGCTCGGGTGTCATCACCGGCGCCGAATGGATGATGTACCGCTTCGGCAAGGACTTTTGGGCCCATTTCGCCCGCCTGATGATGGTCGTCGCCTCGGTGACCGCCAACCTGGCGCTCCTCGCCTACTCGTTCAAGGGGGCGGGGCTTTTTCTGTCGATGTTTCTGCCGTTTTCGCCGCTCGTGTGCTCCCTCATAATGCTCGTCCTGACGGGGCTCTACACCATCGAGTCCGGGTTCTATGGCGTCGTCTTCTCCGATATCTTCCAATCGCTCTGCGTCTGGATAGGCGTCGGACTGATCGTGGTCATCGCCGTAACCCGGATCGCCGGAATCGGCGACCTCGGGGCGCTCGCCGCCTCAGTCACCGGGAACCCCAGCTGGCTGAGCGCCACGCCCCAGTGGAAGACGCCCATGCCCCCGGGCTATGAACAGTACAGCTTCCTGACCATGATGATGCTTTTTTATCTCGGTAAGACGGTCATCCAAGGCCTGGGGGTCGGGGCCGACCCGCGGTTCTTCGGGGCCAGGAGCGACCGCGACTGCGGCCGCCTGAGCTTCCTGGCTGGCTGGACGATGATGCTCCGCTGGCCGCTGATGATGAGTTTTGTCGTCCTCGGGCTCGTCCTGGTCAATAGCCTGTTCCCCGACCAGGGCGTGCTCGCTCAGGCGGCGGAGCTTATCAAATCCCACGCCGGGAGCGTCGCGCCCAATCAGTGGCCGGAGCTCACGGCGAAGATCATGAACCACCCGCACGCCTTTCCGCAGGAGCTGATCGACGGGTTGGCGCAGCTTTTAGGCCCGGACTGGAGCTCGAAGCTCAGCCTGCTCAGCTTTCACGGGACGGTGGACCCGGAGAGGATTCTGCCGGCGGTGCTGCTCCTCGCCGTCCCCGTAGGGTTGCGCGGGCTGCTGCTCGTGGCGCTCCTGGCGGCGGCCATGTCCACGTTCAACGCCATTGCCAACGCCACGACCGCCTTCCTGACCCGCGACGTCTATCAGGGCTACATCCGGCCGAAAGCCAAGAATAAAGAGCTGATTTACGCGACCTACGGTTTTGGCGCGCTGGTGATGGGCGCCGGGTTCGTCATGGCCTACTCCGTGGAGAGCATCAACGATATCTGGGGGTGGATCACCATGGCGCTCGTCGGCGGCATCCTGATCCCGACCGTGCTCAGGCTGTATTGGTGGAGGTTCAACGGGAGCGGGTTCGCCCTGGGCACGCTGCTGGGCCTAGCGGGCGCGCTCGCCCAACGCGTTTTCCTGCCCCACATGGTGGAATGGCAGCAGTTCATATTTATGGTCGCTGTGGGGCTCGCGGCCAGCCTCGTCGCCACCTACATCCGGCCGCCCACCGAGCGGAGCGTCCTCGAGCACTTCTACCGGACGACCAAACCGTTCGGGCTGTGGGAGCCGCTGCGGGGAGCGGTGTCGGCGGGCGAGGCCGCCGCCATGTCGCAGGAGCACAAGTACGACATCATCTCGCTTCCGTTCGCGCTCGTCTGGCAGTTTAGCATCCTGATGCTGCCCCTTCTCCTCATGGTCAGGCAATACAGGTCATCGGCGGTCGTGGGGGCGATGCTGGCGGTGGCGCTCACCGGCCTCTACTTCTTCTGGTACAAAAAGCTCCCCCCCGCCTAATTGCCTCCCGCTCGGAGGCGAGGAGTATTAATTATTTTATTTTAGGGCGAAGCTCCAGAGGTGCGTGCCGATGACGAAGTAGAGGCGCCCGTCGACGACGGCCGTCCCCGCGCGGGCGGGCTGGGGAGTCTCAGCCAGCCTCTCGACCAGGAACGTTCCGGGAGTTATCCTCAGCAGGGCCTTGCTCATGACCGCGTAAAGCTTGCCGTCCGGCCCTGACTTGAGGCCGTTGTAGGCAATCGGCCCGTACCCGCTCAGATCGCTCCGGTGGACGATCTTCCGCGCGGCCGGGTCGAAGACAAAAAAGGCCGGCGGCGTGGTGATCGCATAGACGAGGCCGTCCCGGGCCACGACCAGTCCGTCGACCCCCTCCGCTCCCGGCACGGGCACGGTGCGGTAAACCACGGCCTTGGTCTTCCAGTCGAGGATGTAGAGCATCCCCTCTTTGGCAAGCGGCCGCGTGCCGTGACCGCCGCTGATGTTCGTCCCCGCCACGATATCGCCGTTCGGAAGCGCCGCGAGCTGGTAGGTGCTCTGGTCGCGGACGAGCTCCGTGTGCTTGATGAGCTGCGACTTCCCCGTCTTCAGGTCGTAGATGGCCAGGCCCCCGCCGACGTATCCATAACCCGGCCAGCCGCTCATCAGCACGTGCCGGCCGTCCGGATGGAGGAGCGCCGCGTAGGGCTGATTGATGTCGGGTTGATACTCGGCCAGGAAGCGGGGGTTGTCGGCCGCCCCCTTGCCTTCACCCGTCCAGGGCCGCCGTGTATCAAAAACGCTCAGCCAGCCGCCCGAGTATTCGGCGCTGTAGACCTCGCCGTCGGCCGAGTCGGCGGCCTGCCAGCTCCGCGTGCGGCCGAGGATCTCGGTCCTTCCCGCCTTCGGGTCGAACGTGAAAGTCCACGGCGGGTGTCCCGAAGCTCCCCACACCTTGCCCCCCGGTCCCGCGAAAACGAATCTCACATTCGGCCCCGCCGATCGATAATCGATCGTGATGCGCCGGCTCTTCCCGGTCTCGGGATCGCCGACCTCGAGCCACTTGCCGTCCAGGCTGTACTCGCTGATCCGGCGTCCGTCAGGGATACGGTTCAGGATACTGCCCCAGCCCACGGCACCCGTGCACTCGGGCGGGACAGCCTGTCCCTCCGGGAGAAGGGACTTCACTCCGTCATAAAGCACATAATGAACGCCCTGCAGGTCGCCATAAGCCTTGCCGTCGGCGCCCGACGACACCGCGAACGTCCCCGGCTTCCGCTGCGATTCCTCGACGAGCTGCCGCCTCTCCTTGGTCCGGGTGTTGAAGGCGACCAGGTTGTACCGAGCGACGCCGATCCCGCAATAGACCCAGCCTTTGTCGTCGGTCGCCAGGCGCGACAGGTACATTTCGGAGGGATCCATCAGCCCGAGATCGGCCGTCTTCCGGGTCACGGGGTCGATGGCGACCAGGTGGCACGTTCCATAGCTCCCGGCATAGAGGGTGCCGTCGCGCCCTTCCGTGAAGGAGAGGTAAAGCGGTACGTCCACCGGCTGGGCGCACAGGGTCCAGGCGCGCTTCTCGATATCAAGCTCAAGCAGATAGGCGCCCGAGGTGGTGTAGAACCGGCCCCTGGTGCTTAACATCACGGAATAGGTCGGCTGGTTCCCGGCTTCCTCGGGGATCCAGACCTGCTCGGTCTTCCCGTTATCGATGTCTGTGATCAGGACCCAGCCGCGGGGACCCTGGTCCATGCTGCTCGTAATGACGATGTTGCGCCCATTCCCGTCCCTCATCGCAACAGCGCCGCGCCTCTCGGCCAGCGGCACGGGCACACCGTGGTCCACGAATTGAGCCGGTGCGCAGGTTGCGGCAACGACAAGAACGAACAGTATCCGACATGCTGTTTTCATCTGTCTCCTCACTCGATACGACTATATCCCCGCGGGAATCTCGGGGTCAAGAAACGGACGGCGGCCGATCGGATTGAGGCCATTGAAAAACCCGGGCCGTTTTGGTAAAAAGTCCGGGGACAATGAAACGGGAGCAGCGCCGGTCCTTCTTGGCCAGCCTCGAGCTCCGACTCAGAGGACCGCTGCCGGGGCTCGCCGCCCAGCTCAAGATGGTCCCCGACCCCCGGCCGGGACAAAAAACCTACCAGGAAGTCCAGGACACCTGCCGCCCGGCCGCCGTGCTGATCCTCCTCTACCCCCGCCGGGGGAAGCGGCACATCGTCCTCACCCTTCGCACTTCCAGGGTCGACCACCACCGCGACCAGGTCTCGCTTCCGGGCGGGGAAAAGGACGCCCACGAGTCCATCGTCGAGGCGGCGCTCCGGGAAGCCGCCGAGGAGCTGGGGGTGCGGCCGGCCGATGTCAGGGTCCTGGGCGAGCTGACACCTCTGTATGTTCCCCCGAGCAATTACTGCATATTCCCCGTTGTCGGAACGGCGGTGAAGCGCCCGGCCTTCCGCGGCGCCCCGGCGGAGGTCGCCGAGGTCATCGACCTGCCCCTCGATGTCCTCCTCGACCCGGGGAGCATCCGCCGCGAGGTCTGGCGGCTGCACGGGCGCGACTCTGTCGTACCGTTTTACTCTTTCGGAGGCCACAAGATCTGGGGCGCGACCGCCATGATCCTGGCGGAATTCGCCGCGATCATGGCCGGTCTCTAGATTCCAACTGATCGTATCTCGGTGATCTATCAGCGCCAGATATATCAGTGACAGGTAATCCATTCACCATTTTCGCCGGGCGGGGAAATTGGGGAATAGATAACCAGGTACCAATTACGAGGTACCAATTTACGCTGACGTCACCAATTCAGGGGGACGAAGGCCGGGTCCCGATAAATCACCTGGCCCTCGAGCATGGTGACGAGGACTCGCGCGTTGTGGATATCGGACGGCGGGACGGCCAGCAGGTTCCGGTCGAGGATGACGAGGTCGGCGGACTTCCCCGCCTCGATCGATCCGGCCTCGGCCTCGCGGTGGCTGAGATAAGCCCCGTTGATCGTGTAGGCCGCCAGCGCCGACCGGAGGTCGATCCGCTCGCCCGGGAGCCAGGCCGCGCCCTCCCCGCCCTCGATCGACCGCCGCGTCACCGCGACCTGGATCGCTTCGAGCGGGTTGAGAGAGGACACCGACCAGTCGCTCCCGCCGACAATGACGGCCCCGCTCCGGAGGACGCTCCCGATGGGATACAACCGGCCCGACCTTTCGGGGCCGAGGATCGGCTCGGTAAGCTTCGTGATGTATTCGTCGGGATAGGCCCAGAGCGCCTGGAAGTTGGCCGCTACCCCGAGCTCCTTAAAGCGCGGGATGTCGGCCGGGTCGATGAGCTCCAGGTGGGCGATGTGATGTCTGAGGCCCCTCGGCGCCGTTGGCTTTCCGGGCGGCCGCGAACGCATCCAGGGACATGCGGACGGCCCGGTCGCCGATGGCGTGGATATGAATCTGGAACCCGGCCTTCTCCAACGCCTCGGCCAGCCGGTCCAGCTCCTCCTGGGCGAGGAGCGGTTCCCCGCGGTTACCCGGCGAATCGACATAGGGCTCGAGGAGCGCCGCCGTGTGGGCTTCGATGACGCCGTCGACGAAGATCTTGGCCGCCGTGGGCTTGAGGCGCCGTCCCGCGAATTGCTCACGCTCCCTGACAAGGTCGTCGACCTGGCCGACTCCCTTGGCCGGTTCGACCTGAAGAGAAACAAGCGCCTGGACCGTGAGCTCGCCCGACCGGTCGAGAGCCCGGTAGGCTTCGAGGATCCGCTCGTCCGCCCTGGCCTCGATGATCGACGTGATGCCGGCGCGGTTGGCCAGGGCCAGCCCGTCGCGCAGGCCTTTGATATAATCTTCAGGCCGTGGTTCCGGGATGAGGCGGCCGACGAGCCCCTGCGCCGCCTCGCGGAGCGTTCCCGACGGCTCCCGTCGTCCCCGGCCTCCGCTCGATCCGGCCGTTCTTGGGGTCGGGAGTCCGCGACGTTATCCCCGCGAGCTCGAGCGCCCGGCTGTTCGCCCAGGCGGAGTGACCGTCCGCCGCCCCGAGAAAGGCCGGCCGGTCGGGCACGAGCCGGTCAAGGTCGGCCTTGTCCGGGTTCGCCCCGGGGAAGATGGGCAGGTCCCAGCCCGCACCCTCGATCCAGGCTTTCTCCGGGTGGGCGGCCGCATAGGCCTTGATCGCGGCGAACACTGCCTCGCGCGTCTTGAGGCCATTCAGGTTGCACTGGGAGAGCTCCAGGCCGCCCATCACCAGGTGGATGTGCGAATCCTGGAAGCCGGGAAGGACCAGCCGGCCGGGAAGGTTGATGACGCGCGTCGCTTTGCCTTTGAGCTTCCGAATGCCGGCGCCGTCACCGACATAGACGACCTTCCCGCCCGGCGCGATCGCCACGGCTTCGGCCTCGGGTTGCGAGGGGTTCATGGTGACGACCGCCGCGCCCTCGATGATCAGCGCCGCCGGTTCGGCGGCATCGCCGCCCGGCCGACAGGACAGGGCGAGCAGCGAGGCAAAGCAGGCCGCAGCGGCCAGGCCGAGCGCGCGTCCCGCCCGCGGCCAGCGACGGTCAGCCCTCCTCATCGGCGGCAGGCCCCGCTCACTCGGGTAATATCCTGGCGCCCCAGCCGCAGGCGACGGCATAGGCCATGCACCGGGAAAAGACCCCGTAATCCATTTCCGGACAGACGATCCCCCTTTTCTCCAGGATCGGTCGGGCGCGGTCGGCGGCGAACGTCCGCTCGTCGCGGAGATAGGGCCGGTACGTTTCGATATAGCGGTCGACCAGGATTTCCAGGTCATTGGGCGGCCCGCCATTGTGGTCGCGGTTCGAACACACCTCGACCCCGGCGATGCCCAGGAACCTCTGTCCGTAATCGACGATATCGGCCAGCCGGGCCCGCCGGCCGCTCACGATGTGGAACAGTCCTCCGTCGCGCGCCTCGTCCCTGAGCGCTGCGAAGGCGTCGACAAAAAAGTCGACGGGCACCAGGTCGAGCCCGCCCCCGTTTTCGATCTCCATCCGGACGGGCAGGTGCATCCGCCCGTCGCTTTCCAGGCGGACGCCGGCGGCCGCCGCCCTTTTTCCGCCCCGCTCCCGGATGTCCGCCGCGAACACGTCCCGGAGGAAAGCGAATGTCCGGACCGGATAATAGAGCGCGTTGAAAAGAAGGCTCCTCCCGGTGCGCGAATCCCCGTAGACGATCGATGGGCGATAGATGGAAAGCGGGATGCCCGCCTCCCGGCAGGCCGCGTCGGCGAACCCCTCGGCCCGGCATTTTATTTCCTCGTAGACGTTGGTGAAAACCGCCGGCGAGACGAGCTCCTCGCGGCAGACGCCCGACCGGCGTCCCGCAACGTAGGCCGTGCTCAGCAGATGGAATGAACCACAGCTCCCGCGGACGGCCAGGTCGAGCACCTGCCGGAGCCCCTCGATATTGACGAGCTCCAACATCGAGCGCTTTCTTTCGAGGAACGACGTGTCCGAAGCGCAGTGGATGACCTCATCGACACTCGAGGCCAGATCTTCCCAAGCCTCGGGAGCCAGGCCGAGGCCCGGTCGCGTGATCTCGCCCTCGACGACCCGGACGTTCCGCCGCAGGCCGGGCTCGACCCCAAACCAGTCGAGAAGCCGGCGGACTCTGTCCGCGGCCGCCGTTCCGCTGCCCGGCCGGGCGAGCCAGACCGTTTCGAATCCGTCCCGGAGCAGGCGGACGGCCAGATGGCTCCCCAGAAATCCCGTGGCCCCGGTGACGAGGATGGTCATGGCTTTCTCGCCTTATAGATCACGGCGATGCCGCCCGTCAAGCGCCGGAGCTCGACATCGGCAAACCCCGCCCTCCCGATCATCGAGACGACCTCCCCGGGCGACGGAAAGACGCGGATGGATTCTACCAGATACCGGTGAGGCCGGCCGGTGCCGCAGATCAGCCGGGCGACGGCCGGCATGATCCGGAAGGAGTAGAAATGATAGAGCGCCCTGACCGCCCGTCCGGGCGGCAGCGAGAACTCCAGGATAAGGACCCGTCCCCCGGGCCTGAGCACCCGGAACATCTCCGCCAGCCCCGCCGCGGGGGCCACGAAATTCCGGAGGCCGAACCCGAGCGTGACGGCGTCGACGGTCCCGTCGGCCAAAGCCAGGCTCTCCGCCTCGGCCTGGAGGAAGCGGATGTTCTTCCCGGCCTCCGAGCGGCCGATCCTGGGCTTCCCCGCCTCCATCATGGCGCGGTTGAAATCGCAGATGACGACGCGGCCGGTGGGGCCGGTTTTCGCGGCCGCCAGGATTGCCAGCCCGCCGGTCCCGCCGCAGAGGTCGAGGACCGTCTCGCCCGCGCCCGGGCCGAGAAAAGAGATCGCCCTCCGCCGCCAGCGGGCGTCCAGGCCGGCGCTCAAGACGGTATCGGCCAGGTCGTAGGTTTCGGCGATGGCGTCGAACTGCCGGCGGACAAGCCGCCGCTTCTCCTCCGGGGAAACGTCCCGGTAACCGAAAGGCACTCTTTCCGCGCTCATGAAAAAACTCCGCCTTACTATAACAAAAGAGGGCCGGCGGCAGAAGCCCCGGCGGCGGAGACGCCGCTTCTCTCTTGAGAGCGCGGACTCGCTTGCTTTTCCGGGCATTTCCGTATATCTATCCCGCCAAGGAGACTCAAACCCCATGGACAACCCGCCCGCCTCAACATCCGCCCCCGACAGATCCAAGCTCGAGCTTCCCCGGGTCCTCGGCTTCTGGGACGTCGTCTCGATCGTCGTCGGCGGAGTCATCGGCTCCGGCATCTTCCTCGTCCCCGCGGACATCGCCAGGGACGTCCAGGCTCCGCTCCTCATCTTCGCCGTCTGGATCGTGGGCGGGCTGCTGAGCTACTTCGGAGCGCTGGCCTTCGCCGAGATGGGCGCCGCCATGCCCAAGGCCGGCGGCATGTACAACTTCCTGAAGGAGGCCTACGGGCCGCTCCTGGCTTTTCTTTTCGGCTGGACGCTCTTCCTCGTCATCGACGCCGGGGCGCTGGCCACCCTGACCGTGGCCTTTGCCTCGAACTACCTCCCCTATTTCGTCAAGATCACACCCTTCGGCCAGAAACTCGTCGCCGCCGCCTTCATCCTTTTTCTTTGCGCCGTCAATTACCTCGGCGCCCGCCAGGGGGCCAACCTTCAGAACGTCTTGACGGTGATCAAGTTCGGCGCCCTGGCCGCTGTCTGCGTCGTCGTCTTCATCTTCGCCAAGGACGGCAGCGCGGCGAACTGGGTGAGGCCTCTCCCCTCCGGGCTCAACGGCGGACTGCTCGGGAGCTTCGGCATCGCCCTGGTCGCCTCTCTCTGGGCCTACAAGGGCTGGGAATCGGCGACCTACAGCGCCGGCGAGGTCAAGCGCCCCGAGAGGAACCTCCCGGCCGGGCTTCTCGTGGGCACGATGACCTGCGTCATCATCTACCTCTTGACCAACATGGCCTACCTCTACGCCTTCCCCGCCAGCCGGATCGCCGAGTCTCCCCGGATCGCGAGCGAAGTCATGAATGTGGTCGTCGGCCCGCTCGGCGCCTCGGTCATCTCGTTCATCATCCTTTTTTCGATCATGGGCGCCGCCAACCAGACCATCCTCTGCTCGCCGCGCGTCTATTTCGCCATGGCCCGGGACGGCCTGTTCTTCAAGAAGATCGCCGAGGCCCATCCCCGGTTCCGGACGCCGCATCTCTCCATCATCGCCCTCGGCGTCTGGGGCCTGGTCCTGACGCTCCTCCTTGAGACGTTCCAGGCCCTGTTCACCTACGTCGTGTTCGGCGAATGGATCTTCTTCGGCCTGACGGTCGGGGCGGTGATCGTCCTCAGGAAAAAGCGGCCGGACCTGCCGCGGCCCTACAAGACGCTGGGCTACCCGGTGACGCCGGTCATCTTCATCCTGGCCGCGCTCTACATCTCGGTGAACAGCCTGGTCAACCAGTTCAAGGGCACGGTTTTCGGCCTGATCATCATCCTGCTGGGAGTGCCCGCCTATCTCTACTGGACAATCGAGGCGCCCCGGGACCGAAGGCAGACGCTCGGGGCATAGGACCGCATGGCCTCAGAGCCGACCGAAGCGAGCCTTCTGCGTGACAGGAAAAGCTTCCGGCTCATCCTCCTGCTCAGCATCGTCCTCAACCTGACGGCGCTGTGGTGGGGCCTGCCGGCCCACTCCACCTGGGCGGCCGATGAGATCGAGCCGACGCGCGTGCTCGGCGGTCTGGCCCGCGGGTTCTCCGGCGGGTGGTACGAAAAATATCCTCCCTTCCATTATTATCTGCTGACCGCGGCATATTCGCCGGCGCTCCTCCTCGACAAGCTCGGTGTCCTGGATATCCGGCGGCTGTCCGGGTACACCCTGCTCATCGTCATCGGCCGGCTCCTGAGCGTGGCCATGGCGGCCGGCGGCATCGTCCTTGTCTACAAGTGCGGGCGGGAGATGCTCGACCGCCGGGCGGCCCTCCTGGCCTCCCTGATCGCCGCTCTGATCGTGCCGCTTGTCTATTATGCCAAAATGGTGAATCTCGATGTGCCATATCTTTTCTGGTTCCTGGCGTCTCTCTATTTCTTCCTGCGCCTTCTCTCATCAGGGCGCGCGCGCGATTATCTTCTCTTCGCCCTGACCGCGGCCCTGGCGGTCGGCACCAAGGACCAGGCGGCCGCGCTTTACGGGCCGGCGCCGTTCCTCCTGTTCTGGGCGACCCGGCGCGGCGACCGGAGGAGCGGGCGGAAACGACCCTGGTTTCGGACGCTCCTCGACCCGCGGCACGTTCTGGCGGCCGCCGCGGCCGCGGCCGTCTTTCTTCTGGTCCACAACATGTTGTTCAATTGGAGCGGGTTCCGGGATCACCTGAGATTGGTTTTCGGCCCCGGCTGGCTGGGATACCAGATGGTCCCGGCGAGCGCCGCAGGACAGTGGCATCTTTTCGTCCTGACCGTCCGCGAGCTGGGCTTTTGTCTGACGTGGCCTCTGCTGCTCGCCGGCGCCGTCGGGATCGGCCTTGCCCTTCGGGAGCGCCCCCGAAACTCCGGCCTGCTGGCGCTGTCTTTCTTCGGCCTCTCCTATTACGTTTTTTATATCGCGACCATCCGCTACAATTATGACCGCTTCAACCTGCCTATCTGCGTGCTTCTGTGCTTCTTCGGCGGGAAAGCTCTCTCGGCCGCGCTGGCCGGGCGGCCGGCCCGGCTGCCGAAGTTCTTGGTTGTTGCGGGCTTCGCCTTCGCCTTTGTCTGCGCATCGTCCGTGGACCTGGTGATGCTCAAGGACGGCCGCTACTTCGTCGAGCGCTGGATGAAAGAGAATATCCCTGCGGATGCCAGGATCGGCGTCCCCGCGCCTTTCGAGTATCTTCCCCGCCTGGAAGGCGCCAGGCATCGCCTGCTGACGCCGTACCTCCCCGAATTCCGGGAGAAACCTAAGCCCGACTTCGTTATTTTCTCGACGATCCACAGCGGGCGCCTCGCTTCGGACACCCCGGAATCGCGGTTTTATGCCGGGTTCATGGGGCAGTCGCCGAAATACCGGCTCGTCCTCAAACACCGGACCCGTTTTCCCTGGCTGCCCCTGGATTTCGACAGCGTCCCCAGCAACCTGAACAAGATCAACCCCGAGATCCTGATCTATAAAAAACTCAAGGAATCGACGGCCTCAGCCGATAATGATCACGACGAGTGACCGGGCGCCGTGGGCCCCGATGACCAGGCTCTGCTCGATGTCGGCGGTCTTCGACGGGCCCGAGATGAAGTAGCCGCTGCGGACCGGGCCGAAATCGATCCGGCCGTAGGCGCTCTCCATGTTCGGCACGATGTTTTTCCCGTCGACGACGAGGACAAGGCTTTCGGCCAGGAATAGTAGCCCCCGGTGCCTGAGCCGCGAAGCGTCCACCCAGACGGCGCCGTTCTCGGCGACGGCGAGCTCGCCGTTGACGACGGCCAGGCGGACATCCCGGCACTGGCGGACGTCGGCGGCCGCCTCGGCGTCGAAATTGCCCGGTAGGATGTCCGCGGTGTAAGAGCTGACTTGCCCGGCCGCGCGCCCGAGCTCCGAAGCCGCCAGCATCTCCCTTGCCGAGGGCCGGTCGGGGGCGAACCAACACTCCCCGCCGACGGACTCGAGCACGCTCCGGAAGGCCTGGCGGAGATCGCCCAACCCGGTGTGCGGATGCGAATAGGAGGGATAAGACGTGTCGCCGGCGACGGCCTGTTCCGCGAGCCTCGCCAGAATAGTTTCTTTGGCCGTCATGCTGGTGCGTTCTCCCACCAGGTTTCTTATGCCCGTCAGGCCGCGGACTCATCGCGCACAGCATGTCTGAGAATCTTGGGGACTGTCCCTCCTGGGACTGTCCCCATATCTATGAGCATCGCGTTCACGGCCGATCTCCGTCCCGGGCAACTTTGCGGTATCTCTTGTACTGCGCGCGGAAGCTCCGGGCGGGCATCGCCGGCAGGTCGCGCGTCGCTCCCCAGATGGTGAGCCGATTGTTATACAGGAAACGGGGGGTCAGCCGGAGGGCCCGCCGGGCCAGCACTCCGGCCGCGGCGAACAGGCGCGTACTCCGCATGACCCCTGTTACCGTCTTGAGGGCGATCGACTTCAGCCGGCCCAGGTAGCCCGCCTCCGCGACCTCGTTCCGCCAGAGGACGATCTGCCGGTGGATGTCGATCTTGACCGGGCAAACCGCCGAGCATGACCCGCACAGGCTGCTCGCGAACGGCATGTCCTTGTATTTCTTGAGGTCCCGGTGCGGCGCGAGGATCGTGCCGATCGGCCCCGGGATGACGTAGTTATAGGTGTGCCCGCCGCTCCGGCGGAAGACAGGACAGGTGTTGAGGCAGGCGCCGCAGCGCAGGCAGAAGGCGGCCCGGTGGAACCGCGCCGACTTGAGGATGTCGGTCCGGCCGTTATCCACGATGACGATGTGGAGCTCCTGGCCGGGGCGGGGGCCGAGGAGGTGCGACGTATAGGCCGTAACCGGCTGCCCCGTGGCCGACCGGGCCAGCAGGCGCGTGAAGACGGAGAGGTCGCGGGACTTGGGGACGATCTTTTCGATGCCCATGACGGCGATATAGAGGTCGGGGAGCGAGGTCACGAGGTCGGCATTGCCCTCGTTCGTGCAGATGACGATCGCGCCCGTTTCGGCGACGGCGAAGTTCACGCCCGACAGCCCGGCCGGGGCGGCCAGGAACTTTTCCCTGAGGTGAGCGCGGGCGGCCCGGGCGAGCGCCGTCGGGTCGGACTCGCCCGCCGCCGTGCCCAGGTGACGGTGGAAGATCTCCCCGACCTCCTCTTTTTTCTTATGGATGGCCGGCATGACGATGTGGCTCGGCCGCTCCCTGGCGAACTGGATGATCCGCTCGCCCAGGTCGGTCTCGACGACTTCCACGCCGTTCGCCTCGAGGAAGTCGTTGAGCGCGCACTCCTCGGTGAGCATCGACTTGCTCTTGGCCAGGAGCCGCGCTCCCCTCGCCCTTAGGATGTCGAGGACGATGCGGTTGTGCTCGCCGGCGTCGGCCGCGTAATGGACGACGGCGCCCCGGGCGGCGGCGTTTCTCTCGAACTCCCCGAGATACGCCGGCAGGTTGGCCAGCGCGTGCCGTTTGATGGCGTGGGCCGTCTCCCGGAGGTCCTCCCAGCCGGGCACGGCCCGGGCCATCCGGTCGCGCTTCTCCCGGACAAACCAGAGCGCCTCGTCGTGCCAGCGCGCCCGCTCCGCGTCCTCGAGGAACCGGGCGGCTTGCGCGGCGTGGCTCTTCATGCCGAGGCTCCGTCCAGGATCTCGGCGATGTGCATGACCCGGATCGCCTTCTTCTGCCGCCGGATCAGCCCCTCGAGATGCATCAGGCAGCTCACGTCGTAGCTCGCGATGATCTCGGCGCCCGCCCGCTCGTGGTCCCGGAGCCGGTCCAGGCCCATGACGCTCGAGACGGCCGGCTCGAAAACCGAAAATGTGCCGCCGAACCCGCAGCACTCGTCCGACCGGCTCAGCGTGACGAGCTCCAGACCGCCGAGCGACCCCAGCAGCTTCATCACCTTGCCCGTCCGGCCAGAGCACGGCCAGCTCGCTCGGCGCGCCCAGCCCGAGACCGCGGAGCCCGTGGCAGCTCTGATGGAGGCCGACCTGGTGGGGGAAGCGTCCCTGCCAGGCTCGATCCCCAGGACATCGATGATGAACTCGCACAGCTCGTAGCGTCCGGGTCACGAGGCGCCGGAAATCGGGTCGTCTTTTTCCGCCTCGAGCAGGAGGTCATAGTATTCGCGGATCATGCCCGTGCAGCTTCCCGACGGGCAGACGACATAGTCGTAGCCGCGGAAGGTCTTCAGGACCTTCCGGGCGAGCCTGGCCGCGTCCCGGAAACAGCCGGAGTTGAACATCGGCTGGCCGCAGCAGGTCTGGTCCGCGGGGTAGTCGAAACGCGGACGCCAAGCCTGTCGAGGACGCGGACGGCGGCCATGCCGACATGGGGATAGGCCTGGTCGATGTAGCAGGGGATGAAGAGTCCGACCCTGCCAAGACTGCCCGCGGCAGCGTGACTTCGAACCACTGGCCGCTTTCCATTCATACGCTATCTCACAAGGAGGGCAAGCGGCGAGTGGTGAGAAGTCCGTATGAGCGACAAGCGGGCATGGATCCTCTCGTTCTTACGAGAGGAGAGCGAGGAGCGAATCGAGCAAGATTTCCTCGCCGGGGAAATCGCAGCGTGACTTCGAACCACTGGCCGCTTGCCCTCCTATTTAGTTTCCACGAGCCCGGCGAGCTTCAGGACCTGGATATAGTTCATCACGTGCTCGATGTTGGCCTTGCCGGTGAACTGCGCGTCGAGCATGTTCTTGATGTCGAGGGCCGTGTGCGTGCCGTTGATCAGGCACTGGAGCTCGGGGGTCGCTCCCATGAAATCCTGGCCGCCCAGTCGTCCCGTCGGCAGCTTGGCCCTCTCCTCCTTGGGCACCGCGCTGATGAGCTTGTTGTATCCCCGATATCCCGTCGACCGGACTTTGGCCGTCGGCCGGGGAATGAGCTTGGCGGCCTTCTTCTCTAGGTCGGACAGGACGATGACCGCGGGCTTCGTCCCCAGCCTCGAGGCCGCCGCCTCCATCTGCGCCTGGAGGGCGGCCAGGTGAGCGGCCGCCACCGCCTCGACCGTCTTTTTCATCCTGGCGACGTGGGCGCCGACCTTGGCCTTGTCCGCGGCGAGCTCGAGGATGCTGTCGAGGGTGTCCTTCTCGTTGATCAGCGCCGCCTCGACATAGACCCGCGCCGCCCTGTAAGATTCGCCGAGCGTTTCGGCTTTCGCCCCGTTGATCTGTTCCAGCCCGACCATGAACTGGTGCCCGAGCCGGCGCGTGCCGTTGGCGGCCGTCTCGGCCGCGATCCGGATGGCCAGCTGGTCATCCGCGGACGCCACGGTGTAGGCGGCCGCCGCGCCGATCGCCGCCACCCGCTTGAGCTGGGTGGGGTCGGACTTTGTCGGCGAGGTCGCCCGACAGGTGATACCAGGGGTCCGGCCAGACGATCATCATCACGCCCGGGACGCCCACCCCCCAGTCGTTAAAAACCTCGTGGTCGGATGCCCCGTAGTGGGTCTCGACCGAATAATAGAAGGGCTCGTCGGCGCCGAAGGGGGCCACGATCCGTCGGGGGACGGGATAGCTGGAGGACCGGTTCTGGACCCGCTCGCGGTTCCCCTCGCCGACGTAGCGGTAATAGTTTTCCAGCACGTCGTTGATGTAATGGGGGTTCCCGTAGGTCGTCCGCATCAGGCAGGTGAACCCCTGGCACTTCGTCAGCCACTCGCCCACCATGTCCATGTTGATGTTGCAGAGCGTCTTTTCCATGATCGCCGGGTTGGCCTGGACCCAGCGGCCGATGCCCGAGAACTCGGGGCCCCAGATGAACCGGATCGACCGCTTCGGCCCGGGCAGGCGGCCGTCGGCGATGAGCGTCTGGAGGACGCGCGCCGCCTCCAGGATGCCGGCGCTCCCGGAGATGTTGTCGTTGGCGCCCTGCTTGATGATCCCCTCGAACAGGTGGGCCGAGAAGATGATCTCGCCCGCGGCCGGGTCGGTCCCGGGAATGAGGGCGATGACGTCCTCCATATCGTAGGGAAGGTTCATCGTCTCGATCTTGGCGCTGACCGTGATCTTTTCCCCGGAGGTGAGCCGCCGTCTTAGGAAATCGCCCTCGCGGCCGGGCAGGCTGAACCCGAATTTCGGCTTCGGCGGGGCCGCGGCCGCTTTCGCCGCCGGCTGGGCGGGCTCGCCTGGCATACCGGGGAACGACCTCAACCCGATACTGCTCCAGGGGATCTCGAAGGCGTCCGCGCCGGCCCGGCCCACGCCGATCGTGATCACGCCCAGCGCGCCCTGCCGGAGGCACGCCTCGGCGTGAACTGAGCCCAGGTTGCCCTCGGTGACGACGATCTTCCCCTCGACGCCGGCCGCCTTGATGTCCACGGGGGTGCCGCGGCCGACCCAGACAAGCTCGCCCGTGACATCGGCCGGGGAGCTGCCGAAGGCGAGCATGGGAACGCTGTCGTTGTAGGAGGCGAGCTTCTGCCGGAGGGGTTTGACCTCCCAGAGGTCACCCTTGAGGCCGAGCCAGGCGTCGCCGCCGGGATAGCTGACGACCTCCGCGTTCGCCAGCCCGTAGGCCTTGAGCTGGTCAAGGACATACCGGGTCTCGAAAAACTCGCCCTTGAACTCCTCGGCCGTCCGCGGCCGGTTGTAGGCGTTGATGGTGGCGATCGTCCGCCAGGCCGTTTCCCCGGAGGCCTCGCCGACGATCACGTCCATTTGTTCCTGGGGCAGGAACGTCCAGTACAGCCAGGGCGTGTACTGGGCGCGGGCGGTGCCGCCGAGGACGATGACGAGAGCCATGGTGATGAGCGCGGAGCGTTTCATGAGCTGTCTCCTCGATCCGGGAAATCAGGAAAAGAGCCTATAACAAGACCGTCCCGTGGTCAACCTGGTTTGGTATCATGGAGATGGGAGCTTCGCCGGTGCCAACCCCGAAGCCCGTTCGTCCGTCTAAAGGATGTGAACACGGAGCGAGGTGTTGACGGAAGAAACAGAGCTCATCGAACGACTCTCCCGGGGCGAGACGGCCGCCTTCCGGGAACTCGTCGAGCGCTACAAGAAAAAGGTCTATTTCCTCGCCCTCGAGGTGGCCAGGAATGCCGCTGACGCCGAGGACATCTCCCAGGAGGTTTTTTTAAAGGTGTTTCGCTCCTTCAAGACTTTCAAGACGGGATCGAAGCTCGGCACCTGGCTATACCGTATAACCTACAACGCCGGGATCGACCACCTGCGCCGTCAGTCCCTCTATCCGGAGACGGTCGACAACGATGTCCTCGACGCGGGCGCATCGGCCGCCGCCGGCGTAGAGCGCGCCGGGAGCCGGGACCCCGGACGCATTGCGGAGAACAAGCTCCTCAGTGAGCACATCGACCACGCCCTCCAGAAACTCTCCCTCCAGGAGAGGATGGTCTTCACGCTGCGGCACGAGAACGACCTCGATGCTCGACGAGATCGCCGAGGTGATGGACATCTCGGTCGGCTCGGTCAAGAGCTATCTCTTCCGCGGTCTCCAGAAGCTCCGCCGGGAAATGGCGCCGCTCCTTAATCTTGCCGCCAAGGAAGGCCCCGATGAAAGACTGTAAAGATTTTCGGACCCTGATGGCCGAGGCCTTCCTGGGGGAGCCGGCGCCTGCGGACCGGGCTGGCCTCGAAAACCACCTGGCCGCCTGCCCGGCGTGCGCCGATGAATACGCCGGGTTGCGCGAAACGCTCCGACTCATGGACAAGAGGGAGCGTCCCGATCCCGGCTCAGAGTTCTGGGCGGGCTATTGGGGACGGCTGATGGATCGCCTGGAGGGGGAGACGCCGGCGCAAAGGCCCTCGGTCTCCTGGTGGAAGAGACTCGCCGGGCCGGCGCGGGCCCTCCCCCGCTGGACGTACCAGACGGCCGCCGCCGCCGCCCTCGTCGGCGCCGGCATTCTCATCGGCCGACTGTTGATCTCACCGCCGGCCCCCTCCCCAATGATCCCGGGGGGAAAGCCGGAGGGCGTCCTGATCCCGACGTCGACCGGCGATCCGGCCGCGCGGGCCCGGGAATATCTCGATCGCTCGAAGCTCGTGATCCTGGCGCTCGTGAACTACGATCCGGCCAGGGAGGATCCTTACGCCCTCGACCTTCCCCTCCAGAAAAAGATATCGCGGCAGCTCGTCAGCGAGGCCGGCCGGCTCCGGACCGACCTCAAGGGCGCCCGGGAGCGCCGCCTCCGGGAGCTCGTCTCGGACCTCGAGACGATCTTCATGCAGATTGCGAACCTCGAATCCGAGAACGACCTCGAGGCCGTCGAGTTCATCAAACAGGGCGTCGCCGCCCGCGGCGTCCTGCTCAAGATCAACCTGAGCGAAATGAAGCGAAAAAGCGATAAGAATACGGCTTAAAAGGAGAGACTCCATGACAAAGAAATCGACGCGGATCCCGGCGATCGGCACCGCGCTCTGGCTGGCGTTCGCCCTGCTGGCCGCCGCCCCCAGGCCCCTGCCGGCGGATGAAGCCCAGGAGAAGGACGCCGTCGCCTACAAACAGGCTTATGGCCTTGTCCTGGGCGAAAAATGGGCCGAGGCCCTGAAAGCCATGGAGGCCGTGGCCGGCGACTTTCCGAAGAGCGCCTGGGTCGACGACGCCCGCTTCTGGCAGTGCTATTCACGCGAGAAGCTCGGCCAGCCCGCCGAAAGCGTCTTCAAGTGTTACCAGGAATTCGTCAACAGCTTCCCAGCCAGCGAGTGGACCGACGACGCCAGGACCAACCTGATCCGGGTAGGCCGAGAGCTGGCGAAAGCCGGCAAGCCCGAGTACGAGGCCATCATCCAATCTCTGGAGAAGGGCGACGAGGAGGATGTCAAGCTGGCCGCCCTGTACGCTCTCGAGGACAGCGGCGACCCCGATGCCCTGAAGACGATCATCGGGCTTTATGACAAGACGGGCGACGCCAAGCTCAAGAACCGGATCATCTTCATGCTCGAAGACTCGGACTCTCCGGAGGCGTTCGCCAGACTCAGCCGGATCGCGGCCGCCGACCCTGACGTCCAGGCGCGGAAGAGCGCGATCCTGGCCATGTCCGGCTCCGACAAGCCCGAAGCGGAGCGCCTGCTCAAGGATGTCGCCAAGTCCGGCCAGGACGGCGACCTGCGCCGGGTGGCGCTCCTGGCCCTGGCCGGTAAGCCGGGCGCGACGCCGTTCCTGACGGACATCGCCCTCACGGACCCGGATGCCGAGATCGCGAGGACGGCGACCCTCGCCCTGAGTGACGTGGAAAACAAGGAGGCGCGGCCGGCCCTGCTCCGGATCCTCCAGGAAGCGAAAAATCCCGAGGTGCGCAAAGCGGCCCTCTTCAGCCTCGGCGATATGGCGGACCCGGAGTCGCTGCCGCTTCTCCGCGACATTATCATCAAGGAACCCGACAAGGAGCTGGCGCGAGCGGCGGTCTTCATGCTCGGCGAAGTCCCGGGACCCGAGTCGCTGGCTGCGCTCAAGGAGATCCTCGCCTCCGCTAAGGATCCCGAGATCCGGAAGGCGGCCGTGCTGGCGCTGGCCGATCAAAAGGGCGGAGCCGCGGTCCAGGACCTGGCCGCCATGCTAAAGAAGGAGACGGATCCCGAGATCCGAAGAATGGCCGTCATGGCCCTGGGGGAAACCAAGAGTGACGAGGCCGTTCCGGTCCTCCTCGAGATCGCCCGGGCCAAAGACGCCAAGCTGGCGCAGGCCGCCGTGATGGCGCTCGGCGAGATCGGGACGCCGAAGGCCAAGGCCGCCCTCCTGGAGATCATCGAGAAGGAAGATACGCCCAAAGCCGGGCCAGAGACCCAGGAATAGATCTATGCCGGCGAATAAGCTCTGCCTCCTGGTCTTGACGATCGGCCTGGCGGGCGGCGCCGCCGCCGGCGGCCTCCCGCGCGAGGTCGTGCGCTACCCTTCAGCCGGCCGGCCGCTCGCCGTCCGGCTGGAGTGGGGGCTCAAGGAGGCGGCAGGCCGCGGCTATCGCCATGGGTTCTGGGAAGGGTACAGCATCCGGCGCCTGATGGGAGAGCGCTCGTCGATTGGAACGATCAACACGGGCGCCGATGAGCCGGCCATCGAAGAGATCATCAGCGGCAAAAGGAAAGAGTTGGCCCTGGTCGAGATCCTCAAGACAAGCTAACAGGCGGCCGAGATCTGGTTTTTGCCGTTCTGTTTCGCCCCGTAAAGCCTCACGTCGGCCTGGTGGACGAGTCCCTCCACTTCGGCGGCGTCAGCGGGATAGCCGGCAACTCCCATGCTGACGGTGATCTGCGGCGCCGCCGGGGCGAATTTCTGGACAAAACCGTGGGTCCTGACGGCCCGCTCGATCCTCTGGGCGGTCATGACGCCCACCTGGCGGTCCGAATACGGGAGGACGACGGCAAACTCGTCTCCCCCATAGCGCGCCACGAGGTCCACGTCGCGGACCGCCCGCTTGATTATCAGGGCCAGCTCTTTGAGGATGGAATCGCCGACCGTATGCCCGTGGGAATCGTTATAGGTCTTGAAATTGTCGATGTCGATCATGATCAGGCTGACGGGATAGTTGTAGTTCGCGGATTTCCTGAGCTCGAAATCGAGGAACCGCTTGAAGTAGCCGTGGTTGTACGCTCCTGTCAGCCAGTCGACGGTCGAGGAGTTCACGGCGGCCTCATAATGGAAGCGCAGCCGGTCGAGCTGCCTTTTTTTCTCGAGGAGGACCTTGACCCTGGCTTGGAGCTCGCGCCCGACGATCGGCTTGACCAGGAAATCGTCGGTGTCGAGCTCGATGCACTTGACCTGGCTGTCCATGTCGTCCAGGCAGCTGATGATGATGATCGGGATGCCCCGGCTGGCCTCGGATTGCCGGACTCGACGGCAGACATCGAACCCGTCGAGGTCGGGAAGGACCAAATCGAGCAGGATCAGGTCCACGCTCCCGGAATGGGCCAGCTTCACCGCCTCCCGGCCGCTGGCCGTGTGTTTGAAGTGCATGGGGATGTCCTTGAGGAAATGGCGCACCAGCTTGGCGTCGCCTTCGTTGTCCTCGACCAGAAGGACGAGCGGCTCGGCCGCGGGAAGCGCCTCCCGGACCTCGTCGCCATCGTTCCGCAGGATGAAGGACCGCTGGGAGCGGTCGCGGATGCCGACCTGGTCCCGATACTCTTTGAGGGCGATCATCGACTTGACCCGCGCCAGGAGCTCCGGTCGCTTGACCGGCTTGAAGATCAGGTCCTCGGCCCCGGCCTCACGGCCGGCCAGCTCGTTGTCCGGGTCCTCCATGGCCGTGATCAGGATGATGGGGATGTCGCGCGTCCTGGAGTCCGATTTCAGCTGCCGGGCCGCCTCGAACCCGTTCATCCCGGGCATCATGATGTCCATCAGGATCAGGTCGGGAAGCTCGGCGGACGCCTTTTCCACGGCTTCCCGGCCGTCCGAGGCGCGGAGCGTCAGGTAGCTGTCCTGGGCGAGCATCCTGGAAAAGAGCGCAACGGTCACGGCACAATCGTCCACGATCAGGACCTTCTTACGGAAGGGCTCGAGACCGGCCTGTGACTCGATCAGCGGCATCTCGTACACTCCTCAAATCTGCCCATGAACCGGCGCGACCGCCTTCCCGCCGGGGGCACGCTCACGTCTCAGGCGCCCCGGCTTGGAGACAAGGCTACGGCCCGCCGGGAACAGGTTCCGCCTTTTTCCGCCGCCGGTAAATCATCGCTCTGGGGGAATCGGGGGGTGGTATTTGGAAATCCGACTATGCCAAGGGGGTGAGGAGCAAGCCCGGCGTTAGGCTGCGGCGGGCCGGCGTCACAGGACGATGATCTCCGGCTCGACGACGAGCTCGCTCTTGATCGAGTTCGCCACCAGGCTGAATTTGCGGGCCGCCGCCAGGGCCCGGCGGGCCCGGCGCTCGACTTCGGCGGGGGCCTCGGCGCCCGGCCGGAGCTCGATGCGGGGCCGGAGAACGACCCGGGCAAACGTTTCGGTCCGGTCGAGATCGATGACCTTCAGCCCCTCCGCCCGGCAGTCATAGGAGGCAAGGTCCAGGCGAAATCTCTCGACCGCCCAGATAAACATCAGCATGACGCAGGTGTTGACGGCCCCGACGAAGGCATCCTCGGGCGTCAGCACCCCAGCTTCGCCATGGGAAGCGGGAGGAGCCGAGAAATCCATCTCCGGACCGTTGCCCATCGTCAGGCGGCCCCGGTGCCCGCCTTTCCAGGATACGGAGGTCTCATAGATCTCTGTTCGTGCCATCAGGACCTCTTCTCAACGGCCGGCTTGGCAGGCTTAGCGCCGGGCTTTTTCAACAACCTGTCAGTTTCGACCGCGATCCTCTGGGCGACCGCCTCGGCGAGCGCCAGCCCGGCTTCGCTCAAGCGCCGCGCCGTCCCCAGGCCCTCGCTGACGCCTTCCTCTTCGGTTTCGCCGACGACGATACTCACGGCCGGAGGCGCGCTGTATTTTTGCGTCGCCAGGGCGGCGCATCTCTTAGAGCAGCCGTCCACAGCGATGGTCGGATAATGACGGGCGAACGCCCTCTCTCCCTCTCCGCCCGCGAGGAAGAGCGGGAGGCAAAGTGTGACAGTATCCTCAGGCCTAAGCGTTTCGAGCACCCTGCGTACGGCCCGCCGAGTAACCGTGCCTTCAGGTAGTTCCTCCCCGGAACAAGCGATCAGTCCCACTTTCTTTCGCGGCAAGCTAGGCATTTTCGTCCTCGCCGACGAGTCCGTCAACGACCTCTGCGGCTTCTTCGCCGACAACTCGGGCTAGCCTAAGACCGTCCTCATTGAGATCGGAGACTCCCTCGGGTTTAAGCCCTCTGTGTCGCCGGATCACGTCAAAGACGCCGATTTTCTTGACGACGCCGGCGCCCGCGGACGCCAGCCCCGCCGCGGCACAGCCGAGCTGGCAGCCGTCGATGGCGATGGCCGGACCGCCGGCGACGGCGCGCCGCGCCTCTTCATCTCCAAGGACAAGGAGGCCCAGCGCGACAACCCGGGTCTTTTCGGGCCGGAGGTCCTCGGCCAGGACGTAGGCTGCCTCGCGGGCCGCCGCCCCCAGGCTTTTGCCGATCCCGCTACAGGCGACGACAGCAACCTTGCGTTTCATCGAATGATCTCCGCTTCCGCCTGGACGCGGGCGAGCTCAAGATAATCCACGGCTGGCTTGAGGCCTTTGAGCGCCGCCTGGCCGTCCTCGGCCTCAATGATCGCCAGCCATCCCTTATCGTAGGGATCTTGGTTGATAAACTCGGGCGACTCCTCGAGAGCCCGGTTGAGTTCGACGATCGTTCCCTCGACGGGTGAAGGAATACTCAGGTTGACTTTGATCGTCTCGACGACGCCCACCTCATCGCCCGCCCGGACCGACGTTCCCACTTCTTTCATCTCCACGAAGGTGACATCCCCGTTACGCTGCTGTGTGTAGTCGGAAAGACCGATCTTGACCCGCGGACCCTCGAATTTCGCCCAGATGCCCGCGTCGCTGTAGAGAAGGTCCTCGGGGAATCGGAAAAGAACTTATCGACGTTTAACTCGAGAGCTTTGGTCATTGTGGTTCCTCGCTTCTGTCGCCCGGCCGCTTCCGCTTCTCCGAAAAATCAACCCTTCATGGCTGCCTTTGATGAAGAACTCCTCGATCCAGGCGCGGATCTCGTCACGGCTCTTGCGGAAGCAGTCCAGGACCTCCCCTTCTGTTCCTGTGCAAGCCGCGGGGTCTGCGAACGCATGCGGGACGTACACCTTTCCCCCGGGGAAAGAACGGGCAACCGGTCTGGGAGTCATCGCAGACCATGACGACATAGTCGAACGGCTGGTCCATGAATTCATCGATGCTTTTCGATCGATGGCCCGAAATGTCGATCCCAACCTCGGCCATGGCCTTAATGGCCGCCGGCTGCACTATCGTGGGCTCCACGCCCCCGCTGACGGCTTGGTAGCGGTCCGCAGAGAGGGCGTTGACGAAGCCCTCGGCCATCTGGGACCGCGCCGAGTTGTGGACGCAGATAAAGAGAATTCTCTTTTTGGTCATTACGCTCTCCTTGTCATCACAGTGATACCCGGCCTTATGGGCATTGTATGATCCCCTGGGCCCAGAGGCACCCGCCGCAGGCCGGAAATGTATTGCCGCAGCAATCTTCCTCGTTTTTCTCGAGCATCGCGCAGCCGCCGCACAAGTGACAGGGCGAGAAATTAAAATCCCGGACTTTCGCCCGAAACTGAGCATACTCCCCGGAATCCCACACCTCGTGAAGGCCGCCGGTGCGCAGGTCGCCGACCTCGTAAGCTGAAATTGTCCTCTCCAAACCGAAGAGATATGTGCGATGGGCATGGAGAAGCCCGGCGCAGGGGGCGACTTTCCCGTCCCAACGGATAAACGCCGAACGGTCCTTGATGAATCGACACTGCCGGGATCCCACACTTAAACGATTCCCCGCGAAGGACAGGTTGTCAAGCCCCTGGAGAAGACTGAAGACGGCCGGCTGCATTGTCTCGGTAAAATCGAGCCGCGGCAGATTGATCTCCGCTTTCCCGGGCGCCCCCGTGAATGTGTCCAGGGACAGCGTCCGGAGGCAGAGCATCTCTTTTTCCATCTCCGCACTGTAAGGGAGGACATGACTCACGGAGACATGTCGGGCGCCCACGGTCCGGGCGAGCCTTCCCAGATCCTTGAGGTCGGATTGATTACGCTCCATGAGGACGAAGGCGATCCCGAGCTCGACCCGGTGCGGCCCCCGATCGTTGAGACGTTGGAGGGCCCACAGGTTCTCGAGGATCCCGGTGAACCCGCCGCCGGGCCTGATGTCCTGGCAACTCGCCTCAGTGGCACCGTCGAGCGAAACCCAGAGCCTATCCAAGCGGCTGTCGTAGAGCTCCTGCAACCGGGAACCGTCCAACAGGGTTCCGTTACTCACCATTTCGGCCCGTAGCCCCAGCGCTTTGACCTTTCGGATCATAGCCATGATGTCCGGGTGGAGTGTCGGCTCTCCGATCCCGCTGAACATGACCGATTCGAGAGCCGGAAAGCGGCCGAGCTCGGAAACCAGGCGGTCAAAGATTTCGGGCGCCATATCTCCAGTCGGCTCTGCCCATGTGTTCCGGACGCATGTCCGGCAGTTTAGCCCGCACCGCGAAGTCGGCTCGACATAAACCCGCGCCAGGCTGTGGATATTGGGCCGGATCTCGATACCGCCGAGGCCGTCGACAAACTCCACCTCCCCGCCCGGCTCAAGGCCGAGCCTTTTGGCCAGGCCGCCGGGAATGGCCAGGCTGCCGTCTCTGTTGATTTTTACCCGGTGCGCTTTCCGGGGCGGCTCGACGGGAGCACGGCGAAGGGATTCGGGGTCGAGTCCGGCGTTCTCGGCCCAGACCCGCTCGCCTTTGCTCATCAGGCGCTTGCCTCCGCGCCGACCTCTTTAGGAAAGTACTTGCGCTTGAAATAAAGGGCGACATTGACCAGCCCGATCATGACCGGCACCTCGATCAACGGGCCGATGACCGCCGCGAAGGCTTCGCCGGAGTTGATCCCGAAGACGGCCACGGCCACGGCGATGGCCAGCTCGAAGTTGTTGCTCGCGGCTGTAAAAGACAGGGTCGCGGACTTGGCATAGCCCGCACCGGCCTTGCGGCTCATGAAAAACGAAACGAGGAACATGACCACGAAATAGATGAAGAGCGGAATGGCAATGCGCAGCACGTCGAGCGGGATCTTGACGATGTACTCGCCCTTGAGCGAGAACATGACGACGATCGTGAAGAGCAGGGCGATCAGAGTTATGGGGCTGATCTTCGGGATGAATTTCCGATCGTACCAGTCCCGGCTCTTGATCTTGAGAAGCGTGAAGCGTGTGACGAGACCGGCTATGAAGGGAATTCCGAGATAGATAAATACACTTTCGGCGATCTGGCCGATTGTGATATGAACGGCTGTCCCCTTGAGGCCCAGCCAGGTCGGGAAGATCGTGATGAATAGGTAAGCGTAGACCGAGAAAAACAGTACCTGGAAGATGGAGTTGAATGCCACCAAGCCGGCCGCGTACTCCGTGTCCCCCTTGGCTAGCGCGTTCCAGACGATGACCATGGCGATGCAGCGGGCCAGGCCGATCATGATCAAGCCGTACATGTAGTGGGGATAGCCGCGGAGGAAGATCACGGCCAGGGCGAACATCAGCAGCGGGCCGATGATCCAGTTCTGAACCAGGGAAAGGCCGAGGATCTTGCCGTTCCGGAAGACGTCGCCGAGCTCCTCGTACTTCACCTTGGCCAGCGGCGGATACATCATCAGGATGAGCCCGACGGCAATGGGGATGTTCGTCGTCCCCGATTGAAACTTGTTAATAAATCCGACGACGGCCGGCACGAGGTAACCCAAACCGACCCCAACCGCCATGGCCAGAAAAATCCAGAGGGTCAGATATCGGTCGAAGAACTTGAGTCTTGGGTTTCCAGGTGTCATACGTGATCTCCTCTCACGGTAATCAGCGCCAGAACAAGAAATATAACCCGATAACCAGGATCAAGGCGCCGGCAACTTTCTGGAGGATGCCGTGGGCCCGCCGAACGTCTTTCGACTCGATCAGGCTTTTGGCTGCCCCCACCGAGGTCCCGGCGACAAGGACAAGAGCCGAATGTCCCAACGCATAGACAAAGAGCAGGAGCGCCCCATAGAGCACGTTTCCTTTCTCCGCCACGAAGGCCAGCAGGACAGCCAGGATGGGAACGGCGCAGGGTGTCGAAACGACGCCGAAGAGAAGACCCAGCAGGAGTGCGCCGACATAGCCCCGTTTTTTCACCTGGATTCCGGAGGGCACGGGCAGGTTCCATTTGATGATGCCCAGCAGATAAAGCCCCATGAATAGACAGACTCCGGCAACCAGGTACTTCCAAAAACCGCCCACGTCCCCGAACATCCGGCCCATCAATGCCGAAATGAGCCCCAGGCTGGTAAACGTCACGGCCAAACCCAGGACAAAAAGGAGCGAAAAGAAGAGCGAGCGCCTCAGGTTCGTCGTCTCCTTGTTCCCTGCAACGACGCCCATGAGTAGCGGAATCATCGCCAAGACGCAGGGATTTAAAGCGGTGGTCACGCCGCCCAGGAAAACCGCGACTACAGCCAGCCAGGGACTATGCTGGAGGAGTGCGGAAATATCCCCGAAAAGGGTCTCCATATTTCCTCAGCTCAGTGGACGCCGTGCTTCTTCAGGAGCTCGAGGATCTCCTCCTTGGGAAAGAGCCCGACATGGCGGGCGATCTCGTTTCCCTTTTGATCCACGAAGACCTGGGTCGGAATGAGCTGGATCTTGTACTTACGGGCGGGCTCGGGGTCTTTCCAGACATCGTAGAAGATGACCTGGACGCGGTCAGAGAAGGTTTTGGCGATATCCTTCATGATCGGCTGCATCTGCTTACAGGGAATGCAGCGGTCAGCGCCGAGCTCGATGAACGTGACGAGATACTTGGCAAAATCGATGTCCAGACGATTCGTGACCAGGACTTCGCCCTTGGCCGCCCAGATTGGAGGACCGGACTGGTCAGCGGGCGGATTCACGGCCAAGCCGGAGGAGCCGACGATCATAAGCAGGGCCAAAGCTGAGACGAGTCTCGGTCTGTTGGTTTTGGTCAACGTTTGATCTCCCTTCATCTCTTCCTATATAGCTCGTGGACTCACTCGGATTTCCCGATCAGGCCAAGGCTTCCTGGATCCAGGCTTTGAGCTCTTCGGGACGGGGGATCCGGCCGGCACACTTGACCTGGCCGTCGATAACGAGGGCGGGGGTCGCCATAATCCCATAGGCCATCATTGGCTTGACATCGCTCACTTTTTCGACATTTGCGCCGACATTCAGCTCGGCCAGGACGTTGATCGTCCGTTTCATGAGATCTTCACAACGCGGGCAGCCTGGGCCCAGGATTTTGATATCCATGGTATGCACCTCACTCATCTCATTTTTTTATAGCCAAAGGCCAAGACTCAAACCGGCTATCACCTTTCGTTTCGGGCGTATCGGCATGGTCCGCAGTATCAGACTGAGGTTTGAGGTGAGGCCGCTTCGGGCTTCTTTCGGACGTTCTCCCGGATGCACAGGTCCAGTCGCTTCGCGTCCTCGAGGACGGAAGCCGAATCGGCCAGCTCAGGACCGGCAAACTGCTTGAGAAACGGCGCCAAGCTCTCCTTGACGCTCCGGGGAATGGTGTAGATGATCCATCTCCCCTCACGTTTGTCTTCCACAAGGTCGGCATCCCTCAAGAGCCGGAGTTGGTGGGAAATCCGGGACTGGGACATGTCCAGGATGAACATCAACTCGCATACGCAGAGCTCACGCTCGATAAGCAGGAGGAAGATCCTCAACCGTGTGGGCTCCGAGAGCGCCTTAAAAGCCCTGATGATTTCTTTCATATCAACCTCTCATATGAACACATTTTCATGTTTATTATGTATTTTGTCAAGCCGACGCTTGCTCTGCGGATACGCTCCATGGCGATGCACAATTCTCTTGTCTTCGTGCACGATATCGAGCACTAGCCCAGGCTTCTAATCAAGTTACGAAAGACTTGACTCGGCATTTATATTTATTTATGATTATATGTTCATTCTTGTTTAACAGTCGCGTTTTAGTCTAGCTGTGCCGGGCAGGCCTTATGGCGGCCGGTTCGAGGTCCGGCTGCCGGTCCCGGGCGGGGGATTAGCCGCATCAGAAACCCTTGTTCGGCTGGACGCGTTCCCGCGATCCGTTGATCGTTATTGTCCTCCGGCACCTGTTCGATCTCGAAGCCTCCGCAACACGGGCTCTTCTTACCCGGCTGGGTCCTGCTCGCCTTAAGATGGATGTCACTTGAAGAATGAAGAGGAGGTCTTGCGGCTGCTAAGAACCCCAGGCTATGATGTCCAGAGCCTTGATTTTTCGATGTGGCTAGAGTGCCCGTCGTTTGATGGAGGAACAGATGAGACTGGCGATCTTCGGTGACATCCACGGGAACATCGAAGCCTTGCAGGCGGCCCACGCGGCCGTGGCCGGCAAGGTCGATAATATCCTCCACCTCGGCGACCTGGGGGGCTATGCTCCTTTCGTGAATGAGGTCGTGGACTTCCTGACCGCTCATGGCATCAGCGGCGTCCAGGGCAACTATGATGACGCCGTGGCCAACGACCGGGAACACTGCGGCTGCAAGTATGAGGATCCCGTTCAGGAGCAGATGACGGCCCTCTCTTTCGAATGGACAAAGCAGCACGCCACACCAGGGACGAAAGAGTACTTGAAGAGCCTGCCGGCGTCGCTTCAGCTCTCGGTTCAAGGCAAGACGATCTTGCTCTTCCATGCGGCGCCGCACAAGAACAACCTTTACTGGTATGAAGACCGCCCGGAGAGATTCTTCAAGGAGATGGCCGGGAAGACGGACGCCGATATCTTCGTCTATGGCCATACCCACAAGCCCTACCGGAAGGACTTTGAAGGAAAAGTCTTCATCAACGCCGGAAGCGTCGGAAAACCCAAGGACGGTGACCCGAGGGCCTGCGTGGCCCTGATCGAGGTCACCCCCGCTGCGGTGACGACGGAATTCCTGAGGGTCGTGTACGACGTCAAGAAGACCGCCGCGGCCATTCTGGAGCACGGCCTGCCGGAGTATTTCGCCGAGAGATTGCGGCAGGCGAGATAGCGCCCCCGGTCCCGGTCTCGCGCTCGGTCAGGATCAAGCGATCGCGGCAGCCGGCCCGTTACAGACGGCCAAGGACGGAACGAACCGCCTATTTCGCGGGCTTGACGGCCCTGACGCCGAGGCTGAGGACCGATGAGATATGCTCGACCAGCTTTTTCCGCGGGATCTTCAGCTTCTTGATGACCTCGGGAACCAACGAGTCCTCGAGCACCAGCTCCGCCGGAAAGGCCGTCTCGCTCACGACAGCAACTTCCTTGAATCCGGCGTCCCGGATCGCGCCGAGATAATCCTCCTTGACCATGGCGCCGGCGACGCAGGCCACATAGACGTCGACGGATTCGCGAACGGCTTTGGGCAGCGGCTTTTTCAAGGCCAGGTCGGAGACCATCAGCCGGCCGCCCGGCCGGAGGACCCGGAAGGCTTCCCGGAAGACCCGCGGCTTGTCCGTCGAAAGATTAATGACGCAGTTCGAGATGATGATGTCGACGGAGTTATCGGCCGCCGGCAGGTTCTCGATCTCCCCCAGGCGGAACTCGACGTTCGCCGTGCCCGCCTGGCGGGCGTTCTCCCGGGCCTTGTCGACCATTTCGGGCGTCATGTCCACGCCGATGACCCGGCCCTGCGGGCCGACCTTGCGCGGCCGCGAGGAAGCAGTCGATCCCGGCCCCCGAGCCCAGGTCAAGAACGGTCTCACCGGACTTCAGGCCGGCGAGCGCCGCGGGTTGCCGCAGCCCAACCCGAGGTTGGCGTCCTCGGGGATGGCCGCCAGCTCTTCCGGCGGAATAGCCGACCCTTTGGCTCATGTCCCCTAGGTCTGGACCCGCCTGTCCGCCGCAACAGGGCGAAGACGCCGAGCCGCAACACGAGGTCTTCGTCGTCACCGCCCGGGCATACCGGTCCCGGACGTGCTTCTTGATTTCGTTATCTTTGACGCGCATATCCGATCTCCTTTAAGAAATGATATCCTTCATCATGGGGCCGAGCCGGCCCCGGACGATCCCGGTGAGCTCATCGGCCTTGATCAGCGAAATGCAGCAGACCTCGCCGCTTTTTTTCCATAAAACGAGGGCCAGCTTGTCCCCCGGCCGGATCCGGGCAGCCTCGCGTACGTCCTTGGGGAGGACCATCTGGCCGCGCTCGTCGACGCTGACCATGGCTTCCACCCGGCAACATTCATTGTCTTCTCTCTTTTCCTTAGCGGCCATTACCCTTTCTCCTGATTATTCTGCGTCTTCTGATTAATCAGCATTATCATGCTTTTCTGGTATTTTGTCAAGTCTATTTATAACAAGTGTCATTTAACAATTAAGACGTGGACTGATTTTGGGTGATTTAACACTTAAAAGTGGACTGGCGGCTTAGCTGGGGCTAAAACCTCCGTTCGAATAGGAGGTTAGCAACATGGCCAAACAGCTTCACAGCTCTTTCCGTGACCAGCAGGTCCGCTCCCTGGGCCGGGCGCCTGGCCTAGGCTGTCACGAGCCGGTCCGAATCGCGCACGATCTCGTAATGGTCTTTGAGCTAAGGATCTTACTCCTTCTCGAGCAGGATCACTGTGTTCTTGGTCGTTCCGAAGGAATCGATGATCTTCTTGAACTCGTCGTACTGATCGAGAGGGATGTCCCGCCTCTTGAACAGCATCGTCTTCTTGATCGTCACCGTCGCGCTCGCCGGATCGAAGTCCGCCCCGAACGAGAACTCGCCGTAGTCCGTCTTATGGTTGAACCCCTCCGGCAGATACAGGGGCTTGAACCCCGCCGGGATCTTGAACGAGACCGTCGAAAACATCTCGTTCTCGGCGGCCATCCGGAACGGATAACGCCTCTTGGCCAAGCTGGGGGCCGACGGGATCTCGGTGAAGGGATAGGGCATGTTCGGGATGGGGACGAGCATGATCGCCCCCTGGAAGATGCCGTAGTTCCGGCCGCTGAATTCCTGGGAGATCCTGACCGGCTCCGCCAAGTTCCTTGGGTCGCTCAGCTCATTTTTGACCGCGCGGCCGTCCTCGCGAGAGCTTGTTGACCGACTCGGTAAAGAAATCGGCGCGCTCCTTCGGGGTCATGTCCTTGAGCGCCTGACGCGCCCGAAGATCGAAGATCCCGGCCAGGTCCGCCGAGATCTTCCCCTTGATGGCGCCGGCCGCGTCGAGCTCGCCCGTGATCTCGCACTTCTCGACGCTCTCGGCCCCGGGCAGGCAGCGCACGTCCACGAATTCAGCCCGATCGGGTTTCACGAGCAACCCCCGGGAGCCCCTCCCCTCCTGGAAATACCCGAACAGCGAATCATCGGCGAACGGATCGAGAAAAAGAGGGCCGCCGTCGCTGCCGGCGCCGGGCACCGCCACCAGCAGCGCGTCGAACTGCTTGAGAGTGGGCACATCCTCTTCGGCCGGCACCCCGCGGGCGTTGACGAGGACCGGGTGCGACGTCACACCCGCCGCCTTGAGCAGGGCGACGAGGAGCGCCCCCTTGTCCTTCCAATCGCCGTAGCGGTTCTTGAGGACCGCGGCCGCGGGATGTACGTCATAACCTCCCTCGCCGAAGGCGAACCGGACGCTCCGGATGTCCTTGGCGACGAAGAAGAATACGGCTTTGATCTTATCGAGCTCCGCCTGGGCATCCTTCGTCAGGCTCCCGGCGAACTCCACGATCTCCGGGCCGGGGTCGGCGGCCGCATAGAACGAGCCCGCGAACGCCCCCGAGGCGGATTTCCAATCCGGGTAGGTGCTGAAGACGACCCGTGAGGCGATCTCCTGGAGCGGGGGCATGGACTCCTCGGGCTTGATCTGCGGCGAGTCCGCGGCCTGCAGGCGATAGGACTTTACGCCCGCCCCCGCTTCCTCCTCGAACCCGGCCGCCAGCCCGCGGACTTTATACCTGAGGGTCCTGTCATCGGGGATGACGACCTTCAGGTCTTTCCGGACGATCGGCTCGTCGATCTGGAGGAGCACCAGGCCTTCGACCTGCCCGGCCTTGTCGGCGCTTTTCTTGTAATGGATGGCCAGCATCGACCCCGGCTCGACCGACGAGAATGAGAGCACCCGGTGGAGGACATTGGCGTAGAGGTCGGCCTCGGCCAGCTCGGGCGGGGTCACGTCATTGATCGCCTTGGACTCGACGTCGACGACGGTGCCGTCGCCCTTGATCGTCTTGGCCAGGATGACCTCGACTTTCTCGTTGTTCCTGTCGAAGGGTATGCGGAAATCGCTGAACTTTTCCCGGCCCGTGAGGTTGAAGACCTCGAGGGCCCGGAAGTATTCGTGCGTGGCGGCTCCCGTGGCGGTGAGCGTGAACACCTCGCCCGCCCGGACCACGACCGCGCTCGAATCCGGGTACTTGGCGCGCGAGGGGGCGCTCTTGGCGAGATCCTCGACCTTCTCCTGCGCCGCCGCACCGACGGCCAAGCCGATGGCCAGGACCAGGACAGCAGCGAGCTTTTTCATCGGCCACCTCCGGCGGCGGGCGCTTCGGCCTTCTCCAAGATCACCATGCTCTTCTGGAAACGCCTCAGCCCCTTGGCCACCTTCCTCAGGGCCTGATAGCCCTGCGGGTCGAGGCTCGACACCTCGATCCGGAAATCGCTCGTGAAGGTGACGTCTTGGCCCTTCAGGGCTGTGGTCAGAGTCAGAGAGACCGGCCCCTCCCGGATCGACACCGGGTCGGGCACCGCCTTCACGCTGTAGCCGGGCGGGATGGTGATCGTCTCCTCCTGCCGGCAGCCGCGCGGGGCGAACAGGAAGATCGGATACTTCCTCTCCTCGCCGGTCGGCCAGAACCTGGAAGATGCCCACCGAGATGATATCGAAAGCCTGGGTCGAGAACGGGACCCGGAACATCACGAGCTTCCCGATATCGACCGCGTAATCCTTGGCCTTGTATTCGAAGCTGATCTCGTACGGCTTGGTGAGGTCGGCGAACTCGCCGGTCTTGACGTTCTCGATCTTGATCGTGCTCGCCAGGAGCTGCCCGAGCTGCTGAAAGACCATCGGGAACTGAAAAGCCGGGACCTGCTTGGCCACCGTCCGCAGCACATAGTCATAGAAGCCCTTGCCCGAGATCCGGACCTTCCCCTGGAGGCTGCCGTCGGGCAGGACCTGCGTCTCCCCGAGGACCGCGCCCAGGTTGGCCTCGGCCGGGATAGCCGGGACGTGGATCAGGTCTTTGCCTTTTTCGTCGAGGAGCAGGACGTTCCGGCCGCCGACATAGGTCTCGCCGAAGGAGGAGCTGAGCTCGAGGGTCGGGTCCATGTAGACGATCCTCCCGTCATCCATGACCACCCCGCAGATGGCGTGCTCGAAAAAGATGATGGGTATCTCCGGGTCGGTCGACCGCGACACGTTGATCAACGCGTCATAGGCCTTGACGCCGATCTCCCGGAGCATGGCCATCATCAGGATGGACTTGTCGCGGCAGACGCCGTACTGCTTCTCGAAAGTGTAGGTCGCCTGGTGGGGCTCGATGAAAGCGCCCAGGTCCATGGACGAACCCATGTACCTGATCTTTTGGGAGACATACCGGAAGATGGCCAGGATCTTGTCTTCCTTGGTGGTGCAGTCCTTGGTCAGCTCGGCGACCTTCGCCTTCATGGCCTCGTTCGAATCGACCTTGCCGGCGTTCAGGCTCTCGCCGTACCGGGAGAGCTCCTGCCAGTCCTTGAAGGTCCCGGCGATGACCCGGGTGGCGATGTCGGCGATCGAGGCCATGGCCAGCTCCTGCTCGATCTTGGGCAGGTTCGACGCCCGCCAGCGGTAGATGACCCTGTCTCCCTTGTTCTGCCGTGAGAATTCGAGCTGGCCGTCTCTCACGACGTAGCGGAGGGGCTTCGAAGCCGGGCCCTCGATCGTCACGTCCTTCCTCAGCACGGGCTCCGTGCTCTGGAACAGGGTGAGGTCGTTGTAGTGTCCCTGGATCAACGGTTGGGAATGCGTTTCGACGATCATCTCGACCGAATCGCCCACCTCGACCCCCGGAAAGACAACGCTCAGCCTGCGGAAATTCTCGTCGAAGATGTTCATGGACTGGGTCTCTTCCATCGTTCCGTCTTTTATCGATGCCGGCGGCACCGCCACGACCCGGCCGTCCTTCTTGATGACCCGAGCCAGGACCACTTTGACGGTCGAATACCTGCGGTGATAGGGGAGCTTCCGCGTGGCGAACGTCTGCTTGCCCTTGTCGGTCAGGATCTTGACGAGCGCGTGTTCGGTCGAAGTCGACTCGCCGCTCTCGTCGAAAACCGTCCGGTTCTCCTCGAAGACGATGAGGGCGTTGGCGTCAGGGTGCTCTTTCAGCCCGCCGGCGCGCTCGATCTCGGCGAGGACCGGCTTGAGGTCGTCTGCCGGCCGGGCCGTTGTGGTCTGCAGCGCCGCCGTCTGTTGGGCCGCCACCAGACAGGCCGATGCCAGAAGAAATAAAGCGGTCTGCGTGATTCTCTTGATGGACATGGTTATTCCTCGAAACGTGTCCGCGATACTGGACCCTTATTATGCCGTTTTGCCCAGAAAAAGGAAAACCCGACCGGGCTCAGCGACATGAGAACGCCGCCGCCGGGAGGGCCGCGGCCTGCCCCTGTCCCGTCTCAGGGCTTTCTCAATGCCCCCTCAGGCGGGGGACGGGAATCTGACTGGGATCCACCGTTCCGTGTTTCATCTCATAGCGCCATTTCCAGATGGCGTAAATGGGCGGATAGACCAGGAGCTCCATGATGAAGCTGGTGAACATCCCGCCGATCATGGGCGCGGCGATCCGCTTCATCATGTCCGCGCCCGTCCCCATCGACTACATGATGGGGATCAGGCCCATGAACATGGCCATCACCGTCATCATCTTCGGCCGGATGCGCTTGACGGCGCCGTGAATGATGGCCTCCTTGAGGTCTTCGAATGTTCTCATTCGTCCCTGCCTGACCTGGTCATAATAGGAGAGGTCAAGGAAAAGCAGCATAAACACGCCGGTTTCAGCGTCCAGCCCCATCAGCGCGATCATCCCCACCCAGACCGCGATCGAAATATTGTAGTTGAGAAGATAAAGGAACCAGATGGCGCCGACGAGCGAAAACGGCACGGCCAGCATGACGATCCCCGCCTTGACCGGCGACTTCGTGTTCATGTAGAGCAGGATGAAGATGATGAAGATGGTCAGCGGGATGACCACCTTCAGCCGCTCCCGGACGCGGAGCATATTCTCATACTGGCCGCTCCACTGGAGCGAATAGCCCGGCGGCAGCTTCAGTTTTTCGTTGACGATCTTCTTGGCTTCGTTGACATAGCCGCCCACGTCACGGCCGGTGATATCGACATAGACATAGCCCGTGAGCATCCCGTTCTCGTCCTTGATCATCGCGGGACCGAAGGCCAGCTGGATGTCGGCGAGCTGCTCGAGCGGGATCTGGGCCCCGGACATCGTCGGGACGAGGACGCGCCGCAGGGTCTTGAGGTCGTTGCGCCACTCGCGGCCGTAGCGCACATTGACGGTGTACCGCTCGCGGCCCTCGATCGTCGTCGTCACCGGCTCCCCGCCGATCGCGGACATGATCGTCATTTCGACATCCTTCACGGACAGGCCGTATCTCGCGATCTCGTCCCGCTTGATGTCAAAATCGACGAAATACCCGCCCGCCACCCGCTCGGCAAAGACGCTCCGGGTTCCCCGGATATCCCCCATGATCCTCTCGAGCTCGGTCCCGATATTCTCGATTTGCTTGAAATCCGCGCCGAAGATCTTGATGCCGATGGGCGTCCGCACCCCGGTCGACAGCATATCGATCCTGGCTTTAATGGGCATGGTCCAGGCGTTGGAGACGCCGGGGAACTGCATCTTCTGGTCGAGCTCGTTGACCAGCTGTTCCCAGGTGATCCGGTCGCGCCAGATGTGGCGGAGCGGCACCCGGAGGAATTCCGGAAACCGTGAGAACCAGCGGTGGACGGGCCGCCACTCGCTCTCCGGCTTCAAGATCACGGTCGTCTCCATCATGGAGAAGGGCGCCGGATCGGTCGAGGTTTCCGCCCGACCGGCCTTGCCGAAAACCCGCTCGACTTCCGGAGTCTGCTTGAAAATCTTATCCATTGTCTGGAGAAGTCGCTGCGCTTCGGTGACGGAGATGCCCGGCAGGGTCGTCGGCATATAGAGGATCGTCCCTTCGTTGAGCGGCGGCATGAACTCTGAGCCCAGCTTCAGGTAAATCGGCACCGTCGCCGCCATCACGAGGATCGCGGCCAGAATGGTGGTCTTGCGATACTTGAGCACGAATCGACAGGCCGGCTCGTAGATCCTGAACAGGACTCTGCTGATGGGGTGCTTCTCTTCAGGATAATATTTCCCGACGGTGATCGCGTTCGACATATTGGAGAGCCAGCGCGGCTGGAAATGATTGTAATCCATCCGCGTGAACAACATGCGCATGGCCGGGTCGAGCGTGATGGCCAGCACCGCGGCGATGGCCATGGCCAGGTTTTTGCTGTACGCCAAGCGGCTTGAACATCCGCCCTTCCTGGTCGACGAGCGTAAACACCGGCAGGAACGCGACCGCGATCACCAGCAGCGAGAAGAATACGGACGGCCCGACTTCCTTGAGGGCGTTCAGCCGGACCTCATGAAAATCGCCCCGGCGTCCGCCGTCCTCCCAGAGTTGCAGCTTTTTATAGGCGTTCTCGACCTCGACGATGGCGCCGTCGACAAGCACGCCGATCGAGATGGCGATACCCGAAAGGGACATGATGTTCGACGTCAGCTTCATGCCGTACAGGGGAATAAAGGACAGGAGCACGGCGATCGGGATCGTCACGATCGGAATGATCGCCGACGGAAAATGCCAGAGGAAAATGAGGATGACGAAGCTGACGATGATCATTTCCTCGATGAGCTGATGCTTCAGGGTCTCGATGGACCGATTGATCAGCTCGGACCGGTCGTAGGTGGTCACGATCTCGACGCCCTTAGGGAGCGAGGGCTTGATCTCCTCGATCTTCTCCTTGACGCGGTTGATCACGTTCAGGGCGTTTTCGCCGAACCGCATGACGACGATCCCGCCCACCGTGTCCCCTTCGCCGTCCAGATCGGCGATGCCGCGGCGGATGTCCGGCCCGAGGACGACGTCGGCGATATTCTTGACCAGGATGGGGGTCCCGGACACGATCGTGCCCGAGGACGATGTTCTCGATATCGCTGATCGACTTGGCATAGCCCCGCCCCCGGACCATGTATTCGGTCCCGGAAAACTCGACCAGCCGGCCGCCGACGTCGTTGTTGCCGTCGCGGATCGCCTCGACGACTCTCGTCAAGGGAATCTTGTAGGCGACCAGAGCATCGGGGTTGACGTTGACCTGGTATTGCTTCTGGAACCCGCCGATGGAGGCGACTTCGGCCACACCCGGAACGCTCTGGAGCCAATAGCGCAGATACCAATCCTGGAAGGTTCGGAGTTGGGCCAGATCGTTGTTCCCGGTCTTATCGACCAGGGCGTACTGATAGACCCAGCCGACGGAGGTCGCGTCGGGGCCGATTTCCGTCTTCACACCCTCGGGCAGTCGAGGAGTGATCTTGCTCAGATATTCCAGGGTGCGGCTCCGCGCCCAATAAATGTCCGTGCCGTCCTGGAAAATCACGTAGACATAGGAAAAGCCGAAATCCGAGAAACCGCGGATCGCCTTGACCTTCGGGGCGCCGAGCAGCGCCGTCGTGATGGGGTAGGTGACCTGGTCCTCGATGACGTCCGGGCTCCGGTCCCAGCGCGAATAGACGATGACCTGGGTGTCCGAAAGGTCGGGGATGGCGTCCAGGGGGATATTCCGGATGGCATAGACGGCGCCGACAATAGCGGCCAGGGCGAAGATGATAACGAGGTACTTGTTTCTCGCCGAGAACTCGATGATCTTCTCAATCATGCTGGGGTTCTTCCTTGCCGGCGCCCGGGGCGGCCTGGGTCATCTGTTGAAGAGCGGCCTTCAGGCTGGACTCGGAGTCGACCAGGAAGTTCGCCGACGTGACGACTCTCTCTCCCTCGGAAATCCCGGCCAAGACTTCGTAGAGGTTTTCGCCCTTGACGCCGAGTTTGACCTCCCGCGGCTCAAGATAACCATCGCCCTTGTCGACGAAGGCGAAATTATGGGCTCCCGCGTCGAGGACCGCATCGGCCGGGACAGCCAGCCGGGCTCCGTAATCCACGTGAACTTCCAGGTTGGCGTACATGGCGGGCTTGAGCTTGAACCCGGGATTTCCGACCTCGATCCGGACGCTGTTGGTCCGGGTCTCGGCGTTGAGGTAGGGATAGATGTAAGTGATCTTTCCCGTGAATGTTTCCCCGGGGAAGGAAGCGAGCAGGATCGTGGCGTCCTGCCCTTTTTTTATGAAGGGCAGCTCATATTCGTAGATATCGCCGATCACCCAGACACGGGACAGGTCGGCGATCTTAAAAAGATTCTCGCCCGCCATGATCTTCTGCCCGGCCAGCACGTTTTTTTCAATCACGAACCCCGAGATCGGGGCGTAAATCATGAGGGTTCTTTTGATTTGACCCGTCCGCTCCAGATTTTCGACCTGGGCGTCGGTGATGTCCCAGAGCCTGAGCTTTTCCCGGGCGGAATTGAGCACGGACAGGCCGGCGCTGCCGGGGAGGTCTTTCGCCTTGAGTGCCAGAAGATACTCCTGCTGGACCGCGACCAGGTCGGGGCTGTAGATTTCAAGGAGGGGCTCCCCGCGGCCGACCAGGCGGCCCGTGGAATTGACGATGAGCTTCTCTATCCAGCCGTCAAATTTCAAGGTCACAAGGGAGATGTTCGGCTCCGCGTAGTCGATCCGGCCGACGGCCTTGACGAGCCTGTGGATCGGCTGGATCCTTGCCGTATCGGTCCTGACCCCGATGAGCTGCTGCCGCTCCGCGCTGATCTTGACCGCCGCCCGGCCGCTCACTTGGGACGGCGCCACCTCTTCGACCTCGAAAGGCACCATCTCCATGCCCATCGAATCCTTCCCGGGCCTGTCGGAGATCTCCTTCGGGTTCATGGTCGAACGGTACATCGTCTTCTTTTTGGGCGCGGGTTGCGCCGCCGGCGCTCCGGGCGCCGCCTCTTCCTCTTCGACAGGGACGAGGTCCATGCTGCAAATGCCGCACGAACCGGGCTTGTCGGAAGCGAACGTGGGATGCATCGGGCAGCGATAAAGCTCGGTTTTTTTGGCCGCCGGCTGCGCCTTCGTCACGGGTTGGGACGCGGCCGAACTCTGGGCGGACGCCGAAGTCCGGGCTTGGGGAGATTTTTTACAGGCGGAGAAGAAGATTGCCGCCACCAGCAAAATGACTGTCGAGAAACCGATCGCCCTGACCTTTTTCGGAAATCCCGTCATGACCATAACTCCTTTGCTCCTCGGGTGTCCTTACTGTTCATCCCGCCGCCGTCCTCATCGGCCGGCGGCCGCCGCCACCGGTCCATTCGCGGACGGCGCCTCCCCGGCAGGGTTGAGCAGTTCGAGCGACGTCAGCTCCTCGAGCCTGGCCGTGGACGACCACAGGCTACTCAAGTTCCGGACGTATTCCGTCTGATAGGTGAAGAGATTGGTGATATCGGAGATGAGCATCAGGAAATCGACTTTGCCTGTCTGATAGCTGGCTAACGAGGACTCGTAGGCGAACCGAGCCTGGGGCAGGATCCTGTCCCTGTAAAGCGCCGCCAGGTCCCCGGACGTCCGGGCCATGGTGTAGCTCTCCGTGACCATGAATCCCACGTCGTTTCTCATCGATGCGTATTCGTTGCGGCTGCCGCTCAGGCGGGAGGTCGCCTGTTCGAGGAGCGGAGCCTGCTTTCTCCCGGCCCATAAAGGGATCTCCACGCCGACCATGAACTCGTACATGTCGGGAAGCGGACCCTTGAAGCCCCTTCCCACCTGGACCATGAAGTTGGGTAGGAATTCTTTCCTGGCCATCTTGACTTCGGTCTCCCCTTCCTTGACCATCAGGCGGGCCTCCTCCAGGCGGGGGGATTTCTCCTCAGCTTTTTGGCGCAGGCTGTCGAGGTCGGCGGTGAGCGCGTGAAAGGATATTTCCCTGGCCTGACCGAGCGGGGTGTCGGCCGGCAGGTCCAAGAGGGCATTGATGTTGGCCGTCGTGGTCGTGATCATCTGGCCCATGTTCAGGAGCAGGTCATCGATCATCGATAGCTCGACCTGCGCCCTGAAGATATCCGGCTGGGCGCCGGTCCCGACCGAATACTTGAGCTCCGCCAGCTCGAGGGCTTTCTCGAGAACGCCTTTTTTCTGATGGAGCAGGTCGACCGACCTCTGATAATAAAAGAGCTTGGCGTACAGGTCCTTGATCTCGCGGATAAGAGAGAGTTTCGCGGCCCTGAGATTTTCTTCCGTCTGAAGCGACTGGATGGAGGCGATGTCGGTCTTCAGGCGCTGTTTCCCGGGGAACGGAAACATCTGGCTGAATGACAGGGCGACCTCGCTCATGATCTCCTCGCCCACGGTCCAACGCGTACTCATGTTCTTGAGCCCAAACCCGATGACCGGGTCGGGCAGGGCGCCTGCGGGCTTGATGCTGAATTTCGAGGCCCGGGAGGTGTCGTCGAGCGCCTTGATGCCGGGATTCCGTTCCAAGGCCCGGCTGACGAGGTCGTTGACGTCCAGTTCCTTTTCCT
>CAVXUH010000012.1:0-91353 GCA_963764885.1 Candidatus Aminicenantota bacterium
GGCCGGCGGCGATCCCCGTCACTATGATGAGGCCCATGAGCAGGCGGATGCTTTTCATTTCGCTCTCCTCGATGCGAATCTCACCGTATTACCGATATCCCTCGGCGGGCCAGGCGCGCCCGCGCTCAGCGCACGGTTAATCCCTACTAATAATATAAATATTATAGGAATTGTAGTATATGCGATGCAATCCCACCGCGGAGAGTTCCTTTTATAATTTTAACCCCGGGCAGAGAATTCGTCCAATTTCCTTGTAAATGTTGGCTAAAGGGCTAGCTCTCTTCCGACGACGAGCTGATCGAGGCAAGCTACTTGACGACCAGCCGGGTGAAGGGGAAGACGTAAGCCTGGAGGAAAACCATCAGCCCGACGAGGGCGGCCAAGGCGAGGCTGTGGAAAAACACATACCGCAGGATGTCGCCCTCGTGGCCGTACCAACGCGTGGCCGTGCTGGCGACGACGATGCTCTGGGCGTCGATCATTTTGCCCATGACGCCGCCGCAGCTGTTGGCCGAAGCCATGAGCACGGGGTTGAGGCCGATCTGCTCGGCCGAGATCCGCTGCAGGCTCCCGAAAAGCACATTGGACGAGGTATCCGAGCCGGTCAGGGCCACCCCCAGCCAGCCCAGGAGAGTCCCGAAGAAGGGGTAGAGCTTGCCGGTCTTGGCGAACGTCAACCCCATCGCCGCGTCGAGGCCCGAGTAGCGCGTGATGTAGCCGAGGGACAGCATGGCCGCCACGGTGAGGAGCGAGTACCTCACCCGGTGGAGCGTCGCCCACCAGGTTTTGGCGATGGCGCGGGGCGTATAGCCCATAAGGAAGGCCGAGGCGATGGCCGCGATGAAGATGCCCGTCCCGGTAAAAGACAGCCAGTTGAAGCTGAAGACGGCCGTCTCGGCGGAGGGTGCGGGGACGACGGGCGGCATCCTGAAGATCAGCTTGTCCACCAGAGGCGCCGGGACCCTAATCGAAGACAATTTATCGAGCAACGCTTTGACCTGGGGGATCCCCCAGATGAAGACAAGCACGGTCAGGATGGCCCAGGGCAGCCAGGCCGTGACGATCTCTTTCCGGCTGTGCCGGAGCGCGGCCCGGTGTTCGTTGGAGTCACCAGCGGAGCCCTTGCTGATGCCGCCCGCCTCCATGCCCCAGACGCGTTTCGGACGCCAGACGAAAAGGAAAAGCACGAGCCCGACAATCGACAGGATCGAGGCCACGATATCGACGAGCCAGGGCCCGTGGAAATTCGAGATCAGGAACTGGGGGATGGCGAAGAAGGCGCCGGCGACAAGCAGCGCCGGCCAGACCTCGACCATCCCCCGGAAGCCGGCGAAGGCCCAGACAAGCCAGAACGGCACGATGATCGAAAAAAAAGGCAGGATCCGGCCGGTCTGGGCGCTCAGCTCGCGGAGCGGCAGACCCGTCACCCCCTGGAGGGCGATCATCGGCGTGCCCAGGGCACCGAAAGCGACCGGCGCGGTGTTGGCGATGAGCGACAGCCCGGAGGCCGCCAGCGGGCTGAAACCGAGCCCGATGAGGATCGCGGCCGTGACCGCCACCGGAGTCCCGAACCCGGCCGCCCCTTCGAAGAAGGCCCCGAAGGAGAAGGCGATGAGCAGGAGCTGCAGCCGGCAGTCGCGCGTGATGCCCGTCAGGCTTTCCTGGAGCACCTGGAAGTGGCCTTTGTCGCTCGTCAGGTTGAAGAGGAAGATGACGTTCAGGATGATCCAGCCGATCGGGAAAAGCCCGTAGGCGGCCCCCAGGACGGCCACGGCGCCGGCCTTGGCTGCGGGCATGCCGAAGACCGCGACCGAGATCAGGAGCGCCGAAAACAGGCCAAGAAGCGCCGCCCAGTGCGCTTTGACCTTGAAAAAGGCGAGGCTGCCGAGGAGGACGATGATCGGGATGGCCGCGACGAGCGTCGACAGGAGAGCATTCCCCAGGGGATCATAAACCTGCTGCCAGCTCATCTAGTGCCCCGCCTCATAAATACCTCGTTCAAGTATGTATCAGAGCCGGGGCACTTCCAAGGGGGAGTCAAGCTCCCCCTTCGGCGCTCCGCTCCGCTGAACCCCTGAGGGGGCCACTCCGCCCCCCTCAAACTCCCCGGCGGTTGCGCGTCAACGGGAGCGAATCCGTTAACTCAAGCTATTTGCGAGGCGCGCAACTTGGCCCCCGCTTATATCATAGGGTCCGGGAGCGGTGCAAATCAGCGAGGCGGCCGGTTGGCAAGCCCGCGCCGTTCCTGTATCCTGAGAGTGAAGCAGGATGGGGTTCAGCATGAAGAAATCCGAGCTCGTGATCGGGGTCGTCAAGGAGCTTTACGAGAAGTGCCGATGCGTCGCCATCGTCCCGCAGTCCGTGGGCGGACTCGTCGGGGGCGGCCATCGGGTGATCGTCCAGAAAGGCGTCGGGGTCAAGAGCTTTTACCTCGACGAATACTACGCCGACGCTGGCGCCGCGGTCGCGGACGCCGCCGCGGATGTCTGGGGCGAGGCCGACGTTATTCTCAAGATCCGCCCGCCCATCGTCGACAAGAACACCGGCCGGCACGAGCTCGACCTGATGAAAAGCGGGGCCGCCATCATCTCGCTCCTCGCCCCGACGCAGAATCGCCGGATCGTCGACAAGCTGATCGAGAATCGCCTGACCGGTTTCTCGATGGAGCTCATCCCCAGGATCAGCCGGGCGCAGGGTATGGACGCCCTGAGCTCGCTGGGGACGGTCATGGGCTATCGGGCCGCGCTCATCGCCGCCGACCTCTCCGGGAAATTCTTTCCGCTGCTCATGACCGCGGCCGGCACCATCCCGCCGGTCAACGTCCTGGTGATCGGCGCGGGCGTCGCCGGCCTCCAGGCGCTCGCCACCTCGAAGCGGCTGGGCGCCAGGATCGAGGCCTTCGATACCCGGCCGGCCGTCAAGGAGCAGGTGGAAAGCCTGGGGGCGAAATTCCTGGAAATGGAGCTTCCCCGAGATGCCGAAACCAAGTTCGGCTACGCCAAAGAGTCGTCGCCGGAATTCGTCAGGAAGGAGATGGAGCTCCTGGCGGGCCGGCTGCCCAAGACCGACGTCGTGATCACGACCGCCCTCGTTTACGGCCGGACCGCGCCCACCCTCATCACCGAGGACATGGTCAAGCTGATGGTGCCCGGCTCGGTGATCATCGACCTCGCCGCCGAGCAGGGCGGGAACTGCGCCCTGAGCCGGCCGGGCGAGGTCGTGGAGAAGTACGGCGTGACCGTGTATGGGGCGCTCGACGTCCCCTCTCAGCTGCCTCTCCACACGAGCCTCATGTATTCGCGGAACGTCGTCAACGCCTTCCATAATCTCTACGCCGGCGAGGACGACACGATCGACCTGGCCGACGAGGTCAACGCCCACGCCCTCGTGACCTACAAGGGCGAGGTGAAGAGCGAGCTCGTCCGCGAGTTCCTGGCCAGGGGTGAGGAGAAGCGTGATGGGTGATTTCCTCACGGCGCTCTACGTTTTCGTCCTGGCCCTCTTCGCCGGCTACGAGCTGATCAACCGCGTGCCCAGCCTGCTCCACACGCCGCTCATGTCGGGGTCGAACGCCATCTCGGGCATCACGGTCGTGGGCTCCCTGATCAGCGCCGGCGCGGGCCATAGGGGAACGGCGGTCGTCATGGGCTTTATCGCTGTCATCCTGGCCACGATCAACGTGGTCGGCGGGTTCGCGGTGACCGACCGGATGCTGCGAATGTTTAAGAAGAGGCTTGGCGGGAAATGACTTCCGTCGCGCCCCTCGGCTACCTCGCCGCCGTCTGCCTGTTCATCCTCGGGCTCAAGCTTCTGAGCTCTCCCCGGACGGCACGCCGCGGGAACCTTCTGAGCGCGACCGGCATGTTGATCGCGATCGTGGTCACGCTCCTCGACAGGCAGATCCTCGATTTCCGGCTCATCATCGCCGGCCTGATAATCGGGAGTCTGATCGGAGTGGCGCTCGCCGTGAGAGTCAGGATGACCGCCATGCCGCAGATGGTGGCGCTCCTCAACGCCTTCGGCGGCGGCGCCTCGGCGCTGGTGGCCATCAGCGAGTATCTCCGCAACGCGCCGAGGTTCAATACCGTGACCGAGGTCACGACGGCGCTGGGCGTTTTCATCGGGATGGTGACATTCACCGGGAGCATCATCGCCTACGCCAAGCTCGAGGAGATGGTCCGGGGCACCCCGATCGTCTTCCCCGGGCAGACCGCCCTCAATCTCTCTCTGATCGCCGTCATTCTGGGCCTGTGCGCCGTCTTCGCCGCCGTTTTCCCGTCGGACGGGCTGGCCATCCTGCTCGTCATCGTCGTCCTCTCGAGCATCGCCGGGGTCCTGCTCGTGATCCCGATCGGCGGGGCGGACATGCCGGTGGTCATCGCCCTTCTCAACTCCTATTCCGGGATCGCCGCCGCCGCCACCGGATTCATCATCAATAACTACGTCCTGATCGTGAGCGGGGCCCTGGTGGGCGCGTCGGGAGTCATCCTGAGCCAGATCATGTGCAAGGCCATGAACCGCTCCCTGGCCAATGTCCTGTTCGGGGCGGTCGGCGGGGAGATCGCCAAGGGCGGCCCGGCCGGCGCCCGCGGCGTTACCCACTACAGCCCGCTCGACGCCGCCACGGTGCTCGAAAACAGCCGGCTGGTCATCATCGTGCCCGGCTACGGGCTGGCCGTCGCCCAGGCCCAATATGTGCTCCAGGATGTCGCGGCCGCCCTGCTCAAGAAGGGGACCCGTGTCCTCTACGGGATCCATCCCGTCGCCGGCCGGATGCCGGGCCACATGAATGTCCTGCTCGCCGAGGCCAGCGTCCCCTACGACATGCTCAAGGACATCGACGCGATCAACGAGGAGTTCCGGGGGTGCGATGCGGCGCTGGTCGTCGGGGCGAACGACGTCGTCAACCCGGCGGCCCGGGAAAAAGGCAACCCCCTGTCCGGGATGCCCATCCTGAACATCGACCAGGCGCAATCCGTGATCTTCATCAAGCGGAGCCTGAGCCCCGGTTTCGCCGGGGTCGATAACCCGCTTTTCTATGACCCCAAGACGATGATGGTTTTCGGCGACGCCAAGGACGTGCTCCACCAGGTCCTCGACGCCCTCAAAGAGGGCACCTAGTATCCCGTCTCATAAGTTCCTTTCCAAAGTCCTGTGTCTAGACGGGACACTTCCAGGGGGGAGTCAAGCTCCCCCCTCGGCGTTTCGTTTTACTCCACTGACCCCCTGAGGGGAACGACGCCGTCCCCCTCAAAACTCCCCCGCGGTGGTGCGTCTTCGTCGCACTTTGAGAATGCCAAGTTATTTACGAAACGCACCACTAGCCCGCACCTGTCTCTGCTTTAGATAATCAAAGCCGCTCCAGGAAAGGGACCTGATCGATATTGTTGACCCGTGCTTGATAGACCCCGGAGCCCGCTTCAATCCTGATGGTGCCCGGCGCCGAAAGCACAATGACCGGCGGCGCCTGGTCCGACCGGCAGGCCAGGCCGACCGTCAGCAGGGTGTGTTCCATCGCGGGGGACGGGGTTCCGACCCGGACATAGGGATGGACGCCCGCTTCCGGCGGCAGCGGCAGCTTTTCCGCCGTGACGTCCAGGGCGGTCGAGCCGAGGCATCGGGCATGAAAGAGAGCGCCCGGCCGCCTCATCATGAAGGCGTCCTCGGACACCTGAACCGACCCCAGGCCGTCGCTGTTTTCCACGTGCCAGTGGGATGAAAAAAGCGAGGGCTGGTCTCTCTTGGTCAGCTTGTCGACGATGACCACGATGGGCGCGTCGGCAAAGACGAAGACCGAACGCCGCACGAGTTCCACATCGGGAAGGACAAGCCGATAGGCCGGCGTGGCATCGCTCGTCCAGAACACGAATCCGTCCCTCCGGCCGGAGCGGATGATCCGGGCTTCAGCCAAGGACGCGTTGGTGCCCTCGCGTCCGTCATGGTACTGGTGTCCTTGGTTATCGATGAGCACGGTGTTGTGGGCCGGGGATGTCCGCAACAGCCAACCGGGATGGTGGTGATCGTAGGTCGGGTGTTTGCTGTCGGCCAGCAGTACCTCGCCATAGGCCTTGAGGAGTATCGAATTGCGGTCGGCGTGCTCGTGATTGGCCGGCCCGCCGCTGCGCATGGCCACCACGAGGTCGTCCAGTCCGTAACCCGTTCGATAGACCATCCAATCCAGGTCCCAATGCTTGAAATGATGGACCGCGCCCGGCTTTTGGGCCGGCAGCTCGGGCCGGAACCAGATGACGGAAAACGCGTTGTGCTCACGGGGATGCTCGAGGCCCATGTCTTGAGCCAGGCCGTCGCCCGTCTGCCGGGCGACGTAAAAGCTCACCGCGGATTGCAGGCCGCTTCCGGCGTCCCCGAAATTCACGCAGGCTTTGGGCTCCGCCGTATGGGGCAGCTGCAGGCCGAGCATGAACTCGACAAAGCCGTTGTAGTTGATGCGGTCGAACAGGTCCACGCCCCGCCGGCGCTGGATGACGGCTTGAGTGAGCAGGAGATGAAAAGTCGTATAGTCGCCGTAGGACCCGCCTTCGGGATAGCTGCCGTCGCGCTCGTAGAGACCGGCGATCGTCTCATAGCCGTGGCGCGCCATTTCCAGCCACTCCGCCGACCGGGGATCGCCCGGCTCGAGCGCCAGCGTGCCGACCGCCAGCCCGGCGATGGGGATGGCCTTGAGATTCGTCCGGTCCAGGATGATGGGCCAGCGGGAGAAATCCCTGGCTTCGAGCTTGACCCAGGGGGCAAAACCCCAGCCGACGACTTCCCGCGGATAGCGCATCCCCTTGAGCGTCCGGAAGCAGGGCAGGCAGCCCTTTTCGGCGATCTGGTCGCGCATCCGCTTTCTCGTGCTTTCCTCCAGCCGGGGAAACAGCCAGTCCAAGGCCAGGCTCATGGCGATGGCCGTTTCCGGCGCCCGCTGCAAGCCGATGATATCCCGGCCGGCCTCCATGAAGTAATCCCAGGCTGGAAAGGAGAGTATTTTTTCGATCGCCAGCCGCGCCAGCTCCAGCCTGTGCTCTTGGTCGGTCATGAGATAGGCAAAAGACTCGCGCTGCAGGATGCCGGCCGCTCGCTGCAGATGGCGGACCTGGTCGTTCGGGTCCAGCTCCTTGCTTAAGAACGCCGTGTCCGAAGCCAAGTCGGCGGTCAGGGTCTTTCCCCTCAGCTCGCTGAAAAGCGGCAGGGACCAGGACCGGCGTATCCGCGGCAGGTCCTGCGGGTCGAAATAGAGGCCCGGGGCAGAAAACGGCTCCGGCCTCGGCTTTCCGGCTGCCGGCCAGGGATAGAACGCCAACGCGGCGGCCGTACTGCTCAAGAACTCCCGTCGATTCATCTGCGCTCTCCTTTCCGTGCTAACATGACAATTCCGGCACAAAATCGTGACACCGAAATTGGTGACAGGATATCAATTCCCCAATTAAAACTCGAGATACAAGGCTAATGGGGAACCAGGTGAATTATTTACGCTCTCCCCCGGATTAGGGAAATATGTATTGTGTCCCGAATTAGTGAGGGGTACGCGGCAGCCAGACAACCATTTCTCCCGCTCCCCTGTTGGCCCAAGCATAGTACGGAACCGCCATGAACGACTGCCGCCTCCGGGAGGCCGGCCTGCCGCCCGAGCCGGGATCGATGACCGTCACCTTGCCCGTGATGAACTCCACGCCGCCGAGCAGGTCCGACCGGAACCAGTGGCTGAGCTTTTCCCCGTCGGCCAGTGACAGGTTCAACACCCGCCCGCCGTTGTCGACGCCTTCCGCGCAATAGACAATGGGCCCGCGCTGCAGCGCGACTTTTCCGGCGTCCTCCTTGACCTGGCCGTTGGCGGCCACCCGCCGGATGGGCATGGGAAAATCGACGTCGATGAGGTCGCCGCTCCGCCACTTTCTCCGGATCTTGGCGTAGCCGCCCTCGGTCACCATCGGCACCGCCTTGCGGTTGACCAGGAGCTTCACGGGTTGGGCGTTTTCATCCAGGAAGCGGTAGAGACCGCCCGGGACCGGCTGGTTTTGCGCCCAGCCAGGGACGCGTACCATGACCGTAAACTCTCCGGGCCGGGCCGGGCTAACGATCAGCTTCGCGCCCCCGTCCCACGGATATTTTGTTTCCTGGACGATCTCCAGCCGCCGGCCGGCCAGCTCGAACTGCGCCGTACTCGAGACGAAAAAGTTGACATAGACGGCGTCCCCGCGCGTCGCATAGACATAGCCGGGGAAAGACGGCAGGAAGCGGGCGACGTTCGCCGGGCAGCAAGCCACGTCGAACCAGGCGCTCCGTTCGTACCCGCCCGAGGATTCGAGCGGGTTGGGGTAGAAGAACCTGTCGCCCCCGAGCCCTACGCCCGGGAGGATCCCGTTAAAGACGATCCTCTCCAGGACATCGACGTATTTCGCGTCGCCCGTGAGCTCGAATAGCCTCTGGCTCCAAAAGGCGCTGCCGACCGCGGCGCACGTTTCCGCGTAAGCCTTGGCGTTGGGAAGATCGTAGGCCGCGGCGAACGCCTCGGTATCGCCGGCGGCGCCGATCCCGCCGGTGACGTACATCTTCTTTCCGGTCACGTCCTCCCAGAGCCTTTCGGAGGCAGCCGCGTATTCGGGGCGCCCGGCGAGCGCCGCGACGTCGGCCATCGCGGAATACATGTAGGCGGCCCGAACCGCGTGACCGACGGCCTCGCCCTGTTCGAGGACAGGCTTATGGTTCTGGAGATACGTCTCGGAATTGTAGATGACAAAGGGCGAATCGGCCGGATACGTTTCGCCGTTGTGGTACCGGCCGCGTTCGTCCAGGAAAAATTTGGCGAGGTCGAGGTATCGGCGGTTCCCGGTGATCCGGTAGAGCTTGCCCAGCCCGATCTCGACTTCCTGGTGCCCGGGGAAGGCGCGGCGCCGGTCGGGGCCGAAAGTCCTCACCAGGAGGTCGGCGTTCTTGACCGCGATGTCCAATAACGTCCGCCGGCCGGTCGCCAGGAAATGGGCCGCGGCCGCCTCGTACAGGTGGCCGACGCTATAGAGCTCGTGGCTCACCCGGAGGTTCGACCAGCGCTCCCGGCCCGCGCCGGGGGCGGGGTTCGTGGGACTGATGGTCCGCGCCGTAAAAATGTAGCCGTCCGGCTCCTGGGCCTTGCCGATGAGGGCGATGAGCTCGTCGAGCTGCCGCTCGAGCTCCGGGTCGGGATGGACGCGGAGGGAGATGGCCGCCGCCTCAATGGCCTTGAAGACGTCGCTGTCGTTATAGCGCTTCCCGGTGTGCTTCCCCTTCTTGAGGCCGGCGGCGATCCGGAAGTTATCGACCCGTCCGGACTCCTCGTTCATCTTGAACAGGTAAGGGACGGTAACTCTGCGGTTCGTGTCGATCCGGGGCGCCCAGAACTCGTCGGTGAGCTTGACCCTCGCATAATCCACGGGCCGGATCGGATAATCCGGCTTCATCTCCGGATACTGTCCGGCCAGCAGCAGGAGGGCGGCGCCCGGCAGGGCGAGCACGGCCCACAGGAGCCTTCTTCTCACTTTTATTGCGGGTTTCTGCATTTTCGCACCAGACCACCCTCGCCACGCCCTCTTCAGCCTGGGGAGAGGAAGATTTCGGACCATGTGTTCGACCCGTATCTATTCTACCTCAAATTCCGGCTGGCCACCCGGACGGATTTCTCTCCTCCACTGCGAATTGCGACCGCCGTCCCGGTTGACAACCCATTCCGCCTCTGGATATCCTTCTGACGTTGATCAGCCTGAACCTGTCGTCTCGACAGCGCCAAGAGGGAGGCGAAGTCTATGAAATCAACACGGGGATCCTGGAAAATCGAGCATATCACGATGGCAGCGTTGGCGGCCGCGACGTTCCTGCCGCCGGCATGTCGTAAGGAGACTGCGCCCATGAAGCCGCCCGCTGCCGAAGTCATGAAAGTCCGCGACATCTACCATGGCGTCGAGGTCGACGACCCCTACCGCTGGCTCGAGAACTGGAGCGACCCGAAGGTCAGGGCCTGGAGCGACGCCGAGAACGCTTACGCTCGGGATTTCCTCGATCGCCTACCCGGCGTGGCGGCGATCTCCGCCCGGGTGAAGGAGATCGTGGAGGCGGCCTCCGTAAGCTACCATTCGCTCGTGTGGCGGCCCGGGAGGCTCTTCGCCCTCAAGCAGCAGCCGCCGCTCAACCAACCGCTCCTCGTGGTGATGAGCTCGGCCGACGCGCCCGCGACTGAGAAAGTGATCCTCGACCTCAACACGCTCGACCCGTCCGGCGGCACATCCATGGATTGGTACGTCCCCTCGCCCGACGGGGGCCTTGTCGGCGTTTCGCTCTCGGCGGGCGGGTCCGAGTCCGGCGACGTTCACATCTACGACTCCGAGACCGGCGGCGCCCTGGCCGACATCATCCCGCGCGTCAACGGCGGGACGGCCGGCGGGGACATGGCCTGGTCGCCCGACGGCCAGGGTGTCCACTACACGCGGTATCCGCGCGCGGGCGAGCGCCCCTCGCCGGACATGGATTTCTTCCAGCAGGTCAGGTATCACGAGCTCGGCGCCCCCGCCGACCGGGACCGCTATGTCATCGGCCGCGACTTCCCCCGGATCGCCGAGATCAAGCTCCAAGTGGATAACCTCTCGGGCCGGCTCCTGGTCACGGTCCAGGAGGGCGACAGCGGCCGGTTCGCCCACTTTATCGTCGACCCGGACGGCGCCGCCCGTCAGGTCACGAAATTCGGCGACGCCGTCGTCGAGGCCGCCTGGGGACGCGCCGGCGATCTTTACCTCATCTCCCGGCGCGATGCGCCCCGTGGCCAGATCCTCCGCCTTTCGCCCGCAGACTCTCCCCTCGAAAAAGCCGCCGTGCTCGTCCCGGAAGGTCCCGAGACGGTCATCTCGAGCTTCGGGTCGTCGCTGTTCGCGGCGACGGCCGAGCGACTTTACGTCACCTATCAGCTCGGCGGCCCCTCCGAGGTCCGTGTCTTCTCTCTCGACGGCCGGCCCCTGACCAAGCCGGCCGCCGCGCCCCTCTCGAGCATCCAGCAGATCGCTCCCCTCGATGGCGATTCCCTGCTCTTTCTCAATTCGTCTTACGTTGAACCCCAAGCCTGGTACAGGTATGATCCGGCTGTCGGCGCGACGAAAAAGACGGCGCTTTTCTCCTCGTCCCCCGTCGATTTCTCGGACGCCGAGGTGGTCAGGGAGTTCGCCGTCTCGAAAGACGGCACGAAGGTCCCCCTGGACATCATCATGCCCAAGGGCATCACTCTCGACGGCTCGCACGCCGCGCTCCTTTACGGCTACGGCGGGTACAATGTCAGCATGTCGCCCGGGTTCAGCGCCCTGCGCCACATCTGGACCGAACGGGGCATGGTTTTCGCCGTGGCGGTCACCCGCGGCGGCGGCGAGTTCGGCGAGGAGTGGCACCGGGCCGGCGCGCTGGCCCGAAAACAGAACGTCTTCGACGATTTCGCGGCGGCCATGGAGCATCTCGTCGCGCGAGGCTACACCAGCCCGCAGCGCCTCGCCCTCATGGGCGGGTCGAACGGCGGGCTGCTGATGGGGGCGATGATCACGCAGCACCCGGACCTTTCCGGGCCGCGGTCTCGTCGGTGGGCATCTACGACATGCTCCGGAACGAGCTCACGCCGAACGGGAGCTTCAACGTCACCGAGTACGGCACGGTCGAGGACAAGGCCCAGTTCGAGGCGCTCTACGCCTATTCGCCCTACCATCACGTCAGGCCCGGGGCCGCTTATCCGGCGGTCCTGTTCATGACCGGGGCTAACGACCCGCGGGTCGACCCGCTCCACTCGCGGAAGATGACGGCGCGGCTCCAGGCGGCCGGCGCCTCCGGGAAGCCCATCCTGCTGCGGACGAGCTCGACCACCGGCCACGGCATCGGCACGCCGCTCGCGGAGCGCATCAAGGAGGACGTCGACGAGTTCGCCTTCCTCTTCCACGAGCTCGGAGTGATCACCACGCCGCCGCGGTGATTGAAATTTCCGCTCCGCTGGGATAACTTTGCCGTGGGGGCGAGGCGCCGGCGCGCCCGCGCCCGAGGAGAGACAATGAACACAGCCAAAAACGCTATTGCCGGCCTTCTGATCTTCACCGCTTTCGTCGCCCCGGTTTTTCTCGCCGCCCAGGAAGCCGATGTCACGAAGCTCCCGGCGCCGCAGATGACCGGCGGCCGGCCGCTTCTGGACTGCCTGAAAGCGAGGCAGTCGGCCCGCGATTTCGCCGTCGAGAAGCTCCCGCTCCAGGTCCTCTCAAATCTGCTGTGGGCCGCCGACGGCATCAACCGCCCCGACTCCGGCAAGCGGACGGCGCCCTCGGCCGTCAACTGGCAGGATATCGATATCTATGCGGCCACGGCGGACGGGCTGTTCCTCTACTTGCCCAAAGAGCACGCGCTCAGGAAAGTCCTGGCCGAGGATGTCCGGGCCGCCACGGGCTCCCAGGATTTTGTGAAGACAGCGCCGCTCAATCTGGTCTATGTTTCGGACTCTACGAAGCTCAAGGCGGGAACGGACGAGGACAAGCGCTTCCACTCGGGAGCGCACACCGGGTTCATCAGCCAGAACGTCTATCTTTATTGCGCCTCGGAGGGGCTGGGCACCGTCGTCCGCGGCCTGGTCGATCGCGAGGCCGCGGCCAAGGTCTTGAAGCTCCGGCCCGAGCAGCACATCACGCTCGCCCAAACGGTCGGCTACCCGAAGAAGTAATCCGACGGATTCTCGGAGCGGGCGAAAAGCCCGGTCGCTCACGCCGGGAGCTTGGCCAGGATAGCCTGCACGGCGGCGATGTGACTGTGATCTCCCTTTGAGAGTGAAAGAAACAGAAATTTCAGAGATTCATCTTTGATCAAAACGGACTGGGTCAAATGAAGGCGCTCGAAACGCTTCTCTAAGTCCAGGAGCTTGGTGAGAAGTGGTTTTAGGCCGTTTTCTTTCGAGAGCGCGTCCATGATGCGTTCGGTCTCTTGGCGACCCGACTGGATGTGTCCGGTATCGAGATCCTTACCGGAAAAAAGATCGCGCATCTCGACCGCGTAGTTACGTCCCCTCCTTAGGACATTGGCATGACCGGTCTCTTCGCCGGACAGCCTGCTCAGTTGAGATGACAGTTCCGGGTTGGAAGAAGCGGCCTTATCGGCCGCCGATCCATAGAGCGCCGAAATCCCATGCTCGATTTTAATCCCTGCGTCGATCAAGTCTAGGATTTCCATTGGCCGCCTCCTCTTTCACTCTGATATCTGCATTTGCCAGGTTTGAATTTGCCTATGCCTTTACCATTATCGGATTCTTGTGAAGACGGCCATTGCCCTTGGGGGTGAATCCCAGGGTGATATCTTTCGGCATCTCCTTATCTCGAGCGATGAGGCGAAATTCCCAGTTGCATGGGGCGACGGGGGTATGGTCGGGCCCCAACCCGCTCGGTAAGGTGTTTCAATCCATGCCCCCGCGCGGGGGGAACAGGATGGCATCAACGGCGGCGATGATCTTATTGGCGGTTCGTCCCCACGCTGGTGGGGAACAGATTTCGCGCATGTCGCTGAAAATAGAAGGGTTCATCAGGCTACGGATTTCCACCGACATTGTCCGTCGTCCCGGTCCGCGGCACTGAGTGTGCGCCGTGGCCCTACTTCGTGCGCGGAGACGGCTGCCGTTCGCCGTCATCATAGAGGCCGACAAGCTCGACCGCCTTCCCGTCTTTGACCACGAACTCGACCCGGAAATAGTCCAGACCCTCGGCCGCGAACAGCGTCGGGGTCATCGGCGTCAGCCGGAACCTCGGGCCGGTCCGCTGGTAGAAGAGCGTCCCGCTTTCGAACGTGACCGTCCGGTCACCGTACGCGCCGGCGTAAGTCTTGAGGACCTTCTCAGCAACGCGCGCCGGGCCGGCGTTGGCCTTGAGCCCCGTGAGGATCCACTCATATTGGGTCTTCTGCCGAGGGTCGGACGCCTTGGCCGCCAGTTTCTCGATGGCCATCCCGTAGGCCCGGTCGAACGCCTGCTCCGCGGGCACCGCGACGTCCGGCGCCACCCCCGTGCCCTCCCAGTTCGTCTTGCTAACCGGGTTGAACGCCCGGGCAAAGGGGACCCTCAGGATGAACTCGTCCTGGACAATCTTGGCGTCGGTCGGGTGGGCGCCGCCGCCGGTTGTCTCCCCGACGATCGTCCCTCTCTTGAGGTTTTTCATGTTGTAGCTGAACTCCTCGGCGCCGGAAAACGTCCGGGAGCTTGTCAGGATATAGAGGTCCGCGTTGGCAGGCTTCGGACCCGGGACGTAGGGGATCGTCCAATAGTTTTCGGTCTTCTCCTCGTCCCGGTAGCGGATGTCGTTGAGGTGCTTCATCTCCGAGAAAAAGTAGGAGCAGAGAAGCTGGATGCCCGTCGTGTCGCCGCCGCCGTTCTGGCGCAGGTCGACGATCATGGCGTCGCAGTAGGCCAGGAAATTCATGGCCGCGATCATCGTCGGCCCGGCCTCGTCGGCGGAGCCGAAAAACCCGAAGTCGAAGTAGCCGACGTTTCCGGGGAGCCGCTCCACCTTGCGGAACCCGAAGTTATCGCGCTTCTGGACGGCCAGCCGGCGCTCACGCGCGGCTTTGGCCTCGTCTTCGCTCCGGCTTTCCCGTCGCTTCATTTCGGCCGCCTGGTCGGGGGCATAGGCGAACCCGATATGCTTGTCCTTGCCCACGGCCAAGAGGTCCTCGGAGACGGCCCGGGCGAACTCGCGGCTGCCGCCGAGCTTGTCGTACTCGCCGTTCTTGAGCCTGGCCCGTACCTGATCCTCCATCTTTATCGCCGTATCGGGGAAGATATAGTTCTCTTCGAGGAGCCGACAGACCTCGTCCACGATGGCCTGTTTCTTGGCGGCGTCGAGCGCCGGGTTCTTGGCCTCCTGACCGATAAGAAGCGGCGTGGCCAGGATCGCCGCGACGCCGAAGGCCAACGCCCCCCGGGCCGCCGTTCTGAACGATCTTAGCATCTTGAACCTCCTGGGCTTGCGGTCTGAAGACAGCGGTCTCATGGCCTCTCGCCCGAGGCCGCCAGCTCGATGACGATCCGGTCCTTCTCCAGCTTCAGGACTCCGGGGAGCCTGGCCGAAAATTGCAGGTTTGGGGCGGTGAGTCCGATCTCGCGGAAGCGGAGGACCGCCGGCCCCGGGCCGGCTGGCCTGGGCGCTCCGTCGAGGACGACCCCGGGCGCCGCCGGCGCAAAGAACGCGACGCGCTTGTCTTTGGCATCCCAGTCGTTCTCTTCGTAGATGGCGGCCTCGTTGACCTGAAGGGTCAGGCCGTCCGTCTTCAGCGAATAGACTCGGGCCTTCGTCGCCAGGGACTTGGCGCCATCGTCCACCACCCAATTCCTTCCCTGTGAGCTCCGCGAACGGGTGATCGTCCGGTAATGGAGCCGGACCTCGACACGCGTCCCCGCCTGGCCCTCGAACCCGGCCAGGTCTTTTTCGAACCCGGCCCGGTAACCGGAGATGAGCGCGGCCGCGCCCCGGCGGATCGCGGGGTAATCATATTTCGCTTTGGCCGCCTCAAGAAGCGGCGCCCGGTCTTCGGCCTTTAGGGCCAGCTTGTCCCTGAAGTACTCGTGAAAAGTGAACGTCCCGACATTCCGGACCAGCTGTTGTTTCCAGCCGGGTCCCCAAAGATCGGCCAGGAACCCCAGGGCGCTGCCCAGGGGATAGATCCGGTTGCGGATCATATCGTCCGGAGAGACGGCGCGGTCTGTCGTTCGTCCCTCGAAATCCTTCCGGAAGAGCTCGGCGATCGGGACGGCGTCCAGGTCCTTCTTGAGCGGGGTGGTCCGGCCTTCGAGCGCGGATCCGAAATCGAGTCCGTGCCCGAGCGCCAGGCATTTTTTCTCGACGTAGGCGGCCGTCCCTTCCCTCACCTCCTGGCCCTGCTCGTACCGGGCAACAAAGGGCGGCGCCTGGCCCCAGCGCGCGGTCCGGACCGCGACGAACATCGGGAGCAGGGCCTCCGCCCGGTCGCGCCGACCGGCGAGGGACCCGGTTATGGCCTCCTCGAGGATCCGCATTTCGAGCGCGGCCAGCGCGGTGTTATCCGCGTCGAGGATCGGGTAGCGCTCCTCCCGTTCCCAAGGGATGTCGCCGAAAGTTTCGCTCTGGAACTGGTGGAAGGACTCATGGACGATGAACCCGAGCACGGAGGGGGCCTCGGGGCCGAAGGTCCCGAACTGGCCGTCCAGGAGCCCGAGGGCGACGGTCTGGGCTCCGCCCACGTCCAGGTCGAAGGCCAGCTGGCCGACAAGATCCCGATAAGATCCGGCCAGGTAACCCGCCTTGATCCGCAGGGGCGGCCAGTCGGCGGGAAGAGGGCCGAAGTCCCCGGCCCCGTCCGGCGGGTTGACGAGGAGGGCCCAGCGGCCCGGGATATAGACGAGGAAGGGCCGGCGGGAAAGGTCGAACCCCGGCCAGATGCGCTCCGAGGAGCCCTCGAACACCCTGACGACCCCCTCGCAGGCCTTGAGGACGGCCAGCTCGTGTTCGGACAGCAGCGGACCGCGGGAAGCCCCCGAGGGCATCGCCCCGGAGATAAAGATGAGCGCGGCCGCCGTAAGAACGCTGAATCGTCGCATGGATGGGGTCTTGCTTATATTATAACCGATGGCGCGCCGGCCCGACGATGAAAAGCCCCTTAGTCGGGCTTGCCGGATCCGCCGGCAAGCCCGACGCCAGGGCCGCGGTTATGAGTAAGAAAGCTAAGACGTTCCGTCGGCCGATCATGCTGCTCTGCGCTGACTCCCGGCGGCCAGGATATCGCTCAGGATAGATATATACGTTTCCCAGACCGCAATAGTTGCAGTTCCCGGGCGGCGATGGAGCCTATTTTTTAAACGGGCCCGGAAAACTTATCAGATCGGTCCGTGTCTTTCCGTTTTCCGTGACCCTGGCCAGCGTATAGACCGTCCCGTCGTCACCGATCGCAATGGAATTGACATAGAGCGGGCGTTGACCGTCGGGATAGAAAACCGAGCCGTGATCAAGGTATTTTCCCGTGGGGATGTCATAGGTGATCAGATGAAGGTCTTCGAGACCTTTGGCCTCGCCCTTGGCCGTCGAGGCGGCGCCTTTGACACGTTGGCCGTCGATATAGATCGGACCTCCGGTCAGGTAATAGATCGTCCGACCGTCAGGGCCCAGCTTGAACCCGAGATAACCGTAGCTGAACTGGTCTCCCATGCCCGTCAGCTTCGAGGGTATGGACGTCAGTCTTTCGAGCACGTCGATCCGGGGGAGGGACGGGTCGAACCGGAAAAGGTAACCGGAGTTGCCGTGAACTCCATAGATCTTCCTGTCGGGAGCATGCCAGAAGGCCTGACGCCAGTTGTAGGCCATGCTTCCCGACGTAAATACCTCGTAGGTTCCAAAATAATCCTTCTTCAGATCGTCGCCTTCAACGGTTTCGACCGTATCCTGTCCCGCCCTCAGGCGCTTGATCTGTCCCTCGGCATTCGTCAGATAGACGGTGCCGTCGTCAGGATCGACCACCAGCGAACGGCATAAGATGCGGAAATCCCTTCCCTTGCCATCCTCGCCCGAGCCGGTAAAGGGCCCGAGATCTTTCATCTCTTTCCCGGCCACGTCGTACCGGAACAGATAACCCGTCGGCCAGGTCAGACCGTAGATGAGACCGCGCCGAGTATCCATGTTCATGGTAATGATGCCTTCATGATGGGGCGCGAGACCCAGGTCTTCAAAGGTCTTGGTTTTCATATCATAGGCAAGGACATGCCCTCCGCGGTAAGCTCCATAGCCTTTGGCGGGCAGGCCGGGTTTTTCCATGCCGTCGATGATGCTGTAATAGCCAAGGTGGGTGGCGAAATAGAGCTTGCCGCCGGCTTCGACAAAGTTCACGTGGCTTTTTCCCTGGGCCACCACTTTCATGTCGTTTTCGCCGCAGATCCCGGTCAGGTCGCCCAGGTGTTCGATGTGGCCGCTGCCCGGATCGAAAGAGTACATCTGACCCGCTATGTCGATCAGCTGCGAACAAAGGACATAGTAGATCTTGCCGTCGCTGGCGGAAGAAATGCCGTTATAGGTATCGTGCGCTTGGGGGAAGCCGGAATTATGGACCGTGGCGGTGATCTTGGCATCGGGAGTCGAGGCGACACGGGCCGGCGTGCCCGGCTGGAGAGCCCCCCCCAGCCCGTCATGGCCAGCGCCGTAAATAAGGTCGTCAGCAGGAGTCGTTGTGTTTTCTTTGGAGAGTTCATTGAGCCCACCTGATCATGAATGGCTTTTGATCTTATCGGCATTTTTGTGGATCCTTTCAATGGCGGCCGCGATCTCATCCATGTCGGATCTTTCGGCCAGAAGCAGATTCTGTCCAAACCAGACGGCTTCCTCGCACAACCGGTCATTCGCCGGACACTCGTTCCTTTCCAGGTATTTCCCGTAATCCAACGACTCGGGGGGGTACATCAGTCGAAAGTTTTTCGATTTCAAAGCATCGGCTAAGTAGGGCTGTTTGTTAAGCGGCGTGTACCCGCTTGAAGCCGGTATTCCTTCCGCGTTAAGCGCTTTGATGAATCCCTCTCTTGTCAGACCCTGAAACTCCTCTTTCTTGTACCGGAAGGGATAGAGATGAAAGGCCGCCCGGGTGGCCAGTTCATTGAATTTGTACGGCCAGATCCCGGGGATCTTCTTTAGCTGCGAGCTCAGGTAGGCGGCATTCTCATTTCTTTTGGTCGTCTGGGCGTCGAAGCGCTTCAACTGAGCCAGCCCGATGGCCGCCTGGTACTCCGTCATCCTCAGCTTGGTTCCCGCAATAACGGCACCCGGAGCCACCTCGCCGATCATGGTGCCATGGGGAAAGCCGTAATTATGATAGGAGAAACATCTGTCCATGAACACTTCGTCATCGCTGATGATCGCGCCGCCTTCGCCGATGGGAATGTTTTTGGAATTCTGGAAGCTGAAACAACCGGCATTACCGAATGTTCCCACTTTCTTATGGTCGATCTCGGCCAGCCAGGCCTGGCAGGCGTCCTCCACCACCAGGAGATTATGTTTCCTGGCAATGGCCATAATCTTTGTCATGTCCGCGGGCAGTCCCAAGATATGGACCGGCAGAATGGCCTTGGTCCGGGGCGTCAGCCTGGCTTCGATCTTCCCGGCATCAATCTGGAACGTCTCGGGATCGGTGTCCACGAAGACCGGCATGGCGCCTGTTTGCAGCACGGCTTGAACTGTCGCGATAAAAGTATAGGGCGGGACAATCACTTCATCGCCGCCGCCGATGCCGAGCTGGACCAGGGCGGCGATGAGCGCGGTGGTTCCATTAACGACGGCCAGGCAGCGTTTGGCCCCCATCATCTCCGCCCATCTTTTTTCGAATTCCGCGACGGTCCCCGCCCGCGACCAGACGCCGCTCCGAAGCACTTTGATAACCGGCCCTTCATCGGCCGCGACATCCCACACCGGCCAGCCCGGCCAGCCTTTGGTTCTTATCTTCTGCCCCCCAAGTATTGCCGGAATGCCGGTATTGCCGGCCCGCTGAGCCAAAAGGGAAGGCGCCATGCCCAAAGCGACTGCGGCTCCGAGGCCGGCCAGTGAGTTTTGCCTAATGAATTCACGCCGGGAATAGTTACTTTTTTTCATTTTCCTTTTGCCTTTGCCCTCGGGCGGATCCCCGGATAAACGGGATGATTGCGAATTCAGCGGGCCGGACGATCATGATGGATAATTATATAGAGTTAAGAAGATCGAAGTAAACAACTGCCGTTTATAATATTGAAATCCTATCCCGATTCAGCACCTGCATACCGAAGCGCCGTATTTCAGCAGTTCCCGGCTTATCTCTTCGAAATCCGCCACGGGGAAGCTCAGTCAGATGCTGCCGTCGTCGTTCACCACGGCCTTCCGGGCCCATGAACGGTTCTGCGGGTCGGTTGGGTCGCTCCTACCTCGGACCCGACGGGCCGGACCCGATCTCCAGGAGACTCGCAGCGGCTCTCCTTTCTACCTGATCGAACATGCATTGGGCTGGGGCCTTATCCGGCCGCCAGCGAATTCAGCATGGTGACGACGTCGGGGAAGAACCGGGCCGGGCCCTTACCCGACTTCGCCTGGAGCTCGACGCTTTTCCCGTCGCGAAAGGCGAGGCACCGGAAACCGTCCCACTTCGGCTCGTATTGCCATTCCCCACCCCGGGGCAGTTGCCGGACGAGCTCCGCGTCCATCACCGGGTACGGCGGCCGGATGGGGAGCCGGAGGGTTTTCGTCATGAGATCTCCTTCGCCGCCACGACTGACCTCAGGTCAAAGCGATTCCGCGGCGACAGGAGCGCCTCCCAGAGATCGCCGCGGCGCGCCGCCCGCCCGGGCATGTTGTCGATCCGGAAGTCCTCCAGGCGGATGCCCTTTTCCACCTCGCGCCAGGTCACCGGCGCGGAGACGGTCGCCCTCGACGTCGGCCGCACCGAATACACGGAGGCCAGAGTGCGGCCCCACGCATTCTGGTTGTAATCGACCAGGACGCGGCCCGGCGGCCTCTTCTCGATCCGGTACTCGGCGGTGATCGTCGCGGGGTAGAGCCGCTCGAGGCTCTTGGCCAACCGCTTGGCGAACGTCCAGACCTGCTTCTGGAGGGGGCCGCGCACGATGGGCACGTAAACGTGCATCCCCCTCGATCCCGTCGTCTTGGCCAGGTTCGGCATGCCGAGCGCGTCGAGCGCGCGGTGGACGATCTTCGCCGTCTCCAGGACCTTCCCGAACCCGGCCGGGGGCACCGGGTCGAGGTCGAAGTGGAGATAATCCGGGCGGTCGATATCGTCGCAGCGGGCATACCAGGGATTCAGGTCGATACAGCCCAGATTGATGATCCATAAGAGGGTGGCGAGGTCGCGGACGACGGGAAAATCGATGATGTTCCCCGAGGCGTGCTCGATCGAGCAGATCTCGATCCAGTCAGGTCGCGGTTGGGGCGCCCTTTTCTGGAAGAAATACTCCCCGGCAGCGCCGTTGGGATAGCGTTTCATGACCATGGCCCGGTCAACGAGGTGAGGGAGGAGCACTGGCGAGATCCGCAGGTAATAGCGGAGGAGGTCGCCCTTCGTGAGGCCCAGCTTCGGCCAGAACGGCTTGAGGAGGTTTGTCAGCTTGACCTTGCGCCCGGAGAGCTCCAGCACGGCTTCGGTCAAGGCCGTGGGGATGGAGACGGGCGGCGCGGCCGCCTGGCGCCGGGGCGGCTTGACCCGGGCGGGCCGAAGGGACCGGTCCGGTTTCACGCCTGGAGTCCGCATCACCCCGCCTCCTTGCGTCCCGGCTCAGGCGGCCTGGGGTAGCGGCGCGGCGCGAGCTTGGGCGGCTTCTTCCCGTGCAGAACGGCCCCCTCCGCGGGGATGCACTTCAGCTCCTCCCGGTCGACGGCCCGGCGGAGAAGCAGGCCGCCGCGGCTCATGTCCCCCCGGGCGACGAAATCACGGGGGAAGAGCAGGCGCGTTCCGAACGCCTTGAGCAGCACGTTCAGGTACTTGCCGGTGGCGATGCTGCCCAGGAGGACGAAGTCCGTGTCCGGCCCGGCGCGCCGGGCCAGCCGGCGCGCGTCGCGGGCGAGCGGCCGGGCGTAGGCCTCGACGCCCTCCCCGATGTCGGTAGCGGCGAAGACCCGGAGGTCGCGGGCGGTGATCGCGGTCTCCGGGGTCAGGAGGCCGCGGCAGGGGGTGATGACGAACACGCCGGGGCAGGACGGCGGAGGGTCGGCGAAGGCCGAGGCATAGGCCATCTTACCGCGAAAATAGAGGCCGCTCAGGAAGGTGAACAATTCCCCGAGGGGCAGGCCCTGGCCGCGGAGGCGGCGGGCGACGTCGGAACGGGATCGCGGACGAAGGGTCATCTCCGCCCTGGTTCCCCGGCACTGGGCGGGCGAAAGCAGGAAGATCCGGCGTCTTTTAGGAATATCACCCTCCCGGGTTCATTCTATCATATCCTCTCGAAACTCCCCGCGCGTCCACCCGCGGAGCGGTTTATCGGTTCGACCCTTGATTCGAGACGTGATATCCTGATTTTTTGAAATGATGGTTTGATTCCAAGCCCGGAGAGGAGGTCGCGTGATCGGACGCATGACAGACCTGGTCGGGAAGCCGGCATCGCTCATACCGACGCCGGCGCTGGTCGTCGATACAGGGGCCATGGAGCGCAACCTGCGCCTCATGTCCGCCTTCTTCGCGCGCCGCCCCGCAAAACTGCGCCCGCATTTCAAATCGCACAAGTGCGTCACGATCGCCAGGCGTCAGCTGGAGGCCGGCAACGCGGTCGGGATCACCTGCGCCAAGCTTTCGGAGGCCGAGGTCCTGGCCGCCGGCGGCATACAGGATATTCTCATAGCCAACCAGGTCGTCGGACAAGGCAAGGCCGGGCGGGTCGCGGAGCTGGCGCGGAAATGCCGCCTGACGGTCGCCGTGGACGACGAATCCCAGGTGCGGGAGCTCTCGGCGGCGCTTTCCGGGAGCGCGCGCCAGGGTCGGCGTCCTGGTCGAGGTCGACATCGGCATGGGCCGCTGCGGCGTCCCGCCCGGCGAGCGCGCGCTCGAGATCGCCCGCACGGCGGTGGCCGCCGCCGGGGTCGAGTTCCTCGGCCTCCAGGCCTACGAGGGGCACTGCATCACCGTCCTTGACCCTGACGAAAGGCGTCGGCAGGTCCGCGCCTCGATGCGGAAGGCCGTGGACACGAGGCGGCTCATCGAAGCTTCCGGCCTGCCGGTCCGAGTCCTCAGCGGCGGCGGGACGGGGACGTATGATATGACGGGCATCATGGAAGGCGTGGACGAGGTCCAGGCCGGTTCCTACGCCCTGATGGACCATTACTACGCGAAAAGACGGCCCGAATTCGCGATCGCGCTCAGCGTGATCACGACCGTGATCTCGAGCAACGGTTCGGATCACGCCGTCCTCGACGTCGGCGTGAAGGGAGTCGGGGCGGAATTCGGTGTTCCGGTCCTGGCGGACCGCCCGGAGGACGAGATCCCGCGCTTCGAGTCGGAGGAACACACGTCAGTCAAGGTCGGCGGCCGCCCGCTGAAGGTCGGGGACCGGGTCAGGCTGATCCCGTCCCACGTCTGCACGACCTGCAACCTGCACCGGCGCATCTTCGCGGTCCGGGACGGGACGGTCGAGGACGTCTGGGCGATCGAAGGCAGCGGCTGCCTGGAGTAGGCGTATACTTATAATATGGGAAATTCACCGGCGATCCACATCCGCGACCTCCACAAAACCTACGTCGTCTCCGAGCGCGAGGGCGGGGTCCGGGCGGCCCTGGCCAGCCTCGTCCACCGCAAAAAAGAGGAGGTCAAGGCCGTCGACGGCATTTCCTTCGACCTCGCCCCCGGGGAGATCGTCGGCTTCCTGGGCCCGAACGGCGCCGGGAAAACGACCACCCTCAAGATGCTCTCGGGCCTCCTCCACCCGACCTCGGGCGAGCTCTCGGTCCTGGGATATGTGCCCTGGAAGCGTGACCGCGACTTCTTGCGACAGATCACGCTCGTCATGGGACAGCGAAACCAGCTCGTCTGGGACATCCCGGCGGTCGATTCCTTCGAGCTCAACCGCGCCGTCTACCGCGTGCCGGCCGCCGATTTCCGGGCGACTCTCGACGAGCTGACGGCGCTCCTCGAACTCGGCCCGCTCCTCAAAAAGCCCGTGCGGAACCTCTCGCTCGGCGAGCGGATGAAATGCGAGGTGGCGGCGGCCCTCCTCCACCGGCCGCAGGTCGTCTTCCTGGATGAACCGACGATCGGCCTCGACGTCACGATGCAGCGCCGCATCCGGGCCTTCATCGCCGAGTATAACCGCCGGCACGGGGCCACGGTCCTCCTGACGAGCCACTACATGGCCGACGTCGTCGCCCTCAGCCGCCGGGTCATCGTCATCCACCACGGCAAGCTCCTGTTCGACGGCGACCTGTCGGCGCTCGTCGAGCGTTTCACCGCCCACAAAACGATCGTCGTCTCGCTCGGCGAGTGCGGGGCCGACCTGAGCCCCTACGGCACGGTCGTCTCCTGCACCGACGGCGAACATCACACTCCGCGTCCCCAAGGCCGAAACGGCGCGCGTCACGGGCCGGTTGCTCGCCGATTTCCCTGTCCTCGACCTCACCGTCGAGGACCCGCCGATCGAGGAGGTGATCGACCGGGTGTTCCAGCAGGAGGTCTCGTGAACGGGACCGTGCGCTGGCTGGCCGATATCTACGCCCAGCAGTTCAAGGTCACCATGGCCTCGTTCATCCAGTACCGGGCGGCGCTCGTCATCTGGCTCATCGGCCATGTGCTCGAACCCCTCGTCTATCTCGTCGTCTGGACGACGGTCACCCGCTCGACGGGCGGCGAGGTGGGCGGGTTCACGGCGGCCGACTTCGCCGCCTACTTCATCGTGCTCATGGTCGTCAATCACATGACCTACACCTGGATCATGTACGAGTACGATTACCGGGTCCGGCAGGGCACGCTCTCGCCCGAGCTCCTCCGGCCCGTGCACCCGATCCACTCGGATATCGCCGACAACATCACCTCGAAGCTGATCACGCTTCCCGGCATGCTGGCCATCGCGGGGCTGATGAGCCTCGTCTTCCGGCCCGCTTTCCGCGCCGTTCCCTGGGCCATGGCCGCGTTCGTCCCCGTCGTCCTGCTGGCCTTCATCGTGCGCTTCGTCACGGAATGGACGCTCGCCCTGGCGGCCTTCTGGACGACCCGGGTGAGCGCCCTGAACCAGGCGTATTTCATGGCCATGCTGTTTTTCTCCGGGCAGATCGCGCCCCTCGAGCTCCTCCCCCAGCCTGTCCGGATTGTCGCCTTTGTCCTCCCGTTCCGCTGGACGATCGGGTTCCCGGCCGAGCTTCTTCTCGGCCGGCTGACGCCCGCCCAAGCACTGACGGGCGTCGGCATGCAGCTCGCCTGGCTCGCCGCCGGCGTCCTGGTGATGAAGCGCGTCTGGCGGGCCGGGCTCAAGGTCTACTCGGCGGTGGGGGCATGAATTTCCTGCGCCTCGTCTTCGTGTATTTCCGGACGAGCATACTGAGCGAGCTCTCCTACCGGTCGAACTTTTTCCTGCATCTTCTCGAGTCCGTGATGGAGCTCGGGACGGCCCTGGCCGGGCTGGCGGTCGTCTTTTCCCACACCAGGACGCTCGGCGGTTGGCGCCCGGACGAGATCGTCGCCCTGGTGGGCGTGTATTTCCTGGTCAGCGGCGCCATCCGGATGGTGATCCAGCCGAGCATGGAGAGGCTCATCGAGGGAGTGCACGAAGGGACCCTGGATTTTATGCTCACCAAGCCCGCGGACGCCCAGCTCCTGGCGAGCATCCAGCGCGTCGAGATCTGGAGCATCACCGACGTCGTCCTGGGGTTCGGCGTCCTGGCCGTGGCCCTGGTGAGGCTCGGAGCGAACATCGGGATCTCGGAAGCCGCCGGGTTCGCGGCCGCGCTCGTCGCGGGCGGCGTCATCGTCTACAGCTTCTGGCTGATGCTGGCGACGCTCGCCTTCTGGTTCGTGCGGGTTGAGAACATGCTGATGATCTTTTCCAGCATGTATGAGGCCGGGCGCTGGCCCGTGGGCTTCTACCCGCGGTGGCTCCGGTTCACGCTGACGTTTCTCATCCCGGTCGCCTTCGCCACGACCGTCCCCGCCCAGGCCCTGGCGGGGCGGCTGAGCTGGACGACGCTCGCCGGCGCCTACGCCATGGCCGCCGCGCTCGCCGTTCTGTCGCGGGCCTTCTGGCGCGTGGGGGTGCGGCGCTACTCGAGCGCCTCGTCGTAATATGGGGACGTTCCCCACCTAGGGGAACGTCCCCAAGACGCATGCAGGATTCTCCTGAAGGGGGATTTAACCAAGGGGCAAGCGAGCCAGCGCGCGCCCAAGAAATGGTCACAAGCGGTCACCAAGAGCAGCTTCGCGCTCGACCTCGAACCCGGGGTTTTCACCTGGACAGACCCCCGGGCGATCGCCCGGTCCCTCAGGGCCTCGGCTGAGGCCAGCACGCGGCGCAAGGGCACGCCTTTACAATCCGCGATGGCCATGCTGAACTTTTATATTAACCGCGCCGGCCGAAACCTGCCAACCCCTCAAAAGCGTGTCCTGGAACAGGCCAAGGCCGAGTTGCGGCGTCTGTTCGGGAGATGAACGCCGGCCTCGCCGCGTCTTACCTCACATCGTAGCGGATAAAGAGAACAAGGGCCGACATGAACGCGAGACACGTCAGGAAGGTCATCAACCCGACGTAAGGCGCCGCGGCTGCCAGTCGGCCGGCGGGCGAAACGGGGCGCTCCGAGAACTGCGGGACGGTCTCCCAAGGGACCTTGAGCCGCGTCGTCGAGAGATCCTCGGACGGGTTGAACCAGTGCGGACTGCCCTGATTGGCGGCATCCAGCTCCTTGAAGAAATTCAGGAACCGCCCCTGATAGGCATGAATGTCGTCCCACGCTTGGCGAAACCGGAGGTAACCGCCGCCGACTTCGGCCTCAGTCAGGTATTCAAAGAGCGAGACCGGCGAGACCGCGGTCACCTGCCGCGTCCTCTCGAGCTGGCGGAACATGGCTTGATAATGATCGTCCCGGATGGCCTTTTCGGCTTCCAGCCGCTTCCTCTGGAGGTCGGCCCGGAGTCGGTGCTGCGGCAGGAACGGGTTCCCGTTATTGCTCATCCAGCTCCCCGGCGGCGCGCTCTTGTTCAGGTCGGCAAAGGCCGTCTCGACCTTTTTCTGAACCGCCTCGGAGCTCTCGATACCGAAGACGTTCCTGGCCAGGAACAGGCTCGAGTTCGGGATGATGACAACAAACCCCAGCCAGGCCGAGAGCGACAGCAGGAGACTGACGTTCGAGTTGGGCGCGGCGACGGACGAGAACAGCCCGAGGGCGGCGAAGGCGGCAGCCAAGAGCCCGGCCGCGGCCAGGAAGGCGGCGACCTCGCCGAGCAGCGCGCCGCCGATCCCCGCCTGACCGAGGAGAAGGACGAGGAGTAGGCTGACGAGGACGCCTACGAGGACGATGGCCATCACCGAGACGACGGCGCTCAGGAATTTCCCGACGAGGAGCGTGCCCCGCGAGACGGGGTTGGACAGGCAGAGGGCCAGCGTCTTGCTTTCTTTCTCCCACGAGACGGCGTCGAAGGTGAACATCAGGGAAACGAAGCTGACAATGAGGGCGACGATAAATGACCAACTCAGCTCGTCGAACTTCTTGAGGAAGGGGTTGGCGCTCCCGCTCTTGTTCTGGAAGGAGAAAACGTTCCAGGCGCTGAAAACAACGGCGTTCGGCAGGTACTTCTCCTTGGCGTCGGCGATGAAGGCGTTGTCGCGCGGCCGCAGCGTATAGGTCCGCCGCGAGATGGCCAGCTTGGTGGCGTTCGCCCCGGCGTCGCTCTTCAAATCGTCCAGGAACCGGGCCTGCGTCTCGCGGTGCTTTTCGAGGGCCAGGGCATGGCCCCTGACGAACGATAAGGCGCCGGCGACAAAGACACCGAGGAGGAGGACAAGCGAAACCAGGAACCGGAAGCTGTAGAGGTTGTGCAGGAGCTCGCGCTTGAGGACGGTCTTGAGCATGGCTTATCTCACGTCGAACCGGAGAAAGGCGACATAGCCGAGATAGAAAAGGAGGATGATCTCGACGAGGAGCAGCCCGACCTCGACGGCGGAGCCTTCTAGACCTAAGAAAAGCCCCGGCGGCCGATCGGCGAAGCGGGGCATGTCAGAAATATCGAGATAGGGAAAATCCTGGGGTCCGTCGCCCGGGATCTTCACGGTGAAGAGCTTCTGGCCGGCGGCCCACTTGTCTGGCTGCTGCTTGTGCCAGGCCCAGAAATCGCCGGCGGTCTTGAACTCGCCACCCGTCCGAAGATTCATGAGTTCGTCCTCGCTCCGGAATAAGCCGGGGTCGGCAGGCGTGATCCAGGCGTAGGAAGGGAAGATATTCTTGGCTTCAAGGAAGGCGATAAATATCTCGCGGTATCGCCGGACCCCGTCCATTGTGCCTTGGTGCGACCCGAGGTCGGTCGCGCAGACGGCCGAAGCGGCCGCCCTGAAGAGCCCGGCGGGTGACGCCATGGAGAGCCTCTCGGCGATACGCGCCTGGCGGGCGAGGCTGTCGAGATAGGCCTTCTGCGGGGCCCAGCGCCTGTCGGCGTAGTCGAGCCGCAAGGGCTCCGAGATCGCCGCCCGGAGGCGAAAACGCTCGAACTCCTGACGGTCGTTGCCGTAGGTTTCCAGCCCGCCGTCGGCCCCGCCCCCGCACCACCAGCATTTCCAGCCTTCGGGCAGGCCTTGGGCCTTATAGGCCTGGCTCGTCCGCTCGGCCAGCTCGTGGTCGAGGTCGGCCAGCACGCGGTCGAGGTTATCCCGGGACTCCACCTTGACGAAGCTCTCGGCCGCCTGGGCGGCGACGTTCGGGATGAGGAAGACGAAAAGAACCCAGAGGAAGAGGCAGAGGACCAGGCTCGTCACAGAAGACCGGGAGCGCGCCGAGACGAGGAGCCCGATGAAGACGAACACCGTCAGGTAAAGGAGGCTCAGGGCGAAAAGCGCCGCGATCCGTCCCCACTCGGCGGCGGTGAAGGAAATGTCCCGCGAAAAAAGGACGAGGACGATGCTCAACAGGAACGAGAAAACCAGGATCGGCAGGAGCGTTAAAAGGACGCCGAGAACCTTGCCGGCCAGGCAGGTCGACCGGCCGACGGCATTCGACAGCTGCAGCTTCAGGGTCCCGTCCTCCTTCTCGCGGGTCAGGTCATCGTAGCTGAAGAGGAGGGCCAGGAGAGAGAAGATGATGGCGGCGATATCAGCGAAATCCGCTGACAGAAAAGAAGCAAGAAAAGGGTTATCGCCCGCGTCGGTCTTGCCGGCGGCGAGCACGGGCTTATCGCCCAAGAGAATTTTGACCCTGTTTCCCACCTGGTCGCTGATGCCTTTGCTGAAAACGCCGAGCGGCTCCGGGGGGAGGATGACCTCCGGCCGGAGCCTGGAATAGACGCGGACTTCCCGCAGAGCCTTGTCGGCGGCGTCGCTATCGACCCGGAACTGGGAAACGCGCTGGCGATAACTACTGACGTTGATGATGATGCTGAAAGGGATCAGGACGAGGCAGAGGACGAAGCCGATGGCGAACCTCGCCGAGAGAAGATTGTAATGGAAGTCTTTTTTCGCGAGCCCGAGGACGACGCCCAACTCACCGGTCCTTTCAATACATCAGGAGCTCAGGTGCGGCTCACCGCAGTCCCGCGACTTCGTCGATGCTCTTACCAAGCGTGATCTTGCACATGGGCATTTTGATTCTGCCTATCGCAAGATTCGTGCCATCGTCGGCAGATCCTTCTCCTCGGGTGGAAAGAGGTCGGGAGGAGGAAGAACCCTACCGAACCGGTAAGAATATTACCCAATGCGGGTAACGACTTACACGCGCCTGGAATCGGATTCCGGCTCCTGCTAGATCAAAATTAGGGCCTTTTGAGAGGGGGTTGGCAATGTACTTCTTGATATGGATCATCAGCGGCATTATCGCCGGCTGGCTCACCGGCTTGGTCATGAGGGGGCGGGGGTTCGGCCTGATCGCCGGACCTCGTCATTGGCCTTCTGGGCGGGATCATCGGCGGCTCGCTGGCCGGGATGATCGGGATCAAGCCCCCCGGTTGGATCGGGCACATCCTGGTGGCGGCGCTTGGCGGCATCGTCCTCGTGGCGGTGATCCGGGCCCTGCGCCGCGTCTGATATCAAAGCCCTTTCGGCACGGCCAGGGCGGGTCGCAGGAGCGAGAAGGCCCCGGCGAGAAGCAAGCTGATTGCGGCGCAGCCGAACCAGAGAACGTCGCCGCCGAACCGGCCATAGACGGCCGTGCCGGCGACCGGCGCGACGATGAACGCAAGAGAGAAACCGAGGCTGAAGACGCCCATGTATCGGCCCCGGGTCGCGTCGTCGGCCCGGCCGGCGATCAGGGCCGAGACGAGCGGCAGGCTCAGCATTTCGCCAAACGTCCAGATGGCAACGGTCAGACCCGCAAAAGCGAACCCGCGTCCCAGGGGCATGAGCCCAAGACCCGCTCCGAGGAGGATGAAGGACAAATTGATCATCCGCGTCAGGGGATATCTCTTGATCTTTTCCATCAGGATCATTTCCAGGACGACGATCAGGATCGTGTTCACGGCCAGGAGTTGGCCGATCCGGTTCTCGGCCAGGCCATAGACATTCCTGATGTAGAGCGGGAAAGTCACCAGGACCTGGATGAAGACAACGCTCCAGACGAGAAAGACCAGCATGAGCAGCAGGAACGGGCCGTCCCGCCAGGGGGAGCGGCCGCTTGGGCGGGTCCTGTCGGCGGCGCGCTGTTCCGTGCCGTCCGCCTCCCCCCTCTTCCACAGGAAGGCCAGCACGCCGGCGGCCAGGAGCGAGGTCAGTCCGTCGGCCCAAAAAAGGAGCCGGTAATCGCGGAGGGCCAGCAGGCCGCCCACGGCCGGACCGATGGTGACGCCCAGGTTATTGGCCAGACGGTTGAGCGCGAACCCCTTGACCTGGAGGTCCGGAGGGCAGACCCGCGACATCGTGGTTGCGTTCGCCGGATAGAGGGCCCCGGCGGCCAAGGCATAAAAATAGATCAGCGGATAGACCGCCCAGACCGCGGCGGCCACGCCCAGGCTGATGAGCAGGGCCCCGCAGAGAACAAGGCTCAGCTTCTGAACGCGGATCGAGCCGATCCGGTCGGCCAGCCAGCCGCCGACGTAGGCGCCGGTGAGAGAGCCGAGACCGTAAAAGCTCAACGCGGCGCCGGCCCGGGCCGGACTGAACCCGAGATTCCGGGTCAGATAAAGGGACAGGAAAAAGAGGACCATCGACCCCGAGGAGTTGACCAGGTTGACGGCGAACAGGATCCAGGCGCGGCCGGGGAGCCCGCTGTAGGCCTGGCGGTAAAGGTGCGTGATCTTCTTGAGCACGCCGGGCATCTCCTGGAAGGGTCAGTTCCCCAGCGACGCCATGCTCCGCACCTTTTCGGCGACCTTCTCGGAGATGACCAAACATGAGCCGGCGCGGCCGGTGTCGATGTATCTTTTGACGTCCGTCACGGAGGAAAAATCGCAGCGGGTGATGGCCCGGCACTGGGTATCGCCGTATTCCCCGGCAAACCATTGACCGAGAGCCTTTCCCTGGTTCATGATCCTGTTGAACTTATTGATGCGGTCGGTGAAGGCGTTTCCCCCGGTCTTCATGAGCACGATCATGCGCATCACGCGGGGCAGGCTGTTCTCGAACTCCCGGAGCCCGAACCCGAGGGCCATGACACCCGCGACGTAGGCGCTGCAGGTCAGACCCAGGAACAGTGTGCCGCCCAGGAATCCCGCGACCGCGTCGAGAAGCTCCGGGCTTTGAGGGATCTCCGGGGCCAGCCCGCGAAACACCTGTCGGGCGCAATGGAAGCCTCTCGCCTCGAGATGTGAATACATCAGTCCGTAGGATTCCCGCTGCTCGGCGGAAATCGCGCCGTTCCCGTCATGGCGAGAAGCCGAGGCGGCGATCTCCGGTGAGCCGCAGACGGCCCGAATGCAATGCGTCAGCCGGTAGTTGTCGCCGCGGATCTCCCGGCAAAAGGGAGTGCCGTTTCTTTCCTGGAATCGCCGATAGTAATCATGACCGTGATAAAAAACAACAGGCAGGCCGTCGCGCTTCTCGCGAAGGCCATGGCGCAAGCCGAAGAAGATGAGCGGCGCAGTGACCCCGCCGCACTCGAAACCCGTGTCGCCGATCCCACCGGGGAGACCGGCCGCCATCCGGACCGGCCGCAAATCCTCCGAGCCGCAGATATCCAAGAAAGTCTTCATCACGGCCGGGGCGCAGTGTCCCATCTTCAGCAAGTTTCCAAGGCTCCGTTTTCGAAAGGCGAGTTTTTTCCGGGAGGTCACGGCCGCTAGCCCGGCGAGACGGTCCGTATCGAGTGCCCGAGTCGGATCCATTTCCATTTTTTATTCCCTTGTCCGCTTACAGGTAACGGCCGACACGGAGGCAGTATTCCTCATAGTCGTTGCCGAACATCCTACGGAGGCACTCCTCCTCGGCCAGGATGATCCGGTGGTGGATGACCGTCAGGCCCGCGCCGACAAGGAGCACAATCGGGTTTAGGGTGTAAAGGGCAGAGGCGAAGAAAGTCGTGTTCAGGCCGAGGTAAATCGGGTTGCGGCTGAATCGGAAGATTCCGTCGGTCCTCAAGACTGTCTTTTCCTTGGCGCACCCGACGCGGAAAGAGCTGCCCAGCCCAAACCGGCCGGCCATCGCCAGCGAAAATCCCAAGGCCCACAGAGCAAGGGAAAACCACTCCAGCGTCCGTGGAACGGCAGACAAAGCCAGGTCCACGCCGCAACTCTGCAAAACCATGGCCGCCCAGGGAATGAGCATCGCGACCTTGCTCGGGTATAAGAGACGCTGGTCAATGGGAGGCGCGCCCTCCATGTCGATATTCTGGCGCCGCAGCGCCACCCTGGTCGAGATCAGACCGGCCAGGAACAATACCGGGAAGGCCGCGATAAAAACCGGCTCGAACATGCGTGCGGTCACGGTCATCCCCTCCGAACGTCAGGCAGAATGGTAGGCCAGCGCGGCAAATGATGTCAAGCGCCGCCCGAGTTTGCACGAGGTCTTTGGTCAATACCATCTCCGTGCCGTCGGTCGACGATTTCGCCGCGAAGATCCAGGCCGCGGGCGGCCAGGTCTTCCAGCCGAAAATGCCCATACCGGGGGTCAGTTGGCTTGCCACCTGCAAGGACACCGAGGGCAGCACCTTCGGTATTATGGGGAGCGATCCCAACGCTCACTAAATTTCAATTGACGGGGGAGGCTTCACAGTCGTCAGCAATATCGGGAGAACCGGGTCTCCAGTCTATCGCCGAGCTAAAGGCCGGAACTGACGCCCTAACGGAGGGGAGGCGCGGCCCTCTCATAGGCGTCGACAACCGTCTTGAAATCCCAACGTTTCGACTGAGGCGGGCGGTTATCAACCCTAACGCCTTCGATCTTCCGGACGAGTTGCCTTGTCTCTGGTAGGTGGAGGATGATCGCGCGAGGTTTCTGACGGGAGGGCCCGCGCCACTCGACGTCGACGCCGGCGGCCGTGCCGCGGACGACGAGGCTCACCTCGCCGAAGTGGGTGGGCGCCTGCTCGACCCTGATCTCACGGCCGTCCTCGAGCCACCAGTCGGGGACCGCGGCGAGTAGATGCAGCTCGTCGCCCGCCTCATGGATGAGCATGTGCCGGAGCAGGATCGCGTAGTTGGCGGCCCCCGTCACGTGAGGGATGGTCTCGCCCCAGGCCGTCCGGTCGCGATAATAGATTCCCTCGGGGAAGCTCTGCGCGGCGGATGAGTGAAGCAGATACCAGTAAAAGTCCTCGACAACCTGCGCGTCCTGGCCGCGATGGAGCGCGTTCATCGTCGTGTAAGCGCCCATGTAGGGATGGATGGCCGGCTTTTCCATTTTGGGGGTTCCCCAGCGGATGATGCCTTCGGCGTAGCCGCCGAGATGGCGCCTTCGGACCTCCTCGCTCTGGGCAGCGATCCGCGGGTCGGAGGGGTCGAGGACGGGCGCAGGCCAGAGGATCTCGGTGTTGCCCCAGTGCGTCCCCAGCTTCTCCCAACTTGGCGGGAGATAAGCCAGGCCGGTTTTCTTCCAGGCGGCGTCGATGGCCTCTCTGTAGTCGCGAATTTCACGGCTCAGGTCCTCGGCCTCCGCCGCTTTGCCGAGATCCCGCGCGGCATCGGACGCGCACATCATGGCCCGCAGGTTCCAGAGATCATAGCCGACGATGTGCTCCTTGCCGTCCCAGAGGTACTCTCCGTCGGCGACCGCCGCCGGCAGCAGCCCGGGAAAACCCGGGTCGGACCGGGTCTGGCGGCGGGTCTCGATCGTCCAGTCCACGGCCCGGCGCATTTTTGGATAGACCGCCTCGAGCCATTGACGGTCGCCGGTGATCTTGGAGTATTGCCAGAGGGTCCAGACGGCCTGGCCGTTGGCGTCGAACTGGCCCGTCTGGCTTTCGAACCGGCCGTCCGCCCGCTGTCGCGCTAAGATAGGAATCGAGGGCGCGGCGGGCGACGTCCATAAAGACCCGCCTCCTCAAGCTCCATGAGCTGGTAGGCGCCGTCACGGATGTAGAACGTATCGTAGAAGCCCTCGCCGCCGTGGACTTCGCCGTGGTCGAGGGCGATGAGCTGGCAGACGTGAGCCGCCAGGAGCGCTTCGGTGGCCTTGGTGCAGGGAACGGAGATGCTGGAGCCGCGGTCCACAAGGCTTTTCCAGAACTCGACGGTCCGCCTGTGCCAGACGGCGGGGTCTTCTTTGAGGAAGGGCGGCGGGCCGTCCGCCGGGAAAAATCGAAAATTCACCGCGCCGGCGCGGGCTTCGCCGGGATTGAGGATCCAGGTGAACTCATGGTCCTCCGCGGGCCTTTTAGGGGAGAGCTGAGACTTTTCTTGCGGGGTTTCCGCCACCTTGGCGTATTCGTCCTCAGCCGTCCATCGCCGCAGCCTCAGGCGCGCGGTCGCCTTCTTGGGACCATCGTTCGAAGCCCTGAACGCAACCCAGGTCAGGAAATCTTCGCCATGGACGGGCCAATCAAAGGCTTTTACCCAATCGGGGACCGTAGGCAGGGGTGTCGCCCAAACGGTAAAATCATAGCGAATGCCCGCCTCCACCGCAGAGAGGAGGACAACGGGAAGCCAGCCTTCCTCGAGCGTCTTGGCGGGACCACGGCCGAGGGACCTGAGCGAGTCCCCGACAAAAATCGTGACCCTCTCTCTGCCGGCGAGCAGAAACTGGTTATCGGGCGTCACCCGAGTGCCGCGTTCGTAGTCCTTCAGTCCGACGACCGTCCAGTTGTTCCGGAAATACTCAAACGGCGGCTGACTCTCCGCAGCCTGGAGGGCGGTCGATGGGATCGTAAAGAGAAATGCCGACAAGAAAAGGCGCGGGAGGATTTCGGAAACGAACATCATGTCCCCGATTAATATTTCTTGATGAAGGCGGCGATGTCGGCGATGACATCATCGGCGACCGCGCCGCGCGTCGTCATGTATTCGTTGGGCTTGGCCATGCCCTCCCCCTCGAAGAATAGGTGGTTGAGATTGGGGTAGAGCTTGAACTCCACGCTGGAGCGACCGGCCAGCGCCTTCTTCCAGTTCTCGAAGTCCTGCGCCGTGACCTGGTAATCCCGGCCCCCCTGGAGAATGAACATGGGCTTCTTGATCTTCTCGGCGACTTCGGGCGGATAGTAGCCCCGGAGGTCGAGCCAGTACGAGGGCGAGGCCCAGAGCAGCTTCTCCGGGGAGCCGGCATCGGACGCCTTCAGGGCGTTAATCTTGGCGACCTGCGCCTTGATCTCATCGACTTTCTTTTTCTGCTCGTCGCTGAGCGGCCCGTCGAGCCCGGAGATGTGGGCGATCTGCCTGAGGTAGGTTTCGGGAAGGGGCTCGGTCAACCCGGCCATGACGATGAACCCGGCGATGTCCAGGTCTCTGCCGGCGAGGGCGATCCGCGGGATGAGCATGCCGCCCAGGCTGTGGCCGAGAACGAAGATCTTTTCCTTATTGACTTCGGGGATTGTCAGGAGGAGCCGGACGGCGTCGATCGCGCCGTCGATCGTCTCCTGCTTGACCGTGAGGGAGGGTCCAAGCTTCGGGTCGGCGACCAACTTCGGCCCGTGGACATAGGTCAGCTTGTCGTACCGGAGGACGGCGATTCCCTGGGTCGCCAGCCCCCAGGCGACATCCCTGAACGGCCTGTTGGGACCGATCGTCTCGTCCCGGTCATTGGGCCCCGACCCGTGGACGAGGACGACGGCGGGGAAAGACCCCTTCCCTTTCGGCAGGGTCAGCGTGCCCGGGAGCTTCCACTCCCCGCTCCCGACCGTGACGTCGCGTTCCTCAAACTTGGCCGGGTCGGCATACTTGGGAGGCTCGTACTTCACCGGCGGCGCCGACGGCACGAACTGAAAGCCTCCGATCTTCTTATCCGCGTCGAAGACGACCCGGGCGTCGAGCGTCATTTTTTCAAACTCACAGGTGATGAGGACGATATCGTAGGCGCCGAGTTTGTCGCGGCGGGCGGCGGTCTGTTTCTTGAACACGCCGAGCTGGGAGGGGACCTGCTTCCAGAACTCCGCGAGCTTCTCGGGACCCGAGAGCTTCAGCATGGCCTCGTCGAAGTCCTTGACCGCGACCTGGAAGTCGTCCCGGCTCAGGGCGTCCATGAACGCCCGGGCCTTGAGGACAAGCTCATCGGAGGCGGCGGGGACCAGTTGCTGGGCGACGACGGCTGCGGCCATGGTCAATGAGATAAGGAGCGCGAAACGCATCGACCTGATAAACCGCCCGGCACACAAATTATGCTCATGATCTGCCTCTCTTCTTTTCGCCGTCCTCAAGTCCCCGGATGAGATTCCGGGGGCCGCGCCCCTCCGCGCCCTACTTGATGATGTTGCCGTCGGCGTCGATCAGGTGGATCTCGGTGAACCCGAGCTCCCGGATCTTCGGTTCGATCTTGGCCCGGTCGCCGACGACGACCCACTGGACGTTGCCGGGGTGGACCGTCTTGGCGGCCGCCTTGCCGACCTCGTCGAGAGTGAGCGCGCGCACCCGGCCGGGATACTTCTGGAAGTAGTCGTCGGGCAGCCCGTACTGGATCATCTCGCTGAGCGAGCTCTGAACCGAAGCCGCCGTCTCCCACTGGCCCGGAAGCTGGAGCACCTGGCTGGCCTTGACGTTGGCGAATTCGTCCGGGGTGACCGGCTTCCGGCCCAGGATGCCCTCGAACTCCATCTTGATCTCGGAGATCGATTCCTTGGTCTTGTCGGCCTGGACGGGCGCGAAGACGATGAGCGGGCGCTGGCCGCGGGCGCCGGGCAGGAAGGACATTGCCCCGTAGCTCCAGTGCTTTTCCTCGCGCAGGTTCATGTTGATCCGGGAGATGAAGTCGCCGCCCAGGACCAGGTTCATGGTCTCGATGGCGATGTTGTCCGGGTCGGCCGACGAAGGGGCGGCATGCCCGGCCAGGATGAACGACTGCGGCGCGTCCGGCTTGTCGAGGATGTAGACCGCGGCCGGCTTGAGGGCCACGGCGCCGATGTTCTTCTTCGGGACCTGACCGCCTTCCCAGCCCCGGAAAAGACTCTCGAGCTTGGGCTTGAGCTCGGCCATGGTCGTATCGCCGACGGCGACCAGGGTGGCGTGGTTCGGCTTGAACCAGGTCCGGTGGAACTTGACCAGGTCGTCGCGGGTCAGCTTGGAGACGGTCGCTTCGTATCCCGAGCCGCTGAAGGGGTTGCCGTAGGCATGGCCTTGGCCGAAGACGAGCTTCGGCAGGACACGGAGGGCCATCCCGGTGGGCGAGTCCTTCTCCTGCTGGATGCCGGCCAGCTGGAGCTTCTGGACCCTCTGAAAGTCACTTTCCGGGAAGGCCGGATGGAGGATGACGTCGGCATAGATCGCGAGCGAGGGGTCGAGCTTCTCCTTGAGCGCCGAGAGCGTGACGAACGAGGTATCGAGGTTGGACCCGGCCCCGAGCTGAGCGCCCAGGAGCGCCAGCTCCTCGCTGATCTGGAGCGAGGTCCGGGCGTCCGTGCCCTCATCCAGCATCGACATGGCCATCGCGGCCGTGCCCGGGAGGCCGAACTGGTCGGCCGCGGCCCCGGCGTCGACGAGCAGGCTGAGCCGGACGACCGGGATGGTGTGACGTTCCGCCAGGATGATCTTCAGCCCGTTGGCGAGCGTGGCTTTCTCGAACGGGGGGAACTTGACGTCAGGGGTGGCGCCGACGGCGGGCATCTGCTTCCGGTCGACATCGCTCTTGGCGGCGGCGAGCTTCGGGTAGGGATGGACCTCGAGCACGTAAACGCCGTCCGAGAGCCAGGCCGCGGCGATACCCTTCACCTCCTGGGGCGTGGCCGAGCCGACGTCCGCCAGGATCGTCTTGAAGAAATCCGGGCGGCCGGCGAAGGCCTGGCTGCGGGCCAGGATGTCGGACTTGCCACCGAACCCGCCGATGCGCTCGACGCCGCGGACGAACGAGGCCAGGTACTCGGTTTTGACCCTTTCGATCTCCTTGTCGGTCGGGCCTTCGGCGAGAAACTTGGCCAGCTCTTCGTCGATGGCCTTTTCGATCGTCGCCAGCTCGACGCCCGGCTTGGCGTCGGCCATGATGGTGAAGACGCCGGCGATCTCGCGGGCGTCGATATAGGCGTTCACGGAGGTCGCGATCTGCTCGTCATAGACGAGCCGCTTGTAAAGGCGCGAGGTCTTGCCGTCGGCCAGGACGGAGGCCGCTAGGTCGAGACGCGTCGCGTCCCGGTCACCCCATTGGGGAACGTTCCAGACCTTGTAAAGCCGGGCCAGGGAGATACGGTCCTGGACGCTCTGGCGGTGGGCGCCGCTCCTTTTGGCGACCCAGGCGCTCTGCCGGGCGATCGGCGGCGAGGCCGGGATGTCGCCGAAGTACTTTTTTACCTTGTCGAGGACGGTCTTGGCGTCGATGTCCCCGGAGATCACGATCACGGCGTTGTTCGGGCCGTAGTAGGTCGAAAACCATTTTTGGACGTCGTCGAGCTTGGCGTTGTCCAGGTCCTCGATCGACCCGCCGACCGACCAGGAATAGGGATGCCCGGGCGGGAAGGTGCCGGCGATGATCAGGTCCTCGGTGACGGAGTAGGGCTCATTCTGGTACTGGCGAAGCTCGTTCTGGACGACGCCGCGCTGCTCGTCGAGCTTGGCCTGGCTGATGGCACCCTTGAGGTGGCCCATCCGGTCGGATTCGAGCCAGAGGACGAGGTCGAGCGCCGAGACCGGGACGTTCTCGAAATAGTTCGTCCGGTCTTCGTTCGTCGTGCCGTTGAGGTCGGTGGCGCCGACTTTCTGCATCGGCTTGAAGTAATCGTCGTTGTAGTTCTCGCTGCCGTTGAACATCAGGTGCTCGAAGAGGTGGGCGAACCCGGTCTTGCCGGGCTTCTCGTTCTTCGAGCCGACATGGTACCAGACGTTAAAGGCGACGATCGGCGCCTTGTGGTCTTCATGGACGACGAGGGTCAGCCCGTTGTCCAGGACGACCTTCTGGAAGGGGATGCCGATCTTGTCGGCCGTCTGCGCCAGGGCCGCCGCCGGCGCGGCGACGAGAGAAACGAGAAGGGCGAACGCCAGCAGAAAAAGAATCGTGGGCTGTCTTTTCATGGAAGGACCTCCGTGGAACGCGTTGACCATTCAGGAAGAAGGTATTCTACAGGAACGTCGGCGCCGCGTCCACCGGCCAACTTCTCGGGGTTGCATCTCCAACTATGTGATAAGTTGAGTTGGGATGGGGTATTGGCGAGGCGGCGCCGGATATCACCCTGAAGACCCTTTCTCGTTATCTGCCCGAGTCCCTATCCCAGACTCTAATCTTAAGTATTACCCTCCCTCCGCCTTCCCTTCACAGGGAGGGATAAACGTCAGTGCCTCGGGAAAGGCCGGAGGGGGACCCGCCGAAAAGCGGGGGAACCGACGGGACTGGTTCCCGGGGGCCGGGGGGCAAAGGGTGATACCGGCGCCGAGCCTCGCTATTCGCCGCCGCGGAGGAGTCGCTCGGCCTCGGCGGCCGTGATCTCGCCCCGGCGGAGGCGCTTGAGGATATCCATCCGGCTCAGTCCCCGGGGCTTACTCTCGTCGTACCGGCGGAACATCTCCTCCATGCGGTTGCGGACCGTGGGGTATGAGCAGCTCATCTTCCTCTCGACATCCTTGAGGTTGCCCCGGCTGGTCATGAACAGGTCGAAGAGAGACTGAAGCTCGGGGTCGAACCGGCAAACGGGACAGGGCTCGAAGCTGCCCTCGAGGCTCGCGCCGCAGCCGGCGCAGGTCATGACGGTGACCTGAAGGCGCTGGCCGCAGGACGGGCAGCGGTGGGGGACTCTCATGACGGCACCTGACTCGACCGGACCGTGACATCGCCGTTCATCGTCTTCAGGCTGATCAGGTTCCGGGCGTCGCCGGTCCCGATCTCGGCCATCTCCTGCCGGAAGAAGGCGTTCTTCGCGGAGGACGTCTTAGCGGCCTGAGCCTGGATGTGGATTTGCCCGTGGGCGGTTTTCGCCTCCAGCTTACCCGAGAATCCGGACCCGAGCGTGACTTCGATCTCGCCGTGCAGGGCGGAGACTTCGCTCCTGCCGGAATAAGTATCGGACAGCTCGAGTTGGACATCGCCGGCCATCGAGCGGACGGCCACGGGTTGCGCGGCGCCCCGCACCGAGATATCGCCCTTCATCGACCGCACCTCGAGGGCGCTGGTGAGGCCGTCGATGTGGGTCTTGCCCTTGGCCACGACGAGCTTGAGGCGGGCCAGTCTCCGCGGCACTTGGACGGCCAGGTCGTCCTCGCACAGGATCAGGATCTTCTTGTCCTTCCGCAGGATCTCGAACGCGCCCTTCTCCCCCGGTGACAGGCGCAGTCGCTCGTCCGGTGACGGCGAGATCCGGATATCGCCCGAACCGGAACGGTACATATGTTTCGGGTTGGAGATGACCAGGGTTGTCTCGTCGTCCAGGACAATGTTTTCGACCGGACCCTCAACCGGTTCGTAGCCGTCAAACCAGTATTCGTCCCCGAACATCGACCCGAAAGCGTTGTCAAAGAATTCCTGCATCTTGAAGCCCATCGCGCCCAGGAGGTCGCCCCAGTCCCGGTCGCCGTGGTGCCTGTGTTTTGGGCCATGATAGGCGGACTGCCTGGCTCGGGCATCCTCCTCGCCTTTTTCCAGGGCGCGGAGCAACCGCTCCCCTTCCTCAACAGAAATGACCTTGTCAGCCACCATTTTCAGGATTTCCAAGCGTTCGTCTTTCATATTTGTATACCTATATTTATAATTTATTATCACAATTTAACTATTTGTCAATGTATTTTTATATATTTATATTTTTTTTTATTCGATCACCCCCTGGACGAGGTCGGCCATTAATCCCTTCCGCCCCCGGGAATCAGGGGAGGGCTCGGATTAGGTTAGCGTCTGCGATAAAAGTCGGACCTCACCATAACAGGCCCCCTTTGATGAACATAGCCATCACATAAAATGAGATGCTTACGGTCAATGTCTATCGTTTGACTTTTCAGGAGGCCTTATCTATATTGACGTTCCGCGAAGGAGCGGCCCCATGAAATTCAACCTCTTTCCCAAGGACGAGAAGTTCTTCGCACTCTTCCGCGAAGATGCCGCCAACCTCAAGGTCGGCGTCGAGGCCCTCCAGGACCTCATCGACCACTATGAAGACGTCGAGAAGAAATTCCAGAAGATCAAGGCCATCGAGCACCAGGGCGATATCCTCACCCACGACATCATCACCAAGCTCCGGGATACGTTCATCACCCCCCTGGAGCGCGAGGACATCCACGCGCTGGCCAGCGGCCTGGACGACGTTCTCGATTGCGTCGAGGGGGTGGCCAGCCGGCTGTTCAATTTCAAGGTCCAGGGGCCGACGCCCGAGATGAAACAGCTCGTGGACATCATCAACAGGGCCGTCAGCCAGATCCACGAGGCCATCTCCCATCTCGAAAAAATGGGGCACGTCCATTCCTTCTGCCTGGAAGTCAACAACCTCGAATACCAGGCGGACCTCATCGGCCAGAAGGCCGTCGCCGACCTGTTTGAGAAAACCCAGCGGGTCGAAGACCTCAAGGATCTGATCAAGCTCAAGGAGATCTACGGACGGCTGGAGGTCGCCGCCGACCGGTGCGAGGACGTGGCCAACGTCATCGAGGGCATCAGCGTCAAGACCTCCTGATCCGGCATGCCCAGCCTGACCGCCGCTTTCATCGTCCTGATCGTCGGCGTCGCCCTCGCCTTTGATTTCACGAACGGCATGCACGATGCCGCCAACTCCATCGCCACTATCGTCTCGACCCGTGTCCTGACGCCGCGGCAGGCGGTGGTCTGGGCGGCCGTCTTCAATTTCGTAGCTTTCTTAATCTTCGGCACGGGGGTTGCGCACACCATCGGCACGGGTCTGATCGACATCAAGATCGTCACGCCTCTCGTCATCCTGGCGGGGCTGCTGGGCGCCATCGGCTGGAACCTGTTCACCTGGTTCATGGGCTTGCCCACGAGCTCCTCGCACGCCCTGATCGGCGGGTACGCGGGGGCGGCCATCGTCAAGGCCGGGTCGGGTGTCATCATCGCCCACGGCTGGGTCAAGACGATCCTGTTCATTTTTCTCGCGCCGATCATCGGCATGGTGCTGGGCGTGATCCTCATCACCATGACCACGCGCCTGATCTACAAACAGCACCCGGCCAAGATCAACAAATGGTCGCGGCGGTTGCAGCTGGTCTCGGCGGCCCTCTACAGCCTGGGCCACGGCGGGAACGACGCCCAGAAGACGATGGGCTTGATCGCAGGCTTGATGTTCTCCGTCGGCTGGTTCAAAACTTTTCACATCCCCCTCTGGATCGTCCTCAGCGCCCACGCCGCCATCGCCATGGGGACGCTCACCGGCGGCTGGCGGATCGTCAAGACGATGGGGCAGAAGATCACCAAGCTCACGCCCGTCGACGGGTTCTGCGCCGAGACGGCAAGCGCCGCTTCGATCTTTCTGGCCACGCATCTCGGCGTGCCGGTCAGCACCACCCACGTCATCACGGGGGCGATCTCCGGGGTGGGCGCCGCCAAGAGCCTGACGGCAGTCCGCTGGGGCGTGACGCTCAAGATCGTCTGGGCCTGGATCTTCACCATCCCGGGCGCGGCGTTCGTTGGCGGCGCAACCTATTTTATCCTCCGCCGGATCCTCGGAATCGCCGGTTAGCCGCCTGGGCTACCGGTCGTACTCATAAGAAACTCGGGGACGGTCCCCTCTTGGGGCCTGTCCCCATCCTGGGCTCCTGACGCCGCTTAAATTGACGGTCGCCCTGAAATGGTCTAAACTAAGATTGGGGGAGGTTACCAATGAACAGAAAATTGATCGTGGGTGTGTTTGTCTTCGCGGCCGTCCTTTATCTCGGCGCTCTTCCGGTCGCCCAGGCAAAGGGCATGGAGTTCAAGGGCATTCTGTCCGACGCCGCTTGCTGGAAGGCCGGCACGGCCGGTGATGGGGCCGACATGAAGGTGAGCCCGGAAAAACATACCGTGGCCTGCCTGAAGATGCCGGGCTGCGAGGCCTCCGGCTATGGAATTCTTATGAAGGACGCGGCGGGTAAGTACGAATTCACCAAGTTCGACGCCGCCGGCAACACGATGGCCGTGGACTTGCTCAAGAAGACGACGAAGGCCGACAACATGACCATCAAGGTCATGGGGACGAAAGAGCAGGGCCTGATCAAGGTGGAGAGTATCGTCGAGACGGAATAGCTAGACGGCGGGTTTATCACCGTAGATGACGGCATCGTCGAGCTTCACCCCGGCTTCGGCCGGGGGCGTGTGGAGCCTGAAGCGGACGGTGTGCTTGGCGGGGGCCATCTGATATTTCCAGAAGGGTGTCGGTTTTCGCACCCTGTCGTCTAAGGGCAGCTTCACGATCTCGGCCGCGCCGCCGTTGTTTCTTTATCGTTTCCAGCGCGTGCTTGAAGGACAGCCTCGCCGCCTCGTCGAGCGAGACGCTTGTGTAGCGGCGCTTGTATAGGGAAAGTCACGGCCCCGGATCGGTTCGAGGCCCGCTTTCCATGGCCCGGGGATTGCGTCGAGCCCGAGGAGTACGCCAAGGACGCCGCCGGCGGTCGCCGGGTTGCAGTCGGAATCGTCGCCGGCGCGGGCGCTCACCTGGAGCGTTTTCCCGAAATCGCCGGCGCCGTAAAGCAGGCCGAGGACCGCCCAGGCCGCGTTTATTTTGGCGTCGATATTGAAAGGCCGGAAGGCGCCCTCGGGGCAGCCGACGTCGCCGCCCCATTCCCGCTCGACCTCGAACCAGGTCGTCTGCCAATCCCCCGCGTCAAGTGCGGCATTTGAAAACCCGGGGCGTTTTCGAATATCCTTGGTGCGGCGAGAACGGAGTTGGACATGAAAAGAACACTGCAAGGAGGCCCCGTCCTCTGGCTCATGGTCGTCTTCCTTTCGACCGCCGGGCGGGCCGACGAACATTCCTTCGCGATCCGGGGCGGCGAGTTTCTTCTGGACGGCCGGCCGTATCAGATCATGGCCGGCGAGCTCCACTTCCAGCGGATCCCCCGCGAGTACTGGCGGGACCGGCTCCTCAAGGCCCGGGCCATGGGCCTCAACGCCGTCGCCACCTACGTGAATTGGGGCCTTCTCGAGCCCGAGCCCGGACAATGGGATTTGACGGGGGAGAATGACCTGGCCGCGTTTCTCAGGGAAGCCCGGGCCGCCGGCCTCTGGGTCCTCCTCCGCCCCGGGCCCTACGCCTGCGCGGAGTGGGACTTCGGCGGCCTCCCCGCCTGGCTCCTGCGAGTCCCGGATATCAAGATCCGCTGCCGGGACCCACGCTACCTCGCGGCCTGCGAGTCCTATGTCCAGAGGATCGCGGCCGAGGTCCGCGACCTCCAGGTCGACCGGGGCGGGCCGGTGATCATGCTCCAGATCGAAAATGAGTACGGAAGCTACGGCAATGATCGGGAATATCTCCTCGTCCTGAAGCGCGCCTGGGAAAAGGCCGGCATCCGGGTCCCGTTTTTCACCGCCGACGGCGCCGCTCCCGACATGCTCGAAGCCGGGACGGTCCCCGGCGCGGCCATCGGGCTCGACCCAGGGACGAACGCCGAGCACTTCGCCGAGGCGGAGGAACTGGGACGCGGCGTCCCGATCTTCTGCAGCGAGCTCTACCCGGGCTGGATCACCCACTGGGGGGAGCCCTGGGCCAGGATCAAGACTGAGGACTTCATCCCCCAGGTCACCTGGCTCCTCGAAAATGGCAAGTCCTTTAATCTCTATCTTTTTCACGGCGGCACGAATTTCGGGTTCACGGCCGGGGCCAATTTCGGCGAAAAATATCTGCCCACCATCACGAGCTATGACTATGACTCGCCCCTCAACGAGATGGGGCAGCCCACGCCCAAGTACTTCGCCCTGCGCCGGCTCCTGGCCGGACATCAGCCGGGCGGGGCGAAGCTTCCCGAGCTGCCGGCGCCCCTGCCGGTGATCGAAATCCCCGACCTGCTGCCGGCGGAAAGCGTCTCGATCTTCGACCATCTCCCCGCGCCCCGCCGGGTCCCCCAGCCGGGGCCGATGGAATCCCTCGGCCAGAGCTCGGGGCTCATCCTCTACCGGACGAAACTCGTCGGCGCGCGCTCCGGGAAGCTGACCATCACCGACCTTCATGATTACGCCAACATCTACGTGGACGGAAAGTACTTCGGAACGCTCGACCGCGCCAAGAACGAACAGTCGATCGACATCCCGGCCGCCGAACCGCCCGCGGCCGCGCTCGACATCCTGGTCGAGGCCATGGGCCGGATCAACTACGGCGACCGGATGATCGACCGCAAGGGCATCACCGACAGGGTGACGCTCGGCCGGATGACCCTCATGGACTGGGAGGTCTTCCCGCTGCCGATGGACCGGAGTTTCCTGGACAAGCTGGCGTTCGCGGGGGGGAGCGCGCCCGAACGGCCGGGGGCGTTTTACCGCGGCCGATTCGAGCTCGCGGAGACGGGCGACACTTATCTCGACATGAGCGGCTGGCGGAAAGGGGTGGTCTGGGTCAACGGCCGGAACCTCGGCCGCTACTGGGAGGTCGGGCCGCAGAGGAGGCTCTTCTGCCCGGCGCCGTTCTTGAGGAAAGGAACGAACGAAATCCTTATCTTCGACCTCCACCGGACGGCGCCCGCCCCGGTCCGCGGCCTCCGCTCTCTCGAATAACAAAACAGGGAGAGGCCCGGCCCGTACCTGTCCCCGATTGACGCTGTAAGCACTTAAGATGGAGGCCATGAAAATGCATCGGCACAGTTTTTCCTTGGCCCGCTTCATCGCAGTTATCTGCCTGCTGGCTTGTCCGGTCGGAGTCCGGGTCCTCGCCGCGCCGGCCCCGTCCGCGAAGACCACGCGCGATTGGTCAATGCGGGTCATCCCACTGCCCAAGAAATTGGCGATTTCAGGAAGCGGCACTGTCGCCCACTCCGCCGACGAGATCTTCCTGACCATGCCCCGGCTGAGCGACCCCCTGCTCGAATCGGCGGGCCGCCTTCTCCGGCGCTTCGCCCGCGGCAGCCGCGGGTTCCAGATCCGGCTCACGCTCGCCGACGGCAACTGTCCTGAGAAGCTGCGCCGAGCGATTAGCGACCTGCCGAACGTTGACCAGGCCTATGCCATCGAGCCCTTGTTCGAGCGGGGTCGGTTGACCGGGCTCATCCTGGCCGCCAACACGCCCCTCGGACTGCTTTACGCCGCGCGCACCCTCGACCAGCTCGTAGCGGTCCCGGAGCCGCCGATCGAGAAGATCGAGCTTCCCGAAGCGTCGATCGTCGACTGGCCTGACCTGGCCGAGCGCGGCGAGTGGGGCGGCAGCGCGCCCCTCGACCTGGCTTGGCTCGCCGAGCGGAAACTCAACATCATCGAAGTGCACCCGAAGCTCGGTTTCAACGCCGACGGCTCGCCGTCGGCCGACCTCGACCGCGGCCTGCTGGCGGAGGGAGCGCGGGTCGGCGTCAGGGTCGTCCCCATCATCCTTCACCTTGAGCAGCTGGCGGGCACCGGGCTGTTCAAATATCACCCCGAAACCGCCGCGACGCCCGATCCGTCGAAGCCCCTGCCCACCGACTACACGCCGGGGGTCTGCTTTTCGAACCCCAAGACGGTCGAGCTCCTGGCGGGCTGGATGGGGCTCCTCTTCGACCTGCCGGGCGTCTCCGAGGTCGACGTCTGGCTGTCCGAGATGGAGAGCGGCTGCTTCTGTCCGGACTGCCGGGGCCAGAATCCGTTCGTCATGGAAACGCGGGGCATCCAGAACGCCTTCGAACAAGCCCGGCCGGGCCGGCCGAGGGCTTCGCTCCGGATCCTGCTGACGCAGGCGAGCTACGATTTCAACGACCAGATCCTCGAAGCCGTCCGGCCGGATACGAAGGTCATCTATTATGACGGCGGCCGGACCTACGACAGCTCCCACCGGCCGATGATCACTCCCCTGCTCGCCGGTTACGCCGCCGGCCGCTGGCTCGGCGTCTACCCCCAGCTCACGAACTCCTGGCGCACGGTCTTCCCGTTCTCCGGTCCCCAGTTCATCCGTGCCCGGATGCAGGAATTCGTCGCCAAGAAGCTCGCGAGCATGATCGGCTACGCTACGCCCTCGAACCGCTATTATGACTTCAATGTCACCGCGGCGGCCGAGTGGAGCTGGTCGAGCCGGGGGCGGTCGGTCGGGGAATTCGCCCAGGCCTACGCGTTGCGGCGGGGCATTCCCCAGCCGGCCCGGTTTGCCGAGTGGCTGGAAAGGACGGGCGATGTGGGCTGGAAGCTCGCCGGCAGCCGGGCGGTGGAGAGGCTCATCTTCGGTGCCGGCGGCCAGTCGCTCGTCGACGGCCAGATCACACCCGGTGCCTCAGCGACGGCTCTCCTCAAAGGCCTGAAGTTCGGCGGCGACCTTTTCAGGGAATTCGCGGATGCCGGGGACTTCGGCGAGAGCCTGGTCCTGGCGCGGATCGGGCATCGGCTGGCGAAGGAAAACGGCGACCCGCGGGTGACGGATGAATCCGAATGCGTCCTGGGCATGATGGAGCTTCTGGCCGCGCTCGAGGAGGCGGCCGCCGCCTGGCGGACAGCCGGGGGCCCCGATAAGACCGCTCTCGAGAAAGCGCTCCGGAAGATAGACCTCGCGGCCCAGCGGTTGACCGCATCGGTCTACCGCTGGGGAATGCGGGCGAACCCCGCGGCCCGGTCGATGCTTCCGTCCCGATTCCGCGACAGCGTGGATTTCGCCGCCTCGACGGCCGACCAGGAGTGGCGGCTGGCCGCCGCCGCCGGCATCGAGGACCCCCAGCCCGAATTCAGGAGACGGCTCGCCCTGCGCTGGACCGAAAAGGACTTCACCGGCGGACCGGCGGCCACGCTCCGGGCCGACGTCACGGACCTCCTGAGCGGCGCCGGCGAATACGACGTCAGCCTGCAGTTTCTGGAAGGTGGTTCGGGCGTCTCCATCCGGGCGGTCTCGCTCTCACGGGGAAAGACGCCGGACACGGCCGAGGCCGTCGACGAGGATCGGTGGGATTTCCAGGTCGGCCGATGGAATAATTATGTGGACTACTGGCTGACCGTCGCTCCGGAAAAGGCCGCCGCCAAGGACGGCGACCGGTATTTCCTCAGCGTCGAGCTGGCCGGACCGCCGGCCGATCTCCCGGCCGGGCGCCGGACGACGTCCGGGTTCGCGGCCCTGCGCCGCTCCTGGCGGCAGTAGATCGGGCCGCTGCCGGCTATCGCTTCTCGTAGGACGAGACGATCGACTGGTAAACCAGGTTCCGGAATTTCCCGTGGAGGTCGCTCCCGGTGGCGGGCAGGAGCTGCGTCATCAGGGCGCCCACGATCTTCTCGGCGGGGTCGACCCAGTAGGTCGTATGGTAAGCGCCTCCCCAGCTGAAGGAGCCGGGCGAACCCAGCTGGCCGTCCCGGCCGAGGCGGTCCGTCACCGAGAAACCCAGCCCGTAAGCCCCCAATCCGTAAAGCGCTCCCGCGTGGTCCGCGGTCATGAGCTCGACGCTCTTGGGGCTGAGCACCCGCGTCCCGCCCAGCTCGCCGCCGTTGAGGAGCATGACCAGGAAGGTCGCATAATCCTGGGCCGTCGACAGCAGCCCCGCGCCGCCGGCGTAGCACAACCGCGGCCCTTTCATATAAAAATTGTCCCGGGCGTCCTCGACGAGCTGGAGGCCGCCCTGGTCGTCGATCCCGTAGACCGAGGCGAACCGGTCCAGCCTGTCCTCGGGCAGGAAGAAAAATGTGTCGGTCATGCCCAGCGGCCCGGTGATCCTCTTGGCGAAAAAGTCGGCCAGGCTCATCCCCGAGACGCGCTCGACGAGATAGCCGAGAATATCCGTGTTATAGCCGTAGACCCACTTTTCCCCCGGCTGGGAGTCGAAGGGCAGCGTGGCCAGCTTCTTGACGACGTCGCCGATGGGGACGGGCTTGTCGGCGAGGAACCAGCCGCGGATGCCGGCCGCGACGTAAGCGTCTTTGGCCGGCCCGTCGCCGTAGGAGATCCCCGCCGTGTGGGTCAGCAGGTCGCGGATGGTGATCGGCCGTTTGACCGGTACGGTCGAATACCCGGCAACGCCCTTGTCGGAGGCCATGACGGCCACCCGGGCGCCGGCGAATTCCGGGATGTACTTGGCGATCGGGTCGTCGAGCAGGATCCGCCCCTCCTCCATCAGGATCATGACGGCGGTCGTGGTCACGGCCTTGGTCTGGGAGGCGATCCGGAAGATCCCGTCCGTGGGCATGGGCGCGCCGGTCGCCAGGTCGAGCTTCCCGAACGACTTGAGATAGGCGAGCTGGCCGTTCCGGGAGACGAGCGCCACCAGCCCGGCCGTTTTACCGTTGTCCACGGCCTCCTGCATGACTCGGGAGAGCCGGTCGAGCCGCTCGGGAGAGAGCCCGACCGAAGCGGGCTTGACGGCCGGAAGCGTCGCCGCCTGGACCAGGATCGAGGCCAGGAGCCAGAGGCAGACTGCGGCCAGGGCCGAGCGGCGGGAGCGGAAAGCGTCGGGCGTTTTTCTCATGCCGGATTCCTCCATATGCGCGTGGCGGTTTCGGACATCGCGAGCCTAACTATATGGGCTCAGGTTCCGGCTGTCAATCGACCGCGCAAAGCCCTGGCATTTTGACGACAGGCGAGGACCGGCGTCATGAAGAGGGCCGTATAAGAGCCGGAGCGGGCACGGTTCCCGGATATTTCCGGAGACACTTCACCAGACTCCTTTTTCAGACATTAACCTACCCAACCCTCCCTGGAATCAGGGAGGGACCTGAAGCCGGTAAGCGTCTCCGGTAAAGGTCGGAGAGTCGAAGGCTCGAATCGAGCGAGATTTGCAGGCCGGGGAAATCGTGGCGTGCCCTCGAATGACCCGGTCTAAGCCTGCGAATTCTGGAATCGCGCGCGCTTGACGGGCGGGTCGGACTCGAACATAATTCTCATGGGGTACAATATGAAAATGAACAAGAACCGGCATATCCTGCTGACGGCGGCACTTCTCTTTTTCGTGGTGACCGTGGCCAACGCCTCCGCCCTGGGGAGGTTCTCCATTGGCGTCAAGGGCGGCCTCAATTCCTATAACCTCAGGATCGAGAGCGAGACCACGATCTCTTCCTACCAGACCCGCAGCGGTTTCGTCTGGGGCGGGTTCATCGCCTACAGGCTCAGCGATCTGTTCTCCCTCCAGGTCGAGGTCCTGGACTCAGCCAAGGGCACCCGGCTTCTCCAGGCCTTCTCGGGGGCGAACAGCGAGATCACGCTGATGTACCAGTATACCGAGGTGCCGCTCCTCATAAAACTGGCGCAAGGCCGGGGAGGAAGGTCTGACACCGTCGCTTTACGCCGGCCCCTACTGGGCGAAGCTCAGGGAAGCCAAGGTCAGAACGGTCAGCCAGTTCGAGGACATCACGGAGGACCTGCTGGACCAGCGGAGCACTGATCTCGGGCTCGTCTTCGGACTTCGCCCTCGACTACAGCCTGGGGCCCTTCGCGCTGGTCGGGGACGTACGGTACGGCCTGGGGCTTCTCGACGTCGACAAGACGGCGGGCTCAACCTTCAATCACCGCGGCTTTTCGTTCATGGCGGGCATCGGGTTCTGAGACGCCGGCCGGAAGGCGCGGACGGCCAAAGCCGAGGATTTGCTCCTGCGGCCGGCGGAGTCCCCGAACACCTGTTACCAGTGTCTCCGGTCTGTACATTTAATAGGAGGGGTTGGGAAGATCAAGATCTAAAATCAAAGCCCTAAAGCGCTTGGGCAGTTTTCCCGGAGCTGGCTTAGACGCGGCTCTTCTCGTCGACCAGAAACAGGGCAAAATTTAAAAAATTCGCTGCCAGCTGCCGAAACTTGATTTTTCGCGTCAGACGCCAGATGCGCTTGGGGTTAAAATAGAAAGCGGCATTGGCTTTTCTTATCAATTTTCTCAGGTCTTCCGGTGCCACTTCGCCGAGGCTGTGACTGGCGTTATGGTAACCGAGTTGCTTGTCCATGGAAAGCGCGAGGTACCTTTCCTGCGTCTCATGATCCAGGCTTTTAAAAACGGCGGTGTTCTCGTACGGAGTAATGATGAAAAAAGAGGCGATGTCAAAGGGGAGGGCCAGGGCGTAGCGAAAGGTCTCCTCGAGTTCCTTCCGCGTTTCGCCCGGGAAACCGGTCATGAAATAGCCTCCGACCAGCATTCCGGAACGGGCCGCGTAGCGCACCATCTCCCGTGTCTTTTCGAGGTTGAGGTTTTTGCCGATCATCTTCTGGAGCCTTTCGGAGGCGGTCTCAATTCCGAAATTGATCCGGAATACGCCGCAATCCCGCAGGGCGTCGATGATGCCGGGCGTGAGGATGTCCCCTCTGATGCCGTTGGTCAAAGAGATTCTCACCGTGAGATTCTCTGCGCGCAACGATTCCCGCAGCGCGAATATCCTTGGGGGGGCCAGGTTGAAGACATCGTCCTCGACCTCGATTTCTTTGATCCGGTACCTGCCGACGAGATAGGCGATTTCGGAAACGATATTGACGGCGGACCGAGCCCGGAAGCGTTTGCCGAACGTGTTATGGCAGTAGTAGCATTGGTAGGGGCAGCCCCGGGAGGTGAAGATCGGCAAGACCCGCCGGGAGGTCGCCACCGAGTTCATGGTGATGGCTTTCCGCCCCTTGAAATATTCTTCGACATCGAGAAGGTCCCAGGCCGGCAGCGGCAGGGCGTCGAGATCATCGATCCGGTCCGCGTCGGGATCATAGACCGGGAGGGGCCGGGATTTCGAAGCGAGTCTCGGGATCGCCGGGATCCCGTCAACCGTCCCGGCGGCGAGGGCCTTGAGCAGGCGGTAAAACGGAATTTCCCCCTCTCCGGCGACGACAAAATCGATATTGGGGTCCTCCACGATGCTCGAAAAAGAGGCGGTGGCGTAAGGGCCGCCCACGGCAATATGATGGGTATGCGGCCGGAGCTCTTTGGCCAAATCATGAACGGCTCGGCTGTTGATGGTTATCCCATAGATCCCGACGAGGTCAGGCCGGTAGCCCCGGGCGATTTCCCCAACTTCCGGAATGGAAAGCTTTTTGAGCTTGGCATCGAGGATTTTGAATTCGAGTCCTTCCAGGCGCGAACGGGCGTAGGCGGCGAGATAGAGCAGACCCAGGGGCGGAAAAACGATTTTAATGTCGGAACCGGGGTTGACCAGTAATACTTTCATGGTCACGGCTGCTTGTCTCTGGCCACTTGGACGCCGACGGCGCCGCCCGGGGCGGCAAGCGCAATCGATACGGCCGATGGCATCGGGATCGCGCTGCTCATCATGAGGTCAATCCTCGTCCGCAATAAGTCCTAGCTATTACCGTGATTATTAACATAATAAGTCGATCGGAATTTGAATTATAACATAAAATATATCAATAAAAGCGGGTCAGCCGATAATATCAGAATAGATCACTATTTTTAATGTTGAAATCTGCGCCGATTATCCTCCGCTAACCAGAAAGCTCCGGTGAACATGGCTCCGGCGATGTCGGTTGCTGGACAAATTCTTCTTCGCCTTTCATTCATCTTTGATGGTACTCATCCTATTCGGCTGGATGTGGAAGCGGACGCGGCTGGCTGACCTTGCCGTCGCCCTTATGACGGCGTTGTCCTGGTTCACCCTCGGAATCTGGTATGGCTATGGCTACTGCCCGAGCACGGACTGGCATTGGCAGGTGAGGGCGCGAATGGGCATCCGCGATCTGCCAAATTCTTATACCAAGTTTTTTATCGACTCTTACTGGCTGGGACATCAGCCAAAAGACCGTGGATATCGTAACACTCCTGTTGCTCGTCTTCGCCCTCAGCGCTTCGCTTTATACAAACATGCGGGATTGGGGGAAGAAACGTGAAGCCGGCCATTCCCTTTGATCGCTTCGTGCGCTCGGCGGAAACAGAAAAGCCGGTCAGGGAAGGGCGGAAGCGGCTTTATTATAAATTCCGAGGGAGTAGATCCCGCGTTCTTCGAGAAAATTATCAGGCGCTAAGGATAGTTTCTTCCCCTATCCGCTGCTTGCGATCAAATCTCGAGTCCCGTGGGTTGCGGGCCTGGCCGGCGCTGATGGACGATCTCTTAGGCGGTGCTGAGATAAACAAGCTGAAATCCACTATCAAAGAGCATGAAATCAAAGCTGAGTTGGAGCTCGAATGCCTCGAGCCTTATCCCTTCGTTATCGAGAATATGAGGAGGAGGGGCCCCGTTTTTGCCAGGAAATCATCCGGCTGCGTTATTCTTCCCGTCTTTGACTCGACCCCCTAGAAGAAGTCTCTCGGATGAGATGGCCAAGCTTCAGTCTGCCGCTTTGGTCGTATCGATAATCACGATTTCTGCCTTGGACAGGCGCCGAGTGCGCCGCTGTTGGCCGATGAGATTTAAGATTTCCTGTAAGACGCCAAATTCGCGGTCATTTTTTTGCAGCTCCGGCGAATGAAGGAGATCGCGGAGGCCAACCTCCAACGCTTCGATCGGCGTGCCGGAAGGAACCGTAATCAAATAGCGGGCAGGGGTGATCTCGATCAGTTTCAGCCAGGGTATGTGTTTCAGGACTTTGCTGGGGCCGACGACAATCAAGGACTTGCCCGGAGCCATTTTGACGAGTTGCACGGGCATGGCGTGTTCCCGGCCCATCCCTGCCACAGCTTCTGTAACCTTGACCACGGCACGTGTGCGATCCGGATCGATCTCAGCCAAGAGCTCCAGAATACGCTTGGGCAGAGTCATCGTCACAGGCTGACGCGGCTCACGAAATTTCGGCGGCCGTCCCCCGCGCCTCGTTTTTGGTGTCAATTGCATGTGCATATAATAAGCAGAATCATGAAGGATCTCAACATCAAAACAGCGGAGCTATTCCAAGTGCGGGACCCAGATCTGATCCCGATCGGCCGAAAGTACGGGGACGCGAAATAAATCAGCTCCCATTTCCGCGGGAGCCACGTGAGATCCAAGGCGTAACGTATGTTGGCTCAGCGACCGGCTGGCCGCGGTTGACGGCCGGCCCACGGGAGATGATCAGGTGGACTCCCTGTCCGGGCCAATGAAGCTTCCCCAAAAAAACTTACCCTCTTTCTGGCACCATTCTGGCTAAACTCACGCCCCAGTGACCCGCTCAGGCCGATGCTGCCAATTGCTCTGAACCACGGAGGGCGAGGTGCCGCCCAAGAGAGCCCCGGGTGTAAAGCCTGCCCGCCGGTTCTCGAAGATATTGCTAATCGGACCGGGTTTGGCTATAATAGGGCTCCAAACAACTTGAAGGACGCAGTCAAACGGAATTGGTTGTCCCACCAGAATAATTGATTCGTCTGACGATAATCCCCCATGTTGGAATCTACACTAAGGTAAGGTAAATGTTATTCAAAGACCTGAACCTGCATCCCGGCCTGATGCAGGCGATCACGGAGAGGGGCTACACCGAGATGACGGAGGTCCAGGACCAGACCCTGGCCCGGACGCTCCAGGGCGAGGACGCGGCCGTCCAGTCCCAGACGGGAACCGGCAAGACGGCGGCGTTCCTGGCCACCATCTACGAGCGGATGTCGCGCGGCGCGGTTCCCCGGGGGAAAATGGCGCTCATCATCGTGCCCACCCGGGAGCTGGCCGTCCAGATAGAGGGCGAGGCGCGTCAGCTCGCCGGTCACCTGGGATTAAAAATCGGCTGCTTCTACGGAGGCGCCGGCTACGCCACCCAGCTTGCCGCCCTGAAGCGGGGAGTCGATGTGGCCATCGGCACGCCCGGCCGCCTGATCGACCTCAGCGAGCGGGGCTGCCTCCGGCTGAAAGATGTCGGCATCCTGGTGATCGATGAAGCCGACCGCCTGTTCGACATGGGCTTCCTGCCGGACATCAAGCGGCTCCTCCAGGGGATGGTCCCGCGGACCGAGCGGCAGAGCATGCTCTTTTCCGCGACCCTGAGCCGCGTTTCGCGGAGGATCGCCACGGAATACCTGAACAACCCGGCCTTCATCGAGCTGACTCCCGAGCAGATGACGGTCGACACGATCTCCCAGAAGCTCTACCGCGTCAAGAGCCACATCAAGACCAACCTGCTCCTCGGGATCCTCCAGGAGCTTAACCCGCAGAACGCCCTGATCTTCACGAACATGCGGCACACCGCCTACCGCCTGGCCAAGATGCTCGAGCGGAACGGGTTCCGCTGCCGGTACCTGTCCGGGGAGCTGCCGCAGAGCCAGCGGCTGCGCATCATCGACGATTTCATGGCCGGAAAGTTCGCGCTCCTGGTGGCCACCGACGTCGCCGCCCGCGGGCTGCACATCGAGGGGCTGGAGATGGTCATCAACTACGACCTTCCCCAGGACATCGAAAACTACGTGCACCGGATCGGCCGGACGGCGCGCATGGGCCAGAAGGGTCAGGCCATCTCCTTCGTCTGCGAAAAATTCGGGAAATTCCTGGACGAGATCGAGGCGTTCATCGGCATGAAGATCCCGGCCGAAACCCCGCGCGCCGATCTCTTCCTCACCGACCGGAGCGTCGAATTCGAGAGCCGTGACCGGGCGCGACGGCGGGACGAACGACCGCAGTCCCAAGCCGCGGACCGGGGCCGCAAGCCGCGCCACGACGGGCGCTGGGACCTGAACACCCATCCCGCCTGACGGCGGGCGGGGGCTCCCGGCCCGGGGGCTTATTTCGATTTCTTGAGCTGACCTTCCAGGATCTTCTTCAGGTCGCGGGCCGCGTCCTCGATCTTCTGCCTGAGGTCCCGGCCGGCCGTCTCCCCCGCCTTCTGCCAGGCACCCAGACGGCACGCTCCAACATCTGAGGGCTTTCATAATTCCCCCAATGTCTATTCTAATTTAGCCCCCCGCCCCGGGAAACGTCAATCGACCGTGAATTGGGGTCCGTGTCTCCGCAATCCGGTGCTTGACACTGGCGGCTGGGGGGAAGTATGTTCTTGGCGCGAAAGCCGTATTTCCCGGAAGAGAAGGAGGTCAGAAGATCATGTCCCGCAGGAGAATTTCACCCGTTTTTGCCGTGGCGGTCCTTTTTTTGATAGGCCCGTGCGTTCCGCTCTTCGCCGACGTCCGCCTCCCGGCGGTCATCGGCGACCACATGGTCCTTCAGCAGGACAAGCCGGTCGCCATCTGGGGCTGGGCGGCCGGCGGCGAAAAGGTGACCGTCGGCCTCGCGGGTGTATCCAAAGAAGCCCGGGCCTCGGCCGAGGGCAAGTGGCGGGTGGTATTCGACCCGCTCAAGCCCGGCGCCGCTCCGCTCGAGCTGTCCGTCCGCGGCGAAAAAGGGCCCGCCGTCGTTGTCCGCGACATCCTGGTGGGCGAGGTCTGGCTGGGCTCGGGCCAGTCCAACATGGAGTGGCCGGTGGCGTCAACTCTCTCTCCGACGCCGGAGATCCTGCGCGCCGACCATCCCGGCATCCGGCTGTTCCTCGTCCCGAAGCGGCTGGCGGACCGTCCGATGGAGGATGTGGAGGCCAAGTGGCAGGTTTGCAGCCCCGGAACCGTCGGCCCCTTCTCGGCCGTCGCCTACTATTTCGGGCTCGAGCTTCACCAGAAACTCGGCGTGCCCGTCGGACTGATCGAATCCGCCTGGGGCGGGTCGGATATCGAGCCGTGGACGCCGCCGGCGGGGTTCGCCGCCGTGCCCGAGGTCCAGCCCATCCTGGCGGCGCACCAAGCCAAGAACAACGAATACCGGCAGGAGCTGAAGAAGGCCCTCCCCTTGTGGGAGACCTGGCTCAGGGAGAGCCAAAAAGCCCTGACGGCGAACACCGAGCTCCCCTCGAAGCCCGGCAATGGCCGGCTCCCGGAAAATCCTTTGGAAGCCTTCCGGGCGCCGATGGCCCTCTATAACGGCATGATCCACGCCCTCACACCGTTCGCCGTCCGCGGCGCCATCTGGTACCAGGGCGAGAACAACCGGGCCGACGGGCTGGTCTACGAAAAGAAGATGCAGGCGCTCATCCGCGGCTGGCGCGAGGTCTGGAAGCTGGGCGATTTCCCGTTCTATTTTGTCCAGCTTGCGCCCTACAACTATCCGTTCAACAACCGGGAGGCCGCCCCCGGCGACATTCCCGACCAGGCCCTCCTGCCGCTTATCTGGGAAGCCCAGACCAACGCCCTTCGCATCCCCAACACCGGCATGGCCGTGGTCACGGACATCGCCGACCTCAACGACATCCACCCCCGGAACAAGAAGGACGTCGGCCATCGGCTGGCGCTCTTGGCGCGAGGCGGCACCTATGGGGAAAAGGGTCTCGTCATCTCGGGTCCGATGTACAAATCGATGACGATCGACGGACAGTCGGTGAAGATCAGGTTCGATCACGCCGGCGGCGGGCTCATGACGAACGACGGGCTGCCGCTGCGCTGGTTCGAGATCGCCGGGGACGATCACATTTTCTACCGGGCGGCGGCCGAGATCGCGGGCGAAACCGTCGTCGTCCAGAGCGCCAGGGTGCCGGTTCCCAAGGCCGTCCGGTTCGGCTGGAACCAGCTCGCCGTCCCCAACCTGGCCAATACGGAGGGGCTGCCCGCCTCGCCCTTCCGGACGGACAACTGGTAGGGCGGAAAAGGCAGCCGCAAGCCGGGGCGTCCTACGGATTCACGAAGAACCGGCGCTCGACCACCCGGGAGGCGACGCCAAAGGCCCTGAGGTCGAACTCGTCGATCTTGCCGTCGCCGTCCGAATCCAGCACGAGGCCCGGAGCATCGTTATAGATTCCGTCCCTGTTCAAGTCGGCCGCGATGGCGACCAAGATCGTTGTCCTCCGGAGCCAGTTGGGAGCGCCCACGATCCAGGTGGTGATGATCTCGGTGCTGTCTCCCTCCGCGTTGCCCACGCCCGTGACGTTGAAGAGGTTGGCCAGGTTCGTCCCCGGTCCCTGGAAGCCGGCAGCGCCCGGCTGACCGGGCGTGTTGGATAGAAGAACGATCAGTCCTGGAAAGCGATCATCCTGGCCGGGAGAAAAAGTGCCGGGAAACGGCGGGATGCCGGCGTGGGCGCCGGGCCCCGTGAGCTGGAGAACGGCGCCGGTTTGGGCGAAGGGCACGGGGAAGTCGACGCTGAGGTCGACGATCCAGCCTTTGCCCTGGACTCCAACCTCGTCGCCGTTGGCCGGAGCGTTCAGGTTGACCTTGGCCGGTCTTCCCCTGAAGGCGTAGCCATTATCGGACTGCTGCCCGCCCAAGCCCCAAAAGGCGACCAAGCCCATCAGAACAAAACACGCCGAGGTCACAAACAGGATCTTTTTCATCGAATTTTACCTTCCCTTAAGCATTTTCGCAGGGAATCCATAGGAAAACTTCCACTTCCAATCATCAAGCAATAAACGTGCCAATCCCCGAATTGGAGCAGGGGGGGTGCCGTCCTCTTGATAAACCGCTGGGCGCTGCCTTTTATTGCAGATGCGGCCGAAGTATAATCTCTCCCTTGTTGATGCCAGCGAACCTTACCCGAGTCCGGCCCGGGCCGCCCATCTCGCCGCGCCGGGAACGATTCTCCTCATTTCTTTGTATAAGAGATAGGGCTGCTGATCTTGAATCCGGGGCGGCGGGGGCCGCCGGGAGGATATCATGGGTCGAAATCACCTGCGCCGCCTTCATCCCCGGTTCTCTCCGGGAATCCTGCTTCTGCTGGTTGTCATCGTCGCGCTCGGCACCGGGGCGGCGGCGCTGGCGCGCTTCCACCCTCAATCCGCATCCCCGGCGAACTCTCCCCAAGCGGGTGACGAATTGAGCCGCCGTCGTCTCGACCAGCTCGTCAACGAACAAAAGTACGAGGAGGCGGCCAAGGAGGCCGCGCGCCTCCGCGAAGCCGCCCGCCTCGCGAACAACGAGCCCGCCTGGGCCTGGGCCCTGATCAAGGAGGTCCAGCTCCGGACGGCCCTGCACGGCTACGAGACCGCCGTCCGCTTTCTCAAGGAACAGCCGTGGCCGAAGGCGCAGGTCCAGCGCGACATGCTGGATCTTTTCTATGCCCAGTCCCTCATCACTTACTGCCAGGCCTATTCCTGGGAGATCGGCCGGCGGGAGCGCGTCGAGTCCTCGGGTCCCGTCGACCTCAAGTCCTGGACAAAAGACCAGATCTTCGAGGAGGCCTGGTCCACTCTCGTCCGCGTCTGGAAGGACAGAAGCAGCCTGGAGGTCCGCCGCCCGGGCGAGTTCCCGGATTTCTGGAGCCCGGGCAACTACCCCGCCGGCATTCGCGATACCCTCAGGGACGCCGTCGCCTATCTCATGGCGCAAGTCCTGTCGGACACCTCATTCTGGACTCCCCGCCAGACGAACGAGATATTCCTTCTCGACATCGAAGGGCTTTTGTCCGCTTCGGCCAGGGACTCCAAGGCCTACGCCGCGGTCATCGAGTCCCCCGGTTCCCATCCGCTCGAAAGGCTGGCCGCCGCGCTCGGGGAGCACGAGGGCTGGTGCCGGCGGGCCGGCCGTCCCGAGGCTGCCCTGGAGGCGCGCTTCACACTCGTCACGGAGCTCCACCGCGCTTTCTCCCAGGAAGACGACCGGGCCCTCATCCGGTCCCGCCTGGCCGAGTACCTCTCCCGGGTCCGGGAATATCCTTGGTGGGCGGTCGGTCAGGCCAGCCTGGCCGAGTTCACGCGGGAGGAAGACGCCCCCGATTCACAGGTTCGCGCCAGAAAGATCGCACTCGAAGGCACCGAGCGCTTCCCGGGCTCTCCCGGCGGGCTCCGCTGCCTCCACATCGTGAAAGCCATCGAGGCGCCCGGATTCTCCGTCGAGATGATGGCCGCGGACGCTCCGGGCCGCCGGTCCATTCGCTTGACCCACAGGAACCTGGGCAGCGTTTCTTTAAGAGCCTACCCCCTCGATCTCGAGGCCCTGATCCGCGGGGCAAAAGATTACAACATCCTCCCCCAGTGGCAGGAGGCCGAAAAGATCCTCACGGGCAAGCGGCCCTCGCGATCCTGGCGGGCGGACCTCCCCCCCACCCCGGACTACCGGGACCACAAATCCTATATCGACCTTCCGGCAGGCCTGGCTCCCGGCCTCTATCTTGTCGCCGTTTCGGTCCGCGAGGATTTCGGCAGACAGGACAACAGGATCGAGGCGCTGAACGCGGTCGTCTCGAACATCGCGCTCCTCAAGCGGACTACGAGCGAGGGAGGCGAGGAAGCTGTCGTCGTGGCCGGCGACACGGGCGGGCCGCTCAGCGGCGTCAAGGTCGACCTCTACGCCTACGATTGGCAGAAGGGACACCGGGTCCTCGAATCCCGGACGACCGATGCGCAAGGGCTGGCCGTCTTCGCCCCCCGCGCGCAGCAGACCGGTCCCTGCTTTCTCCTCGCCCGAGACGGCGGCGATCTCGCTTTCGACCCTGCGTATCTTTACCTTTACGCCCGGGCAAGGCCCGCGGAGACGAGCGCCTCGCTCATCTACACCGACAGGAGCATCTATCGCCCCGGCCAGAAGCTCTACTGGAAGATCCTCGCCTTCCGGGGACGCCGCGACCTCGGCCGGCTCAAGCCGGCGGCCAACTCCTCCGCCTCGGTCTGGCTCGAGGATATCAACGGCCAGCGCGTGGCCGAAGCGACGTCGACGACCAACGCCTTCGGCACGGCGAGCGGCGAGTTCGTCATCCCCGCCGCCGGACGGCCGCTCGGCGCCTGGCGGCTGAGGTCATCTCCCGACGGCACCAGCCAGGTCCGGGTCGAAGAGTACAAGCGCCCCACTTTCGAGGTGACGGTCAAGGACCCGGAAAAACCGCTCCGGCTCAACCGTCCCGCGACCCTGGGCGCCGAGGCCCGCTATTATTTCGGGCTGCCCGTCGCCTCGGGCACGGCCGTCTGGCAGGTCCGGCGCGAACCCGTCTATCCCCGCTGGTGGTGGTGGGAATCGCCGGCCGCCCAATCTCAGGTCATCGCCGGGGGGAAGGCCGCCCTGCGTGAGGACGGCACCTTCGAGCTGAAGTTCATCCCCAGGGTCGACGAGCGCAAGGCCCGTCCGGATTCGGGGATGACGTACCGTTACACGCTGTCCGTGGATGTCACGGACGACGGCGGCGAGACCCGCTCGGCGACGCGCGCCTTCCGGCTCGGGTTCGTCAGCGTCGAAGCGGCCCTGGCCCCGGAAAACGGTTTCTTCCGGACGGGCGTTCCGTCGGAATTCTCCGTCACGCGCACGGACCTCAACGGCACGCCGAAGCCCGGGAGGGGAACCTGGCGCATCGTCCGGCTCATCCAGCCCGCGAAGACCCTGCTTCCGGCCGACCAGCCGCTGCCCGAGCCGGCGCCGGCTCAGCCCGGGCAACCCGCGCCCTATGCGACTCCGGGCGACCGCCTCCGGGCCCGCTGGGAGACGGCGCCGCCGCCGGAAACGATCCTCCGCCTCTGGAAAGAAGGCGTCGTCGCCGCCAGCGGCGACATCGCCGCAGACCCAGCGGGGCGCGCCGCCGTCAAGTCCCGGCCGCTCGAAACGGGGGCCTACCGTCTTCTCTACGAAACGAAGGACGACTTCGGCGCCGTCTGCCGCGAGGACCTGAGTTTCGTCGTCGCCGGCCAGGATGCCGATGCCCGCCTGCCGCTTCTCCTGGCCGCCGAGCGGCCCTCGGTAAGAGCAGGCGGGACCGCCCGCCTCCTCCTTCACGGCGGCTGGTCCGGCCAGCCCGTTCTCCTCGAGACGTTCCGGAGCGGCGAGCTTTGGCAGCGCCGCTGGCTCCAGGCCGGAAAAGAAGCCGGCATCCTGGAGATCCCCGTCACGGAGGACCTCCGGGGAGGGTTCGGCGCGCGTCTGACGGCGCTCAGGGACCATCAGTTCATGACCGGGGAAGCGAGCGTCTTCGTTCCCTGGGACAACAAGGAACTCGACCTCGCGTTTTCCTCGTTCCGGGACAAGCTGACGCCGGGCGGCCGGGAAACCTGGCGCGTCACGGTCAAGCTGCCGGGGGGCAAGCCCGCTCTCCAGGGCGCGGCCGAGCTCCTGGCCTACATGTACGACCGGAGCCTCGACCTTTTCGCCCCCCATTACCCGCCGCGAGTGTCGGGCCTTTATCCCTCGCGCACCGGGTCGCCGGCCTGGGACCCCGCGCTGGGTCTCGCGCCCCACGCCTATTCCGAGGATTCCGGCTGGGTCAGGGTACCAAGCTATCCGACCTTCCAACCCGCCCAGCTCGTGAACCTCAGCGGCTACGGCATCGGCGGCCCCGGTGTCCGAGGCGGCGTCGTCGGCGGCGTGGAGGGCAGGCTGATGCCCGCCTCGGCGCGGATCGCCCGGGAATCGGCGCCGACCGAGGACAAGCTGATGTTCGCCCAAAAATCCGAGGCCGCCAAGGATCAGGGCATGGAAGCCGGGGGCGCGGCGCCGGAAGCCGCGGTCCCGCTCCGCTCGAACTTCTCGGAGACGGCCTTCTGGCAGCCGCACCTTCTCACCGGCGCCGACGGCTCGGCGGCGGTCGAGTTCACGGTCCCCGACTCCGTCACCTCCTGGCGCGTGTTCGTCCACGGCGTCACCCAGGACCTCATGGGAGGGGTCCTCGAGAAGGAGACGAAGACGGTCAAGGACCTCATGGTCAGGCCCTACCTGCCGCGCTTTTTCCGCGAGGGGGATTCGGCCGAGCTCAGGGTGATGGTCAACAACGCCAGCGATAAGGACTTCTCCGGCGATGTCGCGCTCGAGATCTTCGACCCGTCGACGAACGAGAACCTGGCGCCGGCGTTCGGCCTGCCCGAGAGGGTTCCCGCGCGGCCGTTCACGGTCAAGGCGGGGGGCGGCTCCCCCGTCACTTTTCCGCTGGCCGCGCCGGCGCGCGTCGGCACGGTCGCCTTCAAGGTGACGGCCAAGGCGGGTACTTTTTCAGACGGGGAGCTCCGGCCGCTGCCGGTCCTCCCCGGCCGGATGCACCTTGTCCAGTCGCGGTTCGCGACGCTCAGGCAGGGCAAGGCGCGCGAGCTGCTGTTCGCGGACCTCGCGAAAAACGACGACCCGACGCGTATCAACGATCAGCTCGTGGTGACCGTCGACGCGCAGCTCTTTTACGGGCTGCTCGAGGCCCTCCCCTACCTCGTCAACTATCCCTACGAGTGCACCGAGCAGACGCTCAACCGGTTCCTGTCGACCGGCATCCTGACGAGCCTCTACGGACGCTACCCGTCCGTGGCGCGCATGGCGGAGGCGCTGAGCCGACGGGAGACGCTCTACGAGACGTTCGACCAGGCCGACCCCAACCGCAAGATGTCGCTCGAGGAAACGCCCTGGCTCATCGAGGCCCGGGGAGGCCGGGACGCGGGCTACGGGATGGAGAAGGTGCTCGACCCGAAGGTCGCCGTTGCCCAGCGCGAGGCGTCGCTGGCCAAGCTCCTCAAGGCCCAGACCTCGCTCGGCGCCTTTCCCTGGTGGCCGGGCGGGCCGCCGTCTCCCTACATGACCCTCTATATCGTCCACGGCTTCTCCAAGGCGCTCGAGTTCGGGGTGGACGTTCCCAAGGAGCCGGTCGTCAACGCCTTCGGTTATCTCCACCGCCACTATATCGACGATGTGGTCCGGCTGCTCATGGCGTACGATACGGGCTGGGAATTCGTCACCTTCCTCAACTACACGATCTCGAACTTCCCCGATTCCTCGTGGACGGGCGGCATCTTTTCTGATAAGGACCGTCGGGACATGCTCGCCTTTTCCTTCAAGCACTGGAAACGGCACGCGCCCTATCTCAAGGGCTTTCTCGCCCTTACGCTCAAGCGCGCCGGCCGGCCGCAGGATGCGGCGCTCGTCTGGGACAGCGTCATGGACAGCGCCAAGACGACCGAGGACGAGGGCACCTCCTGGGCTCCCGAGGACCGCGGCTGGCTGTGGTATAACGACACAATCGAGACCCACGCTTTCGCCCTCCGGACGCTCACGGAACTCACGCCGAAGGACAACCGTTCCGAAGGCCTCGTCCAGTGGCTCTTCCTCAACAAAAAGCTCAACCACTGGAAGTCCACCAAGGCGACGGCCGAGGTCATCTATTCCGTGGCCTATTTCCTGAAGACGACGGGCGCGCTCGGCGTTCGCGAATCGGTCGCCGTCGACGCCTGCCGGACGCAGACCGTTTTCACCTTCGAGCCGGACAACTATACGGGCAAGAAGAACCAGGTCGTGGTCCCGGGCGAAAAGATCACGCCCGACTGCGCCACCGTCCGGGTGTCTAAGGAAGGGAAGGGACTGGCCTTCGCCTCGGCGACGTGGCATTTCAGCACGGACCGGCTGCCCGAAAAAGGCGAGGGCGACCTCTTCGCCGTGGACAGGACATACTACCGCCGCGAAAAACGGGGCGGCGAAACCGTCCTCCAGCCGCTGGCGGACGGGACGGCGCTGGCCGTGGGGGACGAGCTCGAGGTTCACCTCTCGATCCGCGCCCGGCAGCCGGCGGAGTACGTCCAGGTCCGCGACCCCCGGCCGTCCGGCTGTGAACCGGTGACGCTCACCTCGGGCACCAAGTGGGACCTCGGGCTCGTGCGCTACGAGGAGATCCGCGACAGCGGGACGAACTTCTTCATGGAGTGGCTGCCCCAGGGCGAGTATACGCTCAAGCACAGGCTGCGGTGCGCCATGGCGGGAACCTTCAAGGCCGCTCCGGCGACCCTGCAGTCGATGTACGCGCCCGAATTCGCCGCCTACTCCGCGGGCCGGCTCGTGACCATAAGATAAGTCCGAGCCGAGCCGCGGCTTCCGGGAATGCGGGGGACGGGGGCATATCCTGGTCTTGTGGACGGGATTCGCTCCGCCGTGTAGAATGTGATTAGCGATACTTGGACGCGCCCGGGTGAGGGCGGGGGCGGCGGGGTGATCATGGACATCATCAATTTTATCGGAAAAGCCATCCAGGTCGAGGAAACGATCGCCGAATGCTATGCGGCCCTCGCGAAGCGGTGCGAGCCAGGCTACGCGGCCCGGTTGGAGAGGCTCTCGAACGAAGAGATCAACCACCGGAACATCCTGAACATGGCCAAGACCATCGTTGTCCGCGCCCCGGACCTTTTCGGCGAGGTGACGATGCCCGAGAAGGACCTGGAGGAGGGCCGGCGGGGCCTTGGGCCGCTGCTCGAAACGATCGGCCTCGAAAACAGCAGCTGGTGGGATAGCCTGGCGAAGCTCAAGGAGCTCGAGACCAATCTCGAGCGCGTGCACATGAATGTCTCGATCACCATCCGGGACCCTTCGCTGCGGGCGCTGTTCAAGGCCCTGTCCGCGGGCGACCAGACCCATGAAAGCATTCTCTCCGGGATCCTGAGCGAGTCTCCGGGCTGCCGGCTGGCGGCGACGAGCGGCCGCGTTCCCTCCGCGCCCTAAATTCCGATTGAATTCGGGGGACACCATACATAAAGCACTGAATCCCGGCGGAAATAGGTAACGGTCACATTTTTAGCAGTCCGGTACACTTCCCCCGTCAAGTAGCTCAAAAGGAATTCCGGGGACACAAACCATAGTTCAGTCAATTCCCCTTGGAATCACCCTCAATCTCATTAGGTGCATTAGAAATATTGTCCCCGGAATTTGGGGACGCGCCAAACAGTTTGACAGGGCCCTGAATGTTCGCTATATATTTCCGCTTAATGAATAAATACCTTCTCTTTTTGGCGGTGTTGATATTTGGAGTGCCTACGGCAGCGGCTCAGAAGCTCGAGAGCTTTGGCCAGCCCTGCCGGGCCAAGCAGATTCTGGCCGGACGCGTGGTCTTCGACCGGACGGACCAGCGCGAGCGTTTCATCATAACGAACGATAACGAGGCGCAGGGCCTCGAGCTTTTCACCGTCGACTTCGAGAGGAACGCCGGCGAGATGCATCTCGCCCCAGCCGGGGCGGGGGCGTGGGCGCTCGCCGAGGTCCCGGGCGACCGCCTGCTGATCGGGACGTTCTTCGGCGGGGACATCGTCGTCTTCGACCTCAAAACCCGAAAGTTCATAAAGACCGCGAAGTTCCCCGGAGAGGAGTATATCCTGACATTGACTCCAGGAAAGGACGGCCGGGTCTACGGGGGGACCTATCCCGGCGCCAAGCTCGGCGCCCTCGACCTGACGACATATGCCGTCGAAGACCTGGGCGCCCCGCTGCGCCTGACCGCCCCGGGCCGGGGGTACATCTATGCCGGAGCGGATAAGCGGGCGCTCCGGATCGACTTGAGGACGGGCACCGTCAAGGTGCTGGGCCAGGCGCCGGCGGCGATCACCAATATTGCGGTCGATGCCCATGGCGCGGTCTATATCGCCTGCGAAGCCGAGGTCTATCGGCTCGAATAAGCACGGTATCATCTCGACATGAGATCCGATATCCATGGAGGCTGAAATGAAGAAACGCTCGAATTCCCGCCGCATCGCCATGATGACTCTGGCGGGGTTGGTCCTGGCCTTCGCCGGACCGGCCGCGGCCCGCTATTCCAAGAGTCCCTTCAATCCCAACGGGTTCCCCAAACCCGTGATCAACGCGGTCTTCTCCATCCCGCTCGACCCCGCGCAGCTGACCGTGGTCTACCCGGCGGCGCTCGAACCGAGCGCGAAAAAGCTGCAGGCCGCCCTCGCCGCCCGGTGCGGCCGCGAGATCGCCTTCGCCCCGGCTGACTCGCTCAAGCCGGCGGACCTCGTCGGCCGGCACCTCATTATGATCGGCAATATCCTGGACAATAGATGGGCGCTCGACCTCTACAAGCAGCGCCGGGCCTTCGCCGACGCCCTGTTCCCGGGAAAAGACGGCTACATCATCCATCCGGCCGCTTCGATCTGGGACCGGACCCGGAATGTCCTCGTCATCGGGGCCAGCTCGGACGACGACCTCGTCCCGGCGTTCGAGGTCTTCCTGGGCCTTCTGCCTCAAGGAGCGGACAAGATCGGCGCCGTCCACGCGCTCAAGACCGCTCTCAAGATGCCCGCCCCACCCGCCGGCGCGGCCAAAATGCTCGAGGAAACGACGAGCAATGCGGTGACCGCCCGGGCGCCTTACGGCGCTCTCGGCGAGTGGGGACTGAACTATTACATCACCGGCGACAAGGCGTGGGCGGAGCTTTTCCGGACGGGGTTCGCCGCCTTCTACGAGCGCGCCAAGAAGTCGGGAGATTGGGTCCCCGAGCCCTGGACCAACATCTATTTCTCGCTCCGCGGACTTTTCCTGGCCTGGGATCGCATCGATGACGACCCCGTTTTCACCGAGGCGGATCGGAAGATGATCGAGGAAACCCTCTGGGGATTCACGACTTTCGTCCGCAACATGATCCTTCTCGACAAGGACGTCGCTCCCGCGGGCGAGCCGCGCCAGAACCACACGTCGCATATGGGGTTTGGGCTTTATTACGCCCACCACTACTACACTCAGAAATACGGCCTCGATGGCCTCAAGCCGATGGCGGACCAGTTCCAGCTGGCGTTCGATCTCGGCCAGGGCAATTCCTACCGGCCCAACGACGACGCGGCGGGTTATCAGTTCGCAACGCCCGGGGATTACTACGCCTACGCCCTCGCCCAGGGCGACGAATCGGCCCTCAAGGCAGGACGGCTCAGGCAGTACATGGACCTCCTGGCGGCGACGACCGACAACCACGGCGAGACCGTGAGCTTCGGCGACACGGGCGGCTATTCGCCCCGCGAGAAGGGCGGCCGGAGCCCGATCCCGCATTTCGCCCGCCTGGCGGCCTGGTACTATGGTGACGGCCAGTACCAATGGCTCGCCGACTGGCTGGCGAACCCGGATTCTCCGGGGAACCTGGCGAACGGCGATTATGCCGCTCTCGTCAAGCCCGAGGCTCCGACACGGTATACCGGCATCACGAGCGTCGCCCTCGACGAGGCCTCGCTCCTCTTCGCCTCGCGCCGCGCCGGCCGTCCGTCGTGGTACCCGGCCCCGGGCAAACGCTATTTCGACAAGATCTCGATGCGGCGAGGGTTCGACCCGCAAGACGAGTACCTGAGCCTCGAAGGGACGTCGTTTTTCTCCCACGGCCACTTCGACGGCAACACCGTGACGCGGCTGACCTGGAAGGACAGGATCTGGCTCTTCGACCTCCACTACATCAACTTCACGCCGCGCTATCACAGCGGCCTCGCCGTGTCTTTCGAGGGCCGGCAGGACGACCCGCCCCTCCTCACCTCGCTCGACCTCAAAGCCGACCTGCCCGCGACCGGGCTGCTGCAGACGACCTCGAGCGATTTCAACCGCGCCGACTGGACGCGCCGCATCGTCTGGCGGAAGGGCCGGTACTTCCTGTTCATCGACACGGTCAAGGCCCTGGAGACGGGCGACTACAGGATCGACGCCCGCTGGCGGACGCGCGGCGATATCGAGCTCCGCGGCGGAGTCCTCAAGGTCCGGCAGGGCGACAAGGCCTTTTTCATCAAAAGCGCCGACGCGACGCCGCGAAGCCTCGTCTATGAGCCCGACGGTTACTCGAGCATCTGGAACTACCCCTACGGGAACGGGAGATGCGGGGTCCTGCTGGCCCGCGAGCGCTCCCCGCTCGGCCGGAATGAGGTCCGTACGCTAGCGAGCCTCATGTACGCCGCCGACGTCACGCAGGCGGCCTCCGTGGACATCGCCCGGATCGCCGACGGCCTCTATGCCATAACGGACGCAGGCGAACAGCAGATCGCCGGTACGAGCCCGGCGGCGCTGGCCAAAACCGGGATCGCGACCGACAGCTGTCTTTTCTTCGCAGACGCGCGCGGCCTCTCGCTTGCGGGGACGACATTCCTGGGCGCCGGGAACCTCCGGCTCGCCTCCAGCGCCCCCATACATCTCGACCTGGACCCGGCGAAGGGCTCGGGCAGTCTCATCGTCCCCGAGGGCGCGTCCGTGGACATCGAGACACAGAACATCGCGGTGTCGGCGGCCGCCGGAGCCAGGATGTCCATCGCCGCGGGGCCGGGCGGCCCGTCCCGCACCACGCTCCAACCGGGCCCCTACCAGGTCTCGTTCAAGTGGTCCGGACCCGCCGCAGCTTCCGTTATAAAATCCCTGTCGGAGTCCGGGAATACGGTCGAGCCCGCGGCCTGGCCGCAGCCTTTTCCAACCGCGGGCATCGAGCGTCGTCAAGAAGACGGGTTTGACCGATGCCATAACGGCCTTCTGCCCGGACGGCGAGACGCTCCTCGCGGGCGACGAACAGGGCCGGGTCTTCCGCTTCCATGGTGAGGCGCAGGATGCGCTCTTCCAGGTCAGTACTTCTCACTCCATCACCGCGATCAAGGCGGCCGATATCGACGGCGACGGGACGGCCGAGGTCATTGCCGGCGACGACCAGGAGAATCTCTTCTGCTACCAGCCCTCGGGCAAGCTGCTCTGGACCTACAAGATGACCCCCATCAACGGGAGCGCCGTCGCGGCCGACATCGCGGTCGGGGACCTCGACGGCAAGGGGAAGCCGGCGATCCTCGTCGCGACCAGGAGCTGGAAGCTCTATGCGTTCACCCCCGACGGCAAGGTCCGCTGGGAAGCCTTCTGCTATTACCACCCCGGCACGAAGGTCGGGATCCTGAGCGGCGAAAAGCAGGCCGACGGTCGTCGCCGCCGGGAACGTCTACCATACGCCGCTCAACGTCGTCTCGGCCGCGGACGGCTCGGTGCTCTGGCACACCTGGGAGCAGTGCGGCGGCGAGGCCTACTCCACGACCGATTACTGCGGCTTCTACCTGACCGGCATGGTGTTCATGGACACGGACGGCGACGGCGTCAAGGAGATCGTCTTCGGCACTAAGTTCAACCGGATCTGCGCCCTCAATGCCGCCGACGGCGCGACCAAGTGGACCGCAGTCCTCGATGACGAGGTCACGGTCGTCGACAAGACGGTCGACCCCGCGACGGGCGAGGAATATATCCTGGCCGGGACCGATGCGGGCGAGGTCGTCAAGCTCAACCGGAGGGGACGGCGCCTGCGCGCGCTGACTCTCGCGGGCGGCATCACCGATATCAAGGTGGTTCATTACCCGGCGAAAAAGAGGAGCGATATCGCCGCCTCGACCCGGGACGGCGCGGTCGTCATCTTCGACCAGGACTTCGAGATCCGCGCCACCGCCGCTCTCGGACAGAACGTCACCGGCCTGTCCCTTGCGGGGAAGAAGGGCGAGTCCAATCTGTACTACGCCGTTTCGGAGCGCGAGGTCGCTCTTCTCGACTACCAGCCGTTCTTTCTCAGAAGATCTCGCGACTATTGATGAAATGGGGACGTTCCCCACGGTGGGGAACGTCCCCATGATCAACGGGCGTCGATATTGAACTTGGCGGTCACGGTCTTATCGCCGATCGTGATCCTGACCAGGATGATCCACGGGCCGGCCATGATCAGGTTCATCTCCGCCTTGTGAGCGCCTTTCTTCCACTTGGCCTCGACCTTGTAGTTCATCGGCGGCATCCTGGCCATGGGCGGCATGTAATAGTTGATGAGGATCTTCGCGTCCTGGACCGGCTCTCCCGCCGCGTCGCTGACTCGAACCTCGATCTCATTCTTGTCCACGGTCGGCGGGTCCCGCTCGAGCGTCGCCGCGACGGTCAGGTCCCCCACTTTCTTGGTCAGCTCGAGCTTTTTGGCCGGAGGCCGACGTCCAGGAGGCAGGCGCTCAAGAGGCAGACGGCGACCCTGCCGATAACCTGCCGGGGGGTCGTTTCTGCGCCCATTTTGACCTGATTTCATTCTAACGGCGGCCGGATTTCTTGTAAAGCCGCGGACCCGAAGCTATAATGAATTTGGACTGAATGGAGCGAGGCATCGTTAAAATGAATATGTCCGCCTCCCGCAAGGCAGTCTTCGCCGTCGCAGTCCTATGCCTTGTGTTTCTGCTCCCCGGGGACGCCTTTTCCCAGGCCACCAAGCCTTCGGCCAAGGACAAGTGCCCTGTCTGCGGCATGTTCGTGGCGGAATACGGGGAGTTCCTGGCCGAAATCGCCTTCAAGGACGGCTTTCGAGCCTATTTCGACGGCCCCAAGGACATGTTCCGGTACTATTTCGAGCCGGAAAAATACCATCCGGGCCGGAAAACGGCGGACATCGCCTCCGTTTACGTCACCGATTACTACAGCCTGGAGATGATCGACGGACAAACCGGCATTCTATATCGCCGGGAGCGATGTCCTCGGCCCGATGGGCAAAGAGCTGATCCCTATCGGCCGCGAGCCCGAGGCCAGGACCTTTCTGAGCGACCACAAGGGAAAATCGCTCCTCAAGTTCGGCGAGGTCACCCTGGAACTCGTCAACGGTCTCGACTGAGGCGATGCGCAGGTCCCGGGCCTTTCTCCTCCTGCCTGGGCTGCCTGGCCGCCTTGTCTGCGGTCTTGTGTTCGTCCACGCGTCCCTGCGGACAAGGGCGATGAGGCCCGGCCTGCTCGAGCAGGGCCGCCTGGTCCGGGAGCTGGGTCTCACCGACCTCTGCCTGTCGACCGAGGCCAACTACACGCGGCATCTTGTCCCAGACCGACCTGGCGACGGCCTTCCAGGACCATCCCCTGTCCCTCGAACATTTTCCTTCGGGGACCTGGCTCCGGCCCGGCCCTGCACTCCGCGCGCACCCATGACCAACTGGCTCGAACGACAGAGAAACATCCTTGATTTCACCCTCTCCTCTCTCCTGAGGAGGAAGTGGAAGAACCTGGCCCTGGCCTGCCGTCTACACGCTCGTCGTTTTCCTGCTGGCCTCGGTCATGTTCTTCACCTACGCGATCAAGACGAGAGGCATCGGCTCCTCCTCGACAACGCCCCCGAGATGACGGTCCAGAGGATCCTGGCCGGCCGGCACAGCCCCGTTCCCGCTGGCTACCTCGACCGGATCAAGGACATCCCCGGGGTCCATTCGGTCCGGGGCCGGCTCTGGGGCTACTACTTCGACCCGGTCGTCGGCGCCAACTACACGCTGGTCGTGCCCGAGGCCGGGCGCGCCCGAAAAGGGGACGATCCGGGTGGGCGCCGGGGTAGCCCGGGCGCGGTCGCTCCTGGCCGGGGACATGATCGAGTTCAAAACGGCGGCCGGCGAGATCCTGGAGCTCGAGGCGCGGGAGTTCTTCCCGGCCGGCTCGGAGCTCGTTTCCTCGCGACCTCATCGTCCTCTCGGCCGAGGATTTCCTGGCCATCTCGGGCGGCGCCCCGGATTACGTCACCGACATCGCGGTCGGCGTCCGGAACCCCCGCGAGCTGGCGACCATCGCCGAGAAGGTCGCCGAACGGCTCCCGGACACGCGCGTCATCCTGCGCGAGGAGATCCTGCGGACCTACGACGCCGTCTTCAACTGGCGGGGCGGCCTCCTGGTCATCATCCTGGGCGGGAGCGATGCTCGCCTTCATCATCCTGGCCTGGGACAAGGCCTCGGGCCTGGGCCCCGAGGAGCGGCGCGAGATCGGCATCCTCAAGGCCATCGGCTGGGAGACCTCCGACGTTCTCCTGATGAAGTTCTGGGAGGGGATGACCGTTTCCCTGTCTTCGTTTTTCCTGGGGCTTGTCCTCGCCTATGTCCACGTCTTCACTGGCGGGTCCGGCGCTGTTCGCGCCCGTGCTCAAGGGCTGGTCCGTCCTCCTCCCCGAATTCCGGCTCGTCCCTTACCTCGACGGGGCCCAGGTCGCGGCCCTCTTTTTCCTGACCGTCGTCCCCTACTCCGTCGCCACGATCATTCCGGCCTGGCGGGCGTCGATCGTCGACCCCGACTCGGTGATGCGGTGAGAAGACCGTGCTGATCGAGCTCCGCGACGTGCGCAAGGTCTACCACCAGGGGAAGCCGAACGAGTTCGTGGCCGTCCAGGGGGTCAGCTTCTGGATCGAGGCCTGCCGGGTGACCGTCATCAAGGGCCCGAGCGGCTCGGGCAAGACGACGCTCCTCAGCCTGGTCGGCTGCATGACCCGGCCGACCTCGGGCCGGATCGAGATCCTGGGCCGGGAGGTGAGCAGCCTGCCCGGAGCGCTTCCTGACCGAGGTCCGCCGCGAGACCTTCGGTTTCATCTTCCAGCACTTCAACCTCGTCAAGGGCATCACGGCCCTGGAGAACGTCATGCTGCCCGCCTATCCGACCGGCGAGAAGCACGCGGCGCTCAAGAAGCGGGCGCTCGACCTCCTCGACCACTTCGGCGTCGCCGCCAAGGCGCAGGCGAAGGTCGAGCAGCTCTCGGGCGGCGAGGCCCAGCGCGTCACGATCGCCCGGGCCCTGATCAACGACCCGTTCGTGATCGTCGCCGACGAGCCGACCGCCCATCTCGACACGCGGCTCGCCCGGGAGTTCATGGAGACGATGGCCCGGCTGAAGGCCGAGCCGGAAGACGATCCTCATCGCCAGCCACGACCCGATCGTCTGCGAATCGCCGGTCGTCGACCGGGTCCACGTCATCCGGGACGGCCGGATCGAGGGGGAAGCCGGGTGATCTTTCACCCCCTCATCCTGGCCCTGCTCGTGGCCTCGCGGTCTGACGAGCTTCCTCGTTCTCTACGCCGTCCGTCTTCGGCGCCCAGATCCTGAGACGCTGGGACCTCCGGAGCGGGAGCGAGCTCCAGCTCGGCCTCGAAAGAAAAACGTACCTCATCTCGACGCTCCTGGCCTTTGTCTTCACCTCGAGCTCGCTGTCCCTTTTCCTTTTCGTCTTCACGGCGGACCGCCTCCATACCTTCTTCGTGGGGGCGATGTGCGCCGCCGGGACGCTCCACGTCAACGGGTTCGGCTATCCGGCGCTCCTCCTCAAGATCCTCAATTTCGTCCTGGCCGGCACCTGGCTCATCCTGAACGCGGCCGACATCCGCGGCTACGATTATCCCCTGACGAAAAAGAAGTACGCGTTCCTGCTGGGCTTGACGCCGCTCATCCTGGCCGAGACGGCTCTTCAGACGGCGTTTTTCCTGAAGATGAAGCCGGACATCACGACGTCCTGCTGCGGCAGCCTGTTCGGCTCCTCGGGGACCTCGGTAGCCGCCGACCTCGCCTCTCTGCCCGTCCCGACCGATGAAAGCCGTTTTCGGGCTGAGCCTGCTCCTCACGCTGCTCGCCGGCCTCTATTTCCTCATCAAAGGCCGCGGCGGCAGCCTGTTCGCCGCTCTGTCCGGGCTGAACCTCGTCGTTTCGCTTCTGTCCATCCTGTCCTTCATCTCCATCTACTTCTACGAGCTGCCGTCGCACCACTGCCCTTTCTGCATCCTCCAAAGCTCCTATTCTTTCCTGGGGTACCCGATCTATCTCGCCGTGCTCGGCGGCGGGATCTGCGGGCTGGGGGTGGGGCTGCTCAACCCGTTCCGGAAAGCAGCCGAGCCTGGCCGCGGTCATTCCTCCGCTTCAGCGGAGGCTGGCCCTGGCGGCGGTCATGTCGCTTCTCGTTTTCGCCGCCATCGTCGGCCACCGCTGGCGGTCTCCAACCTCATTCTGCCCTGACGGCGACCCCTTTTTTCACCTCGAAGTGCCATTTCCAGGTCAGGTAGATCGCCGGGTAGACGACGAGCTCGAGGAGGAACGAGGTGAAGACGCCGCCGATCAAGCGGCGCCGAGATCCGCTTCATCACGTCCGACCCGGCCCCGATGGCCCACATGATCGGCAGGAGGCCGATGAAGTCGGTGGCCACGGTCATGAACTTCGGCCGCAGCCGCTGGACGGCGCCGTAGCGCACGGCCTCCCGCAGGTCCGACAGGCTCCTCAGCCGCCCCTCCTTTTTCGCCTGATCGTAGGCGATATCGAGGTAGAGGAGCATGAAGACGCCCGTCTCGGCGTCGACGCCCAGGAGCGCGATGAGACCCACCCAGACGGCGATGCTCAGGTTGTAGCCGAGGAGATGAAGGAGCCAGAAGGCCCCGACCGCCGAGAACGGGACCGCCAGGAGGACGATCATGGTCTTGGTCATCGAGCGCGTGTTGACGAAAAGGAGAAAGATGATCAGGAGGAGGGTTATGGGGACGACGACGGCCAGGCGCCGGTTGACCCGTTCCATGGCCTCGAACTGCCCGCTCCAGGCGACGGCAAACCCGGCGCGGCAGCTTCACCTTGTCCCGCAGCAGGCGGTCGGCGTCCCGGATGTAGCTCCGGATGTCGCGGTCGGCGATATCGACGTAGACATAGCCCGTGAGCAGGCCGTCCTCGTCCCGGATCATGGCCGGCCCGGTATTGACCTTGACCTCGGCCAGCTGGGACAGCGGAACCTGCCGCCCCTCCCCCGCCGGGACGAGGACCCGCTGGAGCGCGCCGATATCGTTCCGGAAATCCCGCATGTACCGGACGTTCACGGGATAGCGCTCGCGGCCCTCGACCGTCGTGGCGATGTTCTCACCGCCGATGGCCCTCTGGATGACCTCCTGCGCTTCCTCGATGCTCAAGCCGAACCGCGCCAGGGCCTCCCGGTTCCAGATGAAATCGAGGAAGTAGCCGCTGCCCGTCCGCTCGGCGAAGACGCTCCGCGTTCCCTCGACCGTCCGTCAGCGCCGATTCCACCTGGGCCCCGATCTCCTCGATCGTGTCCAGGTCGCCTCCCGAGATCTTGAGCCCGACGGGCGTCCGCAGCCCGGTCGAGAGCATGTCGATCCGGCCCTTGATGGGCATGGTCCAGGCGTTGGCCAGGCCGGGCAGGCTCAGGGCCTCGTTCATCTGGCTGATGAGCTCGTCCTGGGAGATATGGTCGGGCGTGAAGTGCTTGAAGATGGAGCGGGCCCAGCCCGGCGCCCAGCCGGAATACCAGGTGTCGGCCTTCCGCCACTCCGACTTCGGCCTGAGGATGATGACGGTCTCGAGCATGGACAGGGGCGCGGGGTCGGTCGAGGTGTCGGCGCGGCCGGCCTTGCCCAGGACGCTATCGACCTCGGGGAACTGCTTGATGATCCGGTCGGTCACCTGGAGGACCTTCTGGGCCTCGGTGATGGACAGGCCGGGCATGGTCGTGGGCATGTAGAGGAGCGATCCCTCGTCGAGCGGCGGCATGAACTCGGACCCGAGCTTGAGGAAGACCGGGACGGTGAGCAGGACGATGAGCACGGCGATCGCCCATCACGAGCCAGGGCCGGCCGAGCGACCAGCGGGCGACCGGGTCGTAGAGCCGCATCAGGAAGCGGCTGATCGGATGCTTGTCCTCGGAGTGGATCTGTCCGACGAAGACGGCGTTGGCCGTCCGGCAGAGCCAGGCCGGCCGGAACCGGAAATTCCTCACATGGGTGAGCAGGAGCCTGAGCGCCGGGTCGAGGGTGATGGCCAGGCAGGCGGCGATCAGGATGGAGAGGTTCTTGGTGTAGGCCAGCGGCTTGAACAGGCGGCCTTCCTGGTCCTCGAGGGCGAGGATCGGCAGGAAAGCGACGGCGATGACGAGCAGGGAGAAGAAGCTCGGACCGGCGACGAGTTTGACGGCCCTGACGATGACGTTGTCCGGGTCCTCCTGCCGCCCGTCCTTCTCCCACTGCTCGAGGCTCTTGTGCGTCTGCTCGACGACGACGATCGAGGCATCCACCAGCGCGCCGATGGCGATCGCGATACCGCCGAGCGACATGATGTTGGCGGTGATCCCCATCAGCCGGAAGGGGATGAAAGACAGGAGCACCGCGACCGGGATCGTGACCAGGGGGATGATGGCGCTCGGAAAATGCCATAGGAAAATAAGGACGATAATGGAAACGGTGAGCATGACCTGGATCAGGGTCGATTTCAGGTTGTCCATGGCCCTGAGGATCAGGTCGGAGCGGTCATAAACGGGGACGACCTTGACCCCCTCGGGGAGGCCCGGCGCGACCTGTTCCAGCTTGGCTTTGACCCGCTTGATGACGTTCAGCGCATTCTGGCCCTGGCGCATGATGACGATCCCCGAGACGGCCTCGCCCCGGCCGTCGAATTCGGCGACACCCCGGCGGATGTCGGGGCCCAGGCTGACGTCGCCCAGGTCTTTGATCCGGATCGGGGTCCCGTTCGGGGTCGCCGAGACGACGATGTCGGCGAAGTCCGTTGGTCGAGCGCGCATAGCCCCGGCCCCGGATGCTGTACTCGGTGCCGCCGAACTCGATCAGCCGGCCGCCCGACTCGGTGTTGCCCCGCCTGACCGCCTCGGCCACGGTCCCGATCGAGATGCCGTAGGCCTGGAGACGGTTCGGGTCGAGATTGATCTGATATTGCTTGCCGTAGCCGCCGACCGGAGCGACCTCGGCGACGCCCGGCACGGATTTGAGGTGGTAGCGGAGATACCAGTCCTGGAGCGACCGGAGCTCGGCCAGGTCGAGCTTCCCCGATTCGTCGGTCAGCACGTATTGATAGACCCAGCCCAGGCCCGTGGCGTCGGGGCCGATCTCGGTCTTGACGCCTTCCGGAAGCACGGAGAGAACGGGCGAGAGATACTCCAACGTCCGCGAGCGGGCCCAGTAGATATCGGTCCCGTCCTCGAAAATGATGTAGACGTATGAATACCCGAAATCCGAGAACCCGCGCACCGCTTTGACCTTGGGCGCCCCGAGCATGGCCGTGACGATGGGATAGGTGACCTGATCCTCCATGATGTCGGGGCTCCGGTCCCAACGGGAGAAGATGATCACCTGGGTATCGCTCAGGTCCGGGATGGCGTCGAGGGACATGTTCCGGATCGACCAGACGCCGGCGACGCAGCCCGCGGCGACCAGGGCGAAGACGAGGAACTTGTTGCGGATCGAGAAATCGACGATGCGGTTGATCATCTCTACTTGGGTTCTTTTGTTGACATTAAGGAAGACGCCGGAGAATTATCTGAGGCCTCATCGCCTGCGGCTTTTTCCGCATATTTCATGGGATTCAATAGGGCAAGAGGCGCCACCTTTTTCATGGGAAATCTCTGACCCTCGATTCATGCTATTACAGCCCCGCGTTTTTGGCAATAATGACAGCCAAAAATCGGCCTTCTGAGAGCCTTCGGTCGTACCTCAGGTGACGACGAGGGGTCTCATCATGTCGTGCTCTTCGTGCTCGAGGATGTGGCTGCGATAGACGTACTCGTGTCCGCCGGTGCGAGGGCTGGGCGGCGTCGCAAACGGAAGACCGGTGGGCAGGTCGAACGTCATGACCACCGTCGTGCCTTCGCCCCGGGTTTGCCGTTTCGAATGCCACTTCTCCTGTCGGGTCGGTAATCACATAGCCTGATGCTATCCCAGAGTACGCATTCGTCCTGGTGATTCCCCAGGCGTGGTCATGATACCAGACCAAGCGAGCGCTCTGGTTATTGGGATAAAAATATTCGGCCTGGTCCTGCGCGGCGCCAAGGTTGAGAGTTGTGTTTGGATGAAACTGGTGCCCTTGTCTGGACCATCGGACCACCAAGCATGCGGCAGTGCGCTCAGCGCGACCGGTCGAACCTCACCGACCAGCGGGCGGGCGTGGACTTCACGACGATGGGCAGGCTCCAAGCGCCGGAAGCGGACTGGAGCGCGGACACGCTCGCCCCGTCGACCTCGCAGGCCGCGGGCTGCCAGCCGCCGCCCGAGATAAAGATCATGCCGGTCTCGCCGCGCGGGCGGTCGACCTCGCCGCTCAGGGTTTGGGCCACATTGTCCCAGGACACCCGTTTCAGCTCGTATCCGCAGCTCTGGTGAAAGCTCGTGCCCACGACCCAGGGATGCGGACGGGGCCGCCTGAGGCTGAGGAGCTTCGCGCCAGGCCCGAAAAAGGCGACGTCGAGAACGCCGGGAGCATGGCCCACGCTCAGGTCCTGAACGTCGCCGGGATGTTCGTAGCCGCCGGGATTTGTTCGCTTGCCGGGCAAGGTCCCCAGGAACTGGCGCGACCAGAATTCGTAGCCCCACACGGCATCGGCCGCGGGCAGCCCGAGCATCGGAAAGGGGACCTGGAAGCGGCTGATGAGCGGCGTTGCGTCGGAGGCCGTGTCTTCGTAGTTGAAGATACCCACCAGGTCCCACTCATCCCAATCGGCCTTCACGCGGGCATGCCACACCGAGCCGGGAGGATATTCCCTGAAGCCCTCAGGGGTCATGGAGCCGCGGGCTGTACTCGAGGCGCCGCCGTACTCAGCCGGACCGCCGACGGGGTCGAAAAGGTCCACGGGTTTGGCCGTGATCCCAAGCGGCGGCAGGGTCGCGGTCAGGATCTGCCAGCGGTCCTCGGGAAGGCTCCCCAGCGTATCGGAGATATTGATCTCTCCGCCGGCCAGGAAAGCCACCGTCGCCCTGAGCCGCGCGTCCTCGACGGTGCCCGGAAGCCCGACGCACAGGCACGACGGCTGGAGGATACCCCAGCGCCCGTTCTTGTAAAGGTGGGCGGCCAGCGCCTGGGTGTTCGCCCGCTGGAAGGCCACCGGGATGAACCCGGTGTTCCCCGTGTCGCTGCAGGAATAGAGAAGCGGCCACTGCCCCGTCCCGGGCATCTCCGGCCCGCCGCAGTTGAGAAGCAGGGCGCCGGGCAGCGATTCGCGGATGATCTTCGCGCCGAGGCGGGCCGCTTCGAGGCCCCCGCCGCCCACGATCCCGTTGTCATGTCTTTTCCTGGCCCGGCCGTCCGAGACGCAGCCGATGAAGTCCGACTTGAGATAGCGGACGCCCCGCACGGCAAGGCTCTCCATCTTCGCGCGCAGGTAGGCCCGGGCGCCGGGATGGGTGAGGTCAAGGATGAAAACCTTTCCATGGGGCTGCCAGAACCACTCGCCCTGGTCGAAGGGCACGCCCGCTGCATCCTTGACCAGCCACTCGGGATGGGCGGCGGCCACCGGGTCGTACTCGCTGATGCTGTAGGGTGCCGACCAAACGCCGAGGTCGAACCCGAGCTTCCCGAGCTCGACCGATAACCATTTCAGACCATGCGGGAATAGGGCGTTCTCCTCGAAGGTGCTGGGGAGCTGTTTCGCCTGCCAACCGAGGTCGATTTCGATAACTTTGAGGCCGAGCGGCTTGAGCCGGGCGGCCGCAATGCGGGCTGTCTCCAGGACCCGCTCCTCGGTCACGCCCAGCCGGTACGGGTACCAGCTGCACCACGAGACGGGCGGCGGCGCAGGGAGCGGCGGCGCCGGGTGGAGCCTGGCGACGTCGTCGGCATAGAGCTCGAGCAGTCGCCAAGGGTCCTTCCCGGTCAGGAAAACGACCGGCTCGAAGGCGATCGTTTCACCCCGGTTGACGGCCAGATCCCCGCCGTCAAAACCGATCTTCCAAGCCGCGCCGCCCGGGGTGGAGGCGTCGATTTCGACCTTCCCCCACCAGCGCTCGGAGCCCTCGAACCCGCACAGGAGCGCGTTCTTCGTCGTGCGGTCATAGACGACGGAGACGAAATCCGAGCCGTGGCGGCCGGGCTCGAGTGCGCCCCCGGGCTCGGCGGCCGCGGCGTCCGGAGCGGCGGGCTTTAAGGGGATGAGCGGGACGACCCGACCCCAGTAGTTTCCCTGTTCGAGGACGCGGACAGCCGCGGGGTCCGCGCCGAAAACCGCACCGCTCACGCTAGGGCCGGTGGACAAGAGCTCGACGGCGTTGAGCACGGCCGTCGTGTTAGCTCGTGTTACGGAGCTCGCTCCGAAGCCGGAGACCGCCGTTTTCGGCCGAGGAAAAGATGAGGACGAGGCGCGCCCGTCCGGAAAAATCATAGACGACCCGGAGGCCCCCCTTCTCCGGGGTCAAAGAGCAGCGGCCGGCGGGCACCTCGGCGCCGTCCAAGCGCAGGGAGGGCCGCAGGCCGGCGAGCGAAAATGTCTCCCAACCGTCGATGCGCAGCCCGAGAGTCCCTAGAAGCCGTGTCCTGGAGCGAAAGCTCGAAGGCACCGGCGCGAAAAGCCGGAACCCGGGCCTCGACGCCAGGACGTCCAGTCGCTCCCCCTCCGATGCACGCGCCAAAGCCGGTGTCCGCGCCGGCGGCCGCGCCACAGGCGATCAGCCCGGCCAGCAAAAGCGTGAGAGCCATGATCGCCTCCTATCGCGTCTCCCGCCAGAATAAGTCCGCCGGCGGCCCTTTTCAATGACTTTTTATCGTCAGGCAACGACGGCCTGCTCTTTAACGTTATTCTTTCCGTATGATTTATGGTATTTTTGTGGTGTATTCATAAGGGTCGGATTGTCTAATGATCGGATCGTCTGATGAAAGCCGTGGTTCGGCAGTGAGTTTGTTCGGGAGGCGGACATGATCAACAGGCGCAGGCTGGTGCTTATCGGTTTCCTGGCGTTATCGTTCATCATCCCTTGTCTATCCGGCGGGGCGGCCCAGGAGAAGCCGACAAAGGAACCGCAGAAGGAGCCGCAGAAGAAGGAAGAATCAAAAAAACCGCCCAAGAAGCCCCGCACCATCCCGGTCCTGTTCATCGGCGGCAGCTTCGCTTATTACAATAACCTACCCGATATCTTCGCCAAGCTCGCCCAGGCCGGCGGCGCCGGGATGGTGGAAACCGGGATAGTGGCGCAGGCGGGCTGGGGCCTGAAGGACCACTGGCAGAAGGGCGACGCCCATAAAGTCCTGAGGGACAAAGACTGGAAATTCGTCATCCTCCAAGACGAGAGTCTCGTGGGGACGGCCGCCGGCCAGGGAACAGAGCGGGGCGGCATCGTCGAGGCCTTCCGGCCGTTCGCCAGGAATTGGGCCCAGGTGGTCGAGGACGTGCACGCTGTCCCCGTTTTCTTTCTGACGTGGGCGCGCAAGGAATCGGCGGACGGCCAGGCCTTCCTGAACTCCGCCTACTTCGACGTGGCGAAGGAGGTTGGGGCGAAAGTCGGTGGTGTGGGACTCGCTTGGACGCAGGTGCGGGAGAAGCATCCCGAGATCGAGCTCTACGCCGCGGACGGAGTCAACCCGTCGCCTGCCGGAAGCTACCTCGCCGCCTGCTCTCTCTATGCCTCGGTCTTCGGGCTCAACCCCGTGGGGCTGCCCGCCAAAGCCGGCGGCCGGCCGATCGATCCTGGAACGGGCAAGATCACGTCGGAAAAGCTCCAGTTCCTGGTGGACTTGCCGCCCGCCCAGGCCAAGATCCTCCAGGAAGCCGCCTGGGCCGCCAAGAAACTCCTGGATAAGAATCGCGGCTACCTGGGCGTGTCCGGCAAGACGGAGCGGTAGGCCGCCGGGGCCGGTTATTTCCCGGAGCCCAAGTATTCCTTAAACCACTCGACGTTGCGCTTGGCGGCATCCAGGATGAGCCGCGGTTCGCGGAGGCCGTGCGGCTGCCTCGGGTAGGCGACCATCTTGACCTTGACGCCCTGGCGTTTAAGCGCGTTGTAGAGCTCCTGTCCCTGCGAGAAGGGCACGCGGACGTCCGCTTCGCCGTGCTGGATCATCGTCGGCGTCGAGGCGCCCTTGATGTTGAACATGGCGGAGTGCCGGGCGTAGGGCTCGAGGGTATTCCAGAATTCGCCGCCGAAATAATCGGGGATAAACCCGGGGATATCGGCCGTGCCCGTGAAGCTCATCAGGTTCGTCACTGGAGCGCCGATCGAGGCCGCCTTAAACCTTTTGGTCTGGGTGATCACCCAGGAGCTCATGTACCCGCCGTAGCTCCAGCCCATGACCCCCAGCCTATCCGGGTCGGCAAGGCCCATGGCGATCACGCGGTCCACGCCGGCCATCAGGTCTTTGAAGTCCCGGCCTCCCCAATCCTTATAGTTCGCGTAGCGGAAGGCCCGGCCGTAGCCCGAGGAACCGCGGATGTTGCAGCGGAGGACCGCCCAGCCCTCGGCGGCGAAGGCGGCGACGGGATAGACGCCCCGGGCCGCGATATGGCTCTGAACGAAGACGCCGGTCGGTCCGCCGTGGATGACGAGGACCATCGGATAGCGGCGGCCCTTCTCGTAGCCGGCCGGGTAAGTCAGCAACCCCTCGATTTCGAGCCCGTCTTTGGCCTGCCAGCGGGTGACCTCGGTTTTCCCAAGAGGATGCTTGGGAGAATCGGCGTTCGCCCGGCTGACCTGGACAGGAGACCATTTGTCGGTGGGCGTGACGAAGACTTCGGCGGGAGTATCGCAGGCTTGAATGCTGAGGCCGAAGATCGCGCGGGTCGAATTCAGGTAGACATCAAATATGCCGTTGGCGCCGGGATCGACGAACCGGGGTGCGCCGCCGTCGGCCGGAAGAAGGCCGAGGCGCGTAACCGTGCCCTGGGTCTCGGTGAAATAGAGGGCGTTGCCGTCCGCCGACCAGCCGGCGATGTCCGGCTGCTCGTCAGGAGTGGCGGCGAGTCTCATGGGCGGTCCGCCGGCCGCAGGGGCGATGGCCACCCGCAGGGTCCGTCCCCAGGTCGGAGGGTCGTCGCTGAGCACATAAGCGAGCCGGCTGCCGTCCGGGGAAAAGAGGGGGCCGATCTCGGCCGCCCGCGTCGAGGCGAAGGTCTTGACCGCGCCCGAAGCGACGTCGACGACGGAGAGATCGGCTTTCAGCCAATCGTCAGCGACCGGGGTCGGAGCATGGTCGAAAGCGATCGTTTTGCCGTCGGGAGACCAGTCCCAGCCGCCCACGGTGAATTGGCCCGCGGTCAGACGGCGCGGCTCCCGTTTGCCGGAGGCATCCTTGACGACAGGGACGAGCCAGAGGTGGGTCATCTTGGCGTCCGCGCCGACGACCCGGGCGTCATTCTTCTCTTTTTGGTCTTGCTCTTCCTGCTCGCTCGGCGGGTCGGGCATGGTGAAGGCGATCGCCCGGCCGTCAGGCGACCAATCGAACCCGCCGACGCCGCTTTTGACGTCAGTCAGCATCTCGGCCTCGCCGCCGTCGGCCCGGATGAGCCAGAGGTTGTTCTTGGCGGAGCGCTCCGAGACGAACGCGATCCATTGCCCGTCGGGAGACCAGCGGGGGTTCGAGGACGACTTTTCGCCGCGGGTGAACTGGAAGCTCCCCGAGCCGTCGGCGGCGGCCAGCCAGACCTGGGTGAGGAACTCACTCCTGTCCGCTGTCATAACCGGCTCGGTGACGCAGAAGGCGACGCGCTTCCCGTCGGGCGAGACCTGGACCATGCCGACGGTCCTGACCTTCATCATCTCCTCGGGCGTCCACTGCGCGAAGGCGCCGGCCGCGGCGAGGGCGCAAAGAAAAACAACCGATACCAGCCTTGCGTACGACCTTGTGAATGGCATGCCTTGCCTCCTCAATGAAATTGGTGACAGGATATCAATTCCCCAATTAGTATTTAGCATTTGGTGACAGGATATCAATTCCCCATTTCGCTTACTAGAGCTGGAGTGTATCTTGTGAAGGATAGCACCCTGGGGAACGTCCCCCAGCCGTGGGCGCGGGCGCGTTGACCCGTTCGCCCAAAGTGGCTATAAAGGGAGGTGTCCAGGTCGGCTGAGATGAAGCGCTCCCTGTGTGTGGTATCGGCCGTGGCGCTATTGTGGGCGAGCTGCGCCGCCGGGGTCCGCGTCCGCCTTCCGACCGGACTGGAGAAGCAGAAGGGTATGTCCTACGCGACTTGGTCGGCGGGGGCCTATTCGCTGCCGGATTCGGATGTCTCCCTTGAGAATCTGGCCGAGACGGGCGCCGACTGGATCGCCCTCATCGTCACGTGTTACCAGGCTGATCTCGCGTCCCTCCGGATCGCCGCGAATGAGACGACACCCACCGATGCCGGCCTCATCCATGTTATCCGGCAGGCTCATGACCTGGGCCTCAGGGTGATGCTCAAACCTCACCTGGACCTGTCCAGGGATATCTGGCACTGGCGCGGCGAGATCGGCCGGGAATATACGACCGAAGCGCAGTGGGCCGAGTGGTTCACCTCCTACCGAACTTTCATCGAACACTACGCCGCCCTGGCCGAGGACCACGGCGCGGATCAATTTTGCGTGGGGACCGAGCTCGAGGGCACGACCCACCGGGAGGACGACTGGCGGAACGTCGTGGCGGTGGTCCGGGCCCGCTTCGACGGCCCGATCATCTACGCCGCCAACCACGACGGGGAAGAAGTGCGATTGACTTGGTGGGACGCGGTGGACTTCATCGGCGTCGATGCCTACTACCCGTTGACGGCCCGGACCAACCCGACCCTGGCCGAGCTCATGGCCGCCTGGCAGCCCAAGACCGCCGCCCTGGCCGCGCTGGCGGCCAGGTGGCAAAAACCGGTCATCCTGACGGAGATCGGCTACAGGAGCATCGACGGCGCCGCCATCCACCCCTGGGATTATCAGATCACGGGCAGGATCGACCTCCAGGAACAGTCCGACTGCTACCGCGCGGCCTTCGAGAGCGTTTTCGGCCAACCGTGGTTTGCCGGGATCTACTGGTGGGCCTGGAGCCCCGACCCGCGCCGGGGCGGCCCCACGGATGACGACTATACGCCGCATGGCAAGCCGGCCGAAGCTGTCATCCGCAACTGGTACGGGGGGCGGGCCGACGGCCCCGGGGAAGACCGGGACCGCCGCCAGCCGCCGCGCCCCTCCGTCAAGGACAAGAGCGGCCACAGTCGTAAGAAAGCGGGACGCGCTCCTATTTTCCCAAGACCCCATCCCCAATTTCCCCGATTTGGGAGGAAAAGCCCCTGTCAAACCTCGATAAATGGGCTCGTCCGCTTTTCCGTCCCTTCTCTTATCACTCGGCGCATTTCCCCCGGAATCAAAGGTTGGCACGTTTCTTGGATAAGTTGTTTCGGCAGATGGAGGCACAATGAGAAAACTCACTCAAAATGGTTCTTGGTTTCTGATTTTGGCGGTGGCGGGAGTGGCCGTTCTTACGCTCGCCATCTCGGGCAGCAGAAATCGCAAGTGCGCGAGATGAACTCGATGATGATGCCAATGACGAAGTCCGTGGTCGACCTGCGCATGGACATGCGGAAGCTGTGGGAAGATCATATCACCTACACTCGGAACTATATCATGAGCGCGCTGGCTAAGCTCCCGGACACCGGCGCGGTCGCCGACAGGCTCCTGCGCAACCAGGACGACATCGGGAACGCCGTCAAGCCGGTGTACGGCGAAGCGGCCGGCCAGAAGCTCGCCTCGCTCCTGCGGGACCACATCCTCGTCGCCACCGAGGTCGTCAAGGCGGCGATGGACGGGAAGGCCGATGCGCTGGGCCAGGCCCAGGCCAAGTGGACGGCGAACGCCGATCAGATCGCGGCTTTCCTGAGCGGGGCCAACCCGAACTGGCCCGAGGCCGCGCTGAAAGACATGCTCCATAAGCACCTGGAGTATACGACCCAGGAGGTCGTTTCGCGGCTGAAAATGGATTGGGCCGGCGACATCGCCGCCTACGACAAGGGTCACACGCACATGCTGATGTTCGCGGACACCCTGACCCAGGGCATCGTGGCCCAGTTCCCCGACAAGTTCAAGATGTAGCTAGAGCTTGTCCGCCCGCCGCACGAATTCGTCGAAGACGCGGAACCCGATCTCCACGCAATCGAGCGGCACGTTGAAGGCGTTGTCTTCGGCGCGGTGATAGATGGGAAGGGTCTTCTCGTCGTAGCCGCGGCTGTTGGCGTGGAAGGCCTTCGCGCCGGAGGGCCGGAAGGGCTCTGAATCCATGACGAAGCCGTCGCTTTCGTCGTACTTCGGGACCGACCGGATGCCCAGGTCGCGGTGGATGGCGGCGATGAGGTCCTTGACGCTCTGGTCCTTCGAGGAGATCCACAGGTTCGGACCGTAGGTCAGCGAGTCGAAATTCGCGACGTACCGGATATTCTTCATGGTGCCGTCGGCGGCCCGCCTGGCCCCGTAGTGCTCCGCTCCCAGCATTCCGAACTCCTCGGCGTCGGTGGCCACAAAGGTCAGGGTGTGGTTGAAGGCCGGCCCGGCGGCCGCGGCGTGGGCCATCATCAGCATGACGATGACCGAGGCGGTGTTGTCGTTCCCCCCCGGGGCGCCGTAGACGGTGTCGGCGTGAGCGACTACCATGATCTCGTCCTTCCGTTTTCCCGGCAGCGTCCCGATAATGTTCATTCCCGAAGAGCCCGGCACGAACCGCACGACGGCCTTGTAGCGGGCCGGGATCTTGTCCCTGATCGCGTTGGCGATGAGCGGCACGTCCTGCTTCCCGATGCCGAAGCTCGGGAGCGAGGGCGGGCTGGTGCGCGCCTGATGATGCGGGATGGCCCGGCCGTACTGGCTCACGCTGATCTCCGCCAGGGGCCGACCCGACTCCGGGTCGACGATCGCGAACCCCCTGCCCTGCTCGCGCAGGAGGCCGCTGACGCCCGCCGGGGGCGTCCCCTCGCCGCCGAACGAGGGACAGGCTTCGATCCCCTGCCCGTTGCCCAGCCGGAATTCCGGCGCCCCGAGAAGCTCCCACCTCTCGAACGAGAATGTGTCGTATTCCACCTCGGGGAGCGAGATTTCCATCTCTTTCTTGATGATCGCGGCCGCGCGGGCGAATTCCGGCGTGCCCGCCGGGTGCGGACCGATATCCGTGCACAGGCTTTCGAGGAGCTTCCGGGCGTATTCCGACCTCTTCTCCGGGGTGGCGACGAGCGCCCCGCCCCGGGGCGAGCCCGCGGACGCGCCGCGCCCGGCGGCGAACACCAGCGGCGCGCTGCCCATCATGACCACGAAATCACGTCTCTTCATGGCACCTCCTCCAATATGCACCAGGTTCTCAATTCCCCTATTTCCCGGTTAAAAGAAATGGGGAATTGATATCCTGTCACCAATTCTAATTGTGTCCCGAATCAGAGCTGGAAGCAATAGGAAAACTTGATCAGGAACGCGTTGTAGGGGTGGACGCCGAACAGCTCGTCGAAGTCGCGGCGGAGCTGGAACGTGCCGTCGGCCACCGACCCCATCCGGCCCTGCGACCAGACAACGTACAGCGTCGAGCCGGGGACGTATTCCCAGCGGATGACGAGGTTCGACCGCATCTCCCGGAAATTGAACTCGGGATTGGTGAAATTGTAATCGACCGCTCCGTCGCGGTCTTCGTCCACGGCATAGGTCTCCGCCTCGCGGTTGAAGGCCAGCTGGTCCGACGCGAAAACCTGATAGCGCGCCGCCAGGTCCTTGGACCGGGAGTCGGTGATGCGCTTGAAAGCGGAGTACTTGCCGGCCGAAACGAACGGCATGCCGTAGAGCTGGACCGACAGGTCGGGCGTCAGGCTGTAGTTCAACCGCACGGTCAAACCGAAGGTGGACTGGTCGATGTCGCCGAAGATGTATCGGTTCTCGGCGCCGAACACTGGCGTCTCGATATACTGCAGGACGCTCCGGTTGACCGCGTACATGGGACTCAACGAGAGCGTCATGGCCGGGCTGGGCACGATGTTCAGGGCCGGCCGGACCGACCAGTATTCCGAATCGCCGTTCGTCCGCTCGGTCCCGCTGGCGCTCAAGGACAGCCGGATCTTCCGGCGGTTGTCGGTCGAGACGTTGAACCAGAGGCTCCGCAAGGGCGCCTGGCGCAGCGACGGCCCGCCCCGGAGCGAGCTCGGCGAGAGCGATTCGGCGCTGAGGCTCAGCCCCAGCCCGGCGCTCCAGAAGTTCTTGAACTGCCCCCAGGCGTTGAAGTTGCCGCCGTTCGAGGTCGTCTGGCCGCCGAAGTTCCAGGTCGCTCGCTGGTTCAGGTTGACGCTGTAGCTCCGGAAGATCCCGGCGGGCTCATAGACGTTGTAGCCTGCCCAGACGTACTCGGTCATCTGGTCGGTCTGCCGCAGGAAACCGGCATCGTTGAGCTCGAGGCCGGGCGACCGCCAGGTGAACCCGGCGACGTACTGCCAGTGGCCTCCCCCCTGCTTGCCGATCTCGACGGACCCGCCCGTCCCGAAGAGCGACCTCCGGGTGGGATCGACCTTGAGGTAATCGGCGTCCGGCCGCTGGAAATAGCGGACCGAGGAGGTCTGGGTGGCGAGGATCGCCTCGGGCGAACCGTGCACACGGCTGAAGATCGTCTTCAGCGAAAAATAGTGCGTTTTATTCTTCCAGGAGTGGAAAAAGTCCAGCCCGCCGGTCTGGGCGGAATCATGGAGGAAGCTCAGGTTGGCGTTCCGGATGTCGCGGTTCACGGAGGTCAGCATGCCGCCGAGAGTCGTCGCGCCGCCGTTATAGTCCTGCCGGGCCCGGGCGACGAAGTAATTGGTCAGCGGCTCGACGGGCAGCCCGTAGGGGACGCCTCCGTCGCTGAGCAGCGCGCTCTCCCGGGCCGTCAGGCTGTCGAGCACCCCGATCGACAGCCCCGACTGCGTTTTCCCCGTCAGCTTGAACGCCCCCAGGATGGGCGTCGCGTCGGGCATCTCGAGATAGGCCCCGGTATCGGGCACGTACTGGGGATAGCGGCCGATGCGCCGCGAGTAGAACAGGTTGTCCGAGGACGACTCGCCGTCGCCCCCCACCAGCTGATAATTGAGGATGTTCCGGCCCTCGATAAAGAACGGACGCTTCTCTTCGAAGGTACGTCTTCGTAGGCCGTCAGGTTGACGACCGAGGGGTCGGCCTCGACCTGGCCGAAATCCGGGTTGACCGTGAAATTCATGGTCAAGTCGCTCGTCACGCCGATCTTGCCGTCCAGGCCGCCGACGAGGCTCCGGTCGCTCCCCGTCGAGAAGGGGTTCCCGGGTTCGGCCCGGGTACGTCTTGAGCCGGCCGACCGTATGCATGATCTCGAACTGGTGCGGCGAGGCCAGCCCCCGCAAGCCGCGCAGCTCGCCATACAGATGGACGTAGCCCGGCGCGTTCCGCGGGACGGGCTGCCACTCGGACTCTTCGCTCAGCCGGAAAAGGTAACGGCTCACCTGGAGCCCCCAGACCTGCAGCTCCTTGTTCCCGAACCTGAGCTGGAAGGGGGATGGTCATTTCCGCCGTCCAGCCGTCCTGGCCGATGGCGGCGGCCGCGTCCCAGACGGGGTCCCAGCTCATGTCGTGCTCGTCGCTGTAATCCATGCCCCCGTTGACGACCATCTGGTCGGCTTTGACGCCGCAGGCGTTGACGGAAAAAAACGTAGGCCGTCAATAGATGGTCAACAGGCTGTCGATGGAGACGCTGACGGTGTCGCCGCTGCAGTTGTCCCGGCGCGAGATCCGGCGCTTCATCTCGTGCGGCCGGGAATCCAGGGCGCGCACGGCGATATAGATGGCACGCTCGTCGTAGGTGATCTTGAACTCGGTCTTTTGCGAGGGCTCGCGGCCTTCATAGGGCCGGCTCTGGATGAAACCGCCTTCCCAGCCGGCGCCGGCCCAGACGGGATCGTCGAGCTTCCCGTCGGACGGCCGGCGCGTGAGGGTTGACATAGGCCGCGGCATAGTTCTTACGGGCGTGGGCGCCTGCGGCGGGTTGAATTGGGCCCGCAGCGTCCCGGCCGCGAGGCCCAGGAAGACGCCCGCAAGAAGGATGATGAGCGACGGCCGGCGTGCGCGGGTGATCATAATGCAAATCGCCGCCTCGATTATAGCGAAGAAATCTCTTATATCAACAAGAACCCATAAAAAAATGGTGCCAGGATATCAATTCCCCAATCTTCGGGTCCCTTTCGAGAGGCCCCGCTCGGGGCTGGCCTGGGCGGCCGGCAGATCGGCCCGGCGGGTCGTCCGGTGCGCAGCGGCTCGGGGCCAGTGCGCTTACCGCCTTTTGTAGCGGACGGCTATCCCGACGATCTGCCGTTCTCCGTAGCCCCCCCGCCCGATGCCCCGTTCCCAGACCGGCTCGCGGAAAAACCTGTCGACGACGATGACCAGGGCGTCCGCGCCCATCCTGGCGGCCTGCTCCCTGAGCACATCCTCGACCAGGCCGCGCCTCATCCGCCGCTCCGGCCGCACCCAAACCTCGCCTAAGCTCACGTGTGCCGTCTCGGCTCCCCCCTCAGGAGCTCGACATGGCCGGGATAGGTAGGGGCGAACCGGGGAACGTCGGGGTAATACCGATGGCCGTACCGGCCGCGACATGGAACCAGCCCCGCGATGAGGGCCACCAAAATAATGCGCCGAACGCTTTTCGTGTCATGGTCTCCTCCTGACTACGGATTCCTTAACACCTCGCGCAAAAAAATTGCAATATATGTGCCAGGTTCTCCGAGGCCGATGCCAAGCTCGATCACGTCCTCCTCTGAGGACAATTGACACGCGGCCGGGCAAGTGTTTAGTATCGGGACGATGGATCGGGAAGCACGGGCGGCTCATAGCAGGACGCTGCGGACGATCAACTCGCCCGACGAAATTGTCGCGGTTATCAGGCGGGAACTGAAGGAAATCGGCGCGGGCGAGCTCCCCGAGGCCTCCGTGATACTCCAGTCCTCAGCCCTCATCCACCAGCTTCGGGTTTCGGCGGGCGGCTCTGACCGGCGTAATGTTCCTCTCTCCCGTCGAACTGGCGAGTCTTACTTCCTCGCCGCGGTACTGATCGCGGGATACCGGGCAGGCTTGGGATCTGGCTCCCATTCTCGAGGGACTCATCGCGTCGCCCCTCCTCGAAAATCGGCTCTGCGATTTCGTACCCATCAGCTCATGTTGCAGCCGAGGAATGCCGCAGCGGCTTCGACGATTGAAGAGCTGAGCAGCGCCGGCTTGGCTCCCGAAAA
>CAVXUH010000013.1:0-9328 GCA_963764885.1 Candidatus Aminicenantota bacterium
TCAAGGGGGCTCACGTCAGCTGGCTGACGGAAGGCTTCCGGCTCCTCTATGAATACAGCCAGGCCGGGATCGAGAACCCGGCCGGCTTTGCCAAGGGGAAGATCGAAGGACATCTCACACTTTTTTCCATAAACTGGGGAGGGCTCTCGCCCGTCGTCAGCTACCAGAAGGTCGATTATAACGACCCCTTCCACGGGGCGGGCTTCTCGAACCTGCTCGAAACCGCCGGCGCCGGGATCGTGTCGAACCTGACGCGCTGGACGGTCGGGCTGACATTCGCCCCCGTTTCGGCGGTCGTCCTGAAAGTGGAATACGATTTCAACCGGGAGAAGCTCGCGGAGATCAAGAACAACGTCCTGCTCGTGCAGGCGGCGCTTCATTTCTGATCCGCGGCGATCCCGTGAAGGTGCAAAATGGCCAACATCGTCGTACTCGGCACGCAGTGGGGGGATGAAGGGAAGGGCAAGGTCGTCGACCTGCTGACCCCGTCCTTCGACATCATCGCCCGCTACCAGGGGGGACATAACGCTGGACACACGGTCTATATCGACGGCCGGAAGCTCGTCCTGCATCTCATCCCCTCGGGCATCCTCCATCCCGGAAAACAATGCGTCATCGGGAACGGCCTGGCCGTGAGCCCGGCTGCCCTGCTGAAGGAGGCCGCCGCGCTTGAGGAGCGGGGCATAACGATCGGCGACCGCCTGCTGATCAGCCGGAACGCTCATCTCATTCTCCCGTATCATCCGCTCCTCGAGAGGATCTCGGAGGAGAGGAAAGGGGATAAGCGGATCGGAACGACGAGCCAGGGCATCGGGCCCGCCTACGAAGACAAGGTGGCGCGGTGCGGCATCCGCGCGGGCGACCTTCTCGACCTGGGCGTGTTCGAGGACAAGCTCAGGGCCAACGTGGCCGAGAAGAACGCGATCCTCCGGGCCGGGGGGCTGCCGCCCGTGGACGCCGGCGAGATCCTCCAGGAATTCGGCGGCTACGCCTCGCGTCTCGCCGGGTTCATCGGGGACGTCTCCCTGTTCTTGAACCGGAGCCTTCGGGAGGGGAAAACCATCCTGGCCGAGGGGGCCCAGGGAGCGCTCCTGGATGTCGACCACGGCACCTACCCGTTCGTTACCTCCTCGAGCTGCACGGCCGGCGGTGTCTCGACCGGGCTGGGTATCGGTCCGACGAAGATCGACCATGTCATCGGCATCACCAAAGCGTACATCACGCGGGTGGGCGGCGGACCTTTCCCGACGGAGATCCGCGACGACCGCTCGAAGATTCTCCAGGACCGCGGCAACGAGTTCGGGGCCACCACCGGCCGGCCGCGCAAGTGCGGCTGGTTCGATGCCGTGGCCACGGCCTACGCCTGCCGGGTCAACGGCATCGGGAAGATCGTCCTGACCAAGCCGGACATCCTGGACGTCTTCGAGGACATCCCTGTCTGCACGGGGTATCTTTACAAAGGCGAAAAGCTGCCGGACTTCCCCACCGAACCCTGGATCCTGGAAAAGGTGGTCCCGGAGTATCGCGTGATGAAGGGCTGGAAAACGCCCATCCACAGGGTCACGAGCCCCGATTCGCTGCCCGCTGAATTCCGCGACTACGTCCGGTTCATCGAGGATTCGATCGAGGCCGGCGTCTGTCTCATCTCGACGGGCGTCGAGCGCCGGGATTCCATCCTCAACGAGGACGCGCTTCGGGGCGTCGTCGAGGTCGACCGCGTCCGGGCGGAGATCGCCTGACATCCGGCGGCGGCTCTGCGCCGCGGGGATTTTCCGCCCCCGCCGCGACGGTGAATTGACAGCCTTCGGCCCAGCGGGTAATATTTCATTAGGGGCCGGTGGCCGCGCGGAACCCGCGCCGCCCCGGCTCAAATCCTTTATCGATCGGGAGGCTGAAAATGGCTAAAGTCGTCAAGAAAGCGGTCAAGAAGCCGGTCAGCAAGGCGAAGCCGAAGGCCAAGAAAGCGCCTGCCTACGAATGCGGCGTTTGCGGCGTCCGCTACATCGTCGACAATGAGTGTGGCTGCGTCGAAGAGCACGTCGTGCTCTGCTGCGGCGAGCCGATGAAAAAGAAGTAAGGGTACCGGACCGGGGCCCGGTGCCGACGCGCTGCGGGCCTGGCCGCCCCGGCGGGCGGCGCTTTTCGCCGATATCTCTGTTCGAGGAGAAGCATGGGGTTCCACCCATTTTCCATCGTTGATGTTTTTGCGGAGGAGAAGTACGCGGGGAATGAGCTCGCGGTCATCCGTCAGGCGGAGTCACTCTCCGGCCCGGACATGCAGAAGATCGCCCGGGAAATGAATTTCTCGGAGACGACCTTTGTCCTGAAGGACGAGGAGAGCGGCGGCGGATTCGATGTCCGGATCTTCACGCCGCAGTCCGAGGTCCCGTTTGCCGGGCACCCCACGCTCGGGACCGCCTTCATCATCCAACAGGAGATACTGCGGCGGCCGGTCGGGGAGGTCGTGCTCAACTTGAAGGTGGGCCCGATCCCCGTGACATTCTCCTATCGCGGCCAGGAACCGGAAGTCCTCTGGATGAAACAAATCCCCCCCCGCTTCGGAGAGACGATCACCGCCCTGCAAGCGGCCCAGGTGCTCGGACTCAAACCCGCGGACATCGACCCCCGGTTCCCGGTCCAGAGCGTCTCGACCGGGTTGCCCTTCTTTATTGTGCCCCTGAAGACCCGGGAGGCGCTCCGGCAAAGCCGGGTGGACCTCCGAAGGCTCTTCGCGCTGGTCAACCGGACCGAGGCCAAGGCCTTTCTCCTGTTCTGCCCCGAGACGCTGGACCCCCAGAATCACCTCCAGGTGCGTGTCTTTGCCGACGCCCTGGGCGTTCCCGAGGACCCGGCGACCGGCAGCGCCAACGGCTGCCTGGCCGGTTATCTTGTCAGGCACGGGTACTTCGGCCCCGGCCAAATCAATATCCGTGTCGAGCAGGGCCATGAGGTCGGCCGCCCGTCGCTCCTCCTGCTCAAGGCGGGGGAGGAGTCCGGCGCTCTGTCCGTCTCCGTCGGCGGCCGCGTGATACCCGTCGCGCGGGGGGAGCTCGTCTAGGAAGCGCCCCCAACACTGTGATGCCGATGATCAAGGACCTGTCCATCATGCTCGCCGGCAAGGCGGGCGACGGCGTTCTCTTTACCGGGAACGTCCTGGCCAAGCTCTTCAAACGCCACGGCTGGGAGGCCTCGACCTACCGCGATTTTCCGTCGAACATCCGGGGCGAGGCGACGAGCTATATCATCCGCGGTTCTCTCGACAACGCCTACGGGCTGAGCGACCGGCTGGACATCCTGCTGTCCTTCGACTGCGAGGCCACCATCTCCCATCTCCCGGAGATCAGCAGCGGCGGGATCGTCTTCTGCGACGGCAAAGAAGACGCCCCGATGCCCCCCGCCGGCAAAAAGGGCGCGTCCTTCCATAAGTTCCCCCTGAGGTCGCTCGCGCGCGAGCGCTTCGGCCAGGAGATCTACAAGAACATGCTGGCCCTGGGCGCGCTCGCCTACCTCCTCGACTTCGACTGCGCGGTCCTCGACCGCATCATCGCCGAGATGTTCCTGAAAAAGAAGGGCGAGGAGGTCGTCAGAAAGAACGTCGAAGCCGCCGCTTTCGGCTACCATAAGGCCGGGGAAATCACGTCCGAAAGCGACCGGCGTCCGCTCACCAGGCGACCCGACCGCGGCCGCATCCTGGTTTCCGGGGACGAGGCGATCGCCTTCGGGGCGCTGGCGGCGGGCTGCCGTTGTTTCGCGGCCTACCCTATCTGCCCGGCCTCGGAGATCTACCTCTGGCTGACCCGCTATCTGCCCGAGTTCAACGGCGTCGTCGTCCAGACCGAGGACGAGATCGCGGCCCTCAACATGGCCATCGGCGCGGCCTTCGCCGGCGCCCGGGCGATGACGGGCACTTCGGGGCCCGGCGCCTCCCTGATGATGGAGGCCTTCAGTCTGGCCGGGATGGCCGAGACGCCGGTCGTTATCGCCCACGTGCAGCGCCTCGGCCCGGCGACGGGCGTCCCCACCAAGACGCAGCAGGCCGACGTGCTGCAGTGGATCTTCGGGTCGCACGGCGAGTTCCCGAGGATCGTTCTCGCGCCCGGAACGATCGGCGAGTGCTTCGACCTGACGGTCCGGGCGTTCAACCTCGCTGAGAAGTACCAGTGCCCCGTGATCATCCTGACCGAGCTCGACATGGGGCAGAACTACCGGACCGCGCCGGCCTTCGACCTGGCGGGCGTCACCATCGACCGGGGCAAGCTGCTCGGGCGCGACGACGTCCTGAAAATGGCGGATTATCGGCGGTTCGAGATCACGGCCGATGGAATCTCGCCGCGCGCCCTGCCGTCGTTCAAGGGCGGCGTGCATATCGCCGAAAGCCTGGAGCACGACGAGCACGGCTACCGCGACGAGGACGACGCGAACCGCATCCGGATGATGGATAAACGGATGCGCAAGCTCGACCGGGCCGGCCGCGACCTGGCTCCGCCCCGCTTGTGGGGCGAGCGCAAGGCCGCCGCCGGCCTCATCTCTTTCGGCTCGACCCTCGGCGCCGTGCTCGAGGCGCGCGAGAAGCTCCGGGCGAAAGGCGTCACCTCGAATTTCCTGCAGCTGAGGACGCTCTGGCCGTTCCCCGCCGCCGCCGTCGAGAAATTCCTGGCGGGCTGCGAGCAGGCCTTTGTCGTCGAAAGCAATTACTCCGGACAGCTGGCGACGCTCATCAAGAGCCAGCTCAGCCCCTGCCGGGAGCTCCGGAGCATCGTCAACTATTCGACCCGGGCGTTCGTGCCGGCCGAGATCGTGCGCCCGGTCCTGAGGGCCTGCCGATGAAAGACAAGCAATCTTTCCACCGCGCCTCGCCGACCTGGTGCCCCGGCTGCGGCCTGTACGGCATTTTCGAGGCCCTCAAGCGGGCAGCGGCCGCCCTCGACCTCGAGCCCGAGAACGTCGTCACGGTCTCCGGGATCGGCTGCCACGGCCGGATGACCAACTATTTCCTGGGGTACGGGTTTCACGGGCTCCACGGCCGGACGATGCCGCTGGCCACCGGCATCAAGCTGGCCAACCCCGCCCTCCGGGTGATCGCCGTCAGCGGCGACGGCGACGCCTACTCCATCGGCCTCGCCCACTTCATCCAGACGGTCCGGAAGAATATCAGCATCACCTACATCGTCTCCGACAACCGCACCTATGCGCTCACCCAGGGACAGGTTTCACCGACCTCGGACTTCGGGTCGGTGACGCTGTCGACGCCGTTCGGGTCCAAGGATTTCCCGATCGACGGTCCGAACCTGGCCCTCGCCGCCGGCGGGACGTTCATCGCCCGCGGGTTCTCCGGAGACGTGGCCGGGCTGGCCTCCCTCATCGAGCGCGGCCTCCGGCACAAGGGCTTTTCGCTCATCGACGTGCTCAGCCCCTGTGTCACCCACAACAAGCTGAATACCTACGACTGGTTCCGGAAGCACATCGTCCGCCTTGGGGACGACCCCGCCTACGACCCCGCCAGCAAGCCGCAGGCCTGGGCCGCCCTCAACCAGCCGGAAAAGATCGCCACCGGGCTCATCTACGAGGAAACCAAGCCCGTTTTCGAGGAGCTCATGCTCGCCGACCCGCAACGCCCGATCGGGCTCGAAGAGCTCCGGGTCGAGGCTGGCCGGCTGGACAAGATCATGGAAAAATTCCGTTGACGTGATATATTGGTATCCGAGGATAAAGGAGCTCCGAGATGAAAGAAAAAATCGAAGCCGCTTTGAATAAGATCCGGCCGGCCCTGATGGCCGACGGCGGGAACGTCGAGCTCGTCGACGTCACGGACGGGGTCGTCAAGGTCCGGCTGACCGGCGCCTGCGGCGGCTGCCCGATGTCCCAGATGACCCTGAAAATGGGCATCGAGCGCCACCTCAAGAAAGAAGTCCCCGAAGTCAAGGAAGTGGTCTCGGTCGGATGACTCGGACGCCATGAAGCGGGTCTACCTCGATCACATCGCGGCCACCGCCCTGGATCCCGGGGTGGCGGAGGCGATGCGGCCGTTCCTCGACAGCCGCTTCGGGAACCCGCAGAGCCTCCACACCGACGGCCAGGAGGCGCTCGAGGCCATCGAGGAGGCCCGGGGCCGGGTCGCCGCCCTGGTCGGCGCGACCGAGAGCGAGATCATCTTCACCTCGTCCGGGTCGGAGGCGAACAATTTCGCGGTCAAGGGGCTGGCGCTGGCCCGACGGGACAAGGGTTGCCACCTGGTTCTATCGGCGATCGAGCACCAGTCGGTCCTCCATTCGGCCAAGAGCCTGGAAAAAGCCGGGTTTTCGTCGACCCTGGTGCCCGTGGACAAGCACGGCCTGGTCGACCCGGAAGAAGTCCGGAAGGCGATCCGCAAGGACACCGTCCTCGTTTCGGTCATGCTGGCCAACAGCGAAGTCGGGACGGTCGAGCCGGTGGCCGAGATCAGCCGGGTTTGCCGGGCGGCCGGCGTGCCCCTGCACACCGACGCGGTCGCGGCGGCGGGCAGCCTGCCGGTCGATGTCGGTGAGCTGGGCGTCGACGCCCTCAGCCTGGCCGCCGACCAGTTCTACGGGCCCAAGGGCGGCGCCGCGCTGTTCGTGAAGAAGGGCATGCGCATCCTGCCGTTCATCGACGGCGGCATCCAGGAGGGCGGCCGTCGGGCGGGGACGGAGAATGTGATGGGGATCGTCGGGCTGGGCAAGGCCGCGGAGATCGCCGCGCTCAGGCTCGGGGAACGGACGGCGGCGATGACCGGCCTCCGCGACAAGCTGATCGATGAGCTGCCCCGCCGGGTGGACCACGTCGTACTCACCGGGCACCGGGAAAAGCGGCTGCCCCACCACGCCAGCTTCTGCGTGGAGTTCATCGAGGGCGAGTCCATGCTCCTCAACCTGGACATGAAGGGGATCGCCACCTCGAGCGGCTCGGCCTGCACGTCGCGGGCGCTCAAGGCTTCGCACGTTCTCCTGGCCATGGGGCTCGACCACGCGCTGGCCCAGGGCTCGCTTGTCTTCAGCCTGGTCGACGGCACGACCGCCGCGGACATCGACTATGTCCTCGAGGTCTTTCCGCCGATCGTCGACCGGCTGCGCAGGATGTCGCCCCTTTACACGACCTTCCTGGAGGAAAAACCCAAATGATTTACAGCGATAAAGTGATGGACCATTTCCAGAATCCCCGGAATGTCGGGGTCATCAAGGACGCCGACGGCCTGGGGCAGGTGGGAAATCCCGTCTGCGGCGACATGATGACGTTCTACATCAAGGTGAAGGACGAGCGGCTCGAGGACATCAAGTTCCAGACGTTCGGCTGCGGCGCGGCCATCGCCGTTTCCAGCATGGTCAGCGAGATGGCCATGGGCAAGACTCTCGACGAGGCCATGAAGATCACCAACGCGACGGTGGCCGAATCGCTGGGCGGGCTGCCCAAGAACAAGCTCCACTGCTCGAACCTGGGCGCCGACGCCCTCCACTCCGCCATCGAGGACTACCGGAAAAAGCAGGCCGCGGCCAAGGGCGAGGCGGTCGAGGGGACGGTCGCCAAGGACCAGTGCTATTGCCCCTATTGCGAGGGCGAGCTCGAGGGGGCCGAGGAATTCTGCGATCACTGCCAGATCGAGTTCGAGGAGTGCCCGCACTGCGGCAACCTGGCCAAGAAAGGCGCCGACAAATGCCCGAGCTGCGAGGCCGACCTCTCCCAGCCCTGATACCCGATCCGCGAATTGGGCGGAGGCCCGGCGCCGGACCGGACGCGGTGCGAGACAATGACGATTGAGGCGAATGTCAGGCTCGACTGCTACGGCCTCCTCTGCCCCGTACCCATCATCCAGACCGCCCGGAAGATGAAAGAGATGAAGGTGGGGGAGGTGCTCGAGGTTGTTTCGAGCGACGCGGGCATCAAGGCGGACATGCCGGCTTGGTGCAAAATGACGGGCCAGGAGTTCCTGGGCTTCGAGGAATCGGGGGAGATCATCCGCGTTTTTATCCGGAAGCTCAAGGACTGAGCGGAGGCCGAACTCTCATGACCAAACAGGAAGTGATCGACCGGGTCAACGGGCTCAGGAAAGAGCGGCGGGCCGTGATCCTGGCCCACAACTACCAGGTCCCCGAAGTCCAGGACATCGCGGACTACACGGGCGATTCGCTGGGCCTGAGCCAGGAAGCCGCCCGGAGCGCGGCCGAGGTCATCGTCTTCTGCGGGGTCCATTTCATGGCCGAAACCGCAGCCATCCTCTCCCCGGAAAAAACCGTCCTGCTTCCCGACCCCGACGCCGGCTGCCCGATGGCCGAAACGATCACCGGCCAGGAGCTCAGGGACTGGAAATCCAAATACCCCGGCCGCAAGGTCGTCTGCTACGTCAACACGACGGCCGAGGTCAAGGCCGAGTCCGACGTCTGCTGCACATCGTCGAACGCCGTGCGCGTCGTCAACTCGATCCCCGATGAGGAGATCCTGTTCGTGCCGGACAAGAACCTGGCCGCCTATGTCGCGCGGCAGACCGGAAAGAGGATCATCGCCTGGGACGGCTGCTGCTACGTCCACGACCGCATCCTGGCCGCCGACGTCCTGGCCAAGAAAAAGCTCCATCCGGCCGCCGAGGTCTGGGTCCATCCCGAGTGCCGCCCCGAAGTCATCGACCTGGCCGACAGGGTGATCTCAACCGGGCACATGGTGGCGGCGGCCCGGGAGACGAGGGCCGCTGAGGTGATCGTCGGCACGGAGGCCGGCATCATCTACAGGCTGCAAAAGGAGAACGGGCTGACGGCGTTTTTGCCCGTCAAGGACATGGCCTTCTGCTTCAACATGAAGAAGATCGACCTCCCCAAGGTCCTGGCGGCCCTCGAGGAGATGAAATATCGCGTCGAAGTTCCCGCCGAAATCAGCCGGAGGGCCCGGGGGGCCATCGAGAAAATGATCCGACTCTAGGAGGGTCCCATGAAAAAACCGACCGAGGACAACGTCAAGGCCGCCTTCGCGGGCGAGAGCCAGGCCCACATGAGATACCTGGCCTTTGCCGCCGCCGCCGAAAAGGAGAGCCTGGCCAACATCGCCCGACTCTTCCGGGCCGCGAGCTACTCCGAGCAGATGCACGCCACCAACCACCTGGGCGCGCTGAAGGGCGTGGGCAAGACGTCCGAGAACCTGCAGGGGGCGATCGAAGGCGAGACCTTCGAGGTCGACAAAGATGTACCCCGAGTATATCGCGACCGGAAACGAACAGCAGGAGAAAGTCGCGGTGATCGTGGTTCAACGCCGCCCTGCAGGCCGAGAAAGTGCACGCCGCCCTCTACAAGAGGGCCAAGGAAAACGCCGACGCCGGCAAGGACCTCGG
>CAVXUH010000014.1:0-106335 GCA_963764885.1 Candidatus Aminicenantota bacterium
TACAGATTATCAAACTGGGCTCGCAGGTCACGTCTCAGAGTCGCCAGTTTCTTCCCGAATGCCCGGGTGCTCTTGGGCCAGTCAATGGGCGGCCTGCTGTCGTTGAACAGAAGCGGCGTGAGTTCTTGGTATAACTTCTGTGTTGGCATTTCACGCCCATGGTTAGCCGTGTTCTGAAGCCACGATTGTAAGCCTTCGAGTATGAGCTCTCCGTCCAGTAGGAAGCTTGATTGTGACTGCTTCAACTCTGCTACGAACCTGTCCCATAGCCCTTCTTGGCCTTCCGTTCTGGCTATCAGGCGACCCAGCGATTCCCAGTCGGCTAGTTTGAGTTGGGACTTGCTTAGTAGTTCGCCCCTTCTGATGCGCGCGACAACTGCATTCAACCGCCGGAGAACATCTCCCCACCATGCGTTGCGTGTTTCGGTTACCTGTTTGAGGAATTCCCGTTCCGCGATCGCTGTATTGTCTGCAATGCGCTTAACTGGCAGCGGTATGAGCCGGTCTACTAGGTCATCCCTTTCGCGAGAGTGTCCGGGGTCCTGGATGTGAACGCTAGCCAGCAACGATATCGAACTGTGCCGACATCATTGGAAGTGTATAGCTTGCGGTACTGGTCTTCAGCACCCGTTGTTACTCGCGGTTATTTGTCCCTCATCCATCCAGCCGCAAAACTCATCGAGGTTGTCGAATGCGATTACATAGGCAGACGATGCAGCTGCCGTGAACCCATCGGGCTTATCTGGCACTCCGGTCAATTCTGCGTCGTCCGAACAGGGACCGGAGGAATAGTCGCAGTGTCATGCTCTTGCCGCTGCCCTTCTCACCGATGGCAGCTATCACTGGCTTTGTCGGGCACAGTTCTGCAAAGAATGTAGACAGTTGCCACACTCTGAATGCTAGGCCATACAGCTTGGGGGTCTCCGTCCCAGTTTGGAACTATGGTGGTGGTCGGTGAAGAATACTATCGTCGTCGAACGTTGGGCGGTACGGTCCCACTCTCTGTTGTCATTGAAAAGCACGTTACTTCCGTTAGCTTCTTCCGTGATTGTTGCGCCGTCGAGTCTATATACTGTCCCATCGAATCTGCTGATTCTGCAGAACCTTTTCCTCGTCACTCCATGCGGCTACCTTCAAAACAGGTTGGCATTCTGCCTCCATCGCTTCGGCCTTGCAATCAGCTAGTAGGTAAGCGAAGTCCTGGCCTGCCGGGTTAGCCCCGGTTATGCTGTAGAGGTAGGCTGCCCAGTAGTCTGACTTCATGTCGTACAGTCGGCGTGTCTTTTGCTCAAAGTAGTAGAGTTCGCCGTACTTGGACTGAACGAAGCCTCCAGCTTTCATTAGGCCGTTTAGTAGGAGCTGGCCTGCCTTTTGACGTCGTATTAGTGACGGGGGTTTCTGTTTTTCACCTTCACCCAGTACGCCTTGAGTATGTGCTTTTCTGAGGATTGGGTCCGGGATGATTGTGCGAGGCGCTTGACTCTCTCGGCGGTCGCCTGTGGTAGACGTTCGCCTATTGGCCTTGGGGTTTCCAGTACTTCGTGGAATGTGGCTCGGTATTGGGCCAGCAATTCCGCCTGTTCCTCGGGCGACGCCTGCCGCAGTTGCTCAGTCGCCTCCCTTGGGTCAGTGATTGCCACGGTTTGACTGTTCACTTCATCGCCCCCCTACTCATCGAATCATCGAGTCGGGAGCTTGGAGCGACAGACGCCAGTCCCGGTATTGGGCTTGCAGGTCCTCTGGAGTTCTCCGTGTCAGATGGGACAGCGCTGCGGCCACTCGCGGTCGAAGCCCTGGCCGGCAGTAGCCAAGTTCGTGTTGCACCAGCACATTCCGGTCGCTATCCAACTGCACAGCCATCTGGGTTCTGTTCAAGCCTAGTTCTTCCCGGACTTCGACTAACGGGTTCCTATGCGTTGTGCTAGAATCTGCAAAGGTGCTAATAACACCTACGGTCTCGTGAGTTGCCCGTCCTGTGCCGGCAAGCTGTGGGCGGGCATTTTCCTTTCCTCGTCATGCCTGCGCCTCCCCGTTTTTGCCCGGCCTGACTGATTCCGGTCTTGCTTCTGCGAATTGCCAAGCCGCTTGAGGAGATGCTCAACAACCATCTCGATGAGCCGGCGGTCGCACGTGGCGAGCAACACATTTGGGCTTTCATTCAATTTTTGTTCTGACACCGTTAGGTAGAGCTTCATGCTTTCACCCCTTCTTTCCGGGCTATAAACTTCAATAAATGCCAGAGGCTCCGATTTCTCGGAGCCTCTTAACCTCTACCTATATGTGAACTTTTGCCAGAAACGTATACAGCTCAGCCAGGCCATTTGTCCCTGATTCTCTTTTTCTGGTTTCGAATCTGCGCAGGAGGCTTGCCCAGTCGCCGAGCCGCTTCTACATTTCTACCGCGGCTCAGGGACACCCTCTTGCTGCAAGATGATGTCCATCTCGACGATTTCTTGTTGCTGAGGCGACAAGGCTAGGTTTCTGATTACCTCTGAAATGTCCTGTTGCGTTTCCTCGTCACCCAACAGCCGAAGTGGGTCCCCCTCCCCCTCGTCTGATACAACTGCGGTATCCACTGACGCCGCTTTGTCTCTGGGCTGCCGTTCCTCCGTCTCCGGCTCATCGAGAAGGTCTGCCTCAGCCACCCTTATCGCCCTGTTCTTAAGCCAGTGCAGAAGCTCGTCGGGATATAGCTCGGCGGGTGGCATCTCTGCTTTGTTCCCGTCTACGTCCTTCAGCCATTTGTCGCCAAGGCGGATGGTACGTTTCTCGTCAACCTCATCACTTGCCAGCAGCAGGCCACTCATCAGGGTTTCTTGTCTTACCTCCTTGACAGTCTTCTCGTGGTCTTCTGCTCGTTGATGCTCTGCGGATTTCAGTTCCGAGTCTTGCATTGAGGGAAAACGCTTCCAGCGAATCTGTCTCGCCAGGCCCCTAAGTGCTTGCTCGTTAGCTGGCCCCTCCGTGGGGATTGGTGAGTTTTCGTCCGTCAGGGGCGGAAGAGAATCGGCCTCTATCGGCATCATGTACCCGTGAGAAATAATGAATTGGCCAGGAGACAGACGGCCCGATTGCTGTGCTTCAAAGTTCTCCCAAAGATACCACCTGCTGATGTCCGGAAGGTTCCAGGTTGCGAGGAATTGGTTCATCAGGCTTTGGGCTTTCCTCAGCAGTCCCCAGTACTGCGCTTCCGCTTCACAGACATCCCTGGCTCCCGCCGTACCAGTATATCCCTTTCGACTTCGTGGGCGAGTTGGTCCGTCCTTAACTCGGGCCCGTATAGCTCTCCCAGCGAAATCGAGCAACTCAACGTATGATTTACGCAGTTCCTGAAACATGGCGCCAATGGCTTTCTGGAAGTCTGCATTCCGGTTGAGTTCTTGATAGTACCTCTTGCGTGGGGTTGGGTGATTCTCAAGAGGGTGTTCTTTTGAAGCGTGATTCTGCAAGGCGTACCTCCGACTAGGCAATTATTTGCCGGGCCACTACTTGAGTCGGCAAGTAGCGCTTGCGGGCTTGGCCAAGCCACCCGGCTCCAGAAGTATTATAACAGAACAAGCGTTCTGTTGGCGATATCTACTATCGGGTGCAGCATGTGACAGTACAGATTCCATCATCCTCGCAGCTTCCGCATCCCGGTTCCCAATGACGTGACTGTAGTCTGCAAGGTTATGCCGACATTAGCGTGTCCCAAGCGCCGGGAGATGTCGGCTAGTGGTAGTCCACTTCTCAGCAGCCAAGAAGCGTGCCAGTGTCGCAACTGGTGAACTGTTATCGCCGGCAGTCCCAGGCGCTCGCAACTTCGCTTGAGAGCGTGAGACACAGTGAAGCGTCCCAGAAGGTCCTCCTTGCTGAGCTGTGAACACAAGATTGCTCTCTATCCAATCCGGGCCTAGATGTAGCCGCCATTGCGCTTGTAGGGTCTTCTGGTGCCTCAAGGCTGCAACTGCTTCCAGTGGTACGGCAATCACCCGCTCTCCGCTTGTGGTCTTCGGTGTGGATTGCACCCACTCGTGGCCGATGCGATTCATGTTGCTTTTACAGACAGCAAGCCTTGGGTTAGGTCAACCTCATTCCATGTTATGCCTGTCAGTTCTCCTATTCGGCATCCCGTTGCTACTGGCTGTCACCCATAGAGGGTGCAACCAGTCACCGCCAGTGCCAACTAGAAATGTCTGAAGCTGCTGCTCAGTCCACAGCGCTTTTCGCTCCGGCCTGTATGATGGTTTCTGTGCAAGGTCTGCGGGATTATGGCCTAGCCAGCGCCAGCGTAGGGCTAGCTCACAGGCGCTATGGAGTGTTGAGTGTGCTTTGCTGGCCGCTCTCTTACCGTGGACAGCAAGGGCTTTGTACAGTCGTTCCAGGTGCAATGGTTCCAGCCGTGATAGCTTAACGTGGCCGATATGGGGCCGGATGTAGAGGTCGCAGACAATGCGGTGCCCATCGAGGGTTGAGGGTTTCCAGTTAGGTCCCTTGGATTCCAAGAACGCATCGAGTAAGTCATCGACGCTACGCTTGCCGGGATTGGGTAGTGTGCCGATGGTTGCCATCTGTCCTTGAAGGTCCGCCAACTTCTTCCTTGCGTCCCTCTCGGACTTGGCATAAAGAGTCTTACGCTTGCCGTCCGCCTGTAGACTGGCACACCATTTGCCATCGCTTCTCTGATAGACGCTCCCCGGTGTAGACATGGCTTGCTCCTTCCATGTCCCCGGAGTCTGCCGTAGTCTGCTACATCGGCGCTACACGGTGCTTATTTAGGGCTTTGCAATCACCCTCAATGGCAGAGCACTGGTCTGTGGAACCAGGGGTTGTGGGTTCGAAACCCATCAGGCACCCCCAACCAATGCCGCACTAAGATGATTAGGGCGGCATTTTTGTTTGCCAGCCTCTTGGCCTCTCAACCCCTAGATTGTCACTGCCAGCCTATCTGCCTGACTCTCCGGGCCATGGGCCTGGTCTCTACCCAGCCGGTCGTAAGATTCGTTCATGCTTTACCCTTGGGCTTGCCCAGGTGTCTGGTAAACACCCTGAACAGGACTATTGCTACAATGATGAATAGCACGTTCCATGAGTAGTTGTAGAGAGCGGGCTCCGAATTATCCCGGTCTGGGCCACAAGAGCCATTATGATTGCTGTCACGCCATAGGAAACTACCGACGCCAGTGCAAGCCACAAGAGATATTTGACAAGTAAGTCGCGAGCAATCATTTTTGCCCCTCAATGCTGAATCCCTTCAGCATCTCTCTCAGCCGATTATTTTCCGATTGCAGGGCGTCCCGTTCTTCCCAGCAATACTTGACTTCGTAGGCCATGCTCGAGACTTCCTCCAGCGTTGGCCTATATCCCAGCTCCATCTCTCCACCGAGCTCTATCATATCCACTGCAGGCGTCATGTCAAGGAGAGAACGAGGCCTGCAGAGCCCTTCCACAGGTACGCGTTGTCAATCTAGGCGGTGTTGGGCAGGTTGGGGATTCGGGTCATCACGGAAAGCTTTATGGGGCCACGCACCACTACGATGAACACTGCCGGCCTGCTGGTGAATTCGAACAGGCCAGGTTGAATCAGAAATCGGTGAAGCGGCCAGGCTCATGGCTTTCCTATGCCACTATTGACATGATGGCGATAATGTAAATATCTGCTTACTGTCCTGGCCGGTGCTCTTGGCTTTCAAATCACGAAAGTCTCACGATTGCCCCATCGGAAACCGCTCTGTACTCACCTGTGGTACGCGTAGTGAAGAGGAGAACACCCAGCATGAGGATCGTAGACAAGGAAGAAGCAATCGAATGGCTCGCGTCAGGGGGGTCACGGACTCCGAAGGGCGTTTTGGAGGCAGCTTTCCCAAGGAAGGCCACGATCAGTGTCGACAAGGATTCGGGCCGAAAGGTGCTGAACGCAAAAGGATTTGTGTATCAATTCGGCAAGTTCGACGAGTGGATGCTTTCTGGATTAGAAGTGAGCTCGGCGGCCAGCTGCTCCTTCGTGAAATCTTCGCCCCACTCGAGCGTGATCTCCCGGACGTTCAGGCCGTAGGCTCGGCAGATATTGCCCCAGCGCTCGCCGAACTTCCCGCCGTTGATGCAGACGGCCGTGTCGCCGGAGCTCAGGGTGTTGACGATCGCGGTTTCCATGGCGCCCGTTCCCGAAGACGTTAGGACGTAGACGTCCTCTTTGGTCCCGAAGACATATTTCAGCCCCTCGGAAACCTGCATGAAGATCTCCGAGAACTCGGGCGTCCGGTGGTGGATGATGGGCTCGGCGGCGACCGACAGCACGCTGTCGGGGATGGGCGTCGGGCCCGGGGAAAGCAGATAATACTTCTTGATCAAATGAGTCCTCCCTTGAAAGATATCATGAACGATGGGTGCTTTGGAGACTTTAAACTATCAGAACGGAAAGCCGGAGTCAATCCGGCTTCAGAGCTGCCGCAGGAGCTCCGTCAACAAGACGGCCCGCTGGACAAAAGAGGGGAGGAGGACGTGCTCATGGGCCGCATGGATGCCGTCGCCGTCCGGCCCTAGTCCGTCGAGCGTGGGGATGCCGAAGCTCGAGGCGATCGAGGCATCCGAGCCTCCGCCCGTCTTGCCCTCGGCGAGGTCGATCTCGAGGCTGGAGGCGATCCGGCGGGCCTGCTGGAAGAGCTTGGCCGAGGCCGGCGTCTTCTCCATCGGCGGCGTCCGGCTCTCCACCCCGAACTTGAGCCGGGCACCGGCCTTGAGCGGCTGGGCCTCCTTGAGCGAAGCCAGCAGGCGGTCTCTCTGGCGGATCGTCCAAAACCGGGCATCCATCAAGGCCCAGGCCTCCTCGGCGATGACGTTGGCTTTCTCGCCGCCGCCGATCTGGTTGACGGACAGGGTGACCCCGCCGGTCTCCAGCCGTTTCAGCCGGCGGAGCTGGCCGATCAGCTCCTCGACGGCATTAACCCCTTTTTCGGGCGCCCCGGCATGGGCCGCCCGGCCTTTGGCCTCCAGCCGGAGGACCATCCTTCCCTTGCGCTGGGTCTTGAGCGCGCCGCCGGGGAGGGCCGGCTCGAGGCAGAGCACGGCTCTCGATCTTCTGGCCAGCTGGCCGATCAGCTCGTCCGCCGCCGGGCTCCCTATCTCCTCGGCGGAGTTGATGAACAAAACGACCTTCCGGGCGGGGCTCAGCCCCAGCTGATGGAGGGCTTTGAGGGCGAAAAGCGAGACCACGATCCCGGCTTTCATGTCGAGGACGCCGGGCCCGAAGACCTTGTTCCCGGAAATATAAAACGGCATCTGCACGGTTTTTCCGACCGGCCAGACCGTATCGACGTGCGCGAGGACCAGGATCTGGCCTTCGCCGGCCGACTTAGCCGACGCCGGATACTCGACAACATGGAAGTCGCCGGTCGCCTTCTGCGGCAGGCGGGTGATCTTGGCGCCGGCCTTCCGGAACTCGGCGGTCACGAACGCCGAACAGGCATCGACCGCTTTCTTGTCCGAGGAGGGAGACTCGTGACTCACCACCTGTTTGAGCAGATTGACCATCTCGCCCTGGCGGGATTTGAAGTACTGGTTAAAGTCCATGGAGGCCTCCTCTGGCGGATAATCTATCACAGGCCGTCCGAAGAAAAAAGGGACGGGCTGCTTCATTGATTTATGCGCTCGTTTCCCGTAAATTAGACTCGGGATTCGGGCTGCAATGTCGCGATATCATTCCCTGAGAACAGGACTCGCGCTGGGCGCCGCGGCGGTCTGCCTGGCCGGCCTGCTGGCGTCCGTTCGCGGCGAGGTCTTCTATCCATGGAAGGATGCCTGCATCGGCGCGCTCGACGGCCGGGAATGGTTCGGCCTGGTCCTGGCGCCGGCGAAGGGCATCGGTTTCGCCTTCCGCCTCAGGGTCCGGAAGGGCGAACAGGTCATCGAGGGCGAGGATTTTCATTACCTCATTTCCGAGGTGGGCCCCCAGTCTCCCGACGGACAATATGCCCGCGTCCGGGCCGACTTGAGCCTGCCCCTCAAGCTTCGGAATGAGACGCCCGTCTTCATCAAACCCTCTCCCAAACCCGTGACCCTCACGCTCGAATGGTCCCGCCAGGACGAGAGGACGGTCGTCGGCCGGATCCGCGCTCCCAGGAATTTGACCATCGAGATCGTCCATTATTCGCCCTGGGACCTCAAGGACGCCTACCGATTGTCGGAAGACGGCCGGGTCGAGGGAACCAGCGAGTCCGGACCGGGAACCTATGTCTTCTGGACGAACCGTCAGGCGGCGCCGGTCGCCGGTCCTCCCGAGGGCGGGTTCGCCCTCGCCATCACGACCCGTGACGACACCGACATATACTTTGTCGCCGCCGCGGGCGAAACCCGAGCCGCCCTGGGATACGACGCCGCGCGCTTCACCAGTGCCGAGGCGATCGCCGCCCTGCTCCTGGAAGGGGAGGAGCGATACGCCAGCAGCCGGGTCAAGGTCGAAGGCCTCTATCAGGGAGCGCCCGAAGCCGTCACCAACAACCTCTTTTGGATGATCCTTTATCAGCCCGACTATCACCGCCTGTACGCCCCGGCCGTCCGGCGCTGGGTCTATCCTCAGCCTGGCGGCGCTCCAGACCACTGGACGATTTTCGAATGGGGCTCATTCTTCGATGCCCTGGAGGTCTCCGTGGAGAGCCCGCGGCACGTCCAGGAGATCGTCAAGTCCGTGCTTCAGACGCAATACCCGAACGGCAACATCCCGAACTGGCGGGGACGATTCGGCGGCACCCCCGACCGTTCCCAACCGCCGGTGGGAAGCTACGCGGTCTTCAAGCTGTTCGGCAAGCTCGGCGACCTCGATCTCCTGAAGTTTTCCTATCCCTATCTCAGAAGATGGCATGCCTTTTGGAAAGCACCGGGAGCGGGCGGCCACCCGCGGCGCGACGGCAACGGCGACGGCCTGCTCGAGTGGGGATCGGACGCCGAGCTGGTCGCGGCCGCCGTGCCCTCCTGGGAGGAAAACGCCCGCGGCAAGCAGCGGGCCATGTGGGAGTCCGGTCAGGGTGACCTGCCCAACTGGGAGGAGGCGTCGTTCGACGATTCCGCCGGCACCCTCGCCATGAACTGCATCGACCTCAACAGCCTCTACGCGCTCGATGCCTACTGCCTGGCGCAGATCGCCGGCGTGCTCAATATCCCCGAGGATTACGAAGCTTACCTTCGCGAATACCAGGAAATGAAGGACCTCATCAACAGCCGTCTCTGGAACGAGCGCGAGGGCTTCTATTTCGACAGGCGCTGGGACGGCCGGTTCTCGACCCGGAAGGCCGCCTCCAACTTCTACCCTCTGATCGCGCGGATCCCGGACGAAAAACGGGCGGCCCTGATGATCCGTCGGCTCCTGAACCCCAAGGAGTTCTGGGGCGATTATGTCATGCCGTCCGTCTCGCGCGACGATCCCCGGTTCAAGGACCAGCAGGCATGGCGCGGGACGATCCGCCCCCCCACGAATTACCTCGTCTACCAGGGCCTCAAGGCCTGCGGCCTCGACCCCGTCGCCGCGGAATTCGCCAACAAGAGCCAGGGGCTCTTCCTCCGGAGCTACAACAACTTCCAGCTCTGCCCCGAGGACTTCGATTCGCGGACCGGGGAGGCGGGCGGCGAGAGGTTCCATAGCTGGGGACCGCTGTTCGCCCTTGTGGCGATCGAGGAATACCTGGATTTTACGCCCTGGGAGGGATTCCGGTTCGGGATGCTCAGTCCGGACCTGAAGGGCCGGCTGACGCGGCTGGCGATCCATGGGCGTCATTACGATGTCGAGGTCGCCCGGTCGAGGATCAGGCTGCTCGAGGAAGACAAGGAGATCCTCCGGGCGGACGGCGGGGCCGTCTTCAGGCACTTCCTCTACTCGGAAAATGAGGTCTCGTTCGAGATCCGGACCATAAAGAAGAGGGACGTCGAGGTCCAGTTCCTGAAAAGGGGGAAATACCAGTTGCTTCTGGATAACGAGCTCATCCGGGTTTTCCAGGACGACGCCCAGGAGTTCCGGGTCCCCGAGGGCTCTCACACCGTCGTCATTCAGCTGCTGGAAGAGCAGGCATCCAGGTGACCTTCGGCCAGACAGCCGCCCCGCTCCGGCGGCGTCAGCACGAAGGCTATCAGCCCGAGGCCGCCCATGAGCAGGAACGGGGAATTGACGCCGAACCGGTCGGACAGGAATCCCGAAACCAGCGAGATCAGGGCGCCCGACAGGATCTGGAGGTTGGAGGCCACGCTGAACGCCTGGGACTGGTTCCGGGAGGACACGGCGTTGCCGACGCACGACTGGAGGGCCGGGTAGATCAGGAAAAGCGACAGGCCGAAGATGAACAGGCCCGCGACCGCCGGGCCTGTCCGGCGGGCCAGCCCGACCCCGAACAGGGAGACAGAGGCGAGGACCAGCGCCGCCCGCGTGATCTTTGACCGCCCGAAGGCCCGGCTGAGCCGGCCGAAAAGATAGGTCATGACCGTGCCCATCCCGATCCAGAGCGCCAAATAGAGACCGGTCCCGCCCATCGGGACGCCGAACCTCCTGTTGAGAAGCGATGGCGCGAAATAGACGGTCACGCTCCATGACGCCCCGCCGAAGACGAACCCGGGGATGTAGCGGCGGATCAGCTTGACGGTCCGGAGCCAGGACGCCGGCCCCAGCGCCCCGGCATCATCGTCCATCCTGAAGGAGATGTCGCGGACAAGCGCCAAGCTCGACAGCCCCAGGCAGAGGCAGACCGCGGCCCACAGGAAAAGCGCGGTTTGCCAGCTCGTCCTCTGCGCCAGAAAACCGACCGCCACGAAGGCGGCGAGAACGCCCAGGTTGCCCGAGCCGCTCTGGACCCCCATGGCAAAATCGATGCCCTCGGCTCGGGTGAGTCCGGGAGACCCAGGCCAGGCCGATCGTGTGGTAGAAGCTGTCGAACACCCGGAAGCAAATGTAGAGCGACAAAGAGCCAGGCATAGGTCGTCGAAAGCGGGATCAGAACGAGAGAAAGGACGATCCCGGCGAAGCTCGCCGCGAGCAGCAGCCGGAAATCCCAGCGCCGGGCAGCGTGGACGATGAGGATCTGGAAGAGGAACGTCGCCAGCAGTCCGAAGTTCGACAGCAGGCCGATCTGCGCATAGTTCCGGATCATCGCCCCGCTTCCGAGGAGGATCGGGAACACCAGGGGAACGGCCACCGTCGCCGAATCGTTGAGCGCGTGGAACAGGGAAGCCGAGATCAGGATCCGGCGTGCGTTTGTCATGGGGCAAGTTTTTATCCGAACGCCCGGCCTATGTCAAATGGGCTCGGAGCGGGTCACTGGGGGCACGCCGCGATTCACCGCAACGACTTTTGGAGGGAGGAAGCAGAGTCTTGGGGGAGCTTCGGAATTGCGCATATTGTGAAGGCTGAACCTGCCCATGGTCGCTGCGGCCGCCGACGGCTGAGCGCCTGGAAATTTGCGTCGGCGGGGCAAGTTTTGTAATGTAAGGGCTTCCGCAGATTCGACAAGGAGGTCAGGAGATGTCCAGGATAACCAGACGACAATTCATGCAGGCGGGCGTCGGGGTCACCGCGGCTTCGCTGTTGGCCGGTCCGCCCCGTTTGTCCGCCGCCGGCCCCCCGACCGGCCAGGCCGCGCCAGCGGCGGAGACCGGCCCCCTGTGCGTGGTCGCGAGCGGCAACGGCCTCCGCGCGACGGAACGGGCCATGGAGCTGATGCGCCAGGGTTCCGACCCCCTGGACGCGGTCATCGCCGGAGTCAACATCGTCGAAGAGGACCCGGAATGACATGTCCGTCGGCTACGGCGGGCTCCCGAACGAGGAGGGGGTCGTCGAGCTCGACGCCTCGGTGATGTACGGGCCGACCCACAAGGCCGGCGCGGTCGCCGCCCTCCGGAACATCAAGACACCGTCCAAGGTCGCCAAGCTCGTCATGGAACGTCCGGCCACGTCCTGCTTGTTGGGGAAGGGGCCTTGAAGTTCGCCAAGGCCCATGGGTTCAAGGAGGAGGACCTGCTCACCGACAAGGCCCGCGCGGTCTGGCTCAAGTGGAAGGAGAGCCTGTCCGACAAGGATTACTGGGTCTCTCCCGATGACAAGAAGACGCTGGCCGAGCTCCGGCCGTACGTCGAGCACTACGGCACCATCAACTGTCTGGCGATCAACGCCGCGAGGCATCCTGGCCGGCGTGACCACGACGAGCGGCTATGCCTTCAAGCTTCCCGGACGCGTGGGCGATTCGCCGATCATCGGGGCGGGACTCTATGTCGACAACACGATCGGAGCGGCCGGCTCGACGGGCTTCGGCGAGGCCAACCTCCGGACCTGCGCCAGCTTTCTCGTCGTTCATTTCATGGGCCAGGGCTCTTCGCCCGAGGACGCCTGTCTCAAGGCCATGCAGGTCGTCGCCGACAAGTCCAAGCTGCAGCCGCGCCTGCTCGACGCGGACGGCCTGCCGAACTTCGGGCACAGCTTATATGCTCTGAACAAGAAGGGGGAGTTCGGGGCGGCCAACATGTGGAGCGGCGGCCGGTTCGCCGTCCATGACGGCCAGGAAAACAAGCTCAGGGAAGCGGCCTACCTCTATAAAAGAAAAAAGGAGCGGTGACTAGGGCTCTTCGAAAATGATCGGGGTGCAGCCGGTTTCCGAGAGCCGGCGGGCGACGGCCCGGGCGTCGGCCCGCGACTCGCAGTTGACCCGGACACGGTAGTAGGTCTGCCGCTCGGTTTTGAACGGCACGATGCACACGCCGGCGAACTGACCGTCAAGATCCCGCTTGAGCGCGGCGGCGTTCGCCCGCGACACGAACGCTCCCGCCTGGACGAAAAACCCACTCTCCGAGGCGGGCGGCGAGAGACGCCCCAGGAGCTCGATCCTTACGCGAGCGGTCCCCGGCCCGACGAGCCCGATGGCGTTGGCCGCGGCGTAGGAGAGGTCGATCACTCTTCTCTTGGCAAAGGGGCCGCGGTCGTTGATCCTCACGACCACCGAGCGGCCATTCTCCAGGTTCGTGACCGCCACCTGGCTTCCCAAAGGCAGAGTGTTGTGGGCGGCCGTCAGGTCGTTCATATCGTAAATTTCCTTGCTCGAAGTCGGCCGGCCGTGGAATTCCGCGCCATACCACGAAGCGATGCCCGTCTGGATGTTGCCTTCGGGAAAATAATCCAGTCCTCGCCCGGCAGGCCGCGCCGGCGATGACGGCGGCCGCGATGACGAGTGCCGCAGCGGGCCGGGTCCCTTTCATGTTCACCGACATTATGCCACAAACCGCGGCCGGGGCAAACGCCCTGGCGAAACCGCCGGTTTTCAGCTAGAATGCCGTCAACCGACCAATCATGAAGAAACTTGCTTATTTCCTGCCGGCCCTGCTTTTCTACGCGCTGATCTTCCTCGTGTCCTCGCGGGACCTGGGGTTCAGCATGCCCGGTCATTGGCTGGACAAGGTGCCGCACGCTCTGGTGTTTGCAGCCATGGGGCTTTTCTTGTCAGTGGGCTTTTTCCATGTGGTCCCGGCACCCCTCCGTTTGACCATCCTCCTGACTTTTCTTTCCGGCACAGTCCTCGGTGCCCTGGACGAGTACCACCAGAGATTCGTCAGGGGCCGGGTGAGCGACCCCAGGGACGCCGTTGCGGACGCCGTCGGCGTCGCTCTCGGAATCGCCGTATATTGGCTCTGGCAGCGGAAAAAGGGGAGACGTCCCGCCCTCTAGGCCTTCACCAGGGACGCTTTCAGCCGGCCCTTCAGGAAGGCGAACGCTTCCTTGGGATGGGAACAAAACCTGAAGAGCGCCAGGTCTTCGGGAGAGATCGTGCCGTTTTCGAGCAGGTGATCGAAATTAACGGTCTTCCGCCAGTAATCCTCGCCGTAGAGGACGATCGCCAGGTCCTCCCGCGCAATCTTGCCGGTTTGCGTCAAAGTGAGCGTTTCGAAGACCTCGTCCAGGGTCCCGAACCCGCCCGGGAACGCCACCAGGGCCTTGGCCTTGTTGACGAGCCAGAACTTGCGGGTGAAGAAATAATGGAAGATAAAGGACATGTCCGGCGAGACATAGGGGTTCGGCTCCTGCTCCAGGGGCAGGGAGATGTTCATGCCGATCGATTTGCCGCCGGCCCGGCTGGCTCCGCGGTTGGCCGCTTCCATGATCCCGGGCCCACCCCCGGTGCAGATGACGAAATTCTTGCCCTTGGGTCTGAGCTTGATCGCCCAGCCCGCCAGGAGGTAAGCCAGCTCTTCGGCTTCCCAATAATACCTGTGGAGCGGAGATTCCGTGTCGTTCGGGTCCACCCGGGTCGAGCCGAGAAAGAGCACCGTCGTATGAACCCGGTGGGACGAGAGCTCGTGCTGGGGCGCGAGGATCTCGCTCAGGATCCGGATCGGCCGGGCCGTCTCGGAATCCATGAAGCGTTGATCGCGGTAGGCCAGTTCGGGTTTGCAGGCTTGGTTCATGGGAAAATATCCTTCAATCCAACAGCAGGCATCATTCTAGCCTACTCTCAGGCGGCCGACAAGGCCGCCGGGGCGGCTTTTGACTTGGCGGTTCGGCTGTGCTATCAATACCCGGAGGAAACCAGAAGATGACGACGCCCCTTGCTCCACTCCGTTCCATGACATACCCCGGCCGCGTTATCATCATCGGCGCCGCCCCGGCAGGCGGGCCGGCCCTGGTCCTCTACGCCATAACGGGCAGGTCGCCGGCGAGTCAAGCCAGGCGCCTGCGCCGGGATGGCCGGAGCATCTGGACAGAGCCGACCGACGAAGAGACGCTCAGGCAGGGGAATCCGGAGCTGCTTGTCTACAGGGCCGTCGCCTTCGAGTCGGGCATCGCCGTGAGCAACGGGCGCCAGACCGAGGATATTGTGACGGTCTTGAAGACCCGGGGAGGGGACGCGGATCCCATGGCGGTGCTGGCCGAAGCGCTCCGCGGCTGGGCCTTCGAGCCCGACGCGCCGCACTTCACCCCCAGGATCAGCGGCTGCGTCCAGGCCGGCGGACTGGCGGGCCTGAGCTTGATCCGGCGGGGCGGGACCGGGGCGGCCGACCGGGCCGCCTTCTCCTGGCAGTTGGAGCCCGGCCGGGGGAGATGCATCGCCACCTACCAGGGACTCGAGGAAAGCCCACTGCCTTCGTTCGCCGGGAACCCCCGCGACGTCGAGACGCCTTGGACCACGGCCCGGTTCCTGGCCGAAGCCGCCTTCGAGGCCCTGGCGCCCGCCGGCCCGGGCCAAGATTACAGGGTGTCCGTCGCCTGCCTCGCGGCGAACGCCGGCGACCTTGGCAACGCCGAGGTCCATATCATCAACCATCGCTAAAGGAACAGCCGTAATGGAAAAAACGGATAAATCCGCCCGGCTCCAATATTCCACCAAGGTCAAGGAAGAATTTCCGGACAGCCTGCCCTTCGGCGGGTCCGAGTTCCGGAAGAAATTCTCCATGCGCTACGGAGAGAACCCCGGCTATCCGGCGGCGTTCTACGCCGAAGCGGGGGCCGGCGGGCCCAACATGGCCACCATGGAGGTACTCCGGGAAGGGTCCCGGGGCTTGAGCTATATCAACGTCGGCGACATGGACCTCGGGCAGAGGCTCATCAGGAAGCTGTCCGAGATCCGTCCGGGAGAGAGCATCTGCGCGCTGATCAAACACGAAATGCCGAGCGGCGTGGCCATGGGGCAGACGGTCGAAGAGGCCTTCGAGCGGGCCTGGGGCTCGGACCCGTTGTCCAATTTCGGCAGCGTGGATGTCTTCAACGGACCGGTGACCGCGCCGCTGGCCCGGCTGCTCGTGGAGAGCGCCCGCAACATCGAAGTCGTCTACGCCCCCGATTACTCGGCCGAGGCCCTCGAGACCCTGGCCGCAAGAAAGCCCCTCCGGGTGGTGAAGATGGGCGGCTCCCTGAGCCAGCCGGCCGTGGATAACGGCTGGGAGATCAAGCGCGTGGCCGGGGGCCTGCTCGTCCAGGTGAGGTTCGACTCGAAGATCCGGAGCGCCGCCGACGTCGAGGTCGTCTCGGACCGGCAGCCGTCCGCCGAAGAGATCGAGGCGTCCATTTTCATGTGGATCATCGCCTGCTTCACGCGGTCGAACGCCGTGATCATCGGCGACCGGGAGAAGGTCCGCGGGATCGGCTCGGGACAGAGGAGCCGGATCGACGCCGCCGATTGCGCCATCCGTTTTTCGCAGCGCGGCTACGGGTCGCAAGGCTGCGTCATGGCCTCGGACGCTTATATGCCTTTCCCGGACGTCGTTGAGCTCGCCGCCCGGAGCGGCATCACGGCGATCGTCTATCCTCTCGGTTCCATCCGGGACCAGGAGGTGATCGACAGGGCCAACGCCCTGAACCTGTCCATGATCGTCACCCGTAAGCCCGGCGAGTCGGACAGTGAGCGGGGCTTCCTCCACAGGTAGGGTGACCGGTCGCACAACTTCGGCGGGGTTGGGGAGGCTGATGATGAAAAAAAATGAGGATAAGAAGATCGCCTGTCACATCTGCAAGAAGCTGATCCCCAAGGCCGCCGCCCTGCACGCTGAGGGCGAGGAGTATGTCCTCCATTTCTGCAACATCGAATGCCTGGACTACTGGAAAAACCAGAAAAAAGAAGACGCGGAGAAGCCCTGATTCCCCGGGTCCCGCCGGTTCGTGATGCGTGATATCACTTTCCTCCTCGCGGTGCACAATCATCAGCCGGTGGGGAATTTCCCGCATGTCTTCCGTAGGGCCTTCACCGAGTGCTACCGGCCGTTTCTCGACGAGTTGAGCCTCCACCCCGCCATCAAGTTCACCCTGCATTTTTCCGGCCCGCTCTGGGAATACATGAAGGCCAAAGAGAAGAAATGCTGGGACACCGTCAGGCGGCTCGTCGAGAGGGGGCAGGTCGAGCTCCTGGGAGGGGGCTTCTACGAGCCCATCATGTCCATCATCCCCGAGGCCGACCGGCAGAGCCAGCTCCGCCTGATGTCGGGGTTTCTGGAAGAACACTTCGGGACCCGGCCCAGGGGAATCTGGCTGACGGAAAGGGTCTGGGAGCCCGGCCTCCCGGGAACGTTGGCGCGGGCGGGGGTGGAATACACGATCCTCGACGAGGAGCATTTCCATTACGCGGGGCTCAAGGACCTCTCGAAGCCGTACATCACCGAGGACGAGGGGCTGCCCCTGATCCTTTTCCCCGTTAACAAGAAGCTCCGCTATTTCATTCCCTTCCGGCCCGTCGAGGATGTCCGGACGGCGTTCGAGGAGATCGCCGCGGGCGGCGGGCTGGCCATCCTGGGCGACGACGGGGAAAAATTCGGAATGTGGCCGGGCACCCGCAAATGGGTCTACGATGATGGCTGGCTCGGCGGGTTCCTGGATTTCATCGAGCGGGAAGGCGTCCGCATGCAGACCTATTCGGAATACCTGGACTCGAGGCCGGCGCTCGGGCGCGGCTACCTGCCGCCGGCTTCCTATGAGGAGATGACGGAGTGGGTCCTCGAACCGGACGACTTCGCGCGCTACAACGAGGTCAAGGAGAAGCTGCCGGCCGGGGCGCGCCGGTTCCTCCGGGGGGGATTTTTCCGCGAGTTTTTTCTCAAGTACCCGGAGAGCAACCACCTCCACAAGCGCATGCTCCTCGTGTCGGGCGCCGTCCGGCGGGAGCCGGGCCGCGCGGCCCCGGTCGAGCTCTTCAAGGCCCAGGGCAACGACCCCTTCTGGCACGGCGTTTTCGGCGGGTTGTATTTGCCCCATCTCCGCGAAGCGGCCTACCACAACCTGCTCGAGGCGGAAAAGCGGCTGCCGCTCGCCCTGGGGTGGGAGGCCCGCGACTATGACAATGACGGACGTGACGAACTGATCTTCAGGGGTGGGGCACTCAACCTGTTCCTGAAGCCGTCCTTCGGGGGGAGCCTGGTCGAGCTCGATGACCGGGGCCTGTCGCGCAATCTCTCCGATGTCCTGTCGCGGCGTGAGGAGACCTATCACCGGCAGAAGCCCGCCGGAGACGAAGGCGGAAAGAGCATCCACGAGCTGGAGAGGAAGCTCCCGGCCGAGGCCGCGGCGCTCCTCCGATACGATTGGCACCCGCGCTACTCGCTCCTCGACCATTTCCTGGCTGACGGGACGACCGCCGAGAGTTTCCAGAAGATTGACTATAAGGAGATAGGGGATTTCGTCAACCAGGAGTACGAGTTCAGGCTTGAGGAGGGCGCCGCGGTGCTGTCCCGGTCAGGGCACTTGTGGGGGGACGGAGAGCCGACCCCGGTCCGGGTGACCCGGCGGGTGGTCCCCCGGAAAGGCAACGTGCTTTTTCGGTACGAGCTGGAAAACCTGGGGGAGAAGGAGACGGCGGTCTTTTTCGGCGTCGAATGGAACTTCTATGTCCTGCCCTCCGAATGGCTCCTCGAAAACACGACGCTGTCCCTCCTCGGGGGCCGCTGGCGGCTGGCGTTCGAGGAGGCCGCCGGCGTCTGGGCTTTCCCGCTCCGGACGATCTCCCAATCCGAAAGCGACTATGATATAATCCACCAGGGGATGTCGTTCCTGCCGAATTGGCGGATCATTCTCTCCCCGCATCAAAAGCGACCGCTCGCAATCGCGCTGAGTATCCGGGATGGCGAATAAGCATTTCTGTCTTGTCCTCCACAGCCACATTCCCTACGTCCTCGACCACGGGAGCTGGCCCCATGGGATGGACTGGCTCTATGAGGCGAGCGCCGAAAGCTACCTGCCGCTTCTCAAGGTATTCGGCCGCCTCCGGGACGAGGGCATCCGCCCGTACGTCAACATCTCGTTCACCCCGGTCCTCATGGAACAGCTCAAGAACCCCGCTTTCGGCCCGGGCCTCAAAGAATACCTCGGCGCCAGGATCGCCTGCGCCCGTCAGGACCGCGCTCATTTCGCGCGGACCGGGGATGCCGCCGTGCTCGGTCCCCTGACGGTGCACTGGGAAAATTGGTATGAGGAGATGCTCCGTTTTTTCGAGGACGATTGCCGCGAAGACATCCTCGCCGCCTATCGTTCTCTCCAGGATGACGGCTTGATCGAGGTCCTGACATCCGCCGCGACGCACGGGTACCTGCCGCTGCTCTCCGAGGACGACAGCGTCCGCTGGCAGGTCCGGCAGGGCATCGAGGTCTATAAAAAATACTTCGGCCGCCGGCCGCCGGGCTTCTGGCTCCCAGAGTGCGCCTACAGGCCAGGATACGTGTGGCGCGCCCCGCTGGGAACCAAGGGGCCGATCGACCGGGCCGGCCTGGATGAGATCCTGAAAGAGGAGGGGATCGGCTGCTTCTTCGTGGACAGTCATCTCCTGCGGGGCGGCGAAGCCAAAGGCGTGTACAACGAGCGCTTCCCGGCCCTCCAAGGCCTCTGGGAAAAATTCAAGGATGCTTATCGGCCTGTCGAAAAGTCGGTGAAATCGCCCTACGAAGCTTACCTGGCCCACCCCTCCGGCGTGCCGTTCCTGGTGAGAGATGAGACATCCGGCAGCCAGGTCTGGAGCGGGAAGTCGGGCTACCCGGGCGACGGCTGGTACCTGGAATTCCATAAAAAGCACTTTCCCGGAGGGATGCGCTACTGGCGCGTCACATCGAGTGAAACCGGCCTCGGGGAAAAGCAGCCCTACGAGCCGGCCTCGGCCGGGTCCAGGCTCGAAGCGAACGCGGCCCACTTCGTGGACCAGCTTGAGCAGAGCCTGGCCGGGCGGCCACAGGGCGCCGTCGTGGCGCTCTACGATACGGAGCTTTTCGGCCACTGGTGGTTCGAGGGCCCGGAGTGGCTCTATCGCGTCCTCGAGAAGCTCTCTCGGTCCGGCGTCAGTCCCCGGAAAGTGAGCGACCGCCTCGAGGCGCTGCCGCCGGGGCAGATGGTCTCGCTTCCCGAGGGCTCTTGGGGAGAGGGCGGATTCCACTGGATCTGGTTGAACGATGACACTTCCTGGATCTGGGACAGGGTCTACCGGGTCGAGGAGCAGGCCATCGAGCTCGCGGGCCGGCCCTTTCCCGGAAAAACGCGGGTCCTCAAGCAGTTCATCAGGGAGAAATTCCTGCTCGAGAGCTCGGACTGGCCGTTCCTGATCTCGACCTGTTCGGCCCGCGATTACGCCCGGAACCGGGCCGAGGAGCATTTCGGCCGAGCCAGCTCCCTTCGGAATTGGCTGGTCGGACCGGCGGCCCTGGGGCCCCGCGAGCAATGGCTTCTCGATATTTGGGAACAGGAAGACGGATTATTCTCCGAGGTGGTGGTCCCCGATGGAAGCATCATTTGAACGCATCCTGGTCATGATCCTCTGCGGCGGCCGCGGCGAGCGGCTTTATCCCCTGACCCGCGACCGGGCCAAGCCGTCCGTGCCGTTCCTGGGGAGCTACCGGATCATCGATTTCAGCCTCTCCAACTCGCTCAATTCGGGGCTGCGGCAGATCGCGCTCCTCACCCAGTATAAATCGCTCTCCCTCGAGCGGCACATCCTCTACGGCTGGAACATCTTTCCGGCCGAGAGCGGCGGCTATATCATCTCGCTGCCCGCCCAGGGGAGGGTCGCCGACCATTGGTACGAGGGCACGGCCGACGCCGTCTTCCAGAATGTCTACACGATCCAGCAGGAGAAGCCGGAGGCGATCCTGGTCCTGTCCGGTGACCACATCTATCGCGCCGACTACAGGAAAGTGCTGAGGTTCATGGTCGAGAAGAAGGCCGAGGCGGTGATCCTGGCCAAGACCATCGACCGGCCCCAGGCCCACCGGTTCGGGGTCGTCAGCATCGACGAAGACCGGCGCATCATCGAGTTCCTGGAAAAGCCGGCTTCCCCGCCGACCCTGCCGTGGGAGAGGAGCAAATCGCTGATCTCGATGGGGGTCTATCTCTTCCGGACCGAACCCCTGATCCGGGCCCTCATCGAAGACGCCAAGAGCCGCAAGAGCAGCCACGATTTCGGCAAGGACATCATCCCCCGCCTGATCCGGAAGTCCGGGGTCTTCGCCTTTCTGTTCGATGGCTACTGGGAGGACATCGGGACGCTCGACGCCTACTGGAAAGCCAACATGGCCTTCCTGTCCGACACGCCGCCCTTCGCCCTGGACGAGACGTCCTGGCCGATCCGGACCTACCGGCCGCAGCTCGGCCCGTCGTTTTTCCAGAGCGCCGAGGTCCGGAACTCGATCATCGCCAACGGCTGCGCGGTCCGCGGCGGGAGCGTGATCCACTCCATCATCTCGCCCGGCGTCCGGATCGAGGCCGGCGCCCGCGTCGAGGACTCGATCGTCCTGGAGGGCGCCGAGATCGCGGCCGGGGCGCGGGTCCGCCGCGCCATCATCGACAAGTACGCCAAGATCCCGGCCCGCTTCTCGGTGGGCTTCAGCCCGAAAAAAGACCGCCAGAGCTTTATGATCAGCGAGGAGGGCGTCCGCATCGTTCCCAAGAACTGGAGTCACGAATGATCGAGCGCTATCAATTTCTGCTCCGCGAATTCCATCAGGAGACATCCAAAGAGGTCCAGATCTTCTCGATCATCGCCCAGAGCTTCTTCCAGCCGTTCTCGCTGATCGATAACCTGCTCGTCATCCTGACCGCCCTGACGGCGGGCCCGGGGGTCGGCTTCAACAGGGCGATGCTCTTTCTGGCGGGCGGGGACAAGCTCAAGGGCGAGTTCTGGCTGGGCCCGGGCTCGGCCGAGGAGGCCGCCTCGATCTGGAAGGTGCTCTCCACGCCCGGCATCGGCTATCTCGAGATCATCGCCCATAACAAGTCCTTTCTGACGAGCGACGCCGACACCCTGACCAAGCGGATCAAGAGCATCTCCTATCCCCTGAGCGAGGGCAGCCCCCGGATCCCCGCGCTGGCCGCCTCCAGCCGCGAGATCATCCTGGTCAAGGACGCCTGGCGCGAGCCGCTCGTCGACCGGAGCTTCCTGGAGACGATCGGCGCCGATGAGTTCCTCTGCATCCCGCTCCTGGGCGAGCAGGAGGTGCTGGGGGAGATCATTCTGGACAACGCCATCACCAAGCTGCCCATCAAGAGCCGGGACATCGAGCTGGCCAGCATCTGCGGCCTGATCGCCGGCAACTATATCTACACTTCGAAGCTGCAGCGCCGGCTCGTCGACATGAAGCGCGCCGCGGCCATGGGCGAGATGGCCATGTTCGTCACCCACCAGCTGCGGAACCCGGTCGTCACCGTCGGCGGGTTCGCCGACCAGCTGCTGGACCCGAAGATCCCCGAGGCGAAAAAAAAGCGGAACATCCAAATCATCCGCAACGAGATCCGGGAGATGGAGCGGATCCTGCTCCGGCTCGGCCAGTTTCTCAGGGTTCAGGTCAAGGAGCAGGTGCCCGTCGACGTCAGGGCCCTGTTCAAGCTGGTGACGGAGGCGGTCAGTTCCAAGGTCGCCGACAAGACCGTCACGGTCAAGAGCGAAGTCGAAGACGGCTTGTCCACGATCTACTGCGACCCCCTTCACGTCGGCGAGGCCCTGAGAAACCTGGTCGACAACGCTCTCGATGCTCTGGGACCGGCCGGCCAGATCAAGCTCAGCGCCCGGCGGGACGGCGATGATTGGACGCTCGTCTCTGTCCAGGATGACGGCCGGGGAATTCCGAACTCGGTCAAGGGGAAGATCTTCGAGGCCTTCGTCTCGACCAAGGAACAGGGAATGGGGCTCGGCCTGCCCTATGTCAAACGGGTCGTCGACGCCTGCGGCGGCCGGATCGAAGTGGAGAGCGAGGAGGGGAAGGGCACGACTTTCCGGCTGTACTTCAAGGCCAAACCAAAAGAGAGGGAGATACCCAGATGAAGAAAAAGATCCTGCTCGTCGAAGACGAGAAGAACCTCTGCCTGCTCTATAAGGAAGAGCTGAAAGAGGCCGGCTACAGCGTGACGGCCGTTCTCGACGCGGATTCCGCCCTGGAGATCATCAAGAAGCAGTCCTTTGACCTGATCATCACCGACATCCGGATGCCCGGGAAGAACGGCATCGACCTGATCACCCAGGTCATGGCCCTGCGCAAGGACGTTCCCATCATCATCAACACCGCCTACCAGAGCTATAAGGACGACTTCATGACCTGGGCCGCCGACGCCTATGTCGTCAAGTCATCGTCCATGGCCGAGCTCAAGGCCAAGATCAAGGAACTCATAGGCTAGATCCATGTCTGAGCTGAGAAAAGACATCGTCAACGGCAGGTGGGTCATACTCGCCTCGGAGCGGAGCAAGCGTCCGGACGACTTCCGGCCCGCCCAGACGACCAAGGAAGCGGCGCCGGTGGGTTTCTGCCCGTTTTGCCCCGGCAACGAATCCAAGACGCCGCCCGAAGTCTTCGCCCTCAGGAAGCCGGGGACCCGCCGCGACCGGCCCGGCTGGCGGGTCCGGGTGGTCCCGAACAAGTTCCCCGCGTTGAACCGGGGTCTGCCCCCCGAGCGCCAGGAGGACGGAGTCTTCCAGTGGATGGACGGGGTCGGCGTCCACGAGGTGATCATCGAGAACCCCGACCACGGCAGGGAGCTCTTCGACCTGCCGCTCTCGCAGGTCCAGGACGTGCTCGATACCTACAGGCGCCGCCTGGACAGCATCGAAGACGAGTCCCAGTACAAGTACGTGCACGTCTTCAAGAACAAGGGCCGCGAGGCCGGCGCCTCCCTGAGCCATCCCCACTCGCAGATCGTGGCGACGCCGATCATCCCCAAAGGGGTCAACGAAGAGCTGTACAGCTGCGAGAGGCTGCACCGCCAGTTCGGTGAGTGCATCTTCTGCCGGATGATCGGCGACGAGATCCGCCGGGGCGACCGCCTGGTGATGGACGGCGAGGACTTCTGCGTCGTCACACCGTTCGCTCCCCGGTTCCCGTTCGAGCTGCGGATCTACCCCAAGCGCCACTCCCCCTGGTACTCGACCATCAGCCGGCGCGAGCTGGCGAGCCTGGCCAAAACGCTCAAGACGGTCCTGCTCAAGCAGAAGAAGGTGCTCGCCGACCCTCCGTTCAACTATTACATTCATCAGGGCCCGAACCCGCATCTGCCGCACGAGGCCTGGGTCAACCTGGAAAAGAGCTATCACTGGCATCTTGAGATCATCCCGGTACTGACGCGGGTGGCAGGGTTCGAGTGGGGGACCGGCTTCTACATCAACCCCGTGACGCCCGAGACCGCCGCCGGCTTCCTCAGGGAGTAGGGCGCCGGGCAGCTCGGGTCAGGCTGACATGAGCGACCTGGGAGTGACTGCCTGATCAGCCGGCGGAGATCTTCTGGTAGAGCCGGATGTACTCGCGGGCTGACCTGTCCCAGGAAAAATCGCAGGCCATGGCTGTCTGGATGAGAGCGCGCCAGCGGACCGGCAGGCGATAGGTGCTGACGGCCTTCCGGACCGCCCCGAGCAGCGCTTCCGCTGAATAGTCGGAGAACTTGAACCCGTTTCCCGCCATCGTGGAGGCGCTGTACTCCTGGATGGTGTCTTCGAGGCCGCCGGTAGCCCGGACAACGGGGACCGTCCCGTACTTCAGGCTGTACATCTGCGTCAGGCCGCAGGGCTCGTAGCGCGAGGGAATGAGGAACATATCGCAGCCCGCATAGATCTTATGGGAGAGCGCCTCGTCGAAGGCGATTTGCAGCCCGAATGAGCGGGGGTATTTTTCTCGGGCGGCCGTCAGGGCCTTCTGGTAAATCTCTTCGCCCGTGCCCAGGATGACGAGCCGGGCGCCCGCCTCGAAGATCCCGTCCAGGGCGTCGCAGAGGATATCGAAGCCCTTCTGACCGGCCAGCCGGGAGACCATGCCGACGAGGGGGGCGTCAGCCTGCCGGGCTTCGAGCGAAAAGGCCTGCAGCACGTCCCGCTTGCACTCCTTCTTGCCGTCGATGTAGGTGGGGTCGAACGGCCGGGCGATGAACTTGTCCGTGGCCGGGCTCCAGCCGGCGTAGTCGACGCCGTTGAGGATCCCGTACACGGAATCGCTGCGCCGGCGCAGCAGGCCGTCGAGCCGGGCGCCGAGCTCGGGGGTCTGGATCTCCTGGCTGTACCGCTTGCTGACCGTGTTGACGGCGGTCGCGTACAGGATCCCGGCCTTGAGATAATTGACCTTCCCGTAGAATTCCATGTCCTCCATGTTGAACAGCCGCTCGGGCAGACCGACGCGGGCGAGAATGTCGCTCTCGAACAGGCCCTGATAGGCGAGGTTGTGGATGGTCAGAAGGGAATGGGTGTAGGCGAAAAACGGGTCGCGATCGTAAACAAACTTGAGGTAGGCGAGGGCCACGGCAGATTGCCAGTCGTGGGCGTGAACGACATCCGGCCGGAACCCGGTGGACTTGAGCGTCTCCAGGGCGGCCCTGGAGAAGAAGGCGAACCGCTCGCCGTTATCCGGATAATCCCCCTGGGCGGTGCCGTAGAGGAAGTCCCGGTCGAAATAATCGTCCCTCTCCACGAACAAAAATGTCGCGCCGTCCGCCCGGTATTCAAAAGCCGAAAACCGGTCCTTCTTCCCCAGCCAATCGATGCCGATCGCGTCCCCGAGAGGGCGGAGGGGGAGGCCCCTTTTTTTCGTTTCCCGGTAGAGCGGCGTGACGACCCGCACGTCGGCGCCGGCCCGGCTCAAGAATTTGGGCAGCGCGCCAGCCACGTCGGCGAGACCGCCGGTCTTGGCGAACGGGACGACTTCGGAGGAGAGGATTACGATTTTCATGGGTCGCATTATAGCATACGGCCGGGATTTGCCGAATAATGCCGGGAGCTCCGGGCAGGAGCCCGGAGCTTGAAATAAAGCGGGCGGCGAATATGATAGGTGCGATCCCAGCGGAAATAGCGCCATGTCCGGAAAATCAGTGTCCCCGCCACCCCGCCCGCTGATGGTGCTGGCCGCCGTCCTCGAGAAAGACGGCCGCATCCTGATCGGCCGGAGAAAGGGCGCCGACCGCTTCGGCGGGCAATGGGAGTTCCCGGGGGGAAAGCTCGAGCCCGGCGAATCTCCCCAGGAATGTCTCAAGAGGGAGCTTATGGAAGAGTTCGGCATCGCCGCCGGGATCGGACGGTTTCTCGGGTCGACCCTGTCGGATTCGGCCGGGTTGTCCATCCGGCTCGACGCCTACGCGGCCGTCCATCTGGCCGGTGAGTTCGAGCTCCGCGAGCACGATGACCTCCGCTGGGTGCTGCCGTCCGAGCTCGCCGGGTTTGAGCTCACCGGGCCGGACAGGCAGCTCCTCGGACGGGTCCTCAAGGCGCGCCGCGGGAAAACCCGATGAGCGAACGGGCGGTCGTCCTCAAAAAGGGGAGAGACAAGGCCGTCCGGAACCGCCATCACTGGATATTCTCGGGGGCCGTCGCCAGCCTACCCGGATTCGAACCCGGCGAGATCCTGCCCGTGCGGTCGGCGGGCGGCGAGCTGCTCGGGCACGCCTATTTCAATCCGCGGAGCTCGATCATCGGCCGGATGGTCAGCTTCGGCGCCGCTGAACCGTTCGCCGCGCTCGAAAGGAATATCGACAGCGCCCTCGCCCTTCGGCGGGGGCTTATCGACGGGGAGACAACCGCCTGCCGGCTGGTTCACGGCGAGGGGGACAGCCTCCCCGGGCTCGTCGTCGACAGGTACGCCGACGTCCTCGTTCTCCAGGTGGCGACCCTCGGCATGGAAAGGCTCAAGCCGCAGATAGTCGCCTGGCTGGCCCAAAGGGCCCGGCCGAGGAGTATCTACGAAGCATCGCGCCTTCCCACCCGGCGCGAAGAGGGGCTGCCCGATATCGAGGGCTGGCTCCTGGGCGAGGCGGTCGAGGAAGTGGAGATCCGGGAAAGCGGTCTCCGTTTCATCGTCGAGCCGGCGGAATCGCAAAAGACGGGCTTCTTCCTCGACCTCCGCGCCATGCGCGAGCTCGTCGGCTCGCTGGCTGAAGGCCGCCGCCTCCTGAACTGCTTTTCCTACACGGGCGCGTTTTCCGTCGCCGCCCTGGCCGGCGGCGCCCGCTCGGCCGACTCAGTGGATTCCTCGCCGGCCGCCATGGACCTGGCCCGGCGGAATTTCGCGCTCAACGGGCTGCCCCTCGAGGGCAATGGTTTCATCGTGGATGACGTCTTCGGCTACCTGAGGCGGGCGGAAGCCGCCTACGATATGATCATCCTCGACCCGCCGGCCTTCGCCAAGAAACGGGCCGATCTTGTTAGCGCCTGCCGCGGCTACAAGGACATCAACCGGCTGGCCCTCCAAAAGATCGCAGCCGGCGGGCTCCTGCTCACCTTCTCGTGCTCCCATTTCGTGGATGCCGGACTTTTCCAGCAGGTGGTCTGGGAGGCGTCGGTCGAGGCCTCGCGGCGCGTGCGGATCCTGCAGAGGCACCGGCTGGCCTGCGACCACCCGATCAACATCTTCCATCCCGAGAGCGAGTATCTAAAGAGCCTGTTGCTCTATGTTGAGTGAACGACCGTCGCCGGGCGACGGCGATCAAAAGGAGGCAACGATGGAAACCGGGCCCGACTGGAAAAGGCTGTTCCGGACGGCGGTGTTCGTCCACGTGGCGGTCGTCGCTGTCGTCTTTCTGTACGCGGTCATGCTGGAAGTCCTCAAAGCCAGGCTGCGGCCGATGCCCAGGCTCGCCGCCGGGCTGGATGTCCAGCTCCTGCGCTACATTTTTTACGGGCTGGCGATCGGCGCGGTCATCGTCGTCCGGCTGGCCAACCGCGGCTTGCTCAGGGACCGTCCGGGCGAGCCCTACCCGGAGCTGCTCCATCGCCTCAGCCGCGCCGGCATCCTCAGTTCGATCCTGTGCGAGGCGCCAGCCATGCTCGGTCTTGTGCTCGTGCTTCTGACGGGCGCCACCCGGGATTTCTATTATCTTCTGTTCGTGTCGCTTGTCCTCGCATTCATGTATTTCCCCCGCCGCCGCACCTGGACGGAAATCCTCAGGGAGAGGTTCCCCCAGGAAGGCAACCGGGCGGACGGGACCTGAGCATTTTCCGCGCCTCGGCAACTTTTTCCTGCGTCGTTTCGTCTATCCGGTTGAAATCCGAAGTGGAGGACTGACACGATGAAGAAGGTTATTCCCGGCCTGATCTCGCTCATCTTTGCCGCGTTTTGCCTGGCGGGCTATCTCCCCGCCCAGCAAACAGAGGAGTTCGCCAAGACCCTCCCCCTGAGCGCCGGGGGAAGCTTCAAGCTCAGCAATGTCAACGGACAGGTCACGATCTCGACCTGGAAGGAAGCCAAGGTGGAGATCAGGGCCGTCAAGAAAACCAGGAAAAGCGCCGATAACCTCGAGAAGGTGAAGATCGAGGTCACCGAGTCCGTCGACGCTGTGTCCGTGAAGACGGTCTACCCGAAGCACGAAAACACGGGCGTAACCGTGGACTACACGATCCAGGTGCCTGAGGGGGTCCGCCTCGAAAACGTGGAAACGGTCAACGGCAACGTCAACGTGACGGGCCCGTTCTCCGCAGCGTCGGCAGGGACGACCAACGGCAATGTCCGCGTCGAGAACGCGTCCGGCGACCTGAAGTTCGAGACGACCAACGGCGACATCGAAGCCGTGAACCTCGCCGGTCCGGTCGAGGTCGAGACGACCAACGGCGGCATCACACTTGATCTCAACGCCCTGAAAGGGGACATTCGGGCGGAGACAACGAACGGCGGGATCACGGTGAAAATGGGCGGCGCAGGTCAACGCCGAGCTCGAGGCGGAAACGACGAACGGGAGCATCTCCGCCGATTTCCCGGTGACCGTCCAGGGGCTCATCAAGTCGAAGCACCACCTCCAGGGCCGGATCGGCACCGGCGGCCCGCGCCTGTCGCTGGGAACCGTAAACGGCTCGATCCGCCTGACCAGATAGTCATAAACTGATAGACTCGGCAGGCGCAAACTGATAGACTTGTCCAGGCCAACGTCCTGAGACAAGTCTTATGATCATTAAATTCCTGGGTGCGGCGGGACAGGTCACCGGCTCATCCTACTATGTCGAAGCCGGCGGCACCCGTTTCCTTGTGGACTGCGGCCTGGTCCAGGAGCGAGAGCACCTCGAGCGGAACTGGAATCCGTTCCCGGTGGCGCCCGATTCCCTCGACGCTATCCTTCTGACCCACGTGCATATCGACCACTCCGGCCTCATTCCCAAGGTCGTTCGGGAGGGCTTCAAGAACAGCATTCTGACCACGCCGCCGAGCGTCGACCTCCTGCCGATCGTCCTCCGGGACTCCGCCAAGCTGCAGGAAGAGGACGCCGAGGCCAAGAAGAACCGCCACGAGAAGGAGGGGCGCCGGGGACCGCACCCCGAAGTCCCGCTCTACACCGTGGTCGAGGCCGAGGCCGCGCTGCGCCTGGTCAAGTCGGTCCGCTACGGCGAGAGCCTGGCCCTCAACGGCCGTGTCTCCGCGCGGCTCTACGACGCCGGGCACATCCTGGGATCGGCCATGATCGAGCTCTCGATCGATGAGGGCGACGGCCGGCCTCTCAAGGTCATCTTCAGCGGGGACATGGGTCAGCGTGACCGGCCCCTGATCCACGACCCGTCGGTCTTCGACACGGCCGATGCGGCCGTGATGGAATCGACCTACGGGGACAGGGAGCACGAGGACCCTGTCGGCCTCGAGGCCCGGCTCAGCCGCATCATCGAGAATACGGTCCTGGCGGGCGGCAACATCGTCGTCCCGGTCTTCGCCATCGAGCGCGCCCAGGAAATGATGTTTTATCTGAGCCGGCTCTACCGCGCAAACCGCATTCCCCGGATCCCCATCTTCCTCGACAGCCCGATGGCGACCGATGTCACCGAGGTCTTCCTCCGGCATTTTGATTCCCTGGACTCGGAGACACTCGAGCTCTTCCGGAGCGGCCGCTCGCCCTTCAATTTTCCCGGGCTCCGCTACGTCCGCACCCAGGAAGACTCGAAGTCGATCAACGCCCTGCCCGGCCCCTGCCTGATCATGGCCGGCGCCGGCATGTGCAACGGCGGCAGGATCAAGCACCACCTGGTTCACAATATCTCCCGGCCGGAGTCCACCATTCTCTTTGTCGGCTACCAGGCCGCCGGGACGCTCGGCAGCCAGATCCTGGAGAAACCGGAGACGGTGCGGATCTTCGGCGAGCACCATCCCGTCCGGGCCCGGATCGAGCAGATCCACAGCTTTTCGGCTCACGCCGGCCGGAGCGGTCTGCTCCGCTGGCTCGGGCACTTCCGGCCGCCTTTGCCCCGGGTCTTCCTGACCCACGGCGAGCCCGCCACCCTCCAGTCGCTGGCCGGGACTCTCCGCCAGGAGCGGGGCTTCCGCGTCGACGTGCCCGCCTACGGCGAGACGGCGACGGTTCTGCTTCAGGGGACGCCGTCGGCCCCCGGCCGGGCCCGGCCCGGGCAAATTTCTTGACAATGTCGGGGATTCTGTTTTAATGAAATTTCGGCGATCGACCCAGGCTGCAATAAATCAGACAATGATGAAAAACTCGGTCCGGCCCCCGGGGCCGGAAAAGCGGATCGCGATCAGCCGCCGCGGGCGGGCCGGCGTCTTTCTCGGGGCCGCCGCCCTGGGCCTGGCCGGAGCCGCCGCCGTTTTCGGACCCCCGGCCTGCCGCAAAGCCGCCGCCACGCACACTATCAGGAAAGAAAAGATCGAGATCGTCCGGGTGGCGCGGGGGATCTTCTCGGAGCCCATCTCGGTCAACGGGAAGATCCTGCCGGTCAATATCGTCTACCTCGACGCCATGGAGGGCGGCCGCGTGGAGCAGATCTACGCCGAGGCCGGCTCGATGGTCAAGAGGGGCGACAAGATCCTCCAGCTTGCCAACAGCAACCTCCTCATGGACATCATGTGGCGCGAGTCCGAGCTCTTCCAGGCCAGCAATAACATGCGGAACACCCGCCTGTCCATGGAACAGTTCAAGCTCCAGCTTAACCAGCAGCTCTCCGACATCGAGAACAAGCTCCAGCAGCAAAGCCGCGTTTATGAGCGGTACAAGGAGCTGGACAAGGACAGCCTGATCTCGCGCCATCAATACGAGATCGCCAAGGACCAGTACGATTACCTCGTCAAGCAGAAGGAGCTGACGGTCGAGAGCCAGAAGAGCGAGCTCAAATTCCGGCAGGCGCAGCTCCAGGCCCTGGAGGAATCCCTGACCCGGATGCAGGCCAACCTGGACATCGTCAAGCAGAGGCAGGAAAACCTCACCCTGGTCGCGCCGGTTTCGGGCCAGCTGACCTCGCTGACGGCCGAGGTGGGAGAGTCCATCTCCCAGGGGACCCGGCTGGGTCAGATCGATCAATGGGACGGTTTCAAGGTCAAGGCCAGCATCGATGAGAGCTTCATAGCCCAGATCAAGCCCAAGGATGCGGGCGACTTCGAGTTCGCGGGACAGACCTACAAGGTGGATGTCAAGAAGATCTACCCCGAGGTCAAGGACGGCAAGTTCGAGGTGGATTTCGAGTTCATGGGCGAGCATCCGCCCGGCCTGAAACGCGGCCAGACGCTCCACATCAGGCTGACGGCGGTCGATCCGGCCGACTCGCTCCTCCTCCGGCGCGGCGACTTCATGTACGCGACGGAGGGGAAATGGGCCTACGTCCTGGAAGAGGACAATAAATCCGCGCTCAAGCGGAGGATCCAGATCGGCCGCCAGACCCCCGATGTCCTGGAAGTCATCGAGGGGCTGCGCGAGGGGGAGAGCGTCGTGACCTCGTCCTACGAGGGCTTCGAGAAGAGTGACCGCCTCATCCTCAAATAGCCGGCCAGCCGCCGGCGCAACACTCCGAAAGTGAGCCGTCCGAGGAGGTTCTCCATGTCGAGAAGACTGATCATCGGCCTGACGGCCGTGGGGATCGCCGCCCTCTCACCGGCCGCGGCCCAGCAGACCAGCAAGTCCCTTTCACTCCGGGACTGCATCCTCGTCGCCCTCAGGAACAACCTGGGCGTCCACGTCGCCGTCCTGAGCCCGGACCTGGCGGAAGCGAACCTTGCTTGGGCCAGGGAAAAGTTCCTGCCGCGCCTGGCGTTCGGCTACAATAACCAGAGGACAAGCTCGGCCTCGTATTCCTGGATCGATGCCGCCGGCAGCGTCAACACCCGGTACAACGATCTCTCGGCGTCCGTTTCCCAGGCGATCCCGACCGGGGGCAGCGTGTCGGCATCGCTGAGCGGATACAAGAGCCAATCCAACCTCAAATTCCAGACCATCAACCCCCGCTATGGCAGCACCCTGAGCCTCAGCCTGAGCCAGCCCCTGCTCAGGAATTTCGGCCCGAAGATGAGCCGGCGAGACATCCTCATCTCGCAGAACAACCGGGACATATCGGAGGGCCAGCTCCAGGCCGTCCTGCTCGAGACCATCTACGACGTCGAGCAGTCCTACTGGAACCTTATCTATGCCATCGAGAACCTGTCGGTCAAAAAGCAGTCGCTGGACCTGGCCAGGGACCTGGTGTCGAAAAACAGGCGCGAGGTGGAGATCGGCATGGTGGCCCCGATCGAGCTCCTGAGCGCCGAAGCCGAAGTGGCCACCCGGGAGGCCGACATCCTCCAGGCTGAGGTCGCCGTCGCCAACAGCGAGGACGCGCTCAAGACCGTCATCAACATCGCTGCCGAGGAAGGCGGCGGGCTCGTCACCATCGTGCCGTCCGACAAACCCAGCCAGGAACGGCGGACGGTCAGCGTCGAGGAGGCCCTCCAGGCGGCGGTCAACAACCGCCCCGACCTGCAGGTGACGAGGATCAGCCTAAAAAACAAGGAACTCAACGTGGCTTATGCCAGGAACCAGGTCCTTCCCGACTTGAATCTTGTCGCTTCCTATTGGAGCCCCGGCCTCTCGGGAACACAGCTTCTCTACCTCAACAACGACCCGCTGACCGATACCGTCATCGGCACCCTGCCCTCGGGGGCCGGGGCGGCACTCAGCCGGGCCCTCGGCCTCAAATACAATAACTGGGCGGTCGGCGTCCAGCTCAACCTTCCGGTGGCCAGCCTGCTGACCCGGTCGCAGTTCGAGGCGTCGAGGATCAGCTACGAGCAGTCGCTGGCCGACCTGGCCGATCTCGAGCAGCGCATCTTCCTGGAGATCCGGACCGCGGTCCGGGCGGTCGAAACCGACTTCAAGCGGGTCATGGCCTACAAGGCCGCCCGCGAGCTCGCCGAAAGCAAGCTGACGGCCGAGGTGAAGAAGCTCACGGTCGGCCTGACGACAAACTACGTTGTCCTCCAGTATCAGCGCGACCTGGCCGATGCCAAGACGGCCGAGCTGCGGGCGATCATCGAGTACAACCTGGCGCTGGCCTATCTCGACAAGTCCCTGGGGACGAGCCTCCTCAGCAAGAGCATCGAGTTCGCGCCGTTCCGGACTTCCTAGCCCCGGATTTCAACCTCGTAGATCGACCAGAAGTACTCGGGGCTGCCCGAGGTCAGGACGATCCGGATGAACCGGGCGGGTCGGCGGGAAAAGACGATCCCGTAGGAGATGTCGTTGGCCCGAAGGTACTCGCGGATGGGAAGAAGCGGGGTTTCGAGGCGGACGGCTTCGGTCCAAGTCAGCCCGTCCGAGGACACTTCCACCCGGCAGCCGCGCGGGTAGTCGAACAGGCTCGGCCCGAGCTTGAGGCGCAGGCCGGAGACGTTCCGCACTTTCCCAAGATCCAGGAGGAACTCGTCGCCGGGCTTCTGAAACTCGGTGCTCCAGCGCGTTTTCATATCCCCGTCAACGGCGCGCGGGGCGAACTCGTTGTGGACGCTTGCCCGGGCCTGCCAGCCCGTCGCCCGGGAGGTGGCATCCTGGAGAGGCGCGCCCGGCGAAGGCTCGCGCGGGGTCGGCGTCGGCGAAAATTCGTACACCACATCATCGCCCAGCCGGCCCGCCTCGCGCACCGTCGTGGCCAGGCGGGCAAGCTCCGAGGCCAGGAGGCTGCGCGATTCCGCGGTGAATTCGGCCTCGTGGACAACGAGGTAGCGGACGCCGAGATCGGCGGCGTCCTGGATGTTCTGCGCCACGGGAGCCTCCCGCCAGCGTCGAAGCAACTCATCATAAACCGGCGGGAAGAACCCGCTGTAGCCGTTCACCAGGTTGTGCCAATGGACGGTCGAGTAGTAAACACGCGGGCATTCGACAAGCCCGATCCCGAACCTGGGCGGGGGCAGTGGTATCTCCAGTACGGCGCCGTCGTTGTGCTGGGCGGCCAGCCACCGGTAGACTTCGGGGACGTTCCCGCCCGGGGGGAAATCCTCCAGGGGAATGGGGAAGGAGGCATACTCGGCCAGGATCAGGAGCGGCAAAAGGCACGAGATCAAGACCCGGCCTTTTCCCCGGAACTTGGCGATGAGCTGGCGGGAGCCGAAAGCCGCCAGCACGGAGAGTCCGAACATGACGAAAATATGGAACCGAGCGGGGACGCGCAACCCGTTAAACCCGGGCAGGAATCTGTAGAGAAGGATGTACGGGCCGTTCGGACCGAAGGTAAAAAGAAAAGCGAGGAGCGTGATCGTGCCGTAAATCATGGCCATGACGGGTGGGGACGGTTCTGGCCTTGGGGACGTTCCCCACGCCGGGGAACGTCCCCAACGGGGAGCGCGCCGGTTCGCTGCCAGGGAAACGAACCCGGCCGCTGCCAGGAGAATGGCCAGTGCCCCGGGGAAAAGGTGCTTTTCCGGAGTCTGAAAGCGCGCTGTGAGACCGCCGTAGGCGCGGTTGAAGGGCGGGGCCGCCAGAAAACTTGTCAGGCTGGCAGGCGTACCGACATTCCGGAAAAAGCCCATATCCCTTCCCACCCTGACATATTGATAGGCGAACGGCCCGGCCAGAAAGAGGATGATCGCGGCGGCCGCCAGCATGTCCCGCCAGAATCGCCGGTCCAGGATTTTCCTCTGCGCGACCGCCATATACAGGATAATGAGGCCGGCGAAAAAAGCCAGGTAAAGGGCGTAATAGCCGTTGGCAAGCGCCTGAAGGCCCGCCGCCAGCGCAAAAAAGATAATCTCGCGGGGCCGGCCGGTCTCGAAATAGCGATGGATAAAGAGAAAGGCCAGCGGGATCCCCGCCGCCGTGACGATCTGAATGTGGACGAAATGGGAAAACATGAACGGCGAGAAAGCGAAGATGATCCCCGCCACGACCGCGGCGAAACGGCTTCCTGTCAGATGGCGCGCCAACGCATACATCCCCAGCGCCGATGTCAGGTAGGCCAGGAGGAGCATGATGTTGTGGGCGAGCAGCGGGTTCGAGGAGAATACCCGGATGGGAAGCGATGCCAACGATTGCGTAAAAAGGTGCTCCGAATAGGCCAGGGTCCGCCCGTTCGGGAAGAAGATATTGGCGTCGAAATAATGAGCAACGTCCAAGCGGGTCATCTCCCGGACGTTCCAGGACATGATCCAGGACGTCAGCAGGCCGTCCCCCAGGTCCCTTACGCCCGTGCCGAGCCGGAGAACCAGCGGGTACGTCATGACGAGAGTCACGAGAAGGAAGAGCGCCGGCACGGTCAGCCGCGAACTCATCGATTTCTTAGGGCGTATCGGCATGGGGATTGTCGAACCCCGGCATCCCCCGAATTCAATAGAATTCGCTAAGGTCGGGCAAGTCGCGGAACCCGGCTTTGCCCGCCTCGCGGCACATGATCTCCTTGAGCTCCTTGCGGATGGACCTTCGGGGCAGGTTCTCGACCGCCGGCTGGAGAAGCCGGGCGGCCTCTTCGCTGGCTCTCTCGGCGATCGTCTTTTTCCCGAGCGTGACCCAGCCGTCGTAAGTCTCGCGGTCGGTAACCTTCGGGAATGTGTGCTCGGCGCGATACCATTTCCTGGTGTGGGGCATCGTCAGGAACTGGCTCCCCGGCTCGAACCCCTCGAACAGGCCCAGGGCCAGGGGCTCGTCCCGCTGCGCGATGCCCTGGACCAGCCGGTAGGCCATGCCGCAGATTTCGTTGTCGATCACCAGCTTTTCCAGGCTCTGGGCGCTCTCGTAATCGAGCATGCCCGGACCGGATACGATATTGACCCCCGCCAGGGCGGCAAGGACGGCGCCCATCCCGGTCTCAAAACCGGCTTGCGCGTCGTTGATCTTGGCGTCGCTCAGCGCCATGTAGGCGTGGGTCGGCAGCCCCAGCGACTTGCCGATCTGGACGTAGGCGGCGTCGATCATCATGGTCTCGATGGCGCCCATCGGGGTCGTGCCGTGGCGCATGTCGAAACTGGAGGGTGAGCCGCCGAAGATGACGGGAGCGCCCTTTTTGGCCAGCTGGGCGATGACAACTCCTGACAGGTTTTCCGCGACGTGCTGGACGAGGGTGCCGGCGATCGTCACCGGCGAAGTCGCTCCGGTCATGCCCATTGAGATGAGCTCGGAAGGGACGCCCGCCCGGGCCGCGTCGATCAGCGACTGGGCCGTCAGGTTGCTCCACTTCAGGGGTGGGGAGGGGCAGGCGTCGAATACGGCCAGCGGCTTGTCCGCCAGCCGCTCGGCACCGCCGCGGACAGCGGCCAGCATCTCGAGCATCGGCCGGAAGCCCTCGACCCGGAATGTCCCGGTGATGACCGGCTTGCTCGAAAAATGAAGCGCGAGGTAAAGGCGATATATGTCCGCGATCTCGTCGGGGACATCCGAGCTGACCAGTCCGGTGCTCTGGAAGTGGAGATGGGGGAGGGCGTCGCTGAGCCGGACGAACCTCACAACATCGGCGGTCACGGCCTTTCTGTGGGCCTGGACCGCGTGGTCAAGGAGGCTCACCGCCGCCGAGCCCGGGTCGAAATGGACCTCGTCCCGGCCGACGACGAACCGCTGCCTTCCCGAGCGGTCATAGAGCCGGAAGACGGCGGGCGCCGCCGACACGCAATCATCGACCAGGTCGCCTTTGAGGAAGGCTCTCTTGCCCGTCCGGTCGATCTTCTGTCCGGCGCTCCACAAAAGCTCCATGGCCTCGGCGTTCTCGACGAACACCCCCTGTTTTTCAAGCAGGGCCAGGGCCTCGCCGACGATCTTCTGGACGAAACGCTTGGTCAGCAGCTCGACCTTGGGTCGTCTGGGTTTGATCATGGTGATTCCCCTTCTCCGGCCTATTTCCCGATGAGCGCGAGGGCCAGCCTGACCGCGGCCGGCGCGTTCTCGGCGTAGCCGTCGGCCCCGATCTCGGAGGCCCACCTCTGGGTGACGGGGGCGCCGCCCACCAGGATTTTGAAGCGCCCGGCCAGGTCCCGGGCTTTGAGAAGCTCCATGAACTTCTTCTGATTCAGCATCGTCGTCGTCAGCAGCGCCGAGAGGCAGATGAAGTCGGCTCCGGTCTCTTCGGCCTTTTCGATGAAACGCTCGAGCTTGACGTCGGCCCCCAGGTCCTGGACGTCGAACCCGTGGGCCTGCATCATCGAAGCCACGAGATTCTTGCCGATATCGTGGATGTCGCCCTCGATCGTCCCGATGACCACCCGCCCCTTAACGGGCGCGTCGAGGTGGGCCTTTTTAAGCTCGGGCTGCAGGACCGTCATGGCCGCCTTCATGCCCTCGGCCGAGCTGATGAGCTCGGGCAGAAAGTATTCTCCCTTTTCCCAGAGCTCACCCACTTTCTGAAGACCGGGGATGTAGCCTTTCTCGATCACTTCGAGGAGGTCGAGTCCGCCGGCGACGGCCTGTTCGGCCAGCGACCGGGCGTCCTCCTTCCGGCCGTCGATGATGGCCTGGGCCATCTTCGCCATCATGTCCGATGTGCTCATCAGCGCTCCTTTCCCGCCCCCGGCCCGGCCGGCGTCAGGTCCATGGTCCGAACTCGAGAGCGTCGATAAATTGGTCCTGGAATCCCGGGTCCGAGGCCAGCGAGGTGAAACGTACCCTCTCAACCAGGGCCTCGATCCTTTCCCGCTCGCCCTTGGACTGGAGCAGCAGCCGGGCCCCCGCCAAGGATGAATTCCCGATGAAGACTAGCTTTTCAGGGTCGATGCTGGGCAGCAACCCCAGGGCCAGGCTGTTGGGGATATTGAGGTAGCTGCCGAAAGCGCCGGCGATAAAGATGCCGCTGAGGTCGCCGGCGGTCAAACCGTTTTGGGCGAGCAGGATCCTCACGCCGGACTTGATGGCGGCGCAGGCGAGCTGGAGCTGCCGGATGTCGTCCTGGGCCAGCGTCAGGGTGCCCGAAACCCGGATTTTCTTGTCCGCGTTCCGGACGGCCCCTCCGGGCGAGATTTCCCCGCGGGCCAGGGCGATGGCTGCGAGATCGATCAGTCCCGTCCCGCAGACGCCCGTTTCCGCCTGTCCCCCGATGACGGCGAGCTCGATCGTCCCGAGGCCCCCGGCCGCCCGATAGACTGCCCCCGGCAGGGCGGGCATGCCGCAGCTGATGTTCATGCCTTCGAACGCCGGTCCGGCCGCGGTCGAGGTCGTAATCAGTTCACCCCCCGCCTTGAGCACGAGTTCGCCGTTTGTCCCCAGGTCGATGAGCAGGAAATGCCCTTCGTTCCCGGCCATCCGGGAGGCCAGCAGGCCGGAGGAAATGTCGCCGCCGACAAAGCTCCCGATGTTGGGGGAAAAATAGACCGGAGCGCGAGGGTTGACCGCCAGCCCGGCCTCGGCGGCCGGGCTGACCGGGGCCCGAGAAAAGACCGCATGGTAGGGTGCCGTGGCCAGGGTGTCGACGGGGACCCCCAGGAGAAGATGCGACATGACGGTGTTCCCTGAGATCACGGCCTCGCGGACGGATTCCGGCCGCGCCCCGTTCCGATCGAGCAGGCGCCCGATCATCCCGTTCAAGTCCCCCAGGACGAGGCCCCTGAGCTCGGCCGCCTTCCCCGGATTCCCATAGGCGTAAGTGATCCGAGATATGACATCGGCCCCGCGCCGGACCTGGCTGTTGAGGGCCGCTTCGGTGTCGACGGTTCTTCCCGTATCCAGATCCAGGAGATCCATGACCAGGGTCGTCGTGCCCACATCCACGGCCAGGCCGAAGTTCCGGTCGAGGGCGCTCCCGGGCTCCACGGCGATGACCCGGCTGTCGAAATGGACCGCCACGGTCACGCGGGAATCGCCTTTTTCGACGGCCCCAGGCAATTCCTTGAGCAGGCCGGCCGATATCGTCAAGCCTTTGAGCCCGAGACCGTCTGTGAGCAGGTCGAACAGGGATCGCGGGGAGGAGATGCTAGGCTGCGCCAGCTCGAGCTCGTAGAGCCTGACGGCCGGGTCGGGAGTCACGACCGAACGGGGGATTTCGGGCAAGATAGGGACGGGCCGGACGGTAAAGGCGGCCGGGACGTTGATCTCCAGGTCGCCCGCCACCGTGAACTGGCAGGCCAGCCGGAAGTTCTCTCCCAGGCTTTTCTGCAGGATCCAGGCCGCCTCTTTCCTGCCGGATGGGGGAAGCCTGCCGCTGAGCACCTCGACGAAACATTTGCCGCAGAGGCCCCGGCGGTCGCAGTAGACGCTTATGGGGATCCCCGCCGCCTGTAGCCTATCCGAAAGCCGGTCTCCGTCCTCGGCCCGGATTTCGAGGTCGTGGGAGGGAACCTTGATCGTCCGGCTCATGAGTTGAAAACCAGGTATAGGTTATATGTTTCGCTCCTGCTTGGGAAGCGAAATTTTCATCAATGTCAGCGGCTCTGATAGAATGAATCTCGGGAAAATAGGGATGAGCGCAGGAAACAAGAGCCGGCCCGGGCGGTGGTATTGGCGGGAAGTCCTCTACGATGTGGTCCTGGAGCGCCCCCTCACCGGCATCCGCAAGGCGGTCAGCGAGTTCGTGAAGGAGGCCGGCCTTTTTCCCCTGATCGATATCTGCTGCGGTCCGGGGAACCAGCTGGGCCGGCTGGCCGCGGCGGGTCGCGGGACGGGCTCAATGTCAGTGGGCCTGGACATCGACTTCAAGGCGCTGCGCTATGCCGCCGCGCGACGGCCGGCGGCCTCCTTTGTCTGCGGCGACGCGACAAACCCTCCCTTCCGGCCGGGCGCCTTCAAAGGGGCGCTCCTGTCTTTTGCCCTGCATGAGCAGGAACCGGACATCAGACGCCGGATCCTCGGGGCGGCCCGGGAAGCTCTCGCGCCCGGGGGCCGCCTCGTCCTGGTCGATTTCGAGGTCCCGTGGAACTCCGCTGCGCGCCTGGCTTACGCTTACACCTCGGTCATCGAACGGCTCGCGGGCAGGGACCACCTCCGGCGGAACCGCGATTTCTTCCGGCGGGGGGGCCTCCGGGCGCTTCTCGCCGAAAACGACTTCAAAGAGATCCGGCGGCGCGACGTCGCTGCCGGCACCTGCTCCATCGTCGTCGCGGAACCAGGGACTTAGCCGGATTCATTTCTGTTGCACAGGAAGCCGAGATTTCAGTATGTTATCCTTATCGAGAGGAGAAGGCATGCGAGAGACGATCCCCCAACACTTTATCCACCTCACGGATTCCTTCAAGAAGCCGGCCCTGTTCCTCTATAAGAAAGACGGCCGCTACACGCCCGTGTCGACCGACGAGGTCCGCCGGACCGTCACCCGCATTGCCCTGGGACTCCGGGACCTGGGGGTCCGCCGTGAAGATAAAGTTGTCCTGCTGGCCGAGAACGGCCCGTGGTGGGTGATGGCCGATTATGCGATCACCAGCCTGGGAGCGGTCACCGTCCCGATCTACACCTCGCTCGTGCCCGACCAGATCAAGTACATCATTAACGACTCCGACGCCAAGCTGGTCCTCGTTTCCGATAAGGAGCTCTGGGGCAAGGTCGCGCTCGTCAAGGACGGCCTGCCCGGGGTCCGCCATTTCGTGACCTTCGAGGCGGCCCCTCCGGAGCCCGGCGTCCTGACGCTGGCCCGGATCGAGGAGCAGGGCGCGAAGGTCGACCGCGAGAACCCCTCGCTCTTTGTCCAGACAGCGGTGTCTGTCCTGCCGGAGGACGTCGCCTCGATCATCTACACCTCGGGCACGACCGGCGTCCCCAAGGGCGTGATGCTCACCCACGCCAATTTCGTCAGCAACATCGAGACCCTGGCCTCGATCATCGAGTTCGGCCCCTCCGACATCGACCTCTCGTTCCTGCCGCTCTCTCACGTCCTGGAGCGCCTGGGAACGGTGGCCTTTCTATCGCGCGGCGTGACCATGGCCTACGCGGAGAGCGTCGAGACGGTCGCCGAGAACCTCATCGAGGTCAAGCCGACGATGATGATCAGCGTGCCGCGGCTGTTCGAGAAGATCTACGTCCGGGTCATGGATACGATCCTCGGCGGCTCCTTCCTGAAAAAGAAGATCTTCCACTGGGCGCTGGGCGTTGGCCGGGAATGCGGCAACCGCCGCCTCGGCAACCGGCCGGTCCCGGCCTCCCTCGAGCGCCGGCTGCGCCTCGCCCACAAGCTCGTATTCTCCAAGATCCTGGAGAAAACGGGCGGCCGCGTCCGGTTCTTCGTCTCGGGCGGCGCGCCCCTGGCCAAGGACATCGCCGAGTTCTTTTACGCGCTCGGCCTGGTCGTTCTGGAGGGATACGGGCTGACCGAGACGTCGCCGGTCATCGCCGTCAACACCTTCGCCAACCTGAGGTTCGGCACCGTGGGCAAACCGCTGCCCTGCATGGACGTCAAGATCTTTCCCGACGGGGAGATCGTCGTCAAGGGACCAAACGTGATGAAAGGATACTACAAGAAGCCGGAAGAGACCCGGGAGGTCCTGGTCGACGGCTGGCTCCACACAGGCGATATCGGCTACCTGGACGTCGACGGGTTCCTGGTCATCACCGACAGGAAGAAAGACCTGATCGTGACCTCGGGCGGGAAGAACGTCGCTCCCCAGCCGATCGAAAACCTGGTCAAGCAGAGCCCCTACATCCTGAACGCTATCGTGCTGGGGAGCCGCCGCAAGTTCGTCTCGGCCCTCGTTGTACCGGACTTCGAGAAGCTCGAGGACTACGCCAAGGGCCGCGGGATTTCCTACGTCAACCGCCGGGACCTCATCCAGAACGAGGCCATCCTGCGCTTTCTCGAGGCCGAGGTGGACCGCAGCACGCCGAACCTCGCTCCCTACGAAAAGATAAAAAAGATCGCTCTCCTCGAACGCGATTTCGACATCGAAAAAGGCGAGATCACGCCCACACTCAAGGTCAGGCGAAACATCGTCGAGGAGAAGTTCAAGGATGTCATCGATTCGATCTACAGGGAATGAACAGGCGGCCCTGCCGGAGCCGCGCCCGTGCTGGAAAAGGAGACCCGATGACCCCGCCCGTCCCGCTGAGGAAGTTAGGCAAGTCCGACCTCGAAGTCTCTCCGATCGGCCTCGGCTGCTGGCAGTTTTCCCAGGGCAAAGGGCTGGTCGGCGCCTATTGGGCGAAGATCACTCAAACGGAGATCGCGGAAATCGTCCGGATCAGCCTCGAAGGCGGCCTCAACTGGTTCGACACGGCCGAGTCCTACGGCGGCGGCCAATCGGAGCGGGAGCTGGCGCGGGCGCTCGGTTCCCTCGGGGTCAGGCCCCGGGATGTTCTCGTCGCCACCAAGTGGCGGCCTTTCCTGCGGACGGCCCGGTCGATCCTGGGCACGATCGACGCCCGGATTGCCGCGCTCGGCGGTTATCCCATCGCCCTCCACCAGATCCACCAGCCGTACTCGCTGTCCTCAGTCCGGGCCCAGATGAACGCCATGGCCGACCTCGTCGAGGCCGGCAAGATCGGTCATGTCGGGGTGAGCAATTTTTCGGCGAAGAAGATGCGCACTGGCGCACACGGAGCTTGGCCGTCGCGGCATTGCCCTGGTGTCGAACCAGGTCCGGTACAGCCTGCTCGACCGGAGGATCGAGAAAAACGGCATCCTCGAGACGGCCCGTGAGCTCGGGGTCTCGATCATCAGCTATTCACCGCTCGCCCAGGGCCTCCTGACCGGCAAGTTCCACGAACAGCCCGGGCTCGTTCGGTCGAAACCGGGATACAGGAAGTACCTGAAGGCCTTCCGGCCTGCGGGCCTGGAAGCGACCTTCCCTCTGATCAAGGCCGTCCGCGAGCAGGCCGGGAAATACGGACGGACGCCGGGCCAGGTCGCCCTCAACTGGCTGATCAATGTTCATGGCGATCTGGTCGTCGCCATCCCCGGGGCGATGCGCGCGACGCAGGCCCGGGAGAACGCCGGCGCCCTAAGTTTCAGCCTGTCCAGGGAAGACATCGATTTCCTGGGCTGCGTCTCGGCGGGTATCAAGTCCTAGGGCCGCAGGATCGGCCGCGGTACCAGGATGCCCACGGGTTATAGTATCGCGGCTGGCGGTGCAACATTAAGGACGCCCAAGTTCCGCTCGAGAGCCACCCGCTCGTTTGGCGGGGATCTCGGGGTGCGTCCGCCGGTCGATCGATACGAGATCACGATCCCCAGATGGGACGCCCGCGGTTTACGGAAGACATCCGTGGAGGATGCCGAAAGGGGAAGTAAAAAAGACGGGGGACACGAACGCGATCAAAAACCCCGTTCGGGCCCCCGCTTGGTTTTTTTTGTTAGAGAACCGACTCTAGTCGCGCGCTCAGTACCGGCGACCGGCGCCGAAGCCGCCGCCGCCGCCGCTGCCGCCGCGGTTTTCCGTGCGGGGACGGGCTTCATTGACCGTGATAGTCCGGCCCTTCAGGCTCTTGCCGTTCAGACCGGCGATGACCGCTTTGGCCTCGGCCGGGTTCGGCATCTCGACGAACCCGAAACCGCGCGACTCGTTCGAGAACTTGTCCTTGATGATGGACACCGAGCCAACTTCGCCGAAAGCCTGGAAGGCTTCGCGCAGGTCGGACTCAGTCAGGTCTCGAGAAAGGTTGCCAACGTAGATATTCATACGACTCTCCTTAAAGATTTTGAACTAATAAAGGAGAGGTAGGTGACCGGTGAGGGACGTTGCCCCGTCCTTTACTTAATTCTTCAAGGTCATTATAGCACAACTTCTGAAAAATAAAGGCATTGTCAAGAAAATAATTTAAAACGAGGCGAGGCGGAATTCACTGGGCTTCCAATCGATGCCCGGCGCCGGCGAGCGTTTCGACCGCAACGGACAGCAACTCGTCCTTGACGAGGACATAATCCGTGTCGAAGGTCGAGACGGCAAAGATATTGACGCGCGCCTCAGCCAGGGGGGACGCCAGCGAGGCCAGCACTCCGATGAGCGAAAGGTCGAGGGGGCCTTCGACTTTGATGACGCGCCAGCCGCGGTCGCACTTTACGGTTTCAGGCACGGCGGACTCGAGGGCGACGATCGACAGCTCTTCGGCGGTCCGCGAGATCGAGACGAATTCGCCGGCCGCCCGCCCAGGCGGGGCGGGGGAGGCCGGCGCCCAAGGGGGAATCGCATCGCGGACGTCGAGGCGGCAAATGGCGTATCTTCCGGGAAGCACGGACAGCGTCAGGTTCATGGACTTCTCCTTCGCCGGGCCACCTGGCTGAGCCGCCGGCTCTGAAAATCGCGCGTCTCCATGTCCTCTTGCGCGTACTGCGATTCCCTGAATCACGTCATCGGCCCGCCAGGTCAAGCCGCATCCTATAGCGGTTGGCGACGCTTTCCGGATTTAGGCCGGCGGCCAGCGCGTCCTGGCGAAGCCTCTCGCGCAGAGCGCCGCTGATGGCGGACTCCCTGTCCTTTTGAACTAAGACAAAGCCCAATCGCTCCCAGAATCGTCTGCCGGCCGCACCGGAAAGAGCGTAGAGCGCCGGGAGCTCTTCATAGGCGTTCACCTCGATCGAAGTCCAGCCTCGCTCCGTCGCCCAACGGACCAGTTCGCCGAGCCAGGCGGGTCGCCAGGCCTTTCCGCCGATAGCGGTCCGCAGCCTGCACTGGCGAGGCGATCATCAGGCGGTGGACGAACAAGGCCCTATCGCCCAGCGCTCCGAAAGATGGAGATTGGCGCGCGCCCATGTCATCCGCCGGCTCGGGGGCATCAATGTTACGCCTGTTGAGCGGTCCGCCGTGCAGACACCGCCAAAGGCTGAAATCCTCCTTCATCGGCTCAACGAACAGCTCATCCGGCATCGCGGCTCACTTCACGATTAAGATCCAGCCTTTGCCCGGCTCGACGGGGATCGGGTCGCCCGGACGGAACGAGGCCGCCGGTTGAAAGTCGGCGATCGCCGGCGCCGTGATCTTCGCTTCGCCCGGGTTCAAGCCCAGTGCCGGCCAGTCGATGTCCAAGCGCGCTTCGATCTTGTCCTTGGACCAGCTCGCGATGGCCAGCATCGCACCGCCCTTTTTCACGTAGGCGGTGGCCAGAACGTCCGGATGGCCGGTCCTGACGGGGCAATTCAGCGACCAATACCCGAACATTGCCGCCTCGCCGATGCCGAATTCATCCCAGACCTTCCATAGCCGCGACGGGTCCTGGCCCGACCAGGGCAGCCGGTTCGTCATCCCGTAGACCATGCCCCGCCAGGGGTTCCCGCCGTCCTGGAGCATCTCGCCCATCAGCCCGAACGGGATCCCCGAGATCTCGACGAGCCAGGTGTCGGGCGCGGAGCCGTAGTCGAAGTATTCCCCGAACCAGAGACGGTTGAGGTACGGGAAATGCTCCAGGTAGAGGTTGGCGCTCGAGGCGAACCCGTCGCGCGGGTTGAACTGGTTGGCCGAGTGGAGGTCGATGAGCGCGCCCGGCCGTCCCCGGTCGAGGATCTTGCGGACGCGCTTCATGGTCGTCCGGTCGAAGGCGACGTCGTCGATATAGAGGCCGTCGATCCCGACGTTCTTGACCAGCCAGTCGAGCCCCTCGAGGTAATAATTGTGCCAGCGGGACAGGCCGCTGTTGATGATGGCCGCGTCCTTGAGCTCGGGCACGAACCAGGCGGCGATATAGTCCGAGGCCAGGTGCTCCTGGAGCCAGGAGAACCCGCCGCCCGGGCCGGGGAAAAGATCTCGCCCCCCAGGCTGCGCAGCGCAAAGAGCTCCGCCGCCCGGTTCGAAAGCTCGCGGATCGTGTAGTAGATCTTCACTTTCAGCCCGCGGGCGTGGGCCTCGTCGACGTAGGACTTCATATCGGCGGGCCGGAGGAAAGGATAGTTGATGTACGGGTTGATGTCCGTCGCGTGGTGGATATTGACCGTGTTCGCGCCGGTGCCGGCCGCTTCTGCCGCAGGCTTGAACGCATGGAAGAAGCGCGTAGCAAAATGGGCGCCTGGGTCGATCGGCTTAAAGGGGGTGAGGAGGAGGTTGAAGTTGAAGTGGAGCGGTTCGTGCGCCGGGATGCGCCGGGGGCCGCTCGAGGCCGTAAAAAGGACGGTCGAGGCGCTCGATTCCTCGACGGCGCAGATCCCCTCGCCGTTGTTCCACCAGGAGGGCGGCAGGTTGAGCGGCTTCGAGAGGTAGAAGTTCGTGTTGAGAGGCCGCGAATAGTTCTCGTCCCGAAGGCTGACCTGGAGGCCGCCGTTGACATCGCCCAGCCAGAGGGCGTCCTGGTTCTTGGTGCGGTCCCAGGCCCAGGCGAATTCGGCCGGGCGGAGGCCTCCCTTGTGGCCCAGTCCCATCATGTAGCGGGCGGCGTCGCGGACGAGTGGGATCTCGAGCCGGATGTCGGAAACGTCGACCGCCGCCGCTGTCTCCACGCTGACCTTGAACTCGACAAACCCGTCAGACTCCATCCTGCCTTGGACATTGAGCGTGAACGGCCCGGACCGGCTCTCGGCACTCCAAGCGACGGCGCCGGGGGCCGGCTTCGTGAACTCGCATATCCCCGGCGCCGACGGAAGGTCATTTCCCTCGGCGTCCTGGACGATGAGTGCGACGGGGGAGGAGAGGAGCTCGCGCCCGGCGGTGCCGATGCCCGTCACCTCGGGCGTAAAGAAGCTCGTGATCCGGTCGGGCAGGCCGTTGCCGCCGACGGCCAGGTCGCGGCCGAGGCAGGAAACCGTCCGCCGGTCGACGCGGAGCGGCGTGTAGGGGGGGACGACGCCGTCGTCGAAGGCGATCCTGGAATCGAGCCAGCGGAGGCGCGACATGCGGGAGGGCTCGGAGTCGCCCGCGTCCGAGAGGATGCCGGCCTTGACGTCCAGCCGCAGCCTGATCCGGGCCTGGGGCAGCCCTTTGGGCCGGACCGTGATCGCGCCTTCGTAAATTCCGGGGGGCACTTCCTTCGGGACCTGGACGCCGCACCAGAGCGGCTGGACTTGGCCGAGCGGCACGGCACAAGCTTTGGCGAACGTCCGTCCATCCCAATCGACCCCGCCGGTATTGAAGGAACTCATGCCGGACGCGGGGATCGAGGGCGGACTGGTTGCGACAGGTCCGGAAGTCACAGCCGAAGGCATCGGCGCCGATCTCGTCGCAGGCTCTTTATCCCTTGAAGTCCTTGCGCCCGGGGGCTTGACGGCCGCTGCCGGTCGGATCAGAGCCATATCTTCGAACGCCACTTCGATGCCCTCGATGGCTTGCCGGCCGGCGAAAACGCCGATCTGAAAGGTGAAGTATTCTCCCCGGAGCGCTTCGCCGGCGAATTCGTTCCCCGGGCCGGCCTCGACCCAGCGAAGCGGCAAGTCGTCCTTCATCCGGACCGGAAAGCGGCGGCCCTCGGGGAACAGAAGATACGGCGCCCCGGGATGTTGGGAAACGAGCGCCGCGATCTCCTCGGCTGTGGCGACCACTTCCATGGGAAAGAAGCTGTTGAAATCGTCGATGGACTGGAACTCCACGACCCGGGCCGGGGGCAACCCGGCCGCGTTCCCGGCGGTCCCCATGAATGGCGCCAGGCCCCATGTCTTGAGCCAGCCCTCGTCGGCCGTGAGCTCCATCAGGTCATAAGTGACGGTGGGATAGTGGGGACTGCCCTTCGAGGTGTTCGTCAGATAATAGAAATAATAATCTCCCGGCGCGGTCGACGGCTGGAAGACGAAATCCCCGTATTCCCGGTTGAGGATGGTCGGGCAGACGTTCTTGACGCGCGCTCCGGTCGCCGCGTCGACGACCACCACGTTCTTCTTTTCCGGATTCGTGTCCCGGCGCCGCCAGGGGACCCGGGCGTAGACGGCATCGGCCTTGGCCTCGACCCGGACGACCGCCCGGTGGTTTCCGTACTTGGCGGCGTCCCAACTGCCCGTACCGTAACGTAATTCCTGAGCGGCCGGCGCCGACGATACGGCGAAAGCGGCGGCCGAAGAAGGAGCGCCCATCGGGGCCAGGCCGTAGACGGCGGCAAAGATGATCAGCATGGAGGACAGTGCTAACGGACTTTTTCGGACGACTCGGGCCATGCCTGCCTCCCGCCGCTATTCTAATATGAACGCACCCGTCGGGGAAACACCCCGCTCCTTATTGCCCAAAGGGCGCGCGCGGGATAAACTAATCCGGGAGTGAAGCCCATGAAAAAGACTGCGAGTCCGGGGGCCGGCCGAGGCCTCGGGCTGTCGATTCTGGCCGCCGGTGCGCTGGTCAGCATCTCGGTCTCGATGCTGCCGGGCGATACCGGCGCCGACCGCTGGTACATCATCAAGATCGCCGGCAACCCGGCCGGCTATGTGCACGAGGTTGTTGAGGAGAAAGCGGCGCCCGAGGCCAAGGCGAAGTCGGCCCCCCAGGCCAAGACGGCACCCGCGCCGCGCCTGCTGGTCACGACATCCGACATGCGGCTCGTCCTCAACAGGCTGGGGAGCCGGATCGAGCTCCGTTTCCTTTCTTCGGCGGACGAGTCGGCCGAAGGCCGGCTTCTCCGGACCGAGTATGTCATGCTGGCGTCGAACCAGTCGACGAAATCCACGGCCGTCGTGGATGACGGGAAGATCGAAGTGACCAGCGAGGCCGCCGGCAAGGCCTACACGAACGTCCTGACGTTCACGGGCACGCTGTTCGGCCCGGAGGCCATCCGGCGAGGTTGCGCCCAGGCGCTCCGGAAACCCGGCGACCGGATCACCATCCAGACGTTTGTTCCCGAGGCCAATCTGGTGGGCAACCTGACGCGGGTTGTCCTCAGCCGGGATACCGTCATTCTCGAGGGCCGACCCTTCCCGGCGGTCAAGGTCGAGGAGACCCTCGAGGGGATGCCCATCAAGCGCACAGGCTGGCTCGACCTCGACGGAAACCTCCTTAAGCAGGAGGAACCCGGGCCGTTCGGGCTCATGGAGGTCGCGCGGGCGGAGAAGGATGCCGCCATGGCCGCGGCGGCCGGAGTGGAGCTTCCCGCCGAGATCTATCAGAAATCGATCGTCCGGACGAATATCCGCCTGCCCCGGTATGCACCCATCGACCGCCTCAAGCTCAGGCTCACCCACCGGGACCCGGCGCTCGGCTGGCCCGATTTCAAGGGCGGAAACCAGACAGTCATCGAAAAGACGGAAAAACAGCTGGTCCTCGAGATGAGGCGCCCGGCCGCGCCGAAGGACCTGCGCTTTCCCGCGGCGGCGGCCGATGAGGCTACCCGGCAATATCTCGAGCCCAACGCCTATGTCCAGTCGGACGACGCGGAGATCCGCCAGCTCGCCCGGAAGCTGGCGGGCCGGGAAAAGGATGCTTTCCAGGCCGTCCTCGCCATGGAACGCTGGGTCGCGGAGCACATGACCTTCGACCTGGGGATCGTTTTTGCGCCGGCCGTCGAAGTCTTCCAGAGCCGGCGCGGGACATGCGTCGGCTATGCCACGATCCTGGCCACGCTGGCCCGGGCCGCCGGCGTTCCCTCTCGGGTGGCGATGGGGTACGTCTATGCCCAGGGGATGTTCGGCGGCCACGCCTGGGCGGAGATCTTCTCCGGCAGGGAGTGGATCCCGGTTGACGCGGCCATCGTCAACGCCGGTGTGGCGGACGCTACGCACGTGAGGGTCATGGCGTCGTCCCTCGCCGGCGGGCCGGGGGAGATGAGCATCGGGCCGGCCCAGCAGATCTTCGGCCAGGTGGATATCTCCATCCTGGAATACGATACGGATAAGAGGACGACGGTCGTGCCGCCGGACGCCAAGCCCTACACGGTCGAAGGGAACCGGTACGTCAACCCGTGGCTGAGCATCACGCTGGCCAAGCCGCCGGATTTCGTCTTCGCCAAGCTCGACGCCATCTGGCCGGATCCGACGGTCGTGGGCCTGATGGGGCCGAACGGCGAAAAAGTCTCGCTCGAAGAGCAGCCCGTCTATCCCTGGGAGTCCGCCGGCAGGGCCGCGGCGGAGAGGGTACGCAGACTCGTACCCAAACCGAAGAGCGGTCAAAGCAGCCTGGGCGAAAGGCTGGCTGATCGATGGACTGAGGTGTTGCGGTCCACCGACGGCAGAACGGCAGCGGCGGCTTTCGCCAGGGACCAGGCCACGTGCGATCTTTTGGTGTTGAAAGTCGAGGGCCCGGACGCGGAAAGGATCCTGCGCCAGATCGCCGAGAGCCTCCGGCTCGGCTCTCCTTATGACTGACACCACGCGCACTATTCGAGGGACACTGACCACAATTTAGACAATGACAATTCGTGTCCCCCGATTTCCCGACGAGGTCGGGAGATCCGAGGCTTGACCGGCCAGCTCGAATCGGAGTTAAATGAGCTCGCTCTCGCTGGATTGTGTCCCTTAATAGATCAAGGGGATCGGAATTCAACATGAAAAAAGCCGACGCACCTGAAAACAAAACGCGCAGCAAGTTCATAAGGAGCGAGGGAGACCGGCTGAGGCGTGTCATCGTCTGCGCGCCGCGCCGGGAGTACTTCCGCGTGGACGATCTCGAGGCGCACAATATCGAGGCCGCGGCGGACCCGCTCAAGGCGCGGCAACAGCACGCGGAGCTTCGGGCCGCGCTCCGGGAGGCGGGCGCTAGGGTCATCGACATCCCCGAGCTCGAAGGTCATCCGAACTCGGTCTTCGCCCGCGATGCCTGCCTGGTGACGCCCGCGGGCTATATCAAGCTCAGGATGGGCCTGCCGACGCGGCGCGGCGAAGAGGCCTGGCTGGCCGCGGCGGTCGAATCGCGAGGAGTCCCCTGCGCAGGGGCGATCGATCCGCCCGGGACCGTCGAGGGCGGGGATGTGATCCTGGCCGGCCGGGTCGCTTTTGTCGGGCAGTCGGCGAGGACCAATACGAACGGGGTGCGGCAGCTGTCCCGGCGGCTCGGGAAAATGGGTATCGAGACCCGGACGCTCAGGCTGCCGGCCTCGCGCTTGCATATCGGCGGAGAGATGAGCCTCGCCGGACCGAACACCGTGCTCTGCTACCGGGGGCTGTTCCCCGGCGGTTTTTTTGAGGGATTCGAGGCCCTCGAGATCCCCGAGTCCGTCCAGGCGAGCCCCAATATCATCTCCCTCGGCCTGGGCCGGGTCATGGTCGAAAAAGATAACGCGGCTGCGATCAAAGCTCTGGTCAAGGCCGGCTTCGCCGTCCGTGCCCTCGACCTCTCCGAGTTCGTCAAGGGCCGGGGCGGCCCGAGCTGCCTCATCATGCCGCTGGAGCGCGGCTGAGGCGGGGCGGACATTCCCCGGTTAAGGGAAACCGCGCGGAGGAGGCGCCCGATGGGTAAAACATCCGGCCGGACAATCATTATGCTATTATTTTGTTTATTATCAATTATTTACGCATGTATTGAGGGTTGGGCCCAGGGGCCATCGGGTCCTCCAGGACCGGGCTATCGCCTCTCCGTCGGTCCGGTGGCGAGCGTCTGGTGGGCCGAGGGGGTTTATAAGATTATGAGGACCGATCCCGTCCCGGATGCGCGGTCGACCGGCGTCACCCTGTTCGCCGCTCGGAACGAATATGAGCCTTTCATTCTTGTCCTCAGGCCGGAACGGAGGCTGGACAGGGTCCGGGTGGAATGCGGTCCGCTGGCCGGCCCCGGCGGCGCCGTTATCCCCTCATCGCGGGTCTCCGTCTGCCACGTCGGTTACGTCGAAGTGACGGTCCCGACCGACGCTGCGGGCGCGGCGGGCGAATGGCCCGACCCGCTGCCTCCCTGCGAAGGACCGTTTACGGCCGCCGCCGGGGAAAACCACCCTCTCTGGATAACGGTCTTCGTCCCCCCCGACGTCCCGGGCGGCGATTACACCGGCCAGGTCCGACTGACGGCCGGTCCCTGGCTGAGCGAGGTTTCCGTCACGCTCAGGGTCTGGGATTTCGGCCTGCCGCGGGAACCTCATCTCCGCTCGTCCTTCGGCACGTCCGCAGGCTTGATACGCCTCTACCATAACCTCGAGACCGGAGAAGAACTCGAACGGGTGGCGGACCTCTACTATCAAAATTTCCGCGACCATCGGCTGGCGCCCCGCGACCCCATGGAGCTCTACCCGATGCGCGTCAGCGTCAGGGGGGTGGGCTGGCGCGGCGGCGAGTTCAGCGGCGAGGCGCCGCATTCGGGAAAGCGCGCCATCAGGGCGGCCGATGATTCGGTGTCGGGCGACTGCGAGGTCACCTGCGAAAACCGCATCCCGGTCGCCGGGGGAACGCCCTATAAGCTGACGTGGTTTGCCAGGACGGCCGCCGCCGGCCAGAAATACACGGCGCTCATCCAAGGCTACGACGCCGAGGGCGGATTCGAGCCCGCCTGGAACCGGCTGGCGCTCGTCGAAGGGTCCACGGAGTGGAAAGAGGGCGTGATCGAGATCGCGGCCTTCGCACCCGAGGTCAGGTCGGTCAGCATTCATTTTTTCCCCACGTTCCGGGATGAGGCGGGAACGGCGACCGGCACCGCCTTCTTCGATGACGTCCGCTTCGGGCCGGCCGGCGACGGGGCGAACCTCCTCCGGGGCGGGGACATCGAGATGGATCCGTCCGGGATGTCGGTCGAAGTGGACTGGACCGATTTCGACCGTGGCGCCCGGCGCTGCCTCGACGAGTTGGGGTTCAACGCCTTCGACCTGCGGCTCGAGGGCCTGGGTTCGGGCTCATTCTACAGCCGGAAGAAGGGCATTTTTGCGGGCTTCCCCCAGGGGACACCCGAGTACGACAGCCTGATGGGCCGCTACCTGGCGCAGGTCGAGCGGCATCTGGAGCGAAATGGCTGGCTGGGCAAGGAGTACATCTATTGGTTCGACGAGCCCGACCCGAAGGATTATCCGTTCGTGCGGGAGGGGATGGTCGACATCAGGAAAGCGGCGCCCCGGCTGACGCGGTTCATCACCGAGCACCGGCCCGGCCCCGACATCATGGACGTGAGCGAGGTCAGCTGCACGATCTTCGACCGCGTCGATCCGAAGACCGTGGCCGAGCTCGGCGCCCGAGGCCGCGAGTTCTGGTCATACCTCTGCACAGGGCCCAAGGCGCCCTGGGTTACGCTGTTCATCGACCACCCCGCCGTGAACCTCCGGCTCTGGCCCTGGATGTCCTACAAGTTCGGGCTGAAGGGGATCCTGGTCTGGGAGGCGATGTACTGGACGAGCGGCAACGTGTTTCCGGAGGACCGCCCGCAGAACCCGTGGTCGGACCCGATGTCCTACACGAGCGGGTACGGGACGCCTTACGGCGAAGTCAAGTACTGGGGGAACGGCGACGGGCGGTTCATCTATCCTCCGAACAGGAACGTGGGCGAGGACAAAACGAAATACCTCGGCGGACCCGTCAACTCCGTGCGCTGGGAGATATTGAGGGAGGGCCTCGAGGATTACGAATATCTCCGGCTTCTCGAGCGGGCGGTCAAGAACGCGCCCAAGAAACATAAGGCCCTGGCCGCCCAGGGCAAACGGCTCCTCGACATCCCGCCCGCGCTGTTCGCGAGCAGCCGGGAATATACCAAAGACCCTCGGCTGATCCTGGATTACCGGAAGCGGATCGGGGACATTCTGGCGGCGTTCTCGGCCGCCGAGTAAGATGGGAAAAGCGGCGCTCCGGAGGTAAAGGCGTGAGGGCAGGGGAGGGTCATCTGGAAAAGCTGGACCCGGCTATCGAGAAGCTGGGAGTCAAGAAAATTTATCGGGCCGATACTTTTCTTTTTCACGCCAAGGACGAGGCCAAGGGGTTTTTCTATGTGAAGCAGGGAGGGGTTCGCGTCTTCAGGATGGACAAAGACGGCCGGGAGATGGAGATCGTCCGGCTCGGACCGGGGGATTTTTTCGGGGAGGCGGTAGCCATCGTCGGGGGCAGCTTTCCCGCCTATGCGAGGGCAACGGAAGAAACCAAAGTCATCTATTTCGACCGCCGGGAGATGCTGCTCAGCATCGGGCGGGACCCGGCGGCGGCGCGGTTCTTCCTGAAGCTCCTCGCCGGCAAGTGCCTCATCCTCAACGAGCGGATCGAGTCGTTGGGGCTGCTGAGCGTCCGGCAAAGACTCGCGCGGTATCTTCTCTCCTGCTGCGCCGGCGAGCCGAGCTGTCGGGTCGAACTCCAGACCAAGAAAGGCGACCTCGCCAGGCAGCTCGGCATCGTCAGCGAGACGCTGTCGCGGAACCTCAGGGAGTTGGAGGATGAAGGCCTGATCCAGGTCAAGGGAAGGAGCATCCGCGTCATGGACTGCCTCAGGCTGAAGCGAGAGCTACCCGAATAGGGGTGCCGCTCGCGGGGAGACTGAGGCCTCCTCGCGCCCCTTCCGACATATCCACCCGGGAGAGCGGTTGGCAGGCTGAATTTTGACCCGAGTCAAGGAACGGGCAAAGGCGTTGAGTTATACTAGCAAGAGGATATCAAGAGGAGTCGAAGGCCCATGGCAAAAAGGAAGATCATCGAGATCGAAAGAGATCTATGCGACGGCTGCGGTCTGTGCACCACGGCCTGCGCCGAGGGCGCGCTGGCCCTGGATGAGGAGGGCAAGGCCGTGCTGGTCAGGGAAATCTACTGCGATGGACTGGGCGCCTGCCTGGATGTCTGTCCGACGGGCGCGCTCAAGATCGTCGAAAGGGAGGTCTCAGGCTACGACCCGGCGGCGGCTTATCGTCACGTCTTGAAGACGCGGGGAGCCGACGCAGCGGCCAAGGTCCATGGCGCCGATGATCTGAAGGCAGGGGGAACACCGGCTGAAGGAAGGCCCGGCGAGCGCCAGCAAGGGCCCAACGGCCGCCGGTTCGCCCCAAGAGCCGTAAGTTCCGCCGGCCGGCAGCCTCTTGCCCGCGGTTGTCCCGGAAGCGCGGCCCGGGAGATACCGCGGGAGAAGTCGGAGGCGGGCGCCCCAACGGACCGTCTCCGGTGCCTCAGAGCTTCGCCAGTGGCCGATCCAGCTCCACTTCGTATCTCCCTACGCGCCCTATTTCAAGGAAGCGGATTTGCTGATCGCGGCCGACTGCACGGCCTTCTCGCTGGGCAGCTTCCATCAGGACCTGCTCAAGGGCAAGATGCTGGTCATCGCCTGCCCCAAGCTCGACGAGACCGAAGGTTACGTCGACAAGCTCTCGGAGATCGTCCGGGAGAATCGCCCCAAGTCCCTGACCGTCGCCATCATGACGGTTCCCTGCTGCTCCGGTCTGTTCAGGATGGTCGAAGAGGCCGTCCATCAGCTCGGGAGTTGACCTGCCCGTCGAAAAGAGAGGTGATCCATATCGACGGCCGGTTCACGCGCACTGACGGCGCCGGCGTAGTGGCCGTACCGGCGCCAAGTCCGGGAACCGGACACTCATTGGCTTAGTTTACAGCGATCTGAGATCAGCGTAGATTCGAGCGGGACGACATTCGGGATAATGGATATTGCTATTTGAGAATTAAGCAGCATCAACCGTCGAGGGCAGGCTATACGGTCAATAGTCCAGGTCGGAAATTGTCGGGTTATCAAGAAATTCACGCCTCGTCGCGTGCCGAGATACTGCGGGAATACTACGATATCGCGGCATCAGAAGCGATTCACGCCCGGGATCCAGGGCCAATCGTCCGAGGATCAACGCGGGACGGTGCGGCACCGCTCGAAGGCTCCAGCGTGTCCCGGCTCCGCTCGCTTTTTCCAGAAGAAATAGGCGGGCAGGCCGGCCAGGATCATGGCCAGGCCGAGCGCCGAGTTCCGGGGCTCGGACAACAGGCGGTTCATGAATACCGCCAGGTTCACTCCGATAAATATAATGGGCACGACCGGATAGCCCCAGGCCCGGTAGGGCCGCGGAATATCCGGGCGCCGGATCCGGAGCACGATCGACCGCCGCTCCCGTGGCTGCGAAAAACAGCACGAGCGCGAAGATCACGTATTCGAAAAGGGCCTGGTAGGTTCCCGTCAAGCACAGAAATCCCGACCAGACCGCCTGGGCGATGATGGCCCGGCCGGGCACATGGTAGCGCGGGTGGATCCGGCCCATCTTCTTGAAAAACAGCCCGTCTTCGGACATCGCATAGTAGACCCGCGGGCCGTAAAGTATCGTCGCGCTCAGGCAGCCGAAGATCGAAGCCAGGATCGCCGCGGCGATCACCGAGCCCGATCGCCGTTCCGAACATGGTCGTTGCCGCCAGCTCTCCGATGCGGACGACCCCGCTCATGTCCGCGACTGGGACGGCGGCGAGATAGAGCGCATTCATCAATACGTAGACCGCCGTGACCGCCGCGGTCCCCAGGAACAGGCTCAAGGGAATCGTGGTCTGCGGCGTCTTGATCTCGCCGGCGGCGCAGTTCACCGAATACCAGCCGTCATAAGTCCAGAGCGCCGCAAAGATCGCCAGGCCGAAGGATGCCGAGAGACACGCCGCCGTCAAAACTCATGAGCGCGGCCGGGGTGGGGGAGACCGGCCTTTTTGCCCGAGGAGCCAGCCGGCGACCAGGAACACCACCAGGCCGCCGACCCGGATGACAGTGAACACGTTCTGGACCAGGATCCCACCGCGGATACCGAAATAATTGACCGCCGACAGCGCCGCGATCAGGACCAGGGCGACGACCTGGCCCCACGCTGATGGTGCACGGATAGCTCGCCGACCGGAATGCTCAGGATCGCGGCGCTGATTGCGAGAGCCCGGGCAGGAAATAGCCCAGGTATTCCGAAAATCCGACGGCCAGGGCCGCGATCCCACCTCCCATGATCATCCAGAAAAACGCCCAGCCGAACAGAAAGCCGGTCAAGTCGCCATAGGCCTCCTTGAGATACACGAACTGGCCGCCGGCCCGGGGAAACATGGCGCGCCAGCTCGCCGAAAGAAAGGGCGCCGAAAAGGGTGATCAGTCCGCCGGCCGCCCATACGAGAAGGACGGCACCCGGCGACCGCACGAGCTCGACGATGATGCCCGTCGTCATGAAGATGCCCGAGCCGATGACGCTCCCCATCACGAGGAGCGTCGCGTCCCAAAGAGTCATGACGCGCTCGAAGCCCGGGCTTCTCATTCATTCCTAGCACCGTCCAAGTTTTCGCGATTATAAAGGAACTCCTGCGCAAGTTCAAATTCACGCTCGCATCGATGAGACCTACGGCGTTCTCTTCAGACCGTTCTTTATTCCTGACGCCATTTTTCAAACCGCCAACATCATCCGTCCCGGAGAAAATTAGCTTTATATCTTTTTTATTATCAATTATTTATATAATGTCGGCATGCCGACATTCTCAGACTCCGACACCCGTCACGTTTCTTTTATTCTTTACTTTGCCCGGCGCGTTGCCCCCGTCTGCACCTTGCGCCTCTTCCATCGATCAGAAGTCCCGTTCGATATTTTTTCTTGCATTTTACTTTTTCCTCCATTATCCTATGTTCCATTCTCGGAACGCGACCGACGCCTTGGAGGATTCGTTGATCATCGCGATCACCAATCAAAAGGGCGGAGTGGGGAAGACCACGACGGCCCTCAATGTCTCCGCAGGCCTGGCCTTGATGGGCTACCGGATGCTCCTCATCGATACCGACCCCCAGGCTCATAGCAGCAGCTCCTGTCTTAACGATTCGTCCGCCTATGCCAAGTCCCTCTACGATATTCTCGTCCACCCCCAGGACAGCATCGAGACCATCATCGCCAAGTCCACCATACCCGGCCTCGATGTCGCCGTCTCGAGGATCTCCATGGCCAAGCTCGAGCCGGCGCTCCTCGGCGAGATCGACGGCCACTATCGTCTGAAGGATATCATCCAGCCGATCCTGCCGAAATACGATCACATCGTGATCGATACGCCGCCGACCCTCGGCCTGATCACCATGAATTCACTTGTCGCCGCTACCCATATTCTGATCCCCATCCAATCCTCCTTCCTGTGCCTGGAGGGCACGGACGATCTCCTCGAAACGATCGACAAGGTCAAGCGGGTCGCCAACCCGCAGCTTCAGCTCCTCGGGCATCCTGATCACCCTCCACGACAAGCGCACCAACATCTCGCGGGACGTCGTCAAGAGAATCCGCAAGGTCTTCGGCGACCTCGTTTTCAAGACCCTGATCTCGAAAAGCGTCAAGCTCGAGGAGAGCCCGGCTTATAAGGAATCCATCTTCACATACGCTCCCGAATCCGTCGGAGCCGTTCCAGTACCGGAAAATCGCCGAGGAGATAATCGAACGTGCTAAAAACTAAACGATCCGGCCTGCCCGATACGCTCGTCATGCGCCACGACGATCACTTCGTCGACCTGATTTCGGCCCGGATCACCGGCCCCGACCATCCGCATGATCCCGCTCGACCGCATCGACCCCAATCCCCAGCAGGCCCGGAGCGAACTCGGCAACATCGAGGAGCTCATGTCCTCGATCAAGTCCAAGGGTGTCCTCGAGCCGATTCTCGTCCGCCCCGGAACGACCGGTACGAGATCATCGCCGGTGAGCGACGCTATGTCGCCTCGAAGCGCGTCGGCCTCAAGGAGATCCCCGCCATCGAGATGCACGTCAAGGATAACGAGGCCCTGGAGATGGCGCTCATCGAAAACGTCCAGCGCAAGGACCTGGGCGTCTTCGAGGAGGCCGACGGGCTCAAGGCTCTGATCGATATCTACGGCTATAACCACAACCAGCTCGCCGAAAAGATCGGCAAGGCCCGCTCGACGATCACCGAGATCATCAACGTCGCGCAGATCCCCAAGCGGCTGCGCGAGCCTCTGCGCCGAATATGACATCACGAGCCGTAGCATGCTCATCGAGATCGCCAAGCTCGATAAGGAAGAGGACATGGAGAAGCTGATCACGCAGATCAGCCAGCGCGGCCTCCGCCGCGAGGATACCCGCGAGCTGTCCAAGAAGCTCAAGGGCAAGCAGAGACACACCCGGCCGTTCATTTTCAGCTATTCGCCGGCCGCCAACGATTATTATCATCTCCGCCTGGAATTCAAGAAGCACTCGGTCGACAACACCGAGATCATCCAGGTTCTCGAAGAGATCATCACCCGCCTTAAATCCAAACGCTGACAAGACGCCGGCCGCGGCGCGAAGGGCAGGGGCCTTAACCTTGCCCCTCTCCGTAAAAAGTACTTAGTTGACATAATATCTGTTATGCGACGCATATCGCGGCGCCTCCCATATCAGGCTTCCTATCAGGTGCTTGGAGTAATTCACAGGCTGTGGATATCCCGACTGCCCTGGTTTTGGGCAATTGTGGATATCCGCCGTCCGTCGGCATATCCTGGGAGGCTCAATGTCGGCGCTCCGCCCGGCGACGACGATCCGTTCACCATCAACGCCCCCCATCAATCGAGCGTTCTACCGCCTGCGGGGCGAGCGTTCCTGCGGCAACAAATCCAATTCTGGCGTGCATGGCCGTCAGAGGGCTGCGCGGGGATTACGCGGTCGATGGCGGCGGCCCCGCCCATATGAGTTGCCGGATTCATGTCAAGGGTCTCTCGGCCGCGTCATCAGCCAGGCCCCGGCGCCCACTTTCGATCTCCCCGCCGCGTGGGCACCGGGAAGTAGCTTCGGCAGAGGCCCCTGATCTGAGCCCCGGGGGGCCTCCTTGCGCTCTGTGTCACAATTGGAGCCGACGACAATACGCTCTGAATAAAGGCGCCTGCCAGGCAGGGCATTCCCCCGGCCCGCCTATCTATCGGGCCCCCTCCCCTGCCGAATACCGCCAAAACGGGCCCCTTATGGGGCTCCCAGCCAGAAACGGCTGTTTTTTTACGGGAACCACGGCCAGCCCCCTTGGCGGGCACGGGGCGGAATACCGATACGGGAACACATCCGGCTGTCTTAAGCCCCTGTGTGCGAGACTTTGGGCTCTAAAGAGCGTGAATTCTCAGGGTTGAGTCCCCCTCTGACAGCCGATTTCCGGCCACGCCGGAGCGAAACAGTAGGACTTTTGTGCTCGCAGAGCCATTTTTCCGGACGCTAAACCCCGAATTGCGGCTCCTTGGGAGCCGCATCAAGCGCCCTAATCGCATAAAGGATGCCTCGCGCGCAGAGATCAGCCCGGATTGTCGGGGCAGGAATTTAAAAAAAGGCGTAGAGGATGAATCCCGGTCGACGGCAGTCCGTGATCCGGGACGGGGCCTTATATGCCCTTGCTCATCGCGCCGAGGAAATCGGCATTGGTCTTGGTCTTGGAGATCTTGTCGACCAAAAGCTCCATCGCCTCGACCTCGGAGAGCTGGCTCAGGACCTTTCTCAGGATCCAGATCCGGTTGAGGTTCTGCTCGTCGATCAGAAGCTCCTCTTTCCGGGTGCCCGAGCGGTTGATGTCGATCGCCGGGAACAGCCGCTTATCGACCAGCCGCCGGTCGAGGTTGATCTCCATATTGCCCGTGCCCTTGAACTCCTCGAAGATGACGTCGTCCATCCGGCTGCCCGTGTCGACGAGGGCCGTGGCCATGATCGTCAGGCTGCCGCCCTCTTCGATCTTTCCGGGCCGAGCCGAAGAACTTCTTGGGCTTGTTGAGCGCGTTGGCGTCGATGCCGCCCGACAGCACCTTGCCCGAGGGCGGAATGATGGCGTTGTGGGCCCGCGCCAGCCGGGTCACGCTGTCGAGCAGGATGACGACGTCGCGCTTGATCTCGACCAGCCGCTTGGCCTTCTCGAGGACGATGTTCGCCACCTGGGCGTTCCTGGCGGGCGGCTCGTCGAAGGTCGAGGCCACGACCTCGCCGTTGACGCTCCTCTGGAAGTCCGTGACCTCCTCGGGCCGCTCGGCAACGAGGAGGACGATCAGGAAGCACTCGGGGTGGTTCTTCTCGATCGGACTTGGCGATCGTCTTCAGCAGGGTCGTCTTGCCGGCCCGGGGCGGCGACACGATCAGGCCTCTCTGCCCCTTGCCGATGGGCGTCAGCAGGTCCATGATCCGGGCGTTCATGTTCTTCTGGTTGCCGTCCTCGAGGACGAACTTCTCGAAGGGATAGAGCGGGCGTCAGGTGTTCGAAGTGGACGTTCCGCCGCATGTCCTGGAGGACATCGGGGTGGGTCATGTTGATGGCTTCGATCTTGATCAGGGCGAAATACTTTTCGCCGTTCTTGGGCGGGCGGACGATGCCGGAAATGGTGTCGCCTGTCCGGAGCTGGAACTTGCGGATCTGGGAGGGGGATACATAGATATCGTCCTGGCTGGGAAGATAGCTGAACTCGGGGGCCCGGAGGAACCCGAACCCGTCCTCGAGCGTCTCCAGGACGCCCTCCGAGAACAGCAAACCGCTTTTCTTGGCCTGGGCTTCGAGGACCTTGAAGATCAGGTCGTGCTTGTTGGACTGCTCGATCTCCTCGTCCTCGACGCCCGCCTGGCCGGCGATTTTCTGGAGCTCCTTGAGGTCCTTTTCCTCCAGTTCGATCAGGCTGTACTCTTTCATCCTTGAATCTCCTACGTACGTTCTCGTTTCTTCAGCCGGCGCCGCTGCTGGGCGCGGGCCGTCACGCGTTCGGTCGCTCATCGTTGATTCTCGGTCGTCTGGTCATTTCGTCACCTTTTCGCGGGCCCCGGCCGGTTCGCCGCGCGCGGCGCGGGGCCGGCCGGGCCCAAATTTATTTTCGGTTTTCAATGGGTCAGAGGAGGCTCGCCCGGTCCGCCGCCCTCCCCTTCCCCGGGAGCGAGATCCGGCGAGATCGTCGGCTTCTCCTTGGGGGGTTTCGGCGGCAATTCCCTGGTCAGGGCGATCTTCAGGACATCGTCCATGTTCTCCACCAGGTGGATCTTCAGCTCCTGCTTGATGACCTTGGGAATATCCTTCAGGTCCGCCCTGTTGTCCAGGGGGACGATGGCTTCGCGGATGCCTTCGCGGTGGGCCGCCAGGAGCTTTTCCTTGATCCCACCGACCGGCAGGACCCTGCCCCGGAGCGTGATTTCGCCCGTCATCGCCACCTTCCGGTTGACCGGGATCTCCGTCAGCAGGGAGATGATCGCCGTGGCGATGGTGATGCCCGCGGACGGCCCCTCCTTGGGCGTGGCCCCTTCCGGGACATGGATATGGATATCGAAGTTCTTGTGCAGGTCCCGGGCGATGTTGAGCTCGAAGATCTTGCCCCGGACGTAGCTGAAGGCGGCCTGGGCCGATTCCTGCATGATCTCGCCCAGCTGTCCCGTCAGGGTGAAAATCCCCTTGCCGTGGATCTTGGTCGCCTCGAAGGTCAGGAGCTCGCCGCCGAACTCGGTCCAGGCCATGCCGAGGGAGGCGCCGATCTCCTCGTTCTTGTCGATCAATGAGCGCCGGAACTTGGCGATGCCGAGATAGCCCTCGAGGTTCTTCGGGGTGACCCGCTCGCTGTGCTCCTTGCCCTTGTCGACGACCCGCTTGACCAGCTTCCGGCAGACGGACGTGATCTCCCGCTCCAGGTTGCGCACGCCGGCTTCCCGGGTGTATTCGCGGATGATCTTCTGCATGGCCGGGTCGGTGATCCTCAGGTTGTTGACCTTGAGGCCGTGGGCTTTCATCTGCCTCGGCAGCAGGAACCGTTTGGCGATCTGGAGCTTCTCGTCCTCGGTGTAGCCCGGCAGCCGGATGACCTCCATGCGGTCGACGAGCGGACGGGGAATCGGGTCCAGCATGTTGGCCGTCACGATGAACATGACCTGGGAGAGGTCAAAATCGGTATCGATGTAGTGGTCGAGGAAAGCGTTGTTCTGGTCGGGGTCGAGGACCTCCATCAGGGCCGAGGCCGGGTCGCCGCGGAAGTCCATGCTCATCTTGTCGACTTCGTCGAGCAGGAAGACCGGGTTTCTCGTGCCGGCCCGTTTGATCATCTGGATGATCCGCCCCGGATAGGCGCCGATGTAGGTTCGTCGGTGCCCCCGGACCTCGGCCTCATCCCTGACCCCGCCGAGCGACAGCCGGACGAACTTCCGGCCCGTCGCCCTGGCGATCGACCGGCCGAGCGAGGATTTGCCCACGCCCGGAGGGCCGATGAGCCCCAGGATGACCCCCTTGGGGTCCCTGACGAGCTGCCGGATGGAGAGGTATTCGATGATCCTCTCCTTGATCTTTTCCAGCCCGAAGTGGTCCTCGTCCAGGATCCTGGCCGCGGATTTGAGGTCGCGCTTTTCCCGGGATTTCTTGTTCCAGGGAAGGGAGATCAGCCAGTCGAGGTAATTCCGGCAGACCGTCGCCTCGGCGGACATCGGCGGCATGGTCTCGAGACGCTCGATCTCCTTATTCGCCTTGTCCTGGGCGTCGGGGGGCATGCCGGCCTTCTTCACCTTCTGGCGCAGCTCCTCGATCTCGTTGGGCTGGTCCTCCTTCCGGCCGAAATTGGCGCCGGCCGGAAAGATGTTGGGCCGGGCGTCCTTGCCGGGGACCTTCTGCCGTTCGCCCTTGGGCCCCTCCCGCCTCAGCCGCGAATGGATCTTAAGTATTTCATTTTCAAGGAGATAGTTAAGGCGCCGGACCCTCTCGAGGGTATTGATGGTCTCGAGCAGGTTCTGCTTTTCCTCGAGGGGAAGGTAGAGATGGGAGGAGATGATGTCGGTGATCCGCTCGGTCGTCGTGTCGCGGAGCGCCGGGATGATCGACTCGATATTGGCGTTCTGGTTGAGCTTCAGGTAGTCCTCGAAGAGGGCGAGCACGCGCTTCAGGAGGTCCTTGGTCTCGGGACTCTGGTCCTCGATCTCCTTGATGACCTTGGCCAGGACCTGGTAATAGGGAAAAGTGCTCAGGTACTCGATGACCCGGGCGCGCTTCTTCGCCTCGACGATGACCTTGACGTTCTTGTCGTCCGACTTGACCGTCCGGATGACCTTGGCCGTCACGCCCAGGGAATAGATGTCCTTGGGGGTCGGGTTGTTCATGGAGGCGTCCATCTGGGCCGCCAGGAAAATGAGCTTGTCCCGCTCCAGCGCCTTGTCCAGGGCCTGGATGGAGGATTCGCGGCCGATGATGAACGGCACGAGCGTCGACGGGAAGATCACCAGGTCCCGCAACGGAATGAGCGGGATGTTGCGGATCATCTCGGCGTTGCTGTTGGGGTCTTGGCTGCTCATCTTATTCTCCCACGGCTTTCTTTAGTCGTTCGAGGCCCGCGTCGTTGTCTTCGACCATGGCATGCGTGATGCGGATCCGGCTCTCCCGCTTCGAGGACGGGAGCTCGTACATGATGTCGAGCATCAGGTCTTCGATGATCGAGCGAAGACCCCGGGCGCCCAGGCTCCGCTCCAGGGACTTGCGGGCGATCGTCTGGAGCGCCTCGTCGTCGAACTCGAGCGCTACGCCTTCCATCTCGAACAGCTTCTGGTACTGCCTGATAATAGCGTTCTTGGGCTTGGTCAGGATGTTCACGAGGTCGCCGATGCTCAGCTCGTTGAAGACCGCCACGACCGGGATCCGGCCGACCAGCTCGGGGATCATCCCGTACTTGATGAGGTCCTGGGGGATCAGCTCCGTGTAGATGTCGGCGGCGTCGGCGGTCTTGCCGGCCCGGAGACCGGACTTGAACCCGACCGCGGTCTTGCCGATGCGCTGGCCGATGATCCTGTCCAGCCCGGTGAACGCTCCGCCGCAGATGAACAGGACATCGGTCGTCTCGACCGGGATGAATTCCTGGTAGGGGTGCTTGCGTCCGCCCTGGGGCGGGATGTTGGCCACCGTCCCCTCGATGATCTTGAGGAGCGCCTGCTGGACCCCTTCACCCGACACGTCCCGGGTGATCGAGGGGCTGTCGCTCTTGCGGCTGATCTTATCGATCTCATCGATGTAGATGATGCCCTTCTGGGCCCGGTCGATGTTCCCCCCGGCGGCCTGAAAGAGCTTGAGGACGACGTTTTCAACGTCCTCCCCCACATAGCCGGCCTCGGTCAGGGTGGTGGCATCGGCGATGGCGAAGGGGACGGACAGGATCTTGGCCAGGGTCTGGGCCATCAGCGTCTTGCCGGTGCCGGTCGGGCCGATCAGGAGGATATTGCTCTTGGCCACCTCGACATCGGAAACGCCCTTTTCCAGCTTGATCCGCTTGTAGTGGTTGTAGACGGCCACCGAGATCTTCTTCTTGGCCTTCTCCTGGCCGACGATGTACTCGTCCAGGGCGTTCTTGATCTGCCGCGGAGTCAGTGAATCCGTCTTCTTCAGGCGCTCGTCCTCTTCCTTGGCTTTATCTGTATTTATAATAGAATGAGCGATTTGAACACAGCCATCGCAGATGAAAACTCCCTTGGGCCCGGCGATCAGCTTCTTGACCTGCGCCTGCGAGCGGTGGCAGAAGTTGCACTTGATGACCGGTCCCGGTTTGGACTGTGTTTCGTCTTCCATTGTCGTTTTCAGCTATCCCAGAATCTCGGCTCGCCCCCACGGGCGAGCGTTCAGGCCTTGGCATCTTTCCGGGAGACGATGATCTCGTCGACCAGGCCATAATCCTTCGCCTCAGCGGAGGTCATGATGAAGTCCCGCTCGATGTCGGCCTGGATCTTATCTTTCGGCTGGCCGGTGTGCCGGGCAAGGATATCGTTGAGCGCCTCCCGGATGCGTAGTATCTCTTTCGCCTGGATGGCGATGTCCGAAGCCTGCCCCTGATAGCCGCCGCTCGGCTGGTGGAGAACGACCCGGGAGTTCGGCAGGCGAATACCGCTTTCCCGGGCGCCCGGCCGCCAGCAGAACGGCCGCCATGCTGGCGGCCTGGCCGACGCAGATGGTGGCGACATCGGACTTGATGAACTGCATGGTGTCGTAGATGGCGATCCCCGCGGTGATGCTCCCCCCGGGGGAATTGATATACAGCGAGATCTCCTTTTTCGGGTTCTCCGCCTCGAGGTAGAGAAGCTGGGCGATCACCGCGTTGGCCATCTCGTCATTGATCTCGGACCCTATGAAGATAATGTTGTCCTTGAGCAGGCGGGAATAGATATCGTAGGCGCGTTCACTGCGGCCGTCCTGCTCGACGACATAGGGGATTAAAGCCATGAAAAGTACCTTTTATGATACAGCGTTTTCGAGCAGGAAGTCAATGGTTTTCCGGGTCAGGAGGGCCACCCGGATGTCGTCCCTCCTCCCCTCTTCGTTGATGCGGGTGACCAGCTGCGCCAGGGGGACGCCGTTTCTCTTAGCCATTTCCTTGATCTCCTCCTCGACGTCTTCGTCGCTCACGCTGAGCCGTTCCCGGTCGGCGATCCTCTGGAGGATGAGGCCCCGCTTGATGTTCTGGGCCGCCTGCTCCCGGGCCCGCTTTCTGAGCTCTTCGATCTGCGGCGCGGTCAGGCCGCCCTTAAGCGATTCCGCCCAGCTCCTGAGGATCGATTGGGCTTCCGCTTCGACCAGGGATTCCGGAAGGTCCAGGGTGACCTGTTCGGCCAGCTTCCGGACGGCGGCCTCGCCCCGTTCGCGCCGGGCGGCCTCCTCCTTGGCCTTCTCCAGCTCGCCGCGGACCTTGACCCGGAGCCCCGTCAGGCTGTCGAACTCGCCCAGATCCTTGGCCCACTCATCCGTCATCTCCGGGATCTTCTTTTCTTTGATGGAGATGACCTTGATCTCGTACTCGATCTCCCGACCCGCCATCTTCTTCTGGGTATGGTCGGGAGGGTAGGCGATCGCGAACCGCCTCGTCTCCCGCGGCTTGAGCCCGATCAGGCTGTCGTTCAGGTTCTTCTCGTTGTCGGCGTGCCCGGCCAGCACCAGGTTCTTTTCCGTGGGAAGGAAGCGCTTGGTCTTCAGGTCCCGGCCCTTCCACTCGACGAGCGCGTAATCCCCATCCCGGACCCCCCTGTCCTCGACGGGGGCATACTCCGCGGACTTCTCCCGGAGCTCCCCGAGATAGCGGTCGACATCGGCCTCTTCGACCTGGACGGCGGCCTTCTCGACCTTGATCTTCTTGTAAGCCGGCACGTCGAACTCGGGGATGATCTCGACGACGGCCTTGAACCGCAAGGGCTCTCCGGTCTGGAATTGGACATCGCGGATCATCGGCGTGCTGACCGGATTGATGCTCTCGGCCCGAAGGCTTTCTCTCAGCACACGGGGGGCCAGGCTCTCGATGACGGCCTCCCGGAGATCCTCGGCAAACAGCCTCTTGACCATGTCCCGGGGCGCCTTGCCCCGTCGGAAGCCGTCGAGCTTGGCCCGGGAGGCATAGTCATCCAGGACCTTCTCGAATTCCCGGGACGCCTCCTCGGCCGGCACCTCAACCTCCAGCTCGCGGCGGGACATGGCGGGTGCCGTAACGATTGTTTTTACCCCATCCGTTTTTTCTTCCATGACGTTATTCCTTTACACTCGCCCCGGATCCCGCTGCCCGTTCCGGCAAGTCTTCCCTGCTGAGGCAGGTTCCCGAGCAAGAAACCAGGAAGTCTCTGTTCAGTATGGGCAGAGCGGGACTCGAACCCGCACTCCTTACGCAGGAACTAGGTCCTAAGCCTAGCGCGTCTGCCAGTTCCGCCACCTGCCCCCGTATCTCCAGCCAAGCCGGCGGACCGGCCGTTCCCCCTGAAAGCCTGTTTTCCGCCCGTCAGCTTCGGGCTTCCGGGAACTTGAAGAAAGGATGCTTCCAGGTGCGGGAATAGACTCCTTTTTACCACATCGCTGGCCGGGCTGTCAAACAGCGGCCTGCCGAACGATTATCGCAGGAACTTCTTCAGCCGGTCGGCCAGGTCGGGATCGACGTTGACCAGCGATTTATAGACGTCGCGGGCGCTGAAGTTGTCCTTGAGGTTCAGGTAGGTGATGGCCAGGTTGTAGAGCGCCGCACCGTAGTCCGGGCGCAGCTCGACCGCCTTCTTCAGCGGCTCGAGAGCGGGCTCGAACTGCTTGAGCTGCATATGGCCGACGCCGATATTGAGCCAGGCGTCGGCGCTGTCGGGGACCAGCGCGACGTAGTTCTTAAAGGCGTCGATGGACTCCTTATAATTTTTTAAGAATGAATAACATAGCCCGATGTTGTAATAGGCCGCGTCGTAGTCGGATTTGACCTGCAGGGCCTGCTTGAAGGTCGCGATGGCCTCGTCATACCTCTTGAGTTTCTGGTACATGATGCCCAGATTGAAAACGGCGATCTCGCTCTTGGGGCTGAGCTCGATCACCTTTTTGGCGGCCTCGATGGCGTTTTCGTTGCGCCCGGCCTCGTCGTACATCTTGACGATCTGGCTGTAGTAAGTGGTCGCGTCCGCCTGGTTCAGCTCGGCCAGGCCCTTGAACGCCGCCTCGGCTTTCTCCAGCTGCCCGGCCTTCTGGTAGGCCTGAGCCAGGGTGTAATTGACCTTGATATCCTTGGGTTGCGCCTGGGCCGCCTGTTCAAGCGCCGCCACCGCCGGTTCGAACTGGGCGAGCGCCAGGCGGTCTTCCCCGAGCTTGACGTAGCCCATCCAGGCGTTCTCGGGGTTGAGCTTCAGGAACCGTTCGTAGGCTTCGGCCGCTTTGGCGAAATCCTTCTGCTCGTCGTAGGCATTGCCGATCGTGAATAGGGCCTGCTTATTGGCGGCGTCGAGGGTGACGGCCTGTTCGAGCGCGGCGATCGATTCGGGCCACTTCTGCATCCGGTAATAGATATCACCGAGCTGGAGATAGGCGACCGTCCGCTTCGGGTCGAGCGCGATGACTTTCTGGAAGGCAGCGACCGCGGCCGGATAATTCCTTTGCTTGGCATAGACCGAGGCCAGCATGGCCTGCGGCTCGACCTGAGAGGGATCGGCTTTGACGACCCGTTCCAGGAATTTGCCGGCGTTGGTCATGTCATCGACCAGGAAGGCGATCCGCCCGGCGAGAAAAGCCCCCTCGGGACCGGCCAGATAATCTTCCTTCGCCGCATCCTTGAAAGCGGTCAGCTTGCCGGCCCGGGACATGTCCTTCCAGGAATTCGCGCCGATGCCGATCCGGGAGGTCCGGTCCAGGACCAGCATGAGGCCGACGGCCTGGCCGTTCAGGTTCAGGATGGGCCCGCCGTTGAAACCCTCGGAAACGGACAGCGAGGTTTCCATCAGAGTCAGGCCCTCCGGCAGCTTGTGGAGGTTGCGGACGGTGCCTTCGCTGATGACGATATCGCCGGATTCATTGGCGCCGACGGCGAAAACCCTGGCGCCCTGGGCCAGCTCGTCGGAGTTGCCGATCGGCAGGGACGTAACCTTGTTTTTCGGCTTGACGACGGCGGCGTCGATGGTCTTATTGACGGCGATCAGGCCGTCGATCTTGCCCTTCTTGCCCTTGGCGCTGACGCCCTCCACCTCCGCGGCCTGGCCGATCAGGTGATAGCTGGTGATCAGGGCATCCTCGCTCAACCCGAAGGCCACGCCTTTGCCGACGAGCTCCTTGTTCCCTCCATAAACGAAAAGCGAGACCACGCCCTCCCGGCTCTGTTCCAGGATCCTGGCGGCGTCGTCCGTCTGGGAAAAGAGGCTCAAGCCGCAGATCAATAGGAAGGCGACGAAAACCGGGCCGCGAAGTTTCATGCTCATCCTCTTTCCTCCTTGTCGTCCGGAATAGGACAAAACCAAATTTACATAGAGCGGATTCGCCTGTCAAATAAAATCATTCGGGGGCAGGCCGGGAGCGGGTCACTCGAGGGCACGCCAGGCGAACCAAGGGAGGAAGGTTGACAATCGGCGACGGGTCGACTACGTTGGAACTCCGATGGTGACAAACCCGAAAAAAACCCTGATTCTCCTCGCGCTGGCCCTTGCCCTGGCGGCCGCCTTCGAGCTCAGGGTCAAGGACGACATGGTGGATTTCTCGGTCAACTATCAGGCCGCCCAGCGCCTCAGGGATGGGGAGACACTCTACCGGGCATCGGACGGACACTATCAGTTCAAGTACATGCCGTTTTCTGCATTCCTTTATCTCCCCTTCAGCCTCCTCCCTCTGGGCACGGCCAAGGCGGCCTGGTACGTCGTCGTCGTCACGTCGACGGGCCTCGTTTTTTACCTGACACTCGGGCTTCTCCGGAGCGACCGAAGAAGATCGGTCCTCGCGGCGGCGGCCGCCGCCGTGGTCCTGGGGAGGTACTTTCTGCGTGAGATCGACCTCGGGCAGATCAATGCCCTGATGACGGCGTGCTGCTGTTCATGATCATGTCCTATGACTCGTGGCTGGGCCGGGCTCCGCAAGCCGGGGAGGGACGCGGCACGGGCCTGTACTGGGGACTGGCGACCGCCCTGAAACCGTACGCGTTGATCTACCTCCCCTACTTCATCCTCAAAAAGAGATGGCCGGCCGTGGCCGGGGGCCTCGCCGTTTTCGGACTGGCCGTCCTCTCGCCCGCGTTTTTTTATGGCCTGAAAGGAAATATCCTCGTCCTCGGCGAGTGGCGGTCTACCCTGTCTGCCTCGACTCCCCGCCTCTATACCACCCAGGACAACATATCGCTCATGGGTTTTCTGAACAAGTGGACCGGGGAGGCCCGACCTGTCGCTCGGCCTTTATGTCGCTGCTCTCGCCGGCCTGGCCGGACTCGTCCTCATCCTGATCCGCTTGGGGCGAAGGTGCGAGCGGCCCCATCTCCTCGAGTGCTTTCTGCTCCTGGCCCTGATCCCCCTCGTCTCGCCGCTCGGCTGGGACTATACGATGCTATCGGCGGCGCCGGCGCTGATGCTCATCGTCAGCCGCCTGGACAAGTTCCCGCGCCCGGCCCGGATCTTCCTTTATGGCGATTTCGCCGTGATCGCTTGTTCTCTCTTCGACCTCATGGGAAGGGAGCTTTATGAGAGTTTCATGGCGTCATCTGTGATCACCATCTGTTTTTTAATCATTATCGGCTACGTTGCCCACCTCCGCATCGGGGGCCATGCCTGAGACGGCGGCCGCGGCGGTTTCCCCGGGACGGGGAAAGATCGTCCTGGTCTATGGCCTGACAGCCGCCGGGACTCTCGCCTGGCTGGCGGGCATTTTCCTGGCGCCCCTCCTGCGGAGCCGGGGAATCGGCGGTGCGGCCCTCGTCTACGCGCTCTACTCTCCCGTATGTCATCAGCTGCCGGCACGTTCGTTCATCGCCTGGGGCTTCCCGCTGGGCGTCTGCGCGCGATGCCTGGGCATTTATCTCGGGTTCGCCGCCGGCTTGGCGCTATATCCGGTTTGCCGGGGCTTCCGCCGGGTGCGACTCCCCGACGGTAAAATCTTCCTCGCATTTTCGGCCCCGATCGTCATCGATGCGGCCGGAGCCTTTCTGGGGATCTGGGAATCCTCCGGACCGGTCCGCCTGGCGCTCGGGCTGCTCTGGGGTTCGATCCTCCCCTATTATCTTGTGACCGGGTTCGCCGAGCTCAGCTTCCGGCGCCGGCCCGAACTTCCTCCTTGAATTGAGGGCCGACTCCCCTTAGAATAGGTGGACATCGAGAACAAAGGAGAACCCATGGCCGAGCCACACCCGAGCCCGTTCGTGCCCGCCCTTGTCGGAGGTGTCGCCGCCGGCGTGTTGAGCTCGCTCCCGCTGCTGAGCTGTTTCTGCTGCCTCTGGATCATCGGCGGGGCCATGCTCGCCGCCAACATCTATGCCAAGAACTCCACGGTCTCCTTGACCCCGGGGGACGGCGCCATTGTCGGCATCTTCTCGGGCATGGCCGCGGCCGTCGCCGCCTCGCTCGTCAATCTGGCCTTTCAGCCGATGAACAGGGACGTCGCCCGGAGGGTCGCCGACCAGATGTCCCAGTTGTTCCCGAACATGGGTCCCGAATGGGATTCCGTCCTCAGGGCCTCCTCCCAGGGAACCTCGCCGGCCATCTTTCTTTTGAGCCTTCTGGTCCAAGCCGCGGTCTTCGCCGTCTTCGGCGCCTTGGGGGGGGTCATCGGCGCGTCGCTCTTCGGCAGAAAAACGCCGCCCCCGCTACCGGGAGGGCCGGCCGCGCCAGGGAGCGAGACATGAAGCGGCTCAAAACCCAGGTGATCGTCAACCCCGAGTCCAACAGGGGCCGGACAAGGGGCCGCTGGAAGGAAATCAAAGAGGCGCTCCGCAGCCAGATCCGAGAGTTCAGGTACGAATTCACCGAGAAGCCACTGCAGGCCATCGAGATCTCCCGGGAGGCGGTCCGGAGCGGTCACGACCTGATCATCGGCGTGGGCGGCGACGGGACCATGAATGAGATCGCCAACGGATTTTTCGAGGACCGCCGGATCATCAACCCCGATTCGGCGCTGGGGATCCTGCCCTCGGGCACGGGCAGCGACTTGACCAAGAGCCTGGGGATCCCGGGGCGGCTGAAAGACGCCCTCAAGGTGATCACCGAAGCCCCGTCCGCGGCCATGGACGTCGGCCGGGTCAGCTTCCGGGACAATTCCGGCAGCGAAACCGAGCGGCTGTTCCTGAATGTGTCGGATTTCGGGGTGGGGGGCGAGGTCGTCAAGCGGGTCAACGACCGGCGGCTTCAGAGGAAGGCTTCCTCTTACGTCCGGTGCCTGGTCTCGGCGATGGTGAACTATCGCAGCCGGCGGATCCGCATCCGGGTCGACGGCCGCGAGCTCCCCGAAGACGAATACCTTATCGGCGCCATCGCCAACGGCCGGATCTTCGGGAAGGGAATGAAGATTGCGCCAGAGGCCAGGCTGGACGATGGACTGCTCGACCTCGTCCTCGTCAAGAGCATGAAGTTCTTCGAGTTCTGCCGGCACGGCTGGAAGATCTTCACGGGGACCCATCTCTCCCATCCGAAGATCTCGCTCGTCCGGGGCCGGACGGTCGAGGCCCTGGCCGTCGAGGAAGGGAACGTGCTCCTCGAGCTCGACGGAGAACAGCTGGGCCGCCTGCCGGCGAAATTCGAGATACTCCCCCGCAGCCTGCGAATCAAGGGGTACCTCTAGCCCCGGCCTAATTCTTGCCGGCCTGATAATTCACGACGTAAAAAGGGTCGTTCGTCAGGACGAGCCGCCCGTCGGCCGTCCTGAACTTCTGGATCGCCGGGGCCATCGGAATGGTGCTCTTCGGATAATCGGCCATCACCCGCCGGATATATTCGCGCGTTTCGGGATAGGGCGGGACTCCACCGAATTTTGAGATGGCGTTCTGGCCGGCGTTGTAGGCGGCCAAGACGAACTTGGTGTTGTTGTTAAAGAGTTTGCACAGGTCCTTGAGGTACCTGACGCCGCCCATGATGTTGTCCTCGGGGTCAAACCTGTCCCGGACGCCGTACTGGGTCGCCGTGTCCGGCATGAGCTGCATCAGCCCCGCCGCGCCCTTGACGGAAAGGGCCCGGCAGTCATAATCCGATTCGGCCTTGATGATCGAGTGGATGAGGTCCGCGGGAACCTTGAACTTGGATGAGTAGGTCTTTATGATCGGGTCGTAGAGTTTTCTGGCGTCATCCCTGGCGGCCGCCCGCGCCGGCGGCAGGCCGGCCAGCAGAGCCGCGGCCGCGACTCCGGCCAGGACAAAAGACTTCAATCGGATCATTTCCGGGGCCTCCGGCACCTATCCGCCACCCATTCTGCCTGAAAACTCGCGCCTTTGGCAATCACCCTTTCGGGTGATTTTTAAGCGAGCTTCTCAACGATAGAATAGCTGTTTTCCAGGGCTTCATCAAGCCGGCCGGCCAATTTTCCCCCGGCTTGGGCGAAATCGGCCCGCCCGCCCCCTCCCCCGCCGATGATGGGGGCGATCTCCCGAATGAGGCTGTCGGCCCGCAGGCGCCGGGCAAGGTCGGCCGTGACGGAGGCCACGATCAGCGCTTTTCCGTCATGGCCGACGCTGCCGAGGACCACCACTCCCGAGCCCAGCTTCTGCTTGAGGGTGTCCGCCGCGTTCCGCAGCTCCTCGATGGTCAGCCCCTCGAGGCGCTGGACGTGGACGGCCATGCCCTTCACCAACCGGGCGCGCTCCCGTCCGCCGGCGCGTGTCTCGAGGACGGCCACCTTTTGTCTGAGGGTCTTGATCTCTTTTTCGGCGTCCCCGAGCTGGCCCTTGAGCTTGTCGACGTGCTGGAGGATCTCTTTTCTCGGGCTGGCCAGGAGCCCCTGGAGGCCGGCGAGCAGGTCCTCCGTCTCCTGGGCATGCCGCAGCGCCTCCTCGCCGGTGACGGCCTCCACCCGGCGCATGCCGGCAGCGATGCTGGATTCGGAAAGGATCTTGAACAACCCGATCTCGCCCGTCGCGTGGACGTGGACGCCGCCGCAGAGCTCTTTGCTGAACTCGCCGACGACTACCATCCGGACCCGTTCGCCGTACTTTTCTTCGAAGATCGCCATGGCGCCCGCGCTCAAGCCCTCCTCGAGGGACATGACCCGGGTGTCGACGTGCAGGTTTTCCCGGATCTTGCCGTTCACCAGGCTCTCGATCCGGCGGATCTCCTCGCGGCCGAGCGGCGAAAAATGGGTGAAATCGAACCTCAGCCGCTCCGCCGAGACGAGCGATCCGGATTGCTTGACGTGGTCGCCAAGCGTCTGGCGCAGGGCGGCGTGAAGAAGGTGGGTAGCCGTGTGGTTGCCCGCCACCGCCCGCCGCCGGGCGGGGTCGACGGCCGCCTCGACATGGTCGCCCACGCTGAGCTCCCCGAGGGTGACCTCGACGTCGTGGACGGTGAGCTCGGGGACGGGATGGAAAGCGCTCCGGACGGTCGCCGAGAACCGGGACGACCAGAGGCGGCCCGCATCCCCGACCTGACCTCCGGCCTCGGCGTAAAAAGGCGTCACGTCCAGGACGACCAGCCCCGGCTCGCCGGCGCCGAGAGATTGAACGGGCTGGCGGTCTTTGATGATGGCCAGGACCTCGGCGCCTTCGACACGATCCGTCTCGTAGCCTTTGTAGACGACCCGGAACTTCTTGAGTCCTTCGAAGACCTTCTTCTCCGCAAGCTGGGCCTCGCCCTTCCACGAGGACCGGGCCCGTTCCTTCTGTTTCTCGAGCTCGCCCTGAAAACCGGCCTCATCCACGTCCAAGCCGTGCTCACGGGCCAGCTCCATCGACAGGTCCAGGGGAAAGCCGAAGGTGTCATAGAGCTTGAAGAGCCCCGGGCCGGCGAGCAGCCGCTGCCCCGACTGCCGCGCCTCCTCGACATACTCCTGGAAATACCGCAGCCCGGAAGACAGGGTCGAGGCGAACCGCTCCTCCTCCGACAGGCAGAGCCGGGCGATGTAGTCGATCGAATCCAGGAGCTCCGGGTAGGCGCCCTTCATGTTGTCGGCGACCACGCCGACGAGCTGATGGAGGAAGGGCTTCTCGATCCCCAGGGAGTTGCCGTGGCGGAAGGCGCGGCGGATGAGCCGCCGCAGCACGTACCCCCGGCCGTCGTTCGAAGGCATGATGCCGTCGCCGATCAGAAAGGTCACGGCGCGGACATGGTCGGCGATGATCCGGACCGAGGTGTCGCCCGGTTCCTCCTCCGGGTATTCCCGCTTGGCGAGATCGGAGATCCGGTCGATAAGCGGGCGGAAAAGGTCGGTTTCGAAGTTGCTTTTTTTCTGTTGCAGCGCGGCGGCCGCCCGCTCGAGGCCCATGCCCGTGTCGATCGAGGGGGACGGCAGGGGGTTGAGCCGGCCGCTCTCGTCCTGGAAATACTGCATGAAGACGAGATTCCAAAGCTCGACGAACCTGTCGCTCCCTTTCTCGATAAGCACGTAGGGGTCGCCCTCTTCGAGGCCGGGAACGCTGTCGTAGTGGAGCTCGGAGCACGGGCCGCAGGGGCCCGTTTCGCCCATCGCCCAGAAATTATCCTTCTTCCCGTAGCGGAAGATCCGGTCAGCCGGCAGGCCGATCTCCTCGCTCCAGATCCGGAAGGCCTCGTCATCCTCTTCATAGATGGTGGCGTAAAGCCTCTCCTGGGGGAGCCGGAAGACGCCGGTGACGAGCTCCCAGGCGAAGCCGATCGCTTCCCGCTTGAAGTAATCGCCGAAAGAGAAGTTCCCGAGCATCTCGAAAAAGGTGTGGTGCTTGGACGTCCGGCCGACCTGCTCAAGGTCGTTGTGCTTGCCCGAGACCCGCAGGCACTTCTGGACCGTGGTCGCCCGCTTGTAGCTCCGCCGCTCGAGGCCCAGGAAGATGTTCTTGAACTGGTTCATTCCGGCGTTGGTGAAAAGAATGGTGGGGTCGTCCTTGGGCAGGAGCGATGAGCTGGCGACGACCTTGTGGCCCCGCCCGGCGAAGAAGCCGAGGAAGGCTTCCCGGATCTCCTGGGCGTTCATGAACTCTCGTCTTCGTCCTTCCCCTCGCCCTCCCGGTCCACCTTGCTCATATTCTGCTCCATCTCCTCGAGGGCCATGTCCAGAGTGGACTGGATGCCCATCACGCGGAGCTTGAAGTTGTCGGGGTTGGTCGAATACCGGAGCCCCTGCTCGAAGGAGATATAACCGTCGCGATAGAGCTGAAAGATCGACTGATCGAAGGTCTGCATGCCGTACTGGGAAACACCGGCGGTGATGGCGTCCCGGATCTGGCCCGTCTTTTCCTTTTCCTGGATGCACTCCTGGATATAGGGCGTGCTGATCATGACCTCGACGGCGGGGACGCGGCCCTGGCCGTCCATCCGCGGGATCAGCCGCTGCGAGACGACCGCCTTGAGGATGCTGCCGAGCTGCAGCCGGACCTGCCGCTGGTGGTGCGGGGCGAACACGGAGACGATACGGTTGATGCTCTCGGGAGCGTCGAGAGTGTGCAGGGTGCTGAAGACCAGATGGCCGGTTTCGGCGGCCAGGATGGCCGTCTCGACCGTGTCCAAGTCGCGCATTTCGCCCACCAGGATGACATCCGGGTCCTCGCGGAGGGTCGCCCTCAGCCCCCTGGAGAAACTCGACACATCCATCCCGACCTCTCTCTGGCAAATGGTGCTCTTCTTGTCCTTGTGGAGATACTCGATCGGGTCCTCGATGGTGATGATGTTCTCCCGGCGGTTGGTGTTGATGTGATCGACCATGGCGGCCAGGCTGGTCGTCTTGCCGCTGCCGGTCGTGCCGGTGACCAGGACCAGGCCGCGCTGATACAGCGCGATCTTCTCCAGGGCTTCCGGGAGGAGCAGCTGGCGGATGGTCTTGACCTCCAGCGGGATGATCCGGAGGGCGATGGCCACCGAGCCGCGCTGCATGAAGATGCTGCCCCGGAAGCGCCCGAACCCGGGAAGGCTGTAGGCCAGGTCGATATCGAAATCCTCTTTCAGCTTGGATTTCTGAAAATCGGACATCAGCTGCTCGCCCAGCTCCTGGGTGTCGTTGGTGGTCAGCCGGGGAAACGACGTCAGCGGGATCAGCGTGCCGTGGACCCGGATGATGGGATGGTTGCCGGCCTTAAGGTGAAGGTCGGAGGAATCCCGTTCGATCGCGATTTTCAAGAGTTCATCGATTTCCATGCTCGCCTCCCTTTGCCAGATTAAAGATAAGTCAGCCAGCGGAAGGTGTCCTCCCGCTCGCCGTTGATGGTGGCGAAAAACGCGTCCTGCAGCTTCTTGACGATCGGCCCCCGGCGGCCCGAGCCGATGACGATCCTGTCGACCGACCGGATCGGGGTGATCTCGGCCGCCGAGCCCGTGAAGAAGACCTCGTCGGCGACGTAAAGCATTTCCCGGGGGATTGTCTCCTCGACGAGCTTCATGCCCAGCTCCCGGATCAGGGTGATGACCGAGTCCCGGGTGATCCCCGGCAGGACGGACGAGGAAAGGGGCGGCGTATAGACCGTCCCGTTTTGAGCGAGGAAGATATTCTCGCCGCTCCCCTCGCTGATGTGGCCGCGGATGTTGAGGGCGATGCCCTCGGCGTAGCCGTCCAGGATGGCTTCCATCTTGATGAGCTGGGAATTCATATAATTGGCCCCTGCCTTGGCCAGGGCCGGAAACGTGTTCGGCGCCATCCGCCACCAGGAGGAGACGCAGACGTCCACGCCGCCCTCCATGGCATCGTCCCCCAAGTACTTGCCCCAGTTCCAGACGAGGATGGCGCAGTCCACGGGGTTCGGGAAGGGGTCGACGCCGAGCATGCGGTAGCCGCGGTAGACGATCGGCCGAATATAGCAGGACCGCAGGCCGTTGGCCCGGACCGTCGCAAGCACCGCGGCGTTGAACTCGTCCATCGAATAGGGGACGTCCATGCGGTACATCTTGCAGGAATTGAACAGGCGCTTGGTGTGCGCCTCCAGGCGGAAGATGGCGGTTCCCCTGGGAGTGTCATAGGCCCGGAACCCCTCGAAGAGAGAGCTCCCGTAGTGGACCACGTGGGAGGCGATGTGGATGTTGGCCTCGTTCCAGGGAACGAGCCGGCCGTTCATCCAGACTTTTGCGTTTTCATCGAACGGGCTCATGGTCACCTCGCTGGAACGGACGGGAAGACGCCTCTTTCTCTCTGGAGCATATGAATTTTCATGTTATCGAAATCACCGGGCTAAGTCAAACCGGGCGCCTCCGGGGTCAGGCGGTCTCGCCGCAGTGCGGGCAGGTCCTGGACTTGAGGGGCAGCGGCCGCCGACAGTTCCAGCAGAATTCCTTCTTGGCCTGGTCCCGGGCCCGGATGCGGCTCATCATGTCCGCGATTTCCGGGAGCTTTTCGTCCCTCTTCTTCAGGGCGCCGAGGGCATGGATGAGCTCGGCGGGCTGGCGGTAGCGGTCCTCGACCTTTGAGGCCAGGCACATCATGATAATTTCGTCGATTTCCCGGGGGATTTTTGAATTTCTGAGGCGAGGGGGCGTGATCTTACCCTGTTGGGCCCTCTCCAGGATCTTGAACGGGTCGGGGTCGAAGATCGGGGGACGGCCGGTGATCAGCTCGTAAAAAATGCAGCCGAGGGAGTAGATGTCCGACTGATAGCTGGCCTTGCCCAGGAACTGCTCGGGCGCCATATAGGGGGGGCTGCCGATGCGGGTGGAGGCGTAAGGAACGGTGTTCAGCCAGGCCGACGTCCCAAAATCCGTGATCTTGGCCATGCCCTCCTCTGAAACCATGATGTTGGAGGGCCGGAGGTCGCGGTGGATGATCTTGTTGTTATGGGCGTGCTCGACCCCTTGGGCGATCTGCCGGACCAGGTCGACCGCTCGCGTCCAGTCGAGGGTCCCCTCCTTCTCCAGGACCTTTTCCAGGGTTTTGCCCTTGACGTACTCCATGACCATGAAGAAGATCCGGCTCTCTTTTTCAGCGGCGATCATCCGGACGATGTTGGGATGATTCAGAGCCGCCTGCAGCCGGGGCTCCTTCAGGAGCTTGTAGAGCTCCGCCGATTGCTTGTGCGGGACCTTGATGGCCACCTTGATGTCCAGCCAGGTATCGCGCGCCAGGTAGACGGACCCGAACCCCCCGCTGCCCAGGGACCGGATGATCTCGTATTTGCCGACCTTTTGGCCCTGAAGGAACATCTCAGCCCTTCCAGAAATGGGAGATCATGGCCAGGGCGGCGAGCGCCGCCGTCTCCGACCGCAGCGGCTTTTTCCCAAGGCTGACCGCCTCGAACCCCGCGGCCAGGCTCTCGGCCTCTTCCTCAGCCGTCCAGCCGCCCTCCGGCCCGACAGCCAGAAGAACAGTCTGGACTTCCGCGCTGTCGGTCCCCCCGGGCCCCCCGGGAGGATGTCTTTGAGGGCCGTCCCGCCGACTTCGGTGAGAATGAGCTTCCTGGCGGCCGGGCGGGCGCTCAGGAAAATGCGGAACGCGCTGGGCTCCTCGACCTCGGGAAGGGACGACCGGCGGCTCTGCTTGGCCGCTTCCCTGGCGATCTTTCGCCACCTCTCCATCCGCCCGCCCTCTCCCCCGCCCGCTTTGACGATCGCGCGGCTCGTGGCCAGCGGGATGATCGCGTCGACGCCGAGCTCGGTGGCCTTTTGTACGACCCAGTCCATCTTCTTGGATTTGAGAAGGGCCTGGCCGAGAACCAGCCGGACCGGCGTTTCTTCGGGGGGCACCTGGGCCAGGATCCTGAGAAGCGTTTCCGATTCTCGCACTTCGATGATCTCCGCTTCGTAGGAGCTGCCGATCTCATCGACCAGCCAGACCTGTCGGCCGGGTTTCGCGCGAAGGACCTTGCTCAAGTGGTGATGTTCTTCGCCCTCCAGCCGGGCCAAGGGGAAGCGGAGGTTTTTTCGTTCGACCAGAAAACGCGTCGCTGTCAAGGCGCTCTCTAGTGGATCACGTTCTTGATCTTGTCGATCAGGCTGCGGTCCGGTTCCTCCAGGTCCTCCCCCCGGAGGCCGGCCAGGCGCTGGAAGAGGGCTTTCTCCTCCTTGTTCAGGTTTTCGGGCGTTCTCAGGGCGACCCTCACAAAGAGGTCGCCCTTGCGGTGACTGCGAAGGTCCTTGATCCCGCGGCCCTTCAACCTGAAAACTTCCCCCGTCTGGGTTCCGGGCGGGATCTTCAGCCGGTCCGTCCGGCCGTCGAGACCCGGCACCTCGACCGTGGCGCCCAAGGCGGCTTGGGCAAACGAGATCGGGACCTCGCACAGGAGATTCCCTTCTTGGCGCTCGAAAAGGGGGTGCTTGGCCACCCGGACGACGACGTACAGGTCTCCCCTTGGGCCCTGGGCATCGCCGGGCTCGCCCTCACCTTCCAAGCGAAGACGTGAGCCTTCGTCGACGCCGTCGGGGATCCGGATCTTCAGGCTGCGCTTCGCCTTGACCCGCCCGGACCCGCGGCACTCTTTGCAGGGCGAGGGGATGATTTCCCCTGAGCCCCGGCAATGGGAACAGGTGCGGGCGACGGTGAAGAACCCCTGCTGATAGCGGATCTGCCCCCGGCCCTGACACGTCGGGCAGGTCGTCTTGCGGGTCCCGGGCTCGACCCCGGAACCGCTGCAAACAGGACACGACTCGGCCCGGGCCAGGCTGACCTCCTTCTCGGCGCCGGCCGCCGCTTCCTCGAGCGAGATCTCGAGCTCGAGGGCCAGGTCGCGGCCGCGCTGGGGCCGGCCGCGGCGCCGCCGCTCCCGCGTGCCGAACATATCGCCGAACCCGAAGAAGTTGCCCAGGATGTCCTCGAAATCCTCGAAAACGGAGGCGTTGAAACCCGAGAACCCGCTGAAGCCCTCGCCGCGCAGGCCCTCGTGTCCGAACCGGTCAAAGGTCGCCCGCTTCTCGCCGTCCCCGAGAACGCTGTAGGCTTCCGCGGCCTCCTTGAATTTGTCCTCGGATTCCTTGCTGCCCGGGTTCCGGTCCGGGTGGAATTTGAGCGCCAGCTGACGATAAGCCTGCTTGATCTCCTCCTGGGAAGCGCTCCGGGATACGCCCAGGACTTCGTAATAATCTCGCTTCGTCATTTGGCCGTCGGGACCGTCCCCGGGCGGGTTTCCGATCTCTTGATGATGTCGTCGATCTCGCCCCTGGTCAATCCGGAGGAGGCGCGGATTTCGACTTCCCGCTTCATCCCCGTGACGGCGTCATGGGCCGAAACCTTGAGAATTCCGTCCGCGTCGATCTCGAAGGTCACATCGATCTGGGGAACGCCGGCCGGGGCGGGCTGGATGCCCACGAGGTCGAACCGGCCGAGCGATTTGTTCTGGGAGGCGGCCGAACTCTCCCCCTGGAGGACGTGGATGGTGACCCGGACCTGATTATTTTCGACCGTGGTGAAGGGCATGGTCTTTCTGGTCGGGATGGTCGCGTTGCGCTCGATGATCTCCTGAAAAGTATCGTTCTCGGTCTCGATCCCGAGGGAGTGCGAAGCCACGTCGAGAAGAACGACGAGCTCGCTTTTGTCGCCTTTCAGGATGGCCGACTGAATGGCGGCGCCCATGGCGACGATCTCGTCGGGATTGATGCCCTCGCACGGTTTCTTGTTGAAGAACTCGGCGATCGTCTGGCGGATGAGGGGCATCCGGGTCTGGCCGCCGACAAGGATGAGCTCTTGGATATCCTGCGGCTCCAGCCGGGCGTCGGACAGGGCGCGCTCGATGAGCGGGACGGTCTGCTTCACCAGGTCGCGGGTCAGATCCTCGAGCCGGCCGCGGGTGAGCTTGATGTTGATGTGCTTGGAGCCGGCCGGCGTGGACGAGATGAAGGGCAGGTTGATATCGCTTTCGAGAACGAACGATAGCTCCCGCTTCGCCCGCTCGGCCGCTTCCTTGATCCTCTGCAGGGCCAGCTTGTCCTGGAGGAGGTCGATGCCGTGGTCCTTCTTGAAGCCTTCGACGACCCAGTCGACGATCCGGTTGTCGAAATCCTCGCCGCCGAGGTAAGAATCGCCGCTCGTGGCCAGGACTTGGAGGACCGGGTCCTGGATCTCGAGCACGGTGATGTCGAACGTCCCGCCCCCCATGTCGAAGACGGCCACCTTGGCGTTGCTCCGGGCGTGCATCCCGTAGGCCAGGCTGGCCGCGGTCGGCTCGTTGATCACCCGCAGGACGTTGAGGCCGGCGATGGTGGCCGCATCCTTGGTGGCCTGCCGCTGATGGTCGTTGAAATGGGCGGGAACCGTGATCACCGCTTCGGTGACCGGCTCGCCGAAGTAGGACTCGGCGCACTTCTTGAGGTAGCCCAGAATGATGCCGGAGATCTCCTGGGGCGTGATCGGCCGCGAGTCGACCAGGATGACCACGTCGCCGTTGGCCGCCGCGCCCAGTTCGTAGGGCATCTTTTTTCGCGCCTCGCGGATCTCTTCCGAATCGAACTTCCGCCCGATCAGCCGCTTGACCGCGAAAACGGTCTTATCGGGGTTGGTGATCGCCTGGCGAAGGGCGAGGTTGCCGACCAGCTGCTCCCCGCTCGAGGTGAAGCTGACCACGGAGGCCGTCGTGGTCTGGCCCTCGAGGTTGGGGATGACCACCGGCCGGTCGCCGTCCAGGAAGGCCATGCACGAGAATGTCGTGCCCAGGTCGATCCCGATCACCCGGCTCATTCCGGCTCACCTTTCTTGGGGACGAGGACCTTGACGAGCGCCGGCCGCAGCAGCCGGTCGTTGAGGCAATAGCCGCGCTGCAGCTCCTCGCGCTACTTCGGGCTCGGTGACGTCCGCCGACTCTTCCGTCAGGACGGCCTGCTGGACCGCAGGATCGAAAGCCTTGTCTTTGGTCTCGACGGGACGCACTCCCTTTTTTTTCAGCAGGTCGAGGTACTGACGATGGATCATCTCCACGCCTTCCTGGAAACTCTTGCCGCTCGCCTCGTCGCGGTTCTGGAGCGCCCTTTCGAAGTTGTCCAGGACGCCCAGCAGCTCTTTCAGAAAATCGCCCAGTGCGTACTGGATGTAGTCCTGCCGGTCCCGGTCGAAGCGCTTCCGGAGGTTCTCCATCTCGGCGAGCTTTCTGAGGTACTTGTCCTGGAGCTCGTCCCGCTCGGCCCGGACGGTCTTGAGCTCCGCTTCCTTCTGCTTCAGCTTGCCCTTCAGCCGCCGGTCGCCCTCGCCGTGGGGCTTGCCGGAGGGTTTTTCGGACGGTTCCCGGGATTCCGCGCCGGCTGGCGGCTGTTCCTGTTCGAAGGGGACATATTCGACCTCGTCGCCCGGCTCTTCCAGCCCTTCGATATCCGCAGGCTCGTCCGGCTCGCCGGGCCCGCTGCCTTCCGGGGGGATCTTTTTCGTCTTGGGGTCTTCGTCGTCTGTTGCCATCTTCAAGCCCTCACAAGGCCTCGCTGATCGTCTGGCTGAGCCGCTTGGCCACCTGGTCGACAAGAGGGATGATCCGCCGGTAGGGAATCCTCTTGGGGCCGATGATGCCCAGCGTGCCGAGCACCTGGTTGTTATAGCCGTAATGAGACAGCACCAGGGCGCAGTCCGCGGCGTCCGGCAGGTTCGTCTCGGCGCCGATCAGGACCTTGACCCGGTCGAGGCTGATGAAATCCGAGAGCAGCTTGGCGAGCTTGATCTTTTCCTCGAAATTCTCGAACAGGGACTTCAGATTTTCCATATTGAAGAGGTCCGGCTTGTCCAGGAAGCTGGCCGCTCCCTGGAGGAAGAGCTGGCCTTCCGTCTCTTCCCGGATCATGTAGTCGCGCAGCATGGACGTCAGCTTTTCCATCTCGTTTTCATAGCTCTGCCGGTGCCTCGGCAGGTCCTGGACGAGGATATCACGGACCAGGCTCAGGTTCTGTCCGCGGAAGCGCTGGTTGATGTACTGGGAGGCGCGGTCGAGCTCCAGCTGGGTGAAGTGGTGGCGGGCGTCGACGATATCCGTGAGGACCAGGTTGAAGGTCGTCATCAGGATGATCATCACCCGCTCCTCCGAGATCTTGATCAGCCGGAGGTGATTGAAGTTGACCCTCGAGATGCGCGGCGAGATGACGAACCCCAGGTTGTCCGAGCGCTCGGCCAGGAGGTGGGATACCCTGTTGAGGAATGTCCCGAGATCGCCCTTCCTCAGGCCGAATTCCGGGGAGTCGAACATCGCCGAGGGACCGCTCGAAAAGATCGTCTCGTCGAGCAGGCTGTTGACGTAGAACCTCAGGCCGATGTCGGTGGGAACGCGCCCCGCCGAGGCGTGGGGCTGGGCGAGATAGCCCATCTCCTCGAGCTTGGCCATGATGTTCCGAATGGTCGCCGGCGAGTCGGGAACGACTTTCTTCTGGACGATGAACCCCGAGCTCACGGGCTGGCCGAGCTTGAGGTATTGCTCGACGATCGTGTCCAGAACGACCTTGTCTTTTTCGCGGAGAACCAGGTTCACAGACTTGGGCATGGCAAAAATTTTTATAGCATTAAAGGGAGAAAATTGCAACGCAGGGCAAGGACCAGGGCATTGGTTCCGGCCGCTGCCATCTCCACATACCTGCCCTCGCTCTGCTTTGTGCCGGAGGGCCAAGGAAGCAGCCCCCACATCGTGCCACCCTCGCATTGACGCCGGCAACATCACGGAACTGGAGATATCGTCTGCGACACTTGAGCCTCAGTGCCTTTTCCTGCCCTCCCTCAGATGGCCGGGGCAGGCAATAGGGGCGGGAAATCAAAGGATGCGGAGGCCGGCGTAGCCGACGACGCTCTGATAGTCCCCGAGCGCGTCGCCGGAGGTCTGGTAACGGACGAGCTCGGCGGCCCGGGCCCCCAGCTTCTTCGCGGCCAGGATGACCGCCGTCGTCGGCTGGAAGCCGCACATGCTGATATTCTTCTCCAGGACGACGTCATAGAGCCCCCGGGCATCGAGCGCGAGCATCCTGTCGATGGCCAGGAAGTCGAGCTTCCTGGCCGTTTCCTGGCTCACGTAGTGGCTCATATCGGTGCTCGAGACCAGCAGTGCCCCGCCCTTGGATTGCCCGATGGCATCCGCCAGGGTGCCGGCCAGGCTCTCCAGGTCGGCGTAATCAGCGGCCGGAGAAACGCAAATGGGGACGATCGAAAAGTCCTTCCTCAAGCACTGGAGAAAAGGCAGCTGAACCTCGAGGGAGTGCTCCGAGGCGTGGCCTACCGCGTCTTCCTCGACGAGGGGTGACCGCTCGAGGATGGCCCCGGCCAGCCCGGCGTCCACCGGCACTTCCCCGAGCGGCGTCTGCCAGCCTCCCTCGGCCATGATCCCGAACACGGCGCGGATCCCCCGGTGGCTCGGCCCCAGGATGATGACAACTCCGGGGATCTCCACCGAGGAATAGACCGCGCCGGCCACGCCTCCGGAAAAGATGAACCCCGCGTGGGGGGAGATGACCGCCAGCGCTTTCTTCTTTTTGGCCCTGGGGTCGACCATTCCCTCGACCATGGCCCTGAGCTCGTCGGCCTTCCTGGGATAGAATTGCCCGGCCACCGCCGGCCTTCTCACCATGGGAGCCTCCTTCAGACCGCCGGCGATCAGAGCGCCAGGCGCTTTTCCTTGAAAGCGATCCCGAGGTTCCCGAGCTCCTCCTGGATCGGCTTGTAGATATCCGGAAGCACGGGAATGTGGACGCCGGTCTCCTTGATCTTGCCCTCGAGGATCATCCGCGTGCCGATGGCGGCGGGCAGCCCGACCGTCCTGGCCATCGAAGAATCCCCGTGGGGGATGCCGTAATCGACGAGCGTGGAGATGATCTTTTCCCTACGGTTCCCGGGGTAGGCGGCGATGAACTCGTGCTGGAGGATGACCATGTCCCGTTCCCCGTCGGCATAGGAGAGCTTGTCGATCATGCGGGCGCCCAGGTTATCCAGGGCGGAGGCCTTCGGCACGGGCAGCGGGTCCTCGCCGAACAGACCCAGCCACTCGAGCCGGCGGAAGATGGCGAGGCCCGGATGGAGCCCCAGACGCTCGGAGACGACCTTTCTCAAGTCCCTGGAACGTGTCCCCAGGAGCTTCCTCAGGAGGCCGGCAAAGGTCATGCCCGTCCGGTCTTTTTCCTCCGGGTCCAGGACGCCGAGCCTAACCATGGTGCGGATCGTTTCGCACCAGCCCAGGTTCCTCAGCGTGCCGCGGAGGATCGTCTTCGTTTCGGGAACGCCATAGAGCTTGGCGTATTGAACGGAATTCCGGTTGGGATAGCCTTCGAACACCCCCAGACCCTCGATCGTCCGGAGCTCGTAGCTTTCGAATAGCTTGTCCGCCGGGATCAGGACCTTTTTCCCGTCCATCAAGTACTCGGCAGAGTTCTTGCCGGCCAGCAGCACGCCGACCGGGCTCCAGGAGAACTTGTATCCGAACGGGTTGGTGTTGGCTTCGGGAGCGGGCAGGCCGCCGCAGAACGAAACGAAGCTCTTGAGCTTGCCGCCCCGATCGTGGATCTCGTCGATGATGCGCATCGCCTCCATGTGATCGATGCCCGGGTCGAGTCCGAGCTCGTTCAGGATGAGGACCCCGGCTTTTTTCGCCGCGCCGTCAAGCTTCTTCATCGCATCGCTGACGTAGGACGTGGTCACCATCGGTATCTGCCGGGCGATGCACAGCTCGGCGACCTTGGGGTGGAAAGCGTACGGGACCAGGCTGATGGCGATGTCGGCCCGGGCGATCTCGTTTTTCAGCGCCTCATCGCTCTTCAGGTCGAGCTCTTTGGCCACGCCCCGGGGATGGCCTTCGATGAGCTTCTCGGCCTTGCTCACGGTCCGGCTGGCCACTTCGACCTGGAAATCGGGCTGGTCGAGAAGATATCGCACCAGGGGCCGGGCCACGAGACCGGCTCCGAGGATCAGGACTTTCTTCATCTTGCGCTCCTTTATGGTCAGCGGACAAACTCCGCCATGTATTCATAATCCGGAGTGAACTCCCCGCGGTACAAAACAACGGCCTTCTTCAGGGGCGCTGGCAGCTCGAGCGCGGCGAACGCCTTGGAGAAATCGGCCGCGGCCAGGCCGGGAAGGAAGGGTCTCAAGACTTCGCTGAAGAAGACCGACGACTCGAGCGGGATCTCCGCGGGCAGGTTGTCGACGGCCAGGACAGCCGGGCCCCGGCCGCCGAAGCCGTCCCGGGCTTCATCGCTCTCCACGTCATAGGTAAAAACGGGGTCGCCGGGGCTCGAACAGCGGAGCGTGCATTCGATGCCGCCCTGGATATCGCAGGACAGGTCCCCGATCACCCGCAGGCGCGGCGCCGTGGGCCCCTTCCAGAGCTTCTTCAGGAACCTCTTGGTCACGAACCTGGGAAACCGGGGCGACCAGTAGATCGCGTTGACCAGGGCCGTCAGGTAAGGGACATATTTTTCCAGCACAGGTCGATAGCCCTCGGGCTGGTCCAAGTAATCTTTCAAGGAGAAGGAGCGGCCGCGGCCGACCGGCCTGACCATGTCCTCCTCGTGGAAGATGACCTTGTAGATCTTCCGGTCCGAATACTCCGGCTTCTTGAAAAGCCGGGAGAGCCGGGACGGAGGGACTTCCTCGAACGGAAGCAGGTCGAAGATCTCCTGCGCCCCCTGGGAGACGTGGCCGTAACCGGCGAAACCGAAGACGAGCGGCGCCAGCCCCTCCGGCAGTCCGAGCTCGTGGATCTTCCAGCCGACCCGCTCGATCTTCTCCCTGGCTTCGACCAGGCTGGCGTAACGGAGGGTTTGCCGGACAGATGATAAGGGCGTCTTCTTGCCCTCGTTGTCCAGGATCCTGCCCAGCGCCCAGAGAACATCGATCAGGCCGGCCTGACCGGCCTGGCGGCCGAAAAACACGAGTCGGCGGCCGTTCTCGTCGACGATGCGTTCGTAATCCAAAAGCGTCACCCGGCGCTCGATCATGCTCTTGAGCATGGGCATGTTCTGCGGCTGGCCTTTGATCGTGTGGGAAAAAAAGAGGTAGACGCGGCCGTCCAGGAAAAGATCGGCCGGGATCTCCTTGACGCCCAGGATCACGGAGCAGGCCGAGAGGTCTTCGGACACCTGGGCCCCCTCGCGGCGATAGTCATCGTCGGTAAAGACGCGCCGGGGCGACGGCTGAACCCAGAGGTCGATCGGCAGGTCCCGGATGAGCTCGCGAACATGGGCGGGAATGAGGGGCGCCCGTCTTTCCCAGGCATTCTTGTCTTCCCGACGGATACCGATGACAGTTCTGCTGACCATGTTTTTGTTCCTTCAGGGAGGACAAAATTATGTCATAAACGGGCAGTCCGGTCAATTCTCCGGACGGGCGGGGAAAGCATCGCTTTTCATGCGATCGTCGGGTTCGGGAATAGGGTCCTGTCACGGCGATGTCCGACCTTTTTCGCAGACGCTTACCGTATCCGAGTCCCCCATTGATTCCCAAGGGGGGAAGGGGGGATTAATACCTCGGATAAAAGTCTGGGACAGCGTCTGCGGAAGTCCGGAGAGGTGTCCCCGTCGCTGCGGGCGTTGCGGGACTGGCGCCGGGCCACCCTTCCCATGCCCCTGGGGTATCACCTAAAAAGGGATGCTTACAGCGACCTGAGAAGATTTGACTCCCCCGGCCGTTACTCCTATATTATTCGCGACGTGATCACATTCTTTAACACGCTGGGCGGGAAGAAGGAGCCGTTCGTCCCGATCATCCCGGGCCAGGCAAAGCTCTACACCTGCGGGCCGACGGTCTACGACTACGCGCACATCGGCAACTTCCGGGCCTACGTTTTCGAGGACCTTCTCAAGAGGTTCCTCGTCTTCAGCGGCTTCAGCGTAACCCACGTCATGAACATCACCGATATCGACGACAAGACCATCAAGGGGGCGAATGCCCGGGGCGTCAGCCTCCGGGAATACACCGAACCCTTCATCCAGGCGTTCACCGAGGACATCGACCGGCTCAAGATCTCCCGGGCCGACAGATATCCCCGGGCGACAGAGCACATCGCGGAGATGGTGGCCATCATCAAGGGACTGGTCGAAAAGGGTTACGCCTACGAGAAGGAGGGCTCCTACTACTTCAGCATCGCCAAGTTCCCCGCCTACGGCGCGCTCTCCAAGATCGACCTCGAGCGAGCTGGTTCCGGGCCAGCGGGTCGACACGGACGAATACGAGAAGGAGAGCGTCCACGATTTCGCCCTGTGGAAGGCCAGGAAAGAGGGCGAGCCGTCCTGGGAGACCGAGTTGGGCGCGGGACGGCCCGGCTGGCACATCGAGTGCTCGGCCATGAGCCTCAAGTACCTCGGAGAGACGTTCGACCTGCACACGGGGGGGGTGGACAACATCTTCCCCCACCACGAGAACGAGATCGCCCAGTCGGAGGCTTACACCGGGAAGAAATTCGTGATCACCTGGATGCACTGCCACCATCTCATCCGGGACGGCGAGAAGATGTCGAAATCCCGGGGCAACACGCTGACGGTGAAGGATGCGCTCGCGAAGACCGCCAACCCGAACGCGCTCCGCTATCTCCTGCTCTCGACGCACTATCGCAAGCAGCTGAACTTCACGTTCGAGGCGCTCCGCCAGGCCGAGGCGGCCCTCGACCGCATCGACGAGTTCGCGGGCACGGTGAAATACGGCGTCTTTCCCGAGGGCGAGACCCAGGCGGTCGGCAAGCTGGTCAAGGACGCCGAGAAGAAGTTCATCGCCGGGCTCAGCGACGACCTCAACATCTCGGTGGCCATGACGGCCGTCTTCGGCCTGATCAAGGGCGCCAACACCCTGATCTCCCGGGGGAAGATCAAAACGGGGGACGCCCGGAAGCTGGCCGCCTTCATCGACTCGGTCGACCAAGTGCTTGCAGTTATCGAACCTAAGGCGCTCGCGGATAAGCCTAAGAGCTTCAAAATAGAAGTAGAACCGGGATCAATCGAGCTAAAAGGCTCATCAGCTGCCCTCGCCTTGCATGAAGCCGAGGGCCTCGTTATCACGCCCGAACAAGAAGAAAAGATAAAGCAGAGAGAATCGGCGCGGGCTAAGAAGGACTTCGCCCTGGCTGACCAAATCCGCAAGGAACTCCTCGACCAAGGCATAATCCTCGAAGACAGCAAGACCGGGATACGCATCAAGCTGGCCCCGCCCGGGAAGCGCCCGGCATGAGCCGGGCCCGCGAGCTCGGCGTCTCGGGCGAAGAAGCGGCCGCCCGCTTTCTCCAAAAGAAACGCTTCAAAATCGTCCGCCGCGGTTTCCGCTTCCACAGGGGGGAGATCGACATCATCGCCTACGACCGTGACACGCTGGTTTTTATCGAGGTCAAGACGCGCCAGAACCTCGAGTGCGGGCTGCCCGAAGAGGCCGTCACGCCGGCCAAGCAGGTCCAGATCCGGAAGGTCGCCGAAGCCTTCCTGGCGGTGAACCATCTCGAGAATGTCCCCTGCCGGTTCGACATCCTGTCCCTGTTGCCCGACAGCGACGGGGGCTTCAGCGTCCGCCACATCCGCGATGCGTTCTGATCATCGAGTCCGAGGCAAGGAGAGCTAGCGATGAGGTTTTTCTTTCACAAGCCGACGGTCCTCGCGTGCGTGCTCGCTGTCTTGTGCTTGCCGGCGGCGGCCGCGTCCCAGCCCGTGCCCGCGCCCGAGGAATTCCTGGGGTTCAAGGTCGGGGCCGATTACCAGCTCGCTACCTACACTCAGGCGATCGCCTATTTCCGGAAGCTGGCCGAGAGCTCGGACAGGATCAAGCTGTTCGATATGGGAAAAACCACGATGGGGCAGGCCATGACCTATGCTGTCTTGTCGGCGCCGGAAAACCTGGCCCGGCTCGACCAGCTCAAGGACGCCGCCGCCCGGCTGTCGCGCGGCGAGGGTCTCCAGGCCGAGGAAGCCACCAAGCTCGCGGCCGAGGGCCGGGCCGTCGTCTACATCGACGGGGGTCTCCACGCCGACGAGTGCGCGCCGGCCCAGCACAACATCCAGCTCGCCTACGACCTCGTTTCGGCCAAGGACCCGACCCTCTGCGCATCCTCAACGACGTCGTGCTCGTCCTCGTTTTCGCCAATCCGGACGGCATGAACATGCTGGCGGAATGGTACCGGCCCAACGTGGGGACGCCCTACGAGGTGTCCCCGATGCCCTGGCTCTACCACAAGTACGCCGGCCACGACAACAACCGGGACTCCTACATCGCCAACCTCGTCGAGACCCGGAACCTGACCCGGCTCGTCCACCAGGAATGGCATCCGGTAGTCCTTTACAACCACCACCAAACGGCGCCCTTCCCCGCCCGGATCTGGATCCCGCCGAACGGCGAGCCGACCAACCCCAACGTCCACCCCCTCATCGTCCGCTGGCAGAACCTCATCGGCTCGGCCATGGGCGCCGCCTTCGACGCCGAGGGCAAGGAAGGCGCGATCTCGAGGATTGTCTTCGACACCTGGTACCCGGGCTATGTTTCCCAGGTCGTGGACTCCCACAACATCATCTCGATCATGACCGAGACTGCCCTCTACGAATTCGCCACGCCCCACTTCTACACCGTTCGCGATTTCCCCAAGGAATACCAGGATTTCACGATGTCGGCCTTTTACCCCAGCCCCTGGAGGGGGGGCTGGTGGCGCCTCAAAGACTCCGTCGACTACTGCCTGACGGCCTCCAAGGCCGTGCTGGAGACAGCCTCGAAGTACCGCGAGGAGCTCCTCTTCAACAAGTTCCGGATGGGTCGGGAGGTCATCAGCCGCTTTAAGAAAGAGCCGCCCTACGCTTGGATCATCCCCTCCCGGCAGACGGACGGGCCGAGCGTCGAGCTTCTGCTCAACCGGATGATCCTCCTCGGCGTCGATGTCTACAAGAGCCGGGGACCGTTCGCCTGCGACGGGATCAGCTATCCCGCCGGGACGCACATCATCCCCATGACCCAGGCCAACGCGCTGTTTCGCGAAGAACGTCTTCGAGGAGCAGCGCTACCCCGACCTCAGGAAATATCCCGACCTGTGGCAGGGGCTGGTAGAAAGCCGGAAGTTCGAGGGGACGCCTTTCGAGGCTTATGACATGATGGGCTGGACCCTCCCCTACCAGTTTGGCGCCACGGTGTTCGCAGCCAATACACCCCTCGAGGTCGCCATGGACCCGGTCAAGGAGGTGTCGCTCGCGCAAGGAGAGGTTTCGGGCGGCGGCGCGATGTATCTGATCGGGCACGAGACCGACGCCAGCTTCGCGGCCACGAACAGGATCCTCGAGAAGGGCGGCCGGGTGGCCTGGGCCAAGGAAAGCTTCACCGCGGGCGGCGCGACTCATCCCGCGGGGACGATCATCGCCTCGAACCTCGACCGCGGTTTCGTCCAGGGGCTTGGCGAAGGACCTCCATCTCAAGATCGAGGCCGCGGCCCCGCCCAAGGTCGGGACGATCGCCATCAATAGGCCCCGTCTCGGCGTCTATCAGTCCTGGGTGGCGAGCGAGGATGAAGGCTGGACGCGGCTGGTCCTGGAGCAGTTCGGGTTCCCGTTTGCCACACTCCACGACGCCGATATCCGGGCCGGGAGCCTTCGGGACAGCTGGGATGTCATCATCATCCCCGACAACTGGTCACCCAAACTCGTCGTCGAGGGCTACGCCAAAGGCACCATGCCCCCTCCCTATGTCGGCGGCGTCACCCCGAACGGCGTCCGCAACCTGAGGCTGTTCGCGGAACAGGGCGGCTGCCTCATTTTTCTCAACTCGATCTCCAGGCTGGCGCTGGACAATTTCGACCTGCCCGTCAGGAACGTGCTCAAAGAGGTGAAGAGCGAGGACTTCGTCTGTACGGGCTCCCTCTTGCGCCTCGAGTTCGACCCGGTCAACCCGCTTGCCTATGGCATGCCCAAGGAGGGCGCCGGGGTCTTCATGGGGAGCTGCGCTTTCGACATCATGCCGTCATTCGGAGCGAAGACAGAGCCCAAAAGCGCGGCCAAATACGCGGGCGAAAACCTGCTGATGAGCGGCTGGATCTACGGAGAAAAGCTCATCAAAGACAAGTCCGCGGTCCTGGATGTCCCGCTCGGAACCGGCCGGGTCGTCCTCCTGGGTTTCCCCGTCCAGTTCAGGGGCCAGTCCTACGGGACCTTCAAGCTCCTGTTCAACGCCATCCTCTACGGGGCGTCCCGACCCTAGTGTCCCGTCTCGTAAGTTCCTTTCCAGAGTCCTGTGTATAGACGGGACACTTCCAGGGGGGAGTCAAGCTCCCCCCTCGGCGTTTCGTTTCACTCCACTGACCCCCTGAGGGGAACGACGCCGTCCCCCTCAAACTCCCCCGCGGTGGTGCGTCTTCATTGCACTTTGAGAATGTCAAGTTATTTACGAGACGCGCCCCTAGTAAGCCCCACCGGCCGGAGCCGCCTGACCGCCGAGCGGTCCGTCGAGGCCTCGAGGAGCGATGAAATCCGCCTTCTCAGAACGGGATGGACCGCCCCGGGCGCGATCGCGGCGAGCGGAACAAGGACGAAGTTCCTTTTTTCCAGGCGCGGATGGGGGATCACGAGCCGCGCCGTCCGGACGACGAGCGGCCCCGCAAGCAGGATGTCGATATCGATTGTTCGCGGACCGGCCGTCGGCTTCCGGATGCGGCCCAGCTCCTTTTCAATCCTCCGGGTCAGCCGGAGAAGCCCCTCAGGCGGGAGCGGGGTTTCGACTTCGGCGGCGAGATTGTAAAACCACCGTTGCGCGGCGAAATCGACCGGCTGCGTCCGGTAGACCGACGATACGCGGCCTACCCGGACGCCGGCCTCTTCGAGCGCCGCCAGGGCGCGGGCCAGGCTGCGCCGCCTGTCTCCGAGATTGCTTCCGAGGCTGAGATGGTATTTCACGGCGGGGCCCCGATCTCCTGGCTCCGAGGTTTTCATTCTAGCACGCCCGCTTTGTGAGTCCAGCCCTGTTTGCTATAATGCCGGGCGAGCCGATGAGTCCATTGCTTCGATTCCTGGAGAATGACGTCCAGATCGCCTGCCTGATCTTCATGGGGGGCGTCTATGCCCTCAGGGTGGCTTGGCTGCTGCGCTTCAGGATGCCCCGCGAGAGGACGCGGCCCGAGGGCAGCGCCAGGTCCGGCATCATCCGGTCGCTTTCCTCTATCGCCGCGCCCGGGGCGATGGAATCGACGCGGCAAAAGCCGTGGTTTTATGTCCAGTTTGCGGTTTTCCACTTCGCGGTCGCGGCCGCCATCGCGGCCACCTTAATCGTCCCCTATCGCCCGGCCCTTTTCCGGGTCGAGCCGGTTGTCACCGCATTCCAGGCCGTCCTGGCCGCCGGCGTCATCGTCGGGCTCGTGAGGCTCTACCGGCGTCTCCGCCTGCCCACGGTCCGGCGGATCAGCACTCCGGACGATTATTTTTCGCTGGCGCTCATGATCGTTTATTTCGCGGCCGGCTTTTTGGCCGTTCCCGATGTCGAGGCACGGCCGGAGTGGCCGCTCGTCCTGTTCTTCGGGCTGACCGCGTTTTTCCTTGTTTACGTCCCGTTCAGCAAGATCTCCCACTACCTCTATTACCCGTTCGCCCGTTGGGTCTTGGGCAAAACGCTCGGTCACCGGGGCATCGTGCGGCCGGGGAAAAAGGAGTCCCGGGTTGAGCTCTAGGAAAACGGATTCGGGGCCGGGGCTCGACTTTCCGCTCGATACCGGATCCCAGGAAAAGGCAAAAGCCGACAATCTCGCCTGCGCCGCCGATGGACGGCTCAGGCTCTTCCAGGCCGGCGCCGATAACCCGGGCAGCTTCCTCAAGCTCCTGCGCCGCCGGATCAACCGTCCCCTCGCCCTCTCGTTTGCCGCCTGCGTGCACTGCGGCCGGTGCGCGGAATCGTGCCATTACGCCCTCGCCCGGCCGGACGACCCGACCATGACGCCGGTCTACAAGGCCGACCAGATCCGCCGGATCTTCAAACGCCGGCTGGACTGGACGGGCCGGGTGGCCCCGAAATGGGTGGGCGCCGGCTCGCCTTCGGACGATGACGACCTGAACCGGCTCAAGAACATCGTCTTCGGGACCTGTTCAGCCTGCCGCCGGTGCACGTTCAATTGTCCCATGGGAGTGGATACGGCGGGGCTCGTCCGGCTGGCCCGGGGGCTGCTCACGGAGCTCGGCATCGTGCCCGAGGGGATCTTCAATGTCAGCCGCGACCAGTGGGAGACGGGAAACCAGATGGCCGTTGCCGAGGCCGATTACCTCGAAACCATCGACTGGGTCCGGGAAGACCTGGGGCGGGAGCTCGGCCGCCCGGATATCGAGATCCCCGTGGACAGGCCGGATTGCGATTTTCTTTACGTTATCAACCCCCGCGAGATCAAGTTCGACCCGCGCTCACTGAGCCACGCAGCCAGGATCTTCAGCCTGGCCGGAGAAAGCTGGACCCTGGCCCGGGAGGGCTGGGACCAGACCAATTTCGGCCTGTTTTCCGGAGACGACCGCCTGGGCGCCCGAATGGCGGGAAGCGTCTACGGGGCGGCGGCCCGGCTCAGGGCCAGGCGCATCGTGATCTCGGAGTGCGGCCATGGGTATCGGTCCACCCGCTGGGAAGGTTTCAACTGGGCCGGCCTCGACCAGGAGATGCCGGTCGAGTCGGTGGTCATCACCCTGATCCGCTATATCGAACAGGGCCGCATCAAGGTCGACAAGTCGCGAAACGAGGCGGCGGTGACGTTCCATGACTCCTGCAACGTCGCCCGCTCGGGCGGGCTGGTCGACGAGCCGCGCTGGATACTCCGCCGGGTCTGCCGGGATTTCCGGGAGATGACTCCTCACGGCCTGGACAATTTCTGCTGCTCGGGCGGCGGCGGACTGCTCTCCATGGCCGAGTATCGGCCGCTGCGGCTGGAGGCGGGAAGGATCAAGGCCCGGCAGCTCGAGTCGACCGGCGCCGCCCAGGTCTGCACCGTGTGTCACAATTGCGTGGACGGTCTGAGCGACGTGATCCGGCACTACAAGCTGGGCATGAAAGTCGTGCAGATCCTGGAGCTCGTCTCGCAGGCCCTGACCGGCTGAATGGGCGTCCAGGGGGAGCGATAAAGCGCGCCGACCGAGGCGCTCAGGTTTTGATCAGGTCGAACCGTTTCAGGATCCGGAGCACGGCCAGGGTGACCCAGAGGTTGTCTTCAAGGGTCGCTTTGCCGTTGGCGCATTCCCAATAGCCCTGGGAGTTTTGCTTCCGCACGATCCAGGCCAGGCCTTTTTCGATGGTCGGCTGCTCGGCGCTGAAACCGATCTTGGAGAGCGCATCGAGGCTCGCCAGGATGTCTGTGTTCCAGAAGGGATAACAGATCTGCTCCCAGTCCGAGGGGAAGGTCCTATCGCCGTAGACTTCGTCGCAGAAGAAACAGCCCAGGAGCATCTCCCCCACCTGCCTGGCATCTCTGGTCTTGCGCCAGGTGGGCGATTCGGCCATGGCCCGAAGGATCATGCCGGTGACATGGTGAGAGAAGTGCTGCGTTCGGCTGGGCTTGAAGGGTTGGCCCTTGCCCTCCATCAGCGGGAGCACCGGGTGCCCCTGGTTGCCGTTGGTCGGCTGGCGGCGGAAGAGGGCCCAACCGCCGTCCTTCTGCCGGTTTTGGAGGAGCCAGCGGAACCCCTTCTGGACGCGGCGGTCCTTGTCCAGCCCGTACCGGCAAAGTATCTCGAGCACCAGGGCGTGAAAAGTCGGGGTGTACTCGTTGAGCACGGTGCCGCGAAAATCCCCTTCCTTCGTCTGGAGGGAGAGCAGGAAATCCACGGACTTCTGGATGCCGTCGTCCCGCAGCGTGCACCCGTAATCGTACAGCCGGTAGAGGTTCCGAAGGGTGTCGACCCGGTACAGGGTCCTTTCCCAATGAAGCGGTGTGTCGGACCGCTTGTCCCACCAGCTGCCGTCGGGCTGCTGCGTCTCGAGGATGCGGACGCGGCTGGAAAACTTGCGGAGGTTTTTCGATTCCCGGTCGACGGGGACGTCGAGGATGTCCTTCTTGAGCCAGAAGAGGAGCGGGAGACTGCCTCGGGCCAAAAGGAACTCGAGGGTTCGGGCGCTATTGAATTTCATCACAGCCAGAAGTTAGGCTTTATTTTATGCCAAGAACCGGGAGACTGTCAATTTCTGAGGGCCGCCGGCCCGGAGCCCCGGGAAATAAATTGATTTTCGGCGGACGTTTTATTAGTATGGTCCGTCCCGCGAGAGAAGCCGATGGAATCGCTGATTTTCCTCGATAACGGCGCCACGTCCTTCCCCAAGCCCGTTGAGGTCTACGATTTCATGGACCATTTCTTCCGGAAATTCGGCGTCAATCCCGGCCGGTCCGGCTATGACCTCTGCCTCGAAACGGGTGCCATGGTCGAAGAGACCCGGGCCCTCCTGACCCGGTTTTTCAACGGCACGGACCCCAACCGCCTCTGTTTTTCTTACAACTCGACGGACGCCCTGAACCTGATCATCTTCGGCCTGCTCCAGCCGGGCGACCACGCCGTCACTACCACCCTCGAGCACAACTCGGTGCTGCGCCCCCTCTACCACCTCTTCAGCAACCAGGGTGTCGAGGTGGATTATGTCCCGTTTGACCGGCGGGGTTTCGTCGACCCGGAAGATTTTCGGAAAGCCTTCAAGAATAACACCCGGCTCGTCATCGTCAACCACGCTTCGAATGTCATCGGCACCGTCCAGCCCATCCAGCAGATCGGACGGCTCTGCCGCGAGCGGGGCGTTCCCCTGGTCATCGACGCCTCTCAATCCGCCGGCAAGGTCCCGATCGACATCCAGGCCATGGACGTCGCGGTCGTCGCCTTCACCGGCCACAAATCGCTCTTCGGCCCGACCGGCATCGGCGGGCTCTACGTCCGCGAGGGCGTCAACATCCGACTGACCCGGGCCGGCGGGACCGGCGTCCGCTCCGCTCAGCGGACCCATCTCGAAGAATACCCCTACCGCCTGGAATACGGCACCCCCAACGTCCAGGGGATCGCCGGGCTGCAGGCGGGCGTGAAATGGATCGAGAAGCAGGGCCTGGAGACGCTGCACGAGCGGGAGATGGAACTGACGAGGAAGCTCCGCGACGGCCTCCGGGAGATCGAGGGCGTGACCCTCTATTGTCAGGACGACCTGGCCGGCCACATCTCGGTCCTCGCGTTCAACGTCGACGGCCTGCTGTCTCCCGACGTTTCCACGATGCTGGACGTCGATCACAACATCGCCTGCCGGGCCGGCCTCCACTGCGCCCCGCTGGTGCATGAGGGCCTGGGCACGGCGAAGATCGACGGCGCCGTCAGGTTCGGGATCGGGCCGTTCAACACGGAGGCGCACATCGACGCGGCCGTCGCCGCGGTCCGGGAGATCGCCGAATTCGGGAGAAAAAAGAGGGGCTAGTCCCCGCCCGTCAGACGCACCCGTCAGGCTTGGGCAGGCCGGCCAGCTTGCAGGCGCCCTTGGCCGGGCCCGAGGGAAAGAGGTCGTAGATGCGCATCAGGGGGAACCCCGTCGTCTTGCAGATCGATCTCACCATCGGCGCCAGTTTCTTTTCGAGATAGTGCTGCCGGATGAAACGGATCACGACCCAGTGGTCTTCGCTCAGGACCTCGATGCCTTCTTCCACCCGGGCCAGGGCGGCGGCGAGGTCCTCGTTCCATTCTTCCGGATGGGCCAGAAAGCCCTCCTCGTTGAGCTCAAAAGCTCGGCCGTTGATATCGATCGTAGGCATGTCGGTCTCCTCGTGACGCGCCGGCGCGCTCGTGCGCATTATACCACGAGGCACTCCTGCCGAGGAGTCGCGCTGGCCCGGCCGGTTGCAGTCGAGAACACGGCACGGGTATAATTGTCGTGATCACATCGGCGGCCGGGCAGACCGCCGAAAGGAGGCGAAGACGATGGTGAAACTCGCGCTGCTGGCGATCTTTCTGGGGGGCGCCGTCTGCGCCGGAACGGTTCTAACGGCGGCCGGGTCCGCGCAGGACATCATCCGCACATCTCAAGGCGACCTCAAGATCACCTTTCTCGGACACGCCACTCTGATGTTCGAATTCGGCGGCAAGGTCATTCACATCGACCCGGTCGGCGGCGAAGCCGATTATTCCCGGCTGCCCAAGGCCGACATCGTCCTCGTGACCCATGAGCACAGCGATCACCTTGACCTCAAGGCGATCGGCAGCCTCGAGAAGCCGACGACGGACATCGTCCTCACCCAGGCTTGCCACGCTATGGTCAAGACAGGGACGGTGCTCAGGAACGGGGAGTCGGTCATCAAGCAGGGAATAAAGATCGAGGCGGTCCCCGCCTACAATATCGTCCATATGCGGGGTCCCGGGAGTCCCTACCACCCCAAAGGACAGGGGAACGGCTATATCTTGACTTTTGGAACCACGAGAGTCTATATCGCGGGTGATACCGAGAACGTACCGGAGATGAAGGCGCTCGGCAGCATCGACGTTGCCTTCCTGCCGATGAACCTCCCCTACACCATGACGCCCGAGATGGTTGCTGATGCGGCCAAGTGGTTCAAGCCGAAGATCCTCTACCCGTACCACTACGGCGATACGGACACAAAGAGGCTGGTGAGCCTGCTCAAAGACAACCCGGAGATCGAGGTCCGGGTGCGGCCGATGAAGTAGGCCGGAGGCTCCCGCCGGTCAATCGGTCTTGGCGGCCGCCCGGCGGATTTCCTCGATGTGGTGCTTGATGGTCTTGCCCACCACCATGAAAATGACGTCCTCGCCGACGTTCGTGGCGTGGTCGGCGATCCTCTCGAGGTGCCGGCCAACAAGAATGAGGCCGACGGCCACGTTGATGGTCGAGGGGTCCTCCATCATATAGGTCAGAAGCTCCCGGAACACCTGGTCGTTCAGGGAATCCACTTCGTCATCCCGGAGACAGACCTCGCGGGCCAGGATCTCATCGCGGTTGATAAAGGCAGCCAGGGCATCCTTGACCATGCCCTGGGCCAGGCCCGCCATCCTCGGAATATCGATCAGCGGCTTGAGCTCCGGGATCTTGAGGAGCTCCTGGGTGACCTCGGCGATGTTGACGGCCAGGTCGCCCATCCGCTCGAGCTCGGAGCCGATCTTCATCCCCGCCGTGATGAACCTCAGGTCGCTGGCCATCGGCTGCCGGAGGGCGAGCAGCCTCATGCACTCCTCGTCGACATCGACGTCGAGCAGGTTGATGGGGCCTTCCCTCTTGAAGACCTCCAGGGCCAGGGACTCGTTCCGGTCCGTGAGGCCCTGGACGGCCAGCGATATCGACTCCTCAACCTGATGGGCCATTCTCAGCAACATCTCATTGAGGAACTGCAATTCTTCGTCAAAATGCCGATCCATGTCCGCCTCCTTAGGGGCACAGCCGCCGTCATCCAGGGCAGCGGGCCAGCCAGCGGCCGGCCCGGCCAATTCGCCCCGAAACGACCACGAGTCTTTCCCCGGCCTGTCGGGTACGCGGATATTGTCTCCGTTTTGCCCAATTCAATCAACTCCCACGGTTTTCAAGAGCGGGGCCGCCGCGGGCGGGCGGCGAACTCGGCAAGACGGGTTGCGTCCGGCGCGGCCTTGCCAGGGAGACGGCGATTGTGGTAACTAAGTCCGTGAGGCGGGCGAGGCTCGTCCCCGGGAAAAGCCGGCGCCGGCCACCAGATCGGAAAGGAGAAAGACCGATGAGCTTTGAATTCAACGCCGACGAGGTTTTCGCGGTGGCTGAGGATATCGAGCGGAACGGCGCCGTATTCTATAGGGACGCCGCGAAGAGGACCCAAGACTCCGTGGCCAGGAAGTTTCTCGAGGACCTGGCGGCCATGGAGGACGAGCACCTCAGGACGTTCGCGGCGATGCGCGGCGGGCTCACCGACCGCGAACGGCGCTCCATGACCTTCGACCCGAACGACGAAGCCGCGCTCTACCTCGGCGCCCTGGCCGACACGCGCGTCTTCTTCAAGAAGCCGATCAACGCCGACTCGCTCGAGGACATCTTCAAGGCAGCTGTCCTGGCCGAGAAGGACTCGATCGCCTTTTACCTCGGCATGAAAGAAGTCGTGTCCGGCCCGGCCGGCAGGGCCAAGCTCGAGGACATCATCAAAGAAGAGATGCGGCACGTCCGCGTCCTGAGCGAGCGGCTGGCCGCGACGAGAAAATAGCGGTTCAGCCTCGACACTTCCTGGCTTTCCGCGAGCCCAGGATCCCGCCCTGGAGGAAAAGCCCGGCGCCGATGACGAACCCGAAATTGTACCAGGAGCCGTTGTTATGGACCTCGTACAGCCGCACGCTCTTGGAAAAGATCGAGATGACAAAGGTCACCGGCGAAATCAGACCCTGCCACAGGCCGAGCCAGAAGCCGGCGATCTTTCCCTGGGCGTCGGGCGTCTTCTCGGAGGTGTTCGGCCCCGGCGCGCAGCTCGCCAGGAGAATGACGACAAGCAGCACAAGGCTCAGGATGGTGATTCTCTTCATGGGCCCTCCTTTCTATGGCCGCAGGACGCCGCTCCGGCCGGCGGGATCAACCGCCGTCGAGAGCGGCCGGGCCAGCCTCGCCCGGAGGCCGCTTCGTCGGCCCGTTTCGTCATGCGACGGCTGAGATCATAGCACGCCGCGAGGAGAAACGGAACATGCCGAGCGCCGGACGGCGCGACCCGCTCGCTGCGAAAAAGGGACCCCGGAGGATGGCCCTCCGGGGTCTCGTCAATGAAATTCGTTCGGCTTGGCTGGGTACGGAGCTATGGCCGGCGCGCCAGATAGAAAATATAGCCGTACCAGGCTGAGTACTTCCGGTAGATCTCGATCTCCCTCTGGACCGACACGATCAGATCGATTTTTTCCGCTTCTCCGGCATACTTCTCCCGGAGCGTCCGGAGACGGTCCTCGATGGGGCCGGTAAAAGGACTCGAGCCAAGCCGACTCGGGCAGCGCGAAGTGTCCCAGAATCTCGAACCCGCAGTCGGTCAGGACCCTGAGGTTAGCCGCCGTGTCGGTTATCGCCGGGTACTCAGCGGCCAGATAGTCCCGGCACTCTGGCGGCGGGTCGGGCCGGAACCAGGTCATTTCGGAGGCGCCGAGCAGGCCGCCCGGGGTCAGCAGGTCGCGGCAGATTTCGAGCCCGCGGCGAAAGCCCGCTACGAACAGCGCTCCCTCTGACCAGACGAGGTCGAAGGAGCCCTTTTCCAGCCCCGTATCCCGCATATCCCTCAGGCGGACGTCAATCCTGTCCGCGACGCCCGCGGCCGCGGCGCGGCGCCGCAGCTCGTCGAGGAAGGGCTGATGGTTGTCCACGGCCGTGATCGTCCCCCGGACATGCTTGGCCAGTTGGATGGTCGGCGCCCCGTTGCCGCAGCCGAGATCGAGTATCCTGAGCGGGCCGGAATCCGGCGCCTTGACGGCGCGGGCCCTCGCCGAAAGCAGAATGTCCAGGGCCTTTTGCGTCGAGGCCTCGTCCCCGGGGCCCAAGCGCGGCAAAGATGAATCGAAGATTTCGTAAAAGAACTTCGGCAGTTCTTGCTGGTCCATTGTCTGTGTCTCCTCCGTTTCGTTTATGAACGCGGCAGCCGGGTGAGCGGACCCGCACCGGCTGCCGCTTTTCAGTCTCTAAGGTCCTTCGAGGGGCAGGAAACCACGGCGCAGGCATAGCGCAGGGAAATGGTGGGATGCGGGCGCACTCCGGGGCCGGCCCGCGCCGCTCGGCTTCCGTTATCGGACAAGGACAATAGCCATAGATTTTTAGTTTATGCCGAGTGAGCGTTCCTGTCAACAGCGGCCTGCCTGTCGGCTCGTTCAGATCCATCGTAGATAAAAGTCGCGGGCCCGCGGGGGAAAGTAGGCTCCCCGAGTGCAACCCTCTTCATAACCACTCTCCATCCGGCCATTGAGTCGTAAGCCTTCTATATTCAACGAGTTATCAAAGAGCAAGCCGTTCCCGGCTGACCGGAAGCGGCGACAATCTCATTTTCCCAACCCCGCTCGATGCGGGTCAGCCCGGCGGCGATCCGGTTAGCGATCGTGAAGATGGGTTTGAAGCTCTTCGTCATTCCGTGCCTCTGAAATCCTACATATTCATATCAACATATTGCGACAACGGTCGCCTCCCCGACATTGCTGTACCGGTCGGGGACGCAGGTGAAGATGATGATCTGGCATTCCTTGGCTGCTTTGGCCAGAACGGCACCCATGAGTCGCAGCCGTTCCGGGTCCGTATAACCCAACGCATCGTCCAGAATGAGCGGTGTTCCGCCGTCCTTGGCTACGATCATCGAGCAGGCCAGGCGGAAGATCAGTGAGAGTTGTTCCCTGGTGCCACCGCTCAACGAGTCGAACGGCACCGTGACTCCCTTGGCCGTCCGGCTGGCGATCTGCAGTTCCTCGTTGATGTCCACCTGGAAAGAGTCATCGAAGACCAAGCGGCCGAGATGTTCGATCTTCTCCTTGAGCGGAGCCACGTAAGCCCGCCGCGCCTTGTCGCGCTCTTCGCGCATGGTTTCGAAGAGGAACTTGGCGGCACGCGGCGCGCCGGAACAACGATTGGTTCTTCGTTTCGATCCGCTCGAGGTTGGTCTGCGCCGCGTGCAGCTTTTCGTGGAGCCCTTCCTCGCCGTGGATTTTCAGCCTGGTCTGCACCTCCGTCAGTTCTGTTTGGGCGGCAGTCCGGCGATTCTGCGTCGTCTGCAGAGAACCCTTTGCCGTTTCGGCCAATACCTTCACCCGCTCGGGGTTCTTCGCCTTCAGAGATATCTCGGCAGACACGAACGCTGGCATCCTCTGAGGCCACGGCCTGGACAGCCTTCGCAAGAGTTCGCCTCAAAGCAACCATCTGGAACGCCTTTTCTTGCCCGGTCGAGGTTTTCGCGTGCATGGTTGAGATCTTTGGCCAATAGGTCGAGTTGGACTCGCGATTCCTGATGCTTACTGTTCAAGTCGTCCCTCACGCTTCGGGTGGCATCAAGAGACTCGCGAGCCGATTCCCACTGCCTGACCGTCTTCTGCTGTAACGCCTCGGCATTTGCCCGTTCCTTCTTTGCCGAATCGAGATCGGGGCAAATGGTGGGTTTCCGCACGCGCCTGGCAAGGTAGTCGGGCACGCTCTGCTGGAGACCAATCAGTTTCCTCTCAAGTTGCTCGTAGGTCAGGTCTCGAAGGTTGTCCTTTTCGACCTGCTCTTTGCTTTTCACGTGCCGCGATGCCTCGCCCCGTTCCTCGAATGCTCTTCTTGCTTCGTCTGGACCGGCAACTCCAGCGTCTTTACATGCGTTCTCAAGAGCACGCCGGGCTTCGTCGACCTTCTTTTGGAGTCCTTCCGAACTCGAACCCGCAGTTATCTCAATATCCAGCATCCGCGGAATGGTCAATCGCAAGCTGTCGGCAACGGACAGGGTTCGGCTTCATCCCTGGCCAAGGAGTGGTGCCACATCGTCGATTTTCAGGCGGCATTCAGCCAAACCGCGAAGGAGAACGCTCGGCGCTCCCGTCTCCAATTGCGCTTTGGCGGTCAGCAAGTCCGCGTTCGGCTTCCTGGATTGCCTTCAGGGCTCGGGAATTCACCTTGTTTCGCGCCAGCACCTCCTCCGCTTGGGCAGCGTTCTTCCTGGCCTGGTCAATGCGTTCCTTGCGCTCCTTGAGCTGTTCGAGATGCAGCTTGTTGTTGTAGTAATCGAAATCCGCTCGCCGTAGAGCGGCAAGGGCATCCGCTTCCTTCCTTTTCTTGTCGGCTTCATTGAAGGCCGCCTGGGCCTTCTTGAGTTCTTCCTCGGCCCGGTTCAGCGCCGAAAGCGACATCACGTTGGACTCTTGCAGGTCCCCATGGGCCTTGGTGGCTCTGGCAACCGCATCAATGAGACCTTGGCGCGCTTCCTTGTCGCGCCGTGCCACCTGCTCGGACTTTTGCGCCGACTCCAGCTTCAGTCGAGCCGCCGCAAGGACATTTTCCAGTGCGCCAATCTCCTCAAGCGAGGACGTGTGCGCAACGACCTCCGTCGTCCTCGTCTTCCTGCCTCTTCAGTTGTCCCAGTTCCCGCTGAAGGGTTGCCGATCTTTCAATGTCCTGTTCAAGGTCGCGGATTTGCTGCTCGATCTCGGCGATCTCGGTCTGAGTATCCGTCTTGAAGTTTGCGCGCTTCCTGGAGTTCTTTCTTTTCGGCACCGCTCTCGGTGAAATAGAGGCCGTATTCCTCCCGAACCTTCTCGAACAGCCCCTCTTCCTGCGGATCGGCGGGACGACCACCCGCCGCCTGATCAAGCGCCGCCGATAGCGATGTCTGTTTCTCCAGGTCGGGTTGGTGAATGGCATCGCCCTGTTGGATGGTCAACGCCTTCCATAGGTCAATGTCGAGGGTCTCGCGGAGGATGGCCTCTGCTCGTTCATGAGCCTCACGCCCCGTGTGGTTCTCGGGCTTCGGCCGGGTGACCGTGAGCCTGGTTTCCGGCTTCTTGTGGAACCGCTTGAAGTAGGTGAATGCGTAGGGCCCGCTTTCCGCCTGCAGTTCTATCTCGGGTCCCTCGTCCCGATGGACAGGCCGGATGGCCTCGACATTGCGGTGTTTGCTGGAATCGAGATACTCGAAGAGAAGCCCGATCGCCTCGCCGAGACTGGTTTTCCCGACCTCATTCGGCCCCTGCACGAGAGTGATGCCGGCTGCGCTGAACTTCACCTCGGAGCTGTCTATGCCCCGGTAATTGGCCACTCGAAGACGAAGGAATTTCATGCGGTCCCCCTTGCCAGCCGAAGAAGGAGCATCAAGGCATCGCGGGCCGCGGCGCCTTCATCTCCGCCCTCGGCGATCTTGCTTCGGAGCCGCTGCACCGTTCCGTCGGCAAAGCCTGAGAACCCGAGGTCGGCGAAATCCGAATCGTCAGGGACCACGAGAAGGTCGTCCTCTCGGACCTCGAAAGCGCCGAACACATCTCTCGCGGCAAGAAAGTGGTTCTGAAGCAGCTCATGCAAAGACAGGGAAAGCGAACCCACAAGAGGCAGCCGGACGACCGTGCGTTCTTTGTTCTCGATTTCTTCCAGCCACTGCCGAAGCGCCTCCACGTCTTCGCCGGTATTCAGATCAAGACGTCCGCGTTCTATAAACCGCCACTGCCCGATTTGGACCTCCTTGGTGACTACCGGCTATCGCCGACGTCGACAATGAGGGCGAACCCGGATCGTGTTTCGGAGAAGTCGGTGGATTCGGGTGTCCCGGAGTACCAGATGCGTTCGCCGGTTGCCCACCTTGGTTACGGAATGACGATCGCCGAGCGCCACGAAGTGAACTTTCCCCTCGCCGATGGCGCGTTCAAGTGCGGAAACCGCAATGACCCCGGCGGATTCCGGGTCGGGCGAAGCAGGTCAACGGCCCCGTGCCCCATGCAGATGCGTATGACCCCGCTCGCCGGGAAAGAGCATTAAGGGCCTCCTCGACGGGATTGGCGACCGGCCGCTTGGACATCCACGGTGCGCCCACCAGTTCCAAACCGTCGGCGACTTTGAGTGGGATAGCACTTTCAATGACGTGAACATGATCGGGCTTCCGCTCGATAAAGGTGCTTGAACGGTACACGGACGCCGCGTTCAGCGGGTCATGATTTCCTGGAAGGATGTATACCGGAACGGGCACGTCCTTGAGGAGCAATGCATA
>CAVXUH010000015.1:0-107304 GCA_963764885.1 Candidatus Aminicenantota bacterium
CTGCTTTCGTTTCAGCGTATTGCTGGAGCGGGTGACATTCGAGTTCGGGACAGCCTACATGTCGGCGCCGGCCTGTTCAATTATCTCGTCGCCCTCGATACCTTCGACATCGCCAGGGGTACAAGAAGTGATCTTGCGCAGCCATCTCGTTCGATGGTCATCTACGCCGCGCTGGTTCGTGGTGCTCACCGGGGTCGTCGCGGGAGGGCGGCCAGGGCCGCCTCCGGTACGGCCTGACGCTCTTCCTGATCATGATCAGCGGCGCCATCGCCTTCGGCTGGTTCATGTATCTCTTCGCCCGCTGAAAATCGCGGACGGCTCTGCTCTGGTCCCGCACGGCCGGCCGGCGCCATGATCGAGCTCTGCCACATCTCGAAGCAATACCAGGAAGATCAGTGGGCCCTCTCCGACATCAGCCTGACGGTCGGCGACGGCGACTTGGTCCATCACCGGTCCCAGCGGCTCGGGCAAATCGACGCTGCTCGATCATCTTCCGTGAGATTCTCCCCAGCCGCGGCCAGATCGTCATCGACGGCGTCAACATCCTGAAGCTCGCCGACCACCGGATCTACCGGCTCCGGCGGACGATGGGGATCGTCTTCCAGGATTTCCGGCTGCTGTTCCACCGGAAGGTCTTCGACAACGTGGCCATCAGCCTGTACGTGGCCGGCCTGCCCGTCAAGGAGATCCGCCGCCGCGTGTTCAACGCCCTGCGCCTGGTCAACCTCCACAACAAGATGTGGGACTATCCCTCGCAGCTGTCGTACGGCGAGCAGCAGCGGGTGGCCATCGCCCGGGCGGTGGTCAACGAGCCCCAGATCCTGCTGGCCGACGAGCCCACCGGCAACCTCGACCCGGAGCTCGCCTTCGAGATCATCAGCGTCTTCAAGGAGATCAACCGCCGGGGAACGACGGTCATCATCTGCAGCCACGACAAGGAGCTCATCCGCCACTTCGGCGACAAAATCCTGTTCCTGTTCAAGGGCAAGATCATCGGCAAGGAAGTGCTGCCATCATCCAAAAAATCCGCTACTTCATGAAGGTCGCCCTGAGCAGCCTCTGGCAGTACCGGGCGCGGAACTTCTTTTCCATCACCATCATCTGCCTCTCCTTCCTGATCGTCGGCGTGTTCTTCTCCCTGTCGAACAACCTCCAGCACATCGCCCGCCAGCTCTCGGAGAACATGGTCGTGGCCTTCTTCATCGACCCCGCCGCCACCGAGCCGGAGGTGCGGGAGGTCGAAAACCGCATCCGCGCCTCCGCCTCGGTCGTCCGGCTGAACCTGGTCAGCCGCGAGGAGGCGCTGGAGCAGGTTCCGGAAGAACTTCCCCGAGCTCGAGGAGGTCCTGTAGAACCTGAACGCCAACCCCTTCCCCGCTTCGGTCGAGGCGACCCTCAAGAAAGGACGCCTTCATGTCGGAGGCGACGCTCGCCTGGATCGCCGAGATCAAGAGCCTGCCCGGGGTCCAGGACGTCCAGTTCAATCGGGACTGGGTGGAGAAGATGCGAGTCGCTCAGCCGGCTGGCCCGGGCCGTCGGCTTCTTCCTGGGCGGCATCCTCATCCTGGCCTCGTTCTTCATCATCTCCAACGTCATCCGCCTCAACGTCTTCAGCCGGAAGGGCGAGATCGAGATCCTGCGGCTGGTCGGGGCCACCAACACCTTCATCCGCATCCCCTTCCTCGTCGAGGGGATCGCGCTCGGCATCCTGGGGAGCGGGCTGTCCCTGGCCCTCCTTTACCTGCTCGTCAAGCTGTTCCCGCTCTACCTCGGGCAGTCGTTGGGGGCCCTGCGGGAGATGATCGCCTTCCGCTATCTTTCGCTCCCCCAATCCCTGAGCCTGGTCGCGGGCAGCGCCGTCATGGGTTTGCTGGGCAGCCTGAGCTCGCTCGCCCGCTTCCTGAAGATCTAGCGCCGGCACACCTTTTAGTTGAGGGGCGAGGACTGGCGTCATGAAGAGGGCCGTATGAGAGCCGGAGCGGCCACGGATCCCCGAGCGAAGCGAAGGGGAGAGCGAAGGCTCGAATCGAGCAAAGATTTCCTCGGAGGGGAAATCGCAGCGTGCCCTCGAGTGACCCGGTCCGAGCCTCATTTGACACCTTGGGGGGATTCACCTACAATTTTTCCCAATGGCATCGCTCGGGCAATACCTCAAACGCGAACGGGAAATCCGGGGGATCTCTCTCAGGGCGATCTCGGATTCCACCCGGATCGGCATGCGTTACCTCGAGGCCCTCGAGGGAGACCGCCTGGACGCCATCCCCCGCCAGTTCTTCGTCCGGGCGATCCTCCGTTCCTATGCCAAGGCGGTCGGGCTGGATGAAAACCAGGCGCTCAAAAAATACGATGACCTGGTCCAGTTCGGCGAGCAGCTCGAGTACAATGCGTCCGGCGTCGAAGCCGCGCCGGCCCGGTCCGGGATCCCCGGCTGGGCGCGGGCGCTCATCCCGGTGGCGGCCATGGTGGCCGCCGGGGCGCTCCTATATGTCTTCTTCCTCCGGCCCCGGCCGGCGGACGTCCCGCCCCTGAAGCCCCAACCGGCGACGGCCGCCGCCGAAGTTGCCCCGACGCCCGTCGCGCCCGCGCCCGGGCCGGCCCCGGTTCAAGAACCGCCCATCGAGCAGGTCAGCGGCCTGGCCCTCGACGTGAACTTCTCCGGGGAAACCTGGCTCAAGGTCATCGCCGACGGGCAGGAAGCCTTCGAGGGCACCAAACGGGCCGGGGAAACCCTCCAGGTAAAAGCCGAACGCGAGCTCGTCCTGAGTACTGGGAACGCGGGCGGCCTGGACTTCACGCTCAACGGCCGGCGGGCCCGGCCGCTCGGCCCGCGAGGCGCCGTCCTGACGGACATCCGGCTGACCCCCGACAACTACAGGACATTCCTGGCGCCGGACGGAGACAGCTGAGGCGAGGCATGAAGCCCTCCCGGAAAAGAGGCCCCCGTCTCGTCGGGGCCTTCATCATCATCCTGATCATCGTCTTCTTCGCCATCGAGTTCTACATTCGCGAATCCCAGGAGATCTCCCCCGCCTCGGTGACCAAGGCGCTCCTGTCCACGATGCAGATCATCGTGCTCCTGCTCTTCCTCGTCCTTTTCTTCGTCCTCGGCCGGAACCTGGTCAAGCTCTACCTGGACCGGAAGAAGAACGTCGTCGGCTCCCACTTCAAGACCCGGCTGGTGCTCTTCTTCATCGCCCTGTCCTTCATCCCTACCTTACTCCTCTTTTTCTTCGCCAGCGACCTGATCAGCCGGAATATCGAGATCTGGTTCAAAACGCCGTTCGACAAGGTCATGGCGGACACGCAGAGCATCGCCGACGGCCTCTACGCCGAGGCCGAACAGGCCACGCAGCACTACGCCACCGGGCTGGCCCGGGACATCCAGAGGCAGAAGCTCATCCAGGTCGAGAACCGGCTGACCCTCCGCGACTTCATCCGGCGCAAGCTCGGTGAGTACGCCCTCGACGAGATCGGCATCTACCTCGACGGCGAGGAGCTGTTCACCTACCTCAACCCCAACCTGCCCCTCCAGAACTATAAGTCGGTCCAGGCGGCCGCGGTCCTGGCGGCCGAGCCGGAGGGCGTCTTCCGCAGCCTGGAGCCCATGGGCAACGGGGAGATGGTCCGCCGCGGCGTCATCCTCCAGGTCGCCGGCGTCGGCCGGATGCTGGTGGCGGCGGGCAAGTTCTTCCCCCAGAGCTACACCCAGAAGATCAGCAACATCAACTCCTACGTCCAACGCTACAACCTTCTCGTCCCCCAGAAGATCACCGTCAAGACGCTCTATCTCTTCAGCTTGATGTTCATCACGCTCCTCCTCATCTTCGCCGCCACCTGGATCGGGCTCCACCTCTCGAAGGGGATCACTGTCCCGATCGAGAAACTCGCCCTGGCGACGAAGGAGGTCTCGCGGGGCAACCTGTCCGTCCAGGTCGACGAGCCCGCCAACGACGAGCTCGGCACGCTCATCGACTCGTTCAACCAGATGATCACCGACCTCAAGGACAGCCAGACGCACATCGCCGAGAAGACCTCGGAGCTCGAAAACCGCAAGCAGTACATCGAGACCGTCCTCAACAACATCGCCACCGGCGTCATCACCCTGGACGCCGAGGGAGAGATCTCGACGATCAATCCCTCGGCCCGGGAGATGCTCGCCCTGGGCGACGAAAGCCCGATCGGCCGGAGCTTCCAAGCAGTGCTCCAGGACATCCGGTACACGGAAATCCTCAATGCCATCGACTGGGGCATGAAGAACCGGCTGCGGCTGTCCGACAAGGAGATCACGATCATGGCCGACGGCCAGCCGACGACGCTGGCGCTGGCGCTTTCCCCCCTGGTCCTGGCGGACGGGCAGTTTTCGGGGATGATCGTCGTCTTCGACGACCTCACCCAGCTCATCAAGGCCCAGAAGATCGCGACCTGGAAGGACGTCGCCCAACGCGTCGCCCACGAGATCAACAACCCGCTGACGCCCATCCAGCTCTCGGCGGAACGGATCATCAAGACCCTGAAGAAGAACGACCAGAGCTCCATCGGCATCATCGAGGAGGGCGCCCGGACGATCATCCAGGAGACCCGGGCGATCAAGTCCATGGTCGACGAGTTCTCCAATTTCGCCAGGATGCCCAAGGTGCAGCTCAAGTCCTGCGACCTTCGGGCGCTGATCGAGGAGACGGTTTCCCTGTACCGCGGGATCTACGCCCAGGTCGAGGTCCGGGCCGAGCTCGCCGACGGCCTGCCCGCCTCCGTCTCCCTCGACCCCGAGCAGATGAAGCGCGTCCTGATCAACATCTTCGACAACGCCATCGAGGCCATGGGCCGGAAGGGCAAGCTGACCGTCCGGGCGTTCTACGAAAAGCCCCGGCAGCGGGTCCAGATCGCCATCTCGGACACGGGCCCGGGCGTCGCGGTCGAGGACCGGACCAAGCTCTTCCTGCCGTATTTCTCGACCAAGAAGAAAGGCACCGGGCTGGGCCTGGCCATCGTGAGCCAGATCATCCGCGAGCATAACGGCTCGATCCAGGTGGAGCACAACCCGCCGACCGGCGCTAAATTCATCATCCAGTTACCAGCATGACCAAAGAAAAAATCCTGATCGTCGACGACGAAGCCAGCATCCGCTCCTCGCTCAAGGGAATTCTCGAGGATGAGGGCTTCCTGGTGAAGACCGCCCAGAGCGGCGAGGAGAGTCTGGAGCTTTTAAAGAGCCAGAATGTGGACCTGGTCCTCCTGGACATCTGGCTCCCTCGGATGAACGGGCTCGACGTCCTGAAAAGGATCAAGGCCCAGGAGGAGAGCCCCCAGGTGGTGATGATCTCCGGCCACGGGACGATCGAGACGGCGGTCCGGGCCACCAAGCTCGGCGCCCACGACTTCCTGGAGAAGCCGCTGTCGCTCGAGAAAGTGCTGCTGACCGTCCAGAACGCCGTCCGCCAGAAGAAGCTCGAGGAAGAGAACATCGAGCTCCGGGGGCAACTCCGGTTGAAGTACTATCTCATCGGCGAGGGCCCGGCCATCCGGAAGCTGCGGGGAGAGATCGAGCTCGCCGCCGCGTCGAGCGCCCCCGTCCTCATCTACGGCGAGAACGGGACCGGCAAGGAGCTCGTCGCCCGGCTGATCCACCAGCAGGGCGCCCGCCGGGAAAAGCGGTTCATCGGCATCAACTGCTCGGCCGTCCCGGACGAGCTGATGGAGGGAGAGCTCTTCGGCTACCTCAAGGGCGCTTTCCCGCTGGCCGCCAAGGACAAGAAGGGAAAGCTGCTGTCGGCCGACGAGGGGTCCCTGTTCCTGGACGAGATCGGAGACATGAGCCTCAAGGTCCAGGCCAAGCTCATCCGGGCGCTCGAGGAGCACCGGTTCGAGCCATTGGGCGGGCCGGAGCTCATCGGCTTCAACACGCGGATCATGGCCGCGACCGGCAAGAGCCTGCGCGACCTCATCGCGGCGGGGGCCTTCCGGGAGGACCTGTTCTTCCGGCTGAACGTCTTCTCGCTGACCCTGCCGCCGCTCCGGGAACGGGTGGAAGACATCCCGCCGCTCATCGAGCATTTCCTGAAGCAGTTTTCCGAGGAATACGGGAAGAAGCCCAAGACCATGAGCCCGGAGGCGGTGAGCGCCTTCCTGAAATACGTCTGGCCGGGGAACGTCAGCGAGCTGATGAACGTCATTGAGCGGTTCGTCATCATGGTCCAGGAGGACGTGATCACGAGCTCCCACCTCGTCCTCCTCGTCGAGACCCGGGAGTTCGAATACGTCTCCGGGTTTTTCGAGGCCCGCTCGCTCGAGAAAGCCAAGGAGCAGTTCGAGCGCCGCTATATCCATAGTATCCTGCTCCGGACCGGCTGGGATATCGACCGGGCGGCGGGCGACCTGGGCATGCCGGAGGACCGTCTCCGCGAGCGGATGCGCGCCCTGAACATCACCTTCGTCGCCTAGGGACCCGCCATGCCGCTCGACCAGGCCGAAGCGATCGTCCTGAGGAGCTTTCCCGTCGGCGAGCAGGACAAGCTCGTCGTCCTCTTCTGCCGGGAAAAAGGCATCCTCCGGGGCGTCGCCAAGGGAGCCCGGAAGTTCGGCAACCGGTTCGGCGCGAGCCTCGAGCCCCTGACTCACGTCCGGGCCTTCTTCTACGAAAAGGAGAGGCGCGAGCTCGTGACGGTGAGTCAGTGCGACATCCTCCAGTCCTTCTTCGACGCGCAACGGGACTTCCGCACGGCCTGCACCCTTGCCTATTTCGCCGAGCTGGTCGAGGAGTTCATCCCGTCCCGGGCCCAGGAGGAGATCGTTTTCCGGCTTCTTCTTTCGACGCTCAAGGCCGTTCAGGCCGGGGGCGATCCCTGCCTGCTCAGCCGGTATTACGAGGCCTGGTTCCTGCAGATGAGCGGCCTTCTCCCCGACCTCCGGAAGTGCCGGCGCTGCCGGAAAAAGCTGGAGGCCGGCGGCTGGCTGTCGCCGATGATGGACGGGACCTACTGCCCGGACTGCGCGCCGCTCCGGAAAGAGCCCGTGCCGTCCGTCATCGGCGCGTTCCTCGACTGGACGCAGAAGAACCCGCCGCCGGGAAAGAGCGAGCCGGTCTTCCCGGCCGAGGTGCTGGCGGCGATCGGCCGGACCTTCCAGGCGTTGATCGTCTACCACCTGGAGAGAGAGCCCAAGAGCCTGCAATTCCTCAAGAGCTGACGGTCAGGCCAGGCGTCCCTTTTCCGTGCTCCCGGGGCATCACAAAAAGGGACGCCCGCCGGTGGGTTTGTCCGCTGGCGATACTCTGTGATACGATTCGCTCCAGACTGCGGAAGAGAGGATGGAAGAACCCGCACTCGAGGAGCAGCTGGCCGCCGTCGAGTCGCGCTTCGAACGTCTGCGGCTCCGAATCGGCCTGGTCCTCGGTCCACTGCTCGCCGCTCTTATCTACGCCCTCCCCTGGCCCGGCCTGAGCGTCCCCGCCCATACCCTGGCGGCCATCATCGCCTGGGTCGTTGTCTGGTGGATCACCGAACCCGTCCCGATCCCAGTCACCTCGCTTCTCGGCGCCTCGCTTGCCGTCGTCGGCGGCGTCGCCGACGCCAAGGCCGCCTTCGCGCCCTTCGGCGACCCGGTCATCTTCCTTTTTCTGGGGAGCTTCATCATCGCCAAAGCGATGTCGGTCCACGGGCTGGACAAACGGTTCGCCTATCGCATCCTCTCCCTCCGCGCCGTCGGCAACAGCTCGGGCCGGATACTGCTCGTCTTCGGGGCGATCACGGCCGCGATCTCCATGTGGATCAGCAACACGGCGACAACCGCCATGATGTTCCCCATCGCCCTGGGGATCATCTCGGCGATGAGCGGCATCCTGGCCGATAATCGGGGCGGCCGGCAGGCCGGGGATAACTCGAGGTTCGCCACAGGCGTGATGCTGATGACCGCCTTCGCGGCCTCGATCGGCGGCATCGGCACCCCGGTGGGAACGCCCCCCAACCTGATCGGCCTGGCGATGCTCGAAAAGTTCGTCGGGCTCGAGATCCCGTTTTTCCGCTGGATGATGTTCGCGGTCCCCCTCCTCGTCGCGATGTACGTTTTCCTGTTTGCCGTCCTGTATCTTCTCCACAAACCCGAGGTCCGCCGCGTCGCCGGGACCCGGGACTGGGTCAGGGCGGAGCTCCGGGGCCTCGGGCCGATGACGCGCGGCCAGAAAAACGCTCTGATCGCCTTTCTGGCGGCCGTGACACTCTGGGTCCTTCCCGGATTTCTCGCCCTGTTCACCGGCGTCGACTCCGCGCTGTCCAGGGCTTACAACCGCCGCGTTCCGGAGGCGGTGGCGGCGCTGGCCGCCGCCGCACTGCTTTTCCTGCTGCCGATCGACTGGAAGAAGCGGACATTCACCCTGAATTGGCGCCAGGCCGTCCAGATCGATTGGGGAACGCTGCTGCTTTTCGGCGGGGGCATCTCGCTCGGCGAGATGATGTTCAAGACCGGTCTGGCCGAGGCGGTCGGCCGCGGCGTGCTTAACCTTATCGGGGCGACCTCGCTCTGGGGACTGACGCTCGCGGCGATCTACCTCGCCATCCTCGTCTCCGAGGCGACCTCCAACACGGCGTCGGCGACGATGATCGTGCCCGTGATCATCTCGGTCTCCCAGGCGGCCGGCCTCAACCCCGTGCCGCCCGCGATCGGCGCGATCATCGGCGCGAGCTACGGGTTCATGCTGCCCGTCTCCACTCCGCCCAATGCCATAGTCTACGGGTCCGGCCGGGTGCCGATCACGAGGATGCTCCGGGCGGGTGTCCTGGTCGACCTGGGAGGGGGGCTCCTCGTCTGGGCTGGCCTCAGGCTGCTCCTGCCTCTCGTCGGGCTGGGCTGAAGCGGCCACCACCCGTTGTCGGCCTGTCTGTGTGTTCAGCAAGCGGCGCACAACTTAGGCTCCAAAACGCCCCGGAAACAAGCGCCGCCGCGGGAGTCGAGGGAAGTTTTTACGGAGCGATCAGCGAGAGGGGTCGCTCGAAAGAGGGTCCTCGCCGCGCGCCCTGACGATCTTCAGCGCGACCGGAAAAAGCACGGCCGCCAGGAGAAGCCCGAAGAGAGGATCCAGCGCGTAGTGGTATCCCAGGAAAACCGTGGACACCACCACACCGGGAACGGCAGCGAGGAGGACGGCGCCCACCTTCCTGTTGTACCGGAAGGCCGCCAGCGACCAGATCAGCGCCTCGGAGATGTGGGACGAAGGGAAGGTCCCTCCGCGGGAAGACGCGTTGGCCTGGACGAAGCGGGTGAAGGCGGCGAACAGGTATCCCGAATACCTCCCCCCCTTGGCGATTCCCGGGGAATCGGCCATGGCCGGAGACAGGACGGGGATCAGGAAGAAAAGAAGATAGTTGACGAACATGATCAGCGTGCCTACCGAAAGGACGGCCAGCGTCTGCTCGTATTTTTTCCTGACGAACAGCGGCAGCGTCGCCGAGATCAGGAACAGGTAATAGCCTGAGTAGAAGATGGTCATGAGCTCGTCGAGCCAGGGCCGGTGGAGATTCTGAAACCAGAGCGTGGAGGAGCCGCCGAAGAGGAACTCCTCCGCGCGGATGACGAGGCCGGTCGCCCAGTAGGAGCCGAAGAACATCCGGCCCAGGGCGTCGACCTCGCCCCAGCCGAAGAGCATGATGGCGGCGGGGTAGAAGGTCCTCAGGAACCAGAGCCCCCGCCAGCGCGGCGGGCGCTCGCCCAGCCGAACGATTTCCAGGATGGCCAGGATGATGACCAGGTGAAGGACCGCGTACCGGGGCCAGGAGGGAGTGTCCTTGTGGAAGAAGACCAGGAGAACCGCCAGCAGGCCGAGGTAGGTCAGGCAGTTGATGTCGACCAGCCGGAACCGGGTCGTCCCGTACCTTTCCCTGAGCCAGGCCAGGGGTGTCATCCGCAGTTTCTTTCCGCGGCCGCTTGCCGCGCCCGGAGGCGCCGCTTTTTCAGATGGTTCCGCAGGAAGGGCACGCCGCTCATGAGGAAAAGAGCCAGCGTGAAGAGGACCAGGGCGCTGTTCGGGACTTTGACCATCTTGCCCAAGAGAGCCAGCAGGAAAAACCTCGGGCCACGGCCGAGGGTCACGGCGAGGATATACTTCCAGGCCGGATATTTGCCCAGAACGACAAGGAACCGGAACGGGTAGAAGATGATCGGCAGGAAAGAAAAGAAAACGAGCGCCGGAAAAGGGGCCTTGAGGAACAGCCTCACGGCCTTGTTGACCAGCGGGCTGGATTTAACCTTCCGGAACGCCCGGAGATCGAAGAGATGGCCGATGGCGTAGTAATTGCTCACCTCGACGAGCAGCGTGCTCGAGAGCGCGACGGCCGTCACGATCGCCGGCGTGAAGAACTTGCCGAAGTAGATGAGGACCGGCTCGTGGGGAAGGATGGCGATCAGGAATTCGGAGGGGAAGCTGTACAAAAAGAGAACGAGGAGGCTCGTGCTCTTCTGGAGGACCCCGGAGGTGATCCAGACGACGATCAGGGCGATGACAAAGAAAGACTCGATCAGGAGGAGGATGTTCCGGGTGCGCCGGCTCAGCCCCCTGAGGGCCGAAAAAGCTTCCGGTTCTTCCGGCGGAGAGTCATTTCTTTCGTCGCTCACAGGCTCTCCAGGGTGTCCCGGATCGAGCGCCAGAGCGGTTTTTCGCAGTTCGAGCGGATGCTCGTCAGGCAGAAGGTGCAGGTGTTCGTCCGGGCGAATTTTTCCCTCAGGTCGCCGAGTGTCGGGTGGCGGGTGATGATCAGCCCGCACGGTGAAAAGGTCCCGTCCGGGTTGACATTGCAGAACCGGTCGCCCGTGCGGCACCGGGGGAATCCGCCCTGCTCGAAATAGCGGATCATGTTGTCGAAGGCGTAGGCCGTGTTGAAGACCGTGTCGTTCTCTTTCCGGAAGGCCAGCAGCCGGCGGGTGATCTCCCGCAGCTCCTCGAGGTCGGCCCCGGAGATCATGTAGTCCTGGTCGTTGGTCCGGAGGGGCGTGTAGGCGCTGAAGTTGATCTTTGCCCCCCATCCGCGGGCGAGCTCGGCCAGGCTGGGCAGGTCGCGGAAGTTGTCCCGTTGGACCACGCAGCAGAAGGTGATCGCCTTGTCCCCGGAGGCGCCGAGACCCTCGATCAACCGGCGGATCTTGGCGAACAGGCCGGGGATCCGGCGGAAATCGTCGTGGCGCTTGTCCGGATAGTCCAGGGAAATCGAAAACTCGTCCACACCGGCGGCGCGGAGCTGCGCGTAGCGCTCGACTGTGAGGAGTGCCGCGTTCGTCGTGATGACAATATAAGGCGCCCGGTCCGGTTTTCGGAACTCCCGGACGATGTCGTCGAGGTCGCGCCGGAGGAGCGGCTCGCCGCCCGAGATCTGGGCGATGACGGGCTTTAGCTCCCGACAGATCCGTCCGTAGTCTTGGGCGGTGGCCCGGGTTTCCTGGAACGGCCCGCCGAGATGGCAGTGCCGGCAGTCCGCGTTGCAGGCGTGAGTGATCTCGAAGGAGATGGCCAGCGGCCTGTTCAGGAGGTAGTTCCCGAGCCCGCGGCGGGCCAGCGACAGGCCGCGGACCGGGGAATTGAGCAAGGCCGCCCGCCGGGTGCTCGGCCGGCGCACGAGACTCGATGGCATAATGAAATCCTATGTGGCAGGGCGCGGGTTGTCAAGCGGCCCGCCAGCCTCCTTGACAGTCTCCGGGCCATCAATTATCATTTTTCTGTAAGAGAAAACGGGGGACGGTCTTTTCGGAGATGGTCCCCGTCATCCTGAAACGCCGCAGAACACATCAGGTCTGCCGCGGATTCACCGGAGCCTGTGGCCGGGGTTTCTCAAGCGGCCGACTGATAAGGAGGATTCAATGGCAAAAGTCATCGGTATCGATCTCGGGACTTCGAATTCCGCGGCCGCCGTCATGGAGGGCGGACGGCCGGTCATCATCCCTTCCGCCGAGGGCGCGGGCGTGGCCTCGGGCAAAGCGTTCCCCTCGTATGTCGCCTTCACCAAGGATGGGCAGCTCCTGGTGGGCGAACCGGCCCGCCGCCAGGCGGCCATCAACCCCGAGGGAACGATCCAGGCGGCCAAGCGCAAGATGGGGACCGATTACAAATACAAGGTCCAGGGTAAGGAGTACACGCCGCAACAGGTCTCGGCGTTCATCCTCCAGAAGATCAAGCGCGACGCCGAGGCCTATCTCGGCGATACGGTCGAGGAGGTGGTCATCACCTGCCCGGCCTATTTCGACGACAACCAGCGGACGGCGACCAAGGACGCGGGCGAGATCGCCGGGCTCAAGGTCCTGCGGGTCATCAACGAACCGACGGCCGCCTGCCTCGCCTACGGCCTGGAGAAGACCGGCAAGGAGATCAAGATCCTGGTCTTCGACTTCGGCGGCGGCACCCTGGACGTGACCATCATGGAGATGTGGAAGGAGGGCGGGTTCAAGGTCGTCTCGACGAGCGGCGACACCCAGCTCGGCGGCACCGACATGGACAACACCTTCGTCGATTACATCGCCAAGGAGTTCCAGCGCGAAACGGGCATCGACCTCCGGCAGGACCGGATGGCGATGCAGCGGCTCCGCGAGGCCTCCGAGAAAGCGAAGGTCGAGCTCTCGAGCACCCTGACGACCGACATCAACCTGCCGTTCATCACGGCCGACGCGTCCGGCCCCAAGCACCTGACGATGACCGTCAACCGCGCCAAGCTCGACGAGCTCGTCGGCCCGATCATCGAGCGTTGCCGCGGCCCGCTCGAGCAGGCCGTCAACGACGCCAAGGCGGCCCTCGAGAAAGAGGGGGTGAGCTTCAGCCGCCAGGGTGTGGACAAGATCATCATGGTGGGCGGCCCGACGCGGATGCCGATCGTCCAGAAGTTCGTCGAGGACTATTTCGGCAAGAAGATCGAGCGGGGGATTGACCCGATGGAGTGCGTCGCCCTGGGCGCCGCCATCCAGGCCGCCATCATCAAGGGCGAGGTCAAGGAAGTCCTGCTCCTCGACGTCACGCCGCTCTCCCTGGGCATCGAGACCCTGGGCGGCGTCTTCACCAAGCTGATCGACAGGAACACCACCATTCCGACGCGAAAGAGCCAGATTTTCTCCACCGCCGAGGACAGCCAGACCGCCGTTACGATCCGGGTGCTCCAGGGCGAGCGCCCGATGGCCGACGACAACGTCGAGCTCGGCCGGTTCGACCTGGTCGGGCTGCCGCCGGCGCCGCGGGGGGTGCCTCAGGTCGAGGTCTCTTTCGACATCGACGCCAACGGCATCGTCCACGTGGCGGCCAAGGACCTGGGCACGGGCAAGGAACAGAAGATCAAGATCACGGCGCCGAAGAAGCTCGCCAGTGAAGAAATCGATAAGATGGTCAAGGACGCCGAGCGGTTCGCCGCCGAGGACGCCAAGCGCAAGGAGTTGGCCGAGGCCATTAACCAGGCCGATACGCTCGTCTATTCGACCGAGAAATCGCTCAAGGAATTCGGCGACAAGGTCAGCCAGACCGAGAGGGCGAATATCGAGGCGGCCGGCAACGACTTGAAGACCGCCATCAAGGACAAGAATCTCGAGAGGATCAAGACGGGCGTCGACAACCTGACCCAGGCTTCGCACAAGCTGGCGGAGGAGATCTATCGCCAGGCGACCGCCAAGCAGCAAGCCCAGAGCGGCGGCGGCGGACAGGCCGGACCCGAGCAGCCCCAGGGGCAGCCGGGGAAGGACGAAGACATCGTCGACGCCGAGGTCGTAGACGACGACGATAAAGGCAAAAAGTAAGCGGCGCGGAGCCCGATTCCCGGTCTGAGGCCGGCGAACATATGCCCGCAAAACCCGATTACTACGAGATCCTGGGGGTCGCCCGGAACGCAACCTTCGAAGAGCTGAAGAAGGCCTACCGGGAGCTCGCCCTCCGCCACCACCCGGACAGGGTGCCCGTCGAGCAGAAAAAGGAAGCCGAAGAGAAGTTCAAGGAAATCTCCGAAGCCTACGCCGTCCTCACCGACCCCCAGAAGCGCGCCACCTACGACCAGCAGGGGCACGCCGGCATCGACCAGCAATATGCCCGCGAGGACATCTTCCGGGGCGCCGATTTCGGAAGCGTGTTCCAGGACATGGGCGACTTCGGGATCGGCGAGAACCTGTTCGAGAGCCTGTTCGGCGGCCTCGGGTTCGACATCTTCGGCGCCGGGCGGTCTCCCGGCCGGGCTTCCAGCCAAGGCGGGCGCGATCTTCGGGTGACGATCGCCATCCCGCTCGAAGAGGCGGCGCGGGGCGCCGAAAAAACCATCGCCGTCCCGCGCTACGAGACGTGCCCCACGTGCGGAGGCAGCGGGGCGAGGCCGGGAACGAAACGCACGACCTGCCCGCAGTGCAAAGGCTCCGGGAGGGTCACCGTGGCGGCGGGGGGGATCCGGATGGCCCAGTCGTGCCCCCGTTGCGGCGGCACGGGAACGATCGTCTCGTCTCCCTGCCCGGACTGCGGCGGCGAGGGACGGAAGAAGGTCAGGCGCACGATCAAGGTGAAGATCCCGCCCGGCGTCGAGACGGGCTCGAGCCTGAGGGTCCGGAGCGAGGGGGAAGCCGGAACGGCCGGCACCGGCGATCTTTACGTGCTCATCGAGGTCCAGCCGCATCCCAACTTCACGCGGGAGGGCAACAACCTCATCACTGAGAAGACGATCAGCCTGAGCCAGGCCGTCCTGGGCGGCGAGGTCGAGGTCCCGACGCTCGACGGGAGCGTTAAGATGCGCGTCCCAGCCGGCACCCAGCCCGGACGGACCTTCCGGCTGAAAGGCCGCGGGGTCCGCGACCTCCGCGGCGGGGGCGTCGGCGACGAGTTCGTCCGCGTTAGCGTGGTGATCCCGGCCAGCCTCACGGCCGAGCAGCGGCGGCTCATGGAAGAGTTCGCCAAGCTCTCGGGCCAATAGAGCGCCGGCCCTCTTCATGACGCCGGTCCGAGCCAGCCTCAATCATGCTCTTACTTACAGGCCGGCGTATTCTTGACTCGCGCCAACAGACGGCATTATGATTCGCCCATGAAAGCAATCCCCATCTGGATTATTCTCATCGCCGCAACAGCCATCGGTGCCGCCGGCCTGGTTTCAAGCCCTCAACCAGCGAAGACTGCGCAATACAAATGGACCTGCGTCACGAAAGAGGCGGCGTTCGCGGCACGGGACGGGGCGGGCGCGCTCGTATTCGACGGAAAGATGTGGCTCCTGGGCGGCTGGAACCCGGAGGACCCCATCCACTTCGCCGTCAAGGGCCACACGAACAGTGAGGTCTGGTCTTCGACAGACGGTGCAGCCTGGACCCTTGTTAACCCCGCCGCTCCCTGGGAAGGACGCCACACGGCAGGCTATGCCGTTCATCGCGGCCGGATGTGGGTCATCGGCGGCGACCCGCTCCGCGGACACTATCAGAATGATGTCTGGGCGAGCGCGGACGGAGTCCGCTGGGAAAAGATCCTCGACCGCGTGCCGTGGGCGCCGCGCGCGCTTCATTACACCGTGGAATTCAGGGATAAGATCTGGGTGATGGGCGGCCAGACGATCCCGCCGTTCGCTCCCGAACCCGAGGCCTTCCATAACGACGTCTGGAACACCGAAGACGGCCTGAGCTGGACCCGGGCGCTCGAGCACGCCCCCTGGTCGCCGCGCGGCATGATCGGGGGAAGCGCCGTCTTCAAGGACAAGATCTGGCTGCTGGGCGGCGGCACGTACGACACGCCGACGACCCCCAAAAGAAACTACTATAGCGAAGTCTGGAGCTCGGCCGACGGAATCCAATGGGAAAAGGTCCTCGACCGGGCGCCCTGGGAACCGCGCCAATACCACGACGTTGCCGTCTATGACGGCCGGCTCTGGGTGCTGGAGGGTTGGAGCGGGAATAACCGCAACGATGTCTGGTGGTCAGAGGACGGGAAAACCTGGGTCGAGGTCCCGGACACGCCGTGGCCGCCGCGTCACGCCTCGAGCCTGTTTGTCTATCAGAATGCGTTATGGGTGGTCGCGGGGAACAACATGACTCCCGACGTCTGGAAGCTCACCAGGACCGACGGGAAATCAGAGCCGGCCGGGCGGCAGGACGACCCGGCGAAAGGACTCGACCATGCCCGATGACGACTTGATCGAACAGGAAAAAGCGGGATCGGGGCGGAACTATTCCGGGAACGACCTCGCCTACCTCAAACAAGTCCTGAACTCCGGGCACCTTTCGAGCATAATGGGCGGGACGTTCGTCCCCCGGTTCGAACAGGCCTTCGCCCTCGCCGTCGGGGCCCCTCACGCCGTGGCCATGGCCAACTGCATGTGCGCCCTCCACAGCGCCGTTCTGTGCGCGGGAGCGGGTCCCGGGAGCGAGGTCATCTGCGACTCGGAGTTCGTCTTCGGCTCGCTCGCCGTCCTCTACAACTCGGCCATCCCGGTATTCGCCGACATCGACCCCGTGACCCACAACCTGAACCCCGAGGCGATCGAGCCGCTCATCACGGACCGGACGCGGGCCCTCATCGTCACGCATGCCTGGGGACTGCCGGCGGAGATGGACAGGATCATCGCCATCGCCAGGCGCCATAAGCTGCTCGTCATCGAGGATTGCGCGGAGTCGCTTCTCGCATCCTACAGGGGGCGCATGACCGGCGCCTGGGGGGACATCGGCTGCTTCAGCTTCCAGGCAAGCAAGCAGCTGTCGACGGGCGACGGCGGAATGGCGACGACCGCGACGGCGGAGCTGGCGGCGAAGCTCGGCGAGCAGGCCGGGGCGCCGACTTTTCTCTCCGTTGCCCACAATCTGGATTATAACTACCGGATGAACGACCTCACGGCCGCCGTCGGCCTGGCCCAGCTCGAGGTGATGCCGGAGTTTGTCGCGGGGCTGCGCCGGAAGGCCGCGCTTTTCGACCGGGCGGTCCAAGGCTGTCCGTGGATCAAGCTCCAGCGCGGCCCGGCGAACGCCGAACACAGCTTTTACCACTGGGCGGCGACTCTCGACGAGAGTGCGGGCGGGCCGGGCCTCGACGGATTCAAGGCGGCCGTGAAAGCGGCGGGGTTCTCTTCGGTCTCCGTAGGCTATACGGGAATGCCCGCCTATAAGCACCCGGTCATCAGCGAGCGGCGCGCCACCGCCTTCCAAGCCCCCGAGAACAGGGGCCATTCCGGCCGCTACGATGACGGGACGTGCCCGGCCGCCGAGCGCGCCGTGCCGCGGATCATCCTTGCATACCTGGTGGGCCACGAAGAGACCGCGAAGCGCGAGGCCGACCGGCTCCACGCGCTCGTCACGCAGCTCGGGAGAGGGTAGGCCATGCGCATCCTGGACGCTCACTGTCACCTCGGCCGGGGGCTCGATTATGAGGTCACGGCGGATTCGCTTCTCAAAGAGATGGATGATTGCGGGGTCGAGGGCGCCGTCATCGTCCCCTCTGACCGGCAGATCGCGGTGGCCAACCGGGAGGGCAACGACTCCGTGCTCCAGGCGATGCGTCAGCACCCGGACCGGCTGACGGCTTTCTGCACGGCCAACCCCTGGTTCGGCGAGGCCGCGGTCGAGGAGGTCCGGCGGGCCTTCGACCTGGGCGCCGCGGGCCTCAAGCTCCACCCCGTGCTTCAGGGCTTCCAGGTCATCGACCCGGTCGCGCGGCCGGTGGTCGAGCTGGCGGTCAGCCGGCGGAAACCCGTTTACTTTCACACGGGAACCGCGGTCTCATCCCCGCCCTTCCAGCTGAGCGAGCTCTGCCTGCAGTATCCCGAGGGCCGGTTCATCATGGGCCACCTGGCTTACAGCGATTATTGGAACGACGTCGTCTCGGCCGTCAAGGCCGCCCCGAACATGTTCGTCGAGACATCGACCCACTTGCCCGTCGTTATCCGGATCCTGGTCGAGGCGGTGGGCACGGAGCGGGCCCTCTTCGGCTCGAACCACCCCATGAACTCGATGAGCCTCGAGGTCGAGAAGATCACGCGCTACGTCACCTCCCCCGCCGACCTCGAGCGGGTCTTCTCGTCGAACCTCGAACGTCTCCTTGAATGGAGCGCCCGATGATCATCGATTTCCACTGCCATCTCGGGTCGTGGGGCGGCGCCGTCGCACCGGATGATACGCCCGAACGGACGCTCCGCCGGCTGGAAGAGGCCGGCGTCGGCGGCGCGCTCGTCATGCCGTTCGCAGGCCTGTTCTCAAATTGCTCGAACCACCCGACGGACAACGACCGGGTCTTCCGCTACTGCGCGGGAGCGCCCGGCCGCCTCTTCCCCGCGTTCACGGTGAATCCGTTGATGGGGGGTGCCGGGTTGGACGAGGTCCGGCGGTGCGCCGTGGAGCGCGGCGCCAAGGTCCTGAAGCTCCATCCCTGGCTCCAGGGCTTTTCGATAAGCTCGCCGGAAATGGACGCCGTCGCCGAACTGTGCCGCGAGCTCGGCCTGGCCATCATCTTCCACGACGGGTCGCCGCTCTACTCGCACCCGCTGCAGTGCGCGCGGCTCTGCCGGGATTTCCCCGGCCTGACGGTCGTGAGCGGCCACGCCGGCCTCGGGGACCTCTGGCGGGAAGCGATCGCCGCGGCCCGGCGCTATCCGAACTTCGTCCTTTGCCTCAGCGGCCCGCGCGAGCTGGCGATGGCCGAGGTCATCCGCGAGGTGCGCCCCGAGCAGCTCTGCGTGGGGTCTGATATGTCGACTTCGGACAGGGACGACATCGTCCTCTGGTTCCGCTGGGCCCAACTCCGTAAGCTGGACCCGCCGCCCGAGGTGAAGCGGGCGATCGAAGAAGAGACGCCGGCGCGGCTCCTCGGTCTCATTCGATAAATCCGTAAAAAGAGCGATTCCCAAGATGGGGATATCAAGCGCTTGAAAGGAGCGGTTGGGAGGAGATGATGGACAGCATCAACGTCGGAATAATAGGGTACGGATTCCGCGGCCGGGTGTTGCGGGAAGCTTGCCGTTCGGTCGACCGGCTGAAGATCACGGCCGTCGTCGAGACGGGCGCCGCAGCCAGGGACAATGCCGTCCGGGAGATCAGGGGCGTCCGCCTGTTCGAGCGCTTCGAGGAGATGTTCGACTCCGGCCTCGTCAACGCCGTGCTCGTCGAGACGCCCCCCGAAACGCACGCGGCCATCTGCGTCGCGGCGTTGGACCGCAACCTCCATGTCATGAGCGATATCCCCGCCGTTCATGAGATCGGGGAAGCGGCTCCTCTTTATGAAGCCGCCAACCGCGCCAAGTCCGTCTACGCCTTCGGCGCGACGACCAATTTCTGGGGGTTCGTCGAGACCGGGGCCGACCTGCTCCGCCAGGGCGCCCTGGGTAAGCCGTATTATGCCGAGGCGGAATACGTCGCCGACATCGGCTGGCTCACGGCGCTGACGCCGTGGCGGAAGCACTTCGCCCCGATCCGCTACTGCACGCACTCGCTCGGGCCGATCCTCAAATGGATCGATGAGGAACTCCGCGAAGTCGCCTGCTTCTCGACGGGGAACCGACACCACGGCGACCCGGGCGACGACGACGCCATGAGCGCCCTCTTCCGCACAGCCGGCGGGACCGTCGTCAAGCTCCTGACCTCGTTCATCACCAGCCACCCGGTGCCCTTTCACCGCTATGTCCTCTACGGCACCGCGGGCTATTTCGAAAAGACCCAGCCCCTGGCCGGCGGCGAATGCCAGGTGCTTTTCTCCTCGCGAAATACCTACGGCATGCATGGCCTGACGAAACTCCCGATCGCCGAGGCGCGGCCCGAGTTCCAGGCCGCCGCCGGGATCGGCGAGCACGGGGGCGCGGATTACGTCATGCTGTCGGACTTCGCGGACGCGATCGAGGGCCAGGCCGCCCCGGCCGTCGGCATCAAGGATGCCCTGCGGATGACGCTCCCCGGGCTCTATGCTCTGGATTCAGGCGCGCCACGGCGGCCGGCTGACTAAAATCGAGTACCCCTGGGACTGAGCGCCCTCTTTTTCTCTGAGATGGGGGACGGATTGGGTCCGCCCTCTATCCTTAATAGGATTGGAAAAGCTCGCCCCAGCGGGTCTTCAAAACGCAGCGCGTCCGTTCGCGGCCGATGAACGGATGCCAGAAGTAATCGTGGAAAATGACCGAGGCGATGTACGACCAGGGCGCCAGCACCGTCCGCAGGAGGAACTTCTCGAGCGGCTTGAGCGGCCCGTGGTAGATGAGCTTCTGGCCATAGCTCGCGAACGTCTGCTTGTCCCCGCGGAAATGCCAGTTGACGCCCTCGATATCCTCGCCCACGATCTCGATCTCGCGCACGTCGCCGCAGCCCAGTCCGGCCTCGTGGGCCAGCCGGATGAACGGCAGGCTCAGCGGATCGAATCCCATCAGCTTGGCCGCGACCGCATCGACCGCCACCTGGTCCGCGCCCGCCAGGATCGTGTTTTTGATATACGGCACCATGCAGCGCGGTCCGGGCCCGTCCCCCGCGATCGTTCCGTCGATGACCGCGAAAATCCCCGTGTGGATCTCTTTCTGGATGGCCAGAAGGTCGACCAGCGTCTCGTGGATAACCGAGTGGGTCCAGTGGCGCTTCTCGTGGAGCAGGCCGCCGAAGGCGTTCTTCATCGCGCCCGTCATGGTCGTGAAGACGTGGGTCTTCATGGTCGGAAGATGCAGCACGTTCTCGCCGATCAGGCGCTTGGGGATCTCGATCCCGCGCGGGTAGATCTCGTTGAGGACGCGCATCTTCGCCTTGGGCTCGTAGCAGATCCACTCTTCCCCTTCCTCGTAGAGGTGGATGTTCCGCAACCCGTATTTTTGGACGACCGGAAGCTGCTTGTTGGCCACCTCGCCACGCTTGGCCGAGACGACGACCGTCTTGTTGTGGCAGGCGTGGATCCGGTCCCTCGAATAGCCGTCATCGAGCAGCGTTTTGATGACGCCCTCGAGCTGCCAGGGCGGCGTCGAGCAGGCGGGATAGTAATAATGCCAGCTGATGTTGATCTTGAGGGCGGTATCTTTATCCTTGGGAAGATAGCTCTCGTAATCCGCCAGGCGCATGAGCTTCCCGTAGTCCTCGAGAACGGTTTTCGGGGTGGTTTTGAGGACGGCGACTTTGGCACGGGTCACGACGATCTCACTTCAAATAGATGATGAGAACGACGGCGGTGATCCAGAGCACGATGTTGAAGAGCAAGGGCCTGTCCTGGAGGATCATCTCTTCCGGGCTCCCCCCCTTTCCTTTCTGATGGATAAGATACAGGTAGCGGAAGATCCCATAGAGGACGAAGGCCGCCGTCCAGATGAGGTGCTCGGTCCCGAACTTGGCCACGGTTTCCGCGGAGATCGTATAGAGGCAGTAGGCGATCAGGGTCGACGCCGTCACGACGGCGATCATCTGATCGAGGAGATAGGCGCTGTACTCCTTGAGGATGGCGCGGTGGTTGATCGCCTTGTCCTCGAGGAGGACGAGCTCGTGACGCCTCTTCCCCATAGCCATGAGGAGCGCCAGGAGCGTCGTGCAGATAAGGAGCCACGACGAGATCGGGACGTCGATGACCAGGCCGCCCGCCACGACCCGGATGACGAAGCCCGCGGCGATGACGAAGACGTCGAGGATGACGACGTGTTTCAGCTTCAGTGAATAGGCCAACTGGAGGATAAGATAAACCGCAACGGCCGTGAAAAAGCTGCGGTGAAGCAGGAAGGCCGCCGCCAAACCGACAATTGTCAGAACGATCGAGGCGGTCATGGCCTGGCCCTTGCCCAGATCGCCGTGGGCGATCGGCCTCAGGCACTTCTTGGGGTGGGCGCGGTCCTCTTCGCAGTCCCGGATATCGTTGAAGATATAGAAGGCGCCTGAAACGATGCAGAAGACCACGAACGCTCCGACCGTGAGCGCCAGGTCGCGGGGGAAGAAGAACTTCCGGGCGAAGATCAGGGCGGCAAAGACGAACAGGTTCTTCGTCCACTGCGCGGGGCGCATGGACCTGACGATGGCCGCGATTTTCATTCGGTTTCCGTAGTTTTCGCCATTGTATTAAAAAACGAAGGGCGGGGCAACCGGAATTCGGGGGAATTCGGGGCGAAAGTTGACCGGGCGGCGGAGCTGTGATAATTTCCGTTGTGGTGCCGCCTGGGGGCAAGCGCGATTTCGTTGACGGAGGATGGCCAGCATGAACGAAGTCATCAACCCGGAACCTGAAGGAAAAACCCCCGCCGATAAAGGGCGAACCCGCCCTTACCCCAGCATAACCGGCGGGCTCATCCTGATCCTGCTGGGCGTTCTCTTTCTCCTCTCCGAGATGGGCCGCCTCGGCTGGTCGGATTGGTGGGCCTATTTCCTTGTCGGCCTGGGCGGGATCCTCATCGTCGAAGCCCTCCTCAGGGCAACCACGGTCGAGGGGCGGAAGGGGGCCGGCGGGAAGGTCATCGCCGGGATAGTATTGATGGTCATCGGCGGCTCACACCTCATCGGGTTCGAACATTGGTGGCCCCTGATCCTGATCGCCGTCGGCATCGGCGTCATTATCTCGGGAATTGTCAAACATAAATAGAACCGGACGGTTAGCGCCCGGCCGCTGAGCTCACTCCGGTTTCCGGGCGAGGAGCTCCCGGGCGAGCCTTTTATAGATCCCCACGGCATCCCGGAGCTGTCGCTTGTCGACCCGGTCATCGACCGTATGCGCGGTCTCCCCCGAGCCGGGGCCGAGGAGGAGCTTCTTCCCGAAACGCCTCAGGTGGGGAATGTCCGTGCCGTATGGAAGGACGGTCTGCTGGTATCCCGGCAGGGTGAGGAGGACCTGCGGTTCCGCGCAGGACAGGACCTCGACCGTCACTCCCCCACCGCTCAGCCTCTTGAGCTTGTCCACGACAAGGGGCCAGTTCGTCCCCACCCGGAGTGACACGACCGCCCCGGCGGAGTCGGGGACCACGTTGTGGGCGACGCCGCCCTCGATCCTCCCGATATTGACGAGCGTCCTCCCCCACGAGGGATCATCCTCGAAATCCAGGACGCGGAGCTTCCCCAGGGTGTCGAGGAGCTTATCGACGGCCGAGTCGCCGAGGTGGGGATAGCCCGAGTGCGCGGTCCGGCCCGAGGCTGTGATCTTTACTATCATGAGCCCCTTATGCCCGAACCCCAATTTGTTTTCGGAGGGCTCGCCGACGACCGTAAAATCCGGAGCGATCCCCAGCTCGTTCGCTTTCTTCGCGCCCGAGCTGTCCGTCTCCTCGCCCACGACAAAAAGCAGCCCGACCCCGGCCGCGCCCTCTTCCTTAAGCTCCACCCCGCAGCGCATCATGGCGGCGAGGCTGCCCTTGGCGTCGGCCGCCCCCCGGCCGTGAATATAGGTATCGTCCTCAGACATTCCGATGAACGGCGGCACGGTGTCCATGTGCGTGCAAAAGACGACCCGCGGATTCGGGCCCAGGAGCGCGAGGACATTCCTGCGCTTTCCGTCGACCGGCTGGTCCCTGACATTGAGTCCGGCTTGGCGGAGATGACCCGCGATGAAATCGGCGATCACCGCTTCCGAACCCGTAACCGACGGGATATCGACCAGCGTTTTTAAGAGTTGGCTGACGTCCACGTTTGCCTCCGCCAGATGCCGACTTATAGCACGGGGCGAACACCGAGTCAAAGTGCGGTTGACCACGCCCCGCCGGCTATGCTAAGAATGCGGATGGGACAACTTCACCAAGTCATGAGGTCAACATGAACGGTCGGATACCGACCCTTTGCGTTACCGCACAGACCCTGCCCGAAGCCTGGGAAAAGGCGGTCCTCGCCTGCTGGGAGCAGGGCGCGGCCATCCGCACCGAATACGACAAGCCCGGCGACCCGCCCAGCCGGGACTGCACCATGATGTGGGTCGCCGAAGACCCCTTCCTGGAGCCGCGCCTTCATCGCGCCTTCCCGGGGGGGCTCGAGGACCTCGAGGTCTACCGGCAGGAGGTCGTCGACGGCGTCCACGACCACTGGATCGCGCCCGAAGAGGGCAAGTGGACCTACACCTACCACAAGCGCCTGTTCGCCTACGAGATCGAGGGCGAAACGCTGGACCAGATAAGCTATATCATCGACAGGCTCAGCCGGACGGGTCACTCGCGCCGCGCCCAGGCCATCACCTGGAACCCGAAGCTCGACATCCCGACCGACGACCCGCCGTGCCTGCAGCGGGTCTGGTGCCGGCTGCTCGCGGGCGACGGCGGCGACCCTGTCCTCAACATGAACACCCACTGGCGGTCGCGCGACGCTTACAAGGCCGCCTTCATGAACGCCTTCGCCCTGACCGACCTCCAGCGCATCATCGCCGGCAAGATCGCCGAGCGCTCCGGGCGCCCGGTCCGGATCGGGAGGTACGCGGACATCTCCGACAGCTTCCACGTCTATGGCTCTTACTTCGGGGAGTTCAGGGGCTTCCTGAGCCTGGTCGAAAAGCGGGGATTCGCCGAGCGCACCTGGCCTTCGACCTATGCCGAGCCGATGTTCGCCGAAGCGCGGGAACGGCTGAAGAACGAAAAAGAAGCGGAGAAGAGGGGCTGAGCCGGGCCGCTCAGGCCAGCCGGTCGCGGCAGACGCGGCCGACCCTCTTGGCCATGGCCATGGTCGTCAGGATCGGCGGTTTGCCCAGCGGCCCGGGAAAGAGGGAAGCGTCCGCGATGTAGACGTTCGCGGGAAGCGCGGCCGGATGGAACGTTTCCTTTTCGTCCGCGCTGAGCGGGAACATGCCGCCCGGGTGGCCGGCGTTCAACAGGCCCGTGAGTATCTTCTCTTTCTTCGCGCCGGAGCGAACCATGATCTCGGTCGTGAGCTCGACGGCCTCCGCCAGCCGTCCCTTGTCCTTGGGGGTCAGGGACTTGCGCACGCCCGCCGTCCCGGCCTCCCCTGCCGGCTCGTCGGCCAGCTTGATCATCACGCTCAGGATATCCCGGGACGGGAAGCGCCATCGCCGGTCGAAAAGATAGCTCAGGAAATCAAAATAGGGGGAGATGATGTAGCCTCCCTTGTCCACGATAAAAGGCATCGCGATCTCGGTCGCCAGGCGCGCGCCGGGCCATTCGGCGGCCAGGGTCAGGACCGGGTCGACGAACAGCCGCGGCTGGCCGCGGATGCCGGACCGCTCGAGGACCGGCGGGGTGCCCAGGCCGCCCGCGGCGAGGACCACGAGGTCGGCGGGAATGAACTCCCGCCGGCGCCGGCCGGCCCGGGCCTCGACGCCCTCCGCCCGGCCTTCTCCGATCACAACTCTCTCGACCGTCGCCCCAGCGACGATTCTGGCGCCTCTGCCCAGGGCGGCGTCCAGGAACACCCGGCTGTCCCATTTCACGCCGTGCGGGCACCCCAGGATGCACCGGCCGCAGTGCCGGCACCGGGAGTAATCGCCCAGCTTGGGCGACGCCTTCGGCTCGAGCCCCATCTCCTCGCAGACCTTGAAGAGTCTCCTCGCCGTCTGTCCCCAGTGATCGCGATGGGCCGAGGATACCGGGACCTGCCGCCCGAGGTCCGCAAACTCGGGGTCGAGATCGATCCCCATGGCCTTGAGGTCGCCATCCAGGCGCAAGGCGTTGCCCGTTGAGATCGTGGTCGTGCCCCCCAGCCCTCTCCCGCGCACGAGGACCATGTCTCCGGTCTTGGCGACCCGCATGGCCGGAAAAAGCCGCGGGATCCAGCCGATGCCCAAAGGGATGCCGAGTGTCTTCCATTTATCGAGCGCCGAATAGCTCGGGGTGAACCGCCGGAATTCTCTGCCGGCCTCGAGGACGGTGACGTCAAAGGCGCCCTGGAGCTCCAGGGCGGCCATCGCCCCGCCCGCGCCGCTCCCGACGATGACGGCTTTCTTCATCGGCCGCTGTCCTCAAAAGCCAGATGGGCGAGGCAGCGATCGCCGCCCTCGGTGATCCTCTGCGAAAAAGCGAGGCGGCCGCCCCCCGACAGACCCGCGGCGACGCCGGCGTCGGCCGAGGACATGACTCTGCAGACATCGGCGGTATAAAAGCGGCTGAAATAGCACCGGCGGATGACCACTTCGCCAGTCTCGCTTCCCTCAAAGTCGATGCCCAGTGCCGCGTACAGTATCCGGCTTAACTCCGGGACATCACCGGGCGTCCGAAGCCTGAGCGTCCGCCTGAGGCGTTCCCCCAGGGCGCGAGCCTCCCTATCGAGGCGTTCGCCGACGACCGCCGGCTGCTGGGCGTCCTCGAGAGCCCGCTCCGCCTCGCGCTTCGTGAATAGAGCATACGATTCGAGAAGCGCGGCCTGTGACAGCCCGCCGAGGTCGGGCGGCATCTTCCCGAAAGCGCGCGCCGTCGCAAGGTACAGCTCGCGCAGGATCCTCTTCTTTAGGGCGACCGGGGTATGGACCTTGAGGATCTTGAGGGCGAGGCTCATCGGATAAGCTTTCTTTGCCTCAGGCGGAGGGCCTGGACGCCAAGGCCGATCGCTCCGTCGACCACGAAGTTCACAAGATAAATGAGGAACGGCTGATGAAAGATGAAAAACCCGAGCGAGACGAGCGACGTGGCCAGCTTAGCGTGAACAAGGAGAAAAGAATAGGTCGTGTTCTCCGGTCGCCGGAACATCAGGCCGGCGAGGAGCGTGACGACGTACATATAGCCCGAGGCGAGGACGAGAAAGAACGGGAACCCGGCGAGCGGCGCCGGCCGGAAACCGAACGCCGTCGAAAGCGAGTTGAAAAAAGCCAGGACGCCGCCGGGGAGAAAAAGAAAGACCAGCCCGACGGCGGCAAATGAGGCGGCCAAGACAGCGGCCGCCGCGCGGTACAATCGCAAGCTTCGACCTCACCCGTTGAATATCTGGAAGAAGCGCGGACGCGGTCCGAACTCGATACCCTCCAGCGCACACTCCGAGGCCGCCCGGTCGAGGGGCAGGCGTCCGCCGCCCGCGGCGGCCAGGCGCCCGTAGTTCCTGTTTATGAAGCAGCTCTCCTCTCCGGGGAAGCGGCGACGCATGGCGGCGATGATGTCGCCGATGGGCTTTTCCGCGACGTTCCCGAAGGTCATCGGGATGAAAACGCAGGGGCCCACGTCGCCGAAGGCATCGACGTAGATCATCTTGCTGCCGGCGTTGCAGCCGAAGTGCTCCCGTCCCTCGAAATGGCCGAGGTAATTGACCGTCAGCCGGCCGGTCCGGTTGTAGCGGTCCTGGAGCGCAGCGACAGACCGCCGCTCCTCGTCCGTGATGACGAAGGCGCGGTCCCAAAGAGCGCTGACCGACGGCTTGACCTCGCTCAGCCAGGCCTCGTGGACGTCGAGCCCCGTCAGGAATGCCAGCATCTCTTCGACCTGGCCCCGGCGGATCATCTCACGGGTGAGCACGGCGGAAACGCCGACGTGGAGGCCGCCCGCGGCTTTGAAGATCTCGAGCGCCCGGAGCGCATCGCGGAAGGCGCCCGGTGTCCCCCGGGCCCGATCGTGCTCTTCCCCGCGCCAGTGATCGAGGCTCACGGAGACCGAAAAGAGGCCGGCGTCGCGCAGGGCGGCGGCGAGGGCCGGGGTCAGCGTCGACCCGGTCGTGAAAAGCTTGACGGCGCAGCCATCGGCGGCGCCGGCGACGATCCGGACGATGTCCCGGTTGAGGAGGGGCTCGCCGCCCGTCAGGCCCAGCCAGAAGACGCCCAGGCTCTTCAGGTCGGCGATCACCCTCAGGATCGTGGGCGTATCCATGACCGTTCCGGATCGGCCCTGGTTGTAGCAGTAAGCGCAATGCTGGGGGCAGGCGTTGGTCAGTCCGACCTGGGCGTGCGACGGCCCGTCCGACCGCGCCAACAGCTGCTCGTTGACGAAGCGCCGGTAGGCGGCGCTGTTGAGAGGCGGCAGGTGGCTGTGGAGGATCACGTTTCCGCCGACGGTCACAGGCCGGAACTTCCGAAGATAGCGGAGCATGAAGAGGTTGACACCCGGCCCGGCGCCGAGGATCTGAGGGTTCCGGCCCAGGGCCCTGGCCAGCGCCAACCGGTTTTTCAGAAATCCCATGTTTTCTATTTTATTATGTCTTCGCGGATTTACCAACCGCTCTGTATGAGATTGCGGAGCGCTGCGTCAGCCACCGTCAGCTTCCCGCCGGCGGGAGTTGTCGGGTTGGGTTCCGGGCGGGCGGCTCAGGCCCCCCTCTCGTAGCCGACCGCGGTGAAGAAGATCGCCCGGTCGAAAAACAGGGTCACCCGGTCGTTGAGCTCGATCGCCTGGTAGAGGTCGTAGGTGGTGTCGAGCAGTCCCTCGTCCATGATCTTGCGCCAGAGCGTGCGGCGGATCAGGAACACCGCCTGGATCACTTCGGAGAGCGCGAAGCCTTCCTTGCGGCGCTGCGCCCCCAGGGCGATATAGTCCTTGGCGATTTCTTCCTTGCTCGTCTCGCGGGAGATCCACTTGCCCAGATGGCTGTAAACGCGGAAGGCGCGGTTGTAAAGCTCGCTGTTGTCCAGGTGCTGATAATCGTGGAGGCTGGCGTCGTGCCTCACCTGTATCATCCAGCTATGGGTAAGGTCGGCGGCGTTCCGCTCGATCAGGTCGACGAGACGCGTCAGGACGGAGGCCTCGTGCCCCGGAGGGGCGCCCTTGTTTTCTGAGTCCATTTCCCCTACTCCTCAGGGCATGATTAGCATACGGCACGGGAGAAGTCAAACGGCGCGGCGCAGGACTAGGGCATGGAGATGACGGTCTTCAGGGCGCCGTCACTGTAGGAGGCCGCAAACTCGAAGGCCCGGGCGGCCTCGTCGATGCCGAACCGGTGCGTGAGGAGGAACCGCGGGTTGACGGCTCCGGAGGCGATGAGGTCGATCGCCTCGGAGAAGCTGTGCCGCTGGCGGCGGACGTTGAAGATCGTGATCTCTTTCCGTCTCAGCCTATGGATGTCGAAGGACACGCGGGGCACGGCCGGGATACCGACGATGACGAGCCGGCCGCCGGGCATCAGGAGGTCGACGGCCTGGTCGAGGGCGGCCGGGTCGCCCGAGCACTCGAACACGGTGTCGACGAGAAGCGGCTCGCGTGCGGCGATCTCACCGACGATGTCGTCACGGTCCGGGTTCCCGGCCCAGGCTGCGCCGGACCGGAGCGCGGCCTCGACCCGGTCGTCGATCTTGTCGGTCATATAGACCTTTCCCGGCGCAAGGGACTGGATGGCCAGGAGGACCGACAGGCCGATCGGCCCGGCACCGAGGACCGCCGTTTTCTTCGGAGCGCGGCCGCCCAGCAGCTTGAAGCTGTGGAGGGCGATCGACAGCGGCTCGGCGAGGACGCCATCCTCGACGGTCATTCCCGGAGGGAGCGGCGGGCAGTTCGCCGCGGGTATGACCACGTATTCGCGGAAACAGCCGGGCAGCTGGCCGGGCGTCCCCAGGAAGAGCAGGCTCCGGCAGGTGTTCGGCCGGTCGTCGAGGCACTGGTCGCAGCGGCCGCAGGCGATCGCCGGTTCGATCGCCACCCGGTCGCCGGGCTTCAGACCGCCGGCCGCCGGGCCGACCCGCTCGATGACGCCGGCGCCCTCGTGGCCGATGACCGCAGGATATTGGACGACCTGGTCGCCGATCCGGCCGTCGCGAAAATAATGGATGTCCGAGCCGCAGATGCCGGCGGCGCCCATCTTCACGAGCACATCGTCATCGCGGACAAGCGCCGGCATCGGCAGGTCCCGGATCTCGACCCTGCCCGGACCGGCGAGAACAGCGCCTTTCATTTTTGTCATTCTAGCCGATTCCGGGTCCCGTTGTCGCACCGCGGACACTAGAAAGGATTCTCGGTAGGATACGGCATCCCGGCCGGGCGGTTGAACGAGATGTCCTCGACCCCGAGCATCCGGACCGCCGCCGCCAGCGGCCGGCCGGCGCGCTGAAAGGCGATCGCCGTGTGATGCGGGAACCGCTTCTCGATGAGAACATGCCGGTAGAACCTTCCCATCTCCGAGATGGCGAAAACGCCGATGCTCCCGAACGACCGGGGGTCGATGTCAAGGGTCTCGCCCTCCGCGGCGTACGCCCGGAGCCTCGTGTCCGCCGTCGACTGGAGCCGGAAGATGGTGACGTTCCCGGGGCGGAGGCGCCCCTCCATCGTGCCCCGCGTGATGTCGGGCTCCTTCCCCTCTTCCATCAGCCGATGCATGATGAGCTGGTACTTGAGCGCGCTCCCCACCATGCAGACCGAGGGCGTGTTGCCGCAGTGGAACCCCATGAACAGGTCGGTCGGCTTGTAGTCGCCGATCCTCTTTTTCTCCGCCACGAACATGTCGCGCGGGACGGAGTTGTTGATGTCGAGGAGCGTCACGGGGAGCTCGGTCGCGCAGGCCGCCATGTATTCGCTCAGGGCGCCGTAGATATCCACCTCGCAGGCCACCGGGATGCCCCGCCCGGCCAGTCGCGAATTGACGTAGCAGGGCACGAACCCGAAGTACTTTTCGAAGGCCGGCCAGCACTTGTTGGCGAAGACGCCGAATTCCTCGGCGCCCAGGTTTCGCTCCATGAACCTCGTCAGGGCCACCTCGTACTGGGCGAGCTTCTCCAGAAGGGCCGGGTCGGCGGCTTGCCCGCCCAGCTCTTTGGCCATGTCGCGGACGACGGCCCGGGTCTTGGGGTCGCCCTTGACCGACAGGAAAACATCGTAGAGGTCGAGCTCCGAGTTCTCCATGATCTCGACGCCCAGGTCATAGAGCGGCTTGATGGGCGCGTTGCAGGCCAGGAAATCCTGGGGCCGCGGGCCGAAGGCGAAGATCTTGAGCCTCTTCAATCCCAACAGGATCCGGGCCACGGGGACGAAACCGGAGATCATCCCGGCCACGTCGGCGGCCGTCCCGACCGGGTATTCGGGGATATAGGGGTTGAGGCCTCGCAGCCCGAGGTTGTAGCTCAGGTTGAGAACGCCGCAGAGGGCGTCGCCCCGGCCTCCGTAGAGGTCCTCCTGGCTTTCCTCGGCCGCGGCGGCGACCATGACCGGGCCGTCAAACCGCTGGGCCAGCATGCTGGTCGGCCCCTCGGGCCCGAAATTCCCCAGGAAGATGACGAGCGCGTTGACGTTCTTGTCGCGAAGCTCCTGGAGCGCCGTCACCACGTCCTTCTCGTTCTCGATGACCGTCTGCAGCTCGGCCACCGGCAGCTTCCTGGCCCGACACTCCTTGGCCAGCGCCACCCGCCGCTTTTTCGAAAGCTCGAGCGGAAAACAGTCGCGGCTGACGGCCACCAGGCCGAGCCTGACCTTGGGAATGTTTTTCATAGCTTTTCTCCTTTTTTCTGACCGTAATAGGCGCCGGGGCCGTGCTTTCTCAGGAAATGCTTGTCCAGGAGGCGCCGCGGGAAGGCCGGCGGCGCGGACAGGGCCAGCGTTCCCCAGGCGAGCCTGGCGATGTGCTCGAGCGCCACGGCGTTTTCGACGGCCCGGGCCGGCGTCGGCCCCCAGCTGAACGGCCCGTGGCCCGCCACGAGGACGCCCGGCCGCTCGGCCGGGTCCAGGGACTTGAACCTCTCGACGATCACGCGGCCGGTGTTCCGCTCGTAATCGCGGATCACCTCGGCCCGGGTCAGCTGCCGCGTCACCGGCACCGCGCCGTAAAAAATGTCGGCGTGCGTCGTCCCGAGGCACGGCACTTCCCGGCCGGCCTGGGCAAACATGGTCGCGTAATCGCTGTGGGCGTGGACGACGCCGCCGATGCCGGCGAAAGCGCCGTAGAGCGCAAGATGCGTGGGCGTGTCCGAAGAGGGGTTGAGCCGGCCGTCGACTTTTTTCCCCTCAAGGTCGACGAGCACCATATCGGCCGGCCTGATCTCGCCGTAAGCGACGCCGCTGGGCTTGATCGCCATGATCCCCTTCTTCCTGTCCAGGCCGCTCGCGTTCCCCCAGGTCAGCGTCACGAGGCCGTGTCTGATGAGGTCGAGGTTGGCCTTCCAGACCTGCTCCTTGAGGTCGGCGAGCATCACCGGGCCGTCCTCTGGCGGTCGCGGATGGCCAGGAGGTCCTTCATGACGTTGAACAGGCTCCCCTGCCGCCGGGCCGTCCCGAATGCGTCGTGAAGCTCCATGTACAGCTTGTATAGCTCCTCATAAATCCTGTGGTTCTCGGGGTCGGGCCGGAATGACCCGGTCTTGAGTCCGCACATGGCCGCCTGCGCCTCCTCGAAGCTCGGGTGGCCGCCCTTCGCCGGACCGGCGGCCACGGCGCCGGCGATGGCCGACCCCAGGGCACAGGTCTGGGCCGAGCGGGCGATCTTCATTTCCCGACCGGTGACGTCGGCGTAAACCTGCATGAGCAGGGCGTTCTTCTCGGCGATGCCGCCGCAGTTGACGATCTCCCGGATCTTGACCCCATATTCCTCGAACCGGCTGATGATGGCCAGCCCGCCGAAGGCCGTCGCCTCGATCAGGGCGCGGTAGATCTCCGCGGGCGATGTTTGGAGCGTCTGGCCGAGGAGGAGGCCGCTGAGCCGCTGGTCGACGAGGACAGTCCTGTTCCCGTTGTTCCAGTCCAGGGCGAGGAGGCCGGACTGGCCGGGCCGGAGCGCCGCCGCCCCGGACGTCAGGGAACGGTGCGAGCCCCGCGTCTTGCCGCCGGGCTGAATGCCGCTGACGAACCAGTTGAAGATATCGCCGACGGCGGACTGCCCCGCCTCGAGCCCGAAGCAGCCGGGCAGGACCGAGCCGTCGACGATGCCGCAGAGCCCCGGAATGTCGGCCAAGGGCTCCGAGTTCGGCCAGACGGCGATGTCGCAGCTGCTCGTCCCGATGATCTTGACCAGCCGGCCGGGCGCGACGCCCGACCCGACCGCCCCGAGATGGGCGTCGAAGGCGCCGACCGCGACCGGGATCCCGAGGGGGAGTCTCAGGCGCGCGGCCCAAGCGGGCGCCAACCGCCCGGCGGCGACATCCGAGGTGAAGGTCTGGCTATAAAGCCGGCGGCGGAGTATGCCCATTTCCGGGTCGAGCCGGGCCAGGAAATCCTCGGCCGGAAGTCCTCCCCAGGCGGTATTGAACATGGCCTTGTGGCCGGCGGCGCAGCGGCTCCGCCTCATTTTCAAGGGGTCGGTGGTGCCCGTCAGGAGGCCCGGAATGTAATCGGCGCACTCCACCCAGCTGGCGGCCGCGGCGAAGACCTCGGGGTCCGTCCTGAGGCAGTGGAGGATCTTGCTGAAGAACCACTCCGAGGAATAGGTCCCGCCGCACTTGGCCAGGTATTCCGGGTGGTCGCGGGCCGCCAGCTCCGTGATCATCGCCGCCTCCGCAAACGCGGTGTGGTCTTTCCAGAGCCAGGCCTGGGCATTCGGGTTTTTCCGCCACTTTTTTTGGAGAGCGAGCGGTGTCCCGGTCCGGTCCACGGGGATGGGAGTCGAGCCGGTGGTATCGACGCCGATGCCGATGATATCGCGCGGGGTCGAACGCCCGCTCGCTTTTCCTGGCGGCGGCGAGCACGCTCCGGACCACGCGCTCCATGCCCGTGATGTAGTCCGCCGGATCCTGGCGGGCGAGGTTCGGGTCGGCGGGGTCGAGGATGATGCCCGCCTGTCCAGACCCGTACTCCTGGACCGCCGTGGCCGCCTCCCGGCCGTCCGCGGTATCGGCGATGAGCGCCCGGACCGAGTTCGTGCCGAAATCCAGCCCCAAGCTCAGCTTCGCCTGTCTCATTCGGTCCTCCCCGCCCTGGCGAGCCAGACCATCATGGCGCCCGGCCCCCGGTGGGCCCAGGCGTAATATGGGATCAGAAGGATCGGCTTGGGCGATTTGACGGCGGGACGGTCCGCCCCGGCCTTGACGAGCGCCGCGGCCTCGCCGTCGACCACCGTCACCCCCCCCAGGAGGTCGCTCCGGCTCTCCGAAGAGAGAACGACGTCATCCGCGAGCACGAGGTTCCGTAGCTCGCCGCTGTTATCCGGCCATTCGGCGCAGAAGACGAGCGGGCCGCGCTCGACCGCCACCCGGCCGGCGTCGGCCGCAACGGCGGGATTGGACAGCACGCGGCGGACCGGCATGGGAAGGTCGATCTCGACTGTATCGCCGGGACGCCACGTCCGGCGGATCTTGATGTAGCCCTGCTGGGGGGCTGCTGACTCCATCGCCGACCCATTCAGGCGGACGTCGACGGGCGCTGGTTCGCTGTCGGCATAGGAATAAAGGTCGCCGGGAACGGGACGGCCCTGGGCCCAGCCCGGGACGCGGATGGCCAGCTCGAATTCCCCCGCAGTCTCGGGCATGACCGCGAGCTTGACCTCCCCCGACCACGGATACAGCGTTTCCTGCCGGAGGTGAATCCTGCGGCCGGCCAGCCTGACCTCGGCTTCGGAGGCGGCAAACAGGTTCACATACAGCGAATCCCCGCGAGTGGCGTAAAAATAGCCCGGGATCTGGGGAACGAACCGGGTGACGTTGCTCGGGCAGCAGGCGCAGGCGAACCAAGGGCTCCGGCTGTGCTTGCCCCGGGATTCGAGGGGGTTGGGATAGAAGAACCGGTCGCCGCTCATGCCGACGCCCGACAGGAAGCTGTTGTAGAGGGTCCTTTCCAGGATATCGATGTATTTGGAGTCGCCGTGGAGGAGGAAGAGCCGCTGGTTCCAGAGGACCGAGGCGATCGAGGCGCAGGTCTCGCAGTAGGCGACGTCGTTCGGGAGCTCATAGGCCGGACCGAACCCTTCTATCGAGCCGGCCGCGCCGATTCCGCCGGTAAGGTACATTTTCTTATTGGTGACATTCTCCCAGAGCCTGTCCAGGGCCTGGAGGTAGGCCGCGTTCCCGGTCAGGGCGCTGACGTCGGCCATCCCGGAATACATGTAGAGCGCCCGGACGGCGTGGCCGACGGCCTCGGTCTGCTCGACCACCGGCAGGTGGTCCTGGCAGTAGTCGCCGTAGAGCTTGTGGCCCTGGGCGTTGCCCCGCTCGTCGAGGAAGAACCGCGCGAGGTCGAGGTATTTCTTCTTCCCGGTCAGGCGGTAGAGCTTGACCAGGCCGATCTCGATCTCCTGGTGCCCGGGCACGGCGCGGAGCTTGTCCGGCCCGAAGACGCTGTCAACGAGGTCGGCGCTCTTGAGGGCGACGTCGAGGATGGCCTTTTTCCCGGTCGCCCGGAAATAGGCGTCGGCCGCCTCGTAGAAATGGCCGAGGTTGTAGAGCTCGTGGCTCATCGGGAGGTTCGACCAGCGCTCCGGGCCCACCCAGTCGACAGGCGGCTTGGCCGGGTTGATCGTCCGCGCGGTGTAGAGATAGCCGTCTTTCTCCTGGGCGGCGGCGATCTTGGCGATGATGGCGTCGATCCTCTGTTCAAGCGCCGGGTCGGGATGGGTCATCAAGGAATAGGCCGCGCCCTCGATGACCTTGAAGACATCCGAGTCGTCGAACGGGTACTTGGAGCAGAACTCCCCCTGGGCCGTCCCGCCGGCGATCTCGAAATTCCGGATGCGGCCGGTCGATTCCGACTGGTCGAGGGCGAAGGGGATCGTGACGGTGCGGTTGGTCTCGAGGCGGGGCGCCCAGAAACCGTCGGTGAGCTTGACGGCGGTGGTCGGAAGCGGCGCGTACGGATAATCGGCGACCGCCGCCTGCCGGCACGAGAGCAGGGGGATGATCAGCAGGGCCGCCGCGATGAGTATCACGAGCGAGGCTTTTCTGGTCATGGGCCGAACCTCCACAGTCACCCTTTCGGGCGCCAACATCTTATCACCGTTCCGCCGGCCGGGCCAACACGTCAATCTTTCCTTCCTATCGTCCAGTAAATAGCATACCGTTTGCCAAATAAAGTGTGGAACGGGACAAGGCGAACATCTTCGGGAGGCTCGCGGGTCAGCCTGAGCATGTTATAAGTGCAGCAGGTCTCGTGGCTCTCGCTGCTCAACTCGGATGCCAGGACATCGGGCCCCCTCTTGAGCGGGAACGGGCGGGCGGCGATCGTGGTCATGGGCTTGACCTTTTCAGCGACCGCTGTCCTGTCTTAGGCCATGGCAGCCGGCGGCGAGGACCGTCGCCGCCATCGTCCACATTCCGAGGGCCCGCGTCAGCCTTCCGACAGGCATGGGTGTCCTCCTTCGAAGCGCGGAGTGGCTCATCTTATATATCAGCTCGTCCGGCCGAGTCAAAGCCGGCGCGGCTCACTCCCAAAGATGGGTGGAACGGCCTGGATTTTCACCCGCTTTAGCCGCGAACTTGGCAATTTGAAAAAGCCCGCCGGATAAAGTAGGATGAACCCAAAGGAGGAGCGCGTGAACAAAAACCCCCGGATGCTCTTGACCGCGGCCCTGTGCGCCGCCGCCCTCTTCGGAAGCCTGGCCTGTAAGAAGGAACCCGCCGGCGCGCCGGAGCAGGCCTCCGTCCAGCCGCCGGCCGCAGGAGGAGAAACCATGGAGATCCAGAAACAACCCTTCGGCAATCTTCCCGACGGCACCGCCGTCGATGTCTACACCCTGACGAATAAAAACGGCATCAAGGCGCGGATCGCGACCTACGGAGGGACGGTTATTTCCCTCGAGGTGCCGGACCGGAACGGCCGGTTGGCCGACATCGTCCTCGGGCACGATGCGCTCGCCGGTTACCTCGACCGCAAGACCAATCCCTATTTCGGGGCCATCATCGGCCGCTACGGGAACCGGATCGCCGGGGCGGCCTTCAGCCTCGACGGCGTCACCTATCACCTGGCCAAGAACGACGGCGAGAACACGCTCCACGGCGGGCTCAAGGGGTTCGACGCCGCGGTCTGGCGAGCGGAACCGGTCAAAGAGCCGGGTGCCGCCGGCCTGAAGCTCAGTCACGCGAGCCAGGACGGAGACGAGGGGTACCCGGGCAACCTCACCTGCACGGTGGTCTATACGCTGACCGACGACAACGAGCTCAAGATCAGCTATGAGGCCTCGGCGGACAAGGCGACGCCCATCAACCTGACCAACCACTCCTACTTCAACCTGGCCGGCCAGGGTGAGGGAGACATCCTGGGGCAGGAGCTCATGCTGAACGCGGACGAGTACGTGGGTTTTACTCCCGCGCTCATTCCCACGGGGGAGATCGTCAAGGTCCAGGGAACGCCGTACGATTTCACGACGCCCAAGCTCATCGGCGCCGACATCGCCAAGGTCCCGGGGGGCTATGACCTCTGCTTCATCCTCCGCGGCGGCGGCGGGAAGCTGGAGCTCGCGGCCCGGGCCCACGACCCGGCGAGCGGCCGCGTCATGGAGGTTTCGACGACCGAGCCCGCCATCCAGCTCTACACCAGCAATTTCCTGGACGGGTCGATCATCGGCAAGGGCGGCAAGGCCTACAAGAAGCACTATGCATTCTGCCTGGAGACGCAGCATTATCCCGACTCGCCCAACCACCCGGAGTTCCCCTCGACCGTCCTCCGGCCCGGCCAGGTCTACCGGAGCCTGACCGTCCATAAGTTCTCGGCGAAGTGAAATCGGGGACGCTCCCGGTGACGGGGAACGTCCCCAGAGGAAAAGATATGGACGACAATAAGAGCCGTGCCCTCGCCCTCCGGGTGACCCTCCTCCCCCGCGACACCAACAAGCACGGGTCGATCTTCGGGGGGATCATCACGAGCCACATCGACCTGGCGGGAGCGGTCCAGGCCCGCAAGTCCTGCGGCCCCTACAACTTCGTCACCGTCGCCATGGACAAAGTGGTATTCCACAAGCCGGTCTTCGTGGGCGACGTGGTGAGCTTCTATACGCAGACGCTCAGGGTGGGCCGGACTTCGGTCACCATCAAGGTCGAGGTCGACGCGGACCGGGTGGAGAATCAGGAAACGGTGCGGGTAACGGAAGCCGAGATCGTCTTCGTCGCCGTGGATAAAGACTGGAAGCCGGTCCCCATCTTGCCGCCGGCCTCCGCCTGAAAGCCGGGCGTCCGGGTCGACGCCCAAACGTGAAGGCGTCCGAATCTAGGGCGAGATGCGCAGGACCTTGGCGCCCCGGATCCGCCGCTCCTTGATCTCGACGAGAGCGGTGTTCGCGTCCTCGAGCCGGTATTCCTCGACCTCGGGCCGGAGCGGGACCTCCGCCGCGATCGCCAGGAACTCGGAAACGTCGGCCCGCGTGACGTTGGCGACGCTCTTGATCTCCTTTTCAAGCCAGAGGTCGGCCGCGTAGTCGATCCCGAGCAGGCTGTCCTTGTCGATATCTTCCTTGCGGATGGCGTTGACCACCAGCCGGCCGCCGGGAGCCAGGTTCCGCAAACCCTCGACAACGGGCTTCCAGGCGGGGGTCGTATCGATGATCGCCTGGAGGCCCTCGGGCGCCCGGTCCCCGGTATCCCCGGCCCAGGCCGCGCCCAGCTCACGGGCGAAGTCGCGCTCCCTTTCGGCGCGCGCGAAGACATAGATCCTTGCCTTTGGATACCTGTGCCTGACCGTCTGGAGGACGAGATGGCCCGAGGCGCCGAACCCGGTCAGCCCGAGGCTGTCCCCGTCGACGATACCGGCCAGCTTGAGGGCCCGGTAGCCGACCGCCCCGGCGCAGAGAAGCGGGGCGGCCTGGGCGTCGCTGAAGACCTCGGGGACAGGGTAAGCGAAATCTTCGCCAACGGTCATGTACTCCGCGTAGCCGCCGTCCGCGTCGCGCCCCGTCCCCCGGAAATCCGCGCACAGGTTCTCCCGGCCGCTCCGGCAGAAAGCGCACCGCCCGCAGGCCGAGAAGATCCAGGCCACGCCGACCCGATCGCCGATCCCGAATCGCCCGGCGCCCGCTCCGCGGGCCGCCACGCGTCCGACGACCTGGTGCCCGGGGATGACGGGAAGCCGCGACGGCGGGGTCCGGCCTTCGATCTCGTCGAGGTCGGTATGGCAGACGCCGCAGGCCAGAACCTGGAGCAGGACTTCGCTCCCGGCGGGCTCCGGCCGCGGGACATCCCGGAACTCGAGCGGCCGGCGATTCTCCCGGATATCGGAGGTCCCGGTGATGAGCATCGCCCGCATGCTCAATCCCCGTCCGCGAGCTCGCGGATCCTATCGAGGCTCAGCTCTCCCTTCACCCCCCAGCCCCGGACCCCTTTGGGGATCGAGGGGCGGAAATGCTCATAAAGGGTGAAGGCTTTGGCGGCCAGCTCCGCCGGCTGGAGCGAATCGGCCAGCGTTTCCATGGCCCGGCGGACGCTATCGAGGGCTTCGCCGAATTTTCCCTCGAGGTACCGCTCGACACCCGCGGGCTCGACGGGACAGGCGCCGGAAACGGCGCGCACGCCGCGGGCGGTCCGAACCACCGGGACCGGGCGCCCCATGAGCTCGACCCAGAACTCCTCCCCGACGCGGGGCTTCTTGGGCGGCTCCTGCCCGGCCGGTTTGTATATCCCCAGGCGCCTCCCCTTGATCTGGGCGTTGATCCCGGCCAATGCCCGGCCGAGCGATAGCGCGGCTTCCCGGTCGTAGCCCAGCCGCTGAGCTACGACGCTGGCCCAGAGGGTCAGCACGGGAGCGCGATTGACCTGGACAACTTCACTGGTCATGGGATGCCGCCAAAAAAAGCATAGCAACCCCCGCCCACGGCGTCAACCGGGCGGGCGAAAGGTCAGGCGAGCCGGTCCCACTCGATGCCGACGCGCTTGACGGCGTAGCCGAGCTCGCGGAGATAATCGCCGTAACCCGTCATCCAGTGGAAACCGGGCATGCGCCGGGCCAGGGTCAGGCTGTCGGCGGCGAACCGGACATCGACCTGGGAGCGGCAGATGGGAAGGAACGGCGCCTCGACGATCTCCGCGCCCAGGCCCAGCCATCTCTTCGAGGCGAAATCGGGGGCGATGTTGGTCACGAACTGGCCCTTCCTCATCTCGACCTTGGGGGCCGCGCCGTAGTCCGACTCGAAGTGCGTCAGGATGCGGGCCGGCTCGGGATCGCGGCCGTTCATCCGCCGGGGGGCCGTGCAGTGGGCGATGGTGATGATCCCGTCGTGGGGGTAGGTCGGGTCGTTCAGGAAGACGGGCTTCCCGGAGATGTTCGGCGAGCAGCACGCCCGAGGGGATGACCACGAAATCGGACTCGCAGAACGCCAGGTAGCCGGCGTCGTTGAGCAGGCTCAGCGTCAGGCAGGCCGAGGTCTCGGCAAGGGGCATGATCGTCCCCATGCAGGAATTGACGGTGATGGCCCGGCAGCCGGCGGCCTTCATGATCCCGCGGAAGACCCTGGCCAGGAGGAAGGCGTTGACGACGAAGTCGCGGCCGGTCTCGAGCGTCGTTCCCGGCGATCCGAGGTAGAGGTCGGCGTCGGCCCGGGCTTTTCTCACCGCCGAGACATCCGCGCGGGCTTCCCGGATCAACCGGCCGAGCTCATCGTAGGAAACCGTGGGCATCTCGAACTTCCATTTCCCGGCGACGATCGCGGGAACGTCGCCCGCGGGCTGGGACCAGGCATTGGGCCCGCCGATGCAGGCGACGCGGGTGCCGAGGGTGTTGCGCAGGCCGACCAGCGACCGCAGCCGCCAGAGGATCTCGTCCTGGCTGTCGATCACCACGTCCTCGTCGTCGACGCCGTTCAAGGCCAGGCTGTCCTTTCCCTGCCTGAGGTGGCGGGGACTGATGATCTCGTACCACAGGTAGACCGGGCCCGACTTATGCCGGCAGAAAAAGATGATGTCTTTGTTCAGATCGGCCAGGGCGGCATAGCTGTCGAGCCAGCCGCCCGCGGCATAGGCGATGATGACGTCGGCCGACGGGAGGTCGCGGATCGCGGCGATATCGGCGGCCGTCAGCGCTGTCGAGACGGGCAGGAATTCGACGGGAAAATCGGCCCGGCGGCCGAGGGCGTCGAGCTCCTCGCGGATCCGGGCCGTTTCGGCCCCGGCGTCCCGGCGGGTCTCGATCCCGCCCCAGTTGCGCCAGCTCGTCTGCGGCCGGCGCTCGGGCAGGCTGTGGACGAGGACGGGCTTGACCCGGAGCGGGCGGCGAACAAGTTCGAATGCTTCGTCGCCCGGGTCGGCGTCGACGAGCGCCGGCCACGACAGCCCGGTCAGGGCGACGCCGCCCAAGGTCGCGGCGCCCAAGCCCTTGAGGAACGTCCGGCGTGTCACGGCCCAGCCGCCGGCGCCGGGCGCCTCAGGTCCAGGGTGCGGGCAGCAACGCGGTCGACCAGATTGCCGAAACCGATGTCGAGCTTGTTCATGCTTCCCTGCTCTCTCCTTCTTTAGCTTCTTCAGCCGCATCCCCCGATTCTTCCCGGACGAGAGGGCGATCAACCGGGAGTACGGCCTGGAGAATGCCGAATTTCATTTTCGGACTTGGCTTTATCACAACGAAAAGCGCGATGTCAATAAACGGGGAAAGGCGGTGCCGGAGCGCATAGTCGTCATTTGCGGCCGGAGAATCTCGGACGGCATCAAACTCAAACAAATCGCTTGACTTCCGTGAACATTTTGCCTACTCTTCCGGTCAGGAAAAGGGAGCAAAGAGGTGGACTCTAGATTTCGGGAATGACCTCGGGATGCTGACAAGGGAGGTGAGAATCACATTTTGCCCGTTTCTTATTTTTTTTAGGTTGCATTTCGGAAGGATTGTCGAAAAAGGAGAAGGGAACAACATGAGAAAACGAAATTGGCTCTTTGCTTTGGCGGTTTTCCTGGCCGCCTTTTCTTTAGTCCAGGCCCAACAGCTGGGGCAGGCGAAAGGCGATAAGCTCTCCCAGCTCCCGCCGGAGAAAGCCGCCGGCCAGGCGCCGCTCATCATGGGCTACGATATCGCTCCCCTCGGAGCGGACTCGCTCGGCAAACCGGGTGATGCGATTTCCCAACTTTATCCCACCAATTCTTCGCTCGGCTACAAGGGCGTCGTCACGGGCAATTTCAACTCCGCCGATGCGGCCGACGAGATCGTCGCCGACTTCGGGGCCACCGGACTTTGGTACTACGATAACGGAAGCTGGAGTCAGATTTCCGGCCTGAATGCGGACTCGATAATCGGCGCCTTGACGATCAATACGGCGGATGACGAGATCGTCGCCGACTTCGGAGCGACCGGGCTGTGGTATTGGGATGGAATAAATTGGTTCCAGCTCTCGGGGGTCAACGCGACCGGCCTTTTTGCCACCGATGATGACAACGACGGCGCGGACGAAATCCAGGTCGACTTCGCCGCCCTTGGGGTTTGGCGCTTCGACTTTGACAGCTTCAACACTGCCAACTGGATACAGCTTTCGGGTTTAAACCCTTATAACGGACTCCAGATGGACTTCTATCAGTATGGCTACCAAGAGGGAGTCTGGTCTTTCCCCACGTACGGGGTATGGAATATCTATGCCGGCTCTGTTTTTACCCAGCTCACGGGGACGATCAACACCAATGATGACCATGTGTCGGCCCAGATTACGAACACGGCCGGCGCCGAAGACCTAGTCATGGATTTTGGCACCCTGGGGATCTGGCTTTACAAGCAAGACGGCTCCGGCTGGGTCCAGATCAGCACCATGAGCCCCAACCGCGTCAAAGAAGTCAAGTTTGTCGGCGGCCAGGATTACGAGCTGCTGGTCGATGACAACGACGGGGGACTGTACTGGGGCAACTGGAACGGCAGCACCTTCTTGTGGCACCTGATCACGAGCGAGGGCATCGGCCCGGGCGGCGTCGAGACGTTCGACAGGGACGGCGCCGACTCAGGAGACGAGGAAGTGATCATCCCCGCCGCTGCGGGCGGGGCCTACATCTTTGACTATTCAGCGGGCAGCACCTTCAACCAGTGGATCGCCGTCGGCACGAATTGGCACATAAACCTCATGGTCAAGGGAGACTACTACGACCGGGGCTACGATTCGACGCTGGCGGTCGTTTTCAGCGCCACCTCCGACAACCCGGGCCTCTGGCTATGGGACCAGGCCGCAGGCTGGTCGAAGATCTCGAGCGTCGTCCCGGACGGCCTTTATTGATTCAGCCTGAAAGACGCGTTAGTGCTTTTTAGCTGAGGAGGGCGGCCTGCCAGAAGCCGGCCGCCCGAAACGACTGACCAAAGGGCGGGGCGCCGCGTCCCGCCCTTTTCTTTTGCGCATTCTGCCGCGCCGTCGCCTGTCCGGGCGGCCTGGCTCCCCGGAGCAGACGCAGCAGAATGGCCAGGATAAAACGGGCCAGAACGGGCTCCCCCCGGAGCAAGCGCTCGGTCAGGCGCTCGATGGCTCCGATTGGGGCCGTCTCCCCTAGTATCCCGTCTCGTAAGTTCCTTTCCAAAGTCCTGTTTCTAGACGGGACACTTCCAGGGGGGATTCAAGCTCCCCCCTCGGCGTTTCGTTTCACTCCACTGACCCCCTGAGGGGAACGACGCCGTCCCCCTCAGAACTCCCCCGCGGTGGTGCGTCTTCGTCGCACTTTGAGAATGCCAAGTTATTTACGAGACGCACCACAAGTGTCCCGTCGCTTCAGTCTTAAGCAGACTGGTCACGATAATGAGAGGCGGATTCCACCGTTATAGCTTGGGATTGGCATGAATACGGCAACGGTCTTTCCCATGTATCTTGGCGCGAGGTGACGATGGCTCCTTGGATTAATCTCACGAAAGGGCTTGACATCTTCCTGGGTGTCAATCTAGAATTTAGTAATCCGATAGAATTAATAGGATTACTAGGGATTATGAGGGATTTCCGCGCATTGGGCGAAGGCCGATGAATCAACCCGACCCGAAGCCTATTTTTCGCCTGGGTCCCGGCGTCCTGCTCGCCGGGGTCATTGTGCTCCTGACTTTTCTGCTTCGCGCTCCGTCAACAGCCGGCCCCGAACATCAGCAGGCCGCTCCCGGTCCCCTCTCCAAGGCGCATTCCTCCCTCGAGGGCGCCGCGAACTGCCAAAAATGCCACGGCGAGGACAACGGGATCGTCGCCGATCGCTGTCTCGCCTGTCATGCGCCCGTCGCCGCCCGGATCGCCGCAAAAAAGGGTGTCCACAGGGAGGTCACGGGCGACTGCCAGGTCTGCCATGTCGAGCACCAGGGAGCCGATGTCGATATCCGCCCGCTCGACCCCCAGGCCTTCGACCATCGCGAGGAGACCGGCTTCCCACTCGAGGGAAAGCACGCCTCTCTCGCCAAGGACTGTCCCGCCTGCCATAAGACCCGCTCATATATGAATAACCGGAGAAATTGTGATTCCTGCCACACCGATCCTCATAAGGGCGGAATGACGCAGGGCTGCGAGTCTTGCCATTCGCCGGCGGGCTGGAACTTTGCCTCCCGCGCCTTCCACAAAACCGGCCCCTTCCCGCTCGAGGGCCGTCACCTGTCCGTTCCCTGCGCCTCCTGCCACATCGACGGGCTCATCAAGGGAACGCCCACGCGCTGCTATGACTGCCACTGGATTCGCCGGCAGGATGACCCCTACCGCACGCGCCTTGGCAACGAGTGCGAGGAATGCCACCGGCCGACGTCCTGGACCGCGGTCATCTGGGACCATGGCGCAAGGACCGGCATGCCGCTCAACGGCGCCCACCGCAGCCTGAACTGCGACGCCTGCCACAAGGGCCGCATCTTCACCAACGCATCGTTCGACTGCTACGCCTGCCACCGCGAAGATTACGAAAAAACCGATAACCCGAACCACCCGCGGGCCGGCTTCCCCACGCAGTGCGAGCTCTGCCATCAGCCGTCGCAGTCAAGCTGGGAGCAGGCCCGTTTCGACCACGCCTCGATCTTCCCGCTCCAAGGGGCGCATGCGACGCAGGCCTGCAGCTCCTGCCACAAGAACAACGTCTACGCCGGCACGCCCCGCGACTGCTACGGCTGCCACCGGGCCGATTACGAGGGCACCCGCGATCCCAATCACGTCGCCGCCGGCTTCCCCACCGCCTGCGACACCTGCCACCGTCCCACCGATTCATCTTTCGAGCAGGCCCGTTTCGACCACGCCTCGATCTTCCCGCTCCAAGGGGCGCATGCGACGCAAGCCTGCACCGCCTGCCACAAGAACAACGTTTACGCCGGCACGCCCCGCGACTGCTACGGCTGTCACCGGGCCGATTACGAGAGCACCCGCGATCCCAATCACGTCGCCGCCGGCTTCCCCACCGCCTGCGACACCTGCCACCGTCCCACCGATTCATCTTTCGAGCAGGCCCGTTTCGACCACGCCTCGATCTTCCCGCTCCAGGGCGTCCATGCAACGCAGGCCTGCAGCGCCTGCCATAAGAACAACGTTTACGCCGGCACGCCCCGCGATTGCTACGGCTGTCACCGGGCCGATTACGAGGGCGCCCGCGATCCCAACCATGTCACCGCCGGCTTCCCGACCACCTGCGATGTCTGCCACCGCCCCACCGACACGTCCTTTAATCAGGGGCGCCTCGACCACGCCTCGATCTTCCCGCTCCAGGGCGTCCACGCCACCCAGGCCTGCAGCGCCTGCCACAAGAACAACGTCTACGCCGGCACGCCCCGCGACTGCTACGGCTGCCACAGAGCCAATTACGAAAGCACCCGGAATCCGAATCACATCGCCGCCGGGTTCCCGACGACCTGTGACTCCTGCCACCGGCCCACCGACGCTTCCTTCAACCAGGGCGTTTTTGACCACACCTATTTCCCGATAACTTCAGGACGCCATGCCGGGAATGCCTGTTCCGTATGCCATCCGGACAGCTACTAACTTCAGAGTCTTCAGCTGCCTGACCTGTCACGACCGCGGCGGGACGGATTCCCACCACACCGGAGTCTCCGGATATAACTATAGTTCGCAGGCGTGTTACAGCTGCCACCCGCAGGGGAGAGCATGAGAAACGGAAAGTTCTTGGCGGCCGTCGCGATCGCCGCCGCGCTTCTCGTTGCCGCCCCTCGCGCCTCGGCCTACGAGGCCAGCCGCTACTCGGGGAGGTTCTCGTTCTTCGCCCAGGCAGCCCGGCGGAACCTGACCGGGTTCGGGAACGACACGTTCAGCGAGCTCATCGGCACCTTCACCCTCAGGTCCGCCGTAAGCGACAAGGGAGGGTTCGAATACGCTATCGATACCCGGTTCGCGGGTTACCCGTCGTCCGAAGAGCGCCGGCAGCGGGCCTCGGTCTACGAGGCGTACGCCGGGTGGAGCTCGGAGGGCGGGGCCTTCAGGGTCAGGGCGGGCCAGCTCTGGCTCTACGAGCTGGGGGCGTTCGGTTCGGTCGCCGGCGCGGCCGCCGAGTTGCGGCTCCTCAAGGAGGAGGATAACCGCGTGGGCACGCTGAAGCTCGGCCTGTTCGGCGGGCTCGAGCCCAAGATCCTCAACCTGGGATACGTCGCGGGCGTCGCCAAGTTCGGCGGCTACCTGAGCCTGGAAAGCAAGTCGGGCCGCCGGCATGTTCTCGGCTACGCCAACATCCGGAACCGGAGCCTGACCGAGCGGTCGGTGCTCTTTTTCTCGAACTACATTCCCGTCCGGAGCGTCCTTTTTCCTCTACCAGGCCGCCGAGTATGATCTCCAGGGACCGGGAGGTCAGGGCACCTCCAGGCTGACCTATTTTTTCACCAACGTCCGCTATTCCCCGGTGCGCGAGGTCGAGGTTCAGGGGGTCTATCATCACGGCATCTCGGTTGACACGCCGGCTCATCGCCGACAACCTGCGGGAGGGCCGGCCCGTCAGCGAAGCTCAGCTCGAGGGTTTCCTGTTCGAATCGATCGGCGGCCGGCTGACGCTCAGGCCGTGGCGCAACTTCCAGCTCTACGTCGGTTACGCCCAGGACAGGACCCGTCAGGAAGAAGAGAAACGCGACCGGTTCAGCTTCGGGATCTACAGCCCGAACATCCTCCGGTCCGGGTTCGACGTGACGGTCTCCGACACCAGGTTCAAGACCGCGGCGGGTTCCACCTCGAACGCCTGGTACTTTTCACTGGGGCGGGACCTTGGCCGCACTCTCTACCTCGAAGCCTACTACCGCTCATCGGTCGCCTTTCTCCGGCTCTCCAGTCTGGGCGTGGTGGTCGACAGGCGGCCCTACAGTCACCTTTACGGGCTGTCGTCGGTCATCCGCCTCGGCGGCCGGGCCTCGCATCCTGGCCATCCTCGAGCGGACGGACGAGGATTCCCTGGGCGAGACACGCGTCCTGTCCGGCCTGAGCTACCGCTTCTGAGCTCCCCGTGATCTCGTTTTCCTCACGGGATCTGATTGATGGCGCCGGCTCTTCGAGGCTCATCCCACTGACAAAGCGCCGTGCGCCGACCGATTCTCATTGAATTCGCCCGCTCGACTTGGGGTAACGTGTCGCTCGAAAAAGCAAGCGTGCCAGGCGCCCGAGGCCGAGGAGGTATCGATGATCAAGAGAAGCAAAAAAATCGAGAGAAGCCACGTTCGCCGGCGCCCGGCGCAGGCGGGATGTCCTCAAGGCGGGGATGGTGGCCGGGGCAGCGGGGATCGCCGGCGCTCTTCCGGGCCACGCCACGGCCATCGGCGCACCCGCCGGGCCCGGCCCCGCCATCGCCGAGGACGACCCTTCCAATATCAAGGTCATGCGGGAGATCAACGCCCGCCTCGCCACCGATGACGACCTTCTCTTCCTGAAGCAGATCGGGATCCGCTGGGCCCGGCTCCAGTTCGGCGCCGAGGACAGCCCCGCTCGAAGTCATCCGCGCCGCCCAGGACCGTTGTGCCCGCTTCGGCCTCCGCGTCTATTCCGCGGTCCAGACAGCCTACCAGTCGCCGACGATACAGCTCGGGCTGCCCGGACGGGACAAGGATATCGAGGCTTACTGCGAATTCGTGCGCAACCTGGGCCGCGCCGGGATCCCGGTCGCGAGCTACGATTTCCATCCCGGCAACACGTATTCGACCGCCACTTCCGATTATCACGGGTACGCAACGCGCGAATTCGACCTCGACCTCTTCCGGGCGAAGCTCGAGAAGCCCCGCTACGACCGGGAGTTCACGGCCGAGGATGTCTGGCAGGCCTACGCTTATTTCATCAAGGCGGTCCTCCCCGTCGCCGAAGAGGCCGGCGTGAAGCTCGCCCTCCACCCGGACGACCCACCGGTGGCGCAGATGAACGGCGTCACCCGCATCTTCAACACCTGGGAGGGCTTCCGGCGGGCCGAGAAGATCGCCGCCTCCCCCAACTGGGGGATCCTCTTCTGCGTGGGGACGTGGTCGGAAGCCGGGCCCGGCGCGGGCAAGAGCGTCATCGAGATGATCCGCGACTTCGGTGGCCGGGGCAAAATCCTTGAAGTCCACTTCCGGAATGTCAGCTCCAGCCTCCCCCGCTTTCATGAAACCCTTCCCGACGACGGATACGTCGACATGTACGCGGTGATGAAGGCGCTTCGAGAGGTCCGCTTCAACGGCGGGCTGGGGGCGGACCACATCCCGGCTCTGGCAGGCGACGAGCGGTCGGCGCGCCGGCGCCGCCTATTCTCTTGCCTACATCAAGGCGCTGCTGCGCCGCGCCAACGAGGATGTCGGCTAGCCAACCTGCAGACAATCGTCCCCGGCAGAGGACGGCCCTAAGCGTGCGGATGTCTTTTCTCCCCTTGATGACCTTGGCACGCAAATTGCTTATCAGAGGGTGGCGCTAAGAGCCTGGGAAAAAAGGATGATATAATCGAGGGGAACGATGCAGAAAATCATCAACAGGATCATAGGGAAGCCGGCGGCCGGCGGGCCAACGCCGGTCGCCGGCGACGCGTGGGCGCCGGCCGCGCTGGCGCTGCTCATGCTTTTGAACCTTGCGGGTTGCAGCTCAGTCAAGACCTTCCAGATAGAAAGCCGTCCACCCGAGCATCAGGTCGTCATCGACGGCCAGGCCGACGACTGGGCGGGCCGCCTGTTCGTCGTCGAGAACCAGAAGGTCTCCCTCGGTTTCCTGAACGATCGGGATTACCTCTATATTTGCCTGAGGACCGACGACAGGACGATGCAGCGCGAGCTCCTCAGGTCGGGCCTGACGGTTTGGATCGACGCCCGGGGAAAAAGGGCCAAGGCGCTGGGCATAAAATACCCTATCGGCCTGAGGTCCTACGAACAGCGGATGTGGAGAGACGTGGAACCGGAAGAGGTCGAAGCGCCGGGCGAGGTCGCCGGCAACCTGACGGACGTGGAGATCTACCGGCAGGGCAACCCCGAGCCGGAGTCCCTGGATATCGCCGACGCCGAAGGACTCGAGCTCAAGGCCGCGGCGACGGGGAGAAACTTCATCTATGAGCTCAAGGTCCCGCTGGCCACCGTCAGCCCAGGGTACGATCGGCATCGGCGTACTGCCGGGAGCGACGGTGGGCATCGGGTTCCAGACGGGCAAGTTCGACCTGGACAACCTGCCCCGCCGCCCCGGAGGTATGATCGGCGGAGCCGGGGGCATGCCGCCCGTCGGCGGGTACGGGGGCCGCGGGGGGGTGATGCGCCCGGGCCGGATGCGGCCCAACGATCCCGAGATACCGGAAGGCCTCAAGGTCTGGGCAACGGTCAGGCTGAGCCCTGACGGCGGTCCGGCGCCGGCCAAGATCAGGTCACTTTCCGAATAATCCAACGGACCAGCCCGGGGGCGATTTCCTCGGCCGGTACCTCCGGCTCGCACATCAGCAGCTATGACGCGGGGTGGCGCCTTGGGGAACGTCCCCAAGCGGTCGGCCCGTTGCCCCCTCATTTTTTACCGGATATAATAGCAGCGGGAATCCCTCTGAAGTCTGCCTGAGGCGAATTCCGGGAACTCGAGAGAGGAACAGGCCATGAGACATACCGGCATCGACGTCATCGGCGACGTCCCCTGGGGAACGCACTTCTGCCAATTCTATGAAACCAACCACGACCTGATCGAGACGCTCGTCCCCTATTTTAAAGCCGGCCTCGAGGCGAACGAATTCTGCATGTGGGTGACTTCAGAACCACTCCGGGGCCGCGCGGCCAGGGCCGCTCTCAAGGCGGCCGTGCCCGACCTCGACGGGCGCATCCGCCGGGGACAGATCGAGATTATCGATTATAAAAAATGGTACGTCCGCTCGGGCAAGTTCTCGGCCGAGGAAGTCCTGGCGGGCTGGGCGGACAAGCTCGAGGCGGCCCTCGCCAAGGGATACGACGGCCTGCGGCTGAGCGGGAACACCTTTTGGCTCGAAAAGGCTGACTGGGAGGATTTCCGCAAGTACGAAGAGGCCGTCGACAACATTATCGGCCGGCGCCGGATGATGGCCATGTGCACCTACTCGCTCCAAAAGTGCGGAGCATCGGAGATCATCGACGTCGTCGCGAACCATGAGTTTGCGCTGATCAAGCGCCAGGGCCGTTGGGAGATCATCGAGAGCGTCGCACGGAAGCAGGCTGAGGAGAAGATCCGAAGAGGATCGCTGAAGTATTCGAAGGTCCTGGAAACGGCTCAATCGGGTTTCTGGGTCTTCGACATGGCTGGGAAACTCCTGGAGGTGAACGATTCCTACTGCCGGATGAGCGGCTACAGCCGGGAGGAGCTGCTGAACATGCAGGTCAGCAGTATCGAAGCGAAGGAAACGCCCGAAGATGTCATGAACCACATCAGGTTCGTTCGGGAACATGGCCGTCATGAGTTCGAAACCCGCCATCGCCGCAAGGACGGGACCGAGTTCGATGCCGAGGTCCGCGCGTCCTACCTGGACATCGAAGGCGGCCGCCTGGTGGTCTTCATCTGGGACGTCTCAAAGCGCAAGGAGATGGAACGCGCCTTGAGGGAGAGTGAGTCGCGGCTCCGGCTTCTCGCGGAAACGGCCGGGCGGCTGCTCGAGGCCGCCAATCCTCAAGAGGCGGTCAACGAGCTGTGTCAGAAGGCCATGGAGCACCTGGACTGCGACGTCTTTTTCAACTTTCTCGTCGACGAAACGGCGAAGCGGCTGCGCCTGAACGCCAGCGCCGGCATCCCGGAGGAGGTCGCCCGCCAGATCGAATGGCTCGACTACGGCGTCGCCGTCTGCGGCTGTGTCGCCCGCGACGGCGTGAGGATCGTCGCCGCGGACATCCCAACCACCCGTGATCCGCGAACGGACTTCGTGCGGTCCTTGGGCATCCAGGCTCACGCCTGCCACCCGCTCATCGCGCACGGCAAAGTCATCGGGACCCTTTCCTTCGGGACAAGGAGGAGGACCCGTTTCGCTGACGACGAACTGGCGGTGATGAAGACAATCGCCGACCAGGTCGCCATCGCCATCGAGCGCATCCGGGACAGCCGGGAGCTGAAGCACGAGCGCGACTTCAGCGCCACGGTGCTGGATACCGCGGGAGTCCTCGTGTCCATCGTCGACAAGGACGGAAGGATCAGTCGCTTCAACAAGGCCTGCCAGGCTGCGTCCGGCTACTCGGAAGCGGAGGTCCTGGGCCGCGTTTTCTGGGAATTCCTGGTGCCCAGCGAAGACGCGCCGGGGTTCCGGGAGGTCTGGAAATCGCTGGCCGCGGGCGGGCCCACCGTCTTTCGCGAAAACCGCTGGCTGGCCCGGGACGGCAGCCTCCGGCTGATCGCCTGGACCACCACGCCCATCCCCGCGCCAGACGGAGGGTTCGAATACGTCATCGGCTCGGGAGTCGACATCACGGAGCGCCAGCGCGCCGAGGAAAGCATCCGGTATCAGGCCTTCCTGCTCGGGCAGGTGGACGACGGGATCATCGGAGCGGACGCCGACAGCCGGATCACCTACTGGAACAAAGGCGCCGAGCGCATTTACGGCTACACGGAGGCCGAGGTGCTCGGCAAAACGACCCGGGAGCTCCTTCGCCCGACATACGGGCCGGGCGAACGGGAGAAAATCTCCGAGGACCTGCAGCTCACAGGCACATCCCGGGCGACGATCCGCACCAAGCATAAGGATGGAACGCTCGTCATGGCGGAGGTCGATTCGACCCGGTTGACCGGTCCATCGGGCACGACTGCGGGCTATGTCGTCGTCTACCGCAACGTTACCGAGCGCCAGCGGGCGGAGGAAGAGCTTCGCCGGACCCGGGAGCATTTGGAGAACCTGATCGACTACGCCAACGCGCCCATCATCGTCTGGGGCCCGGATTTCCAGATCACCCGGTTTAACCACGCCTTCGAACGGCTCACCGAACTCAAGGCAGAAGAGGTCATAGGCCAGCCATTGGACAGCCTCTTCCCGGAGGCAAGCCGGGAGGAATCCCTCGCCCACATCAAACGCACGCTGGCCGGTGAGAGGTGGGAGACCGTCGAGATCCCGATCCTCAGGACCGATGGCTCGATCCGCACGGTTTTGTGGAACTCCGCCAATATCTACGAAAAAGACGGGACCACGATCTCGGCGACCATCGCCCAGGGCCAGGACATCACCGATCGCAAACGCATGGAGGAAGAGACCCGGCGGCTCGCCTCTTTTCCGATGCTCAGTCCTCAGCCGGTGGTCGAGGTCGATGAACAGGCGCGGGTCTGCTACGCCAATCCTGCGGCGCAGACGCTCTTCCCTGATCTTAAGCTCTTAGGCCGGCAGCACCCTTGGCTGGCGGACTGGCCGACCCTGGCGCTGGCGTTCAGCAGGCCGGAAACGAATATTCCGGCCCGCGAGGTCAAGGTCGGGGAGCGCTGGTATCATCAGAACATGTATTTCGTGGCGGATATACAACGGCTCCGCATCTATGGCACGGATATCACACCATTGAAAGCGGCCGAGAAAGGCCTGCGACAGCGCGGCCTCGATCTCCAACAGCTGACCGAAACCCTCGAACAGCGCGTCCTGTTACGGACCTCTGAGCTGGAGGAGGCCAACGAGCTTCTCCAGGCCGAGGTCACTCACAGTTACTTCATCGAGGCCGACCTCAAGCAACAACAAGAGAGCCTCCAGACCGTCATCGATAACATTCCCGTCATGCTGTGCTTCTTCGATTCGTCGGGCAGGGCCAGACTGGCCAACCGGGAATTCAAGAAGCTGCTGGGCTGGTCCGAAAAAGAAACGGAACTTAAGGCTTTCGGCCGGGGAAGCGGCCAGGCGGGGCTGCCGGAATCCCAGGGCCAGGAAGCCGGGGGCATACCGGGGTGGCGCAATCTCCGGGTCAGAACAAGCGCCGGAGCGGAGATGGACACTTCCTGGGCCGCCGTGCGGTTGTCCGACGGTGGACGGATCGACATCGGTCTCGACATGCGGGAACGCCGGGAGGCCGAGAAAGAGCGCCTGCGCCTGGCCGCGGCCGTCGAGCAGGCCTGGGAAGGCATGGCCATCACGGACTCGACAGGGATCATCTCCTACGTCAACTCGGCTTTCGAGGAGACGACGGGGGCCGGCCGCGCGGGACTTGTCGGCAGGCGCTATTTCGACATCCTCGGTGGCCAAGCCGACCTCCGGGAACTCGCCGCGGCGGCGCAAAAGTCCGTGGAGGCCGGCGCGAGCTGGAGCGCCCACCTATCCAGGAAGAGGCTGACCGACCAATCTTGTGAGCTCGATATCCGGATAACGCCGATCCGGGAAGGCTCGGGAAAGATCATCAACCACCTCGTGGTCGAGCGCGATGTCACGGGCGAGTACCGGCTCCAGCAGCACCTCCGGCAGGCCCAGAAGCTCGAGGCCCTGGGGACGCTGGCGGGCGGCATCGCCCATGATTTCAATAACATCCTGAACCCGATCTTCATTAACACGGAGCTCGTGCTCCTGGACGCCGCCCTGGACGATGAATCTCGGCGCGAGCTCGAGCTGGGGCTCAAAGCCGCCGAGCGCGGCCGGGACCTGGTCAGGCAGATCATCACCTTCAGCCGGCAGAAAGAGAGGGAGCGCAAGCCCTCGAAAGTCGGCCCGGTGGTCATGGAGGCCCTGAAATTCCTGCGATCGACCCTGGCGGCGACGATCGAGATCCGCGAGCATCTCGAGCCCGAGACCGGGTTCATCATGGCGGACCCGAGCCAGATCCATCAGATCATCATGAACCTCTGCAACAACTCCGCCCACGCCATGCGGGAGAAGGGCGGGATCCTGGCGGTGGAACTGGCCGAGGTCGACGTGGACGCGGAGATGGCCTTGCGCCATCCCGACATCGAGCCCGGGCCGTTTCTCAGGTTGACCGTCACGGACACGGGCACCGGAATGACGCCCGAGGTGATCGAGCGGGCCTTCGACCCCTTCTTCACCACCAAGAGGCCGGGCGAGGGGTCTGGGATGGGATTGGCCGTCGTCCACGGGATCGTCCGGGACTATGCGGGGGCAGTGACCATCTACAGCGAGATCGGCAAAGGGACGACCCTCAACATCTTCCTGCCCCGGGTGCCGTCGAAGGATGTCGCCGCCCATGAAGTGGCCGAGATCCTGCCCCAGGGCCGGCAGCGCATCCTCCTCGTCGATGACGAGCAGGCCCAGGTCCAGAGCATTGGGAACATGCTCAAACGCCTGGGCCACGAGGTTGTGTCCAAAACCGACCCCGGGGAGGCGCTCGAGTCCTTCAGGCAGGACCCGTCCCGGTTCGACCTGGTCATTACCGACCAAACCATGCCGAAGCTGACCGGCGCGCATCTCGCGGAGGAGATCCTGCGCCTCCGGCCGGGACTGCCCGTCATCCTGTGCACGGGTTTCAGCGAGAAAGTCGACGCCAACGCGGCGCACGGCCTGGGAATCGCCGGCTTCCTGATGAAGCCGTTCTCGATCCGGGAGATGACGGCGGCCATCAACCAGGCACTAAAGAAAGCCTAGGCCTCGGCGAACATCACCGCTGTCCAATAGATGGGGGCTGGCCGGGCCACCAAACCCGCCGCCGAGCCACACCGTCTCTCAGATGATGCGCGTTCGTTCATCGAGCGCGGCATTTTTTGCTTGAAGGACAAGCCAAAAATGAATTAATATCAGGCTATGAAAAGGCTGCGGGTTGCCGTCCTTTACAACGCTTACCAGGAGACGACGCCCGACCCGAAGGCCGACACGGGCGGCATCTGGCATCTGAGGCAGATGATCCGGCGCATGGCCCGGACCATCCGGGGCCTCGGCCACAACGTGACCGTCATCCCCCTGGCCGGCGACCTGTCCTCGCTGCAGCGCAAGCTGGACAAGCTCCGGCCGGACGTCGTCTTCAACCAGTACGACGACAACGTCCACGGCGCCCTTTACGAAATGCGGGTGGCCGCCTTCATCCGGATGCTCGGCTACCCGATGACGGGGTCGCCGGCGCTCGGGCTCGGGTTGAGCCGCTATAAGTACATGGCCGCCAGCCTCCTCAAAGGGGTCGGGATCCCCATCCCGCCCGAAACCTTCCTGATCGAACGCATCTCGGAAACGGACGGGCACAACTGGCAGTTTCCGCTCATCATCCACCCGGGGCAGGAGCACGCCGGCATCGGCCTCAGCCGCGACTCGGTCGTTTGGACCAAGAAGGGCCTCAAGGAAAGAGTCAGGGAAGTGCTGGGCTCCTTCAAACAGCCGGCGCTCGTCCAGCGCTTCCTGTCCGGCCGCGAGTTCAACGTCGGGCTGGTCGGCGGGCGAAAGCTCAGCGTCATGCCCCTGGCCGAAGTCGACTATTCCCGTTTGCCGTCGAGCATCCCGCCCATCATGTCCTACGCCGCCAAGTGGATCGAGACCTCGGTCGAATACAAGCGCACCCACATCATCTGCCCGGCCGAGGTCGAGCCCAAGCTGGCCGCGCTCATCGGCAGGACGGCGGTCAAGGCCTTCCGGGTCGTGGGCGGCTGGGGATACGGCCGGGTCGACGTCCGGCTCGACGACGACGGTCAGCCCCGTGTCCTCGAGGTCAACTGCAACCCCTGTCTCGACGAGGGACTGGGACTGGCCCGGTCGGCCGAACAGGCGGGGATTTCCTACCCGGAACTCCTCGGAGTGATCATCAGGGCGGCGTTCGAAGGCCCCCCCTACGACTTGAGCCTCCCCATTTTCAACTCGAAGAACGCCGGCGGCTTTTCGCCCGGCGGTCGGCCCTGACGCTCAGCCGGTCAGCCGCCCGGTGTACGCATAATCCATGGCCAGGCCGACGGCCAGGGTCAGGCTGTCCAGCAGCTTTTCCCCTTCCTTTCCGGGCCGATAGCTGAGCTTGAGGGCCGCCGCCCGGGCTTCGAGCTTGCGCAGAATGGTCTGTCCCTCGAGCTCGGACAACAGGGACCACTGGATGACGCGGCCCAGGAGGCGGTCGTGGTGCCTTCGGAACAGGGCCGCCGCCGGCCGGAGGGCCTGCCCGCGGACCGGCGGGAAGACGGCCCGGAGCTTGTCATCTACATACCCCCGGGCCGCCCGGCGGAACCGCTCGCCGGCCTTGCCGTAGTGCTCGGCCAGCAGCAGTCTCATGTTCTCGACCGGGCGGAAATACTTCTCCTTGACGCCGCCGGGCTTCTCGGCGCGGATCTCCTTCACCAGGTGGTCGACGTAGAGGAGCTTGCGGATGGCCGGCCAGTGACGGTAGCGCCGCCGCCAGGACGAGCGCGGCGTCAGCCAGACGGCGAAGGTCTCGGCGAAGTCCTCGTCGGGATGCTTTTGGGCGTAGGTCCGTCCGTAGGGGTTGGCCGTGATGTGCCTGACGTACTGGCGGCTCATCCGGTCCGGCCGGAAAACGTCGCGGTAGGGCCTCGAAAAGGGCCCGAAGATCTCCTCCCAGCTCGGGCGCCGCCAGAGGCGAAAAGCGTAGTTCAGGGAATGGCCGGCCTCGTGCCTGAGGAGCATCATGATGCTCCGGGCATCCTCGATCTCGCCGCTCTGCTCCTCCTCCAGGGTCGTCAGGCGGCGGTCGGCCAGGTAAAAGGGCACCCCGATCACAGGCGTCCGGTCCGGGCAGCCCCAGCCGTCGGTGAGATAGATCTTGGGCCTGAACTGGACGCGTTTGGCTTCGAGCTCACTGTAGAGGCGCCTGATGTAGGGTTCGACCGGGGAGCCTTCGACGCGGAGGCGAAGGTCAGAGATCCGGGTATTCAGGAGCTCGCAGCGGACGGTCTCCCAGCTCCGGACGAGGGTCTCGATGGCCTTCCGGCTCATTCATCGAAAATAAGGCATGGGGGGAACCTTGTCAAGCCGTGGAGGGCGAGCCGTGACCGGGCGGGCGCCGAGCCGATCTCGGACTTCGATCCCCAGTTGCCGGGATCCTAGAAAGTTCTGAAGATATTGAAATTATCGAAAGAATTGATACCGGCGGGCTGCCTATTTCTGGGCTTCCTTCGGCTTGAGCTCCAGGCCGAGTTGCCCCATCAGCCCGAGCATGTCGGAATCTTCCCTTTCCTCGACGACCTTTCCGTTTTCAAGACGGACGATAGCGATCCCGCAGAGCTCGATCCTCTTCCCAGTCGCCGGGATCCCCTGAAATTCTCCCCGGTGGGTTGCTCTCATGATGAACCTGGTGACAACCCTGTCCTTGGCCGCGAACATGTCCTCGATGCTGAACGTGACATCGGGAAACGCCTGGCGCATCAGCTTCCCCATTTCGATCGTCTTTTCCACGGGCAGGGCGTTAGCGCCGCCCGACGGCACGATCCAAACATACCCGGAAGCCAACCCCTTTCTGTACTCCTCGTAATCCCCTTTTCCCCACGCTTCCCACATGCTCTTGACTACAGCCAGGTTCTCGGCCTCGACCTTCGCCTGGCCCCTGAACCTGTCCAGGTCCGCCCTGTCCGCCTTGCTCTGGCAGCCGAAAACAAAGCCGAGAAGGAAGAGCGAGGACACGGCCAATATTGAGCTGTTCATTTATCTCTCCTGGATCTTGATGCGGCTATTTGACTCCGCCCGGCGAAGGCTGTCAAGGCGATTGGGAATGAGCGCGGCGCGGCAGTAAAGGATATGGGGAGGGCCAGTTAGGTTAAATGGCCGGCCGATACTTGATCAGACAGCGGCTACGAAATTTCGCGCCTTCGTCGAGGCCCTATTTCTGGGCTATCCCCCATATGTGGTCACAACGTTCGCCCGCCGCTAACTCATCAAGCCCAGGGTTTAGCTCGGAAGCCCTCTTACTCGCAGCCAGAATACCGGCGACAAAGAACCCGAGCAAGAACCCAAGCATTAAACTCGCGATCCCAACCCACATTCCATTTCTCCTTCTGTGAGAATCCGGTTTCGCCGGCCCTTGAAAAGGAGCTGGATACCCGAGGTCCGGCACACCATTTTTTACCCACTTATTAAGTCGCCGGGAATAGGCCCTTGAGTCTCACCCTTTGGGGTGATTTTTACGCGCGAGGAAGTTCTTCTCCCACTCCTAGGCTTTATTGAGCATCACCTTCAAAAGCACGAGCTCGCGATTTATGCTCGCCGGAGAGATCACCCGCCGCTCCTTAATTTCTTTTCTTTGGCGGCGGTCAGACTCGACGGCGCGCTTGTTTTTGTACCGCTCGACTACCTGGGCCCTGATGTCGGTCAGCCGGAGGTTCCCAAAGAAGGGAGTCAGATGACGACTGAGCATCCCCTCGTGATTATGGTGGGACTTTTTCTGCGAGGAACGGTCCTTCAGAAACGTCCTTTGACACCTGGGGGGCCAGGGCGATTGCCCGGCCCCTCCCGCCTCAACTTAATCCGGGTTGTTCGCGCTGATCTGACTCCATACGCCCTCATTCCACAGCCACAATCCTAGAGAGCCGAAGTCGGACAGGATTTCATCCTTGTTGTCGCCATCCAGGTCGCCGGACAAGAGGTATTCGGCGATGGCCCCGCTGAGCTGCGACCATGCACCGTTGCCCCATAGCCATAATCCGACCGACCCAAAGCTAGCCGCGGCCCCGTCTTTCGCATCCCCATTCACATCAGCACGGACCATATAAATGGCATCCACCCCGCTTAACTGCGTCCAGGCGCCGCCATCGCATTGCCACAAGCCCAGAGAGCCAAAATCCCCGATGATCTCATCGTTGCCATCTGCGTCGGTATCCCCGGTGATCACGTAGTCGCCATTCACCCCGCTCAACTTCGTCCAGCCGCCGCCCACCGACCACATCCACAGCCCCGCCATTCCAAAACCACCGACTAGATAATCCGGTCCGGCCGTCTTTCCAGCTGTCAGATAATCCGCGTTCGTACCGCTAAGCTGAGTCCAAGCGCCGGCATTCAGTATCCACAGACCGATGGGGCCAAAGTCACCGATGACTTCATCACCTCCTGTCCCGTCCACGTTGGCCGTTGTGACATAGTCGGCATTCACACCGCTGACCTGAATCCAGGCTCCCCCATCGAAGACCCAGAGACCGTCGGCGCCGAAATCACAGACGACCTCATCAGCTCCATCGGCATCAACATCCCCCGCAGCCATGCTTTCCGCGTGGCTGGAACTGATTTTGTGCCCCCCGCCGCCGACAACAACCCACAGGCCGCTCGGACCAAAACTGAGGAGGATTTCATCCACACCATCGCCGTTGACGTCCGCAGCAAGGATGCACTCTGGGTCAAGGGCAGTCAGCCCCGTCCAAGTGCCGCTGTCCCAGATCCATGCGCCATCCACGCCGAAAATAACGGCCGCCTCATCAGTACCGTCCCCATCAAAATCGCCTACCGCATGCTTGGGGATGACGTCGTTTCTAGTGACCTTGATCAGCACCACGTCGTCGAGAGCGTTGTGATTGTCGCCGAGCGGATCACCATTGAGAAATTCGATAGTCGTTGTCGACCCGGTGGCCATGAAGGAGATCTTGAACTGTTGCCAGCTCAAGGTGGTCGTCCCCCCGGTGTTTTTTGCCGCCAGGATCTGTGCGCCATTCACGAGCACATTGACCGTGCTCGTCGTACCGAATATTGACCCGACGACATTACCGACCCAGAAAGACAACTCATACGTGGTCCCGGCCGTCGTCGAGACGGTTTGCCGTACCCCGGTTGCCGTATTCGTGTTGCCGGTAAGATCCAACCACTGGGATCCGTCCTGCGCCGGGAAGTTGTACCCATACTGGGCGAAAGTACCATTTATCACGGCTACGTTGCCGGTCGCGCCCACCACGCTCCATCCCGGAATCAGGTTCTGGCCAGTGCTAACCAACGTGTAAGAACCAGCTGGCGCGGTGGGTGACTCAAAGCTGCCATTTGAGAGGAGATTCGTCTGTGCAAACCCTGCACCCAACGTCATGCTGACGAAAAGCCAAGCCATAAAACAGAAAATCGCTAAAGAGAGTTTTTTCATTTTACCCCTCCTCTCTTGGGCTATTTCAACCGCCCTTATTTGAATTCTTGCGCAATTATGAAGAGAAAAGAGGACCTGCAAAAGAAAACAGATCAGGCTTATGCGTTAACGCCACCCTTCCTCGCTAAATCGTCACATGAACCTATCCTGATTGTCAAGCAAAGAACGGGGCGCGTGGTGAATGCGATCTGATTTAAGGGCGCAAAACGGAATGGGAACAGTCTTGGATCTCAGGCGTTCCCTATAGTTGAAGCGGAACATCCGCGGTCACAATCCGCGAGCAAGCATTCCTCGTTCAGGGACCACTCGGTTCTCAAAACACTCGACGATTCAGGCGGTGAATTGGAGTTTGCCTGCAATGAACGGTATTACGTCCTTCAAAGATCACCTGGCTGCTCAAATCGCTCGGGTTTTCGGAAAGTGCCATACATAACTGCAAAATGGGAGCGTTCAGCAGGGATGCGAAGTTGACAACCGCTGATTTTGAAATGCCTGGTGGTGACGAAAAAGAAGGAATAGATATCTAGGCGAGTTATCCCCAGTCGAATCTCTTGATATAGATCAGCTTATCATCACCCTTATCGTAATAATCGCGGATTGTTGCCTCAAGAGCAAACCCGGCGCGCTCATAAAAAGCCCTGGTGGGAGCATACTTCTCGCGTCCCGAGGTCTCGGCAATCATCATTGTGCATCCCATCTTCTTGGCCTGACGGTATGTCTCTTCCAGGAGTTTTTTTCCGATGCCCTTGCCCCTGAGATCATGATGTGTGGCGATCCAGTAAAGGTCGAAGCACGATTTCGTCATTTCAACATGGCCGAAACACGAATAGGCAACAGTAACATCGTTGACCTCGGCAAAAACGAATTGATAGCCCGACGATTCGCCTTCTGTAAGGCGCTCCTCAACCAGTTCGACGGCAACATCGGTTTCAAAATCATAAAAGAACCCGGAAGATTCAACGATCTCCCTGATCCTTGTGACATCTTTCTTTACGGGAGTTGTTCTGAATTCTAGTTCCATCTGCCCTGCTCCGCCTCAATGTACCATCTCTAAAATGAAATTTACAGTCCTTGGAGCCTCATCCGAGTTTTCCCCATTATACCTGGACCGATGTAAGGGGATCAGGTCATCAGGTCAGCGGTTCTTTTCCGCTTCCAGGCGCAGGTTGGTCTCCAATTCGTCCGGGTGCTCCCGACAATGATACTCGATCCTGCTGGCGGAGCGGTGGGCCTTGAAATAGGGCCAGCCCAGGCTCATCAGGTGCCTTTCGTGGAGCTCGTGGAGGAGGACAAATTGCCTTTCCCCGGGAGAGAGGTCGTCATCCAGCCAGACCTCGTCCTTGGGGATAAAGTGAGGATAGACCAGGTCATGTCCGCCCTCCGTGAAGTCGATGAAGTAGAGGCTCCGGACAAGTCCGCCCCTAATAATCCAAACCCTGACGGCGCCGCTGTATTTCTTGAGCGGCCGTTTGTGGATATCTTGGATGGTCTTCCTCTTGGAGAGTTTGGATATCTGTCTTACCAGCTCGGTCTTGCGGCGCTCCTTCAGCTCGACGGCATCGGCTTTCTGCAAGGCTTTGTCATAGGCCATGCCTTGGGTCATCAGTCTATACTCGGTAAGCAGATGGTCAATAAAAAACTGTCCTTCGCCCAGGGCGTGCTCCTTGTCGATCCAGAATTCGTGCAGCGGAATGAACCGGAAGCGGAAGTGCTGGCCGAAGTTCGTGAACTCCTCGTCAATTCTGCCCCGGACATACTGGCCGTCCACGATCCAGACTGTGATAGCTGCGATCTGGTCGAGCTTTTTAATGTAAGGCTTCTTCATGATTCCCGCCCGCTGACTTCTCGATATCTTTATTTATCTTGGAGCGATGGAAAATGTCAAATCTCGGGCGTCGCAGCCTATTCAGTAGCCTCCGACCCCCTCCGCTGGCCTGATCAGAGGCGGAAGGCAACTCTCAGTTGACTGAGCAGACTACTTCTCCGATCTTTTGCGGGTAGTCGAGGCCCTATTTCTGGGCTATCCCCCATATGTGGTCACAACGCTCGCCCGCGGCTAACTCATCAAGCCCGGGGTTCAGCTCGGAAGCCCTCTTACTCGCAGCCAGAATACCGGCGACAAAGAACCCGAGCAAAAACCCAAGCATTAAACTCGCGATGCCAACCCACATTCCATTTCTCCTTCTGTGAGAATCCGGTTTCGCCGGCCCTTTAAGAGGAGCTGGATATCCGAGGTCCGGCACACCATTCTTTACCCACTTATTAAGTCGCCGGGAATAGGCCCTTGGGTCTCACCCTTTGGGGTGATTTTTACCCGCACCCCCACCGGTGTCACGAATTATGCTTTGGCAGTCGGTTCGAGCGAAAAAATTACGCCCTTCTAAGTTATTGAATCGTATCCGATTACACCGACGACCTCGTCGATACCGTCGGCATTAAACGGGAGGCAGATCTCGGCCGCAGAACCGGCACACCTTGGCCTGGGCTTTGATAGTTTCGCCGCACATCGGACAAACACGCGTCATTTTTCCTTGCTCTTCCGGAAGTTCTCGCCTAATGGTTCTCTGCATTTGGCCGTACTCCTCGCGACAATGGGCGATTGTTTCTTTAAGGAGCTTAGGCCGAAGGACTTTCCTGTAGACAGTTGCGCCGTCTTCAGCCGCGGTTTGTATTTCGACTTCCCCATAATTGAGAAGGCGGCCCAGAATTGATTGTTTATAAGAAAGGTTATTGATTTTATCCAGGGGGCTTTCTTTCGAATATAAAGAAAAAACTCCCTTTTCGTCGATGACACGCAAATTCGTAACCGCCCAAATATCTTTTCGCCGGAACCATTCGCAGTAGACTAAGTAAATGAAAGCGAAAATCCATATAATCCCGCAGATCCACCGCGCAAAAGGCCCAAAGCCTTCGCCTGTTTTGATCGCTATGAACGAGAGCCCCAACAGAAACGTCGCTAAACAAAAAACCAAAATCGGCTTTATGACGGTAATCCAATGAGGCCGAGTTTCGAGAACTTTTCGTTCTTCTTCTCTTAACTTTGTGCGCATCGTACTCTCCTTCGATCGACCGCTCAGTGTCTCAACAAACACGAGCAATTACAGGATCTGACTATTCGCGCATAATCACATTCCGGGCACTGACGGCCGCAGCCGACCCCTCACAGGTGTGGCTAAAGATTATCAAGGCCGTGGTCGCGAAGTCAACTGAAAACGGGCTTCTCCTGCGTGGACGCGGCATGGATAAGGTCGCTTGAAATGCCCCACTTTGAGTGGCAAATATCTGGGGTAGAGATCGCCTTCTTCTATTTCGTGGACAATATAGACGAATCCCCATGTGACAAATTTGTTCCGAGCATGGCCTAAAATAGCTGAAACTGCGGGTCTATGGCTTAAAGGACAAAATCAAGAAAAAGCCTAAAAAATAAGGGTGAAGAGGTGGTGGAGCTGACCAGGATCGAACTGGCGACCTCTTGACTGCCAGTCAAGCGCTCTCCCAACTGAGCTACAGCCCCACGAGGCGGGCACATTATTGCAGGAACGGGCTTTGGCGTCAAGGCTCCGTCAGGGGACGCCGACGCCGCGATACTTCAGGAATATGTAACAGCCGACGCCGAAGACGATCCAACATATAAAAGAGACCAGGCCGGCTGCCTCAGACGGCCAGACAGCCGGCAGCAAGAAGATGGCGGCCATCGCGGACGCGATGAAAACTCTGCCCTTGACGGACTCTGCCTGGAGAAATGCCCAGATCCCGAGCAGGAGTCCCACACCGATGCCGATGGCCTGGTAAGGTATGCCCACGGCACGCGCCCGTGGCTAGCTTTCCCGCTTACCTTTTCTCATGGTGTTTTCCCTCCCGAGCTTAAAGGCCGGCCGAGGCCCGCTTCAGCAGGTCCTCGGCCGCGGCTTTGTCGTCGGCCTCGACAACGATGACCAGGTAGCGGCCCACTCGGACCGCCCCGGCGTACTTCTTGTTTTCGAGCTCGACCGGCGGGAACTCGTGGTCCGGGCGCGAACCTCTGGAGAAGGTACATTTCGATGAACCGCCCGTACGCGCTGTAGGCTTGGTCCTCCGACGGGTAGTCGACGAGGATGAGCGTCCCCTGGGCGCCGTTCTTCCCATACCGGGCCATGGCGACCCGCGTTTGGGGCGAAAGGTTCAGGATATTGACGTTGGACATGAAGTAGTGGGAGTTGAGGGAAATGACCGTGTGGAAAAATCGCACCGTCAGGGGGTTAAGGCCCTCAACGGGCAGCTTGGCGAGGATCTCCGGCCTGGGGCCCGTCCCGGGGATGGCCGAGTCGATCGCCCCGCCGAGCTTCATGACGGCCGCCTGCGCCTCCGGCGTCTCCCGGTCCGCCATGATCCGCGCGAAAACCTTGTCCTTCCAGAACCGGAGAAGGCCCGCGCCGTAAAGAGCGTCCTGGCCGACCCGGACTTCCCGGCCGTCCCTGTCCTGGGTGAAGATGCCGTAGGCGTCCGCCGCGGACGACATCTGGTAGATCTCGACGACGATCGAGGGCGCTTCGGCTCTTGCGTATTCCCTGACAAAGACGAACCGGAAATCGAAGGCCAGGTAGATCTCGCCCGCGCCGGCGAGGTAATCGAAGATGTCAGCGCGGTCATAGACCTGGTCATCCCCGTTCTTCTGCCAGCCCGAAATCTCCTGGGGCAGGGCTTTGGCCGGGCTGAAATCCGGGGGAACGGGCGTCTGTTCAGCGGGCACGGCCGGGCCCGTCAGGGTCGCAAGTGACAGAAATCCGAGAAAAAGGCCGGAAACGATCATGGAGGTTCAATCCTTGTTCAGGCTTACCATATGGATATTACCAAGTCAACGGCGGGACGGTTGCCGCCGGCGGACCGTTGCCATCCCCCCGCCGCCTGGATATAATCCTCGTGCGATCGAAGCTGACAACGCGTCTTATGGGAGAACCATCATGAAGCCTGACAAATCCGAACCCATCCGCGAGCGCGCCGCCGCCCTGCTGGCCCGGGCGCACATCGCCGTCACGCCGAAAGAGCGGGCGGCCATGGAGGTCGCCGAGTTCGGGCTGGGCGACGTCGAGAACCTGGGGCTCGAGATCATCGTCTACGAGAACAACGACCGCTACTGCGCCAAGGAGCTCGTCCTTTTTCCCTGGCAGATCTGCCCGGAGCACCGGCACCCTCAAGTGAGCCGGACGCGGGCGGGAAAGCAGGAAACTTTCCGTTGCCGCTACGGGGAGGTGTATCTCTATGTTCCCGGCGAGCCGGTTGCCAAGCCGAAGGCGAAGATCCCCCCGAAATACGCCAAGAATTTTACCGTCTGGAAGGAGATTGTGCTCCGGCCGGGAGACCAGTTCACCCTGCCGCCCGACACGCTCCACTGGTTTCAAGCCGGGGCCAAGGGCGCCGTCGTCTCCGAGTTCTCATCGACCAGCACGGACGAAAACGACGTCTTCACCGACCCGGCCATCCGCCGCGTTCCCTGAACCGCCGTAAGCTGGACCGTGACATCCGCGGCGGGACCGACCACCCGCCCGAAATTTTCCGCGATGACCTCGGCATCCACGAATTAATGGGGGTTCGGCTTCAGGTCGACCTCGAACGGATCGCGGCGGCAATGGGCGGCCGGGGTGCCGGGGGACCCGAAGGCGCGAGAGGGGGGGCCGCTATCTCGGGGGCCGCTTGCCCACGCGGCCGTCGCCCGTGATGAAGATGCTTTCCCGGCCCGTCTGGCTCTCGAGCACGGCCTCCCAAACGTCGAAGGCCGTCTTGATCTGGGGCGGCCACGTGTAGCCGCTGACCGCCATGTCGCCGAGTCCCAGCTCGGCGGGCTTATCGGTGTACGCCCCCCGGTTCAGGAAGTGCGTTTTCTGCTTGTAATAGACTTGGCGCAGGGCCCACTTGGCCGCTTCCTCGGGCCGGCTGACGAACTCATCCTGCCCGTCGCCGGCGTCGCGTCCCGAAAACTGGAGATAGCCCCACATCTCGGGATAATGGATGTTGATGACGCCCTGGGGGGCCCAGGTCCAATTGTCTTCCGGAAGGGGCCGGCCGGTCCGCGGGTCATTCACCTTGATGTACTTTCCGTCACGGACTTCAATACGGTGTTCCACCCGGGAGAAATTCAGCCGCCACTGGTCGCCCGGAACGGGTGGTTTCTTCCCGTCCACCGTTTCCTTGAGGATCTCGAGCGGCAGGGCGATCTCGACCGTCCAGCCCCTGTCCTTGTCTCCCGGCCGGTTCAGCGTTCCGTCCACGGAGACCCTGGTCTTGAGCCCCTGGATGTCCCAGGCATGAATGGCGGGACCGCCGTCGCGGTAAGGACGGACAAGAAGCAGGTCCCACTCCGTGGCAAAGGCGTTCGTCTCGAGCTCATAATAACAGTGCGTGTCGCCCCGCGCGTCGATGAAGACCTCGAAATCGTTGTCCGCGAAGATGACCGAGTCGCGGGCGGTGAGCGTCGCCCAGACATCGGGCTCCTCGAGCTCGGCGCCGATATAGAGATAGCCGGAATCCCACAGCAGCTTGGCGCGGGTCTTGAACCTGGGCCGCGGCTTGACCGGGCCTTGGATGTCGACGAAATCCTCCGTCCAGGCGGACTTCGCCCAGGCCGGCTCATCGAGCCGGCCGTCGATGACGAGCGGGGATGGGGCCCGATAGCAGATATAATGCGGCGGCGAAAAGGGGATTCGCGGCTCCGGAAAGACCTTGGCGGCTGATTGACCGGCACCGGACAGAGCCAACGGCACCAAAAGGACAGCCACGACAGCCGCTGCCCTCAGTGGTTTCTTCATCACGGCCTCCTGCTCTCGGTTGTTCCCTTTATCCTGCTCGAATGGAGCTATTGCTGGCATATCCCTGGCGGTTTTTCGAATTCGTCATCGCGAGAAAGCGGAGCGACCGAAGCGATCTCACTCTTCTTGCTCCTCATTCGGCGATGATCCTGTCAAACAACGACGAGATTGCTTCGCTGCGCTCGCAATGACTGTCACCTAACGATAAGGGGGACGTCCCCAACGGCTAATGGCGTATGCGGTAGGTCTTGGCGGCTTCCGCCATGGCCACGATATTCCGGGGCGGGACGTTGGGCAGGATGTTGTGGACCTGGGTGAAGACGAACCCGCCGCCCGGCGCCAGCGTCTCGATCCGCCGCCGGACGTGGTCGTCGATCTCCTCTTCAGTTGCCTGGGGCAGGACGCGCTGGGTGTCGCAGCCTCCGCCCCAGAAAGTGATATCCTGTCCGAAATCCCGCTTGAGCCGCTCGGGCTCCATGCCGCGGGCGCTCGTCTGCACGGGGTTGATGATCTCGACCCCCGCCTCGATCAGGTCGGGTATCAGGTCGGCGATCGCCCCGCAGGAGTGGAGGAAGAGATGCATCCCCCGCCGCCTCTTTACCCGCTCGTAGATCAGCTTGTGCCGAGGTTTGAAGAACCGCCGGTACATCTGGGGCGAGATCTCGGGCGCAAGCTGCGTCCCCAAGTCGTCCCCCATCTGGATGATCTCCACATAGCCCTCGACGGCGTCCAGGAACTTTTCGAGGTTGCCGATGTGCATTTCAGTCAGCTTGTCGAGAAGCGCCTCGACCTTGGCGGGATTCTCGATGAGGTCGATCAGAAACTGGTCGGTTCGGCAGAGGTACTGCCCCCATTCGAAGAGGTTCGCGCCGAAACCGGCCATGACCGCAAAATCGGTCGTCTCGTGGAGCTCCTTCGCCTTGAGGCGGATGTCCCGGAGATGCTCTTCGGTCAGGGGCTTGTGCCAGGGGGGCGACGGCAGGGCCGACCACGTCACCTCATCCATGAGATCGGGCAGCCTGTCGAGGACCCCGAGGTCGCCGCCGTCCCATGCCTGAAGCGGAAACCGGCGCTGGCTGAGATAAAAAGCGCCCTGGGGCATGGCGCCGATCACCACGCCAGCGGAGTTCAGGGCCAGCCGGCCGCCCGCACCGTCCGGCCGGAATCGGATATGAGCCGGGATCTTTGCCGGCGAACCGTCCGGAAGCTCGAAATCCTGCCAGTCGTCCTCAGCGGTGAGGAATGCGCGGCCCAGGTCGACGACATCGGCTTCGACGTAATCGAGGATCGGGAGCTCCGGCTGGGCCAGCTGCTGGACGACGTCGTAGACATAGGTATGGCCCGCCGCGAGGCCGAGGTATTTCTTGAGACGGCTGTAGGCGATGGCCGTGATCCCCGTCGATCGCATCGCCCCGAGGTCGATGGGCACGCGGTCCGGCTCGTGATGGCCGATGGCCGCGAGCACCCGTTCGCGCCTGGTCATCTTCATATCGCACCAGCTACTTTGCGTATTTGTCCAGGACCTCGCTCAGCTTGACCGGCTGTCCGCCGCGCTCCCGGCTCAATTCCGAGGCCTCCATGAAGGCCAGGATCTCGACGGTTTCGCGCTCCGGCACGGGGGAAACGCCGGTCTGGAAAAACTTGATGATCTCGGCCACCAGCGGCTCGTATCCGTCGTAGGCGCCGACGGCAGCCTCGCCCTTCTCCCCCTTGGCCAGGCCGCCGTAGCTGTTGTTGTCGGGCGCCTGACGGAAGACGCCCGTACGGCCGCCGCTCCACGTTCCGGTGACCTCGACCCGGCCGTCGGCGGTCAGGCCGCGCTTGACCGTCTCGCAACCCGCGCCCATGACGGTGAACAGGGACTCGACGCCGTGGATGCCGTACCAGAAAAGCTCGGGATGATGAGGCTCGAGGTGGACCGGGCAGAAGGTCTCGGCGCTCAGGACTTTGCCGATCGAGCCGTTGCGGACGGCCAGGGTCGATTTTCCGAATCGGAGCGACGAGGCGCTGAAGACCGGGACTTTGGCGGCCCTGGCCAGCCGGAAGATCTCCAGGCCGTCCCGGAGCGAGGCGGCCATGGGCTTGTCGATGTAGAGGGGCTTACCCGCCTTGATGACCGGCCGCGCCTGCTCGAGGTGCGGCCGGCCGTCCACGCTTTCGAGCAGGACGGCATCGACCTCGCGGCAGAGCGCTTCGATCGAGTCCACGAGCTTCACCCCGTATTTCTCCCGGAGCTCCTTGGTGTATTCCTCGACCCGGTCCCGGCTCGAGGGGATATCCATGCTCCCGCCCTTGACGGCGGCGACGACGCGGCCCCCCGGGATGTGGCCGGGGTAGGCCGGGTCGTTGAGCGCCTTGGTGAAGGCGACGACGTGCGAGGTGTCGAGGCCGATCAGGCCGAGGCGCAGCTCGCCGCCGGGGGCGGCGCCGAACAAAACGCCGGCGGCCAAGAGGCCGATCGCGGCAAGTGCCAGGATAAGCGGAAACCGGTGTGCGTTCATCTTTTCTCCTGCCAGTTGTTATTATTCCGTTTCCCTCGCCGGCCAGCATACCCCGGGCTGAAAACCGGTGTCAAGAATTCTCCGGGGCCGAGGCTGTGATAGACTACTCGGCAGTCCGAATTTCGTCGGGGAGGTGCGCATCATGAAACCGCTCGCAGTGCATGAATCAACAGGGGTTCATCATGACAAGCGCTGAATTCTCCGCGGCGGCGCTCGCCGGCGCCCTGCTGATGGCCGCGCCCAGCGGGGCCTGGGGCCAGGCCGCCCGGCTGGCCCGGGAGCTCCGCGGTCCGTTCGACCTGTCGGCCGAGTGGTCACAGGGGGCCCAGTATTTCCGGGAAGAGACGCAGTACGTTCACATCGGGTTTGACGGAAAGAGGACGGGCACCGAGACCTATATCCTGAAGCTCAAGTGCGTGCCCGCCCTGTCCAAGGGCAAGGGTGGAGACGAGTATACGTGCGCCTCGTTCGAGTACCGGTTGAATGATGGCGAGGCCCTGAGCGTACCGGCGCTGGCGGGCTGGTCCTATGTCGTCGCCGCCGCGTCCGAAGAAAAGGACGGGGCAGGCCCTCTCTTCGGCATTCCGCACGCCAAGTTCGAGGGACTGACGAACAGCCGGGGGACCAAGCTTCCGCCGGCGATCGCCTATTGCGTCTTTAACTGCTTTATCGATTTTCACTCGTTCCACGACGTCTTTGCCCGGCCCGGCCCGGGCGGCCGCAGCATCGGGGACCTCAAGTCCGTCGGGCAGAGGATCGTTCACTACTCGGCCTTCTCCGAGCCGCCGATCGATCTCGGCGCCGGTTTCAAGGCCGGTTCGGTCTTCCGGAACGGCGAGGTGAGCCTCGAGTTCAAGGGCCTGAGCCTCGTCGACGGCGCCGCCTGTGCTCTCGTCGGCTACGACTCCGGCGAGAGCACACTGAAGATGATCATGCCCGCGGGCCCGGACAAGGACATGGTGATAGACGGCGGGTCCGAGTACAAAGGTGACCTCTACATCGACCTCGCCACCCGCTGGCTGAGGAGGGTGACGATGGACGAGTTCGTCGTTACCGAAGTCCAGCTGCCCGGCCCCGCGCCGAAGGTCGATTCCTATACCGTCCGGCATCTCCTGCTGAGGCTGGTCGGGCGGCAGGAGTTCGAGGGGAAGTAGGGTTCAGGCGGTAACCGACCATCGGTAGAAGACGGCGATGCCCCGGAAGGGTGCGAAGGGCGCCATAGCTTCCCTCACCTGGCGCGACGTCAGCCGCTTCCCGTCCCCCAGATAGAACCCGACGAGCTTCTGGATGCCGAGGTCGTCGGCCGGCACCGCGTCGGGGCGCCCCAGACCTCGAACCAGCATATAGTCCGCCGCCCAGGGCCCCAGGCCCCGGATGGACATGCAGAACTCGCGCGCGTCCGCGTCGCTCATCAACTTCATTTCATCCAAGTCGAGGTCACCGCCGGCGATCCTCCGCGAGAGCCCGGTGATGTATTCCGCCTTGCGCGTGGATAGTCCCAGGCGCTTGAGGTCGCGGACGGAAGCGCCCGCCAGGGCCTCGGGCGTGGGGAAGGCCCGGAGCTCGTCCACTTTTTCGCCGTAGCGCTCGATGATCCTTTCGCGGATGCGGTAGGCGGCGATCATCGAGATCTGCTGCTCCGTTATGGAGGTCACGGCCATGATGAAAGGCGATGGCATCCGCATCGCCACCAGCCCGCGCAGGGCCTTGACGATCGGCCCGAGCACGGCGTGATCCCGGACGAGGCGGTAGAACGGGCGGAGGTCGAGGTCCGTGTGAAGGATCCACTCCGCCGTCTGGCGCATCTTTCTTTCGGATGAGGCCGGTTTGAACCGGGCCTCGAGGGAGAGCGGCTTCGTCTCGAGCGCGCGGGCCTCCATGAGACAGGCCCGCGTGCCCAACCGCACGGCGACGCGGTAGACCTCCGGCGTGTCCAGGTGATCGGGCAAGAAATGGGAAACTGCGCGCAGGGAAAGGGCCAGGCTGTACGGTCCCTTCGGCGTCAGGACGACCCGGCCGGCATTCCTCTCCCCTTCTCATTCCAGGGCCGCTTCGGCCAGGGCGGCGACGTTCCGCGGCGGCACGTCGGGGAGGACGGCCTCGTGGCTCGGGCTGACGATGAGGTCGGGTCCCAGGACCGCTCTCACCCGGCGCACCTCGGCTTTCACCTCGACGGGCGATCCCTGGTTCAGGATGCGCTGGGTGTCGATGCCGCCCATGAAGGCGATTTTCCCCTTGAAGTCCCGGGCGAGCGTTTCGGCGTCCATGTTCCGGGCCATCGCCTGGAGCGGATGCAGGCAGTTCACCCCGGCCTCGATCAGCCGGCCGATCACCCGGTGGATCGAGCCGCACGAATGGAGAAGGACGTGGTGGCCGTGGCGCTGGCCCTGCTCGGTGAACCGCCGGAACCAGGGCATCACAAACCGGTCGAAGAGCCCGGGACTCAGCATGAGGTCGAGCTGCGTCCCGAAATCGTTCCCGAAAAAAAACCCGTCGACGAGGTCGCCGGCGGCGGCGAAGAAACGCTCGTTCGCTTCGAGATAAAAACCGCAGACGCGCCCGGTGACCGCGTCGACGACCTCGGGATGGGTGTACATCTTGAGCAGGTACTGTTCCATGCCGAAGAGGTCCATCACGTCATGGTAGAAAGCGCACCAGAAACCGCTGGCGCGGTAGGTATCACCGGCGTCCCGGAGGCGCGCGAGGCCCTCGGAAAAGTCGAGGTGGGCAAGGTCCGGCCAGTCGAAGGCCTCGACGTCGCGCGGGTCGACGCAATCCGCGAACGGCCCCGCCTGCCCGTGGGAGAGCTTGGCCGATGTCCCGCCGAAGAGTCTCCTCCCATCGGGAGGGCGGTATGTCGAGTCCATGAGCTGGGGCGACAGCCAGCGCAGGTCATCCCCGAGCTTGCGGCGCAGATCCTCCTCGGACTTCGTCCCGAAATAGCGATGGAGGATGGGCCAGGTGTCGGCGTGCGGGTTTCCCAGCCAGAACCCGCAGCGGGGCGCGGGCCGGCGGTCGATGATCGCCCGGATCAGCTCACGCCGCGATGAAGTGCCCGTCAAAACTGCTCCAAAATACGTAAACTATAAGAGGTATACGACGGGGGCTCGGGGCGTATGGCGAGAAGTCCGTATGAGCGACGAGCGGGCACGGTTCCTCTCGGCCTTCCGAGAGGAGAGCGAGGAGCGAATCGAGCGAGATTTCCTCGCTGGGGAAATCGTGGCGTGACTTCGAGCCATACGCCCCGAGCCCCCGTCGAAACATTCGTGATAGGACCCGTATCATGATCTTGAGGCGAGCGCGGCGATGGCCATGACCAGCCGGAAATTCCGGTCGCCGGTGCCGAAGTCCCATGTCTTTCCTTTGTCTGAAGCCCTGAGCTTGGCGACGACGGCGGCGGCGGCCGCCGCGTCCCCGTTGAATACCGCGCGGGCCCATTCGACAGCGGCCTCTCCCCCGCCCCTCCGTTTCTGCCGGTCATCGAGCAGCCGTTCCGCGTCCTGCGGCCGCCCCAGGCTCTTGAGCGCCAGGGCGCTGACCGCCTGGTCGGAGCCGAAGCTCGTCCAGTTCTCCTTGGGGCTCCCGGCGACCGCTTCGAGCGATCTCCTGGACCCGGCCGTGTCGCCCAGCTTCTGCCGGCAGAGGGCGGCGAGGAAATCCTCCAGCCGCTCGTCGGTATCGTAGGGGCGGCCGACACCCAGGTGCTCGGGCCAGAGTCTGGCTTTATCGATAAAGGTCGCGGCGCTTTTCGGGTTCCCCTTTTTCAGGGCCTCGACGGCCTGGAAAAGGCAGGCCTGCCGGTAGAGGTCATGGCCTTCGGATGCACCCTCGTACGGCAGGACCGTCGTCCGCTCGAGCACCTTGAGGCAGGCGCCCGCTTGACCCGCCCGGAGAAGCCCCTTGGCAAAGTCCATGGCCAGCGCGGAATTATCCGGGTAAAGGTCGAGGACCTCCCTGGCGCTCCGGAGCGCGAGGTCGAACTCGCCCTGCCCATCGTAATATTCGGTCAGCGCGCGGCGGGCCCGCCAGCTCTTTTTATCCAGGTCGATGGCTCGACGGATCTCGGCCAGCGTCTTTTCGGGGGTCAACTCCCCGCCGAGCAGCCTGAGGCGCGCAAGATAGAATGGCGACCAACCCGGGCGTGCCGGCGAGGCCCGCCAAGAGAGGCCTGGCCTCTTCGACGCGGCCGAGCTGCCAGAGAAGGAGCCCGAGGTAATAGTCCGCTTTCCAGTCGTCCGTCTGGGACGCCGCCCAGCGCAGCATGGGGAGCGATTCCCGCCGCGAGGGAAAGACGAGATCAGGAGCGCTCTCCCAGGCGCGTTTCAGGAAAGCCCGGCTCTTGTCGGCGTCCTTATCGCGGTAAAGATAAGCCAGCCAAAGGTCCCCTTCGGGCCGCGCGGGCGCCATCTCGAGGACGCCGGCCGCCTCCGCCTCGAGCCCGAGGCCGAGATAGGTCAGGGCGAGCTCGAGATAGGTTTCGTGGGGGAGCTCGTTCCGGATGAGCGCGCCGAATGCCCGGGCGCCGGCCCCACCCGGATCGCCGAGCGCCCGTTCGAACCTGGCGAAGTGGCTGAGAGGGTCGACGGCCAGGATCCCGTCAAGCGCCTTGGCCGCGGCATCTTTAGCCTGTCGCAGCCGCCCCACGACCGCCAGCACCTGTCTCGCATTGAGGTTGAGCTGGTTATAGTCCAGCGCGCGGCTCGCGTACTCTGCGGCACGGTCCAGGTCTTTTTCGATAAGGCCGATCTCGGCCAGCTGCTCGTTGGCCGCCGACCGGAACTCGAGCGAGCGCGCCGCCCAGCCGAACCCGTCTTTCGCGTCCGGCGTCCGGCCGAGCTCGCGGTTGATGACGCCGTAGACGAAGTTCGCCGGCGGGTCGTAGGTGTTGATCGCGAGCGCCCGCTTCGCGTAGTCCAGGGCCTTATCATACTCGGCGCGCTTGACGCAAAGCTCGGCCACCCGGACGAGCGCCCTGATGTGCCCCGGCTCTTTTTTCAGGCAGGCGAGGAACCTGTCCATGGCCTCGGCGTAGCTCCTCTGGCGGGCCAGCTCCTCCCCGTCCGTGAACAGCCCTTCGGCCGATTTCCAATCGAAGTCGGCGGGCGCGACGACGGGCCGGCCCAGCGTGTTCCGGGCCTTGTCGCCGCTCGACCACTTGAGCTTGCCCCGGCCCAGCTCGACTGAGATCTCGCCGCCGTTTCCGGCGAGGTCGAAAGCCTGGCTGAAGCTCTCGAGGGGGTTCAGGACCAGATGCTTCGAGGCGACGACCTCGCCGCCCGCGCGGACGGTCAGGTCGTCGTCGATCTTTTGGAGCGGGCAGAGGCCGACCTTGACGGCTTGACCGCTCCGGGTCACGTTGAGGGCGCCATGGGGCGAGGCGGCGACCAGGCCGCCGATGTCGAGCACCGGGAACCAGATCTCCTTCCAGCGGTGGACCGACTGGGGCGCGAAGTCCACATGCTTGAACGGCGTCAGGGCGCTATCGTCACCCGCCTGGTTGAAGAGCAAACCGGTCTGGGGCTCCGTATAGTTCGTCTTCCGGCCTTCGCTCAAGAGGTCGGTCCAGATCTCGCCGTCCCGGGCCAGGGACCAGACCCACAACTTCAGGCCCGGCTTGTCGTCGTGGAGCGCCCAGTGGCCGAACCCGTAACCGGATTTCTCGAAATAGCCGCCGAAAAACTCTCCGTACTCGCCCAGGATGTGGTAGGACTTGCTCCCCCCGAAATTGTTGTTCCTGTAATAGGAGAGGTCGCGGCCGTCCTCGGCCACCGGCCAGGTATGCGCCGAACCGTCGTGCCCGATGAAATGCGTGCCGGGATAGTAGTATTTCAGGTCGTCGCCGACATCCTCGGCGCCCGTCATCCAGTGGTAGAGGGAATCGTTGAGCGGCGTGGGATTGAACCAGAGGCACTCGGCCTCGAGGTAGGCGGCGTCCTTGGGCAGCCGCACGTTGACCCGCCAGTAAGTGCGCGAGGGAAGGTCGATGGCGCCCACGATGCAGCTCACGCTGCCGTCGGGGTTGGTCATGGTCACGTAATCGACCGGGGTCGCCGTCGTCGGCGCATGGCCGATCAGCCCGAAGTTGAACTCGATCCCGCCCGAGGTCCAGGGCCCGCGCATGGCGATCTCCCGGAACTTGACGACCTTGTTCCAGTAGATGAACTCGCGGCCCTTGGACTTCTCGAACGCGCCCCAGACCTTGCCGCCGATCTCGGGGGCCACGAGCGCCCGGACATAGGGGTTCTCGAGGGAGACCATTTTCCAGGCCTGCTCGCGGCCGGCGGCGCTGTAGCCGTGGAACTTGAAATACGGATAGATCGGACCGATGAGGGGCGCGGGGTCGGGGTCGGAAAATGGATAGGTCTTGAACCGGACCGCTTCCTCCTTGACCGTCGCCGTCTGGCCGAACCCGGTCAAACTGAAGGCCAGCAGGCCGGCCGCGCCGAGGCTGATGATTTTTTGGAATCGCCAGGGCTTCATGTCTTCCTCTCTTCGGACGCGGTCGTCAGAACTTCGGCCGGACGCCGGGCCGGAAATAGTTCTTCATGAACTTGGCGGCGGGCGATTGGGAGAGCGGCAGCGTCACCCGCTTCTTCTCCTTCACGTCAAATGTCGTGACCCGGATCTTGTCTTCAAGCGGCGTCCCCATCGCCTCGAGGATCTGGAGAAGCGTCAGCGGGGCGCCGTCGATCGTGGCGGCCAGGACGTAGCCCGTCGGGTCGATCCAGGCCCAGCTCCCCGTTTCCCTGGAGTAGACCTCGACCGTGCCGTGATTCTCCAGCTGGAAGAACTTGACCCGCTCCCCCAGGGGCACCGGGTCCGACCCCGTGTGGATGACCCGGACGTCGAGTCCCAGGCTCACGCAGGCATACTGGAAGATCGCGGCCAGGTTCCCGCACCAGGCTTTGTCCCGGCCGGAGAGCACCCGGTCGTACTGGACCCGGGGCGAGGAGACGTTCATCGCATCGGAGGGGATGCCGCGGCAGGCCTCGAGCTTGAGCATGACGTCTTCCTCGATCGCTTGGGCCAGGGCGACGTCGGTCATCGGCGCGGTCTTGAGGCCGCCCCAGGTCCGCAGGGCGAAGTCCCGGTCTTCGGCCGAGAAATCAGGGGGACGATAAACATAGACTGGCTTGTGGGTGGCTACGGTCGCGCGGTGGACGATGATATAGTTGCCCTCGGATTTCCGATCTCTCTGCTCGTAGAGCTTGGACGGGTAGAAGGTGAAATCGACGACTTCCCCCGCGTCGCTGCCGAAGGGAGTGATCACGGAGTGAAAAGCGTAGGACTTGGGCTCGATCGTCCCGGGCAGACGGACCACGCCGTCCGGCGCCGGCTGGCCGTTGATCGTGATCTCGAAGCCCTTGATGTTAGGGTCGAGGCTCACCGGACGGATCCTGAGCGAATCCCCCTCGAAGGTGATCTTGTCGATGTAGAACTTTTTCAGCGAAAAATCATAATGATCGGAATAAACGGTTTCGGTCGAAACGCCGGGGAGCTGCAAAAGGCAGAACATCACGAAGGCGGCGGCCGCGCCGGCGGCGCACCGATTCTTGAGACTGATCACTTCGGCCTCCTTATTATGGATCTGTCGAGAGTTCGTTTTCTCACACTTCACCCCAAGGAATCAACCCTCTCGGATCAGCCAACCGGCCGGCCTTTCTCAGAGACAAGGTCCACTTCGCGCCGGCGACCGGTTTTTTCGAGGCGCACGGTCTTGATCTCGAACGGCCGGAAGCGAAGCTCGGCGGAGAGGCGGGGCTGTCGGCGAGAAAATGGGAATCCGGCCGACGTCAATGGGGACGCTTCTGGCCCCGGGGACGTTCCCCGCAACGGGGAACATCCCCAAAGTTGTTAACAAGCGGGGGAAAAAGTGCTAAAATGGCACTTCTAAAAGGAATAAACAATGCCAAGGAAACCGAATAAATCACTGAAAAACCTGCTGTTTTGGCTGTCGGCGGGCATGATCATCATCCTCCTCTGGAGTTTCCTCCAGAATCCGACGAGCGCCAACAAGGAGGTCGCCTTCAGCCAGTTCATGAACGACGTCGAGGCCAACAAGGTCGAGGACGTGACGATCACCGGCACCCAGGTGCGGGGCAAGTACCGGGACGGTGAGACGTTCAAGACGACCACGCCGAGCCAGTACAATGACCTCGTGGGGATCCTCCGCCAGCACCAGGTCAGCATCGACGTCAAGGAAAACGCCCGCAGCCCCTGGTTCTCCCTCCTGATCTCCTGGTTCCCGTTCGTCCTGCTGATCGTCTTCTGGGTCCTCATGATGAGGCAGATGCAGGCCGGCGGCAACAAGGCCCTTTCCTTCGGTAAGAGCCGGGCCAAGCTGGCGTCGGGGAACCAGAAGAAGATCACCTTCAAGGACGTGGCCGGGGTCGACGAGGCGAAGGAGGAGCTCAAGGAGATCATCGACTTCCTGAAGGACCCGCAACGCTTCCAGAAGCTGGGCGGGAAGATCCCCAAGGGCGTCCTCCTCGTCGGCGCCCCGGGCACCGGCAAGACCCTCCTGGCCAGGGCCGTGGCCGGCGAAGCCGACGTCCCGTTCTTTTCCATCTCGGGTTCGGACTTTGTCGAGATGTTCGTGGGCGTCGGGGCCTCGCGGGTCAGGGATCTGTTCGACCAGGGTAAAAAGCATGCCCCCTGCCTGATCTTCATCGACGAGATTGACGCCGTCGGCCGGCAGCGCGGCGCCGGTCTGGGAGGCGGCCACGACGAGCGCGAGCAGACCCTGAACCAGCTCCTCGTCGAGATGGACGGGTTCGATTCGAACGAGGGCATCATCCTCATCGCCGCCACCAACCGCCCGGACATCCTCGACAGCGCGCTGCTGCGGCCCGGCCGTTTCGACCGCCGGATCGTGGTCAACATGCCTGACGTCAAGGGCCGGGAGCAGATCCTCCAGGTCCACGTCCGCAAAATCCCGCTCAACAAGGACACCGACCTCAAGGTCCTGGCGCGCTCGACGCCCGGGTTCTCCGGGGCCGACCTGGCCAATCTGGTCAACGAGGCCGCGCTGCTGGCGGCCCGCTACGGCCAGAGCGACGTCACCATGAAGGACATGGAGACGGCCAAGGACAAGGTCATGATGGGCGTCGAGCGGAAGAGCATGATCATCTCCGACGAGGAAAAAAAGAGCACGGCCTACCACGAGGCGGGCCACGCGCTCGTCGCCCAGCTGATTCCCCAAGCCGACCCGATCCACAAGGTTACCATCATCCCCCGCGGCATGGCCCTGGGCATCACCCAGCAGCTGCCGCTCGACGACCGCTATACCTACAGCAAGGAATACCTCGAAGCCCAGCTGTCGGTCCTGCTCGCCGGGCGAGTGGCGGAAATCATGCTGCTCGGCCAGACGACGACGGGCGCGGCCAACGACTTCGAGAAGGCCACCGAGATCGCCCGGAAAATGGTCTGCCAGTGGGGCATGTCCGAGCTCGGACCCCTCACCTACGGCGAGACGGACGACCTCATTTTCCTCGGGCGCGACCTGGCCATGAATAAAAACTTCAGCGAGCGGACCGCCGAGCTGATCGACGAACAGGTCAAGAAAATCATCAACGCGAGCTACGCCGCTTCCCAGGATCTGCTCGAGAAGAACAAGCGCAAGCTGCTGAGGATCGCCAAGGCGCTCCTGGAGAAAGAAGTCCTGGATTCCGAGGAGATCGCCAAACTCGCCGGGGTCCGGAAGAAGGCCAAGCCGAAGCCGCCGGCCCCGCACCCGGCCGACCGAGGCCCCGGCGGGCCCGGCCGACGCCGGACAGGGCAAGCCCGAAGAGCAGCCCGAGGTCAAGCCTCTGGACAAGCCCGGCCTGGTGAAAGCATAGACATTGGGAGAGACGCGCCAACTTCAGATAGGGGGGAAGACTTATGACCTTGGCCAGCGGACCTGGCTGATGGGCGTCGTCAACGTCACCCCGGATTCCTTCTACGACGGCGGACTGTACTTCGAGCCCGCCCGGGCCATCGAGCACGCTCTGAAACTTGTCTCCGACGGGGCCGACATCATCGACGTCGGCGGCGAGAGCAGCCGGCCCGGCGCCGCCCCTGTCTCGGCCAAGGAAGAACGGCAGCGCATCCTGCCGATCATCGAGGTGCTCCGGGAGAAAAAGCGGGTCCTCATCTCGGTGGACACGACCAAGTCCGAGGTGGCCGAGGCGGCCCTGGCCGAGGGGGCGCACATCGTCAACGACGTCAGCGCCGGCCGGTTCGACCCGGACATCCTGCCGCTTGTCGCCAGGACCGGCGCCGGCCTCGTCCTGATGCACATGAAGGGAACGCCGCGGTCGATGCAGCGCCTGGCCAGCTACGACGATGTCGTGGCCGAGGTAAAATCCTTCCTGGCCGGCCGGCTGGCCGCCGCCCGGGAAGCGGGCGTGCGAGAAGCGGGCATCATCTGCGACCCGGGCATCGGCTTCGCCAAGAAGATCGAACACAACCTGGCCCTGCTCAACAACCTGCAGGCGCTGGCCGAGCTCGGGCGTCCCGTGCTCGTCGGCATCTCGCGCAAATCGTTCATCGGCAAGATCTTGGACGCGGAGCCCGAAGACCGGCTCGAGGGGACGATCGCCGCGGCCGTCGTCAGCGCGCTCGGCGGCGCCTCGATCCTGAGGGTCCACGATATCCTGGAGGTCAAGCGCGCCCTGGCGGTGGCCGAAGCCATCGTCCACCAGGGAGAGGGCGGCTACGCCGGGGAGGGACAGAGGAAGCCGTATGTTCACTAGACTCCTCAACTCCGTCCATCACTTCGCCTGGGTCGACGGCCTGGACATCCTGGTGGTCGCCATCATCCTCTATTCGTTCCTCCGGCTGATCAAGGATACGCGGGCCTATCAGATGGCCATCGGCCTGGCGATGATCGGCCTTTTCTATCTGGTAACCGGCTGGGCGAAACTCACCGTCTCCCACCGCCTCATCCAGAGCTTCACGACCTACATGATCATCGCCATCATCGTCCTTTTCCAAGGGGAGATCCGGAGGCTCCTGAGCGGCCTGGGGTCCCGCTGGTTCCGGCGGCCGTTCACCCTGCGGTCGCTCGAGGAAAAACTCGAGGACCTGTTCCTGGCCGTCGAATATCTCTCCCAGAAGAAGGTGGGCGCGCTGATCGCCGTCGAAAAAGATATTTCCCTCAAAGTCTACGCCGACCGGGGCACCCGGCTCGACGCGCTGCTCTCGAAGGACCTGCTCGTCAACATCTTCTTCCCCCACTCCCCGCTCCACGACGGCGCGGTCATCATCCAGAACGAGAAGATCACGGCCGCCGGCTGCCTCCTGCCGCTGCCGGCCTCGCACAATCTGGGCGGCGAGTTCCTCGCCCGAACGCGGCATCTGGCCGCCATCGGGTTGTCCGAAGAAACCGACGCCGCCGTCATCGTCGTGTCGGAGGAATCGGGCGCGATGTCCATGGCGACCCGGGGCAAGCTCGTCCGGATGAAGGAGAGGGAAGAACTCAAGGAGAAGCTCCTGCGCTACCTGGGCTGAACATGATCAGATTCATCCGGGACGTCGTCCTGAACAACTGGGGCTTGAAGCTGCTGGCGCTCCTGCTGGCCTTCATCCTGTGGCTGTCCATGATCCCCGAGGAGAGGACGTTCTCCGAGAAGACTGTCGCCGTGCCACTCGAAACCCTCAACATCCCGGCCGGCATGGAGATCGTCGAAAAGCCCCAGACGGACATCGACGTCTCCATCCGGGCGCCCAACAGCATCATTGCCACGATCTCCGCCGCCAACATCTTCGCCAAGCTCGACCTGGAAAAGGCCACCGTCTTCCAGCAGGAATATCCTCTGAACGACAGCATGATCAGCATCCCGCCGGGGGCCCAGGTCGTCAGGATCTCGCCGAATCAGGTCCGGATCAAGCTGGAACGGACCGGGAGGATGCTGCTCGACGTCGTCCCGGTCGTTGTCGGCAAACCCGCGGAGGGGCGGACCGTCGCCAAGATCGAGGCCGCGCCCGCCCGGGTCATGGTGGAAGGACCCGAGAGCCGGCTCCGCGAAAAGGACAGGGTGACGACGAGCCCGGTCAACGTTTCGGGGATCGAGGCCACGACCACGTTCACGGCGGACCTCATCCTGCCGCGGCCGGAGCTCCGGCTGGCGGGCGCACAGCCCCGCGTTCAAGTCCGGGTCAGCCTGAGGGATAACCGGTCCGGAAGCCAAGGCCCCGGGCTCGCCCAGGCCGAATCGAGGAGCAAACCGATGAGATTGGCCCTGAACATCGATCATTTCGCCACGCTGCGCCAGGCGCGCCGCGGCGCCGAGCCCGACCCCGTGCTCGTCGCCCTGCTGGCGGAGCAGGCCGGCGCCGAAGGCATCGTCGTCCACCTCCGGGGAGACCGGCGGCACATCCAGGACAGGGACATCCGGCTGCTGCGCCAGGTCGTCAAGACCAAGCTCAACGTGGAGATGGCGGCCACGCCGGAGATGAAGAGGATCGCCCTGGAAGTGCTTCCCGATGTCGTCTCGCTCGTCCCGGAGAAGCCCGAGGAGCTGACGACCGAGGGCGGACTGAACGTCGCCGCCTCCCGGGACGCCCTGGCCGCATTCATTGCGGACCTCCACAAGGCGAAGATCAGGGTAAGTATCTTTGTCGATACCGACCTCCAGCAGATCCGGAGCTGCCGCGAGGCCGGGGTTTCGCTCGTCGAGATCAACACCGGCAAATACGCCGACCAGAGGCCCGGGCCGGCCCAGGCCGAGCTCCTGCGCGTCGTCAAGGAGGCCGCGGTCTTCGGCCGGTCGCTCGGGCTCGAGGTCCACGCGGGCCACGGGCTCGACTACCGGAACGTCCAGCCGATCGCGGCGCTCCCGGAGATCTCTGAGCTGAGCATCGGGTTCTCGATTGTGGCCCGGGCCGCCGTGGTCGGCTTGGAAAGGGCCGTCGAAGAGATGATCGCCCTGCTGGGCAGCCGCTAGGGCGGCGGCCGGGGCCGGGCCGACCGCCAATATCATGACCAGACAGCCGCAAGACATCCGCATCGATATCGACCGCTTGCGGGCGGACATCGAAGCCCTGGGCCGGATCGGCCGGGACCCGCGCGGCGGGATATCGCGCCCATCCTTCAGTCCCGCCGACCTCGAGGCCAGAGCCTGGCTCAAAGAGAAGATCGAGGAGGCCGGGCTCGGCTATCACCGGGACGGGGCGGGCAATATCTTCGGCCGCCTGGGCGAAGGCGCCCCGATCGTCCTCGCCGGTTCCCACATCGACACGGTCGTTAACGGCGGACGGTACGACGGCGCGGCGGGCGTCCTGGCCGCCTTGGAGTGCCTGCGGCGGATCCGCGAGGAAGGGTTTCGCCTGGCCTTGCCCGTCGGGCTCGTGTCGTTCACGGACGAGGAGGGCAATCTGGTCGGCGACTTCCTGGGGAGCCGGGCCTTCACCGGTCAGCTTATGGGGACTGTCCCCGAACGGGGACTGTCCCCCGAAACCGGGAGTGGGCCGACTGCGGACGGCCGGTCTCTCAGGGAGGCTCTGGCGAGCGCCGGACTGACCGTGGAATCCGTCCTCCAGGCGCACGAGGCGCGGCCCGCGGTCGAGGCCTATTTCGAGCTCCACATCGAACAGGGTCCCGAGCTCGAGGCCCGTCGAGTTCCCATCGGCATCGTCGACCGGATCGCCGGGAAAAACTACAGGTGGTGCTCGTATGTCGGCAAGGCGGAGCACGGCGGCACGACGCCCCTCGACCGCAGGCGCGACGCCTTCCTGGCCGCTGCCGACTTCGCCCTCCGGGGGACCCGGCTCGTCGCCTCGCGCCACCACGGCGGCCTGATGACGATCGGCCGGGTCAGCCTCTCGCCGGGGTCGTTCAGCGTCGTGGCGGGGCAGGCTGATTTCTCGCTCGACATCCGGAGCGCTTCGGCCGAGACGCTCCGGGAGATGGGACGGGAGCTCCTGGCGCTCGCCGGGGAGGTGGCGGCGGAGAGAGGCCTGACTTTCCGCTCCCGCCTGGCCGACAGCACCGAGCCGGCCGCGCTCCCCGAGAAGCTCCTGGCGCTCTTCGAGGAGGAGTGCGACGCGTTAGGGTATGACCACGTCAGACTGGCCAGCGGGGCCGGCCACGACGCACAGATCGTCTCATCGATCGCCGACGCCGGGCTGATCTTCATCCCCTGCGCCGGCGGCGTCAGTCACGCGCCCGAAGAGACGGTCAGTTGGGACGACCTCGAGAAAGGAGCGAACCTCCTTCTCCGGTCGCTCATTCGGCGAGCCAGCCGGGGATCTTGACGCGGGCCTTTTTTTTCTCCGAGTGCTCGTGCTTGTCCGCGAGCATCTTGGCCTTGGCCCGCCGCGAGCGCTTCCTCTTCTGACGCCGGATCTTCTCCACGCGCTGCTCTTCCCGGGCCTGTTTTCCCAGAACCTTCTCTTCGATCTTGTCGGCGAGGATCCGCCTGGCTAGAAACCTGTTGAGGAGCTGTGAGCGGGTGGCCTGGCATTTCACCTCGGTCCCGGTCGGCAGGTGCTTAAGGTAGACCGCGCTGGCGGTCTTGTTGATCTTCTGCCCGCCCTTGCCGCCGCCGTGGATGAATTTTTCGAGGATGTCGGCCTCACGGATGCCCAGCATCTCCATCTGCTTGCGGAGGGCCTCCTGCTTCTCGGGCCGGACGCCGAAATTCAGCGTATCGCTCACGGGACATTATAGGACGGATGATATGCAGAAGGAAGGTCGCCGGCGGGTTCGGACCGGGTCACTCGAGGGCACGCCACGATTTCCCCACCGAGGAAATCTCGCTCGATTCGAGCCTTCGCTCTCCCCTTCACTTCGCTCGGGAAACCGTGGCCGCTCCGGCTCTCATACGGCCCTCTTCATGACCCGGTCCTAGCCCGCCGGCGTTGACGGCTCCCAGTCGATTCGTTAAACTCCGTCCTGTCAGGAGCTGAAAGGAAAAAACCTATGAAAAGACCATCCGCAACCGGGTTGATGATATTCGTCGCGTTGTCCTTCGCCGGAACTTCTGTGCCGGGGACCGCCCAGGAGAAGCCCCTGACGGTGGCGGAGCGAAGCCAGTGGAAGGCGACGTCCCGTTACGCCGACGTGATGGCGTTCATCGCCGAGCTCCGGCGCCTGAGCCCGTTCCTCCGGGTCGAGACGCTTTGCACGAGTACCGAGGGCCGCGACGTCCCGCTCCTTGTCATCGGCAAGCCCCTGCCCGGCATGCCGGCGCCACTGGGGCCCGGCCTGCCGGCTGAACTCAGCAGCGACCCGAGGAAGATCATCTACATCCAAGCCAACATCCACGCCGGCGAGGTGGAGGGCAAGGAGGCGACGCTGATGCTCGTCCGGGATATCCTGCTGGACGGCAAGGCGCCGTATCTCGACAAGCTCATCCTGCTCGTCGCCCCAATCTTCAACGCCGACGGCAATGAGCGCATCAGCCCCCGCAACCGCAGCGATCAACCCGGTCCCGAACAGGGCGTCGGCGTCCGGCATAACGGCCAGAACCTCGACCTCAACCGCGACGCCATGAAGCTCGAAACCCCCGAGGTGGCGGGCCTCGTCGGGAATGTCCTCAACCGCTGGGACCCGGTCCTCCTCGTCGACTGCCACACGACCGACGGCGCCTTCCATCAGGAAGTCGTCACCTACTCTTGGGCGCTCAACCCGAACGGCAACCCGGGACTCATCGCCTACCAGCGGGATAGGATGATGCCCGAGATCGAGGCCATCCTCGAAAAGCGATACGCGACCATGGCCGTGGGCTACGGCGGTTTCAGGGATCTCAAGTCGCCCGAAAAAGGCTGGGAGTCGATGGAGCACGAGCCCCGGTATGTCACGAACTACGTGGGTCTGAGGAACCGCCTCTCGATCCTCGACGAGAACTACGTCCACGCCGATTTCAGGACGCGGGTGATGGGCAACTACGCCTTTCTCAAGGCGATCCTGGATTACTGCGAAGCCCACTCCGAGGAGATGGCGCGGCTCGCGGCCGAGGCCGACCGCCAGACTATCGCCAGGGGGGAGAACCCCGCCGATAAGGACATCTTCTATACCGAATTCGAACTCCGGCCCCTCGAGCGGCCGGTCACCGTGCACGCGTTTGAGACCGAGGTCATCCCCCAGGGTGAAGGCCGACGCCCGCTCGTGCGGCCGACCGACAAGGTCAACGTATTGACGATCCCTTATTACGCGGATTGGGAGGGGAAAAGCGGGGTACGACTCCCCTTCTACTATATTATCGATGTCCCCGACCGACAGGTCGTGGATAACCTTCTCAAGCACGGGATCGTTGTGGAGAGACTGCGGGAACCCGTCGCCCTCGAGGTTGAGGCGTTCAAGCCGACGGAGGTCAAGGCCGCGCCGAGGCTCTTCCAGGGACACTGGATGGACCAGGTCAAAGGGGAGTATGCGCCCGAGAAAAAAGAGTTCCCGGCCGGGACCTATCTTGTACCCACCGCCCAGCCGCTCGGGAACCTGGCCGCATATCTCCTCGAGCCCCGGAGCGACGACGGTCTCCTCGTCTGGAATTTTTTCGATCGCTACCTTGTGCCGCAGTGGGGCCGGGCTCTTCAGGACTATCCTGTCTATAAGATGATGGGCCCGGCCAAGGCGCTCCGAGGGAATCGGGCCCCGGTGATCCGCGGGATAACTTTCCCGGAGAAATAGTCATATCCGGCGCGCGCACCGGCAGGCTCCGGTACCACCGATGAGGCGTGAGAATAAAGGAGACGGCGCAATGACTGAGATGGCGAAGACAGGGCGCAAGACCCAGCACGGGAAGAAAGAGACGGGGGCACGGGGATGCCTTGTCATACGGCTGTTCTTGGCCGGTCTGACCATCGCCACAGGTGTAACATGCGCCCGGAAACCGGGTTCGGTCACCGCCGTCAACCTCAGGTGCGAAAACCGGGAGAACCTGTTGGGAGCGGACACCAGAAGCCCCCTCTTCAGTTGGACGCTGGCCTCGACCGTTAGGAACCAAACCCAGTCTTCTTACAGGATCCAGCTGGCCAAGACAGCGGCGGCCTTAGAAGCCGGGACGGGAACGGTCTGGGACAGCGGCAAAAAGCCCGTAGTCCTGGACCTTTCGGCCAGGTATGACGGCCCTGAGCTCGAGCCCGGGACGGAATATTTTTGGAGGGTCCAGGCCTGGGACGGGCGAGGCCGGCCGGGCGCCTGGAGCCCCACCTCGACTTTCGTCACCGGCCTGCCGGGTCCTGACGACTGGTCGGGAGCCCGCTGGATCGCCCGCGAGGAGCTCCCCGGCTCCCTGAGGCTCGTTCCCGGAGTTCACGGCTCGGGCGATGGCCTGGGCGAGATCGCAAGCCGCCGGCCCGCCGTGCCGCTTTTCCGGAGGGACTTCGAAGCCCGGGACGACATCGTCAAGGCCCTCGTCTTCGTTTCCGGGCTCGGACACTGCGAGCTGACGGTCAACGGCCGAAGGGCCGCCGGGAGCTTCCTCGCCCCCGGCTGGACCGCCTACCAGAAATCATGTCTTTATGATGTCTACGACGTCACGGGGCTTGTCTCCAGGGGACGGAACGCCATCGGGCTCATTGCCGGCAATGGTTTCTTCAACGTCAACCGCGAGCGCTACCGGAAGCTCGTCATCGCTTACGGGATGCCCATGGTCCTCCTGAAGTTGAAGATCGACTACCGCTCGGGCGCGAGTGACATCGTCATCAGCGGCCCGGACTGGAAGACGTCCCTTTCGCCAGTCACCTACTCGAGCATCTACGGCGGCGAGGATTACGACGCCCGGCTCGAGCAGCCGGGCTGGGATACGCCCGGCTTCGCGGATGCCTCATGGCAGGCGGCGATCGTCGTTGACGGCCCGGGCGGCCGCCTCAAGCCGGAGGTCGATCATCCGCTCGAGGTCATGGAGGAGATCGCTTCGCCGAAGATCGTCCGCCCCAAGCCCGGGATCACCATTTTCGATTTCGGCCAGAATGCCTCGGGCATTGTCCGCCTCAGCCTCAGGGGGAAGCCGGGACAGGCGGTCAAGGTCACGCCGGGCGAGCTCCTGGGAGAGGGCGGCCTGGTGGATCAGCGGGCGTCGGGCAAGCCCTGCTTCTGGACTTACACCCTCAGGGGCGGCGCCGAGGAAACCTGGTCGCCGCGCTTCACTTACTACGGGTTCCGCTACGCGCAGGTCGAGGGCGCCGCGCCCGCCGGGAGCGGCGGCGACGGCGACGCGCCCGAGGTCCTCGACATCCGTCTTCTCCACACCCGGAACTCGGCGCCCGAAACGGGCAGCTTCGAGTGCTCGAACGAGCTTTTCAACCGGATCCACCGGCTAATCCTCTGGGCGATCCGAAGCAACCTGGCCAGCGTCGTCACCGACTGTCCCCACCGGGAAAAGCTGGGTTGGCTCGAGCAGACCCACCTCATGGGCGCGTCCATCCAGTACAATTTCGACATCCACAATCTCTACAACAAGCTCGTGGACGACATGATCGAGGCCCAGCTCGAGAACGGCCTCGTCCCGGACATCGCGCCGGAGTTCGTCCCCTTCGAGGGGGGATTCCGCGACTCGGCCGAGTGGGGAAGCGCGAGCGTCATCCTGCCCTGGTTGATCTACGAATGGTACGGCGACCGGCGCGCCATGGAGCGCGCCTACCCGATGATGACGCGCTATGCCGACTACCTCGGCAGCCGGGCGCAGGGTCATCTCTTGAACGAGGGTCTCGGGGACTGGTACGACCTGGGGCCGAATCCGCCCGGGCCTTCCCAGCTCACACCGCTCGGGCTCACCGCGACCGCGATCTATTACTACGACCTGAAGCTCCTGGCGCGCATGGCGCACATCCTGAGCCGGCCGGCGGACGCCTCGGGGTTCGAAGAGCTCGCGGGCACGGTCAAAGCCGCCTTCAACGCGGAATACTTCCGCGGCGGGTCCGCTTCCTACGCGACCGGGAGCCAGACCTCGCTGGCCATGCCCCTGTGCGTGGGGCTCGTCGAGCAGAAGGACCGGAGTGCCGTTTTCGAGAGCCTGGTCCGGGGCATCCGCGAGGGCGGGAACGCGCTCACGGCGGGCGACGTGGGGTTCCATTATCTTATCAAGGCGCTCGAGGACGGCGGCGCGTCGCAACTCATCTTCGAGATGAACAGCCGCTCCGATGTCCCGGGGTATGGCTTTCAGCTCGCCAAGGGCGCGACCGCCCTCACCGAATCCTGGCCCGCGCGCGAGGACGTTTCGAACAACCACCTGATGCTCGGGCACATCATGGAGTGGCTGTATTCGGGCTTGGCCGGCATCCGACAGGCCGGGGATTCTCAAGGGTTCCGGAAGGTCGTCATCGCTCCTAACCCGGTCGGGAACATCACCTGGGCGCGGGCCCGGTACAGGTCGGTCCGGGGCGACGTCTCCAGCTCCTGGAAGCTCGAGGCGGACGGCCTGTCGCTCGACGTGGAGATCCCGGCGGGCGCGCAGGCCCGGGTTCTCCTCCCCGCCGCCCGGGACGCCCGCGTTTTCGAGAGCGGACGGCCGCTCGATGGGAACGGGGACATCCGGCTTCTGGGCTGGGAGGACGGACGGCTCTCTCTCGAGATCGGTTCGGGAAACTACCGGTTCAGGACGGCCCGCTGACCGCTATTTCTTTTTCTTCCGGGGGGAGACGAGGAACTTGCCGCAGTTCTCGCAGACGAAGATATCATTGCTCCCCTCGATGGCCGAGCTCATCTGGGTCGCGAGCCTCATGTTGCAGCTCTGGCAGGCTCCCTCGACAACCTCAGCCACCGCGTAGCCGTAGCGCTCCATCAGCTTGTCGAAACGGGTGAGCAGGGTTTCGTCAAGCTCTTCCCGGATCAGCTGGTCATGCTTCTGAAGCTCCGGAACCTGCTCCTTGGGCGCCTTTTTCATCCTCAGCTCGATCTCCTGGAGCTTGTTGAGGAGGCTCGCCCGGCTGATGATCCGGTCCTCCTTGGGGAAGGCGAGGTCGATCTCCGAAAGGACCTTCAGGAGAGCGGCCTTGTTCTTGGCCGCGAACAGGCGATGGCGATATTCCGGCTTATGGAGGAACTTGGCCAGGCCGGAGAACAGGTGGTTGAACAGGCCGGGGAGAGCCGGGTTCCAGAGGACGAGGATGATGAGCTTGACCTTTTTTTTATCGATGGCCTTGAAGTCGATGCCCTTCGCCGAGCGCCCGATGGCCGCGGCGATCTTGCCGCCCGTGTCCACCCTGGCATGAGGCAGCGCGATATGCTCGCCGATGGCCGTGGACTCCAGGCCCTCCCGGTCGATCAGCCGGGTCAGGATGAGCTTCTTGTTCGTGATGATCTTTTCTTTGAGGAGGATATCGAGGAGCTCCTCGATCGCCTGGACTTTTTCCGTGGCCTCGAGGTTAAAGACGATCCGTGACGGTTCGAGAAAATCAGCGAAGGAATGGCTTTCTTGGAAATTCGCCATAGAATTAAGATTTATTCTAGCACACTCCAGGCAAAAATCAAGACGCGCCCGCCGGCTCAGGCGCTGAACGCCCGGTGGCGGATGAGCTCATATGTGTTGAGAACGCCGGCGACCCCGACGGCCTCGGAGGCGAGCTCGACGCCGAAGGCGGCGGCCTCCGCGGGGGCGGACCCGGCGGCCAGCATGGCCGCTGCGCCGGCGCAGAAGATATCGCCGCAGCCGGTCGTGTCGACGACGCGGCCCGCTTCGCGGCAGCCTATCCGGCGGGCGCCGTCGGAGGTCAGGACCATCGCCCCGTCCTTGCCCATGGTGAGAAAGACGGCCTGGACGCCCAGTCCGGCCACCGCCAGGCCGAACCCGGCGAGGTCCTCGCGTCCGGGCAGGCGCTCGGGCTCGCCCAACATCGAAGCGACCTCCTTGAGGTTCGCCTGGAGATAGGTCACGCCCGACACCCAGTCCGGCCACTCGGGGAGGGAACGGTAACGGCGCGTCTGTCCCACCACCCGGGTCAGGGCGAGCGAGTGGATGTCGAACCAGATCGGACAGGCCGCTGCCGCGACGACCCGGCGCCAGGCGGCGAGCTCGATATCGAACCCGGAATTGATGACGGAGATGAACAGCCGGCAGCCGGCGAGGCCGTCGATGATCCGCTGGGGATCGAGGGGCGGCACGTGCGACCTGAGGATCTCGACCCGCTCGCCGCGGGCCGGGTAATGGAGGAAGACCCTGTTCCCCGGTCCGGGGGCGGCCCGCAGGCCTTCGGCCCGACAACCGGGCCAGCTGTTCGTGATCGCCCTGGCCTCGGGCTCATATTCCTCGCCGGCATTGGCGAACAGGGCGACATCCCGGCCCAGCCCGCAGAGGCCGGCGGCCTGATAGAGGATCCCGCCCACTCCCGAATAGCTCTCCCCGCTTTCGTGGGTGATGACGTCGTAGCCGACCGTTCCCATGATGCCGAACAGCGGGCGGTCGGCGGCTGCTCTTTGCGTTACGGAACTCATGGGCCGGCGGTTGTCCTAACCCTGCCTGCGTTTATATAACCTGTAGACATCGAGCTCGTGCCGGAGCATGATCCGCGCCTTCTTGCGCAGCTGCTCGACGATGTCCGGGCCGATGAGGAAGATGTCTTCCTCGGCCGGGGTGGCCGCGACCTCGACAAGAGGAACTTTGCTCCCCTGGAGCAGTCCGGCGAGCTCGTTCGCGTTGTCGATTTCATCGCGGGCGACGTTCTGGATCTCCCGGAGCTTCTGGTCGCCGTCCAGAGGGTAGATATTCTCTTCGACGGGCGGATGTTCATGGTCCGTGCGGTCGAGGATGTCCTGGTACTGGATCGTGTTCCGGGCGTTCCTGTAGACACAGCGAAGGACGCGGAGCCGCAGCGCCAGGGTATCGGAGTAGGCCCTGTCGGGCACCTTGTCACCCAGCGCAGCCAGGTCCCTGAGCGCGGAGTCCAGGCCGGCGATCGCCTGGTTGAGGAGGTTTGAAGCGAGGAGCGAACCCGAGAAACCGTTGATCAGCTCGAACCCCTGGAGGTTCATCAGGTCGGCCGCTTCCTCCTCCGAGTTGGCTTGGAACTGGAACTTCCGATAATAGTCTTTTTCCGCAGGCTTGAGCTCCAGGGGAAAGGGGACAAGCGGCCGGGTGAGCCAGCGCTGGTTGACGGTGCCGACGATCATGAACGGGTCGCCGCCCGTCGAGCGCACGAAGCCGACGGCACGGTCGATCTTCTCCCAGGCGCCCATCAGGAGTTCGGCCCTCTCCTCGCCGGCGAACTGCGCGGCGACGGCCCGGACGGCCTCGATGCGTCCCATCAGCCCATGGAACGGCTGCCGCCGGAATTCCCGGAGCAGGCCGAAGAGCTCGGGCGAGCTGGGTACGCAGAAATTAAAATTGAGGTTGGCGCGCTCGTCGGCGGCCGCCGCCTCGAGCTGCCCGGCGAAACGCAGCACCTGCGGGACCCCGATCACCGGGTTCGTCCATGATTCATAGAAGCTGTTGCCGACGGCCAGGAGCGGCGTCGCGCCGTCCTTCGCCTTGCCGTTGATCGCCTGCCCCGGCCCGAGCTTCGGGATCACGGAGGCGACCTCGGCCTGGGAGATGGTGCCCGAGCCGTAATTGAAGGATGCCTCGGCCTCGAGCCCGGCGTCGCGCGCTCCATCCTGGACGGCGGACAGGAAGCCGACGACGCGGTCGGCATATGGCCTCTCCCGGCACCAGGCCGGGCCGTTCTGTCCGGGATAGAGGCTGACGCTCCAGCACAGGCCGCTCCCCGAATCGTTCGTCAGGAAGGTGAACAGCTCGACCGGCGCGGCGCGGCATATCTCGGCCACCGCCCGCCGGTACATGGCGAGCACCTCGGGACGATCGGTGCACAGGGAATAGTAGGCGTGCCGCGACCGGCGGGGATGCTCGCAGCGGGGGCCGCGCCAGTCGGGATGCGCCGCGAAGACGGCATCGGGGAGATAGGCCGGCTCCTTCCCGTAAAAGGCCGCCTTGAGCCCGAGCTCCTTGAGGACGGCGCCCCGCTGCCGGACGATCTCCAGGTTCCGCCGCGCATAATCGGCCGGCAGGAACCCCTCGAGCTCGGGCGGCACGGCGACCTTGAAGATCGTGGACATGAGCATGCCCCAGTTGGGGTATGGGTCGCTTCGATCGAGGTCCCAGAGCCAGGTGCTTTTCGGCAGATCGCTGATATAGACGTGGGTCGCGCCGAGCGCCTTGGCCTCGGCGGCGAAGGCGCGGAACTCCGCAATCGACGCGGTGGGCGCGCTGAACAGGATCTTTCCTTCAGCCGGCGGACGGCCGTTCGCCCGGGCTCCGGGCAAAAGAGCGACCAGCGAAATCCCCAAGGCGACGGCCGCCCCGATCACGGATCTCCATTTTATCGTGGGCATGTGTTCCTCCGATTGACATCCCGGAAGGCTGTCGACAGCCCTTTCTTTTCGGGCCGGATCCGGTGATCGGCACGATCCGGACATACTCCATGTTCTGGAGCAATTCTAGGTAGTCCTTGACGGCCTTCACCGGAACGGGCCCGTATTCGGCCGACACGGCGTTCCGGATATCCAGGATGCTCCGCTGTCCGTCGATGAAGTTGCGGACCTCGAAGTCGGCCCGGCCGAGCTGGTTGAAGGCGGGCGGCAGCTTCTTGGTTTCCAGGAGTTCCCTGATCTTCTGGTAGAACTCGAAGCCGTTGAAGTAACCCCTCATCTTGTCGGTCCGGACCGGGACCAGCCGCCCGGCCGCAATCTCTTCAGCCGCCAAGACGGGCTTCTGGGGCTTCAGGCCGGCCTTGAGGCACCTCAGCCTGTAGAGCTCGTCGATCTCCCGGAGAAACGACGCGCGCAGCGCGTCGAGCGCCGCCGCCTTGGACTCGACCAGTCTGACCGCGGATGTGTCCTCGCCGGCGAAAAACCGGCAGGTCAGAACGGCCTCTCTCTCCCTCTTAAATGCCTGGCTGACGATGTTCAAAGCCTCCTTGACTCCGTCGTGGAGGCCCTTGGCGTCGGCTTCGGCGACCGTCGTTTCTGCCCGCAGCTTTTCCAGCCCCAGCCGGGCCAGACCGCGGCCGGAGACCTCCGCCGCGATCCGCGGCGCCTCGGCCGGGCCGGCCTTGGTCAAGAAGACCGCCGCCGCCGTGCCCAGGACCGCGACCCGCTTGAGCTGGGTGGCGTCGGATTTATCGGGCAGATCGCCGCTCGTGTGGTACCACATGTCCGGCCAGCAGATGAACATGACCGCCGGGACACGCACCCCACCGTCCACGAACACGATGTGGTCGCTCCCGCCCGTGAAACGGGTGACGGCATAATAAAACGGGTCACGGCTGCCCGTGGGCGAGACGATCGGCGGGCCGGGCTCGCTGTAATCCTCGCTCTCTTTCTGCGTCTCCCCCAGCCACCTGACGATCGACTCCAGGACATCGCCGAGATAGGAAGGAAGAGAGTACGGCGATCGCTCGAGGTTGAAGAAGGACCTGTTCTTTATCAGGGCCTCCCCCACCATGTCCTCGTTGATGTTGGCGAAGAACCGCTTGGCGACCGCCGGGTACTTTTCGATATAGGCGGCCGTTCCCGAGATCTCGGGGACGAACAGGAAACGGACCGACCGGCGGAGCGGCGGGATCCGGCCGTCATCAAGGAGCTTCCGGAGCGTCCGGGCCGTCTCGAGGATGGCGACGCAGCCGCTGGCGTCGTCGTTCGCACCCTGCTTGGCGAAGCCCTCGAAGAGATGGGCGGTGAAGACGAGCTCCTCATTCGGGAGGCTGTCGCCGGGCAGGAGCGCCGAAACCATCTGCTCGTTGTAGGGGATCTGGCGCGTCCTGCAGACCGCCCGGACCTCGACCGCCGTTCCCTTTTCGAGCGCGTTCCGGAGCTCTTCGCCCTGTCGTGTCGAAACCATGAACCCGAACGTCGCCTTTTCTTTTTCGGCGGCCCGGATCGAGCTCCAGCCGACCTGGTCCGGGTCCCACTCGGGGTGGCTCGAGGAGTAGCCGATGAGGCCTTTCGCCCCGAACTTCTCGACGGCCAGCCGCCGCGCCATTTCGGGCGGGCCGTTGACCAGGACGATCTTGTCCTTGACGTCTTTCCCCTGATAGTCGGATTCCCGGTACCCCGGGCCGACGTAGACGAGCGCGGCGGTGACGTCCGCGCTCACGCTCCCGGAGCAGAGCGTCGCCGGAAGGTCCTCGAGGTCGGCGAGCTTCCGCGGTTCGGGCCGGGTCTGCCACAGCTCGGCCGCTTCGGCATCCCAGGTCGTCTTCGAACGGACGGGCAGGTCGATGATCTCGCTCTGCTCGATCCCGTACTCTTTGAGCCTGGCCAGGATGAAGCCAGTTTCGAAATACTTGCCCAGGTATTCCTCGGGCAGCCGGTTGCGGTTGACGCCGGTGAGGGCAATCTCGTTCTGGAGCGCGACGTCACCCGAGGCCTCCTCGATGATCGCCTGAAGAAGGCTCAGCGGAACGATGGACTCGGGCCCCGTGCCCCGGCCGCCCTGCGCCAGGACCGGGCCGAGGCCGGCAGCCAGCATGATGCCAAGGGCGAGTATCTTTTTCATGGCGGTCTCCTCGAAGGCCCGAATTGTATCACTTTTTTTCCGCTTGGGTGTAATGCTTGTTTTTTGATAGAATGGCCGCAGATAGCGGAGGCCAAAATGAGCGTCGAAGTCTTGAAGAACATTGTCCTCGGCTTGCTCGGCGTCACCTTCCTCTGGCTCATCCGGGTCCTGATAAAGCGGGAGTCCGAGAACATCATCCGCTCGCTGATCGTGGGCGCACTCCTGGGCGGCGCCCTTTTCTACCTGAAGGGCGTCAAGCAAGAGACCCTGACGATCAACGATATCAGGTCGCAGATCAAGGACACGTTCTTCCCGGAGAAGACGCCCGACTACATCTTCCATAAAGATGAAGGCCGCGACGGCAACGGCGCTTACATCCGCTATTACTTCGAGAGCCCCGGCCCGAAGCTCTCGCTGGAGCTCGACGCCGCGGGGAAGCACTTCAATATCAAGGACATCCACTCGATCAACCGGATCCTGGACTATCTCGGCCTGCCCAGGGTGAAAAGGCCTGTGCGCGAACTCGCCGCGATCACCGGATCGGCCAATGACATCGGCTACTATCGCTGGGACGATTATGAGCGCGGCGTCCTGACCATCAACCGGGAGATCTGCCAGGACCGGGACAAGCTCGAATCCTACCAGTGCATCGCCAACATAATTATCTCTAAAAGGTAAGTCAGGCCCTGCGGGTCCGGCCGGCGCCCGCCCGCATGCCCCAGGCCGATATCACAAGGACAAGCGCGAGATAGGCCGCCGCCACCACCGGGAGATTGCCGGGCGAAACCCGCTTGATCCCGTAGATCGCCCCCCGGCCCGGCTCGGGCAGCGGCCGGGGGTCCCAGGGAAGAAGGTAGCGGTCGCACAGTCCCTTAATGTAGAGAAGGTGGATGACGGGAACGCCTGCGCGCGGCCATGGCGAAAATGACGCCCCGCCGCTCCGCCGGCGGCAGGCGGGGAAAAGCGGCGAGCCCCGGGCTGAGCTTGAGGATCTCCGAGTCCGTCCCCAGGTTGGCGTAGCCGCCGCCGATGTTGACGAAGGCCCGGATGCCGCCCGCGCCGGCGGCCCCATCGTAGAGGGCCAGCCGCCGGTCCACGTTCTTCTCGAGGTCCGGCTCCCGGAGAAAGGGCAGTCCGCTCGAGCCGGCTTCCCCGTTTAGCGCCTCCCGCCCCCGGAGGCTCATATCCAGGCCGACGTCTCCCTCTCCGCCGACGGAAAGCGCCAGCGTTTCAAAGGACCGCAGGCCCGACTGACGAAGGCACCGTGTGAGGGACAGCCAGTCGAAACGCGGGTCGTTCGCCCCCCATTCTGAGGCGCCGAGCGAGCCGATGAGGAGGGCCCGGGCGCCCAGGCTCTCGGCGGCGCAGAGCGCGGCCACCGTCAGCGCGGGGAACGAGCCGGAAGCGCCCACCGCGACCGCGTCTCCCCGCCTGACCCCGGCCTGGTCGAGGAGCATGACGACGAGGGCCGCGAAGTCGGGATTGGTGGTCGTCCGCTTGGCCTCGAGGTTCCCGAGCGAAGTCGTTATCGGCGAAGACCCGAGGCCGATAAGTCCGGTGCGGTTGACATCGACGACGGCATCGATGGGGACCCCGGCGGCTGCCCGGCAGGCGCGCACGGCCGCCGACATCCGGAACATGAGGCCGGCCGCCCGGCGCATCTCCGGCTGAACGGAGACCGGTTCGTCGACGGCGAGTTTCGCGAAGAGGAGCGCGGCCAGGCTCGCGAGGCCCAGCGCATAGACCGCGGTTTTCCTCATCATTTCGATCTTCGGCCTAGCGTCCCGCCAGCCGCAGAAGGCTTCCCAGGAAATAGGTGATGACGGCCACCGTCGCGAGCGAGGCGAGGGTGGGGAGGAACTTCTGTCTTTCCAGATTGTTCGCCAGGAGCCCGGGGATGACCATGCCCAGGGCGCGGACGGGCGCGGCCGAGGGAAGAAGATGGGGAGCGGCCAGCCAGAGCGCTTGCACGCCGAGTCCGCCGAGAAGGACCATGACCACGAAGCGCCGGCGGCCAAACAGTATGAAATACCGCGAAGCGGCCCGGAAGAGAAAAACGCTCAGGCAGGCAATGGCGACTGTCGCCAAGGCCCGGGCCGGCTGGTCGAGGGTCAGCGACAGAAAGGCGGGCACGATGATGCCACCGGGAATGATGCCGGTGAGCTCCGCATAGAGGAGGGCCACGACGATGCCGATGAAAACCGTCTCAAAGGGCATGCGTCCTCCCGATTTTCTCCCAGTGCTCGACCAGCCTCCCGCCCAGGCCGCCCATGTTCCCTAAGCCGACAAGGACCGCCCCTCCCCCGTGGGACCGGGTGACGGCGGCGAGGATCGCTTCGGCGGACCCCGCCCGGAGCGGCCTGATCGCAGGGGCCGCAGCCGCGCGCTGCCGCCAGCGTGCCGCGCCCGTGTGGGCGCCGATGATATAGAGCGCGGCGAACCCGGAGAAAAACCCGCTGTCCAGTGCTTCAACCCACTGGAGAGTCCGGTCGCCGCGGTCCGCCCGCAAATTGAGCACGCCGACAAGCTCCCGGGGCTGTTCGCGCCGCAGGCCGGCGAGGCGGGCGAGCGCCCGGCGGCTCGACTCCGGGTCGTTGGCCGCGAAGGCGCTGACCAGGGTCCACGGTGCCGGAGGTTCGCCCAGGACGGCGTCCCAGGCCCTGAGGCTGCCAAAGTCGGGCCGGGCGCCGACGATGCCCCGGAGCGCCGGCTCGGGGTCGACCCCGAGCTCGTCGGCCACGGCCAGGGCGAGCCGGATGTCCCCGTCAAAAACCTGACCGGGGGACCAGTCTGGCCAGGGAACCTCCGCCGGCGGCCGGCTGCGTTCCCCAACAGTCACCAGCCGGGAACCGGCCTCGCTGGCGGCCCGCTCAAACTCCGGCTGGTTTTCCTCCTCGAGCACGAAAACGGTCGCCCCTGCCGGAATGGCCGCCGCCAACCCCCGGGCGATCTCGGACCTTGTCTCCCCCATCTCTTCGCGGTGGTCCACCCTCGCGTTCGTGATGACGAGGATCTGGGGGCGGATCAGGCGCCGGGATTCGACCGCCAGGATCGCCGGCTGGACGCTCATCAGCTCTGAGACGAGGACCCGGGCATCGAGCGCCACGGCCCGTTTCAATAACCGCATTTGCTCGAGGATGGACGGCAGGCCGCGCCGGGGGATCTCCTCCTCGGCTCCGTCCGGGAGAATGATCATCGCCTTCGAGCCGGTGGTCTTGGCCAGGACGGTCCGGCCGTCCGCGCGGAGCGACGCGGCGATGAGGCGGGTCACGGTCGATTTTCCCCGGGTCCCGGTGACGCCGATCCGGAGCGGGACCCGGCCGCAGGCCCGCGCCACCGCCCGCCTTTCGAGGAAAAGATGACAGGCGACCACCCCCAGGCAGCCCGCGATCGTCAAAAGCTCTCGAATGGTCCGACTCCCTGTCCGGGACTCCCGCCCCGGCGTTCTCCCAGGGAATGCATTATAACCTATCTTTTCTTATCTCCGAACCAGCTATAGAGCACGGGCAGGAGCAGAAGCGTCAAGATCGTGGAAGTGATCAGCCCGCCGACAACCACGACGGCCAGCGGCCGCTGGATTTCCGAACCCGGACCCTGGGCGAAGAGAAGCGGCGCCAGGCTGAAGATCGTGATCGTGGCCGTCATCAGCACCGGGCGGAGCCGGTTGGCACAACCCTGCAGGATCGCCTCGCGAGGCGTCCGTCCCTCGTCGCGGAGCTGGGTGATATACGAGAGGAGGACGATCCCGTTGAGGACGGCGATGCCAAACAGGGCGATGAACCCGACTGAGGCGGGTACGGACAAATACAGTCCCGAGAGATAGAGAGAAGCCACCCCGCCGATCAGGGCGAAGGGAAGGTTGGTCAGGACAAGCAGCGCCAATCGCAGTGAATCGAACGTCAAGAAGAGGAGCAACAGGACGAGCCCGATCGTCGCCGGCAGGATGACGGCCAGGCGCCGCATGGCCCGCTGCTGGTTCTCGAACTGACCGCCCCAGGTCAGATAGCAGCCCTCCGGCAGTCGGACATTCTGCCGGATCAGGCGCCGGGCATCAGCCACGAACCCGCCCAGATCCCGGCCGGTGATATTGCACTCGATCCCGATCCGCCTCTGCCCGGCTTCGCGGCTGATCTGAACCGGACCCTCGGACGTGCCGATCTCCGCCAGCTGGCTGAGCGGAAGCCTCGCCCCGCCCGGGGCACGGACGAGGATGTCGCCGATCGACTCGACCGAATCGCGATGGCTCTCGAGGAAGCGGAGCTGCAATGGAAAGTATCTTTCGCCCTCGTAGAATCCGGGTTACCGTTTTGCCGCCGATGGCGGTCTCGACGATCGCCTGGATGTCGGCGACATTGATCCCATAGCGGGCGATCTTCGCCCGGTCGGGCCGGACGGAGATATACGGCTGCCCCGCGATCCTCTCGACGACGAGGTCGGTCGCGCCGGGAATTCCTTTGAGGACGGCCGCGATCTCGGCCGCCTTGGCGCTCAAGACATCCAGGTCGTCCCCGAACAGCTTGATGATGAGCTCAGCCCGTGTGCCCGCCACGATCTCGTCGATCCGGCAGGCGATGGGCTGGCTGAAAGAAAAGGCGATCCCGGGAAAGTCCGCCAGCGCCTGACGCATCTTTTCGGTCAGCTCCTCCCGCGACCTCGCCGTGGTCCATTCCCGGCGCGGCTTGAGGACGCCGACGTAGCCCGTCTTTTCCGGGCCGCGGGCCTCGATGGCGATCCCGGTCTGCCCGGTTTTGCCGACGATGGTCTCCAGCTCGGGGTAAGCCATCAGCCGCTCTTCGATCTTGCGGCTCATTTCGACCGATTCGGGAAGGGAGATCCCCGGCAGGAACTGGAAATCCATATCGAAGGCGCCCTCGTCCATCACCGGCATGAACTCGGTGCCGAGGCGGGGAATCAGGAAGAGCGCGCCGGCCAGGAGGACGGTCGAGATCAGGACGATGACGGTCTTATGGCCCAGTCCCCAGCGAAGGACCGGGAGGTAGACCTTTTTGGCCGCCTCGATCACGATGATCCGCTTTTCCCGGTGGGACTTGAGCACAAGATAACAGAGAGCCGGGATCACCAGCAGCGAGAGCATCAGCGAGCCGAAAAGGGCGATGATGTGGGTGAAGGCCAGGGGAAAGAACATCTTGCCCTCGATCCCCTGCAGGGCGATGATCGGAATAAAGGTCAGGGTGATGATCGTCTCGCCGAAGATGCTCGGCTTGCGGACCTCAAGGACGGCCTTGGCGACGGTCGAGAGCTTCTTGGCGGCTGTCCCCGCTTCGATCAGATGGCGCTGGACGTTCTCGACCTGGATGATCGTCGCGTCGATGATCATGCCGATCGAGATGGCCAGGCCGCCCAGGGACATCAGGTTCGCGGTCAGGCCGAAGACCCGCATCATGATGAACGTGAACAGGGTGGAGAGCGGCAGGGCGAGGACGACGATGAAGGCGCCCCGCAGGCTGCGCAGGAACAAGTAGAGGACGAAGACGACGAGCAGGGAGCCGATGACCAGAGCCTCGGAGACCGTGTGCAGGCTGTCCCGGATGATATCCGACCTTTTATAATACGGGACGATTTTGACCCCCGCGGGAAGAACTCCCCCCGCATTGATCTCGGCGACTCTCTTCTCGACGGCGGCCACGACCTCGCTGCCGTTGGCTCCCCGGAGCATCATCACGACGCCGCCGACGACCTCGCCTTTGCCGTCCTTGACCGAGGCCCCCTGCCGCACGGCCTGACCGGGCCGGACGTCGGCGACGTCGCGGACGAGAATGGGCGTGCCGTCTTCCGACTTGAGGATCACGTTGCCGATGTCGGCAACGGACTGAAGCAGCCCGATGCCGCGCACCATGTACTGCACCGACCCCTGCTGGAGGACGTTGCCGCCGACGTTGATATTGTTTTCCTCGAGGGCGGCCGCGACTTGCCCGACCGTCAGATCATACTTGAGGAGCCTGTCAGGATCGACGGTCACCTCGTACTGGCGGATGTAGCCGCCGAACGAGTTGATTTCGTTAACGCCCGCGACGGACTTCAAGACGGGGGTCAGGGTCCAGTCCTGGACCGTCCGCAGATTGGTCAAATACTCGATCCGCCCCGACTCGTCCGCCGGCATCGTCCCCTCGAGCGTATACTGATAGATCTCGCCCATGGCCGTGGAAACGGGACCCATCGCGATCTCGACTCCCGGCGGGACATTGCCCAGCGTCTCGCTCATCCGTTCATGGACGTTCTGGCGGGCAAAATAGATGTCCACCCCGTCCTCGAAGACGGCGGTGATGACCGACAGGCCGAAGCGGGAGACCGAGCGGAGCTGGCTGAGCCGCGGCAGTCCCCGCATGGCCATTTCGAGCGGATGGGTGACGAACCTCTCCACCTCCAGAGGAGACATACCGGGCGCGGTCGACAGGACCTCGACTTGGATATTGGTCACGTCGGGGAAGGCGTCGATGGGCAGCCGGACGAAGGACCAGATACCGAAAGCGGCGAGCAGGAGGGTCCCGACGACGACGAGGTTGCGGTGACGGAGCGAGCTGTCGATCAGCCGGTCAATCATGCTCATGTTCATCACCCAGGGTGCTCTTCAACATCTCGGACTTGAGGAGAAAGCTGCCCGACCGGACGACCCGGTCCCCCTCGGCCAGTCCGCGCACGATTTCGACGCGGCCGCCGGTCCGCTCGCCGGTTTCGACGAGGCGAAGCTCATAGGCGGCGGGGCCGGTCTGGACGAAGACCACGGGTTGGGACTGGAATTCTTGAAGAGCGGACTCGGAGATGACCAACGCGCGACGTGTCGCCCCGCAGGCCATCGTGGCTTCGACGTACATCCCCGGTTTCAGCCGTTCTGAGGGATTGCGGACCTCCACCCGGCCTTCGACCGTCCGCGTCTTGTCGTCCATCACGGCCCCGATCAGGACCAGCCGGCCCGGGAACTCTTCCCCGGGAAAAGCCTGCGTGCGAAGGACGACCTCCACATCCGGTCGAACAGCGGCCAGGTCCTTTTCGTAGATCCGAACGCTCGCCCAGAGCGTTGACAGGTCGGCGATCCGGAAAAGCGAGACCCCCGGCTCGACCCTGTCGCCTGCGACCGCTGCCTGCTCAATGATCCGGCCGCCGAAAGGAGCACGCACCACGAGAAAGCGCCGGGGCGATTTCGTCGAGATGAGCGTATCGATTTCGGCTTCGGACACTCCGAGCGGGAGAAGATTCGCCCGCGCTGCGTCGAGAAAGGCCCGGGCCGCCAGCCCGTCGGCTGTGCCCTGCAGCCGGGCCGCGCGCTCCGCCGCCTGAAGGACCTCCGCCTGAAACGCCAGATAGTCCCGGCTGTAGATCTCTGCGACGACCTGTCCCTCGCGGACGCGTTCACCCTGGAAAGCCGCGATGCTCTCGAGGCGGCCCGAGGCCCGGGCGGTGAGGTGGACCAGGCGCCGGCTGTTGAATTCGAGCTCTCCCACTCCCTCGATGCACCGGGCCGTTTCCACCATCCGGGCGGGCTCGACGGCGATGCCGCCGGTCCGGACGGCTTCTTCGGTGAGCCGGACGGAGTTGGGCCGGCCCGTGGCATCGTCCGGGTGAGCGCCGCCGGTTTCGGCGGGCGGAGTTTCCCGACAGCCCGCCGCCAAGAAAAGAGAGAGGACCGTGATCAAGACCAACGGAATTCGGGGATGTCGCGCCGCGATTGTCATCATCATTCTCCTATCCAACCCGGGTCTTCGCCAGCCGCATCGAGGTCGGCGAGAGACAGGTGATAATTCAAGAGCGCCCGGAGGTGCTCGAGCCCGGCTTCCCTGTCCATCCTGTAGATGTCCATGAGGTTGAGCGAATCGATCCTGCCGTATTGATAATTCGTGATCCCGGCGGACAGCAGGTCGGCCGCATCCTTGAGCAGGGATGTCTCGATCAGGATGACCTGGTCCGAGGCCGCTTGGGCGCGGGCATAGGAAGCGCCGACCCGATTCATGATCCTCCGGGCCGCGAAGGCCAGGGAGATCGCCCCTTGCTCGCGGAGAGCCTCGCCTTCGAGGATCTGCCCCTGAAAGGACTTGCGCCAAAGCGGGATCGACAATTCCAGCTCAAACCCCCAGCCCGATGCACTGAGACTCGGGTAGAACAACCCCAGCCGGAGGTCCGGATAGAGGCTCTTTTTGGCCAGTGCGACGGCCGTCGTCCGGAGCGCCAGCTCCTCGCGGAGGGCGCGAAGCGAAGGCCTCTGGGAGGCGGCTGTCCTCAGCTCCTCGAGCTTCCTGGTCAGAGGAACGAAGCTCATCTTTTCGAGACCCGGGTATGTTTCGGCGGCCTCGGCGCCCATGATCAGCCAGAGCAAGGCCCTGTCTTCTTGAAGCCTCTGCCTCGCTTCGATGATCTCGTTTTGCAGCCTGACCTCCTCGAGGCGGCCGCGGAGGACATCGGTCGAAGGGACCTCTCCGGCTTTGAACCGGATGGCGGCCATCTCCTGGTATTCCTTCAAAGTTTCGAGAATGGACCCGAGATGGGCGAGCGCGGTCTCGGAATAGGCCGCTCTCCAGTAAGCCTTCTTGACCCGGGTGATGAGCTGAAGCCGGCCGCTCTCAAGGTTGGCTTCGGAGATGTTTTGCCCCGCCTGACCGATGGCCTTTCTCAATCCTCGCTTTCCCGGAAACTCGACAAGCTGGCGAAAGCCCAGGCTCAGCTCCCGCCCGCCCCCGGCTGACCGGAAAGGGATCCCTTCATTGCTGAAGACGACCTCCGGATTGGGAAAAGCTTCCAGCTGGAGAGTCCTCGCCCGGGCGATCTCAATCTCCTTTTCCGACCTCAGGATGTCCGGATTATTCTTCAAGGCGGTGGCGATCGCCTCGTCGAGCGAAAACGTACTTTGCTCGGATAAAACCGGGAGACAGAGCGCGACGCAAAACCAAAAAAGACAGAGAGAACGCTTGACCATGATCGACTCCTCTTGGGAAAGATCAAAAAAACGGGGAGTTAACCGTAAAGAAGAGGCCGGGGGGGACGAAAGATCTCGAGGGCCCAGAGCCGGCGAACTCGGGAGAAGTTGGAGCTGACCGGCAGACGCGAAGCGAAAGAGGACAGCGGAAAACTGGCTCCGTCCGGGGCGAGAACGACTATCGGAAGACAGAGGCAGAAGAGGCCGTGGGACGATATGTCCGATCCTGAGGCGTGAGCCAGCGGACGTCCGTGAAGGGGGCAGGGGTCGGCCGAAAAGAGGGATTGGCCGAAGCTGAAAATAAAGAGAAGGACGAAAAAGGCCGCCGAAAATCTTCTCAAGCGAATCGAGTCCATCGGGTTGACAATATGTTATCACGCGCAGTTTCGACCGTCAACGCCGGACAAAGCCGCCCGATAGATACCGCGTCCTGCGTGACTGGACTTGGAAGTAAAGCGAGTAAAATAACCTTACATAAAAAAAGAGGCTTCAGCAGGTTTTGAGGCGCCTGTGAGGAAGAGGGGACCTGCTGAAGCCTATATATGAGAGAAGAAAAGGGGCTTCGACTCTCTTCCTTCTAACATCTCGGTTAAATAGCATGCAAGATTCGTGCCGAAATCTGCCGGATAAAGACCCCCCTTTCTGGGTCAACTTGGGAAAACTAGCGCTGGAGAGAGGGCCCCGTCACCTGGTCCCATTAGGTAGACCCCCGGCAGCCGGCTTTTTTCCCGCCCAAGTTGAATTTGAGCCTCATTTCCATAAGAATATCCTCAGCCCATGGACCTGGAAACGCTTTTCGGCACCAAGGAGTTCCTGGACGAGCTGTCCGTTTCGATCCGCAACATCATCCTGGCGTCTTTTCCCAACCTGACGGCCCAGGAAAAAGAAGAGGTCGACCTCGAGGTCAGGCTGAAGCTCTGGAAAAAGGTCGCCAGCGGGAAAAAAATCGACAATTTGAGGTCATATCTATGGAGGGTTGTCTATACGACGGCGCTCGACCTCATTGCGGAGAGGAAGGACTATCTCCCGATCGAGGATGTCCTGCGTTCCGCCCAAGGAGACGAAAAGATGCCCGCGGAATTGGCCGTACCGGATCGCGCTTCCGAGGCCAGGGAATACAAAGCGCAGTTGGAAGAAGCCGTGGCGTCCCTGCCCGAGAGGAGAAAATCGGTGGCCAAGCTCTACCTTGCGGGGCAGGGCATCCCGACGATCGCGGCCTCCCTCGGCTGGCGGGAGAACCAGGTCCGCCACCTTCTCTATCGCGGGCTCGCCGACATCAAGAAGAAGATGATCTTTGAAATCGATGACGCCGGAAAGGGTTCGAGGGGGGGATCATGAGTCGCATCAAGTCCGGGGATTGCCCCAAGAGCGAGGATTTCGTCCGCGTCTTTATGGGGAAGGCCGATGAAGAGGCCGGGCACGAATTCCTTGAACACGTCGCCCGCTGCCCGAGCTGCCGCCCCAAGATGCGAGTGCTGACCGCGGTCAAGACCGAGCTCGAGGCCAGGTCGGCCATGGTGCCCGAGACGGGGCTCACGAGAAGAGAGTCCCGGTCGCTCCGGCGGGGCGCCGCCGGGCAGCTGAGACGATTGAGTCCGCCGGCACGTCCGCTCCCGCTCAGGCCGCTGCCGGTCGCGGCGGCGCCCCTCATCGCCGTCGTCGCGCTCGCGCTCGGCTATCTCTATCTCAATACCACCCTCCGGTCGCGCACGGCCGTGAGAGGGGCCATCAACGAGGAACTCCGGCTCCTGGAGCCGGGCACTCAACTCCGGATTACACCGACTGATTTTTCCTGGACCTGACGTCCCGGGCCGGGATGATTTCCGGTTCATCCTGGCCGACGATGAGCTGAATACGATCTACGAGACCGAGACCCATGCGACAAGCTTAGGGCGGCCCGGAAGACATAAGGGTGCGGCTGGTGAGGGGCCGGGCCTATCTCCGGACCGTGCTGGCCGTTGATGACAGCAACCGGGAGCTGGCCTCGGCCTCGCGCGTGTTCGAGGTCGAATAGCTCCCCGAAGAACAACCGATCAGGCTGAAGGCCGCCCCAGGTAGAACGGGTGCCGGTACTTGGACCCGATCATCCTGATCTTGGCCTCGCGGACGGCCGCGCCGACATCCCGGCCGGCACGCCGAGCGAATCGTAGAGGTGCCCCATGAACACGGCCGTTGACCGGTCGTTGATGTTCCACTGGCTGACCAGCACGGAACGGCTGCCGGCGAAAAGGAAAATATTGCTCAGGCCCGGTCATGCCCTCACCCGTGTGAAGGCCGGCCTTGGCCGTCTGACAGGCTGATAGGACGACGAGGTCCGAGGCCAGGCGGAGCGGGAAGATGTCCCGGACCTGCAGGTAGCCGTCCTCTTCGCTCGGCCCGTTCTGCCACAGCAACAGGCACGACCGAGTCCAGTGGTCCGCATCGTGGATGCCGTGGACCGCGAAATGGATGATCCGGTAAGCGCGCCAGTCGAGCCGCTCTCAGCGCCCCCTCATCCGCCTGCGCGTCCAGCAGGACATGGCGCTTACCCCAGGTAAAGGCGCGCTCGGCCGCCCGGACCTCGACCGCCACATGGCGGAGCTCGGAAAACTGCGGAGCGAACTGGAAGACCGGGCACCGCCGGCCGCGGCGGCTGGGAGACCCCGACGGCCAGCAGGTCTTCCCCCGTTCGCCGCCTCCTCCGGTCCTGGAGCATGATGAGCGTCGAGGCCGGAGTGGACGATCGAGAAACTCGAACCTTTCGGCCAGGTATCGCCCGTCGCCGCCGACCAGCGCCTCGAACGGGAGGTCGATGAGTTCGCCGTCGGGAACAACGATGATCTTCCGGATGCCCCGGTGAAGCGCCTCGCTCCCGAACGCGCCCGAGGAGGATCTCGTTGAGCCGCCGCCCTCCCTTCAGGGCGCGGAAATCTCCGGGGCCGGGGGGCGGTCATGGAACCTGAGGTAGCCCGCGACCAACCGCCTGAGCTCCGCCTTCCCGGCAGGAGATCGACCGAAAGCGAGCCGGCCGTGGCGATCAGCGCCACGGAGTAATCCGGGCCGAGCATGTATTCGATGAGCGCCGTCCCGGGGTCAGGAGCCGCCGGCGGATATCGGTATAGTCCAGAGGCTTGGGGAAGGCGGGGGGCGCGGCGCCCAGGACTTTCCGGCGGGTGCGGACCAGGAGGTCGGTGTAAGCGTTTTCCAGTTCGTGGAGGCGCGTCTCGAGCTCCACGCGTTTGGTTTGTGAAAGATAGGGATAGTGGAGGCCCACCTGCAGTTGAGCGATGCTTCCGGACAGCCGGGTTTCCTCGTCCTGGAGGTCGGGGGTGGCCATGGCCGACAGCCCGAAGTCGCCCTCTTCCAGGCTGTCGATGAACCCCCGGGCCTTGGAGCGTTCCATCACCGAGAGGATTCCGCCGAGATAGCCGCCCGAGGGGTTCGTCCGGTCCATTTCGCGAAGCAGCCGGATGAACGCGCAGAAACCGCTGGTCTATCTCCGAGAAGACCGGGGCCGGAATGCTGGAGCATGAACTTCGACCGCAGGTCCTCGAAAAGATCCAGCGACTGCCGGTAGCGTTCCAGGGCGGCCAGCCGGCGGCCGTCCCTCTCGAGACAGGCCGCCAGCCCGCCGGTGGCTTTCCAGCACAGTCTATCGGCCGCCGATTCCCGGCCGGCCTGAAGCGCCGCTTCATAGAAGCGGGCGGCCCGCCGGGTTTCTCCCTTGTCCAGCAGTATGTCCCCGCGATCATCAAGAAAATGCCCCGACTGACGGATTCCCGGGGAACGTCCCTGCCCGAAAACTGAGGGGCGCCGAAGAACCTGGTTGATGTCCGGAGGCCTTCCAGGACCGGATCATCGGCTGGCCGGCAGGTCAGCCAGGACGACGACCTGCGGGCCCGGGGCGATGACGTTCCTGACCTCGGCGGCTGGACCGGGGAT